>NZ_JHZK01000005.1 GCF_000688515.1 Afifella pfennigii DSM 17143 | reverse complement strand
CAGGCTCAAGCCACCGAATCCTGCAAAACCGAAACCTTGCGAGAGACCGAAATCCGTCGACTATCAGCCGCTTATGCGTTCTTCACAGTCAACGACGTCGGTCGCGCCTTCGACCTTAGCCGTTCCGTCGGCGATCTGCGCCTCGAGCGTCTTGGCTCCCATCATCGTCTGCTCCAGGTCCGATCGGTTGATGGTCAGCGTGAGGTCGGGCGCCTCCGCCTGGAAGCCGGCGGTGTTCGTCAGCGTCGCATTTTGACATTCCACGATAAACTTCTCGCCATTGTCCGGCGTCACCAAATTGATGGTGAAGCGCAAATCCTCGGCCTTGCGACTGTCCATGCGGATGCCGAGGAAATTCAGGAAGAGCTCGGTCGACATCGCGCGGATCACGTCGGGGCTCGACGAGCTCACGGCCTCGCCTTGCGGTATCCCCGACCGCAGCTCATAGGCCGCGGCGAGGAAGCTGTTCCTGAGCCCCGTATTTTCCTGCTGGTAGCCGAGTTGCTCGAACGCATCGGCAAGCGCGTCCTTGGCCTCCGCGTTGTCGGGCTCGGCGAGCACGAGTTTGTTGAGGATTTCGGTGGCACGCAAATAATCGCCTTGTGCGTGCAGCTCGCTGGCCTTGGCGAGAATTGGCGCAGCTCCGCCCATCATCTCCACATAGAGCGGCGCTGAATCCTCTGGCGAGAGCGGGATGAGCGTCGTTGGGTTGCAGTCCCAGAAGCCGAGATAGCGCTGCACGACCCCGCGCGCATTGTGCTGCGGCGAACCGTGATAGCCGCGGCAATACCACTTGTCCCGGAGCGACTTCGGCACCTCGTAGACGTTGTGGATCTGGTTGATGGTGACGCCCTGGTTGGCCAGGTGCAGCACTTGGTTGTTCATGTGTGCATAAAGGTCGCGTTGCGCCCGGAGCACCTCCTGAATCCGCTCGTTGCCCCAGCGCGGCCAGTGATGCGAGGCGAACATCACCTCCGCCTCGAGCCCGAAGCGATAGAGCGCCTCGGAGATATATTTCGACCAGTTGAGCGGATCGCGCACGGGTGCGCCGCGCAGCGTGTAGATATTGTGGAGCGAGGCGATCACGTTCTCAGCCATCCACAGCGCCTTCATGTCAGGCAGATAGGTGTTCATCTCCCTTGGAGCCTCGGTGTTGGGCGTGTTCTGGAAGATCATCCGCACGCCGTCGACCTCGAATTCCTCAATCGGCTCTGAGACAAAGCGGGTCGGTGCGATAAGGCCGGTGGCTCCGGCCGGCACCCGCTGCCCAAGCCCCTGGCTCACATAGCCATGCGGGCTCACCGGCAGCAGCAGGCCGTATTGATAGAAGAGCCGCCGGTTCATGGCGTTGCCGGCGTAGACGTTCTCCGAGATCGTGAACTGCATGAAGTCGCGCGGCGCGATGATCTCCACGCGGCCTGAGCGCACATCGTCCTCGTCGAGAATGCCGCGCACGCCGCCCCAATGGTCGCCATGGGTGTGCGAGTAGATCACTGCCGTGATCGGCAGCCCCTCGCCGACATGTTTCTGAAAGAGCTCCCATCCCGCGCGGGCGGTCTCCGCGGCGGTCAGCGGATCGAAAACGATCCAGCCGTTGCGCCCGCGCACGAAAGTGAGGTCGGAAAGGTCAAAGCCGCGTATCTGGTAGATGCCGGGCATTACCTCGTAGAGCCCGTAATTGTTATTGAGACGCGCAATTCGTGTTAGCGAGGGATGGATGCTGTCGAAGTCCTCGCCGCTCTCCAGAAACCGGAATTGGGCCATGTCCCAGGCGACATGGCCAGCATCGGCGGGGATCTGCATTTCTTCCATCGGCGCGATAAGCCCGCGCGCCTGCTCCTCAAAGTCCCGCTCGTCGGCGAAGGGGAGCTCCGATTTCGCTGCCTCCAGGATCGCCCGAGTATGCTCGGAAGGTGCTTTCCCCTTCGGATGGAAGTGCCCGGCCAGCGGCCGAGGCGCCTGGGCTCTCGCCGGGGTGCTCTCAAGCAGCAGGTTGCCCGCAAGAGTGAAGGCGGCGACCGTCGCCGGGATGGCCGCCAGCAAGTCGCGTCTTGTCGTCATTTGACATCCTCCCATAGGATCGTGACGAGCAGAGCCTACCGCCTCCTTCTCGGCACAGACTTGACTTGTATCAAGTTTTCATCATGACAAATCTCTATCACATCAGAATAAAATCTACTGCAACAATCATCATTACACGAAAGGTGCTAGAAAAAATCGACTAATTAGCGAATATAAAAATTCATTATATGAGCTTGGTACAAATTTTTCTATATGAAATAATATCTTCATCCATATTATAATTATATTCTGAATATAGAAATCTCATCCCGAATAAGTCACAAAACATATAATACACATTACAATCTATAAATGGAAAATAGGAGTATTTTTGTGTATCTGCGCTGTCCGCCACGGATGGATCAGGCGTTTTTCTCGTCAGAACGCTTCTCAGAGCCGCTCTTTCTCAGCGGCACGTTGTGCGAGACGCTGCGCAGCGCGATGACGATGAAAAGGCCAAGAAAGGCGGCAAGCGCCGCGATGAGGGCGTAACCGAGCCCGGCCGCCACCCCGACCGCCCCGGCGAGCCACATCCCGGCGCCGGTGGTCAGGCCCTCCACATGCCCCCTGGCATGCAGGATGACGCCGGCGGCGAGAAAGGCGACGCCGCTCGTCACCGCCTCGATGAGACGCGTGGGATCGGCGCGCACATTATCCGCCCCGCCGCTGTAGAGGGCGATCATCTCAAGGGTGAGGATGGCGAAGGTCGCGGCGGCGAGCGCCGTCACCATATGGGTGCGCAGGCCCGCGGGCTTGGCCCGCCATTCGCGCTCGAAGCCGAGCACGGCCCCGAGCATGGCGGCGAGCGCCAGCCGCAGGACGATGGTCTCGCCGGAGAGCTCCGTTCCTTGAAAGGCCTGCGCAAAGCCGCTCGCCAGTTCCTCCATCACGCGCTCCCGACCTCGTTTTCGCTGAGGCGGGGCGAACGCGCGGAAGGCGCAACGGTTGCACCAGCCGCTTGCCCTTTGAGGCAGTGAAACGGCCGTAACGCGAATGCCGGAGGCTGAAGCCTTCGATGCTTAGCTGGCGTAGCGCGCCTTCGCCTCCGCCCGGCGGCGGTGCAGGATGGGCTCGGTATAGCCTGAGGGCTGTTCGCGCCCTTTCAGCACCAGCTCCTTGGCGCCCTGGAAGGCGACGCTCGCCTCGTAATCTTCCGACATCGGCCGGTAGGCCGGGTCGCCCTCGTTCTGCCGGTCGACGATTTTGGCCATGCGCTTCAAGGTCTCCACCACCTGCGTCTCGCCGACGACGCCGTGATGGAGCCAGTTCGCCATATGCTGGGAGGAGATGCGCAAGGTGGCGCGGTCTTCCATCAGCCCGACATCGTTGATGTCCGGCACCTTGGAGCAGCCGACGCCCTGCTCGATCCAGCGCACCACGTAGCCGAGAATGCCCTGGGCGTTGTTGTCGAGTTCGGCCTGGATCTGCTCGTCCGTCCAGTTTGGCCGTTCCGCCAGCGGGATGGAGAGGATGTCGTCGAGCTTGGCCTTGTCGCGCTTCTTCAACGCTTCCTGGCGCTCGCCGACATCGACTTTGTGGTAATGGATGGCGTGCAGCGTCGCCGCCGTCGGCGAGGGCACCCAGGCGCAATTGGCGCCGGCCATCGGATGGGCGATCTTCTCCTTCAGCATCGCCGCCATCTTGTCGGGCATCGCCCACATGCCCTTGCCGATCTGGGCCCGGCCCTTGAGGCCGCAATCCAGGCCCGCATCGACGTTCCAATCCTCATAGGCCTTGATCCAGACGGCTTCCTTCATGTCGCCCTTGCGGATCATCGGCCCGGCTTCCATGGAGGTATGGATCTCGTCGCCCGTGCGGTCGAGGAAGCCCGTATTGATGAAGACGACGCGGTGCCTGGCGGCACGGATGCATTCGCGAAGATTGACCGTGGTTCGCCGCTCCTCGTCCATGATGCCCATCTTCAGCGTGTAGCGGGGCATGGAAAGCGCGTCTTCCACCCTCGCGAACAGCTCGTCGGAGAAAGCGACCTCCTCCGGCCCGTGCATCTTCGGCTTGACGATATAGACCGAGCCCGCCCGGCTATTGGCACGGCGCCCGTTCGGCCCGACATCGTGGAGCGCGATCGCGGCCGTCACCATGGCATCCAGGAGGCCTTCCTGCACCTCCTCGTCATCGGCGTCGAGCACCGCCGGCGTGGTCATCAGATGCCCGACATTGCGAACCAGCATCAGCGCCCGCCCCGGCAGGGCAAAGGCGCTGCCATCCGGCGCGGTATAGCGCCGGTCTTCCTCCAGCCGCCGCTCCATGGTGCCGCCGCCCTTCTGGAAGGTGGCGGTAAGGTCGCCCTTCATCAGGCCGAGCCAGTTGCGATAAACGGCCGTCTTGTCCTCGCCGTCGACGGCGGCGACGGAATCCTCGCAATCCTGGATGGTGGTCACCGCCGCCTCCAGCAGGACGTCGGCGATGCCGGCCGCATCGCTCTTGCCGATCGGATGCTGCCGGTCGATGACGATTTCCGCGTGGAGATGGTGGTTGGCCAGAAGCACCGCCTCCGGCGCCTCCGGCAGGCCGCGAAAGCCGGCGAACTGACCGGCGGTCTTCAGCCAGGCGACATTGCCGTGGCTGCCCGTCACCTTCAGTCTCCCCTCCTCCACGGCGAAGGAGGCGACGTGCCGCCAGCTATCGCCGTTGAGGGGAAAATGCTCGTCGAGGAAATCGCGGGCAAAGGCGATGACCTTCTCGCCTCGCGCCGGATTGTAGCTTGTCCCCCGCTCCGCGCCCTCGCTCTCCGGGATGGCGTCGGTGCCGTAGAGCGCGTCGTAGAGCGAGCCCCAGCGGGCATTGGCGGCGTTGAGCGCATAGCGCGCATTCATCACCGGCACGACGAGCTGCGGTCCGGCGATGGTGGTGATCTCCGGATCGACATTCGCCGTCTCGATCTGGAACGGCTCGCCGGTCGGCACGATATAGCCGATCTCTTTCAGGAACGCCTTGTACTCCGCCAGCGAGAAGCCCTTGCCGCGCCTTTCCCGATGCCAGGCGTCGATTTTTTCCTGCATCGCCTTGCGGGCGGCCAGAAGCTCGCGATTGCGCGGCGTCAGGTCGCGGACGATTGCCGCGAACGCCTCCCAGAACTGCTCCGTTTCGATGCCCGTCCCAGGCAACGCCTCGTCCTTGATGAAGTCGTAAAGGGCGCGGGAGACGTGCAGCCCGCCGGCCAGGGTCCGGTCGTTCATAGTGCTTCCCCTCATTGGTCCCCGCGGCCGCTTGCCAAGGCGGGGAGCATGGTGTTGTTGCCGTCACATACGGAAATCGCCTTTCCTGTCAAACTGGCGGAAGGGTGAAACTTGTCGGGGGTAGGGCAGTGTCGGACGTTGCGATCGAGACCGTCGGGGGCTTCGGCCTCCTCTTCATTATGGCCACGGAGCAGGAATATGGGCCGGAATTGAAGGCGCGGATAAGGCCTCTCATCACCGGCGTCGGTCCGGTTGAGGCGGGCGTGGGCACCGCCGCCTTCCTGTCGCGCCTCGGCACTGAAAAAAAGCCTGATCTTCTCGTTTCCATCGGCTCGGCCGGCTCGCGGCTCCTGGAACAGGGCGAGGTCTATCAGGCGAGCGCCATCTCATTTCGTGACATGGACGCCTCGCCGATCGGCTTTGAGAAGGGCCGCACCCCGTTTCTGGAGCTGCCGGCCGAGATCGCCATCCCGCAGCAAATCGGCGGCGTGCAGGCGGCGCGCCTGTCGACCGGCTCCAACATCGTCTCCGGAGCCGCCTACGACGCCATTGACGCGGAGATGGTCGATATGGAGGGCTTCGCGGTGATGCGCGCCGGCCATCATTTCGCCATCCCGACGATTGCCCTGAAAGGCATCAGCGACGGCAAGGACGAATTGCACCATTTCGACGATTGGGCCGATTACCTGCATGCCGTCGACCTCGCCCTTGCCAAGGTCATTGACCGGCTGGAGGAGAATGTCGCCGCCATGGACCGCGCCTACTGGACGAAGCTGCCGGAAGGGGTTGAGCGCCGCTAAGGCGCTTTCGCCATTGGTGGAAGCGTTCTAGAAGAACGTCTCGCGAGGATCGCCTACGGTCGTCGCCAAGCCCGTCGTTGTCACACGGCCCTCGCCCCGCCGCTTGTCCGAAAACCGCCTGCCCCCTATGCTGGATGCGAGAGTGGGGCTGACCAGCCAGGAGCGTCTCATGCGCGCCGGATCGTCCGTTCGTTCGCTCGCCATCGCCACCTTTCTCGCGCTGCTTCTGCCGCTCGGCTTCCCTGTCGCTGGCGCTGAGGAGCGCAACCTGCTCATCACCGAGGGCGCGGATTTTTTCGGCGCCGACTACGACGTCCTCAAAGACGTCGACATCGAAGCCTGCACGGCGGCCTGTCTCGGCGATGCGCGCTGTGCGGCCTTCACCTTCAACACCGACGCCGGCTGGTGCTTCCTAAAGGAGGATCTCGGCGAGCTGCGCGCCGTCGCCAGCGCCGTCTCCGGCCGGGTGGTGGAAAGCGCCGCCTCCACAGACAATCTGGAAGAGACGCGCACGGCCGAGCTCTCCTTCCTGCCCGCCAGCTTCTTCGACGAGGCGCGACGCCTTGCCGGCAGCCTCGACAGGGCCGCGCGCGACCTGTCCTTGGAAAGCGCCATCGCCGAGGCCGACGGGGCGGCGGCGGCCGGCGATTTTGTCCTCGCGGCGGAGAGGATGAAATCGGCGCTCAGCCGGCGCCCCGACCGCCCCGATCTCTGGCTTTCCCTCGCCGCCTTCGCCGCCGAGGCGCGCTCTGACGATTGGCAGACCCGCCAGCGGCTCAAGGAGGAAGGCACCGCCGCCGCCGTCAACGCCTATCTGCGCGCCGAAAGCCAAACGGACCGCGCCGCCGCCCTTGCCCTTCTCGCCCGCTCGCTCGGCGAGCGCGATCAATGGAAGCCGGCCATCAAGGCCTATCGCGGCAGCCTCGCCCTTCAGGAATTGCCGCAGGTGCGCACCGCCTATGAGAGGGCGCTTGCCGAGCACGGCTTCCGCATTCTCGACCACCAGGTCGATTCCGACGCCGCCAATCCGCGCATCTGCCTCAATTTCTCCGAAGCCCTGCCGGCGAGCCGCGCCAACCTTTCCGATTTCGTTGTCGTGGAGGGCGGCGACGGCCTGTCCGTGGAGGCCGAAGGCTCGCAGATCTGCATCGCCGGCGTCGCCCATGGCCGCCGCTACCAGGTTCGGGCGCGCGCCGGCCTGCCCTCCGCCGAGGGCGAGGAGCTGCAAAAGACGGCCGAGCTCGGCATCTATGTGCGCGACCGCTCGCCCTCGGTGCGCTTTTCCGGCAACGCCTATGTCGTGCCGGCGGGCGGAGCCGCCTCCATTCCCGTTACCACGGTGAACACTGACGAGGTCAAGGCGAGCCTCTACTTCATTCCCGATCGCGGCATTGCCGGCGCCATGCGCGACGATCTCTTCCTCAGCCAGCTCTCAGACTGGCAGGCGGAGGAAATCGGCAACGCCAAGGGCGAGAAGATCTGGGAAGGAGCGGTGGAGCTGGAAACCCGGCTCAACGAGGAGGTCGTCACCGCCATCGCCATCGGCGAGTTCGTCGACGAGCTCCAGCCCGGCATCTACATCCTCTCCGCCCAGGCAAGGAACGACCCGCAGGAATGGGGCCCGAAGGCGACGCAATGGTTCCTGGCGAGCGATCTCGGCATCGCCACGCTGGCCGGCAACGACGGCCTTCACGCCAGCATCCGCTCGCTCAGCTCCGCCGCGCCGGTGGAAGGCGCACATCTGCGCCTCGTCGCCAGGAACAACGAGGTGCTCGCCGAGGCCGAGACCGACGCTTCCGGGACCGCCAGCTTCGCCCCCGGGCTCATCCGCGGCACAGGCGGCCTCGCTCCGGCGCTTCTCGTCGCCGAGACGCAGGAGGGCGACTACAATCTCCTCGACCTCTCCAAGCCCGCCTTCGACCTCACCGACCGCGGGGTGGAAGGCCGCGCCGCGCCCGGCCCCGTCGACGTCTTCCTGACCACCGAGCGTGGTATCTACCGCGCCGGCGAGACCGTCTATCTGACGAGCCTTGCCCGCGACGGCCGCTCCAGGGCCCTGCCCGGCCTACCGCTGACCGCCAAGCTCTTCCGCCCCGACGGCAAGGAGGACAGGCGTCTTGTGCTGGAGGATGAAGGCCTCGGCGGCGCCCTGGCGGAGATCGCTCTCACCGACAACGCCATGCGCGGCCAGTGGCGCGCCAGCGTGCACGCCGACCCGGAAGGCCCCGCCCTCGCCGAGACGAGCTTCTTCGTGGAGGATTTCGAGCCGGAGCGGCTGGATTTTGAGCTGACAACGGATGCCGAGCGCATCGAGCCTTCCGATCCGCCGCTCGTCACGGCCGAGGCGCGCTTCCTCTACGGCGCGCCCGCCGCCGGTCTCGACGCCGAAGGCGAGACCGTGCTGTCGGCGTCGGAGACGCTTGCCGGCTTTGCGGGCTACCGTTTCGGTCTTGCCGAGGAAAGCTTCCAGACGCTACGCGAGCCGCTGGGCGGGCTTACCACCGACGAGGAAGGCCGCCTTGCCTTCCGTCCCTCGCTTCCGGGGCCCGCCGTCTCCTCAAGGCCGCTTGAGGCCACCGTCAATATCCGCATTCTTGATAGCGGTGGCCGGCCGGTGGAGCGCCGTCTCACCCTGCCGCTCGCCGGAGAGGCATCGCGCCTCGGCGTACGGCCACTCTTCGACGGCGAGGCGGAGGAAAACGCCGATGCCGGCTTCAGCGTCATCGCCGTATCGCCGCAAGGCGAGCGCATCGCCGCGGAGGGTCTTACCTGGACGCTGTCGAAGATCGACATCGACTATCAATGGTACCGTTCCGACGGCCGCTGGAACTACGAGACGCTTCAGACCCGCCGGCGCATCGCCGACGGCACGCTCTCCGTCGGCGCCGAGGCGCCGGCTTCTCTCGCGCTGCCCGTCGAATGGGGCCGCTACGAGATCGAGGTGGCCACCGCGGACGGCGCGTTCCTGCCCGCAAGCTTCGTTTTCGAAGCCGGCTGGTATGCGGCCCCGAAAACTTTGGAGACGCCGGAATTCTTGAAGCTCTCCCTCGACAAGGCGCGCTACCGCATCGGCGAGACGGCCAAGGTGCATCTGGAGCCGCGCTTTGCCGGCATCGCCCAGGTGATGGTCATCGACGATAGGCTGATCGCGACCAAATCGGTGAAGGTGGAGGAAGGCTCCGCGGAGATCGATCTGCAGGTCACGGAGGAATGGGGCCCCGGCGCCTATGTGACCGCCGCCCTCTACCGTCCGATGGACGTCGAGGCGAGGCGCATGCCGGCGCGCGCCCTCGGCCTTTCCTGGGCCGGGGTGGAGAACGAGGCGCAGCGGCTTCAGGTCGCCATCGAGGCGCCGCAAACCGCCAAGCCCCGCGGCTCCTTTGAGGCGGCGATCGATATCTCCGATCTCGCCCAGGGCGAGGAAGCCTATGTGACGCTTGCCGCCGTCGATCTCGGCATTCTCAACCTCACCGGCTTTCAGACCCCCGACCCGGAAGCCTTCTATCTCGGCCAGCGCCGCCTCGGCATGGAGCTTCGCGACGTCTATTCGGCGCTCATCGACCGCTTCCAGGGCGCGCCGGGGCGCGTGCGCTCCGGCGGCGACGCCGCGCTCGCCCGCTTTGAGGGCCCGGCCCCGACCGAGGAACTCGTCGCCTGGCATTCCGGCATCGTCAAATCCGGCCCGGACGGCATGGCCCGCTTTGAGGTCCCCGTCGGCGATTTCAACGGCACGGTGCGGCTGATGGCGCTCGCCTGGTCGAAGAAGGGCGTCGGCCATGCCGAGAGCGACGTTGTGGTGCGCGATCCCATCGTCGTCTCCGCCGCCCTGCCGCGCTTCATGGCGCCGGGCGATGCTTCGCGCCTTGCCCTCGACCTTGCCCATGCGGAGGGTCCGGCGGGACCCGTCTCCGTCTCCGTGACGAGCAGCGAGGAAGGCGTCGTTCGCGTCGCATCGCAGCCGCTTGCATCCGAGCTCGGCGAGGGCGAGCGCCGGCAGCTTCTCCTCCCGCTGGAAGCGCTCGGTGAAGGCGAGACGAGCCTGAAGGTGGCGTTGACGACGCCTTCCGGCGAGGTCCTTGAAAAACACCTGGCGCTCACCGTACGCGACGGCGAGCCGGAGGTGCTGCGCTCCTCCTTCCTCACCCTCGCTCCAGGCGGCTCGGTGAGCCTCGATGCCGGCATCCTCGACGGGCTGAGGCCCGGCACGGCGGGTCTTCGCGTCTCCGCCTACGGCACCGGCCGCATCGACGTGCCGGCGATCCTCACCAGGCTCGACCGCTATCCCTATGGCTGCGCCGAGCAGCTGACGAGCCGGGCCCTGCCGCTCGTCTATCTCAACGAGGTCGCCGAGGCGGTGGGCCTTGCTCAGGATCAGGACGCGGCCGAGCGCATCGAGAAGGCGATTGGCGGCGTTCTCGCCTTCCAGAGCGCCTCCGGCAGCTTCGGCCTGTGGGCGCCCGGCGCCGACGACCTTTGGCTCGACGCCTATGTCACCGACTTTCTGAGCCGCGCCCGGCGCGCCGGCCACGGGGTGCCTGAGACGGCTTTCTCCATCGCTCTCGACAACCTCAAGAACCGCGTCGCCTATGCGCCCGACTTCACCGATGCCGGCGAGGACATCGCCTACGCGCTCTACGTGCTGGCCGCCAACGGCAGGGCCGCGATCGGCGATTTGCGCTACTACGCCGAGACCAAGCTGGACGATTTCGCAACGCCGCTTGCCAAGGCGCAGATCGGCGCCGCGCTGGCGCTCTACGGCGACCGCTCGCTGTCGCAATCGGTCTTCCGCCGCGCCGTCTCCGAGCTTGAGGAGGTGAAGGACGAGGGCTACCGCGCCGATTACGGCTCGCGCCTGCGCGACGGGGCGGCGATTTTGACGCTCGCTTCGGAAAGCGATATCGACGCCGCCGATCTGCCCATGCTGGCGAGCCTCGTCGCGGAGGAGCGCGAGGCGCAGAGCCGCACCTCCACCCAGGAGGATGCCTGGTCGCTGCTTGCCGCCAACGCCCTGATGAAGGGCGCCGCCAGCCCCCAGCTCATCGTCGCCGGCGAGCGCTTCGACGGGCCGATGTCGACGCGCATCCCCGAAGAGGACGTGCGGAGCGGCATCGCCATCGAAAATCTCGGCTCCGCGCCGCTCGACGTCGCCGTCAGCGCCTCCGGCCGCTCGCTCACCTCCGAGCCCGCCTCCGGCAACGGCTATCTCCTTCAGCGCCAAGCCTTCACCTTGGAGGGCGAGCCCGTCGACCCGGCCAATGTGGCGCTCAGCGAGCGTCTCGTCGTCGTCCTCACCGTGACCGCCGACGCGGCCGGCTCCGGCCGCCTCATCCTCGACGACCCGCTGCCAGCCGGCCTGGAGATCGACAACCCCAACATCCTGCGCGGCGGCGATGTCGGCGCGCTCGCCTGGCTCGACCTTTCCGCCGAGCCGGCGCATGTGGAGTTCCGCGCCGACCGCTTCATCGCCGGCATGGAGCGCTCGGCGAGCGATGCCACCCGCTTCAGCCTCGCCTATGTGGCGCGGGCCGTCTCGCCGGGCGACTTCGCCCATCCGGCCGCCACGATCGAGGATATGTACCGACCGGAGCTGCGCGCGCGCACCGATAGCGGCCGGGTGCGGGTGGAGGGTCCGCTCCGCTGAGGCGGGCGGCGGCGATGCGACCCCTCCGCGCCGCGGCAAGAGCGTTGAAGCGCCCGGCGCTCGCCGGCACGCTTCTCGCCTGCGCCCTGGCGCTCGCCGCCCCGGCCGGGCTACGCCTTGCCGTCGCCGTGACCGAGCTGCCGCCGCTTGAGCTCGCCACCTCGCGCCTGGTGGAGGACCGCCAGGGACGCCTTCTGCGCCCCTTCCCCGTCGAGGACGGCATCTGGCGCCTGAAAGCGGAGCGGGGCGAGGTCGACCCGCTCTTCTTCAAGCTCCTTGTCGCCTACGAGGACAAGCGCTTCCACGCCCATCGCGGCGTCGACGTCGCGGCGCTGGCGCGTGCCGCCTGGCAGGCGATGTGGAGCGCGCGCATCGTCTCCGGCGGCTCCACCCTTACCATGCAGGTCACACGCCTGCTTTCCGGCGAGGATACCCGTACCCCTTTCGGAAAGCTGCGTCAGATCCTCATGGCGCGGGCGCTGGAGGAGCGGCTTTCCAAGGACGAGATCCTCGATCTCTATCTCCTCGCCGCCCCTTATGGCGGCAATATCGAGGGCGTCAGAGCCGCCTCGCTCGCCTATTTCGGCAAGGAGCCGCGCCGCCTGACGCCGGCCGAGGCGGCGCTTCTCGTCGCCATCCCGCAATCGCCGGAGGCGCGCCGGCCGGATCGCTTCGCCAAGCGCGCCCGCCAGGCGCGCGACCGGGTCATCGCCCTGGCCGCAAGGGCCGCTTCCTTGCCGATCGACATCGCCAAGGAAGCGATCGCCTCGCCGGCCCCCTCTTCCCGCAAGCCCTTCCCGATGCTGGCCGCCCACGCCGCCGCCAAGGCCGCCTCCGCGCCTGACGCGCCGCAACGCATACGCCTTTCCGTCGACGCGCCGCTGCAGGGCCGGCTGGAGGCGCTGGCGAAGAGCCACGCCGAGGCGCTCGGCCCACGCATCGGCGTCGCCATCCTCGCCGCCGATCACCGCAGCGGCGACATTCTCGCCCATGTCGGCGCGCCCGATCCGCTCCATTTCGCCCGCGCCGGCTTCCTCGACATGACGGAGGCGGAGCGCTCGCCGGGCTCCAGCCTGAAGCCGCTCATCTACGGGCTTTCCTTCGAGCTCGGCCTTGCCCATCCGGAAAGCCTCATCGAAGACCGGCCGAGCGCCTATGCCGGCTATACGCCGTCGAGCTTCGACGGCGAATATCGCGGCACGGTGACGGTACGCGAGGCCTTGCAGCTCTCCCTCAACGTGCCGGCGGTGACGCTCCTGGAAGAGGTCGGCCCGGCAAGGCTGCTTGCCCGCATGCGCCGGGCGGCTGTGCGCCCCGCCCTTGCGGACGCCTCCCCGCCCGGCCTGGCCATCGGCCTCGGCGGCCTCGGCGTCAGCCTGAAAGACCTCGTCACGCTCGCCGCCGCGATTGCCCGCGGCGGCGAGGCGGTGGCGCTCTCCCTCGATCCGGCGGCGCCGGGAAAAACGCTCGGCCGCGTCCTCTCCCCCGCCGCCGCCTGGTACCTTGCCGACATCCTCTCCGGCGCGCCGACGCCCTTCGGTGCCAAGGCCGACGATATCGCCTTCAAGACCGGCACCTCCTACGGCTACCGCGACGCCTGGGCGGTGGGCTTCGACGGCCGCCATACGATCGGCATCTGGGTGGGCCGGCCCGACGCCACACCCGTGCCGGGCCTCACCGGCATCGAGGCGGCCGCACCGATCCTTTTGGAAGCCTTCGCCCGCATCGGCCCGACGACGCGCCTGCCGCCACCGCCCGCCGGTCTCCTCGCCGCGCCGAGCGCCGCCCTGCCGCCGCCGCTGCGCTTTGCCGGCCGCGGCGAGAAGCCAGGCGCGCCGGGCCCTGAAATCGCCTATCCGCCGGACGGGGCGCGTATCGACCTTGGCCTTGCGCAGCGCTCCGATCCCGCGTCGCAGCCGCTCGCCATCAAGCTGCGCGACGGCGCTCCGCCCTTCACCTGGTTCGTCAACGGCCGCCCGGTCGAGCGCACCCAATTCCGCCGCGAACTGACATGGGATCCGGAAGGGCCGGGCTTTGCCGAGCTGATGGTGCTCGACGGTGAGGGCCGCGCGGCGAGCGCCCGTATCTTTCTTGAATAGTATCTTTCTTGAATAGCCGGGCGCGGCGGGCTACGGCATGAGGAACATGCCCCGTCCCGCTTCCGATACCGTCCTTCTCGCCCGCGCCTTCGACTACGCCTCCGCGCACCATAGCGGCCAGACCCGCAAGGGCTTCGCCGGCGCGCCCTATGTCGACCATGTGGCCGAGGTCGCCGCACTGCTGGCGGAGAACGTGGAGGGCGTCGGCGCGGAGGTCGTCGCCGCCGCGCTCCTGCACGACACGGTGGAGAAGAGCCAGGCGAGCCTTGCCGAGATCGCCGAGCTCTTCGGCGAGCGCGTCGCCGGCTGGGTGGGCGAGCTGACCGACGACGAAAGCCTGCCGGAGGAAGAGCGCCGGCGCCGCCAGGTGGAGGCCTTCAAGACCGCCTCGCGCCCGGCGCGCCTCGTCAAGCTCGCCGACAAGACGAGCAACCTTGCCGAGGTGGCGGCCTCGCCGCCCGAGGGCTGGGCGGCACAAGAGCTTGCCGATTACGTGGAATGGGGCGCCGACGTCGCCGCCCATTGCCGCGGCCTCGACGAGAGGCTGGAAGCGCGCTTCGAGGAGGCCTTGAAGGCGGCGCGCGAGACGGCCGACCGTCTTGGCACGAAAGCGGCACGGTCCGGCTGAGGGGGCGGCCCGCCGCTCAGCCGTGCACCAGCACGTTGCGGAACTGCCAGGGGTCTTCCTCGTCGATATCCTCCGGAAAGAGGCCAGGCCGGCCCGATAGCGGCGTCCAGTCGGTGAAATGCCCCTCCACCGGGCCGAGATAGGCAAGCTGGACCTCAAGGCAGCGGCGGTAATCCATCTCGTCCGTCTCCACGATGCCCGCCTCCGGGTTCTCCAGCGCCCAGACCATGCCGGCGAGCACGGCCGAGGTGACCTGCAGGCCCGTGGCGTTCTGGTAGGGGGCGAGGTCGCGCGTCTCTTCGATGGAAAGCCGCGAGCCGTACCAATAGGCGTTCTTGGCGTGGCCGTAGAGGAGGACGCCAAGCTCGTCGATACCGTCCTCGATCTCGTTCTCGTCGAGAATATGGTGCGCCGGCTGCGCCTTGCCGGCCTGGCCGAACATCTCGTGCAGCGACAGCACCGCGTCGTTCGCCGGATGATAGGCGTAATGCACGGTCGGCCGGTATTGCGGGTCGAGCCCCTCGCCGATGGTGAAATAGTCGGCGATGGAGACCGATTCGTTGTGCGTGACGAGGAAGCCGTATTGCGCGCCGGGCGTCGGGCACCAGCTTCTGACGCGCGTATTGGCGCCCGGCTGCAACAGGAAGCGCGCCGATTGGCAGCCCGATTTCTGCGCCCGCATATTGTCCGGCATCCACTTCTCGTGCGTGCCCCAGCCGAGTTCGGCCGGCTGCAGGCCCTCCGCGATGAAGCCTTCCACCGACCAGGTGTTCCAGAAGACGTTGAGGGGCTTGGGGTGCTTGGCGCGCTGCGTGTCGCGCTCGGCGATATGGATACCCTTCACGCCGGCATCGCGCATCAGCCGCGCCCAGCCGAGGCGGTCGCCCGGTGCCGGCTCCTCGAAATCGAGGCCGATATCTTTGGCGACGTCGACGAGGGCCTTCTTCACGAACCAGGAGACCATGCCGGGATTGGCGCCGCAGCAGGAGACGGCCGTGGTGCCGCCCGGGCTTCTTGCTTTCTCGTCGCGCACCGTCTGACGCAGGGCGTGGTTGGTCCGGAGCGCCTGGTCCATACCGCGGTCGAAATAGAAGCCCTTCCACGGCTCCACCACCGTGTCGATATAAAGCGCGCCGATCTCGCGGCAGAGTTTCATGAGGTCGAGCGAGGAGGTGTCGACGGAAAGGTTGACGCAAAAGCCCTGGCCGCCGCCCTCCGTCAGGAGCGGGATGAGAAGCTCGCGGTAATTCTCGCGCGTCACTTCCTTGTGGATGAAGGCAACGCCGCGCTCGTCAAGCAGCCGGCGGTCCTGGTCGTCGGGGTCGATGACGGTGAAGCGGTCCTTGTCGAAATCGAAATGCCGCTCCAGGAGCGGCAGCGCGCCCTTTCCGATCGAGCCGAAGCCGATCATGACGAGGGGGCCGGTGATACGGCCATGGACGGGCCAGACGGACATGGGGCGGCTCCTTGCGGCGGGCTTTCTTGAACGAATCTCGCGCCCGGTTTTCACCAATCGGCGGCAAGAGGCAAGGCAAGAGGGGAGAAAGGGCGGGCGAACCCGTGCCACGAGGAGCACGGGCCCCCACCTCCCCCTTGAGGGGGGAGGTCACCGCGCCGGGCGAAGCAAGGCGCGGTGGGAGGGGGTGAGACGAAAGGCCGGGCGCCCTTGGCTTCACCCCACCCCGGCCCTTCAGGCCGACCCTCCCCATCAAGGGGAGGGTGGGAGATCGTGGCTGCGACGCATGCAACCGGGAGGGGTGATCGGCTTGATGGCCCGGCAGGGTTGCGTCACCTTGCCTCCAGCGAAGGAGGAGAACCTTGGGAAGCTTGGCTCTCTGGGGTCTGGGTGCATTTGGCGTAGCGGTCGCCGGTTATGTGGGCGGCATGCTCACGCATCTCGTTCCGACGCCTCGGGAGCTCGCTCGCTTTCTGGGCTTCCGATACAAGAGCTGGCGGCGCCAGCAAAAGCCTACATTGAGAGAAGAGCAACGCTTTCGTATCGTGATCGTCGATCTGAGGCATGACGGCGACGGCAGGCAGACAGCTCATCTGGAAGCTGCGCTCAGGAGCTATCCCGGCCTCGATAGTCAGCCTGTCGGGCCAATCCTCGAATGGGGCTTCGGCAACCATAGCGAGCGAAAAACGCGGGCAGGGAAGCTTCTCAAGGCGGAGGATGGGGATGTCCTCATCTTCGGCGAGGTCGCCAAGGCCGACGAGCGGCTTCGCCTCAACATCCTCGGCAACCACGCCGGCGCCGAGGGCCGGCACAGCTCCTACGAGTTGCAGAAGGCCGACCTCCCCTCCGATTTCAACAAGGACTTCGACGCAGCCCTCGTGGCCCTCGTCCTGGCTCAGGTCGCGCCGGCGACCGAACGGGCAGGCCAAGATCTGGCCGGCCTCCTCCGGCCCGTCGCCGAAAAGCTCCGGCATCTGTGCGAGAACATGCCGGCAAGCCTCGACGTCGACCAGCGCGGTGGCCTGTGGCACGCGCTCGGCCTGGCGCAAGCTGTTGTCGGCGAGCAGACGGGCGACAGCGCCTGGCTGGTGGGCGCAGCTACGGCCTTCCAGAAGACCTCGGAGGAATTCACCCGCGAACGCGTCCCGCTCGACTGGGCCACGACGCAGAACAATCTAGGCAATGCGCTCCAGGCACTCGGCGAGCGCGAGAGCGGCACGGCGCGGCTGGACGAGGCCATTGACGCCTACCGCGCCGCGCTGGGGGAATTCACCCACGAGCGCGTCCCGCTCGGCTGGGCTATGACGCAGAACAATCTCGGCACTGCGCTTCTCCGCCTCGGCGAGCGCGAGAGCGGCACCGAGCGTCTGGAAGAGGCCGTTACCGCATTCCGCGCCGCGCTTGAGGAATTCACCCGCGAGCGCGTCCCGCTCGACTGGGCGATGACGCAGAACAATCTCGGCAATGCGCTCCAGGCACTCGGCGAGCGCGAGAGCGGCACGGCGCGGCTGGACGAGGCCATTGCAGCCTATCACGCCGCACTGAAGGAATGGACTCGCGAGCGCGTCCCGCTCCAATGGGCGACGACGCAGAACAATCTCGGCAATGCGCTTAGAACCCTCGGCGAGCGCGAGCGCGGCACGGCGCGGCTGGAGGCGGCGGTTGCAGCCTATGAGGGAGCGCTCGAAGTCCTCCGAGAGGCTCACGCCTCATTCTACATCAAAGGAACCGAGCGCAACCTCGCCCGGGCCAAAGCCTTGCTGGCCGAGCGCCGAGCCCCCTCAGAAGCCGGCGACTAGCCCCTCACCAGAAATCGGCCACCTTGTGCGCCGCGCCCTCAGGCTCACGCGCAAGGTGGTGATAGGCTGAGGCGTAGTAGAGCAGCGGCTCGCCGGGGAACGCCTCCATGGCGCGGATATGGCCGAGATAGAGCGTGTGGTCGCCGCAATCATGCGCGGCATGACGGTCGGCGAGGATATGGGCGATCGCCCCTTTGACGGCCGGCGCGCCGTGAAAATCGGCGAAGTCGGGCTTGGCATCCGGCGCCGGGCGGCCGGCGAAGAGGTTGCTGAGGGCCTCCTGCTCGCGGGAAAGGAAGCTCACCGTATAGCGCTCCGCCTCTTCCATGACGGCGTGCATGCGCGCCCGCTTGGCCACCGCGACGACGCAGAGAGGCGGATTGAGCGAGCCGGAGAGAAACGCATTCGCCGTCATCGCCCGCACGCCCGCCCCCGTCTCGGCCGCGATCACCGTGACGCCGCTGGCAAAGCGCGACATGACGGAGCGGAAGAGCTTGGGGTCGATGGCGGAAAGCGCCGTCTGATCCATGTGAGTTCCTTCGATCGGGAGCGCCGCCAGGCCGCTCCCCTCATTACCTAGGCGGCCTCTCTAGGCCATGAAGGGCCAAGCCTCAAATCCGCGCCAAGGCTGGCAGCTATGCCAAGGCCCGATCAAGCCACCCCGCCCCGCCCGGCTCCGCCGGGCACCCTCTCTCTCGGCGCGGGAGGGTCGCGAGCCTGTGGCAGCGCCTAGCCTTAAGGCCGCGCTCGGCGCGCGCGGCGCCCCGGCGGACGCCGCCTCCCCCGGCACCCGCGAAAGGCACGCTTTCTTGCCGGCGGCAGGCTTTCTTGCCGGCGGCAGGCTTTCGGTCCTGCGCCACCAGGCGAGCGGCGAAAGGCAGGCGGCACCCCCCCATGCGCGCGGGGGGCGGCGGCAGGAAAGAGCCGGCTTAAGGAATGAGCTGCGTCTTGGCGAGCGTCAGCTCGTAGCAGAGCCCGGTCTCCTCAAAGTCCAGATCCGCCTCGCCTCCGACCGTCGTCGGCACCACCTCGCACAGCATCACGACGCCGAAGCTCTTCGCCTTGGGCTGCTTCACCGGCGGGCCGTTGCACTCGTACCAGGAGAAGCGGTAGCGGCCACAATCGCCATGCACGCGCTCAAAGGCGACCTTCACCCGCCCCTCATCGGTGCCCAAAGCGCCGTATTTGATGGCGTTCGTCGTCAATTCGTGCAGCGCCAGGCCGAGATACTGGGCCGCGTTCGGCCGCAGGAAGCCGTTGGTGCCGCTCACTTCCACCTGGTCTAGGCGCGTCTCCGCGTAAAGGGCGATCTGCGAGCGCACCAGGTCGAAGATGCGCGCCCCGCGCCAATCCGCCTCCGTCAACACGTCGTGGGCGCGCGACAGGGAGAAGATGCGGCCGTTGAAGCGGGAAACGAACTGTTCCGTGGAGCTGGCATTCTCCGCCGTCTGGCGGGCGATGCCCTGGATCACCGCCAAGAGGTTCTTGGAGCGGTGGGCAAGCTCGCGCATGACGATGCGCAGATGCTCTTCCTGGATCTTGCGCTCGGTGATGTCGATCGCCGCGCCGACATAGGCCTGCACGATGCCGTCCTCGTCGTGCTCGGGCACCAGCATGAAGTCGAACCAGCGCGGCGTATCGACGTCGAGCGGCACGAACGCTTCGAATTGCTGCATCTCCCCGGTGCGATCGGCCGCCTGCTTGGCCTCAGCGAGCTGCTCCACGGCCTCCATCGGCAGCACCTCCGCATCGCCCTTGCCGAGTATGGAGGAAGGACTGAGGCCTTCCGGGGCATTGAAGATCCAGGTGAAGTGCCCGGCCGCGTCCTGCGAGAAAAGCGATATTTGCGAGCCGCGCAGCACCTGCGCGCAGCGCTCCCACAGCGCCGCCTTGGCGATATGGCTGACGCCCACTGGCCGGCCCGCTTTGTCGCGCTGGGGCGTGGAGCGCGGGGGCGTCGTCACGAGCGGTGGCACCGGCAAACCATGAAGTGATCAATAGCGAGTGGACGGTGCTGGCACAACGTGAGGCCGTTCAACCGGTTCCGAAGATCGGGGCGAAACTTTGCCGCGCTCCAGGCATCGCCAGGAGTGGGCCTCGGCGCCCTCGGCCCTCGACCCCGACACCGGGCGATCCAGATGGTCGGGCAAATCCTCCGACCCGAACCCGGGCACAAAAAAGAAGGCCTCCCTGAGGAGGCCCACCTTTGCCGCTTTCGCCCCGGAGTTGGAGGGCTTTGGCGGCAGTTGACGGAAACGGCGGACGCTGGGGCAAAGGGGGGAAGAGGAGGCGCGCCCGCCGTTTCCGTAACTTCGCTTTGTTCCCCTCAACGGGCCCATTGGCGAAAGGTTCCGAAAAAAGTTGCGACGGACGATTTTTTTTTGGCAAGCCTCCGGCAACGCGTTTGCCGCCATCGAGACCCGTCCGGATTTCCGGACCAAGCCCAGCCTGCACGCGGCGCGAGAAACCTAGCCTGCGCGCCGCTCGAAGAAGAGCGCCTGACTGATCACCGCCTTCACCGTATCGGGTTGGAAGGGCTTGGTGATGAGGAAGGCGGGCTCCGGCCGCTCGCCGGTCAAAAGCCGCTCCGGATAGGCGGTGATGAAGACGACCGGCACGGCGAAGGATTGCAGCATCTCGTTGACGGCATCCAGGCCGGAGCTGCCGTCGGCGAGCTGGATATCGGCCAGGACGAGCCCAGGCTTGCGCTCCCTGACCGCCTCGATGGCTTCTGAATGGGTGCGCGCCACGCCGGTCACCCGGTGGCCGAGCGTCCTGACCAGCGTCTCGATATCCATGGCGATCAGCGGCTCGTCCTCGATGATGAGGACGTCGGTCGCCACCTGCGCGGCGATTTCCTGGCCGGCCTGATCGACGAGCCGGGAGACCTCCTCGTCCGACACGCCGAGGATCTCCGCCGTCTCGGTCGTGGAGAAATCCTCCACCGACATCAACAGAAACGCCTGGCGCGGCAGCGGCGTGATCGCCTCAAGCCGGCGCATCGACGGATCGCCATTCGGATCGACGGCCTCCTCCTTCAGGTTGATGCCGACGGAATTCCAGTAGCGGCAGAAGGCCTTGAACAGCTCCACCCTGGGATCGTTGTCGGAATCGAAGGAGCTGGGATCGGCGACAAGCGCCTCCAGGACGGAAACGACATAGGTATCGCCGCTCTTCTGCCCTCCGGTGAGCGCGCGGGCGAAGCGCCTCAGATAGGGAAGATGCGGCGCGGTGTTGGCAACGAGGGACATTGTGTCATCCTGAGTGAATAGGCGGGCGAACGGTCGGGCGCATCCGTCGCGGAACTCAGCCGTCCCGTTCCACCCGATGAATGGGTGGCGCAACGCTGCCGTTATGGAATGATTGTGGCAGAACTTGCAAGGCGGCAGAGAATGAGATGCCGCGGAAATAAAGGCTTCAGACGCCATCTCGTCAAGCCGGCCGGCCGCAGCGCCATTACGCCGGCTCAGCTTCCCGCGCCCGACCGCACCCGCTAGCGAAGGATGCCCGGCAGGCGCAGGCCCTTCTGCCTGGCGCAGGCGATCGCTTCCTCATAGCCCGCATCGGCATGGCGCATGACGCCGCTCGCCGGGTCGTTCCACAGAACCCGCGCAATACGCCGCGCCGCCGCCTCGCTGCCGTCGCAGACGATGACCTGGCCGGCATGTTGCGACCAGCCCATGCCGACCCCGCCGCCGTGATGGATGGAGACCCATGTCGCCCCGGAGGCGCAGTTGAGCAGCGCGTTGAGGAGCGGCCAGTCGGAGACGGCATCCGAACCGTCCCGCATCGCCTCCGTTTCGCGGTTCGGCGAGGCGACCGAGCCGGAATCGAGATGGTCGCGGCCGATGACCACCGGCGCGGCGAGTTCCCCGCTCGCCACCATCTCGTTGAAGGCGAGGCCGAGCCGGTGCCGGTCGCCGAGCCCCACCCAGCAGATGCGCGCCGGCAATCCCTGAAAGCGGATCTTCTCGCGCGCCATGTCGAGCCAGTTGTGAAGGTGCCGGTCGTCCGGCATCAGCTCCTTCACCCTGGCGTCGGTCTTGTAGATATCCTGCGGATCGCCGGAGAGCGCCGCCCAGCGAAACGGCCCGACGCCGCGGCAGAAGAGCGGGCGGATATAGGCCGGCACGAAGCCGGGGAAGTCGAAAGCCCGGGCGAGCCCCTCCTCTTTCGCCATCTGGCGGATATTGTTGCCGTAATCGAGGACCGGCACGCCCTTGTCCCACCAGGCGAGCATCGCCTCCACCTGGATGCGCATGGAGTGCTTGGCGGCCGCCTCCACGCCCTGCGGGTCGCGCTCGCGCCGCTCGTCCCATTCGTCGAGGCTCCAGCCGGCCGGCAGATAGCCGTTGAGAGGATCGTGCGCGGAGGTCTGGTCGGTGACGGCGTCCGGCATGACGCCACGAGAAAGAAGCTCCGGAAATACCTCGGCCGCATTGCCGAGAAGGCCGACGGAGACGGCCCGTCCCTCCGCCCGCGCCCGTTCCAGAATGGCGAGCGCCTCATCGATGCTCGTCGCCTTTTCATCGAGATAGCCGGTGCGCTGGCGGAAGGCGATACGGCTTTCCCGGCATTCCACGGCCAGAAGCGAGGCCCCGACCATGGTGGCGGCGAGCGGCTGCGCCCCGCCCATGCCGCCGAGCCCGCCGGTGAGGATCCAGCGGCCGGCAAGCTCGCCTGCGTAATGCTGGCGGCCGAGCTCGACGAAGGTCTCGTAGGTGCCCTGCACGATGCCTTGCGAGCCGATATAGATCCACGAGCCGGCGGTCATCTGGCCGTACATCATCAGCCCGGCCCGATCGAGGGCGTGGAAATGCTCCCAGCTCGCCAGGGCCGGCACCAGGTTGGAATTGGCGATCAAGACCCGCGGCGCGTCGGCGAAGGTGCGAAAGATGCCCACCGGCTTGCCGGACTGCACGAGCAGCGTCTCGTCCTCCTCCAGCTCCTTCAGCGCCGAGACGATGTTGTCGAAGCTCTCCCAGTCGCGCGCCGCCCGCCCGATGCCGCCATAGACGACGAGCGCCTCCGGCTTTTCGGCGACCTCCTCGTCGAGATTGTTCATCAGCATGCGCATCGCCGCTTCCGTCAGCCAGGACTTGGCGGTGATCTCCGAGCCGCGCGGGGCGCGGATCTTGCGGGCGTTGTCGAGGCGGCTCATCGGCTCCGATCCCTTCTTCGGCTCAGCTTCACCCCATCACGCGACTGGCGGCGGCGACATAGGCTTGGAGGACGTCCTTCAGGATGGCGCGCAAACGCGCCGCCTTCTTGGCGTTCCAGACGGGCGGCTCCTCGTCCATGTAGCTGCGAGCGGCGATCTCCATCTGCACCGCCTCCACATGCTTGCCTGGCCGGCCGTAATGGCGGGTGATGTAGCCGCCCTTGAAGCGGCCGTTGAGAACCGTTTCGAAGCCGGAGGCGCGGCAGGCGCCGACCACAGACGCGGCGAGAGAGGAAGCGCAGCTCTTGCCGTCATTGGTGCCGATATTGAACACCGGCAGCATCCCGTCGAACAGGCGCGGCACGCGCGAGCGGATGGAGTGGCAGTCGAAAAGGAGCGCGTAGCCGTGGCGGGCGTGAACGCGCGCGATTTCGGCGGAAAGCGCCGTGTGATAAGGGCAGAAATAATGCTCGTGCCGCACCTTGATTTCGGCCGCGTCCGGCTCCTCGCCGGAAAGATAGAGCGGCAGGCCCTCGAAGGTGGTCAGCGGCACCATGTCCGTCGTCGCCAGCCCGGGATAGAGCGGCGTGCCGGAAGGATCGCGATTGACGTCAATGACGGTGCGCGACATCGACGTGGCGACGAAGCTCGCATCGAGCTCGGCCACGAGCGGCTGATAGAGCCGGTCGATCCACCAATCGGTGTCGGCAAGCGCCCGCTCGCGGCTCACCAGGCGGTATTCCAGCCCCACGGGCATCGCCGTGCCGGCATGCGGCATCGATAGGATGAGCGGCGAGCCGCCGCGGCCGATGCTGACGAAATCGCTCATTCGGCTTCCTCCAAGGCGGGGAACTGGCTCGCGCCGCATGCCGAAAGCGCCGCGCCTTGGCTGACGAGACCGGCCGCGAGCGCCAAATCAGGAGCAAGATAGCGATCCTCGTGAAGGGCGGGAACGGCGGCGCGCAGCCTGGCCATCGCTCTTCCCAGGGCCGGCGAGGTTCTCAGCGGCGCGCGCATCTCCACGCCCTGCGCGGCCACCAGCCATTCGATGCCGACGATGCGCGCAAGATTGCGGGTCATCGGCAGAAGCCGGAAGGCACCGTGGGTGGCCATCGACACATGATCCTCCTGGTCGGCGCTGGTCGGGGTGGAATCGGTGGAGCAGGGATTGGCGCGCTGCTTGTTCTCGCTCATCAGCGCCGCGGCGGTCACTTCCGCGATCATGAAACCGGAATTGAGGCCGGGCTTCGGCGTCAGGAAGGCCGGCAGGCCGTAGGAGAGCGCCGGGTTGACCAGCATGGCGATGCGCCGCTGCGCGATGGAGCCGAGCTCGGCGACGGCGAGCGCGATCTGGTCGGCGGCGAAGGCGACCGGCTCGGCGTGGAAATTGCCGCCGGAGAGGATGTCCCCGGTCTTCGCGATGACGAGCGGATTGTCGGTCGCCGCATTGGCTTCGATGCGCAGCGTTTTCGCGGCCTGGCGCAGAAGATCGAGACAGGCGCCGGCGACCTGCGGCTGGCAGCGGATGCAATAGGGATCCTGCACGCGCTCGTCGCCCTCGCGATGCGCTTCGCGAATTTCCGAGCCGGCCATCAGCGCCCGCAACGTCGCCGCGGCGGCGATCTGGCCGGCCTGGCCGCGCAGATGATGCATTTCCGGGCGAAAGGGCGCGGCCGAGCCCATCGCCGCATCCGTCGTCAGCGCCCCGGTGACGAGCGAGGAAAGGCCGACCCTCCAGGCCTCAAGGAGCCCGGCGAGCGCCAGCGCCGTGGAGCATTGCGTGCCGTTGATCAGCGCCAGCCCTTCCTTCGGCCCGAGCCGGATCGGGCGAAGGCCGGCCGCCTGCATCGCCGCGCCGCCGGCCATCTTCTCGTCGGCATAGAAGGCCTCGCCTTCGCCGATCATCACCGCCGCCATATGGGCGAGCGGGGCAAGGTCGCCGGAGGCGCCGACGGAGCCCTGCCGCGGCACCAGCGGCGTGACGCGCTTTTCCAGCATGCCTTGCAGGCATTCGATGGTCGTCCAAGCAACGCCGGAGGCGCCGCGCCCGAGCGAGACGAGCTTGAGGGCGAGCATCAGGCGCACGATCGCCTCCGGCAGCGGCGAGCCGACGCCGCTCGCATGCGACAGGACGAGATTGCGCTGCAAGTGCGCCGTGTCCTCTGCCGCGATGCGCGTGGAGGCGAGCTTGCCGAAGCCGGTGTTGACGCCGTAGATCGCGGCCTTGCCCGCGGCGGCTTCCGCCACCATCGCCATCGATTTTTCGACCGCAGCCCGACAGTCGCTCGCCAGCCGTGCCGGCAAGCCCTCGCGATAGACGCGCTCCAGCTCGGCGAGGCTGACGCGCCCGGGATGAAGGACGAGCGCCTCGCTCACGCCGCCCTCCTGACGCGTCCGCCGCGCACCACGCCGTGCAGAGGATTGAAGCCGATCCGGTAGGCAAGCTCGGCCGGCTTCTCGATGTCGAAGATGGCGAGGTCGCAATCCTTGCCGGGCAGAAGCGTGCCGATCCGCTCGGCCCTGCCAAGCGCCTTCGCCGCCGCGCACGTCACCCCGATGATGGTTTCCTCCGGCGTCAGGCGGAAGAGGGTCGCGGCCATGTTCATGGCAAGCAGCAGCGAGGTCATCGGCGAGGTGCCGGGATTGCAGTCGGTGGCGACCGCCATCGGCACGCCCGCCTGGCGCAGCTTCGCCACCGGCGGCTTCTGGGTCTCGCCCAGAAAGTAGAAGGCGCCGGGCAGAAGCACGGCGACCGTGCCGGCCCTTTTCATCGCCGCGATCCCGTCCTGCGAGAGATATTCCAGATGGTCGGCCGAGAGCGCGCCGTAGCCCGCCGCCAGCGCCGCCCCGCCCTGGTCGGAGAGCTGCTCGGCATGCAGTCGGACGGCAAGGCCGTGTGCCCTGGCGGCGTCGAAGACGCGGGCGATCTCATCCGGCGAGAAGGCGATCGTCTCGCAAAAGCCGTCGACCGCCTCGGCGAGGCCTTCCTCGACGATGCGCGGCAGCTGCACCTCGCAGACTTCGCGAATATAGCCGGCGCGATCGCCGGCGGCTTCAGGCGGCAGCGCATGCGCGCCCAGAAAGCTGCGCACGATGGCGACGTCGCGCATGGCGCCGAGCCTTGCCGCCGCGCGCAGCATCTTCGCCTCATCCGCGGCATTGAGCCCGTAGCCCGACTTCACCTCCACCGTGGTGACGCCTTCGGCCAGCAGCGCGTCGAGCCGCTTCAGCGCGGCGGCGACAAGCTCCGCCTCGCTGGCGGCGCGCGTCGCCTTGACGGTGGCGAGGATGCCGCCGCCGGCGCGCGCCACCTCCTCGTAGCTGGCGCCCTTGAGGCGCATCTCCCATTCGCCGGCGCGCGTCCCGCCATGAACGAGATGGGTGTGGCAATCGATGAGACCGGGCATCACCCAGCGCCCGTCGAGAGTGAGAACCTTCGCCGCGGCAAAGGCGGGCAGCTCCGCCTCCGGCCCGACCCAGAGGACCTTGCCGTCGCGGGCGGCCAGCGCGCCACGCTCCAGGACGCCGAGCGCGCCCTTGCCGATTCCGGGCTCCAGCGTCGCGATGCGTACATCGCGCAAGAGAAGATCGACCCGTTCCGCCAATAGCCTTTCCCCGATCCTTAAATTTGTCTATACAAATGAGGGTATCCAGGACGAGGTCGATGGGCAAGCTCCGATTTGCCGCTGCGCTGACCCCGCAGGGCTGGGTGGAAAACGTCACCGTGGAGACGGCGGCCGACGGCACCATCGCCGCGCTTGCCACCTCGGGCGAGAGCGGCCGCTATGACGGCATCGCCCTTGCCGGCATGCCGAACCTGCACAGCCACGCCTTTCAGCGCGGCATGGCCGGCCTTGCCGAGCGCCGCGGCACGGCGGAGGATTCCTTCTGGACCTGGCGTGAAGTCATGTACGCCTTCCTGCACCGGCTGACGCCCGAGGATGTGGAGGCGATCGCCGCCGAGGCCTATGTCGAGATGCTGGAAACGGGCTTCACCGCGCTCGGCGAGTTCCACTATCTGCATCATGCGCCGGCAGGCGCGGCCTATGCCGACCCGGCCGAGATGGCCGGCCGCGTCGTCGCCGCCGCGCGCACCGCCGGCATCGGCCTGACCCTTCTTCCCGTCTTCTACGCCCATGGCGGCTTTGCCGGCGCCCCGCTCGGACCCGCCCAGCTTCGCTTCGGCAGCGATCCGGAAGGCTACGCCGCCCTCCTTCAAGCCGCCCGCCCCCATCTCGCCGACCTGCCGGAGGCGCGGCTCGGCATCGCCCCGCATTCGCTGCGGGCGGTGACGCCGGAAACGCTCGCTGAAGTTCTGCCGCTTGCCGCCGGCGGCCCTGTCCATATCCATGCCGCCGAGCAGGAGAAGGAGGTGGCCGACTGCCTCGCAGCTCTTGGCGCCCGCCCCGTGGAATGGCTCCTGAACAACGCGCCCGTCGGTCCCGGCTGGTGCCTGGTCCACGCCACCCATATGACGGAGGCCGAAACGAAGGCGCTTGCCCGCTCCGGCGCCGTTGCCGGCCTTTGCCCGGTGACGGAGGCCAATCTCGGCGACGGGCTCTTTCCGGCGCCGGATTTTCTGGGCGCCGGCGGCGCCTTCGGCATCGGCTCCGACAGCAACGTCCTGATCGACGCGGCCGAGGAACTCCGTCTTCTGGAATACGGCCAGCGCCTCCGCCATCGCCGGCGCAATGTCCTCGGCACGCCGGACCGCTCGACCGGCCGCCATCTCTACGAGCGCGCCTGCCTTGGCGGCGCGGCAGCCCTCGGCCGGCCCGTCGGCGCGCTCGCCCCCGGCCGGCGCGCCGATATCCTCGTTCTCGATGAGGAGCATGCCGCGCTCGCCGGCAAGAAGGGCGACGCGCTTCTCGATTCCTTCCTCTTTGCGGGGGGAAGGAAGGCCGTCCGCGACGTCTATGTCGGCGGCGACAGGCTCGTGGAGGCCGGGCGTCACCGCCGCCGCGACGAGGTCGCCGCGCGCTTTGGCGCCACCATGAAGCGGCTTTTGGCATGAACCCGCGCCAGGCAAATCCCGAAGGAGACGAGGAGCTGCGGCTCGACGGCACCGGCCCTCTGCACGACCAGATCCGCCGCGCCATCGCCGCGCCGATCCTTTCCGGCGCCTGGAAGCCCGGCACCCGTATCGCGCCGGAGATGGAGCTGATGCGCCGCTTCGGCGCCTCGCGCATGACCGTCAACCGGGCGCTGCGCGCCCTTGCCGATCAGGGGCTGATCGCCCGCCGCCGCCGCGCCGGCTCCTTCGTCGCGCCGCGAGCCGGCGAGCACGCCGTCACCTTCATCGGCGACATCCGCCGCGAGATCGAGGCGCGCGGCGAGCGTTACGGCTACGAGCTCGCGCTTCGCCGGCAAAGCCGTGTCACGCCATCGCTGAGCCTTGCGAGCGGCGTTGCCGCCGGCACGCCCGTCCTGCATCTCGCCTGCCGCCATTTCGCCGGCGCGCGGCCCGCCGTCCTGGAGGATCGCTGGATCAATCTTGCCGCCGTGCCGGACGCCGAGGCCGTGTCCTTCGAGCGTGAGCCGCCCGGCCCCTGGCTCCTTGAGAACGTGCCCTTCACAGAGGGCGAGCACCGCATCGCCGCCATCCGCGCCGGCACGACGGCAAGCGCGCTTCTGGCCATCGCGCCCGACGCGCCCTGCCTGTCGGTGGAGCGGCGCACCTGGCGCGGGCGCGAGATGCTCACCTTCGCGCGCTTCGTCTATCCGGGAGAGAGCCACATCCTTGTGGGGCGTTTCGCCGGCGCGAGCTGAGAGCGCCGCTGCCTGTGCTCCAACGACGAGCCCTTGCGAGCCCCTCAGCGCGGCGCGGCGTGAAGGATACCGCACGCATCGGCGACCAGCTCGGCATTGCCGGCGGCGATATCGCCGCTTGAGAGCAGGCAGCCGTCCTCCAGTCCGACCCGCGTCGACCAGCGGCGCCGATGCGCGCGCTCGACGAAATGCCAGACGGTCGCGTCGAAGCCGTGCAGGAGGATAGGCCGCGCGATATCGGCGCGCGCAAGAACCCTTGTGATCCCCTCGGCGGTGGCCTCGGCCGCGTTGAGGTCCTGCCCTTCGATCTCAAGGAGGATACGCAGAACGCGATGACAATCAGGCATCGCCACAAACCGCTCCGCATCCGCGATGTTGGCGAGCCCGGCTTCCACGCCGACGCCCATCCTGTCGAGCAATGCCATGACGGCCGGAGCGTCCGGCTCGCAGAGATTGACGGAGGCGTGGTCGGGCAGGACGCGCCACGCCGCGATGCCATCGCGCGTCCGCTTCTCCTCGCCCTCGATCCAGGCCCCGGTGGAGACGCCGATGAGCGTTCCGGGGCATGCCCGCCGCACGGCGCGCATCGTCTCCTCGACCGCAAAAAGGCTCTCGCGCCCGTCCCGGCCGCGCGGATGCAGGTGTATTTCGCCGGCCCCCGCCGCAACGCATGCGGCGCTTTCAAGGGCCATCGTCTCCGCCGTCAGCGGCAAGCGCGGGTGATAGCCCTCGGGACGTGCGCCATTGATGCAGGCTTGGACGATCATGCCATTCTCCTGTCTTTGATGAGGCGCAACGTTAGCTTTCCGCGGAGCCTGCGCAACCGGCCAAGACCCGCGCGCTGCGCCAATCGGCAGCGGCGAAGATGGCGCGGCCGAGCTTGCATTGCGCCCACGCGCACCTAGCTAGGGCACGAACCTTAAAGGACCGGATCATCCTCCACATGGACAAGAACCTCGCCGCCTTCGCCCATCCGCTTTCGCTGCGAGAAGTCCTGTCCGATGCCCGCATCCCTCACCCTTTCCGGCCTGTCCTGGTCGACGTCTGACGGCACCCCCCTCTTTTCCGATCTGAACCTCAGCTTCGGCTCTGAGCGCAGCGGCATTGTCGGGCGCAACGGCACCGGCAAGACGACGCTGTTGCGGCTCATCGCCGGCGAGCTCTCGCCTGCATCCGGACGCCTTCAGATCTCCGGCACGCTCGCCCTGATGCGCCAGGATGTGCGCGCGCGCCACGGCGACACCATCGCCGATCTTTTCGCCGCAGGGCCCGCGCTGGCGCTGCTGCAGCGCGCCGAGGCGGGCCTCGTCGATACGGCCGAACTGGCCGAGGCCGACTGGACGCTGCCGACACGGATCGAGGCGGCTCTGCTGCGATGCGGCCTGACCGCCGATCCGCAGATGCCGCTGGCCGCCCTATCCGGCGGCGAGCGCGCCCGCGTCGGCCTTGCCGCTCTGGTTTTCGCGCAGCCGGATTTTTTGCTTCTCGACGAGCCGACGAACAACCTCGACCGGGCCGGGCGGCAGGCTGTGGTGGAGCTGCTCGGCGATTGGCGAAGCGGCGCCATCATCGTCAGTCACGACCGCGAGCTTCTTGAGCACATGGATGCCATCGTGGAACTGACGCCGCTTGGCGCCGCGCGATACGGCGGCAACTACAGCTCCTACCGCGCCCGCAAGGCCGCGGAGCTCCAGGCGGCGGAGCGCGATCTGGCGAGCGCCGAAAAGCACCGTGCGCAGACCAGGCGCCGCGCCCAAGAAGCGGCCGAGCGCAAGGCGCGCAAGGACGGCGCCGGAAAGAGGGCCCGCGCGAAGAAGGACCAGCCGAAAATCCTGCTGGATGCGGCCAGGGGCCGGGCCGAGGCCTCCGGCGGGGCGAATGAGCGCCTGCGCGAGGCACGGCGCCAAGAGGCGGAAGCGGCGCTGACCGCGGCCCGAGAGAAGATCGAGGTCTTGCAGCCCCTGCATATGGACATTCCCTCCACGGGCCTGCCGGCGGGCAAGACGGTGCTGCGGCTCGATGCGGTGACCGGAGGCCACGACCCTGCCCGGCCGCCCATCCGCGACATGTCTCTAACCGTCACCGGGGCCGAGCGCCTCGCCATCACCGGCCCGAACGGCAGCGGCAAGACCACCTTGATTAAGCTGATCATCGGGCGGCTTCGCCCGCAAGCCGGCAAGGTGGAACTGAAGGTGCCTTGCGCGCTTCTCGATCAAGATGTCGGCCTTCTCGATGCGGGCCGCACGCTGCGCGAGAATTTCCTGCACCTGAACCCGCGGGCCGACGAGAACGCGGCTCGGGCCGCCTTGGCCCGTTTCCGCTTCCGTGCCGAGGATGCGCTGCGCAAGGCGGCAAGCCTCAGCGGCGGCGAGCTTTTACGGGCCGGCCTTGCCTGCACCCTTGGAAGGGCCACCCCGCCCGCGCTGCTCATCCTGGACGAGCCGACCAACCATCTCGATCTCGATGCGCTCCAAGCGCTGGAGAGCGCGCTCGCGGCCTATGACGGAGCGCTTCTGGTGGTCAGCCACGACGAGACGTTCCTGGACCGTCTGGCGCTGCATCGAAGAGTGGTATTGGGCGAGACGGCGGGCTGAGCGGCGGAAGTGAGAGGCGAAACCGCCAACCGGAGCCGGCGCCACGGCTCGGCGGGCGGCATCGCGCAGCCGGATATGGCGGAACGGAAAATTGGTAGAGATTTGGGGAGAAACCTCAAACCGCAACAAGCCGCGACTGCGGCCCGGGCTTTCGCCCGCCCCCGCGGAGCCATCGAGCGCAGCGAGATTGGCGCGAGCGACGTAGACGTAATGGTGGAGCCGAGGGGAATCGAACCCCTGACCTCGTGAATGCCATTCACGCGCTCTCCCAACTGAGCTACGGCCCCGTTCCTTGGGATTGGCCGGAAGATCCGGCCAGCTTGTCCTGCGCCGCCTTGGAGCGGCCTGGGACTGGCAACGGCCGCGAGACGTCTCGCGACCGAAGCGGGCGGAAACTAGGCGCGCCGCCGCGCTTTTGCAAGCCCTGCTATGCGGCTTTTCAACGGCCGCTCAGCGCTCCTCCTCGTCCTTCACATCGCCGAGAATATCGGAGACGTCTTCGTCCCCATCCTCATCCTCGTCAAGGAAGGTGTCGTCGTCCTCTTCCTCCAGATCGATGCCGCCTTCATCGAGGTCAGGGACGTCCTCATCGTCGTCGGAGGCTTCCGGGCCGGCGCCCTTCGGGCTTGCCTGCTCCTCGTCCTCCTCCTCCGCATCCTCCAGGGAGACGACCTCCACATCGAGGTCCTCCTCCTCTTCCTCCTCTTCGGAGACGTCGGCGATCTCTTCCTCCTCCTGCTCGGCGGCGGCCGCTTCGGCGGCCTTTTCGCGGGCGGAGAGTTCGTAGACGGCGCCGCAATGCGGGCAGATGATCGGATCGCGCGCGAGATCGTAATACTTGGTGCCGCACTCCTGGCACACGCGCTTGGTTCCAAGATCCGGCTTGGCCACGTGGATGTTCCTTGGGCTGTCAGAAAATCGCCGGTCCCGATAACGGCAGGCCCCGGCCCTGTCAAACGCCTTCTCCGTTGATCGCCCTTGCACCGTGCCGGGCGGGGATGACCGAAGGCGGAGAGGATGCTAACGGGGGCCGCCGCAACCGGTCCACCACCTTTTGCGCCGATCGCCAGGAAAAGCTGCCGATGTCCCATCTTCCCGTCCGCCCGCTCACGGCGCACCCCTCCTCCGCCTTGCGCGGCCGGGTCAGGGTGCCCGGCGACAAGTCCATCTCCCATCGCGCCCTGATGCTGGGCGCGCTCACCGTCGGCCGGACGCGGGTGACCGGCCTTCTTGAATCCGAGGACATCCTGGCCACGGGTGCGGCCATGCGCGCCTTCGGCGCGACGGTGGAGCGCACCGGCGAGGGCGCCTGGTCCGTCGACGGCCTCGGCCCCGCCGGCCTTCTGGAGCCGGAGGGGCCTCTCGATTTCGGCAATGCCGGCACCGGCGCGCGCCTTGCGATGGGCATCGCCGCCGCCCATCCCTTCGCCTCCACCTTCATCGGCGACGCTTCCTTGTCGCGCCGGCCGATGGGACGCGTGCTCGATCCTCTGCGCCAGATGGGGGCGGAGGTGATCGCCCGCTCCGGCGACCGCCTGCCGCTGTCCATTCGCGGCGCCGACCCGATGGCGCCGATCGCCTACCGCGTGCCGGTGCCCTCCGCGCAGGTGAAGTCGGCCGTGCTTCTGGCCGGCCTCAACATCGCCGGCATCACCGCCGTGATCGAGCCGGTGGCGACCCGCGACCATACCGAGAAGATGCTGGCCGGCTTCGGCGCCGAGATCGAGGTCGGCCGCAACCCCGATGGCGAGACCGTCATCCGCCTTGAGGGCCTGCCGGCGCTACGCCCGCAGAATATCGAGGTCCCGGCCGATCCGAGCTCGGCCGCCTTTCTCATCGTCGCCGGCCTCATCGTGCCGGACAGCGACATCGTGGTGGAAGGCGTTCTCCTCAATGAACGCCGCACCGGCCTTCTGGAAGTGCTCGCCGAGATGGGCGCCGACATCGCCATTGAGAACGAGCGCCGCACAGGCGGCGAGCGCCTCGGCGATATCCGCGCCCGCACCTCGCGCCTGAAAGGCGTGACCGTCGCCGCCGAACGCGCCCCCTCCATGATCGACGAATATCCCGTGCTCGCCGTCGCCGCCGCCTTCGCGGAGGGCAGGACGGTCATGCACGGCCTGGAGGAGCTGCGCGTCAAGGAATCGGACCGGCTTGCCGCCGTCGCCGCCGGCCTCGCCGCCAACGGGGTGGAATGCGAGGAGGGCAGCGCCAGCCTCGGCGTCACCGGCGTGCCGGGCGGCCAAGGCCTCGGCGGCGGCCGCGTCGCCACGCATCTCGACCATCGCATCGCCATGAGCTTCCTCGTCATGGGCCTTGCCGCCGAAAAGCCGATGACGGTCGACGACGCGGCCATCATCGCCACCTCCTTTCCAGGCTTCGCCGAGCTTCTGGCCGGCCTCGGCGCCAGGCTGGGCGAGGCAAAGACGCCAGCGCGGGGCGCCGCGTGAGGGGGCCGCTGGTCATCGCGATCGACGGGCCCGCCGCTTCCGGCAAGGGCACGCTGGCCAGGAAGCTCGCCGAATACTACGGCCTGAAGCATCTCGACACCGGCCTCACCTATCGCGCCGTCGCCGCCTTGCTGATGGCGGAGGGCGGTCTGGAGCCGAACGGCGAGCGAGCCGTTGCCGCCGCCGGGCGCCTCGATCTTTCCGCCATGGACCGCGACCTTCTTTCCGCCCACGACATCGGCGAGGCGGCCTCCAAGATCGCTGTCATCCCGGAGCTGCGCCAGGCCCTCGTCGAGCGCCAGCGCGCCTTCGCCTCGCAGCCGCCCGGCGCCGTTCTCGACGGGCGCGATATCGGCACCGTCGTGTGCCCGCGCGCCCTTACCAAGCTCTACGTCACCGCCTCGCCCGAGGTGCGCGCCCGCCGCCGCACCGACGAATTGCTCGGCCGCGGCAAGCCGACCGACTTCGCCGCCGTCCTCGCCGATCTGAAGCGTCGCGACGCCCGCGACATGGAACGGGACGACTCGCCGCTGCGCCCGGCCGACGACGCGCACTTGATCGATACCAGCGCAATGACTATAGAAGCCGCGTTCCGCGCTGCTGTCGCGATCGTCGATGCGGCCATCTCGGCCAAGGATCGGGCGAGCCCTTCGTGAAGGGTTTCGCCCTTCTGGCGTATGAGCGGCGGCGCGGGAACGAGATAGGAAAAAGCCGCTTTCTGCCCAATGCGCCGACCGCTGATGAGCGGGGGCCGGAGCGGCCGGTTCAACACTAACCTTGGCGCTGATCCCGCGACTGGCCGACGGAAATGCCGCGCCTCGTGGGCCCTAACAGGAGCATTGATGGCCAATACTGAGCAGGCTGTTCCGCAGCCGACCCGTGAGGATTTCGCGGCGCTTCTCGAGCAATCCTTCGCCGATAGCGATGTCCAGGAGGGCACCGTCGTCGAAGGCACGGTGGTGGCGATTGAGAAGGATGTCGCCGTCGTCGATGTCGGGCTGAAGGTCGAGGGCCGGGTGCCGCTGAAGGAGTTCGGCGTGCGCGGCCGCGACGGCGAATTGAAGCCAGGCGACAAGGTCGAGGTCTATCTGGAGCGCGTGGAGAACGCCCTCGGCGAGGCCATGCTGTCGCGCGAGAAGGCCCGGCGCGAGGAGAGCTGGGTCCGCCTGGAGGCCAGCTTCGAGAAGAACGACACCGTCCAGGGCACCATCTTCAATCAGGTGAAGGGCGGCTTCACCGTCGATCTCGACGGCGCCGTGGCCTTCCTGCCGCGCAGCCAGGTCGATGTGCGCCCGGTCAAGGATGTCGGGCCCTTGATGCAGACGCCGCAGCCCTTCCGCATCCTCAAGATGGACAAGCGCCGCGGCAACATCGTCGTCTCGCGCCGTTCCGTCCTGGAGGACACGCTGGCCGAGCAGCGCTCCGAGCTGGTCGCCAAGCTGAAGGAAGGCCAGGTGGTCGACGGCGTCGTCAAGAACATCACCGAATACGGCGCCTTCGTCGATCTCGGCGGCATCGACGGCCTCCTGCATGTCACCGACATGGCCTGGCGGCGCGTCAACCATCCTTCCGAGATCCTCTCCATCGGCGAGACGGTGAAGGTGCAGATCATCCGCATCAACCCGGAGACCTTCCGCATCTCGCTCGGCATGAAGCAGCTGGAGGCCGATCCCTGGGAGGGCATCGAGGTCAAGTACCCGGTCAGCGCCAAGTTCACCGGCCGCGTTACCAACATCACCGATTACGGCGCCTTCGTGGAGCTGGAGCCGGGCATTGAGGGCCTCATCCACGTCTCCGAGATGAGCTGGACGAAGAAGAACGTCCATCCGGGCAAGATCGTCTCCACCTCCCAGGAGGTCGAGGTGATGGTGCTGGAGGTCGATCCTCAGAAGCGCCGCATCTCGCTCGGCCTCAAGCAGGCGATGCGCAATCCCTGGGAGGAGTTCGCCGACCAGCATCCGGTCGGATCGCTGGTGGAAGGCGAGGTCAAGAACAAGACCGAGTTCGGCCTCTTCCTCGGCCTCGACCACGACGTCGACGGCATGGTGCACCTCTCCGACCTGTCCTGGGACCGCCAGGGCGAAGAGGCGATGGAGGAGTACAAGAAGGGCGAGATGGTCCGAGCCGTCGTCCTGGAAGTCGACGTCGACAAGGAGCGCATCTCGCTCGGCATCAAGCAGGTGGAGGGCGATCCCTTCGCCGAGGCCGTGGAAGGCATCCGCAAGGGCGCCATCGTCACCGGCGAGGTCGTCGAGGTGAAGGATTCCGGCATCGAGGTGAAGCTGGCCGACACGGAGATGACCGCCTTCATCCGCCGCGCCGAGCTGTCGCGCGATCGCTCCGAGCAGCGTCCCGAGCGCTTCGCCGCCGGCGAGAAGGTCGATGCCCGCGTCACCAATATCGACAAGAAGGCGCGCCGCATCACCTTGTCGATCAAGGCGCTGGAGATCGCCGAGGAGAAGGAGGCCGTGGCCCAGTACGGCTCCACCGACAGCGGCGCCTCGCTCGGCGACATCCTTGGTGCGGCGCTGAAGAAGCGCAACGCCGAGGAGAAGGACAAGGGCGAGGAATAGTCGTTCTTTCGCCGCGCCCGGCAAAACCGCCGGAGAAGTCTAGAAAGCTGAGAGAATCCGATGGCCCGCGGGAGAAATCTCCCGCGGGCTTTTGCTTGCGCTTGAGCGCCGACGACACGTCTCGCCTTTGCTGCACTGCGGCGGAAATTTGACGCCGAGGGCAAGGCATCCTACATCGGGGCCATGGGCGAGCTTGGCGAACCTCCGCTACTTGATCACGAACGACACGCCCTCTTTCTCGATTTCGACGGCACGCTGGTCGGCTTCGCCGACGATCCGGAAGGGATCGAGCTGGAGCCGGGCACGCTGCAGCGCCTGAAGGCGCTTCAGACCAGCCAGGGCGGCGCGCTGGCGCTGATTTCCGGCCGGGCGCTCGCCTCCATCGACCGTTTTCTCGCCCCCTTCACCTTTCCCGCCGCCGGGGTGCACGGCCAGGAGCTGCGCTTTCATCCCGGCGAGAGCGTCGAGGCCGCGCCCCCGCCCGCCGCGATCGAGGTGGCGCGCGAGCGTCTGGGCTTGGAAATCGGCGCGCACGACCCGCTCCGCCTGGAGGACAAGGGCGCCGCGCTCGTCATCCATTACCGCACGGCACCGCACGAGGAGGAGCGCGCCCTGGAGCTCGCCGAGGCCGCCATCGCGGGCCTTGATGGGCTGCGTCTCGTCAAGGGTCACGCCATCGCCGAAATCAGGCCGCAGAATGTGCACAAGGGAAAGGCGATCGAGCGCCTGATGGCCCGTTCGCCCTTTGCCGAACGAGCCCCGGTCTTCGTCGGCGACGACACCACCGACGAGGACGGTTTCCGTTTCGTCGCTTCCAGGGGCGGCTTCGGCGTGAAGGTCGGCGAGGGCGAGACGGCGGCAAGCTACAGGCTTGCCGACGTGCCGGCCGTGCATCGCTGGCTGCAGGAGGCGGCGAGATGAAGTTTCATCACCGGCGGAGGAACTGGAATGACCTCTCCCGGGTTTTTGCATCCAAAGAGAGTTTCGAACGAGCGGCGGAAAATCGGGGAGGGAGCACCGGACCAATGAGGCGTCTGATAGTCGTGTCGAACCGGGTCGGACCGCTGAAGGATGGCGGCAAGGCCGGCGGTTTGGCGGTGGGTCTCGGCGATGCGCTACGCTCGCGCGGGGGCATCTGGTTCGGCTGGTCCGGAGAGAAAAGCGCCAAAGGCACCTTCGGTGAGATGAAGGTGGAAGACCACGGCAAGGTGCGCCTTGCCACCATCGATCTCACCCCGGAGGACGTGGAGGAGTTCTACGCCGGCTACGCCAACCGCACCCTGTGGCCGCTTCTGCATTACCGCCTCGACCTCGCCGAGTTCGACCAGCGCTTCGAGAACGCCTATCGGCGCGTCAACGAGCGCATGGCGGCGCGGCTGATGCCGCAGCTGAAGCCGGACGATATGGTCTGGGTTCACGATTACCACTACATCCTTCTCGGCGAGCGGCTGCGCGAATCCGGCTTTTCCGGCCCCATGGCCTATTTCCTCCATGTGCCGTTCCCCAGCCCGGAGATCATGACGGCGCTGCCCAATTCCAACTCCATCATCCGCGCCCTCACCGCCTATAACGTGATCGGCTTCCAGACCGACACCGACCGGCGCAACTTCGCCCGCTACGTGGTGGAGGAACTCGGCGGCAGCGAAGGCGAGAACGACGAGCTTTTCGCCTATGGGCGCAGCTTCCGCGCCTCCACCTTCCCCATCGGCATCGATACGGAGAGCTTCGCCGATTTCGCCGTCAGCGACGAGGCCAAGGAGCACGAGGCGCAGCTCAAGGTGCTGCTGCGCGACCGCCAGCAGATCATCGGCGTCGATCGGCTCGATTATTCCAAGGGCATCCCGGAGCGCTTTCGCGGCTTTGAGCGTCTGTTGGAGGATTATCCGGAGAATCGCGGCCGCGTCAGCCTGATGCAGGTGGCGCCGCTGTCGCGCTCCGACCTTGAGGCCTATTCGGAGCTCAGAAGCGAGCTGGAAGAGCTCGCCGGCCACATCAACGGCGCCTATTCGGCGCTCGACTGGGTGCCGATCCGCATCATGACCCGCGGCTTCACCCGCCGCGCCCTTGCCGGCATTTATCGCGCCAGCCGCGTCGGCCTGGTCACGCCGCTGCGCGACGGCATGAATCTCGTCGCCAAGGAATATGTGGCCGCGCAGGATCCGGATGACCCCGGCGTGCTCGTCCTGTCGCGCTTTGCCGGCGCGGTAAAGGAGCTTCCCGAGGCGCTGATCGTCAATCCCTACGACACGGCCGCACTGGCGCGCGCCCTGCAGCAGGCGCTCAACATGCCGCTGGAGGAGCGCAAGCGGCGCTGGCAGGCCATGTTCGAGCGGCTGAAGACACAGACCGCGCAGACCTGGTGCCACGACATCCTCAGCGCCCTGGAAGAGCGGGCCGACAAGGGCCCCGCACGCTCCACCGTCCCGACCGCCAGCGGCAGGCCGCCCAACGCCCTGACGCCCAAGCGCCCGAAGGAGCCCGTCGTCGCCAAGGTGCCGGGCACGCCCCCCGCGCAACCTCAGCGGCCGGCGGAAAGGCGCGGCGCGCTCTCCTCCTTGCGCAGCCTCTTCCTTTAGGGCGACCCGTCAAGATATCCGAAAAGCCGGCGCCCGAAGCCTCGGGCGCCGGCTTTTCGTTGCTCAAAGGGCGGGCAGCGAATGCCCGGAATTGAAGCTGGCAGCCGGCCCATCATCGTTATATAGTCCTGCTATATGACGCTGGATGGCCCGCCGATGGAAATCGAAGCCCTTGTCTCCCTGCGCAGCGCCAGCTCGTCTTCCGTCGGGCCCGAGCGCATCCGCCTTCTGGAGGCGGTGGCGCGCGAGGGCTCCATCACCGCCGGAGCCAAGGCGACCGGCCTCACCTACAAGGCCGCCTGGGACGCGCTCGACGCCATGGCCAACCTCTTCGGCCAGCCGCTCCTGGAGACGCGCGCCGGCGGCAGGGCCGGCGGCGGCGCCCGGCTGACGAAGACCGGCATCGGGGTGATCGAGGCCTATCACCGGCTGGAGGCGGAGATGGCGCGCGTCCTGCGCGCCATCGAGCCGCAGCTTTCCGGCACCGGCATCTCGCCGCTCAACCTCGTCTCGGGACTGCTTATGAAGACCAGCGCGCGCAACGCTTTGCGGGGCAGGATATCGGCCATCGCTTCAGGCGCCCTCTCCGCCGAGATCGCCGTCACGGTCAGCGAGGAGACGACGATCTACGCCCTCGTCACGCAGGAGAGCGTGAAGGAGCTCGGCCTATGCGTCGGCCGCGAGGCGGTCGCGCTCATCAAGGCGCCCTTCGTCGTGCTTGCGCCGGGCAGCGTCCCGCCTCCCGTCTCCGTGCGCAACGCCATCGCCGGCACCGTCAAGCGCCTGACGCCTTCCGCCGTCACCGCCGAGGTGGTGCTCGATATCGGCGCCGGCAGGAGCCTTGTCGCCAGCATCACCGCCGAGAGCGCCCGCAACCTTGACCTTGAATCGGGCAAGCCCGCCTGCGCCCTCTTCGACGCGGCGCATGTGATCCTTGCCATCGACTGAGCCATTGGGGGACGAAATGAAGACCTGGAAGATGCTCGCCGCGGCCCTTGCCGCCTTCGCCCTGTCGCCGGCGGCGGCCCTTGCGGGCGCCACGCATGTCGCGGTGGCCGCCAACTTCACCGACGCGGCGACGGAGATCGCCGCCGCCTTCAAGGAAAAGACCGGCGAGGAGGCGGTTCTCTCCTTCGGCTCCACCGGCCAGCTTTATACCCAGATCAGCCAGGGCGCGCCTTACGAGGTGTTTCTCGCCGCCGATGCGGCGCGGCCGGAAAGGGCCGTTGCGGAAGGCTTGGCCGTTGACGGCAGCCGCTTCACCTACGCCATCGGCAGGATCGTCCTGTGGAGCGCCGATCCGGATCTGGTCGAAGGCGCCGAGACGCTGAAGGCCGGCGCCTTCGACAAGCTCGCCATCGCCAATCCCGCGACGGCGCCCTATGGCGCCGCTGCCTTGGAAGCGATGCGCGCCCTCAGCGTCTACGACGGGCTGAAGGCGAAGATTGTCACGGGCAACAACATCGCCCAGGCCTTCCAGTTCGTTCAGACCGGCAATGCCGAGCTCGGCTTCGTCGCCTTGTCGCAGATCGCCGGAAAGGAGGACGGTTCGCGCTGGCAGGTGCCGGTGGAGCTCTATCAGCCGATCCGACAGGACGCGGTGCTGTTGACCAAGGCCGCCGAAAGCGACGCCGCCAAGGCCTTCCTCGCTTTTCTCAAAGGGCCGGAGGCCGGCGCCATCATCGAGAAATACGGCTACGCCACCGGGGCCGGGAGCTGAGCCGCCGTGGACGCTTCCTCGGAGATATTCTCGGCGGTCGCCCTGACGCTCAAGCTGGCGACCGTCACCACGCTCATTCTCCTCCTCCTCGGCACGCCGCTCGCCTGGTGGCTCGCCCGCTCCGGGAGCTGGTGGAAGGAGACCATCGCCGCCATCGTCGCGCTGCCCCTTGTGCTGCCGCCGACCGTGCTCGGCTTCTATCTTCTCGTCGCGCTCGGCCCCTCCGGGCCGGGCGGCGCGCTCGCCAGCCTTTGGGGCGCGCGCACCCTTGCCTTCACTTTCGAGGGCCTCGTCATCGGCTCCGTCGTCTATTCCCTGCCTTTCGTCGTGCAGCCGATCCGCAACGCCTTCGAGGCGATGGGCGAGCGTCCCCTGGAGGTGGCGGCGACGCTCCGCGCCTCGCCCCTGCAGGCTTTCTGGAACGTCGCCGTTCCCCTGGCGCGGCCGGGCTTTCTCACCGGCGCCGTTCTCGGCTTCGCCCATACAGTGGGCGAGTTCGGCGTCGTCCTGATGATCGGCGGCAACATTCCCGGCGAGACCAAGGTCCTGTCGGTGGCCATTTACGATTACGTGGAGACGCTGCGCTGGCGCGAGGCGAACATTCTCGCCGCCGGCATGGTGGCCTTCGCCTTCGCCGTCATCCTGGCCATGACCCTGATTGAGAAACGGGTGGCGCGGCCAGGTGCGTGAGAGAAAGGAAAACGCAGCGCCGGGCCGTATCGAAGCCGCCTTCAACGGCAGGCTCGGCGCTTTCCGACTCGACGCCGCCTTCAGCGTGCCGGCGCGCGGCGTGACGGGGCTTTTCGGCCCCTCCGGCTGCGGCAAGACCTCGGTGCTGCGTTGCGCCGCCGGCCTGACGCGCCTTGCCGGACACTTTTCCGTCGACGGCGATGTCTGGCAGGACGAGGCCGCCTTCCGCCCCACCCATCGCCGCCCGCTCGGCTATGTCTTTCAGGAGGCCAGCCTCTTCGCGCATCTGTCGGTGCGCCGCAACCTCCTCTACGGCGCCCCCGGTCGCCGCCCGCCCGCCGCCGATGCCGGCACCGGCTTTGAGGAAGTCATCGGGCTTCTGGGCATCAGCCATCTCCTGGAGCGCGCCCCGGCGAACCTCTCCGGCGGCGAGCGCCAGCGCGTCGCCATCGGCAGGGCGCTTCTCTCCCAGCCGAAGCTGCTCTTGATGGACGAGCCGCTCTCCGCCCTCGACCGGGGGACCAAGGACGAGATTCTGCCGTTTCTGGAACGCCTGCACGAGCGCCTCGCCATTCCCGTCCTCTATGTCAGCCACGACATGGCGGAGCTGGAGCGCCTCGCCGACCATCTCGTGCTGATGGAGAAGGGAGGCGTTCTTGCCGCCGGTCCCCTCGCTGATATTCAGAGCGACCCGTCTTTGCCGCTCGCCACCTCGCGCGAGGCGGCCGTCAGCCTCAATGCCGTGGTCACGGCCTACGATGCCGCCTACGGCCTCGCCACGCTGAAGGTCGATGGCGGAGAGATCGTCATACCCTCGCCGGCCGGACGACCGGGCACGCCGCGACGTCTGAGGATCGCGGCCGGCGATGTCAGCCTCGCCCGCAAGCCGCCGGAGGCGACCACCATCGTCAACATCCTGCCGGCGCGCATCCTCTCCCACCGGCCGGCCGGCTCTCACGAAATGGTGATCGTGTTAGGCCTCGGCGCCGAGGGCGTCGGCGCCCGGCTTCTGTCGCGGGTGACGCTGCGCTCTTTTGAGCATCTCGGCCTTGCCGAGGACATGCGCGTCTACGCGCAAGTGAAGGGCGTGGCGCTCGCCCCTGCCGGCGCGTCGGCGTCAGAGGTCGCCAGCCTCTGAGAGATATTGGCGGTCGCGCGCACTGCAACCGTTGCGACTATCGTAGGGGCTGCGACAACCGGGCTAGTCAAGCCACAAGGGCAAGTCGTATAAAGGCTTAGATCAAGGGAAGGCCCTTCATCCGACGCAGTGTCGGCGGGCCCAACTCTTGCGCTTTGCTTGTGTGGGTAAGCCACAGGGAGGAACTCCATGCACAAACTGCTCGGCGGCCTTGCCGCCATTGCCCTGATCGTCGGCGCGGCACCGGCCTATGCGCAGTGCGACGACGGTGAGATGGTCATCAAGTTCAGCCATGTCGTCGCCGCCACCGGCCATCCCAAGGGGGAGATGGCGGGCGCCCTCGCCGACCGCATCAACGAGGAGATGGACGGAACGGCCTGCATGCAGGTCTTCCCGAACTCCCAGCTCTTCGATGACGACAAGGTGATGGAGGCGCTGCTTCTTGGCGACGTGCAGCTCGCCGCCCCGTCGCTGTCGAAGTTCGAGGCCTATACCAAGAAATACCGGATCTGGGACTTTCCGTTCCTCTTCCCCAACATGGCCGCGGTGAACGCCTTCTCCAATTCCGAGAAGGGCCAGGAGCTGCTCGGCGCCATCGAGGATAAGGGCTTCGTCGGCCTCGGCTACATCTATAACGGCCTGAAGCAGTTCTCCGCCAACAAGCCGCTGATGGAGCCTTCCGACGCGCAAGGGCTGAAGTTCCGCATTCAGACCTCCGACGTCGCCGAGGCGATGATCGAGGCGCTCGGCGCCAACGCCCAGAAGCTCGCCTTCTCCGAGGTCTACGGCGCGTTGCAGACCGGCGTCGTCGACGGTCAGGAGAACTCCTGGTCCAACATCTACACCCAGAAGTTCTTCGAGGTGCAGGACGGCATCACCGAGACCAACCACCAGCTCCTCACCTATCTGGCGGTGACCTCCACGGAATGGCTCAACGGCCTCGATCCTGAGGTGCGCGATCAGTTCCTGGCCATCTTCAAGGAGGTCAGCGACGAGTACAACGCCCGCGCCGAGGAGATCAACGAAGAGGCCAAGCAGAAGATCATCGATGCGGGTGGCACGGTGCGTCAGCTCACCCCCGAGCAGCGCCAGGCCTGGGTCGAGGTCATGAAGCCCGTCTGGGAGCAGTTCAAGGGCGATGTCGGCCAGGACGTGATCGACGCGGCCGTCGCCGCCGGCAGCTGATTTCAAGCTCTGCCCGCGCCCTATCCGGGGCGCGGGCTTCTCTCCTTCATCCGCCACGCCATCGCCGCCGCCCAAAGTCGGGCTTGCGGCCACGCCTCGGCCTGACATTTTAGGCGCCCTGGGGAGGGGCTCGCATGCGCACAAGCAAGAGCTGGGTGACGTCGATCGAGGAGATCGTCATCGCGCTGCTGCTGGCGGCCATGACGTTGACCCAGTTCACCCAGGTCGTGGCGCGCTACGTCTTCCATTCCGGCTGGACGGGCGCCCTTGAGTTTACCCGCATCCTCTTCGCCTGGCTCATCCTTTTCGGCATGTCCTACGGCGTGAAGATCGGCGCCCATCTCGGCGTCGACGCCTTCATCCGCATGTTCCCGCGCCCCCTGTTTCGCGCCGCGGCGATCTTCGGCGCCCTCGCCACGCTGCTCTATGCTGTCATCCTGCTCTATTCAGACTGGCTGCAGGTCTTCGGCGCCAATGCGCGCGGCGGCGCCATTCACTATTGGCTGCGTTTCTACAACCTGCCGATCGGCCTGGACGACCTGCGCTATCCCGTCATCGTGCAGGAGACTTTCGGCACGCCGGAGCGCGTGCAGCGTTGGATCGCCTATATCATCCTGCCGTTCGGCCTGGCGCTGCTCGCCTTCCGCTGCCTGCAGGCGCTTTTCGACATTGTCCGCGGCAAGCGCGAGCTCATCGTCGCCGCCCATGAGGCGGAGGAACTGGTGGCCGAGCACGAGGGCGCCCTGCGCGAGGACGAGGACGAGATTTCCCGCCGCCAGGAGCCGTTCCAGGAATCGATCGAGGATTCGCATCGCCCGCCCGATCGGGACCGGCGGTAAGAGCGCCAGGAGCACGCGCCGATGGAATCCGCCATCCTCTTCATTCTCGTCCTCGCCTTCCTTTTTCTCGGCGTGCCGATTGCCATTTCGCTCGGCCTTTCGAGCGTCCTCGTCATCGCCTTCTTCTCGTCGGACTCCATGTCCTCGGTGGCGCTGCAGCTCTTCACCGCCTCGCAGAACTACACGCTTCTCGCCATTCCCTTCTTCATCCTCGCCTCCTCCTTCATGTCGACGGGCGGGGTGGCGCGCCGCATCATCCGCTTCGCCATCGCCTCCGTGGGGCATATGCGCGGGGGCCTCGCCATGGCCTCCGTTCTGGCCTGCATGCTCTTTGCCGCCCTTTCCGGCTCCTCGCCGGCGACCGTCGTCGCCATCGGCACCATCGCCATCGCGGCGATGCGCCAGACCGGCTATTCGCGCGAATTCTCCGCCGGCGTCATCGCCAATGCCGGCACGCTCGGCATCCTCATCCCGCCCTCCATCGTCATGGTCGTCTATGCCGCGGCGACCGACGTCTCCGTCGGGCGGATGTTCCTCGCCGGCGTCATCCCCGGCCTTCTCGCCGGCCTGATGCTGATGATCGGCATCTACATCAATGCCCGCATGCGCAGGCTGGAGCCGCGGCCTTTTCCCGGTTTCGGCGAGTTCTTGACCGCCGGCAAGGACGCGGCCGCCGGCCTCTTCCTCATCGTCGTCATCCTCGGCGGCATCTATGGCGGCGCCTTCACCCCGACGGAGGCGGCCGCCGTCGCCGCGGTCTATGCCTTCCTCGTCGCCCTCTTCGTCTATCGCGACATGGGCCCCTTGAAGGAGAAGGCCTGGGTGGTGGAGAGCGACAGCCGCGCCGCCCGCAACGGCTTCTTCGGGCTCGTCTACGCCCTCGCCCTCTTCGCCCTCATCCTCATCTTCGCCTTCTTCCTGGCCCCCGACACGCCGCTTGAGGATCGGCGCACCATCGCGCTCGCCAGCTCCGCGGTGGCGCTTGTCGCCTATCTTCTCTGGAAGGAGGGCGCCGGGGCGCCGCGAGCGCTATTTGCCAGCCTGCCCGTCTGGGGCCGCGGCATAGCGGACACGCTCTTGCGCTTCCCGGCCGCCTGCGTTCATCCCGACACGCGCAAGGTGCTCGTCGATTCCGGCAAGACGACGCTGATGCTCATGTTCATCATCGTCAACGCCTTGCTGTTTGCCCATGTGCTGACCTCCGAGCGCATCCCGCAGGCCATCACCGACTGGATGCTGGAGGCCGGCTTCAACTGGTTCACCTTCCTCATCGCGGTGAACCTTCTCTTGCTTCTCGGCGGCCAGTTCATGGAGCCCTCCGGCCTGCTCCTCATCGTCGCCCCGGTGGTCTTTCCGATCGCCATTCAGCTTGGCATCGACCCCATCCATCTCGGCATCATCATGGTGGTGAACATGGAGATCGGCATGATCACCCCGCCGATCGGCCTCAACCTCTTCGTCACCTCCGGCATCACCGGCATGAGCCTCATACGCGTGGTGAAGGCGGCCCTGCCCTTCACCGGCATTTTGATGCTGTTCCTGGTGATCGTGACCTATGTGCCGTCGATTTCCACCTATCTGCCGACGACGCTGATGGGCCCGGAAATCGTCACGCGCTGATCCTGGCCGCCGTCCCGGAAGCGAGGAAATCGCCGAGCCTTTCCATGGCTCTTCGGATGTTCTCCTCCGAATTGGCGCAGGAGACGCGGATATAGCCCTCGCCATGGACGCCGAAATCCGGCCCGCCGATGAGGGCCACGCCCGCCTCCTCCAGGAGCGCCGAGGCGAGCGCCTTCGCCTTCCAGCCGGTCTCGGCGATATTCGGGAAGGCGTAGAAGGCGCCCTTCGGGGTGACGCAGGAAACGCCCGGCAGGGCGTTGAGGAGCTCCGTGACCACCTGCCGCCGCCTGTCGAAGGCCGCCACCATCTCGCGCGCGCCGTCCTGAGGCCCGTCGATGGCGGCGATGCCGGCACATTGCGCCGGCGCGTTGACGCAGGACCAGGCATTGACCGCCAGCTTGCGCATCTTGTCGTAAAGCGCCTCCGGCCAGATCGACCAGCCGAGCCGCCAGCCCGTCATCGCCCAGGTCTTGGAGAAGCCGTTGAGGAGGATGAGCCGGTCGGCGATCGCCGGATAGGTCAGCAGCGAGACATGTTCCTCGCCGTCATAGACCATCTGGTCGTAGATCTCGTCGGAAAGGATGGCGATGTCCGGCCGCTCGGCGAGCCCGGCGACGAGCTTGTCGATCTCCGCGCGCGGCGTGACGCCCCCGGTCGGGTTGGCCGGCGAGTTGACGATGACGAGCCGCGTTTGCGGCGTCAGGAGCGACAGCGTCTCCTGCGCCGAAAAGGCAAAGCCGTTTGCCTCGCGGATGGGGATCGGCACCGGCCTTGCGCCGGTGAATTCGATCATCGAGCGGTAGATGGGAAAGCCGGGGTCCGGATAGAGGATATCCGCGCCCGGCTCGCCGAACATCAAGATGGCGGCGAACATCGTCACCTTGCCGCCCGGCACGATGACGACGCGCTCCGGCGAGACCTCCACCCCCGTCGTCGTCAGCGTGCGCCGCGCCACCGCCTCGCGCAGGGGCAGAATGCCGGTCGCGTCGGTATAGCCATGCGCCCCGTCGCGAAGCGCCTTCACCGCCGCCTCCACGATATGCTCCGGCGTTGAGAAATCCGGCTGGCCGATGCCCAGATTGACGATATCGCGCCCCTTAGCGGCAAGCGCGCCCGCGCGGGCCAGGACGGCGAAGGCGTTTTCTTCTCCGATACGCTCGAAGCCGGCGATGGTGGTGAGGCTCATGTCAGCGCGCTTTCGATGTCGGTTTCGGCGAAATCCGTCCCCTTATACAGCAAGGGGGCGCCAAGATGCTTGGCTACCGCATAGGAAAGACAATCGCCGAAATTGAGCCGCGCTGGATGGCCGGAGCCGCGCCCGTATCTTTCGGCCGCTTCGGCGGCGATATCAACCATGGGTGCAGAGAACGGCTCGATGCGCATCACCTGCGTCGCGACCAGCTTGTCGAGCCAACCTTTTGTGTCGCCGCCGTATCGGCGCAGCAGCAAGAACTCAACGACGCATGTCGCCGGAATGACGCACGCCTTGGCCCTCACAATCGCTCGAAAAAACAGCGGCGCATCAGGTTCGCGGAGGAAAATGGCCGCCAGCGCCGAGGTGTCTGCGACGATCACGAGGCTTTCCGCTCGCTCTGCTCATCTTCCTTCAAGTAGTCGAAGAGACTGTCCATCTCCCGTTCCACATCCTCCCAGGTGAGATCGGGGTCACGCGGCGGCGCCAGCTTCATGATCTCGTCCCAGGCTGCCATGCGCCGCTGAAACTCCCCCTCCGAGACCCCGGCGGAGCCGCCAAGCTCATCTTCCGCCAGCCGGCGCACCACACCGCTCGGCCCCAGGCCCCAGCGCCTGCCGAGCCGACGGATCATCGCCTCCGTTTCCTTGTTGCGAATGGTGATCGCCATCATCCTCTCCTGCGGCGGTAATCTAGCAGCCCCGCCCTGCGCAGCATAGCTGCATATGCTGCGCCATCGCTTTGCCGGCGAGCCGGCGCTTTCGCGACCGACCGGCAATCGGCATAGTCGCCGCAAGCTGAATGGAGGAGCACATGCCGTTCGATCCCAAGCGCGGCACGAAGGTGAAGCTGCGCTCGCAGCTCTGGTTCGACAATCCGGACGACCCGGACATGACGGCGCTCTACATCGAGCGCTACCTCAATTGGGGCATTACCCGCCAGGAGCTGCAATCGGGCCGCCCGGTCGTCGGCATCGCCCAGACGGGCTCCGATCTCGCCCCCTGCAACCGCCATCATCTGGAGCTGGCCAAGCGGGTACGCGAAGGCATCCGCGATGCCGGCGGCATCGCCTTTGAGTTTCCCGTCCATCCCATCCAGGAGACCGGCAAGCGCCCGACGGCCGCGCTCGACCGCAACCTTGCCTATCTCGGCCTGGTGGAGACGCTCTTCGGTTACCCGCTCGACGGCGTGGTGCTGACGACCGGCTGCGACAAGACCACCCCGGCGCTCCTGATGGCGGCCGCCACCGTCAACATCCCCGCCATCGCCCTTCCCGGCGGCCCGATGCTGAACGGCTGGTATCGCAACGAGCGGGCCGGCTCAGGCACCATCAAATGGGAGGCCAAGAAGCTGAAATCGGCCGGCAACATCACCTGGCCGGAATATGTGGAGATGGTCGCCTCCTCCGCCCCCTCGCCCGGCCATTGCAACACCATGGGCACGGCGACGACGATGAACTCGCTCGCCGAGGCGCTGGGCATGACGCTGCCGGGCGCCGCCGCCATCCCAGCCCCGCACAAGGAGCGCGGGCAATGCGCCTATCTCACCGGCAGGCGCATCGTGGAGATGGTTCATGACGACCTGAAGCCCTCCGACATCATGACCCGCGAGGCCTTCGAGAACGCCATCGTCGTCAATTCGGCGATCGGCGGCTCCACCAACGCGCCCATCCATCTCAATGCCATCGCCCGCCATCTCGGCGTGCCGCTTTCCAACGACGACTGGCAACGGCTCGGCCACAAAGTGCCGCTTCTCGTCGACATGCAGCCGGCCGGCCGCTTCCTCGGCGAGGATTATCACCGCGCCGGCGGCGTGCCGGCCGTCATCGCCGAATTGATCGGCGCCGGCGCCCTGCCCCATGCCGATGCGCGCACCGTGAACGGGCGCTCCCAGGCCGACAATTGCGCCGGCCGTTTCGCCACCGACCGGGAGGTCATCCGCCCCTATGGCCAGCCGCTGATGGCCGATGCCGGCTTTCTCAACCTGAAGGGCAATCTCTTCGATTCCGCCATCATGAAGACCTCCGTCGTCTCGGAGAGCTTCCGCCGGCGCTACCTTTCCAACCCGGACGACCCCGACGCCTTCGAGGGCCGCGCCGTCGTCTTCGACGGGCGCGAGGATTACCACGCCCGCATCAACGATGAGGCGCTCGACATCGACGAGGACACCCTGCTCGTCATCCGCGGCGCCGGCCCGCTCGGCCATCCCGGCGCCGCCGAGGTCGTCAACATGCAGCCGCCTGACGCGCTCCTGAAGAAAGGCGTCAAGGAACTGCCCTGCATCGGCGACGGACGCCAGTCGGGCACCTCCGGCTCGCCCTCCATCCTCAACGCCTCGCCGGAGGCGGCCGCGGGCGGCGGCCTGGCGCTCCTGAAGACAGGCGACCGGGTGCGCATCGATTTGAAGACCGGCAGCGCCGATATCCTCATCGAGGAGGACGAGTTGGAGGCGCGCCGCCGGGAACTCAAGGCGAAGCTGGAGAACGGCGGCCTCGCCTATGTGCCGGAAAGCCAGACGCCCTGGCAGGAGATCCAGCGCGCCATGGTGGACCAGTTGGCCGAGGGCATGGTGCTGAGGCCGGCGGTGAAATACCGCGACGTCGCCCGCCGCGCCGTCCCGCGCGACAACCACTGACAGGTCCCGGCACCGCTGGTGGGGAAGATTGTCGCGCCGAACAACCTAGCTTATCTAGCTTGTTAGGAGCCGGAGAGAGCGATGGATGAGATCGGAGCCTTCCAGGCCAAGAACACTTTGGGCAGCCTTCTCGATCGTGTGGAGAAGGGCGAGGAGATCGTCATCACGCGGCGCGGCAAGCCGGTTGCGCGGCTCGTCCCGGAGCGGGCATTCGACCGGCCGGCTGCCGAGCGCGCCGTCGAAAGAATCCTCAAGCGCAAGCACGCATCGCTTGGAGGCCTGAAGATCAAGGATCTGATCGAAGAGGGCCGCAGGTGAGCCTAGTCCTTGATGGCTCGGTTGCGCTCTCCTGGAGCTTCGTGGACGAGCAGAACGAGGATTCCAGCTCCCTCCTGCGCCGGGTCGGACGTCACGGCGCCGTGGTCCCGCCGCTGTGGCGGTATGAAATCGCCAACGGATTGCAGATGGCGGTCCGTCGCCGCCGGATTGACATCGCTTTTCGTGACGAAACTCTGCGCGACCTCGAAAGTCTTCCCATCGTCATCGATCAGGAATGTGAAGCCCATCTGTGGTCGACAACGATCAAACTTGCCGAGCGCCATGATCTCACCGTCTACGACGCCGCCTATCTGGAGCTCGCCCAACGCCGGCGCCTTCCGCTGGCGACTTTCGACGCAAAGCTCATTGCCGCGGCCGAAGCGGAACTGGTACCGGTGGTCCAGGAGTAGGTCGTGGGCTCGTCCGCGTCGCGAGCCACATGAGTTCTTCAACAACCTGCTAGATGAGAGGAGCCCGGCACGTCATGGCCTCCGCCGCAGCCAGCTTCCGCGCCCTGCATGCGCGCCGCGAGCTCTTCCTCATGCCCAATCCCTGGGATGTGGGAACCGCCAGGCTTCTCGCCGATCTCGGCTTCAAGGCGCTGGCGACCTCTTCCGCCGCGCTCGCCTGGTCGCTCGGCCGCCCGGATGCGACGGGCGCCGTGACGCGCGCCGACGCCATCGCCCATGCCGGAGAAATCGTCCGTGCCACGCCCCTGCCGGTGAACGGAGATTTGGAATCGGGCTTCGGCGACAGCCCTTCCGAGGTCGCCGAGACCATCCGCCAGGCCATCGATATCGGCCTTGCCGGCTGCTCCGTTGAGGATATGGACCAGGCAAGCGGCGAGCTTTACCCACTGGCGGAGGCGCTCCGCCGTTTTGCGGCCGCCAGGGAGGCGGTGGCGAAGTCGGGCTCCGATTTCGTCCTGACCGGCCGCTGCGAGGTTTTCTTTACCAGGAACGCCGACCCGCTCGGCGAGGCGGTCCGGCGCCTGAAGGCCTTCGAAGCGGCCGGCGCCGATGTTCTCTATGCGCCGGGCCTTACCACCGAGCGGGAAGTCGCCGAGATCCTCGCCGCCGTCTCCGCGCCGGTGAACGTGCTCGGCGGCGTCGGCGGCGTCTCAAACGACGTCGCGGCGCTGGAGCGCCTGGGCGTCACCCGCATCTCCATCGGCTCCGGCCTCGCCAAGGTCGCCCTCGGCGCTTTCCTTGACGCCGCGGGCGCTCTCGCGCACCGCCGCTTCGCCTTCGACGGAGCGGCGACCTCCTCCACCCTCAACGGCGCCTTCGCCGCGCCTCCGCGCGATGATGACGAAGACTGACCTTTCCGGTTTTACCCCGCGGCCCTTGCCGGGCGGCAGGGTGCTTCAGGGCCGCCTGGTGCGGCTGGAGCCCTTGTCCTGGCCGGCCCATCGCGACGGCCTCTTCGCCGCGCTCGGCGGCGCCGCCCACGCCGCCATCTGGCGCCATATGGCCATCGGCCCCTTCGCCTCCGCCGAGATGCTGCGCAAGAGCTTCACCGAAGCCGCCTCCGACGATTGGCGCACGCTCGTCATCCGCCTTCTCGCCGACAGCGACATCGTCGGCATGGCGAGCTATATGCGCAACCGCCCCGAGCACGGCTCCACCGAGGTCGGCTGCATCGCCTACGCGCCGCGCCTGCAGAACTCGGCCGCCGGCACCGAGGCGATGGCGCTGATGGCCGCCCATGTCTTCGACGAATTGCGCTACCGCCGCTACGAATGGAAATGCGACGACGCCAACGTCGCCTCCAAGCGCGCCGCCATCCGCCTCGGCTTCACCTTCGAAGGCGTCTTCCGCCAGGACATGGTGGTCAAGGGCCGCAACCGCGATACCGCCTGGTTCTCCATGCTGGATGGTGAATGGCCGGAGGTGAAAGCGGGCTATGACGCCTGGCTGGCGCCGGATAACTTCGACGCAAATGACCGGCAAAGGCGGCGGCTGGAGGCGTGTCGCCAGCCTCTTGCGGCTCAGTGAGGAGCGCGGCGCCATGCATATCCTGATCACCGGCGCGGCCGGCATGCTCGGCCGCAAGCTCGCCGAGCGGCTCGTCGCCGACGGCCATCTCGGCGGGCGTCCGATCACCAAGCTGACCCTGCAGGACGTCGAGGCGCCGCCCGTCTGGGGCTCCGAGGAGACGGCGATTTTCCCGGTTGCCGGCGACATCGCCGATCATGTGCTTGTGGAGCATCTCCTCGCCGAGAAGCCCGACCTCATTTTCCATCTCGCCGCCCTTGCCTCCGCCGGCGCCGAGGCGGAGATGGACAAGGGCTACCGCATCAATCTCGACGGCATCCGAGGCCTCCTGGAGACCATCCGCAAGGCGAACTATGCCCCGCGTCTCGTCTTCGCCTCCACCATCGCCGTCTATGGCGCGCCGCTGCCCGATCCGATCCCGGACGAGTATCCCGCCGCGCCGCTCACCAGCTACGGCACCGCCAAGGCCATCGCCGAGCTTCTGCTTTGCGACTATAGCCGCCGCGGCTTTCTCGACGGCATCGCCCTGCGCCTTCCCACCATCTGCGTGCGCCCCGGCGCGCCCAACGCGGCGGCCTCCGGCTTCTTCTCCGCCATCATCCGCGAGCCGCTTGCCGGCAAGCCGGCGGTGCTGCCCGTCGGCGAGGAGGTGCGTACCGTCTTCGCCAGCCCGCGTTCCGCCACCGGCTTCTTCCTCCATGCCGCAACGCTTGACACGGAGGCGCTCGGGACGCGCCGGGCTCTGCCCATGCCAGGCGTCAGCGCGACCGTCGGCGAGCAACTTGAGGCCCTGCGTCAGGTCGCCGGCGACAAGGCGCTCGCCCTCATTCGCCGCGAGCCCGACGACGGGATTGCGCAGATCGTCGCCGGTTGGCCGCGGGCGCTGGAGGCAAGACGCGCCCGCGAGCTCGGCTTTGTCGCCGAAGCGAGCTTTGCGGAGATTGTCGCCGCCCATATGGAGGACGAGTACGACGGCAGGCCGCCGATACTGGATTGAGGCAAGGCGCCTTTGAGTTGCGTCAGTGGCTGCGCTGGGCGATGAAGCGGGCGGTGGCGAGAAGAACCTCGGCCCGCTCGCCATAGGGCTCCAGCCAGGCCTCCGCCTCGCGCACCGTCTCCTCCAGGAGCTGCCGCGCCGCCGCCGGCCCCATCAGCGAGACCAGCGTCGCCTTGCCGGCCGCCGCGTCCTTGCCGGTCGCCTTGCCGGCCACCTCCGCGGAGGATTGGGTGTCGATGAGGTCGTCGGCGATCTGGAAGGCGCGGCCGATGGCGGCGCCGAAATGCCGCAGCGCCTCCCTCTCCGTTTCCCCGGCGCCGGCATAGGCGGCGCCCATCTCGCAGGAGACGGCGATGAGCGCTCCCGTTTTCATCGCCTGCAACTCCCTGACGGCAGGAGCATCAAGCTGGCAATGCTCGGCTGCAAGGTCGCGCATCTGCCCGCCGGTCATGCCGCCCGCTCCCGTGGCGCGGGCCAAGAGCAGCACGAGCTCGGCGCGCACCGCCGCATCGGCGTGCGTCTCAGGCTCGGCCAGAAGCTGGAAGGCGAGCGTCAAAAGCGTGTCGCCGGCCAGGATCGCGGTCGCCTCGTCGAAGGCCTTGTGCACCGTCGGCATGCCGCGGCGCAGATCGTCGTCGTCCATCGCCGGCAGATCGTCATGGACGAGCGAATAAGTGTGCAGGCATTCCACCGCCGCGCCCGCCGTGAGCGGCTCCTTCTCCGCCCCGAACAAAGCCGCCGCCTCCGCCATCAGGAACGGGCGCAGCCGCTTGCCGCCGGCCAGAAGCGCATGGCGCATGGCCTCAACCAGCCGCTCGGGCGCCCGGCCGACCTCAGAAAGCCTGTCGGCATTTATCAGCCGCTCCAGCTCGGCGTTCAGCCGATCCACAAAATCGGCGTGGCGCGGTAGGAAGCGGTTCGGATTTGTCTCACTTGTCGTCGGCATGGTTTTCAATCAGGCAGGGCATGACAGCAAGGAATGGGACCGCAAGGATGGCCGAAGAAGGCGGCAAGGCGCCACAGGGACCGAGCGGCACAGAACGACGCAGGCCGCGCCGTCGCGGCCGATGGCTGAAAAGGCTTGTGCTTGCCCTCCTCCTTCTTGCCCTCGTGCCTCTGCTTCTCATCCCGATCTACGGCGCCGTCAACCCGCCCGTCTCCAGCCTGATGCTGATCAAGCGCTTTGCCGGCGTCCCGATCGAGAAGCGATGGGTGCCGCTCGCCGACATCTCCCCCAATCTCGTCAATGCCGTCGTCATGGCCGAGGACGCCAAGTTCTGCAGCCATCGCGGCATCGATTTCGGCGAGCTCAAAGCGGTTCTGGAAGAGGCGCGCCGGGGCGGCGAGCTGCGCGGCGCCAGCACCATCACCATGCAGACCGTCAAGAACCTCTTCCTCTGGCCCGGCCGATCCTACCTTCGCAAGGCGCTGGAATTTCCGCTGGCGCTTTACACCGACCTCGTTCTGCCCAAGCGGCGCATTGCGGAAATCTACTTCAACATCGTGGAATGGGATCGCGGCGTTTACGGCGCCGAGGCCGCCGCCAGGCATTATTTCGGCAAGCCCGCCTCCGCCTTGAGCCGCGCCGAGGGCGCCCGTCTGGCCGCCACGCTTCCCGCCCCCCTGGAGCGCAATGCCGCACGCCCCGGCCCGGTCACCTCCGACCTTGCCCGCCTGTTTGCCCGTCGCGGCGCGGCGGCCGGTCCTTATGTCGGCTGTCTGGCGCAGTAATTTTCTCCGCCCGGCTGGTCAAAGGCGCTTGGAGCGGCTATATCGCGCGCCAAAGCGCCGAAGCCTGCCCCGCGCGGGCCGTTCGGGCATGGGCCAAGCGCCCTTTCGACCCATTCACGGAGCACGACATGGCCGTCCCGAAAAGAAAAACCACGCCGATGAAGCGCGGCTTCCGCCGTTCTGCGGATGCGCTGAAGGCACCGACCTATGTGGAAGACAAGGATTCCGGCGAGCTGCGCCGGCCGCACCATGTCGACCTGAAGTCCGGCAAGTATCGCGGCCGCCAGGTTCTCGCGCCGAAGGCCGGCCTCTGAGCCGGGCTCGCATCGCTTCTGAGATCGGGCCGGCCGCGTGCCGGCCTTTTTTGTCGCCCTGGCGCATGCGCCCGGTCTGAGCCCATGCGCGACTTCCAGAGCCCCGGCCGCTCCGCCGTCTATTCCCGCAACGGCATGGTGGCCACCTCGCATCCTTTGGCGAGCGAGGCGGGACTTGCCTGCCTGAAATCCGGCGGCAACGCCGTCGATGCGGCGGTGACGGCCATGGCCCTCGCCGCCATCGCCGAGCCGCATATGGTCGGCATCGGCGGCGATTGCTTCGCCCTTGTCAGCGAGCCGGACGGCAGCATCCACGGCCTCAACGCTTCCGGGCGGGCGCCGGCGACCGCCGATGCCGATAGGCTTCGCGCCACCGGCGTGACGGCGATCACGCCGGACATGGTGGAGGCCGTCACCGTTCCGGCCGGGCTTCGCGGCTTTGCCGCTCTCCTCTCCCGCTTCGGCCGCCTCGGCCTCGACGCGGCCCTGGCGCCTTCCATCGACCTTGCCGAGAAGGGCGTGCCGGTGGCCCCGCGCGTTGCCCACGACTGGGCGGGCCTTGCCCCGCGCCTGCACCGCGATGCCGGCGCGCGCCGCCATCTCCTGCCGACCGGCGAGGCGCCGAAAGTCGGCGACATCGTTCGCTTCCCCGCCCTCGCGGCCACCTTGCGCCGCATCGCCGAGGCGGGGCCCGACGCCTTCTACGCCGGGCCGGTGGGCGAGGATATCGTGGCGGCCATCGCCGCCCATGGCGGTGCCCTCACCCTGGAAGATCTCGCCGGCGCAAAGGCCGAATGGGTGGAGCCTCTGTCTCGCGCCTATCGCGGCCGCGAGGTCGTCGAGCTGCCGCCCAACGGCCAGGGCGCCATCGCCCTCCTCATCCTGGCCATCCTGGAGCGCTTCGACATGGCGCGCCTGCCGATGCTGGCGCCGGAGCGCCTGCATCTTGAGGTAGAGGCGGCCCGACTTGCCTATGGCGTACGCGACGCCTGGCTGGCAGATCCCGCCTTTCTGACCACCCCGCCGGCCGCGCTTTTGGAGGAGGGCTTCATCGACGGCCTCGCCGGCCAGATCGATCCGCGCCGCCGCAACCCGGCGATCCGCGCCGCCCCGCCGCCTCCTTCCGGCACGGTCTATGTCGCCGCCGCCGACGGCGAGGGCCGTTTCGTCTCGCTGATCGCCTCGCTGTTTCAAGGCTTCGGCTCCGCCATCGTGGCGCCTGAGACCGGCGTCGTCCTGCACAGCCGCGGCACCGGCTTTTCTCTGGCGGAGGGCCATCCCAACGAATACGCGCCCGACAAGCGCCCGCTGCACACCATCATTCCGGCGCTCCTGCGCCAGGACGGTCAGACAAGCGCCGCCTTCGGCGTCATGGGCGGGCATTTCCAGGCCATGGGTCACGCCCATCTTCTCGGCAACCTCCTCGACCACGACGCCGATCCGCAAGCGGCGATCGACTGTCCGCGGCTTTTCTTCAACGCCGAGCGCACCGTGCTGGAAACAGCCATGCCGCGCGCCAGTCGCGAGGGCCTCGTGGCCATGGGCCACGAGCTCGCCTGGGCGCCCGCCCCCCTTGGCGGGGCCCAGTTCGTGGGTCTCGACCGTGCCCGTGGCGTCCTTGTCGGCGCCTCCGATCCGCGCAAGGACGGCTGCGCCCTCGGCTACTGAAGGTTGCAGAAAAAGCCGCCACGCGTCTTAACCCAGGATTTATCAGCCTTTGGCACCTTGCGGGGGGCTTGTGGCCAGCGGGAACGACGCTTTGCCAGAGAAAGGTATACTGAAGAAACTGGATCCGGCTGAGGCCTACGTGCCGGACTTGACGCCCGTCGTGCGCGCCCATGCCGAGGATGACGGTCCGGCGCCGGGCGCCACGGCGCAGGCGATCCTGACGGAGATCGGCGAGACCGTCTACGAATGGGATCTCCTCAGCGACCGGTTGCGCTGGGCCAGCAACGCGGCGAGCGCCCTGGGCATCGCGGCGCTGAAGGACATCGTCACCGGCGCGGCCTTTGAGAAGCTTGTCGACCCCGATAGCCTGACCAACCGCACCCAGACGGTGCGCAGCGCCATCGCCATCGATTACGGCGAGGGCGTTCCCTACGACATCACCTATGCGCTGCTGTGCAAGGACGGCAGCGCCTCGCGCCGCATCTGGGTGCGCGACCGCGGCCGCTGGTATGCCGGCCGCTCCGGCGAGCCGGTGCTGGCCCGCGGTGCGGTGCGCATGCAGCCGCGCCAGGACGCGGAGGGCGTGCCGGCCCCGCCCGGCTGCGCTCTGCGGGATCGGGCCAATTTCCTGCGTCTTCTGGAAGACACCATCGTCGTCTCCCGGCACTACGAAGTGCCCTTCGTCCTCGCCCTTGTCTCCATCGACAATATCAAGCTGGCGAGCGAGACCTACGGCCCGCAGGTCATCGATCCGATGCTGAACGCCATCGCCCTCACCCTGTCGCAGACGGTGCGCGACACCGACATCACCGGCAAGCTGGGCGATGGCGAGATCGCCATCATCCTCAACCGGGTCGCTCCCGGAGAGGCGGAAACGGCGCTGCAGCGCCTCACCGAAAGCCTGAAGACGGCTTCCGTGCCGTTGCGCGACCGGGTGATCCTGCCCGTGGTCTCCGTCGGCGCGGTTTCCCTGGCGGGCGACGAGGCGGACAGCCTGCGCCAATGCCTCGACAGCGCCCGCAGGGCCCTCGCCCGGGCGCAGGAAGCCGGTGGCGGCCATCTCGTCCTGGACCGGAGCGATACGGCGCTGGCGCCGATCCCGGCGCAGCGTGGCGGCGAGGAGGTGGAGGAGCTGCTGGTCGCTCTGCGCGAGGGCCGTGTGCGTCTTCTGCCGCAACCGGTCCGCAGCGCTGCCAGCGGCGAGACAACCTTCTTCTGTCTGGAGCCGATCCTCATCGGCGAAGACGGCAAAGCCAAGTCGGCCGCCACGGCCCTTATGCGCGCCGAGGGCCTCGGATTTGCCCAGCTTGTCGATATGCGCCTCCTGCATCTGGCGCATGAGGCGCTCGCCGCCTCGCCGCAAGACCGCTTCTTCCTGAACGGCTCCCTCGGCGCCCTTTCCAGCGACGTGTGGCTCGCCAATCTGTCGCGCATTCTCGGCGAGGACGGAAACAACGCCGGCCGCCTCATCTTTGGTTTCCCCTTCGCCGCCCTGGTGCGCGACGGCGAGGAGCTTCACGGGCTGCTTGCCCGCCTGGGCGAGCTAGGCTGCGCCGTCGGCATCACCGGCTTCGACGGCCGCTTCTGGGAGCTCGGGCGCATGCATGGCGTGAACGCCAACTATGTCGGGATCGCGTTTTCCGCCCTCGCCAATCGTCTTCGCGCGGGCGACGACGAGACCTGGAAGCTGACGGCGGATTATCTCGCCGCCCTTGGCCTGACGGCCTTCGTCACCGGCGTGCCGGACAAGGCAACGGCGGAGCGTCTCGTCGCCGCCGGCTTCGATCTTCTCGCCAACGCCTCTTCGCCGCAGGAAGGCTAGCGCCGCCCCGGCCCGTTCCTTGCTGACTATTCCTTGCTGTCGCCGGCGATCGTATCGATGGTGCGCTGCATCTCGCGCAGCTGCGTGCGCAGCGCCTCGATTTCGCGCGCCTGCGCCTCCGGCGATTTGCTCGCCGGCCGGCTGCCGGCACCGCCATCGGGCGCGCCGAAGGGCGTGAACATCTTCATCGCCTCGGTGAACATCTCCATGTTGCGCCGCGCCTGCTCCTCCATCACCCCGAAGGCGTCGCCCTTGAAGGCGCGCGTCATCTGCTCGCGCAGCTTCTCCTGATCCTTGGAGAAGGCGGCGAGCGAGGTTTCCAGATAGCTGGGCACGAAGGCCTGCATGCTATCGCCGTAATAGCGGATGAGCTGGCGCAGGAAGGTGATGGGCAACAGGTGCTGGCCCTTGTTCTCCTGCTCGAAGATGATCTGGCCGAGCACGGCGCGGGTGATGTCCTCGCCGCTCTTGGCGTCGACGACCGCGAATTCCTCGCCGTCCTTCACCATGCGGGCGAGATCCTCCAGCGTCACATAGGTGGAGGTGCCCGTATGGTAGAGGCGCCTGTTGGCGTATTTCTTGATCACGGTCGGCTGCGCTTTACTCATGCGACTTGGGGCTCGTTCCAAAAGAGGTTGCAGGATAGGAGCGCCTTCTTCCTCCCGGCGGATAAGCCGGCAGGATAAGGAGATAACGCCGGCCTTGCCAAATTCTTTTTGCACTGCCGAATCGAGCCCACAAAGCCGCCTTTGCTGCCCCCGCCGGCGTTGACAGGTCAGCCCCCCGCGCTTTTTAAGATTGAACGAGCCGCCGCGCCTCGCCTCTCCTTCGGGGCGGCGCGTTTTCCCACCATCAGGAGGTGATCTCTTGTCCGCCATTGTCATTGCCAGCGCCGCGCGCACGCCCGTCGGCTCCTTCAACGGGGCCTTCGCCACCCTGCCGGCGCACCAGCTCGGCGCCGTCGCCATCAAGGGCGTGCTGGAGCGCGCCGGCGTTGCCGGCGAGGAGGTCGACGAGGTGATCATGGGCCAGATCCTCGCCGCCGCCGAAGGCCAGAACCCCGCCCGCCAGGCGGCCATGGCCGCCGGTTGCGCCAAGGAGACGACGGCCTGGGGCATCAATCAGCTTTGCGGCTCCGGCCTCAGGGCCGTCGCCCTCGGCATGCAGCAGATTAGCTGCGGCGACGCCGCCATCATCGTCGCCGGCGGCCAGGAATCGATGTCCATGGCTCCCCATGCCGCGCATCTGCGGCAAGGCGTGAAGATGGGCGACTACAAGATGGTCGACACCATGCTGAAGGACGGGCTTCTCGACGCCTTCAACGGCTACCACATGGGCATCACCGCCGAGAACGTCGCCCGGCAATGGCAGATCACCCGCGACGAGCAGGACGCGTTCGCCGTCGCCTCGCAGAACAAGGCCGAGAAGGCGCAGAAGGAAGGCCGCTTCAAGGACGAGATCGTCCCGGTGACGGTGAAGGGCCGCAAGGGCGACACGGTGGTGCAGGACGACGAATATATCCGCGCCGGCACCACCTTGGAGAAGGTCGCCTCGCTGCGCCCCGCCTTCGACAAGGAAGGCTCCGTGACGGCCGGCAACGCCTCCGGCATCAACGACGGCGCCGCCGCCGTGCTGCTCATGTCGGAGGCGGAGGCGGAGCGCCGCGGCGTCGCTCCGCTGGCCCGCATCGTCTCCTGGGCGACGGCCGGCGTCGACCCGGCGATCATGGGCTCCGGCCCGATCCCGGCCTCGCGCCGGGCCCTGGAGAAGGCCGGCTGGACGACGGAGGATCTCGATCTGGTGGAAGCCAACGAGGCCTTCGCCGCCCAGGCCTGCGCCGTCAACAAGGATCTCGGCTGGAACGGCGACATCGTCAACGTCAATGGCGGGGCCATCGCTATCGGCCATCCGGTCGGGGCCTCCGGGGCGCGCATTCTGAACACGCTCCTGTTCGAGATGCAGCGCCGCGACGCCAAGAAGGGCCTTGCCACGCTTTGCATCGGCGGCGGCATGGGCATCGCCATGTGCGTGGAGCGCCCCTGAGGGCCTTCGCCGCGACGATGAGGCGCCGTTGCAGGTGTAGCCAGGGAGACAGTCGCAAAGCTGAAAGACCGCACCGATAGTAAGCTGATCACGCCTTTATCGGCACAAGCGCCGAGGCGACCCGACAGAGGTCCCCGGCTTCCAAGAGGGGAAAAAGCGAGATGGGCAGAACGGCAATCGTCACCGGCGGCACGCGCGGCATCGGCGCGGCCATTTCCAAGGCCTTGAAGGAGGCCGGCCACCAGGTCGCCGCCAATTACGCCGGCAACGAGGAGAAAGCGAACGCCTTCAGGGAGGAGACGGGCATCTCCGTCTTCAAATGGGACGTCTCCGAGGAGGCCGCCTGTCGCGAGGGCATCGCCGCGGTGGAGGAGGAGCTCGGCCCGGTGGAGATCCTCGTCAACAATGCCGGCATCACCCGCGACGCCATGTTCCACAAGCTGAGCGGCGAGGCCTGGCGCGCCGTCATCGACACCAATCTCGGCTCGCTCTTCAACATGTGCCGTCCCGTCTGGGATGGCATGCGCGAGCGCGGCTTTGGGCGCATCGTCAACATCTCCTCCATCAACGGCCAGAAGGGCCAGATGGGCCAGGTCAATTATTCCGCCGCCAAGGCCGGCGAGATCGGCTTCACCCGCGCCCTCGCCCTGGAAGGGGCGAGGAAGGGCATCACCGTCAACGCCATCTGCCCCGGCTATATCGCCACGGAGATGGTGACGGCGATGCCGCAGGAGGTGCTGGACAAGCATATCCTGCCGCAGATCCCGGTCGGCCGGCTTGGCGAGCCGGAGGAGATCGCAAGAGCCGTCGTCTTCCTCGTCGCCGACGAGGCGGGCTTCGTCACCGGCTCTACCCTCTCCGCCAATGGCGGCCAATATATGGGTTGAGGCAACACAGCCGCGGCCTCCCGCTGCGCCTGCCCGCCCGTCCGCACCGCCGACGGCCTTGCCGGCCACGGCGGCGCGTGGTTGAGAGCAGCCATGCAGCAAGGCCGCAGCGATTTATCCTGGCCGTTATGGCTCCTTTACTGGGGCTGGCGCATCCTGCGCCTTATCTGGCGCATCAATATCAACGCCATCTCCGGCCTGTTGCGCCATGACGGCATCATGCTGGCGAGCGCCATCGCCTTTTCGCTGATCTTCGCGCTGTTTCCCTTCCTGCTCCTTCTCATCGCCCTTGCCGGCGCCTTCGGCGGCCAGGAGCTCGCCGACTATCTGACGCGCGAGGCCTTCCACGTCATGCCCGAGCACATGGTCAAGACCATCGAGCCGGAAGTGCGAAGGGTGCTGAACACGCGCACCGGCGGCCTCATCACCCTTGGCCTGCTTGTCACCCTCATCTCCATCACCGGCGCCGTGGAGGCCGTGCGCGAGGCGCTCAACAAGGCCTATCGCTGCGCCGACGAGCGGCATTTCCTGGAGCGCTACGGCGGCAGCCTCGTCTTCGTCTTCCTCGGCATGGTGTTCCTCATCGTCGTCTCCGCGCTCGCCGTCGCCCTGCCGATCTGGCTCGCCGTGGTGCGCGCCTGGTTCCCGAACCAGGGCTTCTATCAGGAGATGATCGTCCTTGGCGGCCGTGTCCTGCTCTTCCTGGTGATGGTGGCGATGCTGACGGCCGTGCATGTCTTCCTGCCGGCGAATCACAGGCGGGTGCGCGTCATGGCGGCGGGCGTCATCCTGACGGTGGCGCTGTGGTGGATCTCGGGGCGGATCTTCTCGCTCTACATCGGCGCCTTCGCCAATTACGCCGCAACCTATGCCGGCCTCGGCGGCATCGTGGCGCTGATGTTCTTCCTCTATATCCAGGCGCTCATCTTCCAGTACGGCGCCGAGCTCAACCGCGCCATCGACGACGAGATCACCGACTACAAGGAAAGCTGGATGATGCGCCGCCAGCTCCGCCTGCCGTTCGGCCGCCGCTAAGACACATTTTCCAGCCGGCACGCGGCGGGCGCCTTTCGCCTCAGCCCGCCGGGTCGCAATCGGTCGGCGCGAGCGCGAGCCCCTTCAACCGAAAGCCCGGCGCCACAGGGCGGTGCCGGCCCCACCCGGCTCCAAAATCACACTCCCTTAGGAAAGACCGGGTTAGACCAGCTGTTTCGCGCCAAGCGCCGTGTCGGAGTTGCGGCAGGGGCGATGTTTCGCTTGGCTTGGGCTTTTCGCCGGCCGAAAGCTCAACAACGAGGACTCGAACGCGGCGCCTCATCTCGGAAAGATGAAACCAGCGTCCCATCAGAAGCTTAAGAGTATCTACGATGAAATACAAAGCCTATAAGTCACGACGTCTTCAAACGCCATTCGCCTGCGCCTTCGCGGCTATGACGCTATTTGCCGGCCAGCACGCCGAGGCCTGCACCCGCCTGATCTATGAAACGGGCACCGGCACGTACATAACCGCGCGCGGTATGGACTGGAACGACGCTGCCGCGCCAACTGCGCTCTGGGTGTATCCCAGAGGCATGGAACATGATGGCGGTGTCGGAGAGAACCCCATTACGTGGACGTCCAAATACGGATCGGTCTTCGCCTCGTTTTACGACGCGGCGAACGCCGACGGCATGAACGAGGCTGGTCTGGTCGCGAACATCCTGTACCTCGCCGAGTCCGATTTCGGCGACGCGGCCGCGACCGGAAAGCCGACCCTGTCGGTCGGCGCGTGGGGCCAATACTTCCTGGACAAATATGCGACTGTGGAAGAAGCCGTCGCAGACATGCAGGATCCCCCGTTCACGGTCGTCGCGCCGCTCTTGCCGAATGGTCGCCCTGCCGCGGTGCATCTTTCGCTTTCCGATGCGAGCGGCGATTCTGCGATCTTTGAGTATATCGACGGCGAACTCCACATCCATCACAGCCGCGACTACGACGTGATGACCAACTCGCCTGCATTCGAGGAGCAGTTGGCGCTGGTCAATTACTGGAGGATTATTGGAGGAGATCGGTTCCTACCTGGCACGATCAACGCCGCAGACCGCTTTTTGTGCGCACGGACTACCTCTTGAAAAGCACACCGAAGTTCGATGACGAAGACTTGGCGCTGGGCGCGGCGTTCTCCGTCATCCGTTCGGTCGGGGTGCCGGTCGGGATGGAAGATCCCAACCACCCCAACATCTCCATGACGCTGTGGCGGACCGTGGCCGATCATGAAAACAGCACCTATTACTTCGAGTCTGTTCTCTCCCCGTCCGTGCTCTGGGTGGACTTGAACAACATCGACTTCGCGGAAGGTACGGGCGCGAGGACGATCCCCCTTGGACGGGAGACGAGGCTTGCGGGCGAGGTCTCCGCGAAGTTCGAGCCGGCGGAGCCTTTCGCGTGGCTCGCGGGAGAATAGTCCTCAAGACCGGCACCTTTTAACGGGGCCTGTATCGCCGCCGCTGCGGACAGCATTGCGAGCCGGTCATGCACCGGCGGCGACAATCAGGAAGAGGCCACGACCCGTGGCAATCATGAAGCATCCGGGTTGAGGAGACGGCCTGGCCCGCGACCGGGCTGGAATGGCTCGCCTCGCCGGGCTCGGCCTGATGCCCGTCGGCGCCGCCTTCGATGTCTGGGATATCGATTTATCTGGGATATCGACATCAAGCGCGTCGACATCCAGCTTCTGGGCGCGGCGAGCTACGCCGCGCCGCTCCTTCCAACGCTCATTCCCATCCTCGCCGGTTACGGTGAGGCGACCGCGACCATCGCCCTTGCCGCGCTCTTCATCGCCGGCGGAGCGCTTCCGGCGGCCCGCGGCCGGCGCCTTTCGCCTCAGCCCGCCGGATCGAAATCGGCCGGCGCGAGCTCGAAACCCTCGAACTGAAAGCCGGGCGCCACGGTGCAGCCGACGAGGCTCCAGGCGCCGAGGCTCGTCGCCGCCTGCCAGGCGCCGGCCGGCACGACATGCTGCGGCCGCTCGCCGGCGGCAAGATCGGCGCCGAGAAGCCAGCGCTCCGGCGCCTCGCCCTCCTCCACCACGTTAAGGGCGAGGGGTGCCCCGGCGTAGAAATGCCAGATCTCGGCCGCGTCGACCCGGTGCCAGTGCGAGCGCTCGCCGGCGGCGAGCAGGAAATAGATGGCGGTGCCGTGCGCCCGTCCGTCGCGCGCGGCCGGATCGCGGAAGGTCTCGCGAAAATGCCCGCCCTCCGGATGCGGCTGGAGCCCGAGCAGGGCAATGACCTCATGGGCGCTGAGCGCGCCGCAAATCCGCCCCCCTTCGCTCATGGCTCAGAACCTGTCCTTGCGCTGCCGCAGTTCGGCGAAGACGGCGGCGGGCTCCGCCCCTTCCATGCCGAGCGCCTTTTGCAGCTGTGCATCGTCGGCTCGCAGGAAGGGATTGGTCGCCTTCTCCACCGCAATGGTCGTCGGCAAGGTCGGCTTGCCCTCTTCGCGCAACGCCTCGATCTCGCGCTTGCGCTCGGCGAGCGCCGCGTTCTCCGGATCGACGCTGGCGGCGAACTCGGCGTTCGCCAGCGTGTATTCGTGGCCGCAATAGACCTTGGTGTCGTCGGGAAGCTCGCGCAGCGCCTTCAGCGACGCCCACATCTCTTCCGGCGTGCCCTCAAAGACCCGCCCGCAGCCGAGCGCGAACAGCGTGTCGCCGACGAAGGCGAGCTCGTCCTGCGGCAGGTAATAGGCGACGTGATCCAGGGTATGGCCCGGCGTGGCGATCACCTCCACGCGGCGCCCCGCCCAGGTGAAGCTCTCGCCTCCGCCCACCGTCTGATCGTAGAGACCGGTCGCCGCCGCGCTCTTGCGCGGGCCGATGGTGCGCGCCGAATAGGATTCGCGCAGCGCCGGCACGCCCTCCACATGGTCGAAATGCTTGTGGGTGACGAAAATATCCGTCAGCCCCCAGTCGCGCTCTTTCAGGGCGGCGGCGATGGAAGCGGCCTCCGGAGCGTCGATCGTCACCGTCGCGCCGCTGTCGGGGTCGTGCACCAGAACGGCATAATTGTCGGAGCGGGCGGGAAACTGGACGATTTCGAGTGGCGCCAAGGCCATTCTCCTTTTTGCGTTGACGTGGGCTTGGGCTGATTGGGTTGGCGTCGCCGGCAGTATAGGGCGATATTTGGTGTCATGAAGCCGTGGCACAAAGGCCACGCACGGCAAGGCGGAAGAGGTTCAAGGCGCAACCATGCATGTCGACGTCGCCGAACTGCGTGACTTTTATGCCGGCCTTCTTGGCCGCATGGTGACGCGGCATATCCGCGAGGCCTTGCGCACGACGATCGACGTCTCGCCCAGCGACCGCATTCTCGGCCTCGGCTTTGCCACGCCCTTTCTCGGCCCGCAACTCGGCCGCGCCGAGCGCGTCCTCGCCTTCATGCCGGCGCCCCAGGGCGTCCTCGACTGGCCGCCGGGCGAGCTCTCGGCGACCGCGCTGGTGGAGGATACCGCCCTGCCGCTCCCGGATGCGGCGGTCGATCTGGCCATCCTCGTCCACGCCCTTGAGACCTCCTCGCGCCCGCCGGAGCTGATGGCCGAGCTTCGGCGCGTTCTGACGGCAAACGGCCGCCTCTTCCTCGTCGTGCCGAATCGTCAGGGCGCCTGGGCGCGTTCCGATACCTCGCCCTTCGGCTATGGCAGGCCCTATTCGCGCAGCCAGCTCCGCTCGCTGCTCGGCGAGACCGGCTTCAACGTCGTCTCCTGGGCGACGGCGCTGCATATGTGGCCGACCAAGCAGCGCTCCCTGCTCAGCCTGTCGCCGGCGATGGAGAAGATCGGTCGTCATGTCTGGCCGGCCTTTGCCGGCGTCACCTGTGTCTACGCACAGAAATCCACCATCGCCGCGGTGACGGCAAGGCCCAGGCGCCGCTTCGCGCCCGCCCTGGAGCCGGCGCTGCAGCCGGGGGTCGGCATGGTGGACGCGGCCTGAGCGCCGGCAGGTCCTGACGCGTTCTAAAACATCTGCGGCTGATGGCGGCTCAGGACGAAGACCGCCTGCTCGCCGAGAAGGTTCCACACCGTCCAGGAAGCGCTTTGCGTCAACCGGTGGCCGTTGCCGAACAGGCAGACGGCATCCTCGATCTTCGCATCGAGCTCCTCCGTCAGGCCGAGAAAGTCCTTGATGGTGCAGAAATGGATGTTCGGCGTGTCGTACCAGCTATAGGGCAGGTTGGAGGTGATCGGCATCCGCCCCTGGCTGATGAATTGCAGGCGGATGCGCCAATGTCCGAAATTCGGAAAGGAGACGATGGCCCTTCTGCCGATACGCAGGAGGTCCTCCACCACCGTGCGCGGATTGCGCGTCGCCTGCAGCGTCTGGCTCAAGATGACGAAGTCGAAGGCGCCGTCCGGATAGGTGGCAAGGTCCCGGTCGGCATCCCCCTGGATGACGGAAAGCCCTTCGGCGACCGCCTGGTTCACCCCGCGCTGCGACAATTCGATGCCGCGCCCGTCCACGCCCTTCTCCCCCTGGAGCAGTTTCAGAAGCGCGCCGTCGCCGCAGCCGACATCGAGGACGCGCGAGCCCGGCGTGACGAAGGAGGCGACGACCTCAAGATCGACGCGCTCCGGATTGGCCGCCATGGTGGCAAGCTGCATGTCGCTCACGGCTCAAGCCCCCTTACCCGCGCCGCGCCGCGCAGGAAGCCGGAGACGGTGCGGAAAAGCTCCGGTTCGTTAAGCAGGAAGGCGTCGTGGCCGCGGTCGCTCTCCACCTCCACGAAGGAGACATTGGCGCCCGAGGCGTTGAGCGAATGCACGATGGAGCGGTTCTCCGAGGTCGGGAAAAGCCAGTCGCTGGTGAAGGAGATGACGCAAAAGCGCGCGCTCGCCCCGCGGAAGGCCTCCGCCAGCCGTCCGCCGTAATCCTTGGCGAGATCGAAATAGTCCATCGCCCGCGTCAGGTAGAGGTAGGAATTGGCGTCGAAGCGCTCCACGAAAGTCATGCCCTGATGGCGCAGATAGGATTCGATCTGGAAATCGGCGTCGAAACCGAAGGTGAGCGCTTCCCGGTCCTGTAGGTGCCGGCCGAACTTCCTGTGCAGCGCGCTTTCGGAGAGATAGGTGATATGCGCCGCCATGCGCGCCACGGCGAGGCCCTTCCGGGGGCTTTTGCCCTTGTCGAGATACTGGCCGCCGCACCATTCCGGATCGGCCATCACCGCCTGGCGGCCGACCTCGTGAAAGGCGATGTTCTGCGAGGTATGGCGCGCCGCCGTGGCGATCGGGATGGCCGCGAAGATGCGGTCCGGATAGCTGGCCGCCCATTGCAGCGCCTGCATGCCGCCCATGGAGCCGCCGGTGACGGCGAAGAGTTTCTCGATGCCCAGCGCGTCGATGAGCCGCGCCTGCGCGCGCACCATATCGCGGATGGTGATCACCGGCAGATCGAGCGCATAGGGCGCCCCCGTCGCCGGATTGACCGAGGCGGGACCGGTGGAGCCCATGCAGCCGGCCAAAACGTTGGCGCAGATGACGCAGTAGCGGTCGGTGTCGATCGGCTTGCCCGGCCCGACCATCAGCGACCACCAGCCGTCCTTGCCGGTGACCGGATGCTGGTTGGCCACATGCTGGTCGCCCGTCAGTGCGTGGCAGACGAGGATGGCGTTGGATTTGTCGGCGTTGAGCTCGCCATACATCTGATAGGCGAGCTGAAAGCCCGGCAGTTCGTCGCCCGCGTCGAGTTCCAGCGTCTCCGCAAAGCTCATGCAGAGACTGGAAGGCTTCTCCACCTGCAGGGCGGCAGGGGAGGCATGGTTCGGCACGCCGGCACTCATCAAGCACGCATCCTTGTGGGTGAGCGGCTTAGGAAGCGCGGCTCTTGCATGTCAATCTTTTCTTTGCGTCCCGCATCCTGGCTCGCTAAGGAGCAGCCAGCATCATCTCGCCCCCGACGACCGGATAGGAAATGAGCGCCATGGGCCCCGGGGCGCTGGCCGAAATCCGCCAGCGCATCGACACGATCGACGCCGATATTCACCGCCTCCTGATGGAGCGCAGCGCGGTGGTGGACGAGCTCATCCATATCAAGGGCACCAGCGCGCCCGCCGCCGCCTTCCGGCCGGACCGCGAGGCCCATATGATCCGCGCCCTCGTCATGCGCCATCACGGCATTCTGCCGCTGGCGACGGTGGAGCATATCTGGCGCGAGGTCATCTCCACCTTCACCGCCATGCAGGCGCCCTTCCGCATCCTCATCGGCGAGGCGCCGGACCGCGCCGCCTTTCAGGATCTGGTGCGCTTTCAATTCGGCTTTTCCGTGCCCGCCGAGGAGGCCGGAAGCGACGACGAGGCGCTCAAGGCCCTGCGCGCCGATGAAGGCCTCATCGCCATCTTCTCCCCGCATTCGGTTTCCTGGTGGCAGGGCCTGCGGCCTGAGGACGACATTCAGGTCTTCGCCCGCCTGCCCTTCATCATCGCGCCCGAGCATCCCGTCCAGGCCGAGGCCTACGTCGCCGGCCCGCGCCTTTCCGTGCCGCCGGAGGCCGATATCAAGCTTGTGCGCATGCGCGCCAAGGGCGCCTTCGCCAAGACGCTCGCCGCCTTCAACGGCCGTGTCGTCGCCAGCTCCGGCGACCACATCCTGGTGGAGATGCCGGGCGCGTTGACACAAGAAGAACTGAGCGCCGAGGGCGACAAGCGCGGCGCGGAATTCGCCGAGCCGGTGCTCATTGGCTCCTTTGCCGCACCGATCCATTTCGTGGAGACGGACGCGGCGGAAAGCGAAGACGAACGCGTATGACCGGCCCCATTCCCCGCAAGGGCGTCCTCGACATCGCTGCCTATGTGCCGGGCGATGCGGGCGCCGAGGATCGCAAGAGCCACAAGCTCTCCTCCAACGAGACACCGCTCGGCACCAGTCCGGCGGCGATGGAGGCCTTCCGCGCCATCGCGGACAAGCTGCATGTCTATCCCGACGGCTCGGCGGAAAAGCTGCGCCAGGCGATTGCCGCCGTGCACGGCCTGCATGCGGAGCGCATCATCTGCGGCAACGGCTCCGACGAGCTTCTGACGCTCGCCGCCCAGACCTTCCTGTCGCCGGGCGACGAGGCGATCTATTCCGCCCATGGCTTCCTCGTCTACCGCATCGCCATCCTCGCCTCCGGCGCGACCCCCGTCATTGCCCCGGAGAAGGAGCTCACCGTCGATGTCGACGCCATCCTTGCGCGGGTGAGCGAGAAGACGCGCCTCGTCTTCCTGGCCAATCCGAACAACCCCACCGGCACCTACATCCCCTTCGACGAGGTGAAGCGGCTGCATGCCGGGCTGCCCTCTCACACCCTTCTCGTCGTCGACGCGGCCTATGCCGAATATGTCCGCCGCAACGATTACGAGAGCGGCGTGGAGCTCGCCGGCGAGGCGCCGAACGTCTTGATGACGCGCACCTTCTCCAAGATCCATGGCCTTGCCGGCCTGCGTCTGGGCTGGGCCTACGGGCCGGCCGCCGTCATCGACGCCATGAACCGCACACGCGGACCCTTCAACGTCTCCGCCGCGGCGATCGCCGCCGGCACCGCCGCCATCGCCGACCGCGCGCATGTGGAAGCGGCCGTCGCCCATAACGAGACCTGGCTGCCCTGGCTGACGGCCGAGCTGACCAAGCTGGGGCTCACCGTCACGCCGAGCGTCGGCAACTTCCTCCTCGTCCACTTCCCCGAGACGCCAGGCAAGGGCGCCGCACAGGCCGATGCGCTTTTGCGCCAGGAAGGCTGCGTGCTCAGGGGCGTCGCCGGCTACGGCTTCCCCAACGCGCTCAGAATGAGCGTCGGCACCGAGGCGGCGAACCGCAAGGTGGTGGAGACGCTGGCGCGCTTCCTCGCCTGAGCGACCACCTTGGCCTGACCCATCACCTTGTTCGACCCCATGTTCCAGCGCCTCGCCCTCATCGGTATCGGCCTTATCGGCTCCTCCATCGCCCTGCGCGCCCGCAAGGAGGGCCTGGCCGAACACATCGCCGTGCAGAGCCGGCGCGCCGAGACCGTTGCGACGGCGCGTCACCTCGGCCTCGGCGACAGCTACACCACCGACCCCGCCGAGGCGGTCGAAGGCGCCGATCTCGTCATCCTGTGCGTTCCCGTCGGCGCCGTCGGCGCGCTCACCGAGGCGATCGCGCCGCATCTCGCCCCCGGCGCCACCGTCTCCGATGTCGGCTCGGTGAAGAGCGCCGTCGTCGCTGAGATGGCCCCGCGCCTGCCTGAGAACGTGCATTTCGTCCCCAGCCACCCCATCGCCGGCACCGAGCATTCCGGCCCGGAGGCGGGCTTTGCCGAGCTCTTCGAGGGCCGATGGTGCGTCCTCACCCCGCCGCCCGGCACCGATGCGCAGGCGGTGGAGAAGCTGTCTGAGTTCTGGCGCCGGCTCGGCTCAAGCGTGGAGGTCATGGAGCCGCACCACCACGACATGGTGCTCGCCATCACCAGCCATGTGCCGCATCTCATCGCCTACAACATCGTCGGCACCGCCGCCCATCTCGCCGAGGTGACGGAATCGGAGGTGATGAAGTTCGCCGCCGGCGGCTTTCGCGACTTCACCCGCATCGCCGCCTCCGATCCGGTGATGTGGCGCGACATCTTCCTCAACAACCGCGAGGCGGTCTTGGAGATGCTCGGCCGCTTCAACGAGGATCTGACGGCGCTGCAGCGCGCCATCCGCTGGGGCGACGGCGAGACGCTGTTCAACCTCTTCACCCGCACCCGCTCCATCCGCCGTGGCATCATCGAGGCCGGCCAGGAGACGGCCGATCCCGATTTCGGCCGCCACAAGAAGAGCTGACGCCGCCGGCTTTCACCGCACCAGACTAGCTCCCCTCTGCTGTCGTCATGGCCGGGCTCGACCCGGCCATCCACGCCTCGGCGCGCCAGGCTGCGCATGGGGGCGAACGGCATGCGTCGCCGCCCCCGCCTGAGAGACGACGCCGCAGTAACTTCGGCGGCAGCCGCAATCCCGCGAAAAATCAGTAGAGCGGCGGCACCCGGCCGAGATTGAGGAAGGCGATACGCGCCGCGCCGTTCTCCAGGCTGACGGTGAGCTGGCGCGCCGGCGCCCCCTCGACCGTGACCGGCACGCCGAGCCCGCCGATGGCGGCGAGCACCAATTGCATCGGCTCGCGCAGCCCGTCCGGCAGGCCCTCCACCCGCTTGGCGATGGCATCGACGCCGGTCACCGTCACCGCCAGCCGTCCGGAGAGGATGCCGTTCGCATCGACGCGCAAGGGCCCCTCGGCGAGGATACGCGCGCCGTCGAGCCGCCATTCCGCCTGAAGGTCGCGCGCCTCCAGCCCCGCCTGGCGCCAATGGGGAACGCCGGCAAGGAGCGCCTGCGGAGGCCCGGCGAGCCGCGCCTTGACGATGACATCGCTCGCCGGCAGGGCAAGCTCGCCCTGCGTGATCCGCAGGCCCGACATGGCGAGGTCGAGGGCCGTCTCCTCGCCGCTTTCCGCCGCCGAGACCTGCCCGAAGCCGCTCCGCGCCGAGGCGGTCAGGCTCCCCTGCCCGGCCGTCGCCTCCACGAGGCGCAGCTTGAAGCGCGGCTCTCTCAGCCCGGTGGCGAGGCGCGCCTCCTGCCAGGTCAGCGTCAGCGGCGCGGCCAGGAACGGCGCCGAAAGCGTCAGCGGGCTTTGAAGCGCCGTCTCCACCTCGCTCGGGCGCTCCGCCCGCGCCACGGCCAGCAGCGCCGGCGCCTCAGCTTCCAAGTCGGTGGAGACGAGACGCACCGGCCCCTCGCAGGCGAGCGTCAGGCGGAAAGGATAGCCGCCGATGCGCCGGTTCGGGCAGGAGATGGCGACCTCGTCGCTCGCCTCGCCGGCGAGGAAGGCGTCGACTTCCCGCTCCGCATAGGAGGCGAGCGCCCACCAGCCGGCCGACCAGAGCCCAGCAAGGACGAGAAGAACGGCGATGAGGGTGAAACCGGTGCGTCTCATTTCCACTTCCTTTCCGCCGATTGCAGCGCCGCGCGGCACCTGCTAGCCGGAACGGATATGCATGAAGCTTCCGAATACGCCGATTTCTGGGTCTTCGGCTACGGCTCCTTGATGTGGAACCCCGGCTTTCCGCATCAAGCCGCCGAGCCGGCCCTGCTTGTCGGCGCCCATCGCTCGCTCTGCGTCTTCTCCTGGGTGCATCGCGGCACGCCCGAGCGGCCCGGCCTCGTTCTCGGCCTGGACCGGGGCGGCTCCTGCCGCGGCCTCGCCTTTCGCGTGCGCGGCGCGGACCGGCCGGAGGTGGTGGAGTATCTGCGCGCCCGCGAGCAGGTAACCAATGTCTACCAGGAGCGCTGGCGGCCGATCGTCCTTTCCGGCAGGCGCCGCGAGAGCGCCCTCGTCTATCTCGTCGACCGCTCCCATGCGCAATATGCCGGCGTGCTCGACGCCGAGCACCAGCTCGCCATCGTGCGCGAGGCGGCCGGCAAATCCGGCCCCAACCGGGAATACGTGCTGAGCACGGTGGCGCATCTGCGCGACAGCGGCGTCAGGGATGCGCATCTTTACTGGCTCGCCGGCGCCCTCGCCGAAGAGGAAGGCGCGTGAAAGGCGGCCCTTACGCCTCCGCGTGCCTCTCCTTCGCCTGCTCGCTCGCGGCGATCGGGCGCGTGGCCGGGTCGCGCTCGAAGGCCTCGGCGATGAGGCGGTTGGAGGCCTCCTCGATCGCCGTTGTCAGGCGCTCCTGAAAGACGGCGGAAGGCAGGCCCGGCTCGATCGGCGGCAGCACCTGCATGCGCACGGTGCCCCGCACATGCGCGAAGGAGCGTCGCGGCCAGTAAAGGCCGGCATTGAGGGCCACCGGCACGACCGGCACGCCGAGTTCCTTGTAGAGATGCACCACGCCGTAGCGGTAGCTCGGCTCCGCCAGGGGCGGCCGGCGCGTGCCTTCCGGGAAGATGATGATCTGGTAGCCGCGCCGGGCGCGATCCTTTCCGTGCACAGCGATGGAGGCGAGCGCCTTGGAGCGGCTGCCACGGTCGACCGGGATGTGGCCGTATTTCTTCAAATACCAGCCGAGCAGCGGGATCCACATGAGTTCGCGCTTCAGGATATAGGCCGGCTTGTCCAGCATATAGACGAGCCGCATCGTCTCCCAGGTCGATTGGTGCTTGGCGGCGATGATGCAGCCGCCCTCCGGGATGTTCTCAAGACCCGTCACCTCCTCCCCGATACCGGTGATGAGCCGGTGCCAGAACAGCGAGGAGGCGGTCCAGAACTTCGTCACCCAGGTGCCGTAGCGCTCCGGCAGGAGGAGAAAGGGCGCAAAGGCGAGCGCCTGAACGGCGAAGTTGAGATAGAAGACGACGTTGAAGAGAAGCGTGCGCGCGAACATGGGGCCATCCCGCTGAAGCGGGCTTTCGAGTGGCCTGCCCGGCCGCCCGCGTCAAGCCGGCCGAAAGGTTCATTGTCGAAGCCGGCCTATTCCGGCTGGCAGATTTCCTTGGCGAAGATCGCCATCAGCGTGCGCACGGCAAGGGCGACGACGAGCAAGGCCAGGAGCGCGGCAAGGCCAAGGCCGATGACAAGATGCGCCGCCGAGCCGGTCTCCTGTGCAAAGAGCAGCGAAGCGACCGACAGCGCCGCGACCGGAAAGGAAAGCGCCCAGAAGGAGAGCGCGAAGGCAAGCCGCATCAGCTTCGGCGCCTGCGTCAGCACCACGGCGGCGAAGACGTAGCCGATATTGATGAGGATGCGGGCGAAGGCGTCGACCTCGCCGGAAAGCCGCAGATAGGCGATGAAGGCCACCGCCGGCGGGGCGATCAGGATGACCAGCGTCGGCAACAGCCGGCCGGGCAGCGGGTCGTGGAAGATGAGCCGGTTCATCACCAGGGTGAGAAGCACGACCCAGAAGACGAGGCCGGCGGAAAAGAACAGCCAGGAGAGTTCGACGAAGCCGAACTCGACCCCGACCAGCGGCACGATGATGTTGCCGACGGCGGGGATGAACCAGGCCGGATTGAGATGCACCTGCTGGAAGGTGCGATGGCCGATCCAATTGGCAAGGACGCTGAGTGATAGGACGCCCTGCGCCAGCATGCCGGCGATGAAGACCGGTCGGGCGATTTCCGGCGCCAGCGGCGCGGCGGCCGTCGCCATCAACAGAAGCGAGATGGAGATCGCGGGAAAGAAGGCGATGCGCACCGGATGCGCCCATTCCTGCGCCACTTCCCTGGCATGGAAGGCGAGCTTGGCGAGATATTGCGCGCCGATGAGGGCGAAGATCGCCACCGTCGCGTAGAGCGACCAGGTGGAGGCCGTACCGGCGAGATGGAGCGCGTGCTCGCTGGCGCGCAGCGCCAGGGTGAGGCCGCAAAGCCCCATGACGACGGCGAAGAAGCTGACGGGGAAATGCGCCAGCCGGCTCTCGCTTGCTGCGGTGACGTCGCTCATATCGCCTTCCATTTTTACATTCCTACATTTGAATGTAACAATATGCGACTGTGCGTGGAAGACTTCGGGCGCCATCCGCCGCGGCCGAGATGTCGCAGGCGAGGCGCCGCCTCAGGCCGCCGGGCGCACCAGCGCCACGAGGTATTTCACGTATTCCTCGAACAGGATGTGGAAGATTTCGCGCCGCTGCGCCCAATCGCCGAGATCGAGGCCCGGCCGGCGCACCGGATAGGCGATCAGGCGCACCTCCGGCATCTCGCGCCTGAGCTCGGCGATGGAGCGCGGCATGTGATAGGCGCTGGTGACCACGATCAGCGAGGCGTAGCCGTTGCGGCGCGCCCAGTCGCGCGTCTCCGCGGCGTTGCCCCTGGTATCGAGCGCGTTCTTGCCCAGATCGACGCAGCAGGCGAACAGCGTCTGGCTTTCGCCGGCCAGGCCGGCTGCGATCGACTTCTTGGTGGTCTGGGAATAGACGCCGGAAATGAGAAGGCGCTTGCCCGCCCCCTCTTGAAGCAGCGCCACCGCCCCCTCGATGCGGGCCAGGCCGCCGGTAAGGGCCACGATGGCGTCGGCCTTCGGCGCCACAGGCGGCCGCGCCGAGACGATCTGCTGGGCAAAGACGAGGAAGCCGCCGGCGAAGAAGAGCGCCAGGACGGCGCCGGCGAAGACGAGGCTGCGCAGGAGCCTCAGCGCGAGCGGGCGCCGCCGCCGGCCAAAGCCGCGCGCCTCCAGCTTCTCCGTCAGGCTCTGCCGCGCCATCAAGCCCCTCCGCGGCTCCTTGCCGAGGCCATCTTCCTGGCGCGCTTTTCTCGGCGATGCAACGCCGTCAGCCGATTTCGGCAAGCGTCCGCCGCACGGTCAGACGGGCCGTGGCGGCGATCGTCACCGCGATCGCGACCACTGTCACGATGCTGCCGATATAGGCCGGCGGGCCGACGGTGAGACCGCCGAGCAGGCTTCTGAGCTGCGCCTCCTCCGGGGTCGGTCCCTGCACGCCGCCGATGAGCGACAGGAGGGCGAAGAGCGCGATCGCCGCGATCCCGCCGAGCCCGGCGCCCTTCAGCCCAAGCAGGAGGAAATGCCTTTGGAACTCACCTGCCACATAGGCATCCTCCGCGCCGACGAAATGCAGAACCTCGATCACCTCCTTGTTGCCGGCCATGGCGCCGCGGGTGGCAAAGACCACCGAAAGCGCCGTCGCCGCCATGACGAGGGCGACGACGCCGAGCCCGGCGAAGGTGACCGCCTGGGACATGCGCGCCAGGCGTTTCAGCCACATGCCGTGATCGTCGAGGCTGGCGCCCGGCACTTCTTCGCGCAGCAGCCGGGCGAGCGTTGCAAGATCGGCATCGCCGTCGAGCCGCACCGAGATGATCCGCGGGATCGGCAGCTCGTTCGGATCGAAGCCCCGGCCGAGCCAGGGCTCCAGGAGCGCGGAGGATTGCTCCGGCTGAAGGATCTCCGCCGAGCGCACGCCGGGCGTTGCCTCGGCGATGTTGCGGGCCCGTTGCAGGGCGCTCTGCATGTCCTGCATGGCGACCGGCGAGACCTGGATGGTCAGCTCGGCGGCGATCTGTCGCTGCCAGCCCCGCGCCCTGTCGGAGACGACCGAGACGGAGGCGACGGAAAGACAGGCGAGAAAGCTCATGATCGCCACCAGGACCAGGAGCGCCCTGCCGGCGACGGAACGCGGCGGCACGATCGGATTGACGACCCGCGGCTCCTCGAAGGCGCCGGGCGTGGCGCCTTCGCGCGCCGGCAGCTCCGCGGAGCCGATCTCGCGCGGCGCCGGGGTCGTCATCGGCCCGCGCCGGCGTCCGATACGGAGGCGCTTGAAGCGGCCTTGTCTGCCCTCACGCGATATCATGGACTTCCATCACTCCGGCGTTGAGGATGAGGCGTCTGGCATCGTATTGATCCATCAGCGCCAGATCGTGCGTGGCGATGACGACCGAGGTGCCGAGCCGGTTGAGCTCGATGAACAGCCGCAAGAGGCGGCGGGCGAGAGGTGGATCGACATTGCCGGTCGGCTCGTCGGCGAGCAGGATCTCCGGCCTGGTGATGACCGCGCGGGCAATCGCCGCGCGCTGCTTCTCGCCGCCGGAGAGGACGGGCGGGTGCACCCACATCTTGTCGCCGAGCCCCACCCATTCCAGAAGCTCCATGACGTCGTTGCGATAGCTCGATTCGGCCTGGCCGAGAACGCGCAAGGGCAGCGCCACGTTCTCGTAGGTGGTGAGATGCTCCAGGAGACGGAAGTCCTGGAAGACGATGCCGATGCGCCGCCTCAGCACCTGCACGTTGGTGCGGCTGGCGGTCGCCGCGTCCTGGCCGAAGATCTCCACCAGGCCCCTTGTCGGCCGCAGCGACAGGAAAAGCAGGCGAAGGAGCGAGGTCTTGCCGGCGCCGGAAGGGCCGGTGACATACTGAAACGAGCAAGGCCCGATGGCGAAGCTGACATCGCGCAGGATTTCCGGCCCGAGCCCGTAGCGCAGGCCGACATTCTCGAAGCGGATCAGGGGGTCTTCCGGGCTGGGCGACTGTTCGTCCATGGACTCTGCCGAATTGCTGACGGTTCCTGCATCGCATCCCGGCGTTAAGCTGGTGTTAACGATGTTCGGTAAGAAATTGGTAAGCAAGCTAACGGAGCCCTGCATGCCCGAACCCAGCGCGGGCGACAAGCGGTCCTCGTCCGGGCTCTTCGCTGACGAGCACCTGTCGGCACCCGCCCATCTCGACCTTTTGACTTGCCCCGGCTGTGGGGCGGCCGAGCTGTTGGAGGCCGGAGCCGTCGATGCCGGCACGCATCTCATCGTCTGCGGCCATTGCGGCGAGAGTTGGAAGGCCGTCCAGGCTTTTGACGAGACGGCGACGCCTTGCTCCCCCGCTTCTCTCACCGCCCTGGAAGGACCGCTGACGATCGCCCCCCCGGCACCGTTTGCCCATCGCGCCCCGCCGGCCGAGACATGGCCGCACGCGCCCGGCTCCGGCGCCTCGTATCTGGGCGCCCGCTTCCTCGACGCCGCAGCCGAAGAGACGCCGGCGCCGCCCAAACGCCTCGCCCGCCTTTCCTTCGCCGCGGCACTGCTTTCCTGCCTCTTCCTGGCGGGCATCTTGCTGGGGCGGCAAAGCGTCGTCGCCGCCGTGCCGGATCTGGCCGGCCTCTACGCCCTCGCCGGCCTTCCCGTCAGCACCGATTCGCTCGCCTTTCGGGGCGTCGCCCTCGCGCCGGCCACCGCCGCCGAAGAGGGGCCGCTTCTGTTGACCGGCCATCTCGTCAACCAAGACGCCTCGAGCCTGCCGCTCGCCCCGATCCGCCTCACCTTTCTCGGCGACGGGGGCGAGGCGCTGGGCGCGCTTCGCCTTAACGCTCCGGCAACCATGATTGCCGGCGGCGCCAGCCTCGCCTTCTCCTACGCGCTCGGCGAGGCGCCGTCGGGACTTGCGGCCGTGCGCCTCAGCCTGGAGGGGCCGGTCGCACGCGCGGCGCAAGACGTCAAGGCCGCCGGGCCATGAGCGAGCCGCCGCGCCCCGGCATCCGCCCGCTCTACCCGGCTGAGGAGATCGCCGCGCGGGTGGAGGCGATCGCCGCCAAGATAGCCGCGCGCTCGCCGGAAGGTCTTCTGGCCGTCATCGTTCTGAAGGGCGGCTTCGTCTTCGGCGCCGATCTCGCCCGCGCCCTGGCCGAGAAGGGCGTTGCCATGGAGATCGAGTTCATCTCCCTGTCCTCCTATGGCGCCAGGCTGAAGACCAGCGGCGAGGTCCGCGTCTTGCGCGATATCGGCTGCCCGGTCGCCGATCGCGACGTGCTTATCGTCGACGACGTTCTCGATTCCGGCCTCACCTTGCGCTTTGCCCGCGACCTGATGGCCGGCCGCGGCGCCAGGCACGTCGAAGTCGCGGTGATGATCGACAAGCCGGAAGGTCGCAAGACAGAAATCGCCGCCGATTACGTTGGGTTTACCTGTCCGGACTATTTTGTCGTCGGTTACGGCATGGATGCAGGCCATGCCCATCGCGAACTCCCCTATGTCGGCGTCGTTGAAGACAGCAAGAAGGGGGCAAAGAGCGGGGAAGGGTAATGCGTATTCTCCTGACGGAAGACGATGATTCGGTAAGAGCTTTCGTCAGCCGCGCTTTGGAGCTCGATGGACACGCCGTGGAGACGGCGTGCGACGGGCTGGAGGCGATGGACCGGCTGACGGAACGGGACGGCGATTTCGATCTCCTGGTCAGCGACGTGAAGATGCCGGTGATGGACGGCATCGATCTCGCCCACAGCGCCGCCAGGAAATGGCCGGGCCTGCCGATTCTGCTGATGACCGGCTTCGCCGATCAGCGCGAGCGCGCCGAAGATCTGCAGAAGGTCATCCGCGACGTCCTGACCAAGCCTTTCACGTTGCAGGAGATCCGCAGCGCCGTCTCCGAGGCGGGCGCCGAAAAGCCGGAAGCCGCCTGAGCGTCCTTGCGCGGCGCCCGCATGGCGCCCCTTCCCGAAGATGATTGCCCCCGATGGGACCTGCCGGACCGCTCACTCGCGGTTGAGCAGCCTTTCCAGATATTGCAGCTCGTAGGGCGGGCGGAAGCGCTCGCCGAGCCGCTCGCGAATCGCGTTGAGGATGCGCCGGGCGCGCTCCACGTCGATCTCGTCGGGCACGCGCACGCTGTCGCCGAGATCGGGTCCCTCGGTGCGCTGCGGCCGGCCGAGCGGATCGACCTGGCCCTGCGGCATGCCCCCGCGGCCGACCTGTTGCTGCCCGCCCTGTCCGTCCTGGCCGAGCATCTGGTTCATCATGTTCTGCATGCCCTCGCGCATCGCCTGCAAGGCCTCGCCCTGCTGGCCGTAGGCGTCGCGGGTCTCGCCACCGCCGAGGGAATCGGTCGCCTCGCCCATGGCGCGACCGGCCCGGTCCAAGGCACGCTCGCCCTGCCCCTGCCCGGGCGCCTCGCCCTCGCCTTGCATGCCCGGCATCTGGCCCTCTTCGCCCTGGCCCTGCTGCTGGCGTAGCTGATCGAGGAGCGCCTGCAGACCCTCGTGCAGATCGCCCTGGCCCTCTTGCAGCTGGCGCATGATCTCGGCCATCTCGGAGGGTGACAGCTCTCCCTGCTGGCCCTGCTGGCCCTGCTGGCCCTGCTGGCCCTGCTGGCCGGGGCGCTGCATCGGCCGCTGGCCCTGGTCGAGACGGAAGGTGTCGTCCATCAGCCGCTGCTGCTCGCGCATCAGCCGGCCGAGCTCCTCCATCTGCTGCATCATCTCGCCCATCTGGCCGCCCTGCATCTGCTGCTGCATGCGCTGGGCCATCTGCATGTTGTCGAGCATTTCCTGCAGCTGGCTGAGCAGTTCCTGGGCGGCATCGCGATCGCCGAGACGGGCAAGGTCTTCCACCCGGTCGAGCATGCGTTCCAGATCCTGCTGCGAGAAAAGTCGCGCATTCGGGTCGATGGGGGTAAGCTGGTCCTGCGGCATGCGCGCCATCTGTTCGGCCATGGAGCGCATGAAATCGTTCATCGCCTGCCGCAGCTCCTCGGTGAGCCGGGCGATTTCCTCCTCCGAGGCGCCTTCCGCGAGCGCCCGTTCCAGCGCCTCGCGCGCCTCCGCGAGCCGCTGCTGCGCCTCCGAAAGCTCGCCGTCCTCGATGAGGACCGCCATCTCCCAGAGATAGTCGAGCATCTCTCTCAGCTGCTCGTCCGTTTCGGCGGCGCGCATGCGCTGATAGGCGACGGTGAGGCCGAGATAGATGCCCGAATCGGAGACGAAGCGGTCCGGCCGCAAGGTCATGGCGTCGAGCACCTGCGCCACCCGGTCCTGCCGGCGGGCGTCGAGGGCGAGATCGCGTCGCTGTTCGATGAGCGCCTTGGCGATCGGGTTGCGGAAGGGCCGCTCCGGCAGCGTCATCGCCCCGTCATCGGCCGGCCGCCCTTCCTGGCCGGCCGCATCGGTGACGAGCGCATCGGCGAGAACCTCCATGCCGGCGAAGGGATGCTGCTCCAGCCGGGCATAGGATTTGCCGATGGTCTTGCCGTCGCGATCGCGGGTGATGCGAATGGGCACGGAGGGCGTTTCGACCAGCGGCCTTGCATCCCCCGGCTGCGCCTCCTTCGGGCGGAAGGTGACGCTGCCGCCGCTGACGCCGTAATCGTCGTCGACCTCGAACTCCATCGTGAAGGAGCCGGTGCGGTTGATGGTGACGCGCCCGCGGCTGATCGTCGGTGGTCGGTCGGGGATGATGGTGAAGGCGTAATCCGCGGCGCTGGCGCCCGCGCTTACCGAGACGCGGCCGTCGGCCTCCAGGCTCGCCGCGTAGCTGCGGATGAGGCTGCTATCCGGTTCGGTGCCGGCCTCGCCGGCGTTTTGATCGCCGCCATCCTCCTCCGGCGAAAGGAGCTGCACCGAGCCGCCGGCGCTGAGCTCCACCTGCGGGGCTTCGTCGGAGACCACGCGCACCGTCAGCTTGCTGCCTTCCGGCACGGCGACCGGCCCCGCGCCTTGCGCGCCCTCGCCCGTCTCCGTCCTCTCGCGCCGGGAGAGATAGACGGGCGGCGCCCCGGTATAGGCGGGCGGATCGATCCAGGCGTCGATACGCGCCGGCACGGAGGGCGCCAGCTCGGTCGAAACGGGACGGAAAGCGTCGGCAAGACGCGGCCAGTGCTCGCCCCAGCCGACGAAGAAGGCAAGCACGAGCAGCACGGGGATGGCGAAGCGCCAGGCATTGGGATCGCGCCGCGCCATGTCCGGGCGCGCTCCGCCGGCCTTGAGGCGCGAGAGCGTGGCGAGGAGCCGCCGCTGATGCGCCGCCCACAGCGCCGTCGCCGTCGGTCCGTCGGCGACGGGCGAGAGCTGGTCGCGCAGGCCCGATGCCGGCCGGTGCGGCACCGCCGAGGCCTCTTCCACCCGCCGCAGCGAAGCCGCCTCGCTCGGCCAAGGCGTGCGCGCCAGCCGAAACAGGAAGAACACGAGACCGAGCCCCAGCGCGGCCAAGAGAACCGCGCGACCGAGATCCGGCAAGACGCTCCATATGCCGAGCCAGGAGAGCGTCAGAAACAGCGCGAGGAGCGACAAGAGCGGCACGAGCCGCGGCCAAAGGGCCTCCCAGAACAGCGCCAGCCTGGCCCGGCGAACGATCCCGCCGAGCCTTTCGGCCGCCTCGTCGGGCCGCTTCGCCCTCTCGCGCTTGCTCGCTGCCTTCTCCACGCCGGCTCCTTGCTGTGGCGCCCCGCTCGCCCGGCCGTTCGCGGCCGCGACGTTAAAAGACTATAGCGGAGCGCTTCGCCTCGAAAAGGACAAGCGGCAAGGATGGCCATATCAAGGCTGACACGGCTTCGTGAAGGATACGGGCTACCTTCCCGCCCGTCTCAGCCTTGTTTCAGCCAGCTCGGGACGCGATCGCGGCCGATCAGTTCCTCGTAGCTCTCGCGCGCCCGCACCAGCGCGTACTCGCCCCCGCGCACCAGCACTTCCGGCACCAGCCGACGGGTATTGTAGGTGCCGGCGAGCACCGCGCCATAGGCTCCGGCGGAGAAGACCGCCAGGAGATCGCCTGGCTGCGGTCGCGGCAGGGTGATCTCCTTGGCGAGGAAATCGCCCGTCTCGCAGACCGGGCCGACCACGTCGCAGGTGATGCGTTCCGCCTGGCTCTCGCGCACCGGGGCGATGCGATGGAAGGCGTCGTAGAGCGTCGGACGGATGAGATCGTTCATCGCCGCGTCGACGATGACGAAGTTCTTGTCCTCGCCCTCCTTCACATAGAGGACCTCGGTAAGGAGTATGCCGGCATTGCCGGCAATCAGCCGCCCCGGTTCGAAGACGATCTTGGCGTCAAGGCCGCTCATATGCCGGCGCACCGTCTCCGCGTAGCTCTTCGGCAGGGGCGGCGCGGCACGGTCCTCGTGATAGGGGATGCCGAGCCCGCCGCCGAGATCGATATGGTCGATCGAGTGCCCGTCGCGCCGCAATTGCCGCACCAGATCGGCGAGCCGTTCGAACGCCGCGTCGAAGGGCTCAAGATCGGTGATCTGGCTGCCGATATGCATGTCGATGCCGACGACCTTGAGGCCCGGCAGCCCGGCCGCCTCGGCGTAGATTTCCCGGGCGCGCGCCGCCGGAACGCCGAACTTGTTCTCCTTCAGCCCGGTGGAGATCTTGTGGTGCGTGCCGGCATCGACGTCCGGATTGATCCTGAGGCTGACCGGGGCGGTGCGCCCCGCCTCGCTGGCAAGGTCGGACAGGAGCTTCAGCTCGCTCTCCGATTCCACGTTGAAGCAGAAGATGCCGGCTTCGAGCGCGAAGGCGAGTTCGCGGGCGGTCTTGCCGACGCCTGAGAACATGATTCTCTCCGCCGGCACGCCGGCGGCGAGCGCGCGCCGCAACTCGCCTTCCGAGACGACGTCCGCGCCCGCGCCGAGCCGCGCGAGGGTGGCGATCACCGCCTGGTTGGAATTGGCCTTCAGCGCGTAGCAGATGAGATGGTCGAAGGCGGCGAAGGCCTCCTCGAAGACCCGGTAATGCCGCTCCAGCGTCGCCGTGGAATAGCAGTAGAGCGGCGTGCCGACGGCCCGGACGATATCGGCGACGGGAACGTCCTCGGCCCAAAGCAGGCCGTCCCGATAGGCGAAATGATGCATGTCAAAGAACGCCTTAGATAAGCGGATCGAGGATGAAGCGCTTGTCCGTGGCGTCGTCGACTTCCATCTTCTCCGGCTCCAGGCCGGGTTGGTCGGCGAATTCGCCCCGCTCCACGACCTCCGAGAAGGCTTCGAAGGTGTCGCGCTGCTCCGGCCGGGCACCGGGGTCGGCCTTGACGTCGTAGCCGCTCTCCCCGCCGGGCGGCGGCTCCAGCGCCCCGCGCCGGCCGCAGCCGGTCGCCGCCACCAGGGCGAGCGTCAGGACGACGAGCACACGCATCAATGCCATAGGAGAGCTCCCCCGGAATGCACGGAACCAGGTCGTGGAATCATAACCGGCCTTGCCCCGGATCGGCAGTCTGTTTCGCCGCGTCCTGAAGGCTGGAAAGCCAGTGCCGCGCCCGCTCGCGCACATTCCCCGGCGCCGTGCCGCCCTCGCTCGTGCGGCTGGCGACGGAAGCATCGACCGAAAGCACGTCGTAGACCCGCTCGTCGATCCCGCCATGCAGCTTGCGCAGCACTTCCAAGGGCAGCTCGGCGAGTTCCAGGCCGCGTGCATCGGCTTCCGCGACGATGCGGCCGGTGACGTGATGCGCCTCGCGGAAGGGAAGGCCGGCCTCGCGCACCAGCCAGTCGGCGAGATCGGTGGCCGTGGCAAAGCCGGTACCGGCGGCGGCGCGCATCACCGCCTCGTTCGGCTGCATGTCGGCGATCATCCCGGTCATCGCCGCCAGGCACAGCGACAGCGAGGGAAGCGCGTCGAAGACCGGCTCCTTGTCCTCCTGCATGTCCTTGCAATAGGCGAGCGGCAGACCCTTCATCACGATGAGGAGGGCATTCAGCGCCCCGATGATGCGCCCCGGCTTGGCGCGCACCAGCTCCGCCGCGTCCGGATTGCGCTTCTGCGGCATGATGGAGGAGCCGGTGGTGAATTTGTCCGACAGGGTGACGAAGCGGAACTGCGCCGAGGACCACATCACGATTTCTTCGGCGAGCCGCGACAGATGCACCGCGCAGATGGAAGCCGCCGCCAGCGCCTCCATGGCGAAGTCGCGGTCGGAGACGGCATCGAGAGAATTGGCCGTCGGCCTTGAAAAGCCGAGCGCCTTCGCCGTCATCTGCCGGTCGATGGGAAAGGCCGTACCGGCGAGCGCGGCCGAACCGAGCGGGCATTCGTTGAGGCGCGCCCTGGCATCGGCGAAGCGGCCGCGGTCGCGCGCCAGCATCTCCACATAGGCGAGGCAATGATGGCCGAAGGTCACCGGCTGGGCGCTCTGCAGATGCGTGAAGCCGGGCATCACGGTGCCGGCATGCGCTTCCGCCTTGCGCGCCAGCGCCAGCATCAGCGCCGTGATCTGGCCGTCGATCTCGTCGAGGGCGTCGCGCACATAGAGGCGGAAATCGGTGGCCACCTGGTCGTTGCGCGAGCGCGCCGTATGCAGCCGGCCGGCCGCCTCGCCGATGAGTTCGGCAAGCCGGGCCTCGACATTCATATGGATGTCTTCCAGGCTGCGCGAGAAGGAGAAGCGTCCCTCCTCTATCTCTGCCTTGATGCGCTGCAGCCCATCGCCGATCTTCTCCGCGTCCTGCGTCGCAATAATGCCCGTTTTGGCAAGCATCGCGGCATGTGCCCGTGAGCCGGCTATGTCCTGCCTCGCCAGCGCCTTGTCGAAATCGACTGAGGCGTTGATTTCTTCCATGATGGCGTCCGGGCTTTCGGAGAAGCGGCCGCCCCACATGCGGTTCGACATCGCAGGATCGCGTCGTTGATTGACTTAGGTTTCGGAGCAGACACCCGTGAAACGAGCCACTTCCGCCCTTGCAGCAGCCATCATCATAGCCGCTGGCATTGCCGTCGCCCTATACGGGATTTCCTCCGATGGCAATGAGGGGACGCTCGCCGCCGGCCCCGATTGTCGCCCGGCGGTCGACGTCGCGGCGGCGCTTGAGCCGCTGATGGGCGGCGAGATCGCCGCGCTGATCCCGGCGAGCCGGCCGCAAAATCTCTCCTCCCTGGCCTTCACCGACCAGTTGGGCGAGGCACGCACGCTCGGCGAGCTTTCCGGCCAGTTGAAGCTCGTCAATCTCTGGGCCACCTGGTGCGCGCCCTGCCGCGAGGAGATGCCGGCCCTCGATGCGCTCCAGGCTGGGCTCGGCGGGGAGAATTTCGCCGTCGTGCCGATCAATATCGACCGCACCGAGCCGGCCCGCCCGCGCCAGTTCCTGGAAGAGATCGGCGTCGCCGAGCTGCCGCTCTATACCGACCGCACGATGAAGATCTTCAACGACATGAAGGCCAAGGGGCTTGCCGTCGGCCTGCCGGTGACGGCGCTCATCGACGGCAATGGCTGTCTCATCGCCCATATGAACGGGCCGGCGGAGTGGAATTCGCCCGATGCGCGCGAGCTGATTGCGGCGGCATTGCGCCAAACCGGCCTTGCCGGCCGTCAGACGACCTCGCCTCAGAACGCCGCCACGCCGCAATCCTGAGCGGCGCGCCGCAATCCTGAGCGGCGCGCCGTTCTGCCCGACCTAGGCCGCCTTCTCCAGCCCCGCCTGCCCCGCCGGTGCGAAGCTCGCCGCCACATGGTCGGCGAGCGCCATCACCAGGGGATCGCTCTCGTCGCGGGCGATGAAGGAGATGGCGTAGGTGCCGAGCGACGGCAGGCCGCTTTCCGGCCCGAGCGCCACCAAATCGCCCTTGGCGAGCGACACCGGTAGCGGCGCCACGGCGAGATCGCCGGCGATTGCCGCGATCTGGCCGGCGGCCGAGGCGCTGGAATAGGCGATGCGGTGGCGCAGCCCCACTCTGCCGAGGGCGTGCACGGATCTGCGCCGCCATTCGCAGGACGGATTGGCGACCGCCACCGGCAGGGGCCGGCGGGCATGGGCGGTGCCCTCGCGCGCCCCCAGCCAGACCAGCGGCTCGTCATGCACCTGCCGGCGGTAGAAGTGCGCCTGCGAGACGTCGGAATCGGTGACCAGGCCGGCGTCGATCTCGCCGCGTTCAAGGCGCGGGCGCAGGCTCGTCGACAGGTCGCAGATGACGTTGACGGAGACCCCCGGATGGGTGCGGGCGAAGCGGCGCAACACCCGCGGCAGGAAGGCGCTGGCGTATTCGTCGGGCGTGCCGACGGTGATGACGCCTTCCAGGTCGGGCTGCTTCAGCCGCCCCCAGAGCTCGCCGTGCATTTCCAGGATGCGCCGCGCATCCGGCAGCATCGCCTCGCCGAAGGGCGTCAGCCTCACCTTGCGTGAATCGCGGTCGAAGAGGCGCCGTCCCACCAAGTCCTCCAGCTTCTTTACCTGCATGGAGACGGCCGATGGCGTGCGCCCGATATTGTCGGCGGCGACGGAGAAGCTGCCGGCATCGGCGATCGCGACAAATGTTCGCAAAAGGTCGGCGTCGAGCACGGGATGCATGGCTTTCGTTCACTCTTCAGGAAAACTGAACCGATAAGTAAAACCTTTTCGTTTGATTGATCAATAGCGAAGCGCCAGATGTGTTCCAACGCAGCGCCGCATGGCGCGCCGCTGCACCACAACCGGGCCCCCGCCCGACGGAGACGGACATGTTTGAACGGCTTTCCCACAACCCGACGCTTCAGGCGCCCCGCGAGAGAGATTTCGCGGCCCGGCTTGCCGGGCTGCTCGGTCCGGCCGTGCGCTCTTCCCACCGCCTTTGGCGCGCCATCAAGGGCCGCCGCGCCGCCTATCGGCTCGCCTCGCTCGACGACCATATGCTGGAGGATATCGGCCTGACGCGCTTTGAGGTGGAGAGCGCCCTGGCGCTGCCGCTTTCGGACGATCCCAATGCCGAGCTCATGCGCCGGCGCGCCGACCGCATCGCCGCCGCGCGGCGTGGCCGGCGCTCCCGCTGAGATCGCGTAGCGCCCGCTTCGCCATGACGACCCGGCGCCCGAGCCGCGCCGGGTCGCCCGCATGCCTGCCTTGTGCCCAGCGCATGCCTGGCGGTGGTTTCCCGAGCCGCTGAATTTCCGTAAGGCGGAGGCTTGGAGGAACGCATCTCATGTCGGCGCCGGGTCCCGTCATCCTTCTTTCCAGCCATGTCGCGATCGGTGCCGTCGGCAACCGTGTCGCCGGCTTTGCGCTGGAACGCCTCGGCATCGAGACCGTCCAGGTCCCGACCGTCATCCTCGCCCATCATCCCGGCCAGGGGCCGGTGGAGCCCATCCGCCCGGCGCCTGAGGCCTTCGCCACGCTCCTCGATGGCATCGCCAAGCGGCTTGAGGCCCGCCCGCCCGCGGCCATCCTCACCGGCTATTTCGCCGGCGCCGAGGAGGCTGAGGCCGCGTCCCGCTTCGTGGAGAGGCTGAAGCGGCGTTATCCGGAGCTTCTTTATCTCTGCGACCCGGTCTTTGGCGATGCCGGCCGCGCCTATCTGCCGGAGGGCGTCGTCGCCCTGTTGCGCGAGAGGCTGCTGCCGATGGCCGATATCGCCACGCCGAACCTTTTTGAGTGCTGCGAGCTCACCGGCCTGCCGCACGAAGCCCGGCTTGCCGATCTGACGGCTGCCGCCTCTGGGCTCGGCCCGCCCGAGATCATCGTCACCTCCGCCCCGGCCTTGATGCGCGGGCGCATCGCCGCCGCGCTCGTCACCGCCGGCGGCACGCTGCTTGCCGAGCACCCTGCCGTGGCGAGCCCCGCCAAGGGCGCGGGCGACCTCTTTGCCGCGCTCTATCTCGGCCGCCGCCTGCTCGGCACCGCTTGCGAGGAAGCCTTGGCGCTCGCCGCCGCCGCCACCCACGACGTCTTCGCCGCCACCGCCGCGCTCGGCCGCGCCGACCTTGCCTTCGCCCAGGCGCAGGAGGCGCTGGTGCGCCCCGGCCTGCAGCGCGTGGCGCTGCGCCGTCTGGCCTGCGCCGACCGCGCCGCCTCCGCAAAGCCGTAACGTCACCTTCGCCATCAACGTTGAAGGGCGTTGCGCTCGGCCGCGACGCGCGCTCTAGTTGCGCCAGGGAGAAGAAGGAGACGTCCGATGAAATGGAAGCTGAGCGCCGCGATCGCCCTCATGGCGGCCTGGCCGGGCCTGGCACTGGCCGATCCGATCGAGGGAACCTGGCTGGCGGAATCCGGCAATCTGGTGAGCATCGCCCCTTGCGGCGAGGCCTATTGCCTCAACGTCGTCAGCGGGCCGAACAAGGGTAAGCAGATCGGCCGCATGCAGGGCGCCGATGGCTCCTATAAGGGAACCATCCTCAACCCGGACGACGACCGCAGCTATTCCGGTTCCGTCACGCTGACCTCAGGCTCCACGATGCGCCTGAAGGGCTGCGCCATGGGTATCTTCTGCAAGACGCAGAACTGGCAGCGGCAATAGAGCCTTCTCGCGGGCGGGCTCACGCGCCCTCGCCTTCAGCCCGCTCGCGCCAGGCGGCGACGGCGAGCGAAAGAAGGAGGCTGGCGCCGGCGCGCATCGCCTCCGGCGCCATGACGCCGATCTCCTCGCCCGCGGCCGCGCTCGCCGCCACCGCCTCTTCCGGCACGGCATCGGCGAGAAAGGGAAGATGCACGAAGCCGGCCATCACAAGCCGCCCCGAGGAGGCGGCGAGCCGGCCGGCGCGATAATAAAGGGCGTTGCACAGATAGGTGCCGGCATCCTCGGAGAGGCTCGCCGGGTGCCCGGCGCTTTCCAGGCTGGCGCGGATGCGCCGGATCGGCAGGGAGCCGCGCCAGCTTTCCGGCCCGTCCGCATCGATGCGCGAAGACGGCGCCCTTGCCCCGCTGGCATCGGGCTTGTCGTCCGCCATGCGGTTCCTGGCGATGCGCTCCAGCTGGAAGTCGCATGCCCGCCGGCTCACCCCGAATTGAACGGCGATGTCGGGACGATGCGCCTCCCACAGGCGCCGATAGGCGTCGGGGGCCGCCACCCAGTCGGTCGGCAACACCCAATGCAGCGCCTGCGCCTCGATTTCCTCCGCAAGCGCGCTTGCGGCGAGCTCCTCCACCAGCCAGGCGCTCGGATTGTCCGGAACGCCCGGGAACGGCCCGAAGCCGGTGACGAGAAGGCGCGGGGGCCGTCCGCCCATCAGGCCGCCTGTCGCTTCTCCAGAAGCTTGCGGTTCACCAGGAGCTCGGCGATCTGCACCGTGTTGAGCGCCGCGCCTTTCCTGAGATTGTCGGCGACCACCCACATGGAAAGACCGTTCTCCACCGTCGGATCCTCACGGATGCGCGAGATATAGGTCGCGTCCTCGCCGGCGCATTCATAGGGCGTGACGTAGCCGCCCGGCTCGTGCTTGTCGACGACCAGGCATCCCGGCGCCTCGCGCAGGATATCGCGCGCCTCCTTGGCGGAGATCTCCTCATGGAACTCCAAATTCACCGCTTCGGAATGGCCGACGAAGACCGGCACGCGCACGCAGGTCGCCGTCAGCTTGATGGCCGGATCTAGGATTTTCTTGGTCTCCGCCACCATCTTCCACTCCTCCTTCGTCGTGCCGTCCTCCATGAAGACGTCGATATGGGGAATGCAGTTGAAGGCGATGCGCTTGGGAAACTTCTTCGCCTCGATGGGGTCGGCGACGAAGACGGCGCGCGTCTGGTCGAAGAGTTCGTCCATCGCCTCCTTGCCGGCGCCAGAGACCGACTGGTAGGTGGCCACCACCACCCGCTTGATCCTCGCCTTGTCGTGCAGCGGCTTCAGCGCCACGACGAGCTGCGCCGTGGAGCAGTTCGGATTGGCGATGATGTTCTTCTTGGTGAAGCCGGAGATGGCGTCGGCGTTCACCTCCGGCACGATCAAAGGCACGTCGGGATCGGTGCGCCAGGCGGAGGAATTGTCGATGACGACGCAGCCCTTGGCGGCGATCTTCGGCGAGACTTCCTTGGAGATGGCGCCGCCGGCCGACATCAGCGCGATATCGACGTCGGAGAAGTCGAAATTCTCCAGCGCCTGCACTTTCAGCGTTTTGTCGCCGAAGGAGACCTCGGTGCCCTGGCTGCGCCGCGAGGCGATCGCCACCACCTCATCGGCCGGAAAGCCGCGCTCGTGGAGAATATCGAGCATCTCCCGCCCGACATTGCCGGTCGCGCCGACGACTGCGATCCTGTAGCCCATATCCTGCTCCCCTCTCCCCGCAAAAAGCATCTCATCCCCGCCCCGGGGAGAGATCGGGGCGGAGCCTTCAGCCGGTCGTCTTGGTCCCAGAAATCTGGGTAAAGGCCGTTCTGGTCATGGTCGGCGGGTTTTATCGTGCATGCGCGCAATGTCAATCGGCGCCGCCTGTCGCTGCCGGCATCGAGTTCAACCGAGGCCCGGCTTCACCAAAGCCCGGTTTGACCAAGGCCCCGGTTAACCAAGGCCCCGTTTAACCAACGCCCCGTTTAACCAACGCCCCGTTTAACCAAGGCCCCGTTTAACCAAGGCTTGAGACCGGCCTGCGAGACTGCCCGCCTCGCCCGCCTGAAGAGGCGAGCCGCAATTGAGACAAGCGCCACGAGGATGAGCGATGCAAGCAAGCGCCGTCAGCGAGACCGCCCGGCTTTCCTCGCAGGAGCCGGAATTCACCGAGAGCTGGGAGGCGCGCGCCCGGCGCTTCGGCCTCGGCCTTGCCTGGAGCCTGAAGCATGACGGCGCCCTCGGGGCGGCGCGCATCGGCGCGGCGCATCTGACCGCCCTGGCAACACCCGATCCCGGCCTGCCGGCGGCCGATGCCGCCCCGCTGAGCCGCACCGGGGCCGTGGCGGTCGCCCGCGATCTCTCCGTGCCGACGCTGCGCTCGGCCTATGCGCGCGGTCTTTACCCCTTCTCGCATGCCCTGCGGCCGAAATGGCTCTCGCCGGCCGAGCGCTGCATCATCCGGCTTGCCGATTTTCACCTTTCCAAGCGCCTGCGCAGTCATATTCGCAAGGGCACATGGCGCGTCACCTTCGACACGGCCTTTGCCGAGGTCATGCGCGGCTGCGCCGAGAGGCGGCCGGGCCAGGCCCCGCTCACCTGGATCACGCCGACGATGATGCGCGCCTTCCAGGCCTTCCACGAGGCCGGCGATGCGCATTCCTACGAGGTCTGGGACGAGGAGGGGGCGCTCATCGGCGGCGGCTACGGCGTCGCCACGGGAGCCTGCTTCACCATCGAATCGCAGTTCTTCCGCAAGACCAACGCCTCCAAGGTCGGCTTCTCCACGCTCGCCTGGCATCTTGACCATTGGGGCTTTCGCATCGCTGACAACAAGAAGCCGGCAGAGGCGGTCGCGCGCTACGGCTTCGTCACCGTGCCGCGTGCGGAGTTTCTCACCCTCCTGGAGGAGGCGCCCGCCGCGCCCGTCAAGGCCGGCCGCTGGCGGGTGGAGGCCGATGCGGCACGCGTCGCGGCCTGGGATCCCAAGCTTCATCGCCGGGCGGCCTGAAGCGGCCGCCCGCTCGCCGCCTTTTCCCTCAGCCGGCCTGCGCCAGCGACAGGAAGCGTTCGCGGATCGCCTGCCCCATCCCCTTGGTGCCGACCTCCGTCAGGCCTTCCGCGCCGGTGCGCGGGAGGATGTCGCCGGTCCTCAGCCCCTCGTCCAGCACTTCCGCGATCGCCTTCTCAAGCTGCCCGGCCGCCTCGATCATGCCGCAGGAATAGCGCAGGCACATGGCGAAGGAGGCGAACATGGCGATGGGGTTCGCCACTTCCTTGCCGGCGATGTCGGGAGCCGAGCCGTGGACGGGCTCGTACATCGCCTTGCGCCGGCCGCTCTGCGGGTCGGGCGCGCCGAGCGAGGCGGAGGGCAGCATGCCGAGCGAGCCCGTCAGCATCGCCGCCACGTCCGACAGCATGTCGCCGAAGAGGTTGTCGGTGACGATGACGTCGAACTGCTTTGGCCAGCGCACCAGCTGCATGCCGCCGGCATCGGCGAGCATGTGGTCGAAGGCGATATCGGGATATTCCCGGCGCGCCACCTCCGTGGCCACCTCGTTCCACAGGACGCCCGATTTCATCACGTTGCGCTTTTCCATGGAGGTGACGCGCTTGGCGCGCGTCTTGGCAAGCTCGCAGGCGACCCGCACGATGCGCTCGATCTCGTAGGTCTCGTAGACCTGCGTGTCGACGGCCCGCTTCTGGCCGTTGCCGAGATCGGTGATCTCCTTCGGCTCGCCGAAATAGACCCCGCCGGTGAGTTCGCGCACGATGAGGACGTCGAGTCCCTCCACCACCTCGCGCTTCAGGGAGGAAGCCTCCGCGAGCGCCGGATAGCAGATGGCCGGGCGCAGATTGGCGAACAGGCCGAGATCCTTCCTGAGGCGTAACAGCCCCGCCTCCGGCCGCACCTCGTAGGGCACGCCGTCCCATTTCGGCCCGCCGACGGCGCCGAAGATGACCGCGTCCGCCGCCAGCGCCTTTTGCATCGTCGTCTCGGAGATCGCCACGCCCTCCGCGTCGTAGGCGGCGCCGCCGACGAGCCCTTCCTCATAGGCGAAGGAACCGATCCCCTCCGCGTTCATCCAGTCGATGAGGGCCTTCACCTCGGCCATGATTTCCGGGCCGATGCCGTCGCCGGCCAGAAGCAGGAGCTGATGCGTCATGGAAGTTTCCGTCTTGTGGGGAAGCTTGAGCTAGCCTCTCGGCGGCGCGGAGGCAAGCACCTCTAGGCTCGCAAGGTCACGGTTCTGGCGGCAGGCGGGCGCTGGCAAGCCTCAGGCGGCCGCATGCGAGGCGCTTTCCTTCGGCAACGGCATCGTCAGCGTCGCCACCAGCCCCTCCTTGAGCCAGTCGATACGGTAGCTGGCGCGGTATTGGGCGACGATCTGCTCCACCATCTGCGTGCCGAAGCCGCGCTTGTCGGCCTCCGGCTCTGAGGGTGGCGGCCCGTTGCTTTCGCGCCAGGTGATGGTGAGCTTTGGCTCCTTGGCCTCCTCGACCTGCCAGGAAAGCTCCACCTTGCCCTCCGGCACGCTGAGGGCGCCGTATTTCGCCGCGTTGGTCGCCAGTTCGTGGAGGATGAGGCCGAGCCCGGTCGCCGCCTCGCTGTCGATGCGCGCGCTCTCGCCCGATATCGTCACCTGGTTCGCCTCCTCGCGCATATACGGGGCGAGCACCAGCCGCGCCAAACGGCCGAGATCGCCGACCGCGGTCGCCGCGCCGTATCCTTGCGTGACCGAATGCGCCTTCGACAGGGCGTCGATGCGCCGGCGCGTCGTCTTGGCCAGCTCGTCCGCCGATGTGGCCGAACGGGCCCCCAGCGACAGGATGGCGGCGACGACGGCGAAGACGTTCTTGACCCGGTGGTTGAGCTCGCGCGCCAGGAGCTCGGCCTGCTCGTTCGCCTTCTGCAGGCGCTCCGCCTGGGCGGCGCGCAGCTCCGCCTCCTCCCGCAGCTTGGAGTTGGCGTCGTTGAGCTCGGCCGTGCGCTGCTCCACCCGCGCCTCCAACTGGCGCGAGGCGGCGCGCAGATCGGCCGTCAGCGTCTCGTTGGCGTCCTTTTCCCGGCGCAGCCAGTCGGTCATCCGCGAGAAGGCGAGGCCCGTGCGGTGCAGCTCGTTGTAGCGCGTCTTCAGGGGCGGCATCGGCTTCAGGCTGCCGGCGGCGATATCCTCCGCCTGGCGATAGAGCTGGCCTATAGGGCGGGTGATGGTGCGGGCGATGAGAAGGCCGAGGAGCCCGGTCAGGATCGCCACGCCGAGGGCGAGCAGATAGCCGTTGCGGCGGCTCTCCTTGATGGCGCCGAGAAAGTCGTTTTCCGGCACATAGGTGATCACCGTCCACGGCCAGCGCGTGCCGGGCAGCGCCGAGGCGACGGCATGGAAGGTCTCGCCGCTAAAGCGGAAGCTGGAGGAGGTCTCGCTCGCTTCCGGCAATGTTCCCCCGTCCTGGTCCGCGCCCTGGTCCCTGGTCTGGCCCCCGCTCTGGCCCCTGCTCCGGAAGGAACCCGCCGCCGCCTGGGCGAGCGGATCGTCGAGCTCGTCGATGCGCGTGAAGCGCAGCGTCTCCCCGGCTTCGCCTTCCGTCTTGATCTTCGCCGGGTCACGATAGGCGATGACGTCGCCGCTATCGGAAACGATGAAGGCGCCGCCGGTCTCGCCCACCTTGAGGCCCGCCAGGAAGCCGGAAAGGGCGGATATCTCGATATCGATGCCGACGACGCCCGTCAGCGTCCCGCCGGGGGCGCGCACGGGCGTCGCCACGGTGATCCCCGGCTCGCGCGAGGAAAAGAAGATATAGGGGTCGGTCCAGGCCACCCCGTTCGCCTCCACCGCGGCGGCGTACCAGGGCCGCGTGCGCGGATCGTATTGGTCCTCAGGGTCGCTGCGGCGCGCCCGCTGGACATAGGTCGCGTCGCGCCAGATCAGCTCCACCTGTCGGCGCAGGGGTCGGTTCTCGATCGTCTTGACCCGGAAATCGGCGCCCGCAACGCTGTCGTCCCGGTTCACATAGACGAAGTCGCCTTCCGTATTGCCGTAGAAGATGCCGGCGAATTGCTCGTGCGAGCGCAGCTGCTCGAAGAAGTAGCGCTCCATCGCATCTTCGTTCTCGCTGCTGACGACCTGTTGGCGGGCAAGACGTTGCGAAAGGTCGGCCGCATCCTCCGCCGGCGCCAGGAAGCCGACCGCATGGCTCGTCGTATTGCGGGCGACGTCGCGCACCAGGGCGCGCGCATGATCCAGAAGAACGCGCTCGGAGGTGAAGTAGAAAGGAAGAATAACCGCAGCGATCGCGACGAGCTGCAGCCCGGCGAGCGACAGCGCGAGCACACTGCGTATCGAAACCATGGCCTCTTCCCCTCGGCCATGCCTAGCATCAGCCGGGCCGAGACACAATTGAGCTTAAGCCACGATTGCGAGGAAGACGCTGCGTCAGCTCTTCGGCGCCTGCCGGCCGGCGGGCGGCCGCCGGCGCGCTCGCCTCAGCGCCCGCCGAGGGCGCGGTAGATCTTGCCGCCCGGCCGGCCCGTCGGCTTCATGCCGAAGCGCTCTTCGGCCGCCTTGATGGCGGCGCGGCTTTGCGGGCCGATCTTGCCGTCCACCTCGCCGACATCGTAGCCCTGCGCCAGGAGAAGCCGCTGCAATTCGAAGCGCTGCGCGCGCGACAGCGGCGGGTCGTCCGTCGGCCAGGCGGTCCTGAAGGCCGGATAGCCGGCGAGCCGGTCGGCCAGATGCGAGATGGCGAGCGCGTAGCTTTCCGCCTGATTGTAGGAATAGATGGCGTCGAAGTTGCGGAAGACGAGGAAGCCCGGCCCCTTCGGCCCGGCCGGCAAAAGCAGCCCCGCTTGGGCGCCGCCGGAGATCGGCGCCCCGTCGGCGCGTGTCACGCCACGCTGGCCCCAGCTGGAGAGGCTTGCCTTGTTGCGCCTTCCCGTCGGCCCGTTATAGCCCGGCGGCACCTTCACCTCGATCATCCAGGATTCGCCTTTGCGCCAGCCCGCCTTGTGCAGGTAATTGGCGGTGGAGCCGAGCGCGTCCGGCACCGACTTGACGAGATCGCGCCGCCCATCCCCGTCGAAATCGACCGCGAGCCGCTGATAGGTGGAGGGGATGAACTGGGTCTGGCCGAAGGCGCCGGCCCAGGAACCGTAAAGCTCGTTGAGCTCAAGATCGCCGCGATCGACCAGTTTCAGCGCGGCGACGAGCTCGCCGCGGAAGAACTTCGTGCGCACCCCGCCGCAGACGAGGTTGGCGAGCGCATGCGGCAGGTAATTGTCGCCCGCATCCTGGCCGAAATTGCTTTCAACGCCCCAGATGGCGGCGATGACGTAGCGGTTGACGCCGAAGCGCTCTTCGGCCGCCCTCAGCACCCGGTCGTAGCGCGCCATCATCGTGCGCCCGTCGGCGATGCGCTGCTCGTCGACGAGAAAGCCGAGATAGTCCCATATCGGCGTCTTGAATTCCGGCTGGGCGCGCGCCTTGCGCAGGACTTCCTCGTCGTAGCGCGCTCCGTTCAGCGCCCGCGCGGCGAGATCGGCGCTGACGCCCTGCGCCACCACCTGGCCTTTGAGGCTGTCGATGCAGGTTGAGAAGCCGGCGGCCGAAGCGCTCGCCGGCGCCGCAAGGCCAAGCCAGGCAACAAGGCCGACGGCCGCCGCGCGCCGGCCGAAATGGGCAGTCCGCATCCCTCAACTCCGCTCGCTGATTGCGCCGGCAATCTAGAGAGATTCGCCACCGATGAGAATCCCGGCGGCCCCGGCCGGGGCGCTCACAATCTCGTAAGCGCCTGATAAACGGAGATACGCGGCGCTCACACCCAGGGGCGGGCCTCGCCCATTCGTCCCTCGAAGCCGGCGATCGCTTCGGCCTTTTGCATGGTCAGGCCGATATCGTCGAGGCCGTTGATGAGACAATGCTTGCGGAACGGGTCGATGTCGAAGCGGATCGTGCCGCCGTCCGGCCCCTTGATCTCCTGGCGCTCCAGATCGACCGTCAGCGTCGCATTGGCGCCGCGCGAGGCGTCGTCCAGAAGCTTTTCCAGCTCCTCGGCGCTGACGATGATCGGCAAGATGCCGTTCTTGAAGCAGTTGTTGTAGAAGATGTCGGCGAAGGAGGTGGAGATCACGCAGGTGATGCCGAAATCCTTCAGCGCCCAGGGCGCATGCTCGCGCGACGAGCCGCAGCCGAAATTGTCGCCCGCCACCAGGATCTTGGCATCGCGGTAGGCCGGCTGGTTGAGCACGAAATCGGGATTCTCCGAGCCGTCCTCGTGATAGCGCTGCTCGTAGAAGAGCGACGTGCCGAGCCCGGTGCGCTTGATGGTCTTCAGGAACTGCTTGGGGATGATCATGTCGGTATCGACATTGACGATCGGCAACGGCGCGGCGACGCCGGTGAGAGTGGTGAATTTTTCCATGGCGGTTCCTTTCGCCGTTTCTCATGCTTCGGCCGAAGCCGAGCGTCAAGCTTCTGTCTCAATCCATCTCGTAAAGCGCGTCCATGTCGTCATCGGAAAGGCCGAAATGATGGCCGATCTCGTGGATGAGCACATGCGCGACGAGATCCTCCAGCGCTTCCTCGTAATCGCGCCAATAGTGGAGGATCGCCAGGCGAAACAGCCAGACCCGGTTCGGCAGGGCGCCGGTGAAAGGCGTCGCCGGGCCGTGGGCGAGGCCGACCCCCTCAAAGAGGCCGAGGAGGTCGAGCGGATCGTCGATCTCAAGCTCCTCCAGCGCCTCCCTGTCCGCGTAATCGGCGACGCGGATCTCGATTTCGCCCGTCAGCGCCCGGAAATCCTCCGGCAGGCTCTGATAGGCGCGTAGCGCCAGACGCTCGAACTCGGCGAGATCCGGCATGTCGGCCAAGCCCATGCCGGCCCCGATAGGCTCATGTGACATGCCTTCACAAATAGGTGCTGACGAGGTGCCAGAGAAGCCAGAGAACGAAAACGAGCGCCAGCGTGCGCCCGACGCGCCGTCCCCAAACCTCGACCGGGTCGCTCTGCGGCGCGTCTCTCCCGGAAAAGTGCCGTCCGGCGCGCGCCAGCGAGGACGAGCCGATGGCCTCGCTGTCGCGTTCAACGCGTTTCAGGGCGTCTTCGGCCTCGCGCCTGCGCGCCTCCTCTTGCTGCGTGGTCAGTTTCGCCTCCCTCAAGCGCCCAAAAGCTTACGCCAACACACCATCCCGGCTCCAGTTCCTGACCCTTAACCGCCTCATCGATTAAATGTTTTTGAGCGAACGATTGTCGCATCGGCACCGTTGAGGGCTCGAGGCAACGCCAACTCACGCCTCTCCCGCGCCCGGCGCCAAGCGCGCCTTGCGAAGGCCGGGAAAGATGCAACACGAGAGGCAGACAGGAGATCAACTCCCATGAACTTCCCAACCAATCTCACAAAGCTCACCGCAGCCTCCGTCGCCGCGTTGTTTGTCGGGCTGAGCGCCGCCAATGCAGCCATGATCCTGCGTCAGGACGCCAACGGCAACAAGGTGGTGGTCAACACCGAGACCGAGGCGGAGGCCCGCATCTACGGTCCCGGGCCGGTGGACAGCCGTCCGGACGATTGCCAGTCCGGCGGCTTCTTCACGATGATGGACGGCGACCGCGAGGTCTATGTGGCCTGTGACGACGAGACGATGCAGTACACCGCCTCCATGGACACCATGGCCAGCGGCGAGAGCATGATGGAGGGCGACCGTCCGCTGGAGCCCTATGCGCCGGGCACCGAGGGCGTCAACAACTAAGCTCTCACCTGAGTAACCGTGTGACCACGGTCGCGATGCGGCCGTAAGGGGCGGGACTTCGGTCCCGCCCTTTTCGCGTGCGCCGATTGCGCGGGCCGGCGCCCCAAGCAAGAAGGGCCGCCTCGGCGGGCGGCCCTTCAGATCTTGTCGCACTGGCGCCGGACCGGCTGCTTCAGCCGCGCGCGCCCCATTCGCGCACATCGACGAAGCGCCCGGCGATCGCCGCCGCGGCGGCCATCGCCGGCGAGACCAGATGCGTGCGGCCCTTGAAGCCCTGGCGGCCCTCGAAATTGCGGTTCGAGGTGGAGGCGCAGCGCTCTTCCGGGGCGAGCTTGTCGGCGTTCATGGCAAGGCACATGGAGCAGCCCGGCTCGCGCCACTCAAAGCCCGCGGCGAGGAAGATCTTGTCGAGGCCCTCCGCCTCCGCCTGCTCTTTGACCAGGCCGGAGCCCGGCACGACCATCGCCTTGACGCTCTCGGCGACCTTGTTGCCTTCGGCGATCTTCGCCGCGGCTCGAAGATCCTCGATGCGCCCGTTGGTGCACGAGCCGATGAACACCCTATCGAGGGTGATGTCGGTCATCTTCGTGCCCGGCGTCAGGCCCATATATTTCAGCGCCCGCCATTTGGAGGCGCGCTTGGCCTCCTCGGCGATATCGTCCGGGTTCGGCACTGTCCCCAGGACGGAGATGACGTCCTCCGGCGAGGAGCCCCAGGTGACGATCGGCGGCAGATTGGCCGCGTTGAGCCGCACCTCGCGGTCGAAATGGGCTCCTTCGTCGGAAGGCAGGCTCTCCCAATAGGCGCGCGCCATGTCCCAGGCCGTGCCCTTCGGCGCGCGCGGACGTTCGGCGATATAGGCATAGGTGGTCTCGTCGGGCGCGATCATGCCGGCCCGGGCGCCGCCCTCGATCGACATGTTGCACACCGTCATCCGCCCTTCCATGGAGAGCGAGCGGATCGCCTCGCCGGCATATTCGATCACGTGACCGGTGCCGCCGGCCGTGCCGATCTCGCCGATGATGGCGAGGATGATGTCCTTGGCCGTGACGCCTTCCGGCAGCGCCCCGTCGACGGTCACGCGCATGTTCTTCGCCTTGGACTGGATCAGCGTCTGGGTGGCGAGAACGTGCTCCACTTCCGAGGTGCCGATACCGTGGGCGAGCGCGCCGAAGGCGCCATGCGTGGAAGTATGGCTGTCGCCGCACACGATGGTCATGCCCGGCAGGGTGAAGCCCTGTTCCGGCCCGATGATGTGGACGATGCCCTGCCGCTTATCGAGCTCGTTGTAATATTCGATGCCGAAATCGGCGGCGTTCCTGGCGAGCGTGTCGACCTGCAGCGCCGATTGCGGGTCGTCGATGCCCTTGGAGCGGTCGGTCGTCGGCACGTTATGGTCGACGACGGCGAGCGTCTTGTCCGGCGCGCGCACCTTGCGCTCGGCCATTCTGAGGCCCTCGAAGGCCTGCGGGCTGGTGACCTCGTGGACGAGATGGCGGTCGATATAGAGGAGCGCCGTGCCGTCCTCCTGCTCGTGCACCAAATGCTCGTCCCAGATCTTGTCGTAGAGGGTTCTCGGTTTCATCTCTCACAGCTTTCCATTGGCTTCGTTTCGCCTGGGCTCTTGCCGGCCTCGTGGCCGGCCTTGTCGCTAGCGAAGCGAGCCGTCGGAAGCGAAAAGGCAGGCAAAGAAGCGCCAGGGCAGCCGGCGATGGTCGCCGATCGCCGCAAAGGCATGCGTGGAATGCGCCCCGGCCGGGGCCGCGTCGTCGCGCGGCTGGCGGGCAGAAGTCTCTGCCTGAAACATGCGCCTCATATAGCAAGGCGCGCGGGCCCTCACAATCGGCTGGCGTGGGGCTGGCGTTACCGAAGCGCCCCCGACATACCGCCGGAGCCGCGCTCAGATATTCCGCCGATGGAGGCAGCAAATCACTGCCATTAAAGCAGAAAATAGAAACTGAATATTTTTTGTTGATTTTGCAAAACGTACCGGTATGTTGGTTCCAACATCTGGTGGCCGAATCATGGACCAATATTCCGAGGCAGAGGTCAGGAAAGCGTTAACCCCGTATCACTCCCGGATAAGGGGAGCTATTGTCGCAGGGTTCGCCGAATGGCTTGCCGTTGCGGAATGCCGTGCGATGAACGGTTTCCCTCCGATCCTCTATCCTCGCACCGTCACGAACTATGTCTTTGACGCGATTGCGCGGAATGCCCGATCGATTCTGGGATCGGACTCGACTGTGCGTGTGTTGGACGAAACTCAGACGGTGAAATTCTGCTTTCGCGATGTGGTAGTCGGTCGCTTCAAGAAAGGCGATGACGATCATCTTGGCCAGAATATTCCGACACAGGCTGTTCTTGACTTCGTAGACCCACAACAGAGTCTCCCGGGATTCCCGCCGGCCGCGGCCAAGGTCGAGTTCGTCTGGGCGACAGACGAGCTTGGCACCGAAATCGAGAGCATGTTGGTGGTTGCGCGAGACCGCGAGCGGTTGCTCTGGTCGTATCCAATTGATGATGCCGCAGAGAGCGGCAGTAGTGGTATTGTTGTCTTGCCGAGGCCAAGCAGAGCTGATCACGACGAGCCGCTCATCAAGCCGAAGGTTGCTTCCAAAAAAGACGCCGCAGGCGAATAGCCATGGCGACATTTGGAGATCTACTGCGCGTTGCGCGGCACCTGCGAGGATTCACGCAGAAAAAGGCCGCAGAGCGGCTCGGCGTTGCTCAGCCGGTGCTGTCACGGATCGAGAATGACATGATCGAAGCGGATGACGACCTGCGGTCACGGGCATCACAGGCGTTCAGCCTTCCGCTGAGTTTTTTTGAAATTGGCGATACGGTTTATGGGCCACCCGTTAGCGTCCACACGATGCTTCGCGGGAAGAAGTCAGAAGTGTCTGCGCGCGACGTGGATATGATAACTGCCGAGCTAAACATTCGGCTCTTTCATCTCCGTCGATTTCTCGAAAATGTTGACTATACGCCTGTAAATGAACTGCCAGTTCTTGATGTCGAGCACTACGGTTCGGTTCAGCGGATAGCAGCGACGGTTCGGGCTCATTGGAAAGTTCCAAGCGGGCCGATCAAGAACCTTACAAGGCTAATGGAGCGGGCCGGCATCATCGTCGGCGAGTCTAGTTTCCACGGCGCCGCAGTCAGCGGCGTAACCTTTGCTGTGCCCGGCCGACCACCTCTGGTACTTATCAATAGAGATCACCCAGCAGATCGACTGCGCTTCACGCTGGCCCACGAGTTGGGACATCTTGTCATGCATCGCTTCCCAACGGCGACTATGGAGGAAGAGGCAAACCAATTCGCGTCCGCCTTCTTGTTGCCACCGCATGAACTGCGGGAGGTGTTCATGGGGCGGCGGGTGACCCTCGAATTTCTAGCCGCGCTCAAAAAGGAGTGGCGCGTGTCTATGCAATCGTTGTTAATGGCTGCGCAGTCATTGAAGGCGATAACGGACAACCAAGCACGATACCTGTGGCAGCAGATTAGTGCGCGAGGCTGGCGGACTAGAGAACCGCCTAGTTTGGATTTTCCGTTTGATCCCCCCACCGTCCTTCCAAGCATCATCAGATCACATATTCATGACTTGGGTTTTGAGGTTGCTGAAATGATCGAGTTGTCGAAGGTCGGCCATGACGATTTCAAAGAGCTATATGGAAGCCTTGGGCCGGAAGAACCTCCGCGTCCGAGGCTGCGTATAATTACCTGAACCTACAGGCAACGCAGCAAAGTTGGAAGTCCCAAGGCAACTCCGGAAGACGCCAGTGTAAGTATGCGTCCTCCCTCGAAATCGACAGCATAGATATTATCCCCTGGATGATCGGCGGGCGCGACGCGCGTGCTCCGGCTCCGTTCGAAGGTATGCCGCAAGCAGGCACGTTCAATTCGAGAGATTACCCCGATCGGGTGACTTCGCCACCCTCGCAGGCTAGCAAGGCGCATGCGTTTTTCCGCTCCCCTTCTCACCCTCCTCGCCTTTCTCACGGCCGGCCCGGCCTTTGCCGCCTGCGAGAGCCTGCGCCATGACGGCACGCGCTATTCGCTGTGCCGCTTCGACCCGGCGAAGGTGGAGCTCAGAACCTATCTCAACGATGCTTCCGGCAAGCCCTACGGCTCCTTCCGGGCGCTGAAGGGCGCGCTGGCGGCGCGCGGCGAAGAGCTCGTCTTCGCCATGAACGGGGGGATGTACGACGACAAGCTCGCCCCGGTCGGCCTTTATATGGAGGAAGGCCGCACGCTGAAGCCGGCCAACACAGCCAAGGGTCCGGGCAATTTCCACATGCTGCCGAACGGCGTCTTCTGGGTCGGCGCCGGCCGGGCGGGCGTCATGGAGACGAAGGAATTCCTGCGCCAAAAGCCGCCGGCGGAATTTGCCACCCAATCCGGCCCGATGCTGCTCGTGGACGGGGCGCGCCATCCCCGCTTCTTTCCCGAGAGCGACAGCCGCAAGCGGCGCAACGGCGTCTGCGTCACGCCCCGCGGCGAGGCCGTCTTCGCGCTCTCTGAGGCGCCGGTGAATTTCTGGGAGTTTTCAGGCCTCTTCAAGGAGAGGTTCGGCTGCAAGAACGCCCTCTTCCTCGACGGCACCATCTCCAGCCTCTATGCGCCGGAAATCCGCCGCGCCGACGGCTTTTTCCCGCTCGGCCCGATCGTCGCCGTGAAGAAGAACTAGCGCCCCTCACACCGCCAGGTATTCGTGGCGCAGCTCCTCGTTCTCCAGCACTTCCTTGGCCGTGCCCTCATAGACCACCTCGCCCATATCGAGGATGATCGCCCGGTCGGCGAGCTGCAAGGCGGCGATGGCGTTCTGCTCCACGATGATGGTGGTGATGCCGAGCTCCTTGATTTCGGCGACGATCTTTTCGATTTCGCGCACGATCACCGGCGCCAGCCCCTCATAGGGCTCGTCGAGGAGGAGGAGCTTCAGGTCGCGGGCGAGCGCGCGCGCCACCGCCAGCATCTGCTGCTCGCCGCCCGACATCGTCGTCGCCTCCTGGCTGCGGCGCTCCGCAAGGCGCGGGAAATGCTCGTAGATGCGCTCCAGCTCCCAGCCGCGCGGCTCCGCGATCTGCGCCAGGACGAGGTTTTCCTCCACCGTCAGCCCCTGAATGATGCGCCGGTCCTCCGGCACCAGCACCACCCCGGCCTGCGCCGCCTGGTAGGACGCCATCTCGTGCAGCGGCGTCTCGCCCAGCCAGATCTCGCCTTTTTTCAGCTCCGGGCTCGGGCCGCGGGCGATGGTTCTGAGCGTGGAGGTCTTGCCGGCGCCGTTGCGGCCGAGAAGCGCCAGCACCTCCTGCTCGCGCACCTCAAAGCTGACGCCCTGCACGATATAGCTTTCGCCGTAATAGGCGTGCAGGTCGCGGGCGACGAAGAAGGCCTCGCCGCGCTGTTCGCCCGGTTGTGGCGTCTGCGGCGCGGGCGCCACGCTGGAGGGGGCTTCGGCGGTGATACTCATCAATGCGCTCCTCCAAGATAGGCTTCCTGCACCTTCGGATTGCCGCGCACCTCCTCCGGCGAGCCCTCGGCGATGATCTTGCCCTGCGCGAGCACGGAGATGCGGTCGGCGAGCGAGAACACCACATGCATGTCGTGCTCGATGATCACCTTGGTCATGCCCCGCTCCTTGATCGTCTTCAACAGCTCGATGGTGCTGTTGGTGTCGTGGCGCGACATGCCGGCGGTCGGCTCGTCGAGGAGAAGCAGCTTGGGGTGCTGGATGAGGCACATGGCCAGCTCCAGCCGCCGCTTGTCGCCCCGCGACAGGCTCGACGCCTGCTTGTGGCGAAACCGGTAGAGCCCGACATCCTCCAGGATGTGGTCGGCCTCCCCGCAAAGCTCCGTCTCCCTCTCCAGGGAGCGCAGCGCATCCATGCGGAAGGCGCCGTCGCGCTTGGCGAAGGCCGGCACCATGACGTTCTGCAACAACGTCAGATCGGGAAAGATCTCGGGCGTCTGGAACACCCGGGCGACCCCGAGCTGGTTGATTTCGTAAGGGTGCTTGCCGGTCAGCACATGTCCCTTGAAGGTGACGCTGCCATGGTCGGGCGCCAGCCTTCCCACGCAGACATTGAGCAGCGTCGACTTGCCGGCGCCGTTCGGCCCGATGATGGCGTGGGTCTTGCCCTCCTCCACCTCCAGCTCGATGTCGGTGAGGGCTTTCAGGCCGCCGAAGCTTTTTTGCACGTCGGCCACATGCAGCACGATATCGCTCATGACACCCCTCACTCGGCCGGCTGGACTTCGGCCTGAGAGGCCGTGCGTTTGCCGCTCCTGCCGCGGAACAGCCGGCCGATCCGGCGGAAACCTTCCACCAGCCCGCCGGGCAGGAAGATGACGATCACCATGAAGATGACGCCGAGCGTGAGATGCCAGCCCTCGCCGACGAACGGGTTGACGATGGTCACGGCGAACTCCTGTAGCGGCGGCGGCAGGAAGGAGAAGGCGGAAGCCAATTCGGCCTCGTTCAAGGCGGAGAAGATGTTCTCGAAATACTTGATGATGGTGGCGCCGAGGAACGGGCCGATCAGCGTTCCCGCGCCGCCGAGGATGGTCATCAGCACCACCTCGCCGGAGGCCGTCCATTGCATCCGCTCCGCCCCGGCGAGCGGGTCCGTCACCGCCAGGAGCGCCCCGGCGATCCCGGCATACATGCCGGAGATGACGAAGGCGCCGAGAAGATAGGGCCGCGTGTTGAAGCCGGTATAGGCCATGCGGTTCTGGTTCGATTTGATCGCCCGCAGTTTCAGCCCATAGGGCGAGCGGAAGATGCGCATGGCGATGAGGAACATCACGATCAGCACCGCGGCGCAGAAGTAGAAGCCCGGATAGCCGCTCATATCGATGCCGAAGAGATTGGTCTGCGGCAGGCCGACGCTCTCCACGCCGAAGGCGCGGTCGATGTAGCGCGGGTCGTTGCCGCGCAGCTGCAGGCCCGTCTCGCCGTTGGTGATCGGCGTCAGCACCGAATAGGCGAGATTGTAGCTCATCTGCGCGAAGGCGAGCGTCAGGATGGAGAAGTAGATGCCTGCGCGCCTCAGGCTGATGAAGCCGATGAGAAGGGCGAACAGGCCCGCCACCAGGACGCCCAGCAGCATCGCCGGCAGCACGTTCATGGTGAAAAGCTTGAACGACCAAACCGCCGCGTAGGAACCGACGCCCAGGAAGGCGGCGTGGCCGAAGGAGAGGTATCCGGTCAGCCCGAACAGGATGTTGAAGCCGATGGCGAAGATGCCGAAGATGGCGAACTTCTGAAGAAGGTCCGGATAGGCCGCGCCGAGAGGCTGCAGCCAGATGGGCATGGTCAGCACCGTCGCGGCAAAGCCGAGGAAAAGCATCCAGTCCTTGGCGGCGGGAGTGATCGGCTTCGGCTCCGGCCCCTCCGGTGGCAGCTGGCGGGTGGAAACCTGGATGTCGCCGTCTGAGATGGCAATCTTGCGCACGTCCTAGGTCTCCATGATGCCGGTCCGACCCATCAGACCGCGCGGCCGGACGAGCAGGACGATCACTGCGACGAGGTAGATGATGATCTGGTCGATGCCGGGCAGGATCGCCTTCACTTCCGTCATGGAGGCGAAGGATTGCAGGATGCCGAGCAGGAACCCTGCCAGGACGGCGCCGCTGAGCGAGCCCATGCCGCCCACCACCACGACGACGAAGGACAGAACCAGGAAATCCATGCCGAGATGGTAATCCGGCGGCAGGATGGGCGTGTACATCACCCCGGCGAGACCGGCCACGACCGCGGCGATGCCGAAGACGATGGTGAAGCGACGCTGGATGTTGATGCCCAGAAAGCCGACCGTCTCGCGGTCCTGCATGCCGGCCCGCACCACCATGCCGTAGGTGGTGAAGTTCAGGAAGGCGAAGACGATGCCTATGATGAGGACGGAGAACAGGAAGTAGACGATCCGCCACCACGGATAGATGATGCTGCCGGCCATGCCGAACCAGGCGCCGATATCGGCGCTGCCGGCGACCATATCGGGCGCGCCTTGCGGGATCGGGTTGGCGCCGAAGACGCTCTTGATGATCTCCTGCAGGACGATGGCGAGCCCGAAGGTGACCAGGATCTGCTCCGCATGCGGGCGCTTGTAGAAGAAGCGGACGAGGCCGCGCTCCATGATGACGCCGACGAGAAGCATGAAGGGGATGGCGACGAGGATGGCGAGCGGCACGGAGAAGTCGACCAGGAAGGCGCCGAAATCGCCGAACTGCGCCTCCAGATAAGGCTGGCGGACCTCCAGCGGCGTGCCCCAGGCCGTGGTTCTCGTCGGATCGACGGTCACGATCTCCCAGGTCAGCGCCTCGTTGAGCGCCACCGCGCAGAAGGCGCCCAGCATGAACAGCGCCCCGTGGGCGAAGTTGACGACGCCCAGAGTGCCGAAAACGAGCGTCAGGCCGAGGGCGATCAGGGCATAGGCACCGCCCTTGTCGAGGCCGTTGAGGACCTGAAGGAGAATGGCGTCCATAAGGTTCTAGTCTCGCGTCGGGCTCGCTTGCACGAGGAAGGAAACGTCCGGCGGAGGCGCACGAAAGGGTGCCGGGGCGGCAAAGCCGCCGCCGGCGATCGTGTGCTGCCTCTCAGCAGGTCTTGACGACGTTCGGGCCGAGTTCGCCGCCGAAGATGGACGGATCGTAGGTGACGTCTTCGCGCGCCACCTCCTTGACCACCTTCAGAAGGTCGAACTGCGATTCCGGGTTCTCGTTGCCGCGCACCACCAGCACCTTCTTGAAGCACTGGTGATCCTCCGCGCGGTAGAGCGTCGGACCATTGCCCATGCCGTCGAACTCAAAGCCCTCGAGCGTGGAGATCACCTCCGTCGGCAGGAAGGTGCCGGCGGTCTCGCAAGCATTGGCGTAGAGAAGCGTCTGCACGTAGCAGGTATGGGCCGCCTGCGAGGGCGGGAAGCCGTATTCCTGGCCGAAGGACTTCACGAAGGCCTGGCTGGCCTCGTCCTGCAGCGACCAGTTCCAGTTGGTGGTGCCGAGGATGCCCTTGATCGCCTCGCCGGCGCCCTGCGCCATCAGGCGCGAGAACAGCGGCACGACGATCTCGAAGTTCTTGCCGTTGGCCTGCTTCTCGCGCAGGCCGAACTGAACCGCCTGGGTCAAGGAGTTCACCATGTCCTTGCCGTAATGGTTCAGGATCAGCACGTCCGCGCCGGAATTGACCACCGGCGTGATGTACTGCGAGAAGTCGCCGGCCCCGAGCGGGGTGCGGACCGCCTCGACGGTCTCCCAGCCGAGATTCTCCGTGGCGTTCTTGATCGATTCTTCCTGCGTCCAGCCCCAGGTGTAGTCGGCGGTCAGATGATAGGCGCGGCGGTCGCTGCCGAACTCCTCGGCGAGGATCGGGCCAAGCGCCTGGCCGGACATGTAGGCGTTGAAGAAGTGGCGGAAGCCGTAGCGCTTCTTGTCCTTGCCCGTCGTGTCGTTGGAATGGGTGAGGCCGGCCATGAAGATGACGCCCATCTCGTCGCACAGGCCCTGCACGGCGATGGCCACGCCCGACGACGAGCCGCCGGTGATCATGATGGCGCCGTCCTTTTCGATCATGCGCTTGGCCGATGCGCGGGCGGCGTCCGACTTGGTCTGGGTGTCGCCGGTGACGTAGGCGACCTTCTTGCCGAGGATGCCGTTGCCCTTCAGCGCGGAGGGCGACATCGTGTTCATCATGCCCCCGTCGCCCTCGCCGTTGAGGTGCTTGACGGCCAGCTGGTAGGCGCGCAGCTCGTCCGCGCCCTCATCGGCATAGGCGCCTGTCTGCGGCACGTTGAAGCCGAGGGTGACGGTGTCGCCCGTCGGCATATTGCAGAAATCCTGGGCGTAGGCGCCCTTGGTGAAGAAGTAGGGCGTGGCGAGCAGCGTCGCGCCCGCCGCCGTGCCCCGCAAGAGGGTGCGACGAGTCAGAATCGTCTTGTCGGTGGTGCTCATGGACGTTCAGTCCCTCCCATTATGAAATTCGTTGGCGGCGAACCGCGATTGGGCGACGCAAGTTCGCCGTCTACCCCGCTATCGGCACCTCGCCCGGCCCGCAATACTACTTTCGATAGTCGCGATGTCGTGCAACACCCGATGGAGAACGATTCCAGAAAGAAGAAGGGCGGCCCCGCGGGACCGCCCTTCTTCGTTCAGACTGACCTGTCTTTAGATCAGGATTCGGCCGCTTCTGCCTCGGCCTTGGCCGCTTCCTTGGCCTCTTTGGCCTTGGCGCGCTCGGCCGCCGCGATTTCGCGGGCCGCTTCGTTGAGCCGCTTGGCGCGCACCCGCGCATCTTCGGCGATACGCGCCGACTTGCCGCGCCGGCCGCGCAGATAATAAAGCTTGGCGCGCCGCACCTTGCCGCGGCGCACCACCTCAAGCTTCTCGATCAGCGGCGAGCAGACCGGGAAGACGCGCTCCACGCCCTCGCCATACGAAATCTTGCGCACCGTGAAGCTCTCGTTGATGCCGCCGCCGGAACGGGCGATGACGACGCCCTCATAGGCCTGCAGCCGCGTGCGGTTGCCGTCCGTCACGCGCACATGCACGCGCACCGTGTCGCCCGCCTCAAATTCCGGGATCGTCCGGCGCTCGGCGATGCCGGCCATTTCGGCCTGCTCGATCTCCTGGATCGCGTTCATCTCTTCAAACCCCATACGGCCCGCGGGCGCCTGTCTCGACGGATTGCTCCACGACGAAACGGCCGGCTCGCGGCATTGTTTCGTATCTCAAAACGGAAGTTGGCGGCCCTATACACCGAAGCGCTTCGCCTGTCGACGCCTTCGGGGTGCAAAATGACGAGCCTGTGACAGGGCGCGCGGCGCTTGCCGCCTTCGACTTTCGTCGAGTTGCAAGGCGCGGGTTTGCGCCGCCCGGCGGGGGAAGCTAAAACTTGCGTCCCCCGATGCCCCCGCCACCGATACATCATGCTTTTCTTTGAGATAGCCCTCCTGCTCCTCGCAGGCTTCGTCTCCGGCGCCGTCAACGCCGTGGCGGGGGGCGGCACCTTTCTGACCTTCGGCGCCCTGACCCTTGTCGGCCTGCCGCCGATCACCGCCAATGCGACGAGTTCCATTGCCCAATTGCCGGGCTATGTCACCTCCACCCTCGCCTATACGCGCGAGCTGAAGGTGATCGGCCGCACCGCCTTGCCCTTTCTCCTCGTCTCCGCCATTGGCGGCCTCCTCGGTGCCCTCCTCCTGCTGGCTTTGGACAACCCGCAATTTCGCGCCATGGTGCCCTGGCTGCTGATCGCGGCGACCGGGCTCTTCGCCGCCGGCCCGCGCATTGCCCGGGCGCTGCGGGCGCGCCAGCTTCACGCCCCGCGGCCGCTGGCCTGGGTCATCCAGTTCGTGGTCGCCATCTATGGCGGCTTCTTCGGCGCCGGCATGGGCATCATGATGCTGGCTTCCCTCGGCCTGACCGAGGGCGAAGACTTCCACCGTCTCAACGCCATCAAGACGCTGCTGTCGGTCGTCATCGCCATCATCGCCATCGCCGTCTTCGTCAAAGGCGGGGTGATCGCCTGGAGCGAGGCGGCGGTGATGATCGCCGCCACCGCCCTCGGCGGCTATTCCGGTGTGGCCGCGGCGCGCCGCTTCCCGCAGAGCTATGTGCGCGGCTTCGTCATCGCCGTCGGCCTCTTCCTCACCGTCTACTACGTCGTGACGGGCTGAGGCCGCGGCCAGCAGCGGTCGGTTGGTTGCCCCGCGCTTTCGATCGCGCTGCATAGCGATTTCTGATGGTCGTCATGGCCGGCCCCCCGGCCATCCGTTCCGCGCCTTCTCGGCTCGGCGAGAGTCCGCGCCATGGATGCCATGGTCGAGCCATGGCATGGCGACAGGGCGGAAGCCCCGGCGCGGTGATCGACAGCACCGGCCCGCGGGCTTTATCGCCGCCCGCCAACCCCGTCCCTGTGAGGCCGCGACCTAGAGGTCCTTCTTCAGAAGATCCGGCCGCCTTTCGCGGGTGATGCGCTCCGCCTCGGCCCGCCGCCATTTCGCCACCTCGCCGTGATGGCCGGAGGTGAGGACCGGCGGGATGGTCCGGCCCTCAAACTCGGCGGGCCTTGTATAATGCGGATATTCCAGGAGCCCGTTCTCAAAACTCTCCTCGGTGCCGGAGGCCTCCTTGCCCATGACGCCGGGGATGAGGCGCACCACCGCCTCAAGCAGCGCCATCGCCGCCACCTCGCCGCCGGAAAGGACGAAATCGCCGAGCGAGACCTCCTCAAGGCCGCGCGCTTCGATGACCCTTTCGTCGACGCCCTCGAAGCGGCCGCAGACGATGAGGAGCCCCGGCCCCTTCGCCCAGCGCCGCACCATCGCCTGTGTGAGGGGCGCCCCGCGCGGGCTCATCAGCAGCCGTGGGCGCTTGTCGTGCGCCGGCGAGGCCTCGTCGATGGCCGCGGCGAGGACATCGGCGCGCATCACCATGCCAGGTCCCCCGCCCGCCGGCGTGTCGTCGACCATGCGGTGCGTGCCGATGCCGTGGGCGCGGATGGGCCGGCTCTCCAGGCTCCATAAGCCTCCGCTCAGCGCCTTGCCGCAAAGCGAGAAGCCGAGCGGCCCCGGAAACATCTCCGGATGGAGGGTGAGAACAGAGGCGCGGAAGTTCATAGAAGGGATCAAACGGTCTTCGCCTGGCCGGCCTCATAGGCTTTGACGGCGCGCTCAAAGCTGCCGATCTCGCCGAGCGCCGCCCGCCACTGCGCCATATGCGGCGCCTCCCCATGGGCGGCCAGATGCTCCCAGCTCTCCCATTCCTCATAGACGCGCACCAGATGCGGATCCTCCAGGTCGAAGGCAAAAGCGTAGAGGATGCAGCCTTCTTCCGCGCGGGTGGCAGCGAGCATCTGGCGGGCATGCGGCAGAAGGGCGTCCTGCTTGCCTTCGGGAATGCGGAACTGCCCGGCGACGGTGATCATGATTTCTCCTTGTGGCTTGCCGCCCCTTCTTCGCGCACTTCCACCTCATCGGGCAAATCGAGGATGAGGTATCTGCCGGCAAGGCCGACTTCCGGGACATTCTCGCGCGTGAAGGCAAGGAGAAAGGTGGCGCCCTTGGGTGGCTTCACCTCCAGCACGTCGCCGGCACCGAAATCGTGCACGGCGATGACGCGCCCGAGGATTTCGCCATCCGGCGCGCGCGCCTCAAGGCCGATGAGATCGGCATGGTAGAACTCCTCCTCCCCCGCTTCCGGCAAGGCCTCGCGCGGCACGTAGAGCGCCAGCCCGTTCAGCGCCTCGGCAGCACTGCGCTCGCCGACGCCCTTGAAGCGGGCGAGGAGAATGTCGCCCTTGTCGGGGCGCAATGCCTGGATTTCCAACAGGCGCCCGTCCTCCGCTCGCAGCGGAGAATAATCGGCAAGAGCGAGCGGATCGGCGGTGAAGCTCTTCACCCGCACCTCGCCCTTGACGCCATGCGGCCGGCCGATCTGCGCGACGAGAAGAAGGTCACGCTCCTTGGACATGGCCTCAGCCGGCCGGTCGGGCCGCGGAGCTTATTCCGCGGCCTCGTCGGCCGGCGCCTCGGCGGGTGCTTCCTCCGCCGGGGCCTCGGCGGCGGCCTTAGCCTCTTCCTCGGCCTGGCGGCGGGCTTCCAGCCGCTCCTTGGCCTTGGCGCCGAGCTCGGCCTTCTTCGGATTATTGCGCGCCGGCCGCTTGGCGAGCCCGGCCGCGTCGAGGAAGCGCAGCACCCTGTCGGTCGGCTTGGCGCCCTGAGACAGCCAGTACTGCACGCGCTCCGTGTCGAGCACGACGCGCTCGGCATGGTCCTTCGGCAGAAGCGGGTTGTAGACGCCAAGGCGCTCGATGTAGCGCCCGTCGCGCGGCGCCCGCTCGTCCGCGGCCACGACCCGGTAGAACGGGCGCTTCTTGGAGCCGCCGCGGGCCAATCTCAGTTTCACGGTCATCTTGGTCTTCCTGTCTAGTAAGAGCTACTTCTTCTTGCCCCGCCCGAGGCTCGGCAGGCCTGGAAAGCCGCCACCGCCCATCCCCGGCAATCCGGGCATCCCACCCGGCATGCCGCCTATTCCGGGCGGCAGGCCGCCGGGCATGCCGCCCATACCGCCGGATTTCTGCATCTCTTCCAGCATCGCCGGATCCGGCTTGGCGCCGCCGCCGAAGAGGCCGGCCATCTTCTTGTTGCGGCCGAGCTTCTTCATCATGTCCGACATCTGCCGGTGCATCTTCAGGAGCTTATTGACGTCCTGCACCTCGACGCCGGAACCCGCCGCGACGCGCTTCTTGCGCGAGGCGTTCATCACCGCCGGCTTCTGCCGCTCCGTACGCGTCATGGAAGAAATGATGGCGAGCTGGCGCTTGATGATGCGGTCGTCGACGCCGGCGGCCGAGACCTGCTTCTTCATCTTCGCCACGCCCGGCATCATGCTCATGATGCCGGACATGCCGCCGATCTTCTCCATCTGCTTGAGCTGCTCGGCGAAATCCTCCAGGTCGAACTCGCCCTTCTTCATCCGCTGCGCGGTTCGAAGGGCCTTCTCCTGGTCGATCTCCTCGGACGCCTTCTCCACCAGCGAGACGATATCGCCCATGCCGAGGATACGGTCGGCGATGCGCGAGGGATGGAACGCCTCCAGCGCGTCGATCTTCTCGCCGGTGCCGATGAGCTTGATCGGCTTACCGGTGACGGCGCGCATGGAGAGCGCAGCGCCGCCGCGCCCGTCGCCGTCGATACGGGTTAGGACGATGCCGGTGACGGCGCAGCGCTCGTTGAACGAGCGCGCCACATTGACCGCGTCCTGGCCGGTCAGCGCGTCGGCGACGAGGAGGATTTCATGCGGCCGCGACGTCCGCTTCACCTCCTCCATCTCGATCATCAAGGGCTCGTCGATATGCGTGCGCCCGGCCGTGTCGAGCATGACGACATCGTAGCCGCCGAGCTTGGCGGCGTTCTCCGCCCGCTTGGCGATCTCCACCGGGCCCTGCCCCGCCACGATCGGCAAGGTGGCGACGCCGATCTGCTCGCCGAGAACCTTCAGCTGCTCCTGCGCCGCCGGCCGGCGCGTGTCGAGCGAAGCCATCAGGACCTTCTTCTTGTCCCGATCCGTCAAGCGCTTGGCGATCTTGGCCGTCGTCGTCGTCTTACCGGAGCCCTGCAGGCCGACCATCATGATCGCAACCGGCGGCGCGGCCGCGAGGCTGATTTCGGAGGCTTCCGAGCCGAGCGTCTCCACCAGCGTGTCATGGACGATCTTGACGACCATCTGGCCCGGCTTGACGGAGCGCACAACCTCCGCACCGACGGCGCGTTCGCGCACCTTCTCGGTGAAGCTCTTGACCACCTCCAGCGCGACATCGGCCTCAAGCAGCGCCCTGCGCACCTCACGCAGCGCTTCGGAGACGTCCTTGTCTGAGAGCGCACCGCGGCCGGTGATCTTATCGAAGATGCCGGAAAGGCGATCGGAAAGGGTATCGAACATGATGCTCTCGGGCGTTCAATGCCTATCGCACCCGCGGGCGAACCCTCGCTGGCGGGTGTGGACCTCCGGAACCACGGTCCCGGTCGGCGGCTCGGTTTCGGACCGCATGGAATTTCGTAGCTCGCGCCTAGAGGAACAAGGGACGAAAGTCAATAAAGCGGCAGCAAAGCGGCGGCGCCAGCATTCCAACAACAAGGCGGGCGGTCCATCGGGCCGCTTTGCGTCGTCGTCCTCGCTGCGAGTGCCGCCTCAATCGGAAGGCTTTCCGATCAAACTCGTCTCGCGGAGGCAAGCTTTACGTAAGGTTAAACCCAGCGAAACCGGCGAAAATACATTGACGGGCCGAGGTTGTAATTGTAGCATCCAGTCATTGCAACTTTTAATTGTGTTAATCGATTTGCAGCGTAAGCGTTTCTGGCCGATCTCCGCCTGCACCGCCCCCCGGCAGCGCGGACCAGGACCGGCTTTCGGCGGCCGAGCCCAGGCTCGCCGGAAGCCGGTCCGCCCGACACCGGCTCGGCTCGATGGGCAAAGCGCTCTATCGCCCGGCATACTTCCCCCGGCATACTTCCGCCGCATCCTTCCATCGACGACAGACCATCGCCTCCCCGATCAGCGCCTCGTCGTTGCGAGCACCGCCTTCAGCCCCGCTTCCGCGAGCCGCTTCGCACCGGTGCGGCGCCTTCCTCGGCGAACCCGCGGCGGCCTTTCTACCGGCGAGGAAAGCAGGATGCCGATAAGGACGAAGGGGATGCCGATCGTGATGAGTTCGCCGAGGCTGAAGCGCTCGTGACGCGCCAAGGGCTGGCGCGAGCCAAAGAGGTCCAGTCCCGCCCCGCCGCCCGAGCCGTCGAGCCCCTTACCGACGGTATCGGCCATATGCGCGCCGCGCAGGCCGATCGGGCGCTCAGGCGCCAGCGTGGTGTCGCGCGCCGTCTGATGTTCCATCTCCGCGTTGAGCTCCGCCCCGGCCAGGAGCACGAAGACCGACACCCAGATCCACATCATCAGGCCGATGACGGCGCCGAGCGAACCGTAGGTGGCGTTGTAGTCGGCGAAGTTGGCGATGTACCAGGAGAAGAGGATCGAGGCGGCGATCCACACCAAGGCGGTGATTGTCCCGCCCCAGGAGACCCAGCGCCAGCGCATAGGCGGCCGGCTCGGTCCGAAACGATAGAGCGTGGCGATCGCCGCCGCCGCCACCAGAAGCAGCATCGGCCAGCGCAAGGCCGCCACCAGCCATCCCTGCGTCAAGCCGAGGGTGGCGAGCACCGCCGGCACCACCACGGTTGCGGCGAGGAAGAGCAGCACGAGGAGGATGAAGCCGAGCGTAAAAAGCAGAGAGACGAGGTTCAGCCCAACGAAGGAGCGCTCCTCTTTCTCTTCATAGGCGACGTTGAGAGCCTGGAAGAGCGCCTTCACGCCTCTGTTGGCGCTCCATAGCGACAAAGCGAGACCGGCAAGAAAGGCGAAGCTGAGCGAGGCCGGTTCGGCGCTGACGAGCCGCTCCATCTGCTCCTGCAGAATTTCCATGCCGGCCTGCGGCATCACCGCCTGAAGCGCCTCAAGCTGCGCCGCCAGATTGGCGGGGTCGGTGTAGAGCCCATAGATGGCGACGAGGGCCGCCAGCGCCGGAAAGGCAGCAAGCAAGAGATAGAAGGTCACCCCGCCGGCCACCAACGACACCCGGTCTTCGGCGATTTCCTTCGCGACACGCCAGAATATGTCGCGCCACCCGGCGAACGGTATCTCACTGGGCGTCGCGGCGGCGCGTCCGCGCGGGTCCTCCCGCTCGTGGCGCGCGCCGAAAAGATCGTCATCGCTTGGCCTTGGCATCGCGCATCCTTTTCACCTTCAATCGGCGCTCATAAGGAAGGTTCCACGCGCTTGCCATGCCTATCGGAGCAAGGCTCGCCGGCCGCTCCGCCTATATGGCGCGGCCTTCGGTCCCGCGGGCTCGCCGCCCGCCTTCTGGCGTTTCGGCCTCTTTTCGCCCATATAGGCGCCCATGAGCGAGACGCCCTTTATCAAGATGAACGGGCTCGCCAACGACTTTGCCGTCGTGGATGCGAGGCGGGGCGGCGTGCGCCCGCGATCTGAGATCATCCGCGCCCTCGCCGACCGTGCTCGCGGCATCGGTTTCGATCAGTTCATCACCCTAGAGCCTTCGCGAATCGGCGCCGATATCTTCATGCGCATCGACAATGCCGATGGCGGCGAGGTCGCCGCCTGCGGCAACGCCACGCGCTGCGTCGCCGCCTTGCTGATGGCCGAGAACGGCACGGCGAGCGCCTCCATCGAGACCCGCGCCGGCCTTCTCCTCGCCAGGAACGACGCCGACGGCTCCATCTCCGTCGATATGGGCGTGCCTCGCTTTGACTGGGAAGACATCCCGCTGGCGGAGGAGTTCCGCGACACTCGCGCCATCGAATTGCAGATCGGCCCCGTCGACGCGCCGGTCCTGCATTCGCCTTCCGTCGTCAATGTCGGTAATCCGCATGCCATCTTCTGGGTCGAGGATGTGAGCGGCCACGCCATCGAGCGCTTCGGTCCGCTCCTGGAGAGCCATCCGATCTTTCCCGAACGCGCCAACATCACCGTCGCCGAGGTGACGGCAAGCGATGCCGTCACCATCCGCACCTATGAGCGCGGCGTGGGGCTGACGCAGGCTTGCGGCACCGCCGCCTGCGCCACGCTCGTCTGCGCCGCGCGTACCGGACGCACCGGGCGCGAGGCGACGATCACCATGCCCGGCGGCGACCTCTTTATCCGCTGGGACGAGCACGACCATATCTGGATGACCGGGCCCGTGGAGAGCGAGTTCACCGGCTTCTTCGATACCGAGACCGGCGCCTGGCGCCGGCAGGAGGCGGCCGCCGAATGAGCCTCGACATCCTCACCTTCGGCTGCCGGCTCAACGCCTACGAATCGGAGATCATGCGCCGCGAGGCCGGCGCGGCCATCGACGACGCCATCGTCGTCAATACCTGCGCCGTCACCGGCGAGGCGGTGCGCCAGGCGCGCCAGGCGATCCGCAAGGCACGGCGCGACAATCCCGGCCGGCGCATTGTCGTCACCGGCTGCGCCGCGCAGACCGAGCCTGAGACCTTCGCCGCCATGGAGGAGGTCGATGTCGTTCTCGGCAACGCCGAAAAAACCGAACGCGCCGCCTGGCAGCGCGTTGCCGTGCGCCCCTTCGGCCTGCCGGCGCCGCAGAAGATACTCGTCTCCGACATCATGACCTTGCGCGAGACGGCGCCGCATTTCGTCGACGCCTTCGAGGGGCGCACCCGCGCCTTCGTCAAGGTGCAGAACGGCTGCGACCATCGCTGCACCTTCTGCATCATCCCTTACGGACGCGGCAATTCGCGCTCCGTCGCCATGGGTCCGGTGGTGGAGGAGGTTCGCCGCCTTGCCGCCGGAGGCTATCGCGAAGTGGTGCTGACCGGCGTCGACCTCACCTCCTGGGGTGCCGACCTTCCCGGCCGGCCGCGCCTGGGGCGGCTGGTGCGCACCATCCTCGCGCATGTGCCAGAGCTTATGCGCCTGCGCCTTTCCTCCATCGATTCCATCGAGGCCGATGCCGAGCTGATGCGCGCCATCGCCGAGGAGGAGCGGCTGATGCCGCATCTGCATCTCTCGCTCCAGGCCGGCGACGACATGATTTTAAAGCGCATGAAGCGCCGGCATCTGAGAAAGGACGCCACCCGCTTTTGCGAGGAGGCGCGCCGCCTGCGCCCCGACATCGTCTTCGGGGCCGACCTCATCGCCGGCTTCCCGACCGAGACGGAGGAGATGTTCCAGAACTCCCTTCGCCTCGTGGAGGATTGCGGCCTCACCTACCTGCATGTCTTCCCCTTCTCGCCCCGCAAGGGCACGCCGGCGGCAAGAATGCCCCAGCTTCCGCGCCAGGAGGTGAAGGACCGCGCCCGCCGCCTGCGGGAGACGGGCGAAGCTGCCGAGCGCGGCTTTCTGGCGAGCGAGGTCGGAAAGACGCGCGCGCTGCTGGTGGAGAAGGAAGGCTTTGCGCGCAGCGAGCACTTCGCGCCCGTCTGCATTCAAGGCGGCACGCCGGGCGACATCGTCACCGCCCGCATCGCCGGCGTCGCGGACGGCAGGCTCACCACCGAGGAACTGGCGAAGGCAGCGTGATGGCTGAGAAGAAGGGATTTTTCGGCCGCCTCTTCGGCCGCGACAAGGCGCCCGCCGAAGAGCGCGAGGAACTTTCCGAGGAAGAGCGCATAGAGGCCGAAGAGGCCGAGGCACGGGAGGACGAAGCGCCCGAGGCCGAGGCGCTAGAAAACGAATCGGACAAGGCCGAGGCGGGCGAGAAGCACCGCGCCGAGGATGAGCTTGAGAGCGAAGGCGTCGCCGCGCTGTCGCAAGAAACCGATAGCTCCACGCCCCCCCACACCGGCCCGGAGCCGGGCCTCGACCGGCCGGCACTCGCCACCCCGCCAGCCGACGAAGAGGCAGGAACCTTACCTGGAGGCCCCGCGGAGGAAACCGCCGAAGCCGAGCGCGAAGACGCGCCGGTCACGCTCACCGAAGAAGCGGAGGAACCTGGGCCGCAGCCCGCGGCGGCGTCCCCCGCCCGCCAGGGCTGGCTGCAGCGCCTCACCTCGGGCCTTTCCAAATCCTCCAATTCCATCACCTCGCGCATCACCGGCTCCTTCACCAAGCGCCGCCTCGACGATGAGACGCTGGAGGAGCTGGAGGACGTGCTGATCTCCGCCGATCTCGGTGTGGAGACCGCCACCGCCATCACCGAGCGCCTGGCGCGCGAGCGCTACGACAGGTCTGTCGACGAAGCGGAGGTGAGGGCCATCCTCGCCGACGAGGTGGCGCGAACACTGAAGCCTGTCGCCGAGCCGCTCAACATCGACGCCGCCAAGAAGCCCTTCGTCATCCTCGTCGTCGGCGTCAACGGCTCCGGCAAGACGACGACCATCGGCAAGCTGGCGGCGAAGTTACGCGCCGAGGGTCGCGCCGTCATGCTGGCGGCCGGCGACACCTTCCGCGCCGCCGCCATCGAGCAGCTAAAGATCTGGGGCGAGCGCACCGGCTCTGAGGTGATTGCCCGCGAGCAGGGCGCCGACGCGGCCGGACTTGCCTTCGACGCCATGGAGGCGGCCAGAAATGCCGGCACCGATATCCTTATCATCGACACGGCGGGCCGCCTGCAGAACCGCGCCGAGTTGATGGCGGAGCTGGAGAAGGTCGTGCGCGTCATCAAGAAGCACGATCCCGAAGCGCCGCACGCCACGCTTCTGACGCTGGACGCCACCACCGGCCAGAACGCCATGTCGCAGGTGGAGATATTCGCCGACAAGGCCGGCGTCAGCGGCCTCGTCATGACCAAGCTCGACGGCACCGCACGCGGCGGCATCCTCGTCGCCATCGCCGCGCGCCATGGCCTGCCGGTGCACTTCATCGGCGTCGGCGAGGGCGTCGACGATCTGCAGCCCTTCAAGGCGGAGGATTTCGCCCGGGCGATCGCCGGCTTTTGATCGGCGCGGCCGGCGAGCGCGGCTCGCGATTGACATCGCCGGCCGCGCTCCGCACATAGCTGCGGATGAGTTCCAACGACGACCATTCGCTGTTTGAGCGCGAGCCGGACGACCCGGCCCGCGAGCGTCTGAACCCGCTTCTGAAGCTCGCCCTGGAGCTCGGGCCGCTGGTCGTCTTCTTCTTCGTCAACGCCCGCTTCGGCATCTTCTGGGCGACCGGCGTCTTCATGGTGGCGATCACCATAGCGCTCGCCGCCTCCTGGCTGCTGACCAGACGGCTCGCCGTCATGCCGGTCATCACCGGCGTCGTCGTTCTCGTCTTCGGCGGGCTGACGCTCTTCCTTCAGGACGAAATCTTCATCAAGATGAAACCGACCATCGTCAATGCGCTGTTCGGCGCCGTCTTGCTCGGGGGCCTGGCTTTCGGCCGCTCCCTCCTCGGCTACGTTTTCGACAGCGTCTTCCGCCTCGACGCAGAGGGCTGGAGGAAGCTCACCTTCCGCTGGGGTCTTTTCTTCTTCGCCCTCGCCATCCTCAATGAAGTGGTCTGGCGCAATTTCTCCACCGACTTCTGGGTGAGCTTCAAGGTCTTCGGCATCATGCCGCTCACCATCGCCTTCACCCTCACGCAGATGCCGCTGATCAACCGCCACGCTTTGGAGCCGCTCGGCGGCCAGAAATAGCGGCCGCTTTTCGCGCCGCACCAACGTTTCGGCAATTGCATAGCGGCGGGTGCGTTCCGATATCGGGTCCGGCACTTCCTCATGGCGAAAGGACCCGTTGATGATCGATCCGCAAAAGCTACTCGATGATTTCCTCGGCACCGGCTCGGCCGCGCGGGGCGGCGAGGTCGAGGCCCGCGGCAGGCAAAGCGGCCTGAACCAGGCGGCGGGCGGCGGATCGGTTCAAGATCAAATCGGCGGGCTCCTCGGCGGCCAGGGCGGCTCGGCGCTGAAGGGCGCTCTGGCCGGCGGCCTTGCCACCTATCTCCTCGGCAGCAAGCGCGGCCGCAAGCTCGGCAAGAAGGCGGTCACCTATGGCGGCATGGCGCTGGTCGCAGGACTTGCCTACAAGGCTTGGCAGAACCATCAGGCGAACAAGGCTGGCGTCGCCCCGCAGCATGCCCCAGAGGCGCCGCGCCAGATCGAGGCCCTGCCGGCGACGGAAGGCACCGTTTTCCAACCGACGGGACGCGAGGGCGACGAACGCGCCCGTCTCATCCTCTCCGCCATGATCGCCGCGGCCAAGGCCGACGGCTATATCGACTCCGCCGAGCAGGCAGCGATCTTTACACGCATCGACGAGATCGACCTCGATCCGGAGGCAAAAGGCATCCTGATGGACGAGATGCGCCGGCCGCTTTCCATCGGCGAATTGGTGGAGAAGGTGTCGAGCGAGGAGGTGGCAATGGAGGTCTATACGGCCTCGCTTCTTGCCATCGATCCCGACCATCCGGCCGAGCGCGCCTATCTCGACATGCTCGCCGCCCGCCTCGGGCTTGCCGAGGAGCTGGTGGCGGAAATCCGCCGCACGGCGGACGCCGCTCAGGAATAGGATACCGGCCTAGCCGGCTGGCTCAGCTCGTCGGCTCGGCCTCGCCCGCGCCCATCTTGACGTCGCCGCCAATGGCCTTGCCGAGCGCCGGCAGGAACTGGGTGTTGAAGGCGTCGGTGTTGAGCGGGCCGACATGCTTGTGGGCGATCACCCCGTCCTTGACGATGAAGGTCTCCGGCACGCCGTAGACACCCCATTCGATCGCCGAGCGCCCCTTCTCGTCGCGGCCGATCTGATCGAACGGATCGCCGAGCGCGCCGAGGAAGCGGCGGGCATTCTCCGGCTTGTCCTTGTAGTTGATACCATGGACCTTGAAGCGGTCGTCCTTGGCGAGCTGCATCAGGAGCGGGTGCTCGGCCCGGCACGGCGCGCACCAGGAGGCCCAGATATTGACGAGATGCACGCCCTTTGAAAGGTCCGCCTTGGCAAGACCCGATCCGTCCTCATAGAGCGGCGGCAGATCGAATTCGGGAACCTCCTTGCCGATGAGAACGGAGGGTATCTGCGAGGCGTCCTCTCCGAGCTGGGCGTAGAAGAGCCCGGCGAGCGCCAGAAACACCAGAAGCGGCAGGACCACCCAAAAACGCCCGGACGCGGTGCGCTTCGTCGGCGTTTCTACGCTGTTCGCCGCGCCGCCCCTCGTGTTGTTCGCGTCTTCGCTGCTCATGCCGCCGTCCCGCGCGCCTGCCGGCGGGGACCGGCCTTCTCAAGCTCCTGCAGCCGGCGCTTCTGCGCCCGCGTATCGGCGCTCACCCAGACGATAAGGGCGCCGATGACGAGCGCCGTCGCCCCATAGGCCGCGACGATGTAGGGAAGATGGCTCATGACGTCTCCGGGATTAGCTCAATGAGCGGTATGCGGCGGCGCGCCGGTGGCCGCAGCTTCGGTCGGCCGCACCGCCGTGGAAGCTGGCCGCGCGGCGATCAGCATCTCGGTCGTGCGCGCCCTCCGCCGATAGATCTCCGCCCGCATCGCCGCAAGATGCAGGGCGATGAAGGTGAGCGTGTAGCCGGCGATCATCACCAGAAGCGGCCACAGCATGGAAGGATCGATGGTCGGCCCGTCCATGCGCACGATGCTCGCCGGCTGATGCAGAGTATTCCACCAATCGACGGAGAACTTGATCACCGGGATGTTGATGAATCCGACGAGGATGAGGATCGCCGCCACCTTCGCCCCCCGACTCGGATCGTCGAAGGCGCGCCACAGCGCGATAAGTCCGAGATACATGATGAAGAGGACGAGAACGGAGGTAAGCCTGGCGTCCCAGACCCACCAGGCGCCCCACATCGGCTTGCCCCAGACGGAGCCGGTGAAAAGCGCGAGGAAGGTGAAGGCCGCGCCGATGGGGGCGGCCGCCCGCGCCGAGACGTCGGCGAGCGGATGGCGCCAGACCAAGGTCCCGAGCGCCGCCGCGGCCATGACGACGTAGCAGAACATCGCCAGATAGGCCGCCGGCACGTGGATGAACATGATGCGCACGCTGTCGCCCTGCTGGTAATCGGGCGGCGCGACAAAGAGAGACCAATAGACCCCGACGGCGAGCGTCAGCGCGGCGAGCACGGAGACGATCGGCAAAAGCCGCGACGACCAGGAGAGGAAGCGCGTCGGGTTGGCGAGGCTGGAGACGACACCCATGAGACCAGTCTTAGAACCCGCGTGAGAAAGAGCCAATGTGGTCTCGATGGCATAGCTTGCCAAGCCTCGGCATGACTCAGATCAATCGAGGCCGAGACGCAGCGCCGCCGCGCCCGCGATCGGGGCAAGAACGGCCGAGAACAGCGTGAAGGCGCACATGATGAGAAACGGCGCCAGGAACGGATCGGGATCGGCGATGGCGCCGTTGACGGCCGCCACGCCGAAGATCAGCACCGGCACCGAAAGGGGCAGGACGAGGATTGCCGCCAGCATGCCCCCGCGCGCCAGCCCCGCCGTCAGCGCCCCGCCGACTGCGCCGATCATGGCAAGCGCCGGCGAGCCGGCGAGCAACGTCAGCGTCACCGCCCCGAGCGCCAAGGGCGAGAGATTGAGGATGAGGCCGAGCACCGGCGCCGCGAGCACGATCGGCAGGCCGTGCGCCAGCCAGTAGCCGCAAGCGCGCGCCAGCACGAAGAGCGGCATCGATTCGCCGGAGACGATGACGAGTTCCAACCCCCCATCCTCCCGGTCCTGGCCGAAGAGCCGGTCAAGGCCGAGAAGCATCGATAGGAGCACGCCGATCCACAGGACCGCTGGCCCGATCCGTGCAAGCAAATTGAGGTCCGGCCCGACGCCGAACGGAATGACGGAAACGACGGTCAGAAAGAAGAGAAGGCCCGTCAGCGCCCCGCCGCCGGCGCGGATGGAAGCGGCGACCGTCTGAACGATCAGGGCGGCAAAGGCGCTCATTGCAGCTCCAGCCTGTGGGTCGGGGCGACGGGCAGCTGAAGATGCGTGGCGACGAGGATCGCCCCGCCGGAGGCGAGATGCTCCGCCATCATCCGCCCCAGGATAGCCTCGCCGTCCTTGTCGAGGCCGGAGGTCGGCTCGTCGAGCAGCCAGATCGGTCGCGGCGACAAGATAAGGCGCGCCAGCCCCGCCCGCCTTCGCTGGCCGGTGGAAAGCGCCCGCGCCGCCAGATGCATGGCATGGCCGAGCCCCACCTCCTCCAGCGCCTCGTGCATGGCATCGTCATCGGCCGCACCCCCGTAAAGCCGCGACCACAGGCGCAGGTTCTCCTTCACGGTGAAGACGTTCCTAAGCCCGTCGCCATAGGCGAGAAGATGCATCGCCGTCTCGCGCTCACCGTCGGTGTCAAGATCGACACGCCCCTCGCTCGGCGAAAGCAAGCCGGCGACGACGCGCAAAAGGCTCGACTTGCCCGCGCCGTTCGGCCCGACCACGGCGAGCATCTCACCGCCTGCGAGCGAAAAGCTGAGGCCGTGGAAAATCGGCCGCCCGCCGCGCTCGCAGGCGAGATCGTCGGCGGCCAGACGTACCGGCGGGAAGGCATCTTCTAGGGGCAAGTGCTCGCCTCTGGCGTCTTTGTCGTGCGTGCCGCGCGGGCGGCTGGCTTCCGCTTACAGAATATTCTATATGCCCGGCAACCGGCGGCGGCAGGCGCTCCTCTCCGCCGGCCTCCAGACATGCCACGCCGGAACCGCGTCGTATGAGCCGCATTGGCCGTCCATGGCCCGCGCTCTGCCGGCGGTGATAGAGGGAGCCATTACGTGACCAAATCCTTAGACAGCTTCAAGGCCCGCAAAGACATTAAGGTGGATGGGCGCAGCTACGCCTATTTCTCCCTGCCGGAGGCAGAAAAGAACGGCCTTGAGGGCATTTCCCGCCTGCCTTTCTCGCTGAAGGTACTCCTGGAGAACCTCTTGCGCCACGAGGACGGACGCTCCGTCACCGCCGACGACATCAAGGCGGTCGCCGAATGGCTGGCGAAGCGCCGCTCCACGCGCGAGATCGCCTACCGGCCGGCGCGCGTCTTGATGCAGGACTTCACCGGCGTTCCCGCCGTCGTCGATCTTGCCGCCATGCGCGACGCCACGACGCAGCTCGGCGGCGACCCCAAGGTCATCAATCCGCTCGTGCCGGTCGATCTCGTCATCGACCATTCCGTCATGGTCGATTTTTTCGGCACGCCCGATTCCTTCGAGAAGAACGTGGAGATGGAATACCAGCGCAACGGCGAGCGCTACACCTTCCTGCGCTGGGGCCAGGAAGCCTTCCAGAACTTCCGCGTCGTGCCGCCGGGGACCGGCATCTGCCATCAGGTCAACCTGGAATATCTCGCCCAGACGGTCTGGACGCGCGAGGAGGCCGAGGACGGCGCAACCGTCACCTACGCCTTCCCCGACACGCTGGTGGGGACCGACAGCCACACCACCATGGTCAACGGCCTCTCCGTTCTGGGCTGGGGCGTCGGCGGCATTGAGGCTGAGGCGGCCATGCTCGGCCAACCGATCTCCATGCTCATCCCGGAAGTCATCGGCTTCGGCCTGACCGGTCGCCTGCCGGAGGGCACCACGGCGACCGACCTCGTGCTCACCGTCACGCAGATGCTCCGCCAGAAGGGCGTCGTCGGCAAGTTCGTGGAGTTCTTCGGCGAGGGCCTTTCCGGCCTCTCCCTGGAGGATCAGGCGACGATCGCCAACATGGCGCCGGAATACGGCGCCACCTGCGGCTTCTTCCCCATCGACAACGACACGCTGAAATATCTTCGCGCCACCGGCCGCGATCCGCACCGCGTCAAGCTGGTGGAGGAATACGCCAAGGCGCAGGGCATGTTCCGCTTCGACGACACGCCCGACCCGCTTTTCACCGACACTTTGAGCCTCGACCTTTCCACCGTCGTGCCTTCGCTCGCCGGACCGAAGCGGCCGCAGGACCGAGTGGCGCTCACCGACGCCTCGCGCGCCTTCGAGGAAGCGCTGCACGACTTGCAAGGCGGCGCCAGGAATTCCAGCGAAGTCCCGACAAGCCTCGGCGAGTCGCGCTATGTCGACGAGGGCGCGGAAGGCATCATGGATCCGGTGCCGAGCTACCCGGTCAATGGTCACGATTTCCATTTGAGCGACGGCGATATCGTCATCGCCGCCATCACCTCGTGCACCAACACCTCCAATCCGAGCGTCCTCATCGCCGCCGGCCTCGTCGCCAAGAAGGCACGCGAGAAGGGGCTTTCCGTGCCGCCCTGGGTGAAGACCTCGCTCGCCCCCGGCTCGCAGGTGGTGACCGACTATCTGGATAAATCCGGCCTGCAGGACGATCTTGACGCCCTCGGCTTCGATCTCGTCGGCTATGGCTGCACCACCTGCATCGGCAATTCCGGCCCGCTGCCGGAGGCAATCTCCGCGACCATCTCGGAGAACGATCTCGTGGCCTGCTCGGTGCTTTCCGGCAACCGCAACTTCGAAGGCCGCGTCAACCCGGATGTGCGCGCGAACTATCTCGCCTCGCCGCCGCTCGTCGTCGCCTATGCGATCGCCGGCTCCATGCGCAAGGACATCGCCAAGGATCCGCTCGGCAAGGACAAGGACGGCAATCCGGTCTACCTGAAGGACATCTGGCCGAGCACCAAGGAAGTCGCAGATATCGTCCGCGAGGTTATCTCCGAGGAGATGTTCCGCACCCGCTACGGCGACGTCTTCAAGGGCGACGAGCATTGGCGTCAGATCAAGGTGGAGGGCGGCATGACTTACGAATGGCCGCCCACCTCAACCTATGTGCAGAACCCGCCCTTCTTTGAGGGTATGGACCGGGCGCCGAAGCCGGTGGAGGATATTAGGGAGGCGCGCATCCTCGGCCTCTTCCTCGATTCCATCACCACCGACCACATCTCGCCTGCCGGCGCCATCAAGCGTGACAGCCCCGCCGGCGAGTACCTCGTCTCGCACCAGGTGCGCCCGCTCGACTTCAACTCCTACGGCTCGCGCCGCGGCAATCATGAGGTGATGATGCGCGGCACCTTCGCCAATATACGCATCAAGAACCAGATGCTGGACGGCGTGGAGGGCGGCGTCACCCGCCATTATCCCTCCGGCGAGGAACTGGCGATGTACGATGCCGCCATGCGCTACGAGGAAGAGGGCGTGCCGCTCGTCGTCTTCGCCGGCAAGGAATATGGCACCGGCTCCTCGCGCGACTGGGCGGCCAAGGGCACGCGGCTTCTCGGTGTCAGGGCCGTCATCGCCGAGAGCTTTGAGCGCATTCACCGCTCCAACCTCATCGGCATGGGCGTTCTGCCGCTCGTCTTCAAGGATGGGACGAACTGGAAGAGCCTTGGCATGACCGGCGAGGAGAAGGTTTCTATCGCCGGGCTGAAGGACATTCGTCCGCAGGGCGAGGTGACGGCGAAGATCGCCTTCGCCGACGGCCGCACCGAAGAGGTGCCGCTCGACGTGCGCATCGATACGGAGGATGAGCTGGACTATTACCGCCACGGCGGCATCCTGCATTACGTCCTGCGCAACCTCGTGGGCGAGAAGCAGGCGGCCTGACGGGCGAATAAAGGCCTCCGACGCATCGGCGCCGGAGGCCGAATTCACCCCGGCTCACAAGGGTGTCACTTCACCCGCTTGTGAGTCGCGCCTTGAAGCGGGAAGACGATACTGCGCATCGCCATGCAACGACCCTTCTTGCGCTTCGCGCTCCCGCACGCCGCCAAGCTCCGCTTCGCCTTTCTGCCCGGCCTCGGCCTTCTCCTGGCGCTCGGCCTTGCCCCGGCCGCCTTGGCGGGCGAGGCCAAGGCGCCCAAGGCGGTCGTGGAGCTTTTCACCAGCCAGGGCTGCTCTTCCTGCCCGGAGGCGGATGCATTCCTCGCCGACCTTTCCAACCGCGAGGAGGTCATCGCCCTCTCCCTGCCGGTCGACTACTGGGATTATCTCGGCTGGAAGGACACGCTGGCGCGCCCGGAGAATTCGGAGCGCGAGCGCGCCTATGCCGCCGCCCGCGGCGACGGCAAGGTCTATACGCCGCAAATGGTCGTCAATGGCGGTGCCGCCTTCGTCGGCTCCGACCGGCAGGCGGTCGCAAAAGCCATCGCCGCGACCAAGCTGCCGGTGCCGATCCAAATTCGCAAATCGGGCGGGAAGCTGGAGATCGAAATCGGCGCCGGCGCCGCGCCGGAAGGCCGTTCGGTCGCCGTGCGCTTCGTCACCTTCCGCCAGAAGGCCACCGTGCCGATCCGCGGCGGCGAGAATAACGGCCGCACCGTCACCTATCGCAATGTGGTGAAGACGAGCCAGCCCATCGGCCTTTGGGACGGCGACCCGCTCACCCTTCTGCTTCCGGCCGACCAGATCATGGCCGGCGAGGACATCGGCTGCGCCGTGCTCCTCCAGGTTGAGGAGGAAAAGGGCCCAGGCGCCATCCTCGGCGCCGCCACCGTCGTGGCAAGCGCGGCGGGCTGAAGCTCAGCCGTCCGCTGTCTCGCCTTTTCGCGCCCGCTCGATCAGCTCCTTCACCTTCGGCAGGATGCCGTCCACGATCACCTCCACGCCCTCGGCCGTCGGATGGATGCCATCCGGTTGGTTGAGCGAGGCCTCGGTGGCGACGCCGTCCAGGAAGAAGGGATAGAGCAGCGCTCCGGTCGTCTCGGCGAGATCGGGATAGATGGCATTGAACTCCGCCTCGTATTGCGGGCCGAGGTTCGGCGGGGCGAGCATGCCGGCCAAAAGCACCGCCTGACCGCGGGCCTGCAGCTTTTCCACGATCTGCGTCAGCGCCCGGCGCGTCACCTCAGGATCGACGCCGCGCAGGGCGTCGTTGGCGCCAAGTTCCACAATCACCGCGTCGGCATCCTCCGGCACCGACCATTCCAGCCGCGAAAGGCCGCCGGAGGCGGTATCGCCGGAGACCCCGGCATCGATGACTTCCGCCGCGATCCCCTCCTCGCCGAGCCGCGCCTGAAGCCGGTCGACGAAGCTCTCACCGGGGGCAAGGCCGTATCCGGCCGTCAGACTGTCGCCAAGGGCGACGATCCTTACCTTCTCGCTGGCGGCGGCAGAAGCCGCCATGCCGGCGAAGGCGGCGATCACGAGGCCGAGCGCGAATGCCGGCAAAGCTTTGAATGTCGTCATGGCTGCACCATATCCGCGGCTGGACTGGACGGGGCGGATATAGGGCTTGGACCAATTGCGTGAACCGGCGATCTTCATCGACAAGGCTGAGCTGACGCTCGGCAGCGGACGCTCGCGCGTGCATGTGCTGCGCGGCGCGAGCCTTTCCATCCCGGCCGGAGAGGTGGTCGGGCTCGTCGGGCCTTCCGGTTCGGGAAAATCGACGCTGCTCATGGTCGTCGCCGGGCTGGAGCGCGTCGACACCGGCCGCGTCGTCATCGCCGGCCGCGACTATGCCGGCATGAACGAGGACGCGCTTGCCGCCTTCCGCGGCAGCGAGATCGGCTTCGTCTTTCAGGCCTTCCATCTCATGCAGACCATGACGGCGCTGGAGAATGTCGCCGTGCCGCTGGAGCTCTCTGGAGAGACGGACGCCTTCTCCCGCGCCGAGGCCATGCTCGCCCGCGTCGGTCTCGGCCAGCGCCTGACGCATTACCCGGCAGCGCTTTCCGGCGGCGAGCAGCAGCGCGTCGCCATCGCCCGCGCCCTGGTGACGCGGCCGGCGATCCTGATCGCCGACGAACCGACCGGCAATCTGGACGGCGACACCGGCCGAGAGATCGCCGATCTCTTGTTTGAGACCTCGCGCGAGCATGGGGCGACGCTGCTTCTCGTCACCCATGACCGCGAGCTTGCCGCCCGTTGCGACCGCACCGTGCGCATCTCCGCCGGTCATATCGAGCCGGAGGCCGCAGCGCCGCGGCAGCCTTTGCGCGCCGTCGCCGAAACCTCCGCATGAGCGCCTTGCCGACGCCCTTGCGCTTTGCCCTGCGCGAATTGCGCGGCGGCCTTTCCGGATTTTATGTCTTCCTCGCCTGCATCGCCCTCGGCGTCGCGGCGATCGCCGGCGTCAACTCCGTCTCGCGCGCCCTGACCGAAGGTATCGCCGCGGAGGGTCGCACCATTCTGGGCGGCGACCTCAGCTTCTCCCTCATCCACCGCGAAGCGAGCGCAGAGGAGCGCGCCTTCCTCACCAAGATGGCCGGCGGCGAGCCCTCGCTGGTCGCCAATATGCGGGCGATGGCCCGGCTGCCGGACGGCGCCGACCAAGCGCTGGTGGAACTGAAATCCGTCGGGCCGGACTATCCGGCGCTCGGCGAGTTCCGCCTTCGCGGCGGCGGGGCGCTCTCCGAGGCGCTCGCCGCCGAGAACGACATCGGCGGCGCCGTCGCGGCGCCGGAGCTGATGGACCGCCTCGGCCTTACCCCGGGGGAGCGCATCACCCTCGGCGGCACCGAGGTGGAAATCCGCGACGTCATCGCCTACGAGCCGGACCGGCTTTCCGATGGCATCGGCTTCGGCCCGCGGCTTCTGGTTTCGCGTGAAACCCTCCGTGAAACCGGTCTCGTACGCCCCGGCAGCCTCGTCACTTACGAGTACCGCCTCGTCCTGCCGGAGGCTTCCGACGAACAACTGCGCCAAATCCGCGAAGCGGCCGAGACGCGTTTTCCCGATTCCGGCTGGCGCATCCGTGCTCGCGACAACGCTTCGCCGCGTCTGTCGGAGAATATCCGCCGCTTCGCCCAGTTCCTGACGCTCGTCGGTCTCACCGCCCTCGTCGTCGGTGGCGTCGGCGTCGCCAATGCCGTGGCGAGCTTCGTCGACTTGAAGCGGCCGGCGATTGCTACCTTGAAATGCCTGGGCGCCTCGCGGCGCTTCGTCTTCGCCACCTATCTTCTGCAGATCCTCATCCTGGCCGGCTTCGGCATCCTCGTCGGTCTCATGATCGGCGCCGCGCTGCCCTTCGCGGCCATTGCCGGGCTGAAGAACATCCTGCCGGTCGCCGCCGCGCCGACCTTCTATCCACGCGAATTGCTGCTCGCCGCCCTTTACGGCCTTCTTGTTGCGCTTGCCTTCTCGCTCTGGCCGCTCGGACGGGCACGCGATCTGCCGGCTGCGAGCCTTTTCGCCGACCGCGCCGCGCATTTCAGCGCCGGCCCGTCCTGGTCGATCCGCCTCGCCCAGCTTGCGCTGCTTGTCGCTCTCGGGGCCATTGCCGTTCTGCTTGCCGTCGACCGGGAAGTGGCGCTCTATTTCATTCTCGGCGTCGTCGCCGCCTTTCTCGTCTTGCGCCTCATCGCCGTCGCCATCATCGCCGCCGCCCGCAATGCCGGCACCATCCGCTCGACCTCACTGCGCCTTGCCATCCGCAACATCCAGCGTCCCGGCGCGCTGACGGCAAGCGTCGTCCTCTCCCTCGGGCTTGGCCTGACGCTGCTCGTCACGCTCGCCCTCATCGACACCAACCTTCGCACCCAGCTCACCGGCCGCGTCGCCGAGAAGGCGCCCGATTTCTTCTTCGTCGACATTCAGGGCAGCGAGCGCGAGGCCTTCCTCACGCTTCTCCGCGACACGGCACCGGAAGGCCGCATCCAGACCGAGCCGATGCTGCGAGGACGTATCGTGGGGCTGAACGAGGTGCCGGCCGGCGAGGTCGAGGCGGAGGAGAGCGCGCGCTGGGTCCTGCGCGGCGACCGCGGCATCACCTATTCTGAGACAATGCCGCGCAACTCTGAGATCGAGGAGGGGGAATGGTGGCAGGCAGGCTACGAGGGCGAGCCGCTTGTCTCCTTCGACGGCGAGCTTGGCCGCGGTCTCGGTCTTGATCTCGGCGACACGGTGACGGTCAACGTCCTTGGCCGCAACGTCACGGCGCGGGTCGCCAATTTCCGCTCCGTGGAGTGGGAATCGCTCGCCATCAACTTCGTCATGGTGTTTTCGCCGAACACATTTTCGCGAGCGCCGCACACGCATCTGGCCACCCTCGCCTTGCCGGAGGGGAGCGAGGAGGCGCTTTCCGGCACCGTGCTCGGAGCCGTGACCGAGGCCTTTCCGGGGGTCACCTCCGTGCGGGTGAAGGATGCCATCGAGGCGGTCAACGCCATCGTCCGCCAGCTGGCGCTCGCCGTACGGGTAGCCGCCTCCCTGGCGCTTATCGTATCCATGCTGGTGCTCGCCGGAGCGCTCGCCGCCGGCCATCGCCAACGCCGCCAGGATGCCGTGATTTTGAAGGCGCTTGGCGCCACGCGCCGGCGTTTACTGGGCGCTTTCGCGCTCGAATATGGCCTTCTCGGGCTCGCCACCGGCATCTTCGCGCTGCTTGCCGGCGCCGGCGCCGCCTTCTTCGTCGTCTCCGGCCTGATGGAGCTCGACTTCACCTTGTTCCCCTGGATCGCCGCCGCGGCGGCAGCCGTGGCGCTCCTCGTCACCGTCGGTCTCGGCCTTGCAGGCACCTGGCGTATCCTTTCAGTGCGCCCGGCGCCATTCCTGCGCAATCTCTAGGACCTTTCATCGCCGGACGAGCTTGCACAATCTTAACGTTTCCCACGCCATCAGCCCTTGTGGGGCGAGGGAAGCATTGCCATATTCGCGCCGACGCTCCATCTGTGAGTGAAGCGGAATACCCCAAGAGGAGGAATTCTTCGATGGCTGAATACGACCGGCAGTATCAGACTGTCGATCGCACGAGCACCGTATCCCGTGCCGGGATCGATGAGGGTCTGCGCGCCTTCATGCTCGGCATCTACAACAACATGGCTCTCGGCCTTGCCATTACCGGTGTGGCGGCCTTTTCGACCTTCTACTTCGCGGTTGACCAGACGGCCGGCGGCGCGGCGCTGACGCCGTTCGGCCAGGCGATCTATGCGAGCCCGCTGAAGTGGCTCGTCATGTTCGCCCCGCTTCTGTTCGTCTTCGGCTTCTCCGCCGGCATCAACCGCATGCGGCCGGCCACTGCGCGCGTGGTCTTCTTCGCCTTCGCCGCGGTGATGGGCCTTTCCCTGTCGACGATCTTCCTGGTCTTCACCGGCCAGAGCATCGTGCAGACCTTCTTTATCACGGCGGCCGCCTTCGGCGGGCTCAGCCTGTGGGGCTACACCACGAAGAAGGATCTCTCGGGCTGGGGCTCGTTCCTGATGATGGGCCTCATCGGCATCATCATCGCCATGATCGTCAACATCTTCCTGGCCTCTTCGGCGCTGCAATTCGCCGTTTCGGTCCTCGGTGTGCTGCTCTTCGCGGGCCTGACCGCCTACGACACGCAGCGGCTGAAGAACACCTACGACTATGTGGCCGGGGATACCGTGGCCGCGGGCCGCGCCTCCATCATGGGCGCCCTGCAGCTCTATCTCGACTTCATCAACCTCTTCATGTTCCTCCTGCAGTTCCTCGGCAACCGAGAGTAAGGTTCCGGGCGTAGGGAGAAGAAGAGGTACCCTCGGAAACGGCGCCTTCGGGCGCCGTTTTTCTTTGCCGCACCTCTGCCCGGATTTGAGGCATCCACGCCTATCGACCGGTGGACGCCCCTGCGCTATCGAAGCCGTGATGCACGGGGCAGACCACATCCTTGTCCGCGCGGCGCGCGAGAGCGACATCGACGCCATCACGGCCATCTATGCCGACGCGGTGCTGACCGGCGCGGCGAGCTACGAGCTTGAGCCGCCGGACGGAGCGGAGATGCTGGCGCGGCTGCGCGCCGTCACCGCCGGCGGCCACCCCTATTTGGTGGCCGAGAAGGATGGGCGCATCCTCGGCTACGCCTATGCCGGCCCGTTCCGGGCGCGGCCTGCCTATCGCTATTTGGTGGAGGACGCCGTCTATATCGACCGCACCGCCCATCGCCGGGGCGTCGGCCGCCTTCTCCTCGCCGCCCTCATTGAGGAGGCCGAACGCCGCGGCTTCCGGCAGATGCTGGCTGTCATCGGCGACGGTGCCAACCATGCCGCCTCCATCGGCCTGCATGAAGCGCTCGGCTTTTCCCATGCCGGCAACATCAAGGGCTCCGGCTTTAAGTTCGGCCGCTGGCTCGATACCGTCCTGATGCAGAAGGCGCTCGGAAAGGGCGACACGACGAGCCCCGACAGGGAGCCTGGTGCGCCGCTCTGACCCGGCGCCGCCTTAGCCCGCCACCAATCGCAGCTTCGGCTTGTCGAGGATGCGCAGCACCTGCGCAATGTCGTGACCGCGCTTGAGGATGGTGCCGCCCGGCGCCACCACCCGGTAGGCGCCTTGCTTGCGCGCCAGCGCCGGTACTTTCTCCACCCTGTAGAGCGGCATCTCGCTGGTGCGGCGGAAGATGGAGAAGATCGCCCTGTCGGCGAGATGATCGATGGCATAATCGCGCCATTCGCCCTCGGCGACGCGCTTGCCGTAAATGCGGAGGATGGCGTCAAGCTCCGTCCGATGGAAGGCGACGGCGCCTTTGAAAGAGCTTGCGCGCGCTGCGGTCTGTCCCCGCAGCGCGGCCCTAGACCAGTCTTCTGTCTCGCTCAAAGCGAACCTCCTGCGCGGCATGCCATTTAAGCGGCAAGTCAAGCTGCAAGGCAAGGAGAGAGTGGCAAAGCGTGCGCCCGCACCCGGCTGTCGAGGGCTGGTCTTCATGCCTCACGGGAGCGATGGATGGGCGAGACAGAAATCATATTGTCGCCGGATTTCAGCCTTTGGCGCGCCATCCTCCTTCGTATGATCAGTATTGCCTCATATTCCGACAAGGCGGGGAAGGAATGCCCCCAGCCTCGTTCCTCGCCACGTCGGCATTGTTCCGCGTATGGTTCAATCCCCCAGAGGTACACCTTGAAAGGCCGGTACGTCCGGCCTTTTTTCTGCGCCCCCTTCTTTCCGACGTGTCTGTGCCCTTACAATGGGTTCGCGCTTCGCTGGCCGGTGATTCGCGCATCGGCGCCATCCGCAGGGCCTGGCGGCGACGACAGAGGAGACCCGTCATGCCTCGTCTCTTCACCGCTCTGGAGCTTCCCGCCGACATCGCTTTCTCCCTTTCGCTCCTGCGTGGCGGCCTGCCGGGCGCGCGCTGGATCGATCCAGAGAACTACCATATGACGCTGCGCTTCATCGGCGATGTCGACCACAACATCGCCCATGAAGTTGCCGGCACCCTGGCCAGGGTGAGCCGCCCCTCCTTCAAGCTGGCGCTCGCCGGGCTCGGCTCCTTCGGTTCCAGGAAGCCGCATTCCCTGTGGGCCGGCGTCGCGCCCTCGCAGGAACTGAAGGAACTGCAGGCGGATCTGGAGCGCCGTCTCCAACGCCTCGGCCTTGAGCCCGACCGGCGCAAATTCACCCCCCATGTCACGCTCGCCCGGCTGAAGACGGCAAGTCAGGCGGAGGTGGCCGCCTATCTGACGCTGCGCGGCGATTTTCGCACTCCGCCGTTCAAGGTCGGCCGCTTCGTGTTGCTTTCCTCACGCGCCTCCAAGGGCGGAGGACCTTATATCGTCGAAGAGGCCTACCCTCTCGCGGCCTGAACCGGCTCAATCGCGCATCGGGTCGCGCCGACGAGGCGCGCGCCCGTCGATGAGGCCGAGATCGCGCTTTCTGCCCTCGTTCGTCTCGTCCAGATCAAGCTGCGCCGGAGCGGTGCCCGGCTGGACCGGCCAAGGCCATTTGAGCCATTGAATTATTCTATGGACGAACGGCGATGGCCGCCCGCCGATGCGCAGGTCGAGGGTCATAAGAACGCTTCAATTAGAGACATGACTGCCCCAATCTGCGCTTGAAGCCGCTGGCGATCCAACGAATAATCTGGATCGTAACATAAGGTGTCTTAATGGCTTCAGCGCTTCCGCCGCTTTCCACGATCCGCGTCTTCGAGGCGGCCGCCCGGCACCTCAACTTCACCGCGGCGGGGGAGGAACTCGCCATGACCCAGGCCGCCGTGAGCTATCAGATCCGGCTTCTGGAGGAATGGGCCGAAACACGGCTTTTCACCCGACAGGCACGCGGCGTGGAACTGACGGAGGCGGGCGCCCGCTTGGCGCCCTTCACCGCCCGCGCGCTCGCAGAGCTGCGCGAGGGCTTTGCGACCCTCAAGGAAAGCCAGGAGGAGATCCTCTCGATTAGCGCCGTCGCCACCTTCGCCACGACCTGGCTGGTGCCACGCCTCGGTTTCTTCCAGCTTGCGCATCCTCAGATCGCCGTCCGGCTTGAGACGACTAACCGTGCCGTCGATTTTCCGCGCGAGGCGATCGATCTCGGCATCCGCGCCGGGCACGGCAACTGGCCGGGGCTTGCCCAGCACAAGCTGCGCGACATGGTCTTTGCGCCGATGCTGAGCCCTTCCCTCGCCGCAAGGCTCGGGCCGGACCCCTCCCCTGCCGACCTTCTGAAGCTGCCCCTTATCGAACCGGTCGACCCCTGGTGGCAGGATTGGTTCGCCGCCGCGGGCATCGATGCCGGCGACCTTGCCGAAAAGCCCGGCCTGCAGCTTCTCACCCAGTATCTGGCGGCTCGCGCGGCCATGGCGGGTCAGGGCGTCGCCATCCTGGAGCCGGCCTTCTTCGCCGAGGAGATCGCATCCGGGCGCCTCGTCCAGCCCTTCGCGCTCACCGCCTCCTCCGGATGGAGCTACTTCCTGGTCTATCCGCAAACGCCCCCGCCACCGCGCAAGGTGAGGCTTTTTGAGGCCTGGCTGAAGGAACGGCTTTCCGAAGAGGCCAAAACCGCCCGCCTCAACGCTGCCGCCCCAGCCATTCCTGGCGGGTGATCTCCCAAACCTCGGTCGCCAGCCGCCCGCTCACATAGTCGCGCTCCACGATCCCAACGAAGCGCATGCCCTGGCGCACGGAAATACGCCGCGAGCCCTCATTGCCGACCGCCTTGAAGACGCGCATGACGGGGCGCCCCAGCACCTTGAACCAATAATCGGTCGCCGCGTCCGCCGCTTCCCGCATCAGGCCCTTTCCCTGCCATTGCGGCGCCAGCCAAAAGCCGCGCTGATCCTCCTCGCTATCCTTCAGCCCGATGACGCCGATGATCTCCCCGGGCCGATCCTTGAGCCGCAGCGTCCACAGCCATTCGCGCCCCTGCGCCATCGCCGGCAGGGCCGCATCGCGGATATAGGTGAGCGCCCCATCCTCAGGATACGGCCAGGGCACCACCGCGTTGAGGTAGCGCACCACTTCCCAGCGCGGAAAAAGCCGCTGGATCTGCGGCGCATCGTCGAGCGAGAGCGGCCGCAGGACGAGCCGCCGCGTCTGAAGCTCCGGCACCTTCGCCATCTCGCCTCACCCTGAGCCTAGCCCGGACGCGTCGTCAGAATGCGCAGGGCGAAGGCGCCGAAGATGGTGGCGCAGGCGTAATCGACCCCGCGCGAGATCATCGGGGAGCGCCTCAGCGCCGCGGAGAATTGCGAGGCGGCGAGGATCATCGCCCCGCAGGAGGGAATGGCAAGCGCGATGAAGTAAAAGCCGAGAAAGGCGAGCTTGCCGCCGGCATGCGGGTCGGAGGCGGAGACGAATTGCGGCAGGAAGGTCACGAAGAAGAGCACGATCTTCGGGTTGAGAAGGTTGATGCCGAGCCCCGCCGCCCAGCTCCTCCACAGCGATTGCCGGCCCCGAAGGCTCGTCTCCAGCGTCAGCGCCGAGCCGTGGCGGAGCGCCTGATAGGCGAGGAAGAGAAGATAGAGGGCGCCCGCCGCCTTGACGAGGAAGAAGCCCTGCGGCGAGGCCGCGAGCAGGGCCGAGAGGCCGAAGGCGGCGAGCATCGTATGCACGACAATGCCGGAAAGGGCGCCGAACATGGCGGCGAGCCCGGCCGCCCTGCCCTGGGTGAGGGCGCGCGAGAGAAACAGCGTCATGTCCGGGCCGGGCGTGACGATGAGGACGGCCGCCGCCAGCGTGAAGGCGGCCAGCACGCCGAGCGATGGTATGAAGTCCATGGGCATCCTCCGATCCTGCCTTATGCCGCTTTCACTGAAGCGCGACCACCCGGAACGTGTTCAGGCTCTTCAGCCCAGGAGAGCGCTTCCTTCACAAGAGACAGGGCGCAACCACAGCAACGCGCCCACACCGCCCACGAGGTGCCGAAAGCCTCAATCAGCGCTCAAAATCCGCGAAGGTTCCCTCGGTGCCGCCCGTCGTGTCGGTCCTCGGGCCAGAAGGCTGCATGTTGCCGTTTTGCACGCTGCCGGGGCGCGTGGTCTTGACCTGAGGCGGGCACGGCGCGCCCTGGCAGGAAGACGTGCCGGAGGCTTCCTGCGCCGCAATGTTCGGCTTTTCATCGTCGGCCCGGGCGCCTGCGGCACAAACCATCGCCAACGGCACGGCAAGAGCGAGCGGAACGACAAGCGGCGCTGCGCGGAAGGTTGCTGCGTTGCTATTGCTCATGGGGTCTCCTCCCGAAATCTGAGGGTTGTCCATCGCCAATCGGCTCTCACCCGAAGCTGGCATCGCCAGCGAAGAACTTGAACGCGTCATCGCGGAGCCGGAAGCGCAAAGTGGGCAGGTGCGTCAGGTGCGGGCTTGTGCCTCATGTCTCGCTTAAGATCGACGGCGCCCCCCGTCCAACGAGCTGGCAGTCTCAGATGAGCCCCGATGCCGGTTAAGCAACACCGCTTGACCAGGCAAGGCCGTCTGGCGCATTTCGCCGCATGCAATTCGGACGCTCCGCCATCCGTCTGCCTCGGCAGCTATCGAGCTTCGCCCGCTGGACGAAGCGCAGGCCCATGCTCGCCGCCCTCGCCGCGCTCTTTGCCGCCACGCTTCTTTTTGCTCTCTTCCCCGCGCTCGACCTTGCCGCCTCGCGCGCCTTCTGGACGGGCGACAGCTTTACCGGGACGAGCTCCGGCTTCGCTCTCTTCGTTCGCGATTTCGCGCGCGGCGTGGAGATCCTGGTGGCGCTCGTCGTCGGCCTGCCCCTGCTTCTCAAGTTCGTCTGGCCCGAGAGCCGGCTTCTCATCGCCCCGCGCGTGCCGCTCTATCTCTATCTCGTCTTCGCCATCGGCCCCGGCCTCATCGTCAACGGCATCCTGAAAGAGCATTCGGGAAGGCCGCGGCCGCGTCATCTGACCGAATTCGGCGGCGAGGATATCTTCGCCCGCGTCGGCGATTTCGCCGGCTCCTGCCTTTCCAACTGCTCCTTCGTCTCCGGCGAGGCCGCCTCTGCCTTCTGGCTGGTGGCGCTCGTCTTCCTCGTGCCGAAGGCGATGAAGGCGCCGGTACTCCTTGCCACGCTCGCCCTCGCCGCCGCCGCGTCCTGGAGCCGGGTCGCCATGGGCGGGCATTTCCTCAGCGACGTCCTCATCGCCTGGCTGATCACGCTTCTTGTCATGCTGCTTCTGAAGGAGCCCATCCTGAGGCGCTTCCAGCCCGGTCTCGACGAAAGGCTGGAGGCGGGCATCGCCCGCCTCGGGCGCTCGGCACGGTCGCTTGCGGCTCGCCTGCGGGCCCGGTGGGCGAAGCGCCGCCACGCTTGAGAAAGCGACCGCTCCAGCGGCTTTTTCCACGCCTTGCGCGCCGCTCGCCCCTGCCTATAGTGCGCGCCCGACACGCAACCCTCTTCCCGAGCTTTTCATGTCCGACGTCAAGAAAGTGGTGCTTGCCTATTCCGGCGGCCTCGACACCTCCATCATCCTCAAATGGCTGAAGGTCACCTATGGCTGCGAGGTGGTCACCTTCACCGCCGATCTCGGCCAGGGCGAGGAGCTGGAGCCGGCCCGAAAGAAGGCCGAGATGCTCGGCATCAAGGAAATCTACGTGGAGGATCTGCGCGAGGAATTCGTGCGCGACTTCGTCTTCCCGATGTTCCGCATGAACGCGCTCTATGAAGGCGTCTATCTTCTCGGCACCTCCATCGCCCGTCCGCTCATCGCCAAGCGACTGGTGGAGATCGCCCATGAGACCGGTGCCGACGCGATTGCGCACGGTGCGACCGGCAAGGGCAACGACCAGGTGCGCTTCGAGCTGACGGCCTATGCGCTCGATCCCGACATCAAGGTGATCGCGCCCTGGCGGGAATGGGAGTTCGCCTCGCGCACCGACCTCATCGACTTCGCCGAGAAGAACCAGATCCCGGTGCCGAAGGACAAGCGCGGCGAGGCGCCCTTCTCCGTCGACGCCAACCTCCTGCACTCCTCCTCGGAGGGCAAGGTGCTGGAGGACCCGAACGAGGAGCCGCCCGCCTATGTCTTCCAGCGCTCCGTCTCGCCCGAAGAGGCGCCGGACGAGGCGACCATCATCGAGATCGGCTTCGACAAGGGCGATCCGGTTTCGCTCGACGGCAAGGCACTGAAGCCGCACGAGCTTCTCGCCGCCCTCAACGATTTCGGCCGCGACAACGGCATCGGCCGCGTGGATCTGGTGGAGAACCGCTTCGTCGGCATGAAGAGCCGCGGCATCTACGAGACGCCGGGCGGCACCATCCTTCTTGCCGCCCATCGGGCGATGGAATCGCTCACCCTCGACCGCGGCGCCGCGCATTTGAAGGACGAGCTGATGCCGCGCTATGCCGAGCTCGTCTATAACGGCTTCTGGTATGCGCCCGAACGCGAGATGATCCAGGCGCTCGCCGATAAGAGCCAGGAGAAGGTAGCCGGCACGGTGCGCCTCAAACTCTACAAGGGCAACGTCATCGTCGTCGGCCGCGCCAGCGCCCATTCGCTCTACGACGACAGGCTGGTGACGTTCGAGGACGATCGCGGCGCCTACGACCAGCGCGACGCCGAGGGTTTCATCCGCCTCAACGCCCTGCGCCTCAGGACGCTGGCCATGCGCGACCGCGTGAAAGGCTAAGAAAGGGTAGCGCGCCCTGCCCGCGCGGCGGTGCGCCCCTTTGCATCTGGCGCGCCGCGCGCCATCTAGACGCCATGTCCTGGTCCTTCCCCATCGGCCGCCTTTTCGGCTCCGAGATCCGCATCCACGTCACCTTCTTCCTGCTCTTGGCGTGGATCGGCATCGCCCATTACCAGATGGGCGGCACCGCCGCGGCCATCGACGGCATTCTCTTCATCCTGGCGATCTTCGCCTGCGTCGTGGCGCATGAGTTCGGCCACGCGCTCGTCGCCCGCCGCTACGGCATCAAGACGCCCGACATCACCCTGTTGCCGATCGGCGGCCTCGCCCGGCTGGAGCGCATGCCGGAAAAGCCGGGCGAGGAGATTCTCGTCGCCCTCGCCGGCCCGGCGGTCAACATCGTCTTCGCCTTCATCCTCATCGTCTTCCTGGGCGCCGCCGTCGATCCGCAGGCGCTGGCGGAGCTGGAGGATCCGAGCGTCAGCTTCCTCGCCCGCCTTGCCGCGGTGAACCTCTTCATCGCCATCTTCAACCTCATCCCGGCCTTCCCGATGGATGGCGGGCGGGTGCTGCGCGCCATCCTCGCCACGCGCATGAACCGGGTGAAGGCGACGGAGACGGCGGCGCGCATCGGCCAGGCGCTCGCCTTCGGCTTCGGCTTCCTCGGCCTCTTCGGCAATCCGATCCTGCTCTTCATCGCCATCTTCATCTATCTCGCCGCCACCGCCGAGGCGCAGTCGGTCGGCATCCAGGACGTGGCCCGCGGCGTGCGGGTGCGCGATGCGATGATCACGCAATTTGAGGCGCTGTCGCCGAACGCCTCCATCGGCGAGGCCGCCGATCTGCTTTTGAAGACGACGCAGCACGAATTTCCCGTCGTCGATGGCGGTGGGCGCCTGCGCGGCGTCCTCACCCGCAAGGCGCTGATCGAGGCGCTCGGCAAGGAGGGGCGCGAAGCACCGGTGGTGGAGGCGATGGCCCGCAACATTCCGGCCGTGCCCTCGCATGCCTGGCTGAGCGATGCCCTGAAGCGCCTGCAGGACGGCTCCGTCCCCGCCGTCGGCGTCAACGAAGGCGGCGTGACCGTCGCCGGCATGACCGAGGGCGGCCGCTTCGTCGGCTATGTCACGGCGGAGAATATCGGCGAGTTGATGATGATCCGCTCCGCCACCGGCGAGCCCGCGGCCGCTCCGGCGGGCGGGCGCGGCCCTCTCTTGCCACAATAGCGGCGGCGCGCCGCCGGGCTTAGCGGCTGACGCGCAGGTTCGACAGGGAATCGCCGATTTCGCGGAAAGCTTCCGAAAGATCCGCCGAGGACGGCGAATCGAAGAAGAAGTCGTTCTGCGAGGCGCAGCGGCGCATCATCGCCTTGGTGGAATTGCCCGGATTGCCGAAGGCGATGGTGTAGACGATGATGCCGACATTCTTCATCGACGTGCAGACCTCCTCCAGCCGGTCGTCCATCTCGCCTTCCGCCGCATTGCCGTTCGTCGTGCCGAGCCGCCCCTCCGGCAAGGTTCCGTAAGCCGTGTAAGTCCAGACATCGTCTGCCATCCGACCGGGCATCGTGTTGTCGCCGTCGGTCATGATGATGGCGGCCTTGTCCATGAGGTCGTTGTTGTAGTCGAGGGGAAGATTGTTGGTGTCCATCTCGCCGCCCCACAGGCCGCGCCAGTTCGGCGACAGCATGCGCCACCCCCAAACCGCTCCCATGGGAATGTGGGTATACCAGTCACTCTCAACCTTCATGGCGTCGATCGCATTGCTGATCGCCGACTTGCTCGCAGTCAGCGGCGTGACCGCCTGAAGACAGCTCTTGTTGGGCCCGAAAGTGTCGGAGAAGGGCGTGTTGTAGGTCCGCTCCTCACCATCCTCGACCCAGACGTTCTCGTAGCGCCAGCACCTCCCCCAGAAATACAAGGTGCATTGCCGCTCGTAGTGGCCGGTCGCTTCCGTGCTGGCCCAGTTATTGTAAGATTGATCGCTGTACCCGGATGAAAGATCATCTGGATCGCGCCAGTAAAAAGGTGAAAAACTCTCTGTCGAGGGCGGATCATCCGTGACATCGCGACCACTCAATGTCCGCGCTTCCACGCATCCGTTCCATTCATAACCTTCCGATTGTGCATAATCGATCGCACTCTGGTCGGTCACATCGACATTGAGCCAGCTCTTTTTGCCCGAACCGATATTCACGGTCTGGGCGAACGGAACGAGCCCCATATAGAGATGGTCGGGACTGTCATCGCCGAAGAGGATATCGACCAGCTCGTTGGCCGCGCTCTTCAGCGCCGTCAGCTTATAGCCGCGCATCGAGCCGGTATTGTCCAGCACCATCACCACCTCCAGACCGCCGGTCTCGCGCGTGATCTCGGAGGTGGCGCGCACGTCGAGCGTATCGATGCCGAAGAGCTGCATGAAGGTGGTCGGCATTTGCGCGACCGCCGAGACGTTGATCGTCGTCTCGGAGGCATTCACCGTCGCGGTGACGCTCGTGACCTGCGAGCTGGCGTATCCGGTCGGGAAATTCGCCCTTACATAAGTGTCGACATCGTCCTGCACGGAGGAGGAATTGAGCTTGGCGCCGGCGGCGAGACCGCCCGCATCGGCCGCGTTCAAGAGCTTGGCGTGGACGAGCTGCGCCCGCCCGATATCGATGGCCAGCCCCACCGTGCCGATGAGCGCCACGGAGGCAAGGCCGATGAGCGGCAACAGGGCGCCATCCTCCGAACGGAGGTAGCGCCGGACCAGTCGTTTCAAGGCAAAGTTCCACATCTCAGCACCCCGCCGCAGAGGTGAGCTGCCCTAGCCGGGGCCGGAACAGCGCGTATTTGTACAAGTCGCGATTACCCATGAAAAAGCCTGAGATCACAGGGTCGTAGCGGTAGAAGACCTCCGCCACGATCACCATGTCGCCCTCATCGAGGCTCAACCCGCCCGGCAGGCTCGCCACCTCGTTCACCTGACCGATCTGGCTATCCTCCGCGAGCGTTCCCCCGCCCTCGCATTGCCAGTCGACGGTGGCGTTCGCCTCGCCCTCGTCGCGGCCGACCGCACTCAGGACGACAAGGCCGTTATCGTCGAAGGACATCGGCCGCATCAGCTCGCCGGTCGCGCGGAAGATCTGGTTGGCGATGCCGGCGGTGATCATCTCGTTGCGCGAGACGACGTCGGCGACGGTGAAGGCCATCTTCTCCACCTTCTGTTGCGCCAAGAGGAAGTGGCTCATCTGGAAGCCGCCGAGCCCGAGCAAGAGCAGCATCGGCGTCACCAGGGCGAATTCCACCGCCGCGATGCCGCTCTCCTGCCGGCGCAGCGACCGCCAGCGCCCTGCAAGCCGATGGAGGATGGTGGTGGCGTTCGTTCCCATCGTCAGCCTCAGAATGGCTCGTTCTGCACGATCGCGCGGGCGCTCAGCGTGATCGTCCCGTTCTCGGCGAAGATCGAGCCGATCACCGGCGTGAAGAACGTCCAGGGATAGGTGACGGTGTAGACGACGATCTCCCTGGAGGCGCCATATCCGGCGACGCCCTTGTCGGCGTCCCACTGGCCGTTGCCGTTGATGTCGGTGTAATTCTCGCCATCGTCGCGCACGCCGTTGCCGTTGGCATCGACAAAGGGCTCCGGATCGCCGATATCGTCGAAGTTTTGATACGCCTTGCTTGAGATGTTGAGCTTGGCCGGGTCGAGGAGAACGCTGGCCTTCTGGCGCAGCATATCCTTCACCGTCTCGTCGCGGGTGCTTTCGTCTTCCACGAACCCGGTGCGGCCGAGCCTCGTGGCGACGTAGGTGGAATGCTCCAGGACGCTCTCGGCGGCATAGAGCATGCCCATCTCCACCGCCCCCATCATCATCATGATGAAAGCCGGCCCGACCACGGCCATTTCCAGAGCCGTCGCCCCGCTCTCGTCGCGGCGGAGCCTTCGCAGCCTTATGCGCAGCCCACTATGCATGTTCATGTCCGACGCCTTGTTTGAGCGGCATCCTGGGACGGAAAACGCAGAAATTGCTTAAAATGGCAGGCTTCCGTAGTGAAAGCTGCGGGCAGGCTGAACGGAGGGTAAAGCCAATCGCTAAAATTGAGGGCAAGCCGTCGCGCCAGGCCCTCGCGTGCGCCGCTTGGCGACAGATCGCACTGTTGTCGAGCCACGGAATGGAGTAAGGCACACTCCCAACGAACGGCTCCCATGACCTCTGATCTTCGCAACATCGCCATCATCGCGCATGTCGATCATGGCAAGACGACCCTCATCGACGTGCTCCTGAAGGCCACCGGCGCCTTCCGCGAGGGCGCCCGCATCGCCGAGCGCGTGATGGATTCCAACGCGCTGGAGCGCGAGCGCGGCATCACCATCCTCGCCAAGGTGACCTCGCTCCTGTGGCAGGATGCGCGCATCAACATCGTCGACACGCCCGGCCATGCCGATTTCGGCGGCGAGGTGGAACGCATCCTCAACATGGTGGATGGCGCGCTCCTGCTCGTCGACGCTTCCGAAGGCCCGATGCCGCAGACGAAATTCGTCCTCACCAAGGCGCTTGCCGTCGGCCTGAAGCCCATCGTCGTCATCAACAAGGTCGACAAGACCGATGCGCGTCCCGACGAGGTGCTGAACGAGGTCTTCGATCTCTTCGCCGCGCTCGGCGCCTCCGACGAGCAGCTCGACTTTCCCGTTCTCTACGGCTCGGCCAAGCAAGGCTGGATGGCCGATACCCCCGACGGACGCCACAAAGGCATAGACGCGCTTCTCGATCTCGTCCTGACGCATGTGCCGGCGCCGGTGGTGGAGGAGGCTCCGTTCCGCATGCTGGCGACGACCTTGGAGGCCGACCCTTTTCTCGGCCGGCTTCTGACCGGGCGCATCCGCTCCGGCAGCGTCAAGGCAGGTCAGAGCCTGCGCGCCCTCAGCCGCGAGGGCGAACCGGTGGAGACCTTCCGCGTCTCCAAGGTGCTCGCCTTCCGCGGCCTGGAGCGTCAGCCCATCGAGGCGGGCGAGGCGGGCGATATCGTCGCCCTTGCCGGCATGAGCGAGGCGACCGTCGCCGACACGCTTGCCGATCCGTCGCTCGCCGAACCGATCTTCGCCCAGCCGATCGACCCGCCGACGCTGGCCATGTCCTTCCGCATCAACGACGGCCCGCTCGCCGGCCGCGAGGGCGACAAGGTGCAAAGCCGCGTCATCCGCGAGCGCCTGCTGCGCGAGGCGGAAGGCAATGTGGCGCTGAAGGTGAGCGAGGCGGCCGAGAAGGACGCCTTTGAGGTGGCCGGCCGCGGCGAACTGCAGCTCGCCATCCTCATCGAGACGATGCGCCGTGAGGGCTTCGAACTCACCATCGGCAAGCCGCGCGTGGTCACGCAAGTGGGCGAGACCGGCGAGACGCTGGAGCCGGTGGAGGAGGTGACCATCGATGTCGACGACGAGCATTCCGGCGTCGTCATCGAGAAGCTGTCGACGCGCCGGGGCGAGATGGCGGAGATGCGCCCCTCCGGTGGCGGGCGCACGCGCCTCGTCTTCCACGTGCCGACGCGCGGCCTCATCGGCTATCTCTCCGAGCTCCTCTCCGATACGCGCGGCACCGCGATCATGAACCGGGTCTTCCACGGCTTCATGCCCTGGCGCGGCGAGATTCCGACGCGCCATACCGGTGTCCTCATTTCCAACGGCACCGGCGCCGCCGTGCCCTACGCGCTGTTCAACCTGCAGGAGCGCGGCGCCATGATGGTGGGCCCGGGCGATGCGGTCTATCCGGGCATGATCGTCGGCGAGCACAGCCGCGGCAACGACCTTGAGGTCAACGTCCTGAAGGGCAAGCAGCTTTCCAACGTGCGCGCCGCCGGCAAGGACGACAACGTGCTCCTCACCCCGCCCATGCGGCTTTCCCTGGAACAGGCGCTCTCCTATATCGCCGACGACGAGCTGGTGGAGGTGACGCCGCGCTCCATCCGCCTGCGCAAGGCGATCCTCGACCCGCATGAACGCAAGCGCGCCGAGAGGGCCAAAAAAGATGCAGCCTGAGACGCTGTAAGCGATTGCCCGGCGGGGCTGAACCGTCATAGGCTCGCCCTTATGGGCGCCCTCGTCATCGACATTCGCTACGCTCTGCATTCCGACGCCGCCGCCATCGCGGAGGTGCATGAGCGCTCGTGGAGCGAGGCCTATGCCGGCATTCTGCCGGCGGTGGCGCTGCGCCAGATGATCGCCCGCCACGGCCCTGCGCATTGGGTGGAGGTGATCGGCCGGCGGCGCAACGTCCTCGTCCTGGAAATCGGCGGCCTCATCGTCGGCTATTCCACGTTCGGCCTGGCGCGCCAGCGCTCGCATGCCCGCACGGCCGAGATCTACGAGCTCTATCTTCTGCCCGAATACCAAGGGATCGGCGGCGGCCGGCTACTCTTTGAGGAGACCTGCCGCACCTTGAAGGAGCGCGGCTTCACGCGCCTTCTCGTCCGCGCCCTGACAGAGAACGCCCGGGCGCTGGAATTCTACGAGCGCCGCGGCGGGCGTGTGCGCTCCATGGCGCAGACGCTCTTCGGCGATCGGCGCATGCCCGTGGCGGTCTTCTCCTTCCGGCTCTGAAGACCAGAGAGCTGAAAGCCTCAGCCGAGCTTCGTCAGTTTCTCCGTCAGCTCCTTCGGCTCGCCCGCCACAAGCACCGTCTTCAGGCGCGATGTCTGCCCGCTTTCCACGCTGACGGCGCTCTTCGCAAGGCCGAGGGCCTTCGCCAGGAGTGCTTCCAGCGCCTTGTTGGCGGCGCCCTTTTCCGGCACCGCACGCACCCGCGCTTTCAGGACGACGCGGCCGTCGGCGAGCGCTTCGGCCCCTTCCAACGTGTCCTTCGCCGCCTTCGGCGTCAGCCGCACGCTGACCAGCATTCCCTGCGGCGTGGCGCGCCAGAAGCCGGCTTGGCTCAAATGACCACGGGATAGAGGTAGTAGACGATGATCCGCTGCAACAGGAAGATCGCCAGGATGGCGATGATCGGCGAGATATCGAGCCCGCCGAAGGCCGGTATGAAGCGCCGGATGGGCCGCAGCACCGGCTCCGTCAGCTGGTAGAGCGCCCGCCCGATGACTTCCACCACCTGGTTGCGCGGATTGATGACGTTGAAAGCGTAGAGCCAGGAAAAGATGGCGCTGGCGATGATCACCCAAGTATAGAGATTGAGGACCAGAAGGACGACGTCGAGAATGGCGCGCATGGGATCCTGGGCTGGCTTGAGTTCAACGCCGCCCATGTAGCCGTCGTCTCGCCGCCCTGCAAGGCGCCATCGGCCGCGCATGCGCTTTGCGTCTTCGCGCACGCCTGGTCTTGCCACGCCGACAAAAGCTTCCAAATGCCGCTATGACGAGCTCATTCGACCTTCTCGGCGCCCGTGCAGGAAAAGCCCCTTCAAGACAATCAGGTGCTCACCACGCTCTTGGAGCGCGCCGGCCGGCGCGACCGGGTGGCCTTCGAGGCGCTTTACCGGACCGTGGCGGGGAAACTCTTTGCCGTTCAGCTTCGTATCTTGGACGATAGGAGCCTGGCGGAGGAGACGCTGCAGGAAGCGTTCCTGAAAATCTGGGAACGGGCCTCGAGCTATGAGCGCAGCGCCGGCGCGCCGCTTGCGTGGATGATCGCCATCGCCCGCAACACCGCCATCGACCGTCTGCGCTCCAAGGAGGAGCGGCTTGGCAAAAAGAGCATCACGGAGACGAAGACGGGCGAGGACATCCTGCAATTCCTGGCCGACGGTGCCCGCGGTGCCGACCCTCTGGAAGCGAAGGCCTTGCGGCATTGCCTCGACGGGCTGGAGACGCAGGCCCGCGAGACGGTGGTGCTCGCCTATTGCTATGGCTTCTCGCGCGAGGAACTGGCGCAGCGCTATGCTCGCCCCATCGGCACGATCAAGACCTGGCTGCACCGCAGTCTGAAGACGCTGTTTCAATGCCTGGAAGGCGGATGATGGACGAAGCGACGCGCATGGCGGCGGCGGAATATGTCCTCGGCACCCTGCCGGCCGAGGAGCGGGAGCACTTTGCCGAGCGCATGGTCCGCGAGCCGAACCTCGCCGCCGCCGTCGCCGCCATGGAAACGCGCCTCGCCCCGCTCGCCGCCTCGCTGCCGGAGGAGGCACCGCCACCGGAACTGTGGCGCAAGCTCGCCGCCAGCCTCGACGAAGGGGGCGCCTCCGCCATTCCCGCCGCGCCGGCCTCGCCGTCCTCTGGCAAAGGCCCCGCCGGCGGGGCGCAAGGTGCCGAAATCGTCTCTCTGCGCCGGCGGCTCGCCATCTGGCGAGGCTCCGCGCTCGCCACCGGCGCGCTTGCCGCAGGTCTGGCCCTCGCCGTCATCCTGAGGCCCGATTTCTTCGTCCCGCCCCCCACACAAGGCGAGGAGACCGACCGCTATGTCGCCGTGGTCGATGCGGAGGGCCGCCAGCCAGCCATGGTGGTGACGGTCGACACCGCAGCCGGCACGGTGAGCGTGCGATCACTGTCGGCACAGGTGCCGGACGATCACAGCCTGGAGCTCTGGTATGTCGGCGGCGGCGGCGCACCGCGCTCTATCGGCGTTCTGGAAGAGAGGGAAGAGGCCAAGACGCTGCGCGTCGGCGCCTCCGAGCTTGCCACCATCGCCGATGCGGCGATCGCGGTCAGCGTGGAGCCGCCGGGCGGCTCGCCGACCGGCACCGCCACCGGTCCCGTCATCTATCAGGGCAAGCTCGTGCCCGAACCGAGATAGGCGAACACCGGGCAAAAAGAGAGGCGGTCCGGGGGGCTTGGACCGCCTCTCGATCGCCGGACGGCAGCGTGCCGTCCGGACGAACCTCGTTCGACCGTTTAGCCGGCCGGCAGAAGCACCATGTCGATGACGTGCACCACGCCGTTCGACTGCATGACGTCAGCCTGCGTGACGGTAGCGCCGTTGCCGCTCTCGTCGATGATCACGAGCTTGTCGCCATCCATCTTCAAGGTCAGGGTATCGCCCGAAACCGTGGTGACATTGTGCTCGCCACCATCGTCCTTGACCATCTTGATGGCGGCATCCGACGTCGCCTTGGCGGCGACCACATGATAGGTGAGGATCTGCTGCAGCTTCTCCTTGTTCTCCGGCTTCAGCAGCGTCTCCACCGTGCCTTCCGGCAGCTTCTCGAAGGCGGCGTTGGTGGGCGCGAAGACGGTGAAGGGCCCCTCGCCGCTCAGCGTCTCGGCAAGGCCGGCGGCCTTCACCGCGGCGACGAGCGTGCTCAGGCTGTCGGCGGCCGCCGCATTCTCCACGATCGTCTTGTCGGGATACATCGTCGCCCCGCCGACCTTGCTCGGCGACATCGCCACGGCTGGCGCCGCGACAAGGGCGAGGAAAGCCACACCGGCAAGAGCAAAGCGCATCGTTCTCGTCTTGGACATGTCTGAAAACTCCCTTGGATTGGGCCGGGCAACTCTCCTGAAGGCCGGCCATGACCGCCCTTACGGAGCAAAGCTTGGAAAGGTTTCAGACTGGGCGATGCAATTTTTCCGGGGGCCGAGTTCCCGGGGCCGAGTTCCCGGGGGCCGCCGTTCCAGGCGGCCGCGTTCCAGGCGGCTGTCCCAAGGCCCGATCCTTCCGCACCGGTTTTCAGGCCGCGGTTTTCAGGCCCCAGTTTTCAGGCCCCAGTCTTCAGGCCCCAGTCTTCAGGCCCCAGTCTTCAGGCCCCAGTCTTCAGGCCCCAGTCTTCAGGCCCCAGTCTTCAGGCAACGAGCTGGCAGAGGCGGCGCACCTCGCGTGCCCCGGCCTCGCCGGCCGTCAGCCCCACCTCGCTGGCGATCCGGTCGACATCGCGCTGCACGTCGCAGCGGCGCCGCAAGGCCCGCACCAGCGCCTGCGCCGCCATGCGGCGCGCCGGATCGCCGGGGCCGTAGATTTCGCGCATCAACAGGACGAGTCTGGCGTCATCGCTCATGGCTGGTCTCCTTCGCCGCGCCAACGCCAATTAGCTCAAACTTGTTTCAACTTGTCGGCAAATCTTGGTTTCCATGCTTAGCGCGAGGTTAAACCCGCCGGGGACGGGTATCGCCTTGCCGCCTGGTGGGCCTTTCAGGCGAGCCAGCGCTTGCGGCGCTTGTAATGCTTGACCTCGCGGAAGCTCTTGCGTCCCTCGCCGCCGATGCCGAGGTAGAATTCCTTGACGTCCTCGTTCTCGCGCAGCGCCTTCGCCTCGCCGTCGAGGACGATACGCCCCGATTCCAGAATATAGCCGTAGGTGGCGTATTTCAGCGCCACATTGGTGTTCTGCTCCGCCAGCAGGAAAGCCACCTCTTCGTTGGTGTTGAGCTCCTTGACGATCTCGAAGATCTCTTCGACCAGCTGCGGGGCGAGCCCCATGGATGGTTCGTCGAGCAGGATCATCTTCGGGCGCGCCATCATCGCCCGGCCGATCGCCGTCATCTGCTGCTCGCCGCCCGACGTATATCCGGCCTGGCTGCCGCGCCGCTCCTTCAGCCTCGGGAAATAGCTATAGACGAGCTCAAGGTCGCGGCGGATGGCGGCCCAGCCGTCCTTGCGCGTATAGGCGCCGGTGAGAAGGTTCTCCTCCACCGTCAGGTGGCCGAAGCAGTGCCGTCCCTCCATCACCTGGATGCAGCCGCGGTTGACGAGGGCGTTCGGCGTCAGCTTTTCCACCCGCTCGCCGCGGAACTCGATGGCACCCTTGGTCACCTCGCCGCGCTCGGCCCTGAGGAGATTGGAGATCGCCTTCAGCGTCGTCGTCTTGCCGGCGCCGTTGGCGCCGAGCAGCGCGACGATCCCGCGCTGCGGCACGGTCAGCGACACGCCCTTCAGGACCAGGATGACGTGGTCGTAGATGACCTCCACATTGGTGACCCTGAGGATCGGGTCTGAGACCTTCTCGGCGAGAGCGTCGCCGGCCGAGCTTTCCAGTGCAACCATCGCGGTCTTTCCTTGACGCCGCGGCAGGCTGCAACGTCCCGTCAGCCCGCCAAAGTCTCAAAATTGCGCACACGTCCCGCGGCCACCGGCCACGCGGGGGGTGGCCGGCGTGTTGCCGACCACCGCAAGCACGGCGCCTCAGCTACCGGAGGCGCATTCCACCTGCCGCTCCGGCCAGGGGGCGTTGCTCTTGACGTATTCCTCCGCCGCCGCCTCCAAGAGCGGGGAGACGACATCGGTCATCGGCGAGAACCAGTCGGAGGCCGGCACCCATGTCTGGCCGTCCCATTCCTGGACATAGACCTCGTGATGGCCCGAATGGTCCTCGCAGCTCACCTTGACCGGGCGCATGAAGCCTTCCAGCCCCATCTCCTTGATCCGCTCTTCGGTGATGTCGAGGTTCTCCAGCCCGGCGCGCATGTCCTCGGCGTTGATGACGTCCTTGCCGGTCATCTCCTGGGCGGTGCGGATCGCCTCGGCGATGAGCACGGAGTTGTAGACGCCGCGATTGTAGAGGTTTTCGCCGAACTTATCGCCTTCAACCTGGCTCTTGCCGGCATCGACGACATGCTCCTTGATGTCGGCGAGCGCCGGATAGTCGGCGCCGGTGCCGTGGAAGTTCAAGGTGCGGTAGCCATTGGCCTGGGCGCCGCCGGCCCTGGCATCGTCGTCGCCGCCCGACCACCAGACGCCGTAGAACTTGTCCATCGGATAGCGGATCTTGGTGGCTTCCTTCACCGCCGTCGGGTTCATCGCGCCCCAGCCCCACATGATCATGTAGTCCGGGTTGTCGCGGCGCACGTTCAGCCATTGCGAGGACTGGTTCTGCATCTCCTTGCCGGGCACCGGATACTGGGTGACCTCAAAGCCGTAATTCTCCGCGAGCTGCTCCAGAAGCGGGATAGGCTCGCGGCCGTAGCCGGCGTCGAGGAAGATGTAGCCGATCTTCTTGCCCTGAAGGTTGTCAAGGCCGCCCTCGCGCTCGCCGATATCCTTGATGATGGCCGAAAGCCCGTCCCAGTAGGTCGCCGGCGGGTTGAACACCCACGGGAAGGTGTCGCCCTCGGCGGCGGCGGAGAGCCCATAGGCCATGGAAAGGATCGGCACCTTGTCGACCGAGGCCTTGGGGATGAGCTGCAGGGTGATGCCGGTCGAATAGGGATTGTAGACCAGCGCGCCGTTGCCCTTGGTGCCTTCGTAGCATTCGACGCCCTTCTGGGTGTCGTAGCCGGTCTCGCATTCCTCGATGGTCAGCTTGACGCCGCCGATGCCCCCGTCGCGCTCGTTCAGCATGGTGAGATAGTCGGACATGCCGTTGGCGATGGGGATGCCGGAGCCGGCGAAGGGGCCGGTGCGGTAGGTCAAAAGCGGGATATAGAGCGATTCCTGCGCGAAGGCTTCGGCCGCCATCCCTGTCATGGCGACAAAAGCCGCGCCCAAGGCGAGCTTTTTCAACATCATCGTTTCCCTCCCAGTTCGGGTCTTTGCCCGCGTTCTCCTGGACCTTTCTCCCATTGTTCGGGCCCGGTCCGTGGCCCGATGGTAGCTTGCCCCACGTTGCGGTCAAACGAGGATTGCAAGATCTTTCCCTCCTCTACCCGTAGGGGAAGGGCCAGACGCGCAGCTTCTCCTTGCCGATCTGCCACAGCCGGGCGAGGCCGTGCGGCTCGGCGATGAGGAAGAAGATGATCAGCGCGCCGGTGATCATGAAGGTGAGGTGCTGCACCGTCTCAGCCCCGATATCGATGCCGAGCCCGGGCAGGGTGAAGCGCAACAGCACCGGCAGGATCCACAGGAAGGCGGCGCCGAAATAGGAGCCCATCAGCGAGCCGAGCCCGCCCAGGATCGCCATGAACAGGATCTGGAAGGAGAGCGAGATGGAGAAGGCCGAGGGCTCCGCCGCGCCCAGCCAGAAGAACACCATCATCGCCCCGGCGACGCCGCAGATATAGGAGGAGACGGCGAAGGCGGAGAGCTTGGCGTAAAGCGGGCGAATGCCGATGAGCTCGGCGGCGATATCCATATCGCGGATCATCATCCAGGAGCGGCCGATATGGCCGCGGATGACGTTCTTCATCAGGAACGTGATGGCGAGGGTGACGCACAGCACGATGAAGTAGCGCGTCAGCGGGTCCGCCGCCGGGCCGCAGGCGATGACGCCGAAGGCCTCGCGCTGCGGCACCTCGATGGCGCCGGAGGCGTTGTAATTGTAGAGCCAGGGAATGCGGATGAAGCACCATTCCAGGAAGAACTGCGCCGCCAGCGTCGTCACCGCGAGATAGAGCCCCTTGATCCTGAGCGAGGGCAGGCCGAAGACGATGCCGATCCCGGCGGAAAAGACGCCCGACACGACGACCAGGAGGATGATGTTCGCTTCGGGGAAGAAGGTGGTCAGCTTGTAGGCCGCATAGGCTCCCACCCCCATGAAGGCGCCGGTGCCGAGCGAAAGCTGGCCGGCATAGCCCGTCAGGATATTCAGCCCGATCGTCGCGCAGGCGAAGATGAGGAACGGGATCATGATGGAGGCGAGGAAGAAATCGTTGGCGAAGACGGGCACGACGATGAAGGCGACGAGCAGCGTCAGGACAAGGCCCACCCGGTCCTCGCGCAGCGGAAACACGGCCTGGTCGGCCGCATAGGACGTCTTGAACTGGCCGGCTTCCCTGTACAGCATTAGGCGTCCTTCTCGACATTGGCTTCCGGCGGGAACCAGGCGGTGGCCGCCTCGGCGAAATGGCGGCGCTGCGGGCCGACGACGCAGAAGCGGTGCCCGGTCGGCGCCTCCATGACGACCCATTCCTTGATCGCGGCGACCTTCCTGGCGCCGAGGGCCTCCAGCCTGGCGACTTCGGCGCCCTCGTCGTCGGTCTCCATATCCAGATGCACGCGGCTGTCGTGATCCACCGCCTGCAGGATGATCTTCGGCTCATCGCCCGGCACGGCGAGGCCGACATAGTTCGGGTCGTCCTCGTCGTAGATCGCCTCGTAGCCGAAGGCGGCCGACCAGAAGCGCGCCGCCTCGCCAAGGTCGTCGGTGCGGCAGTCGATGACGAGCGCCCCGAGCCGGCTTTTGTGCATGGCAACGCTCATCTCACACCCGCTCGATGATCCGCTCGCCGAAGAGGCCCTGCGGTCTGAAGAGGAGGAAGATGAGGGCGATCACATAGGCGAGCCAGCTCTCGATGCCGCCGCCGACCAGCGGGCCCCAATAGATTTCGCCGAGCTTTTCGCCGATGCCGATGATGAGCCCGCCGACGATGGCGCCGGGAATAGAGGTGAAGCCGCCGAGGATGAGGACGGGCAGGGCCTTCAAGGCGACGATTTCCAGCGCAAAGGAGACGTCGGAACGCGCCCCCCACATGATGCCGGTGGCGAGCGCCACGATGCCGGCGGCGAACCAGACGATCGCCCAGATCTGGTTGAGCGAAATGCCCACCGACAGCGCCGCCTGATGGTCGTCGGCGACGGCGCGGAGCGCCCTGCCGATGCGCGTCTTGTTGAAGAAGATGCCGAGCACCGTCACCATGACGACGGCGATGACGGCGGCGGCGATGTCGATATGCTGCAGGATGATGAGGCCCGGCCCGCCCTCGCGCCCGAGCCCCGGCGGCTCCAGGACGGTGGAGCCGGTCGGCAGGCCGAGCTCTTCCGTCACCATCACCTTCGGCTCGCCGCCGAAGATGAACTCGCCGAAGCCGATGAGGAAATAGGTGAGCCCGATCGTCGACATGAGGAGGATGATCTCGGGCTGGTTGACGAGATGGCGCATGACGAGGCCTTCGACGGCGAGCGCCAGGACCCCCATGATGGCGATGGCGAGGATCAGCGCCAGCCAGGCCGGCACGCCGGCCTCGTAGAGGCCGACCAGCGACAGCGCGGCGAAGACGACCATGATGCCTTGGGCGAAGTTGAAGACGCCGGAGGCCTTGAAGATGAGCACGAAGCCGAGCGCGATGAGGGCGTAGAGGATGCCGGCGACGGAGCCCTCCCACAGAACCTGCAGGAAGAAATCCGGCTGCGCGCCCATCTGCACGAAGGGATCGACGAAGACAGTGTAAAGCGCGTTCATCGATGCCACTCCACCTCGCGCTTTGCGCCCGCGCCTTGGTCACGGGGCCGCGATCTGAGATCCGCCGGCGCGCCCTGCGCCCCACACTCCCCCTGAGGCGCCCCGCGAGAGTATCGTTCGCGCCGTAGGCGCGGGGTGGGGTGTGCTGAATCTGCCGCTTTTTCGGAAGGGGCCCGAAGCCTAGGGCGCCTCCCCCCCTCCCGCCGTCCCTCGCTGTCGCTCGAGCCGGCGACCTCCCCCCTCAAGGGGGAGGAGGGAGCGTGTGGGAAGCGCGTTACACGATCTCGCCGCCCCAACAGAGCCGGCTCGGCGTTCGTCGCACCGTGCAGAGCCGCATAGATGGTGTCGAGAACAGAGCCTATCTCGCGCAGGATATCGCCGTTCCAGAAGCGCAGAACGCGATAGCCTTCGCCTTCAAGGAAGTGGTCGCGACGCTGATCAGAAGGCCTGTGCGGGTTCCGGCCATGCTGCTCACCATCCACCTCGACGACGAGGCGTGCGCCGAGGCAAGCGAAGTCGGCGATGCAGGGACCGATCGGCACCTGCCTGCGAAAATGTGTGCCCGGCGTTTCAATATCCTTCAGGCGCGCCCACAGCTTCGCTTCGGCCGGTGTCATCTCCGCTCGCAACCGGCGGGCCCGCGCGCGCTTCAAGACGCTGAGACTCCCTTTATTGCTCATGAGCTCACCGCAATCTGCCACCCTCCCCTGGAGGGGGAGGGTCGGCCCGCAGGGCCGGGGTGGGGTGGAGCCAAGAGTGCCGAAGAGGAGGCCGTCACCCCCTCCCGCCGTCCCTCGCTGTCGCTCGAGCCGGCGACCTCCCCCCTCAAGGGGGAGGAGGGTGCCAAACGAAGAGCTGCGACACGCACGCCCATCAATGCGCCACTCCCAGATAGGCGTCGATGACCTTCTGGTTGCCGCGCACCTCCTCGGGCGTGCCGTCGGCGATCTTGGAGCCGTAATCGAGGACGACGACGCGGTCCGAAAGGTCCATGACGACGCCCATATCGTGCTCGATGAGGGCGATGGTGGTGCCGAACTGGTCGGAGACGTCGAGGATGAAGCGGCTCATATCCTCCTTCTCCTCCAGGTTCATGCCGGCCATCGGCTCGTCGAGGAGAAGAAGCTCCGGCTCCATGGCGAGCGCCCTGCCGAGCTCCACCCGCTTCTGCAGCCCGTAGGGCAATTTGCCGACCGGCGTCTTGCGGATGTGCTGGATCTCCAGGAAGTCGATGATCTCCTCCACGCGGCGGCGATGGGCGATCTCCTCGCGCTGCGCCGGCCCGACCCAAAGAAGCTGCCAGAAGAAATTGCGGTGCATCTTCAGGGAGCGGCCCGACATGATGTTGTCGAGCGTCGACATGCCCTTGAACAGGGCGACGTTCTGGAAGGTGCGGGCAATCCCCTGGCTCGCCGCCTCGTGCGGGCGCATCTTGCGCCGCGTGGCGCCCTTGAAGGTGATGGTGCCTTCCTGCGGATGATAGAAGCCGTTGATGACGTTGAGCATCGATGTCTTGCCGGCGCCATTGGGGCCGATGATGGCGCGGATCTCGCCCTTTCTGATGTCGAAGGAGACATGCGAAATCGCCTTCACCCCGCCGAAGGAGAGCGACACGTCGTCGACGGCGAGCAGCACCTCGCCGTTCTGGCGCGCCGCTTCCTTGCGCGGCGCCGAGCCCGGCCCGCCATTTTGCGGATCAACGCGCATCGCTCGCCCCAGAGGCAAACAAAGGCCGCAGAAGCCCTTCAGCGCTCCGCGAGCGCCAGGCACCCCGCCCTCCCCTCGAGGGGGAGGGTCGCGCCGGAGGCGCGCGGTGGGGTGAAGCCAAGAGCGCCGTAGCGGAGGCTGTCACCCCCTGCCACCGCACTCGCTTCGCTCGGCGGTGACCTCCCCCCTCGAGGGGGAGGTGGGAGCGTGCTGCAGCCCTGTTGAATGAAGGCTGGTCCCGAACCTGGTTCAGGAACGAAGCGTCGGCTCCGATGCAAAGCTTCAAGCCCACCCTCACTCCGCGGCCTCCGCCAGCTTCGGCTCCGCGCCCTTGGCCGGCGCGTGGACCTTCATGTCGATGATCTTCACATCCGCCGCGATCATGCCCTTGCGCCCGTCCTCGAAGGTCACCTCGGTGCGCGCATGCACCTCGCTCGAACCGTCGTAGAGCGCCTCGATAAGCTCGCCGTAGCGTTCCGCGATGAAGGAGCGGCGGACCTTCTGGGTGCGGGTCAACTCGCCGTCGTCGGCGTCGAGCTCCTTGTGCAGGATGAGGAAGCGATGGATCTGCGCCCCGGCCATCATCGGCTCGCCGGCAAGATCGCGGTTCACCTGGTCGACATGCCCGGTGATCGCCTCGATCACCTGCGGATGCTGCGACAGCTCCTGGTAGCTGGCATAGGAGATGTTGTTGCGCTCCGCCCAGCTGCCGACGGCCGTGAGATCGATATTGATGAAGCAGGCGACCATGTCGCGCTGGTCGCCGAAGGCCACGGCCTCCTTGATGTTGGGATAGAATTTGAGCTTGTTCTCCACGTATTTGGGCGGGAACAGCGCACCGTCGGTCAGCTTGCCGACATCCTTGGCGCGATCGATGATCTTCAGGTGCCCGCTCTTGTCGAAGAAGCCGGCATCGCCGGTATGCACCCAGCCGTCCTCGGTCTTGGTCGCCCGCGTCGCCTCCTCCTGCCTGTAATAGCCGAGAAAGACGCCCGGCGAGCGGTAGAGCACCTCGCCGCTCTCGGCGATCTTGATCTCCACATCGGGCGCCGGCGTGCCGACCGTGTCGGCATGGATCTCCCCGTCCGGCTGCATGGTGATGTAGACGGAGGCTTCCGTCTGGCCGTAGAGCTGCTTCAGGTTGATGCCGAGCGCCCGGTAGAAGCGGAAGATTTCCGGCCCGATGGCCTCGCCGGCCGTGTAGCCGACCTTAAGGCGCGAGAAGCCGAGCCGGTTCTTCACCGGCCCGTAGACGAGGAAGTCGCCGAGCCGGTAGAGGAGCCGGTCCGTCAAGGACACCTTCTCGCCGTTGAGGAGCTTCTCGCCGACGCGGCGGGCGAGCCCCAGGAAGGCGTGGAAGGTCTTGTATTTCGCCCGCCCGGCATCCTCCATACGCACCATGATCATGGTGAGAAGGTTCTCAAACACGCGCGGCGGGGCGAAGAAATAGGTGGGGCCGAGCTCGCGCCGGTCCTGGATCACCGTTTCCGGGCTTTCCGGGCAGGCGACGCAGTAGCCGGCGCAATAGGACTGGGCATAGGAGAAGATGTGATCGCCCACCCAGGCCATGGGCAGATAGGCGACGACCTCCTCGCTTTCATCCAGATGATCGAAGCGGTTGCCGTTCTGGGCGGAGATGACGAGGTTGTCGAAGGAGAGCATCACCCCCTTCGGGCGGCCGGTGGTGCCGGAGGTATAGAGAAGGATGGCAAGGTCAGAGCCCTTGCCCTCCGCGATCAGGGCCTCCCACTCGCCCTTGGCCTCAGGCGAGGCGGCAAGGCGCTCGCGTCCCTTCTCGCGGACCCATTCGAAGGCATGCAGATGCTCCGGGTCGTAATCCCTCAGCCCGCGCGGATCGTCGTAGACGATGGTCGTGAGGCTCGGCACCTCGGAGGCGACGGAAAGAAGCTTGTCGACCTGCTCCTGGTCCTCCACCACCGCCGCCGCCACCTCCGCATGGGCGAGCACATAGGCCATCTCCTCGGCGACGGAATCGGCATAGAGCGGCACCGGCACGGCGCCGAGCGCCTGGGCGGCGCACATCGACCAGTAAAGCCTCGGCCGATTCTGGCCTATAATGGCTATCTTGTCTCCACGCTTCAGGCCGAGACCGGCAAGACCGATGGAAAAGGCGCGGATTTCGTCAAGGACATCCTTCCAGCTCCAGGTCTGCCAGATGCCCAAATCCTTCTCGCGCATCGCCGGCCGCTCGCCGCGCATGTCGGCATTGCGCAACAATAGTTTGGGAAAAGTATCGTGACGGGCGATCGCCGCGGCAACGCCATCCGCCATCAAGCTATTTCCTCACCCTCGGACGGCGCTTGTTGTCGCGCTCGTTCCTTTCAACTTGCCGGCACTGTAGCCGTGGCAGACGGCAAATCAAGCACCTAGCGCATATCTCGGCCTCCTCCTTTGGTGCTATAGGAGCCGGGCTCGGGCGCCGCGCCCACAAACGCGGCTTTCGCCGGCAAGCGGAAGACGCCAAAGCGGCGAGCCCGGAAGAGCCCGCCGCCTTGCTTGTGCTTCAAGGCCGTCCGCGCCCGTCCGGGCCTCAGCGGCCGGCGGCAAGACGCCGCGGCATGGCCGCAAGTGCCCTGTCGGCCTGCGGCAGGCCGGAGCCGAAACGCTCGTCGCGTCCAGGCTCGCCGAGATCGACGGCCGCGCTCGCCAGCGCCGCCACCGCTTCCTCCCCGCTCATCTGCGGCTGGCGCTCCAGCATCAGGGCGATGAGCCCGCTGACATGGGCGGCGGCGAGCGAGGTGCCGCTGGCCACCTGGTAGGAGGCCTCTGGCGCCGGGGCGAGGATGTCGACGCCGGGCGCGGCAAGCGCGATATGCGCGCCGGCATTGGCTTGCCTGAAGGCGCTGTCGTCGGCGCCGGTCGCCGTCACCGCGATGACGCCCTCATAGGCGGCCGGGTAGAGCGGCGGCGAGGCGGCGCCCGCATTGCCGGCGGCCGCGACCAGGATCATCTTCCTGGCGAGCGCCGCCTTCACCATGTCGGCAAGCAGCGGGTCGGCGGGCCCGGCGAAGCTCATATTGACGAGCCGCGCGCCCGTCTCGTGGGCGAAATCGAGGCCGCGGGCGATATCGAAGCTGGAGCCCCTCGTCCTGCCGGCCTCGTCTTCCCGGAAGGCCGCGACGGCGACGATCTGGCTGTCGGGCGCCGCGCCGCGCAGCGTTCCGCGCGCCGCGATGACGCCGGCGATGCCGGTGCCGTGCGCATCGGCCGTGTCGCCTTCCGCCTCAAGCGCGCTGAAGCTTTCCACGATGGCGCCGTTGAGCTCCGGATGGGCCGCGTCGACGGGCGAATCGATGACCGCCACGCGCACCTGTCGGCCGCGCGCCAGGCCATGCGCCTCATCCAGACGCAGCTTGTGCAGCGCATATTGCATGGCCGACATATCGTCCTTCGGGCGCGCCGCGGGCAGCGCCTGAAGCTGCATCTCCTGCAGGCTGTAGAGATAGTTCGGCTGAACGAAGGCGACCCTTGGGTCGACCTCCAGGGCCGCGATCGCCTGGCGCACCGAGCGGCCGCCGAGAATGCGGTAGCGATAGACGCTGGTCGCGGCCAAATCGAATTCCCGGCGGTCGATTTCCTCCAGCCGCACCCAGCCGGCGATATCGCGGATCGCGCCCTCGCCGGTGCCGGCGCGGTAGCGCACCACCACCTCGTCCTCCATGAAGCGGTTCTCGCCGACCGGCGGGATGCCGGAGACGCGGCTCGGCCCGCGCACGGGCTGGCGCGGCGCCGCGCGCTGCGGCCTCGCCTGCGGCTGGGCGCGCGCCTTGCGCACCGCCGGCTTGTGCCGCGCGGCCGGGGCGATGTGCACCGGCCTTGGCCGGCTCACGCGCTCCGGCCGATAGACCCGCACGGGAGGCGGAGCCGTGTGGAGGACGGGGGGAGGCGGACGAAAGACGACCGGCGGCGGCATGAAGCCGAAGCCGATGCCGATGCCGGCACCGCCGAAGCCTCTGGAGCCCCCGGAGCCCCCGGAGCCTTGCCCGCGCGGAACATGCGTCGGCTTGGCGCCGAAGGCGATGTTCTCTTGGGCGCTGGCGGGCGAGCCGGGCAGCGCCAAGCCGGCAAGCAAAAGGCTGGCCGCAAGGCCGAAAGCGGATGTGAAGCGCATCGTTTCCTCCCGAAAAGACGAGGCGTCGGCGCGGCACCTTTCCGCGCCTTGCGCAATCTTCCAGCTTGCGCCGCCCGCATCTGTGCGATGGCGCACAGGTCGAGGCTCGGCGCCGGCGTCAGTTCGCCGGCAGGACGGTGCGCACCAGCCGGCTCTCCGCCTTCAGGAGGTCAAGGATCTCCTCCGCGCTCTCGCCCTCGCCCGCTTCCACCTCGACCCGGTAAAGGCCGCCGGCGAGCGGGCCTTCCACGATGCGCGCGCCGCGTTCGGCGAGAAAGGCGGAGACCTCGGCCATGGAGGCCCGCGGCTGGAAGGCGAGAAGGAAGGCCGGCCCCGCCGCTCCTGCCGGGCCCTCGCCGGAGGCGGTCTCGTAGATGGCGCCCTCCTCGCCCGCCATCTGGGTGCTGATGACCACCGCCTGGCCGATGACGACGGCAACGAGGAAGATCGCGGCGAAGGCGACCTGACCGGGCGACAGCGACTGGAAGAAGCCGCCGAAGCGAGCGATCCATCCCGGCGCGGCACCGCCGGCGCTTTTTTGCGCGGCAAGCCGCTCCTCGGCCTCAAGCCGCGCCATGAAGCGCTCCGCCGCGCCCGGCGAGGGCAGCGGCAGGGCCTCGCCGGCGGCAAGGGCGGCGAGGCGGTCCTCCTCGATGAGGGCGAGCTGGCGGGCAAGGTCGGCGTCGGTCTCCAACAGCCGGGCGATCTTCCTCGCCTCGCCCTCGTCGAGACGCGCGGCGGCGTACCAGGGCAGCAGCGCCTCCGCCTCCTCGCGGTCCATCGCCTTGTCGTCGCTCGTCATGGCCAACCTCGATCGATCCCGGCCTCGGCCATCAGCTCCGAAAGCCGCTTGCGGGCGTGAAACATGCGCGTCTTGACGGTGTTGTCGGGGATGCCGAGAAGCGCGGCGATCTCCTTGATGGAGAGCTCCTGGTAGTAGACGAGATCGACGATCTCGCGATGCACCTCGGAGAGCCTGCCGATGCAGGCCGTAAGCTGCCCGGCCTTGCTTGCCTTCTGGGCGCTGAGCTCGGGCGTGTCGGCGCTGTCCGCCACCGAGGCGATCTCCTCCTCCTCGGCGCTGTCCTCGCGCCGCTTGCGCCGCGCCGCCAGCGCCTTGAAGCGGGCAATGCCGAGGATCCAGGTGGTGACGCGCGAACGGAACTGGAAACGATCCGCCTGGCGCCAGATATCGAGAAAGGTGTCACTGGTGATGTCCTCCGCAAGGGCCTCATCGCGCACCATCTGGAAGACGAAGCGGAACACCCTCACCTGATGGCGCGCAAACAGCGTCTGCATGGCGGCCCGCTCGCCATCTGCGATCTTGCGGAGAAGATCCTCGTCGCTATCGCCCTCACGGGCGCGTTCGGAGGCAAGCGGGCTCATGAGGCTTGGTGTCCCGACCGGCCGGAAAGGTTCATCGCGCCCTCCAAAATCCGGCAGCCAAGATCAGGTGGAGGCCGAGGCGACAAATTGCGCGTCGATGGGCACGCCGAGCCCGTCGACCAGCCGGTTGGTCTCGTTGGCCATCCCGACGACGGCAAGAAGCTCGCCGAACATCTCCTCGCTCATGCCGGCCTTCCTCGCCGCCGCGCCATGGCTCGCCGTGCAATAGGCGCAGCCATTGGTGATGGAGACGGCAAGGTAGAGCATCTCCTTCACCATCGGATCGAGCGCGCCCGGCGCCATCACTTGCTTGAGGCTTTCCCAGGTGCGGGAAAGCAGCGCCGGATGGTTCGCCAGCGCCTTCCAGAAATTGTTGACGTCGGGAACGCCCCGCACCCGCTTGATGTCGTCGAAGACGGCGCGCACCTGCGCGCTCGCCTCGCCGTATTCGATGAGCCTTGCCGGCATCGCCGCCTCCCGCTTTTTGCGGCAAGTGTAGCGGAATTCGGCGCGGCGGGTGAGGCGGTCCGGCCTTTAAAGCGTGTCATGCCTTGCTGGATGCGTTCTGCCGCGGGGATTTTGCGGCAAGGCCCTTGGGGGATCGGCGCCCTTGGAGGACCGGCGCCCTTGGGAATCGGCGCCCTTGGAGATTGGCGAGGCCGTAGCGGGGCTACGGGCGAGCCGAGCGCCGAAGGATCGGGCGCAAGAGCCCCCGGCCTTTCAGGTCTTGTTTCGGCGGGCGCTCGCCGCGTCGAGCCGCTCGCCCGATGCCCCGCATCGCGCTGCGCGTCTCTCCTGTCGCGCGCCTCCCCGAAACCAAAACAGGACCGCTTCCAGCAAGGTATGACGCGCTCTAGCGCTGCGACACCCGCCAGTCGGCGGAGATCACCGGCTCAAGATTCGCGCGCGGCAGCGGCGTCTTGCCGAGGATGTGGTCGGCCGCCTTCTCGCCGACCATGATGGAGGGGGCGTTGAGATTGCCGTTGGTGATCTGCGGGAAGATGGCCGAATCGACCACCCTGAGGCCCTCCACCCCGATCACCCGGCATTCGGGATCGACGACGGCCTGTTGGTCGGCCGCCTCGCCCATGCGGCAGGTGCCGCAGGGATGATAGGCGCTCTCCACCTCGCGGCGCACGAATTCGTCGAGTGCCTCATCGCTCTCCGCCCCCTCGCCCGGCGCGAGCTCCGGCCCGGCAAAAGGCTGGAAGGCGGGCTGGCGGAAGATCTCGCGAACCAGCCGGATGGCGGCGCGGAAATCGGCCCAATCCTTGTCGTGGCTCATATAGTTGAAGCGGATTATCGGTGCCGCCGCCGGATCGCGCGAGGCAAGGCTGACAGACCCCCGCGAGGGCGAGCGCATCGGCCCGATATGGATCTGGTAGCCGTGCCCCTTGGCCGCGGCCCTGCCGTCGTAGCGCACCGCCGCCGGCAGGAAATGCATCTGCAGGTCGGGATATTCCACCCCCGGCGCGGAGCGGATGAAGGCGCAGGCCTCGAAATGGTTGGAGGCGCCGAGCCCGGCGCGCGTCAGGAGCCATCTGAGGCCGATCCGGCCTTTGCCGAGGAGCGACAAATGCGCGTTGAGCGAGACCGGCTGCGTGCATTCCTGCTGCACATAGACTTCCAGATGGTCCTGCAGGTTGGCGCCGACGCCCGGCCGGTCGGCGAGCACCTCAATGCCGGCCTCTTTCAGATGCGCCGCCGGGCCGATGCCGGAGAGCATCAACAGCTTCGGCGAGTTGATGGCCGAGGCCGACAGGATCACCTCGCGGCGCGCCCGCAGCGTCTGGCGCCTTCCCGCCCGCACCACCTTCACCCCGACGGCGCGCCTTCCCTCAAAGACGATTTCCTCCACCAGGGTGCGATCCATCAGCCTCAGGTTGGCCCGCTTCAGGGCCGGGCGCAGATAGGCGTTCGCCGCCGACCAGCGTCGCCCGCCCCAGACGGTCATCTCCATCGCCCCGAAGCCTTCCTGGGCGGCGCCGTTGTAATCTTCCGTCAGCCGATAGCCGGCCTGCGCCCCGGCCCTGACGAAGGCGCCGTAGAGCGGGTTTTTCATCGCCCCGCGGGTGACATGCACCGGGCCCTCGCGCCCGCGCCAGGGCGCCTCGCCGACATGGCTCGTCTCCAGGCGCTTGAAATAGGGAAGCACGTCGGCAAAGCCCCAGCCCCGCGCCCCCATCGCCTCCCAGGCATCGAAATCGCGCCCATGGCCGCGCACGAAGACCATGCCGTTGATGGAGGAGGAGCCGCCGATGACCTTGCCGCGCGGGCAGGCGAGCCGGCGCCCGCCGAGATGGGGCTCCGGCTCGGTGCGGTAGCCCCAATCGTAGCGGGCGGTGTTCATGGGGATGGAAAGGGCCGCCGGCATCTGGATGAAGGGCGAGGCGTCGCTGCCGCCGAACTCCACCACCAGCACGTCGTTTCTGCCATCCTCCGACAGCCGCGCGGCGAGGGCGCAGCCGGCCGAGCCGGCGCCGACGATAATGAAGTCCGCCTCCGCCATCCTCAGGCCTCCGGCCGCCCGTCGCCGGCGAGCGCCGCTTCCACCGCCCGCTCCACCAGGGCGACGGCGCCGGCCGGATCCGGCTCGCCGGGCGCCAGGGAGCGGCGGATCCACAGCCCGTCGATGAGCGCGGCAATCGTCTCGGCAAGAAGCATCGCCCGTTCCCGCTCGCCCGTCAGCTCCTGCAGGGCGTGGACGAGGTTGCTTTCAAGGCGCCTCGTATAGACGCGCAAGAGGCGGCGCGCCTCCGGCTGCGTCTCCGCCGCGGCGTAGAAGGCGAGCCAGGCGGAGATCACCGCGGGACGGAACTGGCCGGGGGCGAAATTGCCGGCGACGATGGCGCCGACGCGCTGACGCGGCGTTGCCGCCCGCCTCAGCCGCGCCTCCACCTCCTCGCCGAGCTCGGCCAGAAGATGGCGCATGGTGGCCAGAAGCAGCTTGTCCTTGCCGCCGAAATAGTGATGCGCCAACCCCGCCGAGACGCCGGCGCGGCGGGCTATCGCGCCCATGGTGACATGCGCCATGCCGTCCTGGTGGATGGCGTCGATGGCCGCGTCGATCAGCGCCTTGCGGCGTACCGGCTCCATTCCGATGCGGGGCATCTTCCTCCTCCGGCGATGCTGCCTGCCCCTTGCGCGCTTGCCGCAAGCCTTCGGCCTGCCCGGCGAGCTTTCGGCTTTTCCGTAAGGCCGCCCTGCGGCGCGGCGGGGCACGCCTTTCTCCTGCGGGTTTTTGATTGAACAGTCAATCAAGATAACATTGCCATCGCCCGGCAATGATGGTTCGATGCGCGCGGCAAACGATCCAAGAAAGACAGGACGGGAGACCTCTTCATGACGCCTATCAAACGCCACCTTCTGGCCGCTGTCGGCGGCGGCTTCCTGGCGCTCTCGCTCGCCGGCGCAGCGCAGGCGCAGGGCGAGCCGGAGAGCTGCAAGGAGGTGCGCTTCTCCGATGTCGGCTGGACCGACATCACCGCCACCACGGCGCTCGCCTCCGTGGTCTTGGAAGGCCTCGGCTACGAGCCGGAGGTGAAGGTTCTGTCGGTGCCCGTCACCTATGCATCCTTGAAGAACAACGACATCGACGTCTTTCTCGGCAATTGGATGCCGACCATGGAGGGCGACATCGCGCCCTATCGCGCCGACGGCACGGTGGAAACCATCGAGCCGGCCAATCTGGAAGGCGCCAAATACACCCTAGCCGTGCCGGCCTATACCTACGAGGCGGGGCTGAAGGATTTCGCCGACATCGCCGCGTTCCAGGAGGAGCTGGACGGCAAGATCTACGGCATCGAGCCGGGCAATGACGGCAACCGGCTGATCCTCGACATGATCGAGAACGACGCCTTCGGCCTGTCCGGCTTTGAGCTGGTGGAATCCTCCGAGCAGGGCATGCTCGCCCAGGTGCGCCGGGCCGTGGACCGCGAGGAGCCGATCGTCTTCCTCGGCTGGGAGCCGCATCCCATGAACGCCAATTTCGAGCTTGAGTACCTTGCCGGCGGCGATGACGTCTTCGGCCCGAATTACGGCGGCGCCACGGTCTTCACCAATGTGCGCAAGGGCTATCTGGAGGAATGTCCGAACGTCGGCCAGCTCCTGAAGAACCTGCGCTTCACCCTGGCCATGGAGAACGAGATCATGGGCGCCATCCTCAACGACAACGAGGAGGCGCGGGCCGCCGCCAAGGAATGGCTCGCCGCCCATCCCGATACGCTCGATGCCTGGCTGGAGGGCGTGACGACGCTCTCCGGCGAGGAGGGTCTTGCCGCGGTGAAGGCGCATTTGGAGGAATAGCCGCCTCCTGCCGCGCCCGTCCGCGCCGGCACCGGAAACGTTCGCGGACGGGCTTGGCTCCGATCGGTCAGCTCGCAACCAGTGCGCCTCTCGCTCGTTGACGCGGGAAAGGTGACGACGAGGTCGTCGCCACCTTAAGCCGCATGTGAGCATGAGCGAGATCGACAGCCCATCCCCCGACAAATCCGCGCTCGCCGCGCTGATGAAGGAAAACCGCGCGCTTCGCGCACGCCTTGCCGAGCTTGAGGCCGGCCAGGAGGCACCCGCCGGCAAGGGAGCGGCGGCGGCGAGCCTGCTTCGCCGGGAGGAGCAGCAGCGCGTCGTCGCCGAGCTCGGCAACACGGCTTTGGCCGGAACGGCGCTGAGCCAGCTCTTCGCCACCGCCGCCCGGCAGACCGCCCAGGCACTCGGCTGCGATTACTGCAAGGTTCTGCAGCTTCAGCCGGATGGCGAGGGCCTTGTTCTCGTCGCCGGCGAGGGATGGAACGAACGGCTGATCGGCCGCGCCTATGTGGAGAGCGGCGAGAGCTCGCAGGCCGGCTTCACGCTGATGAGCGGCTCCGCCGTCGTCATCCACGACCTTGCCACGGAGACGCGCTTCCGCGCCTCGCCCCTCTTTGCCGAGCACGACGTGAAAAGCGGCGTCAGCGTCCTCATCGGCGAGCCGGAAAGGCCCTGGGGCGTTCTCGGCGTGCATGCCTGTCAGAGCGATCGCTTCAGCGAGGATGATATCGGCTTCGTTCAGGCGGTCGCCAACATCCTCGCCGTCGCCATCGAGCGCCAGGGGAGCGAACGGCGCCTGGAGGAGCAGGAGGAGCGCTACCGCCTGTCGCTGCGCGCCGTCACCGGTCTCGTCTATGAGCAGGACATGGAAAGCGGCGAGGTCCACACCAACGAAGGCTTCGCGGGCCTGGTCGGCATGCCCGAGCCGGCCGGCACCGACCGGGTGGAATGGTGGACCTCGCTCATCCATCCCGACGACCTTCCCGGATTGCTCGCCATACGCCAAGAGCTGAAGCACGGCCTGCGCGAGAGTTTCGGGGTCACCTATCGCGTGCGTCACGCGCAGGGGCGCTGGATCGATATTTGGGACCGCGCCTATCTGACTTTCGGGCCCGACGGCGAGCCGCAGCGGCTGTTCGGCTTCGCCTCCGATATCAGCGAGGTGGTGAGCGTGCAGCGCCGCCAGGCGCAGCTCCTCGCCGAGCTCGACCATCGCGTCAAGAACATGCTGGCGAATTTGAGCGCCATCGCCGCACAGAGCCGTTCCGGCACCCATACGATCCAATCCTACATCCGCACGCTGCGCGGGCGCATCGACACCATGGCCCAGATCCACGACCTTCTCAGCCGTTCCGGCTGGGCGGGCGCCGGTCTTCGCGCGCTGGTCGCGCGCATCGTGGAGCCCTATGCCTCGCAGGACCCCGGCAAGCTGCACATCGAAGGGCCGGAGACGATGCTGGAGCCGCGGCTTGCCCAGAGCATCGGCCTTGTCCTGCACGAACTGGCCAGCAACGCCGCCCGCCACGGCGCCCTGGCGAGCGAGCAAGGTCGCCTGCATATCTCCTGGCAGCCGCCGTCGAACGGGGAGGCGCTTCGATTTCTCTGGCGCGAAAGCGGCGCCAAGCCCGCCGAGCGCCAGCCGGACGGCTTCGGCATGTTCGTCATCCGCTCCATGCTGAAGGCGGAATTGAAAGGCGAGCCGGAGCTGGAGTTCCTCGCCGATGGCTTTAGCTGCAGCTTTCCTCTCACCCTCGCCGAGCCGCAGATGGCGCGCCCGCAGGAGACACAGCGCGAGACGGCGCTCGCCGAAGCGCCGCCCGGCCCCGTCGACGCCGCGCCGGGCGTGCTGATCGTGGAGGATTCGCCGCTGCTTTCCTCCATCATGCAGGAGGCGGTGGAGGCGGCCGGCTGGCCCGTCGTCGGCATCGCCGGCGAGGTCGCCGAGGCGCGGCGGATGGTGGCGGAGGAGAATTTCGGCGTCGCGCTTCTCGACCTCAATCTCGGCGACGAGATCGCCGGCGATGTCGCCCGCGATCTGAAGGAAAGGGGCATCCCCTACCTGATCGCCAGCGCCCACGCCCCGTCGGACGTCCTGGAGCCCGACCTTGCCGATGCGCCCTTTTTGCCCAAACCCATCGATCAGCGGGCGCTGGTGGAGCTTCTGCGCCTGATCGCGCCGCCCAACTGAGCCCGATCAGGCCGCCGCGACCATCCCGGCCAGCTTGCGCACGGCCGCCTCCACGGCGTCGCGCTCGAAAGGCTTGGCGACGATCAACGATTCGCGCTCGCCCTGACTGCTTAGAACCTCGGAAGGGAAGGCGGTCAGGAAGGCGACCCGCGGCGCGTGGAAGCGGCGGATGGTGTTAACGGCGCTGAGCCCGCTGCCCTGCGACAGGCGGACATCGGCGAGAATGAGGCCCGGCCGCGTTTCCGCCGCCTTGAAGACGGCCTCCTTCTCGCTGTGGGCCGTGCCGACGACACGGATGCCGAGACCGGAGACGATCACCGAGATGTCCTCGGCAAGAAGCGGCTCGTCCTCGATGATCAGCGCCGACATCTTCGGCTCGCGCAGAACCCGGTAGCCGTCGGCGATGCGCGCGCGCACTTCCCTCTCGGAAAGATCGAGAACCTGCGCCACCTCCGCCAGTGAGAAATCGCAGACCTCGCTGAGGATCAGCGCCTGCCGCTGCGGCAAGGGCAGGCGCAGCAGGCTGCCATGCAGCGCTTCCTCATCGAGCGAGCGACCGTTGCTCAGCCATTGCGGCACCGATTTGCCGGCGCGATCGGCGTGAAAGCTGCGGAACAACCCTAGAAGGGCGTCCGGACCGTCCTGAAGGCGATCCAGATCGACGCGCCGAAGGCATTCCTCCACCGCGGCATCGCCCTGCGCGAGAGAGCCGTAGAGGCAGAAGGCGTAGCGGCGCAGCCGGGCGACCGCCAGCTTCACGTTCGAAGAGATGCCTGCCATTTTGGTCCTCCCGGCCTTCTTGGGGCGCCCACGGCGCAGGACGCTCATTTGTGTAAATTCTGCGGGAATCCACGGTCCGCCAAGTCGCGGTGCAGGGTAGCACGCACCCGACAGGACATCAGCCGCATGCGCGAACTTTGCGCATAGCCAACTAACGACCTTCGACGTTCAACCTATGCTGCGAATGTGCCACAAAGATGATGCAGGTCCGCGCGAGGGCGTGAACGAACCGTGACGGGGAGATGCTGGAGAGGGAACCGACCGCCGATACGCGACGCGAAATCGAGGCGCTGATCCCGCATCTGCGCCGCTTCGCGCGATACCTGGTCCAGGACGCCGAATGGGCCGACGACCTTGTGCAGGAATGTCTGGTGCGGGCCGTTGCCTCGCTGGATCGGTTTCAACCGGGCACCAATTTGAAAGCCTGGCTCTTCACCATCCTGCGCAACATCTACAAGAACGATCTGCGCAAGAGCGCCAATCGCCGCCGCGTGGAGGCCGACCTTACCCACGAGCCGCTCACCCATAGCGAGCCGGGCCAGGAATCGGCAGTGGAGCTCGGCGAGGTGGGCGAGGCCTTCGGCCTGCTTTCTGCGGAGCATCGCGAGATTCTGCTTCTGACGGCGGTGGAGGGCGTGCCCTACGAGGAGGCGGCACGGCTGCTCGACGTCCCGATCGGCACGGTGCGCTCGCGGGTATCGCGCGCTCGCGCCCGGCTCCTGCAGCTGATGCAACCGCATGCTCAGAAAGAGGCGGGCGACACGCCCTAGGGCCGGCGTCCCGGCGCCGGAACGGGCGGTCGGCCCAGCAGGCTGCTAAGTCGCGGGATCGTCCCCGTCCTCGTCGCCGTCCTCGCGCCCGACCGGATCGGGCTGGCCAGACGTCGCCGTCGCCTCGCTCTCGGCGGCGGGTGGCGCCTCGCCGATCAACGCCTTCAAAAGGCGATCCGGCACCTCTTCCGCCAGCACCTCTTCGCCGAGGCGGGCGAGCTGTTCCTTCAAATCGTCATCCTTCGCGTCGGACGATATGTGAGGTGAAGCCATGACGGAGCCGGATATGCTCGGCCGCGCTCTGATCATCTTTTTCCCCTTGCGGACGGCACATCCGGGACTGTGCTCAAATCACGGCCGCCCTGTCAAAGGGCGCTTTCGCGCACGGAAACCGGGACAGCGCCGGCATGGCCGCCGTGCCCGTGCTGGCGCGGCGCGCGTGCCCGGCTCGTCTCCTTGCCATAGGCCTTCCAGCGGCCGGCCCTGCGGTAAAGCACGCTCTCCAGATCGCAGAGCGTTTCTCCCAGAAAGGCACGCGCGGAGGGCGAGACGCCCTGCATGGCCTCTTCGTCGGCCCTGCGCCAGAGCTCTTCCAGCTCCGCCACCTTCTCCTCGCCCTTCTCGGTGAGATCGATCATGCATTTGCGCTGATCCTGGGGAGAGCTGCGCCGCAAGATATAGCCGGCCCGTTCCAGCCGCACCGTCATTTTCGTCACCGTCGGCGGCTGGATGGCCAGAAGCAGGCCGAGATCGGAAAGGCAGACGGAGCCCTTCTCCTTGATCAGCATCAGGACCGAATCCTGTCCCGGATGCAGCCCTACCTCCCTGAGCTTCGTTGCGATGAACACCCGTTGCGCCTTGCCGGCCTGGGCGAGCTGATAAAGCAATGTGTCCTGGACCAATCTAAAACCTCCGTGTCATCGGCCGAGCCCGGCGGGCCCGCACCGGTGATTTTGCAGGCACCAACACACGCACGCGCACCCAGTTCCCCGTCACGGTGCAGGAGAAAAGCGAAAGCGCCGCCGCATCATAGCGCGGGCGCGCGCGACAAGCGGCAGGCGCGCGCGACAAGCGGCAGGCGCACGCCGGGCTCAGCCCGCCGGTGGCATGAAGGGCGCCGGCCGCCCGCGCAGCGCGGCGAGGAAGCCCGCCACGCGCCGCCATTGCCGGCGTGCCCGCCCCCAGCGGCCGAAAAGCAGGTAGGCCGGGATCTTGCCCGCCATCGCGGCAAGCACCGCGCCCCGGCTGCCACGTCCGTGCCGGCCCATCACATAGGCGAGCGACCAGCCGAAGGAGACATCCTTCAGCCGGCTCGTCCCTCTATCCGGCTGGGAAGAGCCGTCGCGCAGATGCAGGATGCCGGCTTCGGGCACGTAGATGATCGGCCGCCGCGCCGCCCGGTAGCGGAAGCACAGCTCGTCCTCCTCGAAATAGAGGAAGATATTCGGATCGAAACCGCCGAAGGCGCGAAACGGCGCCACCCTGACCAGCATCGCCGCCCCGGAGATGACCGGCACGCAGGCATCCCCCTGCGGCGGCTCGCGGTGCCGCTGGCGCGGCTCAAAGCAGGTCTCGCAGCGAAAGAAGACGGCGCCCTCCTCGTCGACGATCCGCGGCACGAAGAGGTCGCATTCCGGGTAGCGCCGCGCCGCCTCGAGGAGCGCGGCGACGGCGGCGGCATCGGCGGCGGCATCCGGGTTGACGATGAGGGCGAACTCGCTCTCAACCTCGGCGAGACCTGCCATGACAGCCCGCCCGAAGCCGATATTGGCCGGCAGGGCGAGGGTCCGAAGGCCGAGCCGGCGCGCCCGCGCCAGCGTGTCGTCGGCGCTGGCATTGTCGACCAGCAGCGTCGGCAGGGGCGCCGAATTCGCCGTCTGCCAGGCGAGCGCCTCGGCCGAATTGTAGGCGACGACGAGACGCGTCACCTCACCTTCCGTGGCCTGCCCGCCTTGCATGGCGCTCATCGACGGCCGGCCACGACGATGAACTGCTTGGCGAGCAGCTTGTCGGCGCGCCCGCCCGTCGCCGCCGCCAGCCAGCGGCGGATCTCCAAGGGCCCGTAGCGCGTGGCATTGCGGCAGGTGATGAGCTCCAGGCCGCCGGCCGTGGCGAGTTCGGTCGCCGTCTCGTAGGTGAAGAAGCGCAGATGCGTGGCGTCCAGAAGCCCCGCCTCGCGGTAACGGAAATCGCCCTTGGTCAGAAGCCGCCAGATGAACTTCCAATGGCGGATGTTCGGCACCGAGACGATGAGCCGGCCGCCGGGGCCGAGGAGCGGCGAGAGCCGTCGCACCTGTGCCCAGGGATCGACGAGATGCTCCAGGATGTCGAGACACAAGATGAGATCGAGGCTGCCGGGCGAGACGACCTCTTCAAGGCGCGCCTCTTCCAGCCGGCCCTCTTCCACATGGTCAAGGCGGGTGCGGGCGATCGCCGCGGCCTTCGGGTCGAGCTCCACGCCGCCCGCCCATTCCACCTCCCGCACGCCGCGGATCGCCGCCACGGTGGCGCCGGCTCCGCAGCCAAGGTCGAGGAGGCGCGCCGAGCGTTCCGGCAGGAAGGGCAGGACCTCCCGGCGGGCATGGCTGTAATAATCGGCGACCGCCGCCTCCTCCATCGCCTCAGCCCAGCCTGCGCCTAACGGCGATGCGGCGGCGGCCGCTCCGGCACAGGGCGGTCGAAAGACAGTTGAGGCGGCGTTGATGTCTCATGCAAGGGCGGGATGCTGGCGCAGGCAAGAGGAGGAACCTCGAACCGGGGCGAGCGCGATGGGTTGGCGGGCGGCATCGCCCACCCGAAAACTGGTGGAGCCGAGGGGAATCGAACCCCTGACCTCTGCAGTGCGATTGCAGCGCTCTCCCATCTGAGCTACGGCCCCGCCGCGACCAATGCGGCGCATTGGCGAGCGAGGCGCATTTAGGGTCTGGCCTTGAAGGGTGTCAAGGCGGACGATTGCGGACGCGGCGACCGGCGTGAAATTGCGCCGCCGGAAAGGGAAGGCGAGGACGATGAGCGATCATTTCGATGTCTTGGAAACGCGGCCCCGGCAGGAGCGCGAGCGGGACTTCTTCTCCCGCCTCGTGCCCTTCCTCACCCAGGCCCTCCTCGACGCGCCGGGCCTTCAGCGCCATCTCGCCGGCATCGAGCCGCGCAGCCTCACCTCGCGCGAGGCGCTGGCGCGCCTGCCCATTCTGAGAAAGGCGCAGCTGATGGAGATGCAGGCCGAGGACCCGCCCTTCGGCGGCTTCGTCCCGGCCAAGGCTTTGAGGGGCGGACGTGTCTTCATGTCGCCGGGCCCGATCTGGGAGCCGCAGCCGCCCGAAAGCGATCCCTGGCACGCCGCCCGGGCCCTGCACGCGGCCGGTTTCCGCCCGCGCGACATGGTGATCAATTGCTTCGGCTATCAGATGACGCCGGGCGGCTTCATCCTGGACGAGGGCGCGCGCGCCATCGGCTGCACGGTCTATCCGGCCGGGCCGGGCAATTCAGAGGCCCATGCCGGCGCCATAGCCGCGCTGAAGGCCACCGCCTATCTCGGTACGCCGGATTTCCTCAAAGTCATCCTCGACAAGGCGGCGGAGAACGGCACGGACGTCTCCTCCCTGAACAAGGCGCTCGTCTCCGGGGGCGCCCTGTTCCCGAGCCTGCGCGAGGAATACCAGGAACGCGGCATCGCCGTCATGCAGGCCTATGCCACCGCCGATATCGGCCTCATCGCCTATGAGGGCCGCGCCGACGACGGCAGCGTCTGCCCCGGCATGGTGGTGAACGAGACGGTGCTGGTGGAGATCGTCCGGCCGGGAACGGGCGATCCGGTGCCCGACGGCGAGGTCGGCGAGGTCGTCGTCACCACCTTGAACCCGGCCTATCCGCTGGTGCGCTTCGCCACCGGCGACCTATCGGCGGTGCTGGAGGGGGAAAGCCCCTGCGGGCGCACCAATATGCGCCTCAAGGGCTGGCTCGGCCGCGCCGACCAGCGCACCAAGGTGAAGGGCATGTTCGTCGATCCGGCGCAGATCGCCGAGCTCCTGAAGCGCCGGCCGGAAGTCTCCAGGGCCCGCCTCCTCGTCCTGCGCGAGGGCGAGCAGGACAAGATGCTCTTGATGGTGGAGGGCTCGCGCGAGGGCGACATCCGCTCCACGGAGGCGATCGCGGAGGCGCTCCGCGACATCACCCATCTGCGCGGCGAGGTGGAGGAAGTGGCGCCCGGCTCGCTGCCCAATGACGGCAAGGTCATCTCCGACGAGCGCAAATACGACTAGGCGAAACCTCAGAACCGGCGCCAGGCTCCCTCCTCCCCTCGAGGGGGGAGGTCGTCGCTCCGGCGCGAGCCGGCAGCGGCGGGACGGGGTGATCGATCCGCCGCAGAGCTTGTGGCTTCACCCCACCCCGGGCCTCCGGCCCGACCCTCCCCCTTCAAGGGGAGGGCGGGGAGTACACGGCCGGCGCGGTACGCTCTGGCTAGCCCCTCACCCTGATACGCCCCTCCGGCCTCGGCGCCACCTCGCCGGCGGCGCGGATATAGGCCATGACGTCGCTCGCCATCAGCCTGCCGTCGCGTTCGCCGAGGATCGGCGTCGCCGCCGCGAAGGCCTCGTAGCCGTCGCCGCCGCGCGCCATGAAATCGTTGGTGGCGAGCGTATAGGTCTTGGCAGGCCGAAGCTTCTGGCCGCCGATCGTCACGGCGATAACCCGGCTTCCCACCGGTTTTGAAAGGTCCACCTCAACCTGCATGCCGGAAACCTGCGGGAAGCGGCCGGCCCCTTCCTCCACGCCGGAAAAGCCGTGCTCCAGCGCCTCCAGGATGCCCGCCCCGGTGATCTCGAGCTTCACCGTGCGGTTGCCGAAGGGCAGCTCTTCCAGGATGTCGCGACGGCTGAGCTCGGTGCCGGCATCGTAGATGCGATTGCCGCGGATGCCGCCGCCATTGGTGATGGCGACATCGGCCTTGACGCCGGCGCGCATGGCGTCTGCGACGAGATTGCCGATCGCCGCTTCGCCGGAACGCACCGTCGCCCGGCGGCTGTCGAGCTCGGTAGCCGTGGTGCCGACGGCCACGTCGAGCTCCTTGGTGAGGTCGGCCTGAAACTCCTCGATCTTCGCCTGAACCTGCGGATCGGGCACGACCAAGGCGGTGTCGATGGGGCGGAAGGCCGGCCACCAATCGACATCTCGCCGCTCTTCCTCCTGCGCGATGTTGAGCGTGATGTCGACCGCCATGACGAATTCGCCCTGCTCCTTGGCCTCCACCATGGCGGTCCGGCCGTCGAAGAAGACCATCAGATCGTGGTCGTCGCCCGACAGGATGAGATCGAAGGCCCGGCTCTGGAAGAGTTCGCGGTCGACGGCGCGGCCGGCATGGGCGACGGCGACGACGAAATCGGCGCCGGCCTGGCGCAGCGCCTCCGCCTCGCGCTTGCCGGCCTCAAGGCTCGGCGTGATCTTCAGCGCGCCGGGGCTGGCTTTGACGTAGGAATCCTCCGCCGTGAGGCCGAGAATGCCGATCTTCGCAGGCCCGACTTCGACGATCCTGGAGCTTCGGAAGCCCGGCAGCGGCTTGCCCTCCGCATCGGCGAGGTTTGCCGCCAGGAGCGGGAAATTCGCCTCGGCCATGCGCCGGCGGAAAATCTCCTCGCCGAAATCGAATTCGTGGTTGCCCGGCACGAAGGCATCGAGCTGCAAGAGGTTGAGAAGCGTGACGATATGGGCGCCGTTATCGAAGCCGGACATCAGCGAGGGCGAGATGGCATCGCCCGCATGCACGAGCAAAACCGTGCCCCCCTTGGCCCGCTCCGCCTGCGCGGCGGCGGCGATGCGCGCATAGCCGCCGCGGCTGTCGCTGGAGCCGGCCATCTGGTCGGCGTCGTTGACGAGCAAGAATGTCACCTGCGCCGTCTCCGCCGCCACGGCCGAAACGGCGATAAGACCGGCAAGCGCCAGCGCGGCAAACCACCGCAGGGAACGAAACATCGCCTTGACCCCTCCTTTTTCTTCCCAGGTTACACCATTTCCAGACCGGCGAGCCGGATCAATGCGCACGGCTGCGCTTTGTGCTACCAAGACCTTCACACAATCCGGTGACATCCACCGCCAAGGACAGTCCAGATCGCATAAGATGAGTGCATTTCGCCGCCTGAACGCCAAGACGCGGGATGCCGCCCTGACGGAGCGGCCATATTTCGATTCCGGCTCCACCTCCCGCCGCGACGACATGAAGGAGCGGGTCCTGCCCGCCGATCACCCGCCGGTGCGTTCCGGGCGGATCGGCGTGCTGCTCATCAATCTGGGCACGCCCGACGGCACCGATTACTGGCCGATGCGCCGCTATTTGAAGGAGTTCCTCTCCGACCGCCGCGTCATCGAGACGCCGCGGCTTCTGTGGTGGCCGATCCTCAACGGCGTCGTGCTGTCCAAGCGGCCGCAAAAGAGCGGCGAGGCCTATGCCACGATCTGGAACAAGGAGCTGAACGAATCGCCGCTCAGAACCTTCACCCGCAGCCAGTCGGACAAGCTCGCCGCCGATTTCGCCGCCGAAGAGCGGCTGCAGGTCGACTGGGCGATGCGTTACGGCAATCCCACCATCGCGGAAAAGCTGACCGCGCTTCAGGAAAAGGGCTGCGAGAAGGTTCTCATCGTGCCGCTTTATCCGCAATACAGCGCCACCACGACGGCGACGGTGAACGACAAGGCCTTCGACGCGCTGAAGCTGATGCGCTGGCAGCCGGCCATCCGCACCGCCCCGCCCTGGCATGACGAGCCGGCCTATATCGACGCCCTCGCCCAGTCGGTGGAGGAGCACTACCAGACGCTGGACTTCACGCCGGACGTGCTGGTGGCCTCCTATCACGGCCTGCCGAGATCCTATTTCGAGAAGGGCGACCCCTATCACTGCCATTGCCAGAAGACCTCGCGGCTTCTGGCCGAGCGCCTCGGCATGCCGCAGGAGAAGCTGATCACCACCTTCCAGTCCCGGTTCGGCCCGGAGGAATGGCTGCAGCCCTATACCGACGAGACGGTGGCGCGCCTTGCCGAGGAGGGCGTCAAATCGGTCGCGGTGATGAATCCGGGCTTCGTCTCCGATTGCCTGGAAACGCTGGAGGAGATCGCCATCGGCGTCGGCGAGATTTTCGAGGAGCATGGCGGCGAGAACTTCACCCACATCCCCTGCCTCAACGACAGCGCCGCCGGCATGCATGTCCTCAAGACGGTGGTGATGCGCGAGCTCCAGGGCTGGCTTTAGCCTCGTCGCCTGCGCCCGCTTGTCGCCTTCCTCGCCCGTCGTCTTCCTCGCCCGTCATCTTCCTCGCCCGTCATCTTCCTCGGCTGTCATCTTCCTCGGCTGTCGTCATTGCCGGGCCTGACCCGGCAATCCATCCCGCAGCCTCTCAACGTAGCGAAAGCCCGTGGAATGCCCCGGGAATAGATGCCATGGTCAAGCCCACGGCTGTCCGGTTTAATTTCACGCCCATTGCAGGAGCATTTGGTTGGGGTCCTTGGACGGCTCTGGGGGTGGCTCGATCAGGCGGTCGATGCGCTTTTTGTGCATGAGGTTGGCGCGCACGAGCCTGGCGAAGGCGAGCGGGCTTTGAATGGCGTTCTGGGCGGCCTGGGCGAGGCGCAGGATGAGGAAGGCGATGAGCGCCACGGCGATCTGGATGCGCACGGCGTTCTCGCCGCGCCCGAGAAAATGCCTGATCTTGAGCGTCTGCTTGACCCACCGGAAGAACAGCTCGATGGCCCAGCGCCTTTTGTAGAGGTCGGCGATCTCGCGCGCCGGGGCG
>NZ_JHZK01000004.1 GCF_000688515.1 Afifella pfennigii DSM 17143 | reverse complement strand
CAGGCTCAAGCCACCGAATCCTGCAAAACCGAAACCTTGCGAGAGACCGAAATCCGTCGACTATCAGCCGCTTATGCGTTCTTCACAGTCAACGAATAACTCCCGCACGCGGCGGCGCCTGGCGCCGCTGGCCCGCCAGGCCCCCGCCTACTGGATCTCCATCACCTGGATTGCCGCCGGCGTGATGATGACGGCGAAAAGCACCGGCAGGAAGAAAAGGATCATCGGCACCGTCAGCTTCGGCGGCAGGGAGGCGGCCTTCTTTTCCGCCTCCATCATGCGCATGTCGCGGCTCTCCTGGGCGAGCACGCGCAGCGACTGGCCGAGGGGCGTGCCGTATTTCTCCGCCTGGATGAGACTGGTGACGACGGCGCGCACGCCATCCACGCCGGTTCGGGCGCCGAGATTCTCGTAGGCCTTGCGCCGGTCCTGCAGATAGGAGAGCTCGGCCGTCGTCAGCGACAATTCCTCCGCCAGCTCCACCGATTCGTGGCCGATCTCCTCGGAGACCTTGCGAAAGGCCGATTCGATGCCCATGCCCGATTCAACGCAGATGAGCAGCAAGTCGAGCGCGTCCGGCCAGGCGCGGCGGATGGCATTCTGCCGTTTGCTCGTCCGGTTCTTCACGTAAAGGCTGGGCAGGTAGTAGCCGATATAGGCGGCGCAGACTGCCACCAGGAGCCGCACCATCGGCGGCTGATCGATCGGCGTGATGACGAAGAGATAGAGCATCGACACGACGAACATGGCGGCCGGCATCAAGAGCCGCGCGGCGAGAAAGATGAAGACCGGATTCTGACCGCGCAGCCCCGCCATGCGCAGCTTGCCGGCGATCTCTCCGTCCTCCGCCTGCTTGGCGAGATTGAAGCGGTCGACGAAGTTCTTCACCAGGCGGCTCGGTTCGGAGCGCAGCGAGACTTGTTTCTTCTGCGCTTCCAGCTTGGCGCGCTCGCGGGCGCGGATGCGCTCGCGCTCCGAGGAGACCTGCTTCATGCGCGCCGACAGGTTGTCGCCGGCGAGATAGGGCCAGGCGACGACGACGATCGCGGCGAAGGCGGAAAGCGCCGCCGCGATGGCGATGAAGAGTTCCGGGTTGGAGGAGAAATTCACCCTGTCCCCCTAGAAGTCGAAATTGATCATTTTGCGCATGACGAGAATGCCCATCAGCATCCACAGCCCGCAAATGACGAGGACTATTTGGCCGATCGTCGTCGTGAACAACAGTGAGATGTATTCTGGGCTGGTGAGATAGACGAGCGTGGCCACGATCACCGGCAAGGCGCCGATGATGCCGGCGGAGGATTTGGCCTCTGCGCTCATCGCCTTGATCTTCGCGGACATCTTCTTGCGGTCGCGCAGCACCTTGGAGAGATTGGACAAGGCCTCCGCCAGGCTGCCGCCGGAGCGCGCCTGGATGGAGATGACGATAGAGAAGAAATTCGCCTCCGGCAGCGGAATGCGCTCCGGCAGCTTGGCGATCGCTTCGTCGAGCGGCATGCCGAGTGTCTGATCCTCCACCACCTCGCGGATCTCCGTGGAGACCGGCGGGGAGGCTTCCGAGGCGATGACCTTCAGGCAATCGACGAGCGGCAGGCCGGCTTTGACGCCGCGCACGATGACGTCGAGGGCGTTGGGGAACTCCTCGGTAAACATCTTGAAGCGGCGCTTGCGCAGGAAGTTGACGTAGCCATAGGGCAGGACGATGCCGAGGCCGAAGCCGAAGCCGATGGATGGCAGCAAGGGGAGGCCGGTGAGAAACCTCACCGCCGGGATGCATAGAAGGATGCTGACGATGCAGATGAGGACGAAGGTGCGCGTCGACCAGCCGAGACCCGCCTGCCGCATGCGCAGGATCAGCGGCGGCTTGCTGCCCTTGCGCGCCTTGGCCTTCTGCTGCTCCTCGATCTCTTTGAGCGTCTCTTCCACCGAGCGCCGGCGCCGGCCTTCTTCGCTCGGGCGTCGGTCGCGCGGATTGGCGGCGGTGGCGGCGACGAGCTCGACGCGCTTCTTGCTGCGCGTGCCACCGGACAGGCGCGCATAGAGGAGAGCGTAGAGAAAGGCGCCGATCGACAGGGCCACGAGGCCGAAAAGCGCCAGCTGCACCATCTGCGGGGAGAGGTTCATGCCGCTCTCCGGCATCCGCCGCCTGTCCGGCTGGCAAGGTATGTCGGGCCGTATCTCATGCGCGGCGCGGCTCGTCGAACTCGGCCGCGTCGAGGGCGGCGGCCAGCCGCTGCTCCTCGTTGTAATAGCGGGCGCGATCCCAGAAGGCGGGATGACCGATGCCGGTGGAGCGATGTCGGCCGAGCAGGCGCCCATGCGTATCCTCGCCGACGATATCGTAGACGAACAGATCCTGGGTGATGATGACGTCGCCCTCCATGCCGAGCACCTCGGTGACGTGGGTGATGCGGCGCGAGCCGTCGCGCAGGCGCGCGGCCTGGATGATGACGTCGATGGAGGAAACCATCATCTCGCGGATGGTCTTCGAGGGCAGGGCGTAGCCGCCCATGGTGATCATCGATTCGATACGGCTGAGCGCCTCGCGCGGCGAGTTGGCGTGCAAGGTGCCCATGGAGCCGTCATGGCCGGTATTCATCGCCTGCAACAGGTCGAAGGCTTCCGGGCCGCGCACCTCGCCGACGATGATGCGCTCCGGGCGCATGCGCAGGCAGTTCTTGACGAGATCGCGCATGGTCACCTCGCCCTCGCCCTCCAGGTTCGGCGGGCGGGTCTCAAGGCGCACCACATGCGGCTGCTGCAACTGCAGCTCGGCCGCGTCCTCGCAGGTGACGATACGCTCGTCGTGGTCGATGTAGCGCGTCAGGCAGTTGAGCAGCGTCGTCTTGCCCGAGCCGGTACCTCCGGAGACGAGCACGTTGCAGCGCACCCGGCCGATGATCTGCAGGATGGTGGCGCCTTCCGGGGTGATGGTGCCGTATTGAACCAGCTGGTCGAGGGTCAGCTTGTCCTTGCGGAACTTACGGATGGTAAGCGCCGGCCCGTCGATGGAGAGCGGCGGTGCGATGACGTTGACGCGGCTGCCGTCGGGAAGGCGCGCATCGCAAATCGGGCTCGCCTCGTCGACGCGGCGGCCGACCTGGCTGACGATACGCTGGCAGATATTGAGAAGCTGGCCGTTGTCGCGGAAGCGGATATCCGTCTCCTCGACCTTGCCCTTGACTTCGATGAACACCTGGTCGGAGCCGTTGACCATGATGTCTGCGATGTCGTCGCGGGCGAGCAGCGGTTCCAGCGGACCGTAGCCGAGGACATCGTTGCAGATATCCTCCAGGAGCTCTTCCTGCTCGGAGATCGACATGACCAGGTTCTTGACCTGGATGATGTCGCCGACGATGTCGCGGATCTCCTCGCGCGCCTGCTCCACATCCATCTTGGCGAGCTGGGAGAGGTCGATGGTGTCGATGAGGGCGCCGAAGATCTGCGTCTTGACGCGGTAATACTCCTCCGACTTGCGGCCGCGGCCGCTGCGCGGCGGCGATGCGGGGGCGGACGCCGCGGCCTCGCGCTGGGGCGGCGAGGCGGCCCCGGCCGGCGCGCCCGCGCCCGCGGCCGCCGCGGCAGAGCCGCTCGGCTGCGCCGGCTTGGGCGGCGGCGGCGCAGTCTCGCTAGGCGCCGCAGCCGGCTTGGCGCGAGCCTGCGACTGCGGACGTTCCTCTTGTGCAGCGGTGGAGCGCTTGCCGAACATGGCTCAATCCCTGGTCACGCGGCCCTGGTCACGCGGCGCGTTTGGGTTTCGTCTTCTTGCCCGATTTCTGCATGGCGGAGAGTTTCTCCAGGAGCGGCGCGAAGCTGAGCCCGCCCTTCTTGCCGTGTTTTTGCTCCGTGCGCCCGGTGACGATTTGGGCGATGTCCACGAAAGTGTCGTTGATCGCCGATTTCGCCGATGCCTCGGCGATCATCTGCCCGTTATTGGCGGCGGTGCCGAAAAGCAGCGGGTCGAAGGGGATGACCGCCGTCGGGGCGGTCTGCAGGGCGGCGCCGAAATCGTCGACCTTGATCTCGGGCTGACGCGGAATGCCCACCTTGTTGAGCACCAGCTTGGGGGGCGCGTCGTTGGGGCGAGCCTGTTTGAGAAGGTCGATGAGGTTCTTGGCGTTCCTCAGATTGGCAAGGTCCGGCGTCGCCGTGACGATGACGTCGTCGGCCGCCAGCAGCATCTTGCGCGCCCAGGATGTCCAGATATGCGGGATGTCGAGCACCACCGCCGGCACGTTCGACTGCAGGATGTCGAGGACATGGTCGAAGGCCTCCTCCTCGAAATCGTAGGTCTTGTCGAGCATCGCCGGGGCGGCGAGGATGCTCAGATGCTCCTCGCATTTGGTCAGGAGCCGGTCGAGCAGCACCTCGTCGAGCCGGTCGGAGCCGAAGACGGCATCGGCCATGCCCTGCGGTGGATCCTGGTTGAAATCGAGGCCGACCGTGCCGAACGCGAGGTCGAGGTCGGCGATGATGACGTCGGAGCCGAAGACGCGCGACATGCTCCAGGCGACATTGTGGGCGACGGTCGAGGAGCCGACGCCGCCCTTGGCGCCGACGAAGGCGAACACCTGGCCGAGCTTGGATTGGCCGTCGTCGTTGTAGATGTCGGCGATGGCGGCGATCACCGCCATGACGTCGACGGGCGCGATCAGATATTCGCTGACGCCGCGCTTCAACAGCTCGCGATAGGTGACGACATCGTTGGAATGGCCGATGACCAGCACCTTGGTGCCGGAATCGCAGACTTCGGCGAGCTCGTCGAGGCGCGCGATAAGCTCGTTCTTCACCAGGCGGCTTTCCACGATGATGAGGTTCGGCGTCGGCGCCGATTGATAGAAGTCGATCGCCGCGGAGATGCCGCCGGTATGCACCTTGGTGTGGGCGCGGGCCATGCGCCGGTCGGAGGCCGCCATGTCGAGCGCTCCGGCCACCTCCGGCGTGTCGCAGAAGGCTTGGATGGTGATACGCGGCACGGGTCGCCCGAGCGAGGAGAATGACTCCGGCGATGTCAGCCCGTCATCGGCAAAGGGATCGTCAAAATCGAGCGTTCTCATCAGATCATGAACCCTGCAGATCGCTTTCAATGAGCTGCGTCTCGGATTTGGTTTCCGCGCCGCTCGCATAGTCGCTCAGCACCTTGGCGCGGCGGGCGCCGAAGGCGGGCGTGGTCGGCCTTGGACGGATGAGATCGGCCGGGTTGGCCGCCATGGCCGCCAGGTTCTGCTGCGAGGCGCAGCCGAAATTGTAGTAGTTGCGGTTGTCCAAGGTGCCGCCCATGTCCTTTGGCCAGACGCCGCAATCGGGTGTCACCGCCTTGACCTTCAGATAGGAGAGACGCACGGGCGCGGCCTTTCGCGACGTGCTCGCATAGGGCGCCATGCGAACCGATCGCGGCTTGACGCCCGCTTCGATGATGGCGGCGCGGATCGCCTGGGAAGCGGCCGCTGCGGCGATGTCGTTGCCGGAGCCGCTCGGCACCTGCACGGTCACGGCGCCGATGCCGGCGTCGCGATAGCCGAGGGCGTAATCGTAGATTGCGTCCTTGATCTCCGCAGAAAGGTGGCCGCCACGCATGCCGATCGGGATATCGAGGGTCTCCGGCTCCTCCGACACCATAATAGGATGGCGCAGACGATAATCGTGCTGCTCCAAAGTGGCAGAGTTAATATTCTGTGACTGACAGCCGGCCAGGATCGCGGCGGCGAGCGTCAGCCCGATGGCGGCTTTGAGCGGGAAGCGCTCTGCAAGGCTGGGTGCGTGCGACATGTCTTTCTCCCGATCCGCTCAGTCGAAGGAAAAGCCGACCTGACCGGCATAGGCCCCGTCCGGCCGGTTGCCCTGGGCGCCGTAGCGCTTGATGAGGGTGCCGAGGAAATAGGCCTCCGCATCGTCGGCCAGGACGAGATTGTCGTCCGGTCGGGCAAGCTCTCCGGGCGAGGTGGGTTTCACCACATAGGGGGTGATGATGATCACGAGCTCCGATTCGGAGCGCAGGAAATCCTTGGAGGAAAACAGCGCGCCGAGGACCGGCAGCTTCTGCAGGCCTGGAAAGCCGCTGACGGCCCGCCTCGTCTCGTCGCGCACCAGGCCGGCGATGGAGAAGGCGCCGCCGGAAGGCAGCTCCACCGTCGTCTCGGCGCGGCGCACCGTCACGCCGGGGACGGTGATGCCCGCAGTGCTGGTGAAGGCACCCTCGGAAGCAAGGTCGCTGACCTCGGTGCGCACCTTAAGGGAGATGCGACCACCGTCCAGCACCACCGGCGTGAAAGCCAGATTGACGCCGAAGGGCTTGAAAGCGACCGAGACGTTGCCGTCATTGTCGACCGCGACAGGCACGGGGAACTCGCCGCCGACGAGGAAATTGGCGGTCTCGCCGGAGACGGCCGTCAGGTTCGGTTCCGCGAGGCTGCGCAGCATGCTCGCCTCCTCCAGGGCCTTGAGGCTGGCGGAGATGCGGTTGCCGTTGTTGTTCCAGGCAAGGCCCGCATCGGCCGCCGTCTTGTTGGCATTGATTGGGAAGGCGAAGGGCGACAGGTTCGCCGGGCCGGCCAGCGCCCCGCCGAGGACCGTGCCGAAACCGATCGAGCCGTTCTGCAGGAGCGCCTGGGTATTGATGCCGAGCTGCTTGACGACCTCGCGGTTCACCTCCGCGATGGTGACGCGAAGGTTCACCTGCTCCTGGCCGGTGATCTTCAAAAGGTTGATGATGCCGTCGTTTTCGCTTTGAGAACCGCCGGCCGCCGCCAGCGCCGCGGCCGCGCCGGGTGTCTGCAACAGGCTTCTGGCGATCTCCTCGGCGCGCTGCGAATCGGCGGAGGAGGGCACATAGCCGGACAGGACGATGGAGCCGTTGATCACCTCCGCCTGCACCTGGCCGTTGGGAATGGCGCTGCGCAGCAGCCGATTGAGCGGCGTCACGTCGACCTCGACATAAAGGTCCAGGCTGGCGATCTGGCGCCCTGCCGTGTCGAAGAGAAAGACATTGGCCTGCCCGACCTCCACGCCGATGAGATAGAGCCGCGTGGCGGTGCGCAGCACGGCGTCGGCGATCTGGGGGTTGGAGACCAGGACGTCGCCGGCGGGGCGAGGCAGCTCCACCACGACGGATTTGTTGATGCCGAGCCGAATGGCGCGCTCATAGCCCTGCGCCGCGGCGTCGAGTTCCACGCTGCGGGGAAAGCCCGGATCGGCATGGGCCTTGCCGGTGAGAGGGCCGAGGAGGGGCACGGCAAGCGCGAAAAGCGCCGCCAGGCGAAAGCCCCAACCGCGCGCGTGAGCCGTCATTGTCGATCTCCTTGTGGCAACCTTGTCGGCGCTCATTGGGTGTTCACCATCTGCTCGCGGCCGTAACGGATGACCCTCACGACGCCGGAGCGGCTCTTGTCCTTTGCGGTCTCCGTCTCGTTGGCATCGGCCATGGAGCGCAGCACCAGCGAGAGCGCGCCGCTGTTTTCCGCCTGGGTGACGATTTCCGCCTCGCGGGGCGCGACCTCCAGCGTCGCCGTCTTGCCGATGACGACCGATTCGCCCTCGCGCTCCTCCACCACCTGGTCGACGGCAAGAACGCGTACATTGGCAAGCAGCGTCTGGCTCACCTGCTCGTTCGTTTCCCCTCCCGACCCCGATTGCGAAGTGGTCAGGATGAGGTCGACACGGTCGTTCGGGAGGATGAAGCCACCGGCGGCGCTCTGCGCGGAGACGCGCACCGCGATGGCGCGCATGCCGGAGGGCAGGATCGCCGACAGAAATCCGGATTCGGCCCGTGCCAGCTTGCCCTCGCGGATCGGCTCGCCGGCGAGGAATTGCGTGCGCACCACCGTTCCTTCCAGGTTCTCCAGGGCGTCGGGTCGCGCGGTCTTCTCGATGAAGGCGGCATTGACGTTATCTTCCGGCCAGGCCTGCCAGCGCACATTCGCCGCCGTCAGCCGCGCTCCCGGCGCAATGTCTGAGGCCGCCACCAGGACGTCGCGGGTCGCCAGCTGCGGATTGAGCTTCACCTCGGCCGTCGGGCGCGTCTCAGGCTGCAGGTTGAGCGCCAGATAGGCTGCGGCTCCGCCCGCGAGGAGAGCGACGAGAAGAATAATCAGACGGATTGGTGTCATCGGCCGGAACCCTGGCTGGCGCAACGCCTTGGCGTGCGCATTGGCAACAGGGAGTTTCGTCGGCAATGGTCAAGGTATGGTTAATAGACTTACGGATCTGTCTCTATTCGGGACTAAGAAACCGTCCAGAAAGAACGAGGTCGTGGCCTCATCAACGGGACGAAAATGGCGGCTGAAATGGTAAGAAGGATCCGCGGAGCGCCCCGAAGAGCGGGCTTCATGCCCGCTCAAGGGGCGCGGCAATGTAGGTTGCAGCCATTTCGCCGTCCTCCCTTTGCCGGATTGCGGCATATGGCGGATTTGCCCGGCGACGTCGTTGCGAAGAATTCGAAAATGCTTGCCTTTCCTGCGCCTTCGCGCCTCGTAGCCGCAAAAGACCGCCGCTACCATCTCCGCCTCGTTGCGGCGTTCACGGCCTAAGCGAGCCGGGAGAAGAGATCCGTGCGGTGGAACAACAGCAGCGCGGAGAGCGCGAAGGCGACGCCATAGGGCACGCCTGTGCGCGCATCCTGAAGGCGTCTCAGCCATTGCGGCCAATTGGGAGGCAGGGGGGGCCACTTGGCGCGCAGGAAGACGATCGCCAAACTGAGCGCGCCGCCGCAGAGCGAGGCGAGAAAGAAATAGGCGAGCGCGTCGTGCCAGCCGAACCAGAGCGCCGCGGCGCTGGCGAGCTTGGCGTCTCCCGCCCCGATCCAGCCGGCGGCGAAGAGAGCGAAGGTGACGAGGAAGACGAGCGCGGCGACGAGCACGCTCATGCCCATCTCGGCGAGTGTGAGGCCCGCCAGCGGGGCGGCCACCAGCCATAGGGCGGCGACGGCAAGGACCAGCTTGTTGCGGATCTTCAGCGTCAACAGATCCATGATGCCGGCATAGGCCATTAAGAGGAGGAACAAGAGCGCGGCGAACATGGCGGCAGATGAGATGGTCGACATAGCGCCTCCTGATGCGGCGAGACTAAGAGGGCAAGGTTAACCGGTGGTTGCCGAAGCCGGGCTTGCCCACAAAAGAAAACGGAGGGCCAAGGCCCTCCGTTTTGCATCGCAAAATGGGAATGGCGAAAGGCTTATTCCGCGTCGTCAGCGGCGCCGCCGAGTGCATCGGAAACATCCTGGAAAACGCTTTCCAGGTTGCCGCCGAGGGTGCCAAGCACGGTGATAATGACGACGGAAACGAGCGCCGCAATCAGACCGTACTCGATGGCGGTGGCGCCCGATTCGTCCTTCGCGAAGCGCGAAATCAGCTTCTTCATCTCTCTGCTCCTTGAACCGTTCTTGTGTTCCGTCCGCATCGAGGCATGCGTCGATCGGAACTGTGCAACAGCTAGCAGCAATTGCTTGCGGCAATCTTAATCCAAACGCGCAGACAGCCCGGTATTGCTGGGCGAGTGAGGCCGCGGTCCGGACACCGGCGCGAGGCGCGGCGCAACCATGGGTGGCTGTCGCCGGAGGCAAAAAAGATGCAATTGATCAAGATGTTGGCCGATGCCTTCAGCCACCCCGCGGACATCTTGGAGCGGCGGTGGGCGAGGCCGGGCCGCTATCGGTGTTTGGACTTCATTCACCCTTCCGAAGCATAGTGCATCCGACAGAAAGGGATGCCGCCATGTTTCTCGTGCGAACTCCGAAAATTCGCGGCCTACTGCTGGCCGCTTTCGCGGGCATGTGCTTTGCCGGCGCGGCGAGCGCCGCCGAGCCGATCGACCTGACCATCGACTTCGCCAAGGTGATGCAGCTCGACAAGCCGGTCGCGACCCTGGTGATCGGCAATCCGGGTATCGCCGATGCCACCGTGGAGGACCAGACCACCCTGGTGCTCACCGGCAAGGCGGCGGGTACCACCAATCTCATCGCCCTCGATGCGGAAGGCAACGAGATCGCCAATTCGCTCGTGCGCGTCGTCTCCAACGATCGGCAGCTCACCACCGTCTTCTATGGCGCGCGCCGGCAGACGCTCTCCTGCGCGCCGATTTGCGAGAAGGTGATCGCCGTCGGCGACAATGAGGACGCCTTCAAGCAGGCCGCCGAGCAGATCCAGGCCCGCCAGGGCTTTGCGCGCGGGCAATAGGCTAAGACGGGTCGCCGCCGTCCACCTTGAAGCCTGCCGTGGCTTCGGCTTAACGGCGCATTCATCACGCTCCTGCGGACAGGCCCTTGGCGGCGCGCCGTTAACCCGCCTTTCGGCGCCACGCGCCAAGCTGCCTGCAAGCCTTGCTGATTAACGGGGCTGAAGGACGGGGGGCCGATGTTTCGCAAAGCCGGCAGAATGCATGCCGAACGGCGGCGGAGGGGCGCGCGCTCTCTCGCGCCGGCGCGGAGCTTGCCCATGGCGCAGCATCGTTGGCCGTGAGGACGGCGCCACCGTCGTTGAGTTCGCCCTCATTGCCCCGCCCTTCTTCCTCCTGGTTCTCGCCATCATGGAAACGGCGCTGATCTTCACCGCCGAGCAGTTTTTGGAGAACGCCGTCTTTGAGGCGGCGCGGGATGTGCGCACCGGCCAGGTCCAGGCCGAGCGTCTGGACGAGGCTGGCTTCCGCGAGCGGCTTTGCGACAACCTTCTCGCCTTGATCGATTGCGAAGGTGAGAACTTCTATCTCGATGTGCGCGCCTACGAGACCTTCGCCAGCGCGCGGCTTGCGAGCCCCGTCGCAAAGGACGATTCCTTCACCGATCCGGGCAGCTACGAGTTCGGCGGGCCGGGCGACATCGTCGTCGTGCGCGCCTATTACCAATGGCCGACCAATCCGGTCTACGGCGCGCTGACTTTCGCCAATCTCGCCAACGGCAAGCGCCTGCTCGGTGCTTTCGCCGCCTTTCGCAACGAGCCTTTCCCGGATGTGCCTGCCTTGCCGAAGACGCCCGTCTCGGCCCTGCCGGGCGCTGATGCGGCGACGGCGTCATGATGATATCGGGCCCGCGCGCGATGGCCGCTCTGAAGGCGCTCCTGGAACGTTATCGGCGCGAGAGCGGCGGCGTGGCGGCGGTGGAGTTCGCGCTCATCCTGCCGTTCCTCGTGGCGCTTTGGCTCGGCACGGTCGAGCTCAGCCAGGCGCTCAGCCTCGACCGGCGTATCAGCGAGGTGACGGCCTCCGTCGGCGATCTCGTCGCCCGCAGCCCGGCGCTCAGCGAGAACGATATCGCCAACATCTTCGACATCACGCGCACGGCGATGAGCCCCTATTCGACGGCACCGGCCGGCATCGTCGTCTCCGCGGTCGATATCGACGAGGATGGCAAGGCCGCGATCGCCTGGAGCCGGGCGCGCGGCAGGCTGCCGGCCCGTCCAGAGGGGGCGGATATGACGGCCGAGATCGCCGAGGCGCTGCGCCGGCCGAATTCGCAGGTGATCGTCGCCGAAGGCAGCTATGCCTATCGCCCCACGATTGGCTCCGCCATCACCGGCACGATGACCCTGACGGAACGGTTGTTCTTCGTTCCGCGCGAATCTGAGAAAGTGGAACTCTGTCAAGATTCGCAAAGCGGGTGCGGCGAATAGCCGGCACCCTTTTCTGAGGGTGCCATGCTGAAGGAATTCAAGGAATTCACCCTGAAGGGCAACGTTGTCGACATGGCGGTCGGCATCATCATCGGCGTCGCTTTCGGCGCCATCGTCTCCTCGCTCGTCGACGACATCATCATGCCGCCGGTGGGCCTTCTCCTCGGCGGCGCCGACTTCTCGCAGCTCTTCTTCGTCTTGAGCGGCGAGGGCGCCTACAACACCGTGGAACAGGCGAAGGAAGCCGGCGCCGTAACCTGGAATATCGGCCTGTTCGTCAACGCGCTGATCAAGTTTTTCATCGTCGCCCTCGCCGTTTTCCTGCTGGTTAAGGCCGTCAACCGGCTGATGCGCCAGCGCGAGGAAAAGCCGGCGCCCGCCCCCGAGGTGCCGGAGGATGTGAAGCTGTTGCGCGAGATCCGCGATCTTCTCTCCGAGCGGCGCGACGCCGCGGGCTGACCGATGCCGGGCCGCCCGCCCCGCATCTGCGTCTTTGCGGGCGGGCCATGCGCGCCTGAAGGCCGCTCGGAGCGCTTCAATCTGGCCGGGAAAGGCACTAGAGAGAAGGTATGACACGCCCGCTCTCCGACCCGCCGGGAAAGGGCCCGGCCCACGCCTCTTCCGCCGCCGTTGCCGCCAACGAGGAGACGGCCTCGCCGCTTGTCGCAAACCTGCGCCCGGCGGCCCGCGCCGCTCCCGATTCCGGCATCGTGGAAGTGATGAATTACGGCCGCGACCGGCCGGGCATGATCCCGCTCTGGGCCGGCGAGGGCGATCTTGCCACGCCCGATTTCATCTGTGCGGCGGCGACGAAATCGCTGGCGGAAGGCGAGACCTTCTATACCTGGCAGCGGGGCATCCCGCCGCTGCGCGAGGCTCTTTCGCGCTACCACGAGCGGCTTTACCAGCGGCGGCTTCCCTCAGAGCGCTTCTTCGTCACCGGCTCCGGCATGCAGGCGATCCAGATCGCCATCGCCGCCGTCGCCGGCGCCGGCGACGAGGTGCTGATCCCGAGCCCGGCCTGGCCGAACTGCGCCGCCGCGACCGGGCTCGCCGGGGCGAGCGCCGTGGAAGTGCCGATGCGCTTCTCCGACAAGGCCGGCTGGCAGCTCGATCTTGACCGCCTCTTCGCCGCCGCCGGGCCGGCGACGAAGGCGATCTTTCTCAATTCGCCCTCCAATCCGACCGGCTGGACGGCGACGCAGGACGAGCTGAAGGCCGTTCTCGCCTTCGCCCGCAAGAGGGGCCTCTGGATCATCGCCGACGAGGTCTACAACCGCTTCTACTTCGCCGGCGAACGCGCGCCTTCCTTTTACGACGTGGCCGGCGAGGACGACCCCATCATCTTCGTCAACACCTTCTCCAAGAACTGGGCGATGACGGGCTGGCGCATCGGCTGGATCGGGGCGCCGGCGGTTCTCGGCCGGGTGATTGAGAACCTCATCCAATATTCCACTTCGGGCGTGGCCGTCTTCATGCAGCGCGCGGCCACGGTGGCGGTGGAGGAGGGCGAAGCCTTCCTGCAGTTGCAGGTGGAGCGCGCGCGCGAGGGCAGGCGGATCATCTGCGAGGCGCTCGCCGCCTCGCCCAGGGTTCGCTTTGCCTGGCCGGACGGCGCCTTTTATCTCTTCTTCTCCATCCGCGGCGCCGAGGAGACGGCCAAGCTCGGTCTGCGCCTGGTGGACGAGGCCAATATCGGCGTTGCGCCCGGCACTGCCTTCGGCACCGGAGGCGAGGCTTTCATGCGGCTGTGCTTTGCCCGCAAGGCGGAGGATCTCGCCGAGGCCGGACGGCGTTTGACGCGCTGGCTCGCGGATTAAGGGCAAGCGATCCCCATCATGGCCATCGACAAGCGCCGGCCCGCCGGCGCCGATTGGAAACGCGCCCTGCGCGTCCTTCTCACCCTTCTCATATCGGCGGCGGGCGGCCTCCTTTTCACGCTGCTTGGCATGCCGGCGGGCTGGATCGCCGGCGGCATGCTGGCGGTGGCCGCCGTCAGCCTGGCCGGGTTTGAGAGCGACGTGCCCGGGCCGCTGCGCAATCTCGTCTACCTGCTCCTCGGCGTCATCGCCGGCACGGGCGTCACGCCTGAAACGCTCAACGAGATGGCGACCTGGCCGCTGAGCTTCTTCATCCTCGCCGTCACCGTCACGCTTGTCTCGCTCGGCGGCTATCTGTGGCTGTCGCGCGGCTATGGCTGGGATCGCCAGAGCGCCCTTTTCGCCTCCTTGCCCGGCGCGCTCTCCTTCGTGCTGGCGGCCGCCGAGACGACGACGGCGGATCTGCGCCGCGTCGCCATCGCCCAGAGCCTGCGCCTCATCATTCTGCTGGAGGCGCTGCCGGCGGCGGTATGGCTTGCCGGCATCGATAGTGGCGCGCAGGCGGGCGCACGCGAGGCCGTCATCCATGCGGACGAGATCGGGCTCCTCTTCGCCGCCGGCGCGGCGGGCGGTCTCCTCCTGCATGTCCTGCGCGTGCCGGGCGGCTTGATGCTGGGCGGTCTCGCCGTGGCGGCGGCGCTTTCGATCTCCGGCACCATCACGACCGGCATCCCGGCGGCGATCCTGGTGCCGAGCCTCATCGGTCTCGGCGCCGTTGCCGGCTGCCGATTGCGGCCGGAGGATCGCCGGCAGCTACCGCGCGTTCTCGGCGCGGCGACGGGCGCTTTCGCCGTTGCCGTCGTCATCTCCGCGGCCGGGGCCGGGCTGGTCAGCTACTTGCTGGACGTTCCGCTTCTGCAAAGCTTCATGGCTTTCGCCCCCGGCGCCCTTGAGGTGCTGACCGTGCTTGCCTTCACCCTCAACGTCGATCCGGCCTATGTCGCCGCGCATCACGTGGTGCGCTTCGTGGCGCTTGCCCTGATGGTGCCGGTTCTCGCCCGTTGGATGATGCGTAGCGCCTGAGGCCGAGCCGGCTGCGGCTGGCGCGGCGGCGACGAAGCTGCGAAAAAAGAAAGTGCCGGGCAGGGCCCGGCACATCAAGCGGGAGGAACCGAAGAGCAGGGGCCGCCGCGGGCCCGCCGGAGGCCTCAGCCGCCGGAAGCGGCGAAAATCTCCGCGCGATACGGGGCCGTGTCGGCGACGTCGGGCCGGTTCAGCGGCAGATTGAGCGCCTGCCAGGTCTCCACCAGCGCCTCGGCGAGATGGTCGATCAGCGCGTCGTCATGGGCCGGTGTCGGCGTGATGCGCAGCCGCTCGGTGCCCCGCGGCACGGTCGGATAGTTGATCGGCTGGATGTAGATGTGGTGCTTCTCCAGGAGCCGGTCGCTGGCCGCCTTGCAGGCTTCCGGGTCGCCGACCAGGACGGGCACGATATGCGTCTCGCTCGCCATCACCGGCAGGCCGGCCTGGCTCAGCACCTGTTTGGTGCGCGCCGCCTGGCGCTGCTGGCCGTCGCGCTCGGCCTGCGAGGTCTTCAGATGGCGGATGGAGGCACAGGCCGCCGCGGCGATTGCCGGGGGCAGGGCCGTGGTGAAGATGAAGCCCGGCGCATAGGAGCGGATGGAATCGATCACCGCCTCGCGGCCGGTGACATAGCCGCCGAGCGTGCCGAAGGCCTTGGCAAGCGTGCCCTCGATGATGTCGATGCGGTCCATGACGCCGTCGCGCTCGCAGATGCCGGCGCCGCGCGGGCCGTACATGCCGACGGCATGCACCTCGTCGATATAGGTCATGGCGCCGTATTTGTCGGCAAGGTCGGCGATCTTATCGATCGGGGCGATGTCGCCGTCCATGGAATAGACGGATTCAAATACGATCAGCTTGGCCCGCTCCTGGCCGGCCGATTTGAGGAGATCTTCCAGATGCTCCAGATCGTTGTGGCGCCAGATCTGCTTCTGGCCGCCGGCGCGCTTGACGCCCTCGATCATGGAGGCGTGGTTGAGCTGGTCGGAAAGGATGAGGCAGTCCGGCAGAAGCCGCGCCAGGGTGGAGATCGCCGCCTCGTTGGAGACGAAGCCGGAGGTGAAGACGAGGGCCGATTCCTTCTGATGCAGGTCGGCGAGCTCGGCCTCCAGCTCCACCAGCGGCCGGTTCGTGCCGGAGATATTGCGCGTGCCGCCCGCGCCGGCGCCCATGGTGGCTGCCGCGCTCTGCATCGCCTCGACCACTTTCGGGTGATGGCCCATGGCCAGATAATCGTTGGAGCACCAGATTAGGACTTCCTCGGCCTCGCCGTGCCGACGCCAGATGGCGCGCGGGAACTTGCCGACCTGTCGTTCCAGATCGGCGAAGATGCGGTACCGGCGCTCGTTGCGCAGTGCCGCGATCGCGGCCTCAAAATGGGTTTGATAGTCGAACATGGTGTGCTCCAGTCGATGCCGCGGCAACATTAGACAGGCGGGCCCCCCTTTGGCTAGCGACGCTTCGACGCGCCGCTCCTGCCATCGACCCGTGCCCAGACTAAGCGGAGCTTTCGACACCGCCTCTGATCTGGATCAAATCGAGTCCGCATCAAACGCGGCTAAAAGCACTCAAGATGCCGTGTCGACTATTGTCGTGGGAGGATCGGCTATGCGCGGCGGGTTATATCGCCGCCACCGCGGGGGGACCGAGGCTGGCCCCTTGCCGCATGGCGATGTGCCGCAACGAGCGATCCGGGCTATGAGCGGACGCCTGTCGTCCCGCATGGGAGTGCCATGTCGCCGAGTGAGTTGAAATTGCAGCCGATCCGCCGGAGCGGCATGGACCAGGCGTTTTCCTCAAGGCAGTTGCGGTTGTCGACGCTCGCCCGGCTGCGCTGGCTGGCGATTGCCGGGCAGACGGCTGCCGTGGTGGTCGTCGCCTTCTGGTTCGAGTTTCCCGTCCCGATCGGCGCCTGTTTCGCCCTCATTGCGCTGTCGGCCTGGGTCAATATCGCCCTGCGCATCCGCTTTCCCGCCACGCGGCATCTCGATCCGATCTGGGCGACGCTCATTCTCGGCTACGATGTCGTGCAGCTGGCCGGGCTCTTGTACCTGACCGGCGGCATGGAGAACCCCTTCTCCTTCCTCATCATCTCGCCGGTGCTTGTGGCGGCGGCGACGATGCCGGCCGACAAGACCTTCCTGCTCGGCCTTCTCGCCTTCGTCTCCGCCACGGTTCTGGTCTTCTTCCACGAGCCCTTGCCATGGGCCGCCGGCGAGACGCTGGAACTGCCGCTGCTCTATGTCGGCGCCTTGTGGTCGGCGCTCGTATGCTCGCTCGCCTTCATGGGCTTTTTCGCCTTCCGCGTGGCGGAGGAGGCGCGCCAGCTCTCCGACGCGCTGACGGCGACGGAGCTCGTCCTGCAACGCGAGCAGCATCTCTCCGCGCTCGACGGGCTGGCCGCGGCCGCCGCCCATGAGCTCGGCACGCCTCTCGGCACCATCGCCCTCGTCGTCAAGGAGTTGCAGCGCGAGACCGACGAGGAGGATCCGCGGGCGGAGGATCTGAAGCTTCTTGCCACCCAATCGGCAAGGTGCCGGACCATCCTCTCCAAGCTCACCTCGCTTTCCACCGAGCCGGAAGAGCATCTTGGCATGCTGCCGCTCTCGCGCCTGGTGGAGGAGGCCATGGCGCCCCTTCGCGACATGGGCAAGAAGCTCTCCATCGAGCGCCACGGCACCATCGCCGAGCCGGTTTTCCGGCGCAATCCGGGCATCCTCTACGGTCTCGGCAATATCCTGGAGAATGCCGTCGACTTCGCCGAAAGCGAGGTGACGATCGGCACCGGCTGGGATGAGAACTGGGTGGTCGTGACCATCGCCGATGACGGGCCCGGCTTCTCGCCGGACGTGATCGACCAGCTCGGCGAGCCCTATATCAGCACCCGCCGCTCCAAGCCGGAGACCGCGCGCAAGCATCACGGTGGCGGGCTCGGCCTCGGCTTCTTCATCGCCAAGACGCTGCTGGAGCGCTCCGGCGCCCAGCTTTCCCTGCGCAACCGCATCGTGCCGCAGACCGGCGCCGTCGTGTCCATCGCCTGGCCGCGCATGGCGCCGATCATCGGCGCGTCGTCTCACGAGGAGGTCTTCTTGAACGCCGCCGAATAGCCAGTCGCCCAGATCCGGGGTTTGCAAACCCTGGATTGAGGTTCTAACACCAAATTCGAAGCCATCTATCGCTCGGGTGGGACATCTAAAATGACTACGGAAACTCTATCGGAACTCGGCATCGAGGATGCCACCCTGCTGATCGTCGACGACGACCGGCCATTTCTACAGCGTCTTGGCCGGGCCATGGAGAAGCGAGGCTTCGACACCGAGATGGCCGAAACGGTGAAGGACGCCAAGCAGCGCGTGGTCAGCGATCCCCCGGCCTTCGCCGTGGTCGATATGCGCCTGGAGGATGGCAACGGCCTCGATGTCATCGAGCTCTTGCGCGAGAAGCGGCCCGATGCGCGCGCCGTCATCCTCACCGGCTACGGCAATATCGCCACGGCGGTGACGGCGGTGAAGATGGGCGCCATCGACTATCTGTCGAAGCCGGCCGATGCCGACGACATCTATGCCGCCCTCATCCGACAGCCGGACGAGCGTGCCGATCCGCCGGAAAACCCGATGTCGGCCGACCGGGTGCGCTGGGAGCACATCCAGCGCGTCTACGAGCTTTGCGACCGCAATGTCTCCGAGACGGCCCGCCGGCTCAACATGCACCGGCGTACCCTGCAGCGCATCCTCGCCAAGCGCGCGCCGCGCTGAGCCGCGTCCAGGCGCCGGTGCGACGCCGCGGGCTTCGCCTCAGAAGCCGCCTTCGGGGTCTTCCAGGTCGTGCAACCGGTTGGCCCCGGCGCGGGCAAGGCGCGTCAGCATCTCCTTGCGCCGCCCGCCCGCCAGGGGCGAGACCGCGCTCTCGCGCAGGATTTCTGCGCCGAAGGCATCCGCCAGGATGAGACCCGCCTCCGCCGGGAAGACGTCGCACGGTACCTGCGCGCAGGTGGCGAAATAGAAGCGATCGGCGAAGGCGAGATAGTCGCGCCATTTGCGGTCGGCCTGGAAATCGGCGAGCGAGGATTTGATCTCGACGATGACGATCTCCGCCTTGCGGCCTAGCCCGACCAGATCGGCGCGCCGGCCGCTGGCGAGCGGCAGCTCCGGAAGGAGCGCGTAGCCCTCGGCCCGCAGCCGCCGGCAGACGCCGCGGCGGATGGCCAGGGCCGCCGGCGATTGGCGGCCGTCGACGAGCGCCGGGGCCTGCGGGGCGGTTTCGGCAAGGACGGTGCGGACGGTCAGGCGCGGCATGGCCTCAAGATAGCCGAGCCGGGCCCGATCGCAAACAAACAATGAACAGATGCGGTGTCGCGCGCAACCGGCGCTGGCGGCGGCGGTCTCAGGAGGCGAGCTTGCGGCGCAGCGCCCGGCGGCGTTCGACCGAGGAAGGAATGCCCATCGCCTCGCGGTACTTGGCGACGGTGCGCCGGGCAATCGCCACGCCCTCCTTCTTCAGGACCGCGACGATCTGATCGTCCGACAGGACCCGCTCGCCCTCGCCGGCGACGAGCCCGCGGATACGCTGGCGTACCGCCTCGGCCGAATGCGCCTCGCCGCCATCGGTGGCCGCCAGCGCCACGGAGAAGAAGGCCTTCAGCGGCAGCACGCCGCGCGGTGTCGCCATCGCCTTGTTGGCGACCGCGCGGCTGACGGTGGATTCGTGCATGCCGATCTCGTCGGCGACCATGCGCAGGGTGAGCGGCCTCAGATAGGCGCCGCCCTCGCGCAGGAAGCCGTCCTGCGAGCGCACGATCTCGCTGGCCACGGCAAGCAGCGTGCGGGCGCGCTGATCGAGGCTCTTCTCCAGCCAGCTCGCCTTCTGCAGGCATTCGGAGAGAAATTTCTCACAGGCGCCGTCGCCCACCCGTCGGGCGTGGCTTGAGACCGTCGCATGATAGGAGCGGTTGATGAGAATGCGCGGCAGGACGGCGTCGTTGAGATCGACCAGCCAGTCGCCGCCGGGGCCCGGGCGCACCGTCACGTCGGGAACGAGAAGAGCGACCGGGTCGCTTTCGAAGCGAAGGCCCGGCTTGGGGTCGAGCGCCTTCACCTCGGCGATCATCTCCGCCAGGTCCTCCCGGTCGACCGCGCAAACGGCGAGGAGCTCCGCAAGGCGGCCTTCGGCCAGAAGCTCAAGGTGATCGAGCAACGCCTGCATGGCCGGGTCGCAGCGGTTCACCTCCACCAGCTGCAGCTTGAGGCATTCCTTCAGCGAGCGGGCAAAGACGCCGGCCGGCTCGAAGCGCTGACAGCGCTCAAGGACGCGCCGCACGTCCTGGTCGGGCACGCGCAAGGTGGCGGCGATCGCCTCCGGCGAGGCGCGCAGATAGCCGGCCTCGTCGATCTCGCCGAGTAGGGCGAGCGCGATGAGGCGGTCCCCGTCACGCGCGAAGGCCGCCTCGATCTGCCCTTCCAGAAGCGCCAAGAGCGTCGGTGGCGAGGCGGCGCGGGTCTCTCCTTCCGGCAGCTCGGCGCCCTCGCGCCCCCCGCCGCCCGGCCCGCCCGCGCCGAGCGAGGGCGGGGCGCGATCCTCCTGCGGAAACAGATCCTCGCGCGCCGCGTCGGTGTCGCTGGCTCCCGGATCGGCAAGGCCCGTGCCGTCGAACTCGCGCTCGCCGGCGGGCGCGCCGCGCTCTTCGTCGCCTTGCGGGCCGGCATCAGCTCCGGCCCCGGCATCCGTCTCGCTTTCGCCCTCGGCGCGCGACAGGAGAGGGTTCTGCTCGACCTCGCGGTCGACGAAATCCTCAAGCTCGGGGGCCGACATCTGCAACAGACGGATCGCCTGCATCAGCTGGGGCGTGATCACCAGCGATTGCGTCTGCTTGAGCTGAAGTCGTGCCGAAAGAACCATCCGACCGCGTCCCCTTGCCCCCAGGCGGCCCGCCCGCGCCGCGGGCCCGCGAGGCGGGTTTTGCGGCGTGGCGCATTCCTTGCATGCAAGCTTAATCGGTGCGCGCCCGCCGTTAAAGTCGGAAGTGCTCTCCGAGGTAAACTCGCCGCACATCGGGGTTGGAGACGATCTCCTCCGGCGTGCCTTCCGTCAGCACCTCGCCGGAATGGATGATATAGGCGCGGTCGATGAGGCCGAGCGTCTCGCGCACATTGTGATCGGTGATGAGGACGCCGATACCGCGGGCGGTGAGATGGCGCACCAGCGCCTGAATGTCGCCGACGGCGATCGGGTCGATGCCGGCGAAGGGTTCGTCGAGGAGCATGAAGGCGGGCCGGCTGGCCAGCGCCCGGGCGATCTCGCAGCGCCGCCGCTCGCCGCCGGAGAGCGACAGGGCGGCGGATTTGCGCAGATGCGTGATGTGGAACTCCTCCAGGAGCGAATCGAGCTCCGCGAGGCGCTTCTTGCGGTTCGGCTCCACCACTTCCAGGATGGCGAGGATGTTGTCCTCCACCGACAGGCCGCGGAAGATGGAGGCTTCCTGCGGCAGGTAGCCGATGCCGAGCCGCGCCCGCTGGTACATGGGCAGGCGGGTGATGTCGTGGCCTTCCAGCTCGATGCGCCCGCCATCGGCGCGGATGAGCCCGGTGATCATGTAGAAGACGGTGGTCTTGCCGGCGCCGTTGGGGCCCAGGAGCCCGACCGATTCGCCCTGGCTGACGGCGAGCGAGACGTCCTTCACCACCTTGCGGCCCTTGAAGGATTTCTGCAGGCCGCGGGCGATGAGCCAGCCTTCCGCGCCGGCGACAGGGACGCTGCCGGCGACCGGCGCGGCCTCCTCGCCGTAGCCCGGATCGCGTCCGCCTCCTTTGCCGCCGAAGGCGAGGCGCGCGATCAGCGAGCGTCGGCGGCGCGGCTTGTCGCCGCTCGCCCGATCATCGGCGCCATCGCTGCGCATGAGCATCGTTCCGTCACTGCCCCGGCTGGTTGGCGGAGCCTGGCGCGATGATGGTCTGCACGCGCCCGCCCATCATCTCGGCCTGTTTGGTCGTCAGATCGACGACGAGTTTCTCGCCACGCACGACATTGTCGCCCTGGGTGAGGATGACATTGCCGAGGAGCGTGACGACTTCCGTCTCCATGTCGAAGACGGCCTGCTCGCCGGTCGCGGTCTTGTCCTCGGTGGTGACGATCACGCCGCCCTCCGCCTCGATGCGGGTGATGGAGGCGCCGGGTCCCCCGCCAAGGGCGCTCGCCGTGCCATCTTCCGCTTCGGCGTCGCCGGCGCCCTCCTGCGCCTCCGTCTGGTTGCCGCTGTAGTAGACGATGAGCTCCGTCGTCTCCAACACGGTCTCGGCCTGTCGCACCTTCACGTTGCCGCTATAGATGGCGATCTTCTCCTCGTCGCGCACCTCAAGCCGGTCCGCCTCAACGAGAATTGGATCGTCGGAGGAGGCGGAAAAGCCGCCGAAGGCCTCCCCGCCGAAGCCTTGCGCGGCAGCCGTTCCGGCAAGTCCGCCAAGATACGCAAGCAGGAGGAGAACTGCCAGGGCGGGGCGGATGGCCGGCGGGCGGGGCCGCTTCAATGGGTTACCGTCTCTGGGGGAGCGCCTGGCCGAGAGACCGTTTGCTTCGGCTCGGCGGCGGGCGCCTCGCGCTTTGGCGGCATCATGAAGGTGCGCACATTGCCCTCGATGACGATGTGCTTGCCGCCTTCCTTGGCGTCGAGAGCATCGCCCGTGGTGCGGCTGTCGTGGTAGGTGAGCGTTACCGGATTGGCCGATTGCAGCGTGCCGTCCTTGGTGTTCACCTTGGCGCCGTTGAGCGCCATGCCGTAGCCGTCGGCCGAATCGACCATCACCTCGCCGCCCATGATCAGCGAGCCGTTGGCGTTGTCGAAATCGGCGGCGAGCGCCTCAATGGCGATGGGTCCGCGTCCGGGCGCGGAGATATAGGCGATGATGTTTTCCAGCGTCACGGCATCCGGCGTGGCGAACTTCTGGATCGCCCGATCCGCCTCCAGGCGGAATTCGCGCTCATAGCGATCGAAGCCGGTGAGCTTGGGGTTGTCCATGATGATGGCGTTCTTGGCGATCGTCGTCTTGGCGATCGACAAATCGAAGTTCTCCCCGCTCGGTATCTGGCTGATGAAGACGGTGGCCGCAAGCGCGAGCGCGCCTCCGGCCGGCAGGGCCAGGCGCAGAAAGCGCACGACGAACGAATGCCGCCGCGCCGCGCGGTAGGCGGCGACGCGTCGCTGTGGACGGTCGAGCATACGGTCTTGCCGCGGCACCGTGTCCGCTGGCGTGGCGACCAGCATCATCCCTTCACCCTCTTCCCGGCTGGCCGGTCCCCTATCCCTTCTCAAGATGGTGTTTTTTAGGCGGGACGCCGATGCCGGAAATTCCCCTCATGCATGGGCGAAGATATCGCTATCTTCCCAGCCAAGCAAATCCAGTTCCGCGCGCACCGGCACGAAGCTGAAGCAGGCTTCCGCAAGCTTCAACCTGCTCTCCCGTTCCAGGCGGGTCTGCAGCGCCTGGCGTATGGCGTGCAGGTAGAGCACGTCGGCCGCCGCGTAGTGCAGCTGCGCCTCGCTGAGCTCTTCCGCCCCCCAATCGGAGCTCTGCTGCTGCTTCGACAATTCCAGGCCGAGCAGCTCGCGCGCCAGATCCTTCAGACCGTGCCGGTCGGTATAGGTGCGCGCCAGTTTGGAGGCGATCTTGGTGCACCAGATCGGCGTGGTGACGACCCCGAAGGCCTGCCGCAGCGCCGCCACGTCGAAGCGGGCGTAGTGGAAGAGCTTCAGCCGCGCCGGATCGGACAGAAGGCCGACGAGATTGGGCGCCTCGCGCTGGCCGGGACGGATGCGCACGATATCGGCGCTGTCGTCGCCGGGCGACAGCTGCACCAGGCAGAGCCGGTCGCGGCCGGGCTTCAAACCCATCGTCTCCGTGTCGACGGCGACCACCTCGCCGTAATGGGAAAGGTCGGGCAGGTCGCCCTCGTGAAAGCGGATCGTCATCTAAGGCCTCCTGCGGCAAGGCTCCTGACACGAAGCGCGGCGCGGGACAATGCCTGATGGCAACGCCCGCGCGCCATCCTGCGAGCCAGCCGGGGACCGAGCGCCTACCAGACGGGCGGCGTCGTCACCCACAGGACGCGGGTGGTGCCCTCGGCGAGATTGCGGAACTTGTGCGGCAGCCGGCTCTCGAAGGTGAAGGCGTCGCCCTCGCCGAGCCGGTAGAGGCTGCCGTCGACATAGAGCTCCAGCCGCCCCTCAAGCACGACGCCGCATTCCTCGCCTTCGTGGCTGTAAGCATCCTCGCCGGAGCCGCCGCCCGGCTGCAAAGCGATCTCCATCACCTGCAACACGCCTTCCTCGTTCGGGCTGAGGAACTCCTTCACCATGCCCTTGGCGCCGAAATCGACGCGCCGTCGCTGGCCCGACCTGACGATGCGTCGCGCCTCCTTCTCCGCATTTGCCTCCATCTCGCCGAAGAGCGCCAGAACGGGCATATCCAGGGCGGCGCAGATGGAACGCAGCGCCCGCACCGACGGCGAGGAGATGCCGCGCTCGATCTGGCTGAGCAGGCCGACCGAGATACTGGCGGCGTCGGCGACCTGCTTAAGGGAGAGGCCGCGCGCGCGACGAGCCTCGCGCACGGCGAAACCGAGCGATCGGTCGTCCTCGTGCGCCGCCTCTTCGGGGCTCGCCCGGCCGGCGCTTGCAAGCGACGCGGTTTTCATGCCGCCATCCATCCTTGTTCATATTTCTGAAATTCTAGCGGATTCGTGACGTATGGGAAAGCGCGCGACGTGTCTTGTCCTGGCGGAGAGGACTAGTTCCTGTAAGGAGCGCATGCATTCTTCTGTGTGGGCACGCTCTCCATGCGATGTCCGCGGGAGCGTTGCGCATCACCTTAATTTCATGATAGTGAAATTTCTGCGTCTGATCCACATGCGAAACCGGCCGGGGAGGTGCAGGGTCGCAGCTTCCATGGATCGCGGAGCCATCAAAGAACGGGGAATTTCATGGTCATGAAACAAATTGCCGCGCTTGCGACCGCAATGGCGATGGTCTTCGCCACGCCCGCCCTTGCCGATACCGTCACCGTCGGCGTCACCACGACCGGCGTGCCCTTCACCTTCATCGATACCGAAACGCAGGTGCCGACCGGCGCCATGGTGGATCTCGCAGAGGCGATCGCGGCCGACAACGGCTTTGAGGCGAAGTTCGAGGTGGTGGCCTTCTCCGCGCTCATCCCAGCCCTTTCGAGCGGCAAGATCGACCTCATCTCCGCCGGCATGTTCGCCACCGAGGAGCGCCAAAAAGTCGTCGACTTCTCCACCCCGGTCTACGCCTATGGCGACGGTATGTTCGTCTCCGCCGAGGACGAGAACGACTACACGCTCGAGGATTTGAAGGGCGAGACGATCGGCGCCCAGATCGGCACCACCTTCGCCGACAATCTTCAGGCGCTCGGTATCTTCGGCGAGGTGAAGCTCTACGATTCCATCTCCGACATCATGCGCGACGTGAAGCTCGGCCGCATCAAGGCCGGCTTCGGCGACAAGCCCATTGCCGCCTACCAGATCTCGCAGAAGCCGGAGCTCGGCGTGCGCCTGGTGGAGAATTACGAGCCGCTGAAATCGGGCGAGGTGGGGCTTGCCGTCGCCAAGGAGAACGGCGAGCTCCTGGAGAAGGTGAACGCCTCCATCGCCAAGCTGAAGGAAAGCGGCGAGCTGGACGCGATCTTCGCCAAATACGGCCTCTGAGACAGGTGAGCGGGGCGCCTCTCGCCCGCGGCGCCGGCCGCGGCGCGGGCCGTCCCGCCGCACCTCGCCTATCTGAGGAAACGTAAGACAATGACGGGTTTTTTCGCCAACGCCGGCATCTATCTTCCCATCTTGTTGAAAGGGGTATGGCTGACGATCGCCGTCACCTTTCTCGCCCTGACGCTGGCGACGTTGCTCGGCCTCGTCTGGGCCCTGTTCAGGACCTCCGGCATCGCCTGGCTCGCCATGGCCACCCGCGTCTTCGTGGAGTTTGTGCGCGGCATCCCGATCCTGGTCGTGCTGTTCTACATCTACTTCGTCATGCCGGAGGTCGGCCTCGACCTCACCGCCTTCCAGGCGGGCGTCGCCGGTCTGGCGCTGACCTATTCCTGCTATATCGGCGAGACCTTCCGCGCCGGCATCGAGGCGGTCGATCGCGGCCAGGTGGAGGCGGCCAAATCCATCGGCATGAAGCAGCCCTTGATGATGCGCCGGGTGGTGCTGCCCCAGGCCTTCAAGATCGTGGTCCCGCCCTATTCCAACAACATGGTGATGCTGTTGAAGGATTCCTCGCAGGTCTCGGTCATCTCCGTGGCCGAGTTGACCATGCAGGGCAAGATGCTGGCCTCTTCCACCTTCGACAACATGACGGTCTTCACCCTGGTGGCGCTGCTTTATCTGTGCCTGACCCTGCCGCTCAACTTCGTCATGCGGCGCGTGGAGATCGCCATGGGGAAGGCGCAATGATCAAGCTGGAGGACGTGCACAAATCCTTCGCCCAGCACGAGGTGCTGAAGGGGGTGGATGCCGAGATCAACAAGGGCGAGGTGGTCTGCCTCATCGGGCCGTCGGGCTCCGGCAAGTCGACGCTCCTGCGCTGCATCAACGGGTTGGAGGCCTATCAGCGGGGACGCATCAGCGTCGATGGCGAGACGGTGGATGTGGGCGCGCCGACGATCCACGACATTCGCACCCGCGTCTCCATGGTCTTCCAGCGCTTCAACCTCTTCCCGCACCGCACGGCGCTGGAGAACGTCATGGAGGGCCCGCGCTACGTGCTGAAGGAGGACGCGCAGGCGGCGCGCCAGCGCGCGACGCAGCTTCTCACCCGCGTCGGCCTCGCCGACAAGCTTCAGAGCTATCCGAGTTCGCTCTCCGGAGGCCAGCAGCAGCGCGTCGCCATCGCCCGGGCGCTCGCCATGCAGCCGGAGGCGATCCTCTTCGATGAGCCGACTTCCGCGCTCGATCCGGAGATGGTCGGCGAGGTGCTGCAGGTGATGCGCGCGCTTGCCGAGGAGCACATGACCATGCTCGTCGTCACGCACGAAATCCTCTTCGCCCGCGAGGTCGCCGATCGCGTCCTCTTCCTCGACGGCGGGCGCATCGTGGAGGAAGGACCCGCAGGCGAGCTCCTGCGCCATCCGAAACACGAGCGCACCCAGGACTTCCTGCGCCGCGTCACCCATCCCGTCTGACAGCTTCAAAGCGGACCGATTGCCATGTCGCATCCCGTCGCCTCGCTCTGGGCCGCCACCGCCGCGCCGGCGCCCGATACCCCGCCGCTGGCCGGCGAGCACAAGGCCGATATCGCCGTCATCGGCGCCGGCTTCACCGGCCTTGCCACGGCGCTGCGGCTTGCCGAGGGCGGCGCCTCTGTCATCGTTCTCAATAGCGGCGGGCCGGGCTTCGGCGGCAGCGGCCGCAATGGCGGCCAGGTCATTCCGGGCCTCAAATACGATCCCGATACGCTCGACCGGCTCTATGGCGAGGCGACGACCGATTTCGCCGGCCGCACCGCCGAGACCACCCTTTCGCTCATCGAGCGGCTCCGCATCGACTGCCAGGCGAGGCGCTGCGGCTGGATCCAGGCCTCCGTGAAGCGCGCGCATCTGCCGCTGCTTGCCGAGCGCATGCGCCAATGGCAGGCGCGCGGCGCCCCGGCGCGGATGCTCGGCGCCGCCGAGATGGAGCGGCGCATCGGCGGCCGCGGCTTCGTCGGCGGCTGGCTCGACGAAAGGGCCGGCTGCCTGCACCCGCTCTCCTATGCCCGCGGCCTTGCCCGCGCCGCCATCGCCGCCGGCGCCAGGGTACATGGCGACAGCGAGGCGAGGGCGCTGAAGCGCGCCGGCTCCGCCTGGCGGGTGGAGCTGTCCGGTGGAGCGATCCTCGCCGAGGAGGTCGTCGTTGCCACCAACGCCTATACCGGGCCCCTATGGCCGCGTCTTGAAGAGACGGTGGTGCCGGCCAACAGCATCCAGGTCGCCACGGCGAAACTGCCGGCAGAGCTCCTCGGCACCATCCTGCCGCAGGGCAACGTCGTTTCCGACAGCCGCCGGGTGATGAACTATTTTCGTGTCGGGCCGCAGGGACGGCTGATGATGGGCGGGCGCGGCCCCTTTGCCGAGCCGCGCGGGCCGCAGGATTACGCCCGCATCGTCGACGCGCTGCACGGCTTCTTCCCGCAGCTGCGCGAGGTGCCGATCGCGTATCGCTGGTCCGGGCGGGTGGCGATGACCTGGGATCATCTTCCGCATATCCACCAGCCCTTCCCCGATCTCACCATGGCGATCGGCTATAACGGCCGCGGCGTCGCCCTTGGAACCTCGCTCGGCCTTGCCATCGGCGAGCATCTTCTCGACCGCTCCCGGCCGTTGCCCCTGAAGCTCTCCGACATCAAGCCCCTGCCGGTGCACGGCCTTTATCCGGCCTATGCCTCGATCGCCGTCTGGTATTATCGCCTGCGCGACTCTCTGGAGAGCTGAGCGGGAAGGCGGGGCGTTGCGTGAGGCTTGCCCGAAAGGCATGGGGCGCAAGCCTGTCTGGGGCCCGTTCCGGCCGGCGCCGAAGGCGCCATCGATGCTGGGCCGGCAGAGCCCGCCGAGGATTTGCGAGGCGCTGCGGGGCGCGCTTTCACAGCCGGTTGCCGTGCCGGTGCGCCGCGCCGTCCTGCAAGAAAGAGAAACTCGCGCTGATCGCGCAGGCGAAGATCGACGAGAAGGTTTTTCCGTGATCTAGGCCGATCGCCCGCCAGGGCCGAGAGAGCCGGCGTGTCGTTCCGAAATGGTGCCCAGGAGAGGACTCGAACCTCCACGCCTTGCGGCACACGGACCTGAACCGTGCGCGTCTACCAATTCCGCCACCTGGGCTTCGGAAAAGCGGCTCCGTCTAATCCCATGCAGGCGAGGAAGTCAATGACAAGCAAGGGCTTTGCGGGGGCAATCACCATCTTCGACATCCTGCCGCGGCCAAGGCCGCGGCGTTGCGGCCTCAACCGCCCTGTGGGCGGGCCTGCGTCTTGTCGCTCTCGCCCTTCTCGCTCGCCTCCTCGCCGGTGCCGGTCTGTCTCGCCCCAGGGGCACCGGCCTCCAAGCTCGCGGAGCCGGCGAGTGGGGCAAGGTCCGGCGCGGCGAGTGGGGCCGCAGGCAGCGGCTCGCCGGGTTGGGCGGCGCCGACGCTCGCCACCGCGTCGGCCTGACGGCTCTTCACTCGCTGGGCGAGGCGCCCCTTGCGGCGTTCGCGGATCCTGACGCGCTTGATGCGCCGCGGATCGGCCTCCAGCACCTCGATCTCGTAGCCTTCCAGCGCGTGGACGATCTCGCCGCGCACCGGGATGCGCCCGAGGAGCGTGTAGATGAGGCCGCCGACCGTCTCTACCTCCTCGCCGAGCTCGCCGAGGAGAAAGCCGGGCCCGATGGCTTCGGAAAGGTCGTCGAGCTCGGCCCTGGCATCGGCCACATAGACGCCTTCGGCGATCTTGGTGATGTCCGCCTCGTCCTCGTCGTCGTGCTCGTCCTCGATCTCGCCGACGATGATCTCGACCAGATCCTCCAGCGAGATGAGCCCGTCCGTGCCGCCATATTCGTCGATGACGAGGGCCATCTGCGTGCGCCCCGCCTGCATGCGCTCCAAGAGCATGCGCGCCGGCATGGAGGGCGGCACGAAGAGGATGGGCCGGATGATGCCGGTGGTGCTGAGCGGCCGGCTGAGATCGACTGGCGAGAAGTCGAGCTTGGCGGAGAACTTGAAGCGGCGCTCCGTCTCGTCTTCGCTCGCGCCCTCGGCGGAGGGATGGGCAACGTCCTTGCGCGCCTGCTCCAGCACCCAGCCGACGACGTCTTTCAGATGCACCATGCCGATCGGGTCGTCGAGCGTGTCGCGATAGACCGGCATTCTGGAATGGCCGGCCTCCTTGAAGGCCATCAGGACCGTGGCGAGCGGCACGTCGTGATCGACCGCGTCGATATCGGCGCGCGGCAGCATCACGTCTTCGACGCGCATATCGCCGAGTTTCAGGATGGCGCGCAGCATGGCGCGCTCTTCCGGCGCAAAGGCCTCTCCGGCCGCCTCGTCGGCGGCCAGAACGTGCTCGATCTCCGAGCGTGCCGAGCCGTTGCTCTTCAGCCCGAGCATGGTTTTCACGGTCTGGCGTAGCCGTTCGGCAACGCTCTCCGAGGCCGTGTCGGTGGAATAATCTTCCGCAAGCCCCGCGGGACTTCGGGCGCTGTCGTCGCTCATCATCGCGTCGCCGGCACTTCGGGCTCGCCGTAGGGATCGGCAATGCCGATCTGCGCGAGCGCCTGCCGCTCCAGCGTTTCCATCTCCTCTGCTTCCGTCTCTATTTGGTGATCAAAACCGACCAGATGCAAGCAGCCATGCACGAGAAGATGGGCAAAATGGTCGAGAAATTCTTTTTCGCTCGCTATCGCCTCGCCCCGCAACGTCTCTTCCGCCAGCACGATGTCGCCCAGAAGCGGGCCCGGCGGCTGCGGATAGGAGAGGACGTTGGTCGGCCCCTTCTTGCCGCGCCAGGCCTCGTTGAGCCTGGCAATCGCCGCATCGTCGGTCAGCACGACGCTGATCTCGGCCGGCTCGCCGCCCGCGAAAGGAGGCTGCCAGCCCGCCGCTTGCAGCGCCGCCCCCACGGCCCGCTCCATCAGCGGGCGCAAGGCGGCTTCGGGCGGCCAGTCGCCGGCCTCCACGGCAATCTCGATGCGCACCGTCGGCATGCTCGCTTCAAAGCTCCGCCTTGGCGGCGGAGCGCCCGTCGCTCTCATAGGCGTCGACGATGCGTTGCACCAGCGGATGGCGCACCACGTCTTCCGCCTGGAAGCGCACCACCTCCACGCCCTCCACATCGCCGAGGATGCGCGTCGCCTCGATGAGGCCGGACATCTCGCCCTCCTTGAGGTCGATCTGGGAAGGATCGCCGGTGACGACCATCTTGGAGCCCTCGCCGAGGCGGGTGAGGAACATCTTCATCTGCATGGCCGTGGCGTTCTGCGCCTCGTCGAGGATCACCGCCGCATGGGCGAGGGTGCGTCCGCGCATGAAGGCGAGCGGCGCGATCTCGATCGTGCCGGAGGCCAGAAGCCGCTCCACCTTGTCGGCGGCCATCATGTCGTAGAGCGCGTCGTAGAGGGGTCTGAGATAGGGATCGACCTTCTCGCGCATGTCGCCGGGCAGGAAGCCGAGCCGCTCGCCCGCCTCCACGGCCGGGCGCGAGAGGATGACGCGCTCGATATCGCCGCGCTCCAGAAGCGCGGCGGCGAAGGCGACGGCCAGATAGGTCTTGCCGGTGCCGGCCGGGCCGATGCCGAAGATCAGCTCGCAGCGATCCATGGCGCGGATATAGGCGTCCTGGCGCGGCGTCCTTGCCGTGACGGAGCGCTTTCTGGTGCCGATCTGGGCGAGCTGCATGCGCGCGCCGGCCTCAAAGCTCGGCAGCGAGAATTGCGCGCCGGGGCTGTCGGCCATGCGGATGGCGCCCTCCACGTCGCCCTGATGGATATGATGGCCCTCCATGGCGCGCTGATAGAGCGAATTGAGGATGCCCCGGGCCTGGCGCAGGGCGTCCGGCCCGCCGCGCAGGATGACGACATTGCCGCGCGCCACGGCCTCGACGCCGAGCCGGCGCTCGATCAAGGCAAGGTTCTGGTCGTATTCGCCGAACAGTTCGCTCGCCAGGCGGTTGTCGTCGAAGACAAGCTCCATCTCCTCGGTTCCGCCGGAACGGTCCTTCCTGGAGCGCGCGCCGGCGAGCGCCATCAGGCGGTGAGCCTCTCGCCTGCCGCGCCGGCAAGACGGGCAAAAAGGCTGTTGCTGCCGAGGCCTTCAACGACGACGGGAACGATCTCGCCGATCTGACGGCCGGGCGCGTCGACATTGACCGCCTGCAGGAAGGGCGAGCGGCCGACGAGCTGGCCGGCCCGTCTGCCGGGGCGCTCCAGAAGCACATCCATGGTGAGGCCGACGGTGGCGGCGTTGAAGCGCTTCTGCTGCTCGCCGATGAGCGCCTGCAGGCGGGCGAGCCGCTCCGCCTTGACGCTCTCTGCCACCTGCTCGCGCGAGGCGGCGGGCGTGCCAGGGCGCGGCGAATACTTGAAGGAATAGGCCGAGGCGTAGCCGACGCGCTCCACGAGATCCAAGGTGGCGGCGAAATCCTCTTCCTCCTCGCCCGGAAAGCCGACGATGAAATCGCCGGAAAGGGCGAGGTCGGGCCGCGCCTGGCGCAGCCTGTCGATGATGCTGAAATACGCCTCGCGTCCGTGGCGGCGGTTCATGGCGGCGAGGATGCGGTCGGAGCCCGACTGCACGGGAAGGTGCAGATAGGGCATCAACTTCTCGCAAGCGCCATGCGCGGCGATGAGGTCGTCCGACATGTCGCGCGGATGCGAGGTGGTGTAGCGGATGCGGGCGAGCTCCGGCAGTTCGGCGAGCTCCAGGATGAGGCGGGCGAGCGACCAGTCGCGCCCGTCGGGGCCCTTGCCGTGATAGGCGTTGACGTTCTGGCCGAGCAGCATGATTTCGCGCACGCCGGAGCTGAGCAGCCGCTTGGCCTCCGCGACGATCTTCGCCGCCGGCCGGGAGAACTCGCCGCCGCGCGTATAGGGCACGACGCAGAAGGTGCAGAATTTGTCGCAACCTTCCTGCACGGTCAGGAAGGCGCTCGGCGCCGCGCTTTTCGGCGGGGCGGGCAGGCGCTCGAACTTTGTCTCGTCGAATTCGGTCTCCACCGCTGCGCCGCCCTGGCGGGCGCGGGCGAGCGTCTCCCCGAGGCGGTGGTAGCTCTGCGGGCCGACGACGACGTCGACGGCCGGGGCGCGGCGGATGATCTCCTCGCCCTCCGCCTGGGCGACGCATCCGGCAACCGCGATCTCCACCCGGCGCCCCTCGCGCCTTGCCGCCTCCTTCAGATGGCGGATGCGCCCGACCTCCGAATAGACCTTTTCGGCCGCCTTTTCGCGGATATTGCAGGTGTTGAGAACGATGAGGTCGGCGCCGTCGGGGCCTTCCACCGGCTCATAGCCCTCGCGCGCCAGCACGTCCGCCATACGAGCCGAGTCGTAGACGTTCATCTGGCAGCCATAGGTCTTGATGAAGACTTTGCGTCTCGCCGTATTCATCGAGAACGGCGCGTGCTCCTCGCCTGGCGCGTCATCGGCTAGCTGTAGCGGAAAGACGCGTCTGTCGCTAGACCCTCTTAAGTCGGCCCTCGCGCCGGCGACGATGGCCAGCGGCTCTAGGCCTGCGGCGTGCCGACGTCGGCGAGCACGGTATCGGGATCGCGGCCGCAATTGAGCTCGGCGACGGCCTTGCGCACCGCCGCGCCGGCCGCCGCCGCGGCCTTCTTGCGGTCGTGCCCGGGAAGGATCTGGACCGGCGGCAGGAAGGCGACATGCACGTCGATGCCGCCGCGCGACATCAGCTTGGAAAGATGGGGGACGAGGTCCATGTCGCCGAACCAGGCGACCCAGCGTCGGTGCTGGCGCCCGAGCGGCATGCCGAGCATCCTGGTATAGGCGATGGCGACCGGCTGCAGCACCGCCGGCCTATCCCCGAGGGCGCCGTTCTGGGCGGCGCCGAGGATGGCGGAGCGGAAGGGCAGGACGATATTGCCGTCCGACGAGGTGCCTTCCGGAAACAGCACCATCACGTCGCCCGCGGCGAGCCGGGCGGCGATCTCCTCATTGGCCTTGCCGGTGGCGCGGCGCTTTTCCCGGTCGATGAAGACGGAGCGTTGCAGCCTGGCGAAGAGGCCGAAGAGCGGCCAGTCGGCGACTTCCCTCTTGGCGATGAAGGAGAGCGGCGCGATGGCGCCGAGGACGGAGATATCGAGCCAGGAAATATGGTTGGAAAGGAGCAGCAGCGGGCGCTCCCTGGCCATTTCGCCATGCACGAAGAGCCGCACATCGAGGAGGCGCAAGACGAAGCGGTGCCAGTAGAGCGGGATCGTCTTCTGCGCGCTCCAGCCCATCCTGACACTGACGGCCTGCGCCGGGACGGCGACGATGAGCGAGAGGAAGAAGAGCGTGGCGGCGGTGAAGAACCGCAGATAGGCGAACATCGGCGCTAGGCGCTCCCGCCGAAAGGTCCCGGCGCGCCGCCGGCAAGCGCGTCAAGAGCCGCTTTTTCCTCTGCGCTCAGCTGTAACATGGCCTCAATCCCGCCCTCCGGCCGGTTCGCTAGAGGAGTTGCCGGCGCATGACAAGCGCGGGCAGGCGGGCCTCATCGTCGCTGGCGTAATAGGCCGGGCGCTGGCCGACCTCGTCGAAGCCGAGGCGGCGGTAGAGCGACACGGCCGGCTCATTGCCCGCCTCCACCTCCAGATGCAGCGCCGCGGCGCGCTCGTGATAGAGGCGACGCATCGCCTCCTCCATCAGCCGGCGGGCGACGCCGCGGCGGCGATAGGCGGCGCGCACGGCAATGGTGATGATCTCCGAATCGTCCGCCGCCTGGCGAAAGAGCACGAAGCCGGCGGGCCCCGTCGTGCCGAAGCGGCTGGTATGGAAGGCGATCAGCGCCGAGACGCCCTTCTGCGACAGGAAGGAGACGAAATCGCCGTCGGTCCAGGCATGGCGGAAGGTGCCGCGATGAATGGCGGCCAGCATCGGCGCGTCCGCCGCGCTCGCCTCGCGCAGCGTGATCCGGGGTCTAAGGAGGCCGCGCTTCATTGCCGTGCCACCGCCTTGCCTGTCTGCGGCTTGGCGTCCGGCGGGCGCAGATAGACAGGCGCGGGCGGGCTCTCGCCGCGTCCTGAAAGGGCCATGGTGGCGACGACGCCGATATCGGCACCGCCCTGCTTGCCGAGACATGACGCGCTTACGCCGGCTTCTCGCAGCGCCTCGGCGACGCTGGCGGCCGCCGCGCCGGTGAGGAGGAGGCCGTTGCCCGCATGCGGTGAGAGAAGGCTTGGCGCGTCCGCTTCGGCGAGGCGCCTGGAGGCGAGGAGCACGCCGCCGGCCGCCGCCTCCGCCCTCAGATAGAGATTGCCGCGCCCGGCGGGAAGGAGCGCGGCGATGACGCCGCCGGTCACCGTGCCGCGCGCCGCCTCGATCATCGCCTCCAGAACGTCGATGCCGCGTGCGGGGATGGCCAGAGCGAGCGCCAGGCCGCGCGCCGCTGCCACGCCGATCCTCACCCCGGTGAAGGAGCCGGGGCCGGTCGTCGTCGCCACGAGCTCGACATCGCCATAGCCGAGGGCGGCTTCCTGAAGCGCCTGATCGATCAGGGGAAACAGCCTCTCGGCATGGCCGCGGCCGATAGCCTCCTCGGCGCGGGCGAGGAGGCGCGCACCTCCTTTATCGGAGGCGGCCAGGGCGACGGCGCAGAGCTCGCCGGACGTATCGAGGGCAAGGCAGATCATCACCCCCGATCTATCGGGGGGCGGCATGGCTGTCGAGTTGCGTTGAGCGCCTTCGCGAACGCTGCCGGCCGTCAGACCGGACGCACCTCGGTGACGTCCGGCACGAAATGGCGCAGAAGGTTCTCGATACCGTGCTTCAGCGTCGCCGTGGAGGAGGGGCAGCCGGCGCAGGCGCCGCGCATATTGAGGAACACGACGCCGTCCTTGAAGCCCTGGAAGGTGATGTCGCCGCCGTCATTGGCGACGGCCGGGCGCACGCGCGTGTCGATGAGCTCCTTGATCATGGCGACGGTTTCTGAATCGGAGGCGTCGAAGAACTCGCCTTCCTCGCGCCTCTCGCCGCCATCGGCCCCCATATCGGCGACGACCGGGGCGCCGGACATGTAATGCTCCATGATGGCGCCGAGGACGGCTGGTTTGATATGTGGCCAGTCGAGCGCCTCGCCGCCGGCGGCCGATTTTGTCACGGTGATGAAATCGTGGCCGAGAAAGACGCCTGAGACCCCGTCGACGTCGAAGATGCGCGCCGCAAGCGGCGAGGCGGCGGCCTCGTCGGCGGAGCGGAAATCGCGCGTATCCCCGGGCAGGACGGGCTTGCCGGGCAGGAACTTCAACGTTGCCGGGTTCGGGGTCTCTTCGGTCTGGATGAACATGTCGGCCTCTCGGGCACCGCGCGCCGGGCATCGCGCCGCGGCACTTTTGCAAATCTCCGCTAGGAGATGGACCTCGCCGCGCGTGCCGTCAAGGGTCGCCGGAAGGGCTTGCGCGCGGGCTCTGGGGTGGGCGCGGCCCCGCCGGACGGGCCTTCTTCTCAGCCGGCGGCCGCCATTCCGGTCTCCCAGCCGAGCATGGCGCGCTTGCGCGTCAAGCCCCAGTGATAGCCCGTCAGCGCCCCGCTGCGGCCGAGCACGCGGTGGCAGGGCACGACGAAGGAGATGGGGTTGCGGCCGACCGCGGCACCGACGGCGCGCGCCGCCTTCGGCCGCTCGATCTTCTTGGCGATGTCGGAATAGGTGGTGGCGCTGGCGAAAGGGATCTGGAGGAGACTCTCCCACACGCGCACCTCGAAGTCGGAGCCGATGAAGACGACGCGCAGCGGCTCCTCCTCGCGCCAGGCGGAGGTGTCGAAGACGCGGCGCGCCAGGGGCGCCGTCGCCTGTGGCGCGTGGCGGTATCGCGCCTTCGGGTAGCGGGCCTGCATTTCCGCCAGCACCTTCTCCTCGTTGCCCGATCCGGGGCCATCCTCGGCGAAGGCGAGGCCGGTCAGCCCGTATTCGGTGGCCATCAATAGCGCCTTGCCGAAGGGCGAGGGATGGAACCCCCAGACCATCTCCATGCCCGCGCCGCGCCCTTTATAGGCGCCTGGCGTCATCGCATGGTGGCTGACGAACAGGTCGTGCAGGCGTCCCGGCCCGGAAAGACCGACCTCGTAGGTGGTGTCGAGCACGGAGGCGGAATCCTCAAGCAGGCGGCGCGCATGGTCGAGCGTGACCGCCTGCAGGAAGCCCTTCGGCGACAGGCCGCACCAGCGGGTGAAGAGTTTCTGCAGGCGCGTCGGCGTCATGCCGACATGGCGCGCCAGCTCGTCCAGCTCCGGCTGGTCGCGATAGTTCTCGGTGAGGTAGGCGATAACGCAGGAGACGGTGCGGTAATCGTCCCCTGCGAGCGTCGGGCGCGGGCTCTGCATGGTCATGGCATCGTATCGTGGCTGCTTGAAACCTGCCACAATATGGCGTGGCCGCCGGCCGCCAGCCACCCGATTCTTGCCGTCTCAGCCCGCGGCCGCAAGCACCGGCGGGCGGCGCGCTTCGGCGAGCGCGGCGGCGAGCGCGCGCGCAAAGCTCGCCCGGTCCTCCGGATTGAGGAAGTCGCCGATCGGCACCTCCGTCTCGCGGCTGACGGCCTTCAGGCCGACGACGCCCTCATCCTCCTCGCGGAGCACTTCCAGCCGCGTCCAATAGGGATTAAGCCGCAGCTCCAGGTCGCGGCCATTGGCGGCCACCTTGCGGATAAGGAGGACGCTCCGGCTCACCGCCACCTTCTCGAAGGCGCGGGCGGAACGGTAGCTAAGGCGGAAGGCGAACCAGACGATGACGAAGTCCAGACCGAAGATGCCGGCGATCGGCCAGGCCCCGAGACGCCAGAAGAGGAAGGCGGAGAAAAGGCAGATGGCGCCGAAAACGCTCATCAGCACGGAGTAGCCGCCCGTCCCCAGCGAGCGGTGCGGGGTGAGCGTGGCGGAGAAGATGGTCGGCTCCGCCGCCGTGACAGGGGGCAGATGGCTCTCGCTCATTTAAAGTGATTATAGGAAAGCGATGGCAAAAGGCACGACAAAGAAGCCGGCGAAGCGGAGGAGGGTGGCACGGCCCTCGCTCCTGTCGGGGGAGGAGATAACGACCCTTTTTGCGCGGCTGCGGGCCGAGCGGCCGGCGCCGGAAAGCGAGCTGGAATATGCCGACCCCTATACGCTCCTCGTCGCCGTCGTGCTGTCGGCACAGGCGACCGATGCCGGCGTCAACAAGGCGACGCGGGTGCTCTTCAAGGACGCGCCGACGCCCGAAAGGATGGTGGCGCTGGGCGAGGCGGGCGTGCGCGAGCGCATCAAGACGATCGGACTGTTTCGCAACAAGGCGAAGAACGTCGTGGCGCTGTCTGAGAAGCTTCTCGCCGAGCATGGCGGCAAGGTGCCGCAAAGCCGGGCCGAGCTGGAGGCGCTGCCGGGCGTCGGGCGCAAGACCGCCAATGTCGTCCTCAATGTCGCCTTCGGCCATAAGACGATTGCCGTCGATACGCATATCTTCCGCATCGCCAACCGCACCGGCCTTGCCCCCGGCAAGGATCCGCGCGCCGTGGAAGAGGCGCTGGAGGCCGTCGTGCCGGACGAATTCGCGCTGCATGCGCATCACTGGCTGATCCTGCACGGGCGCTATGTCTGCGTGGCGCGCCGGCCCAAATGCCCCGAATGCGCCATCGCCGATATCTGCCGCTACGCCGATAAGACAGAGCCGGCGGGCGACGTCCTGGCGCAAAAGGCAACATAGGCCTGCCGCCGGACGCCGCCTTTATTGCGGCGTGAGACCCGGCGTGAGGCCGGGGGTGAGGCCCGGCGTAGGGTCCGGCGTGAGGCTCGGCGTAGGGCTCGGCCCCGGCGGCACGGGCGCGGCGGGCGCGCCGGGCGGCCCTGAAAGCTCCGGCGCGCCGGGCGGCCCTGAAAGCTCCGGCGCGCCGGCCGGCTCCTCAAGGCTGAGCGGCGGCAGGATCGGCTCCGGCGGCGCGGGCGCCGGCGGCAGCGGCGTGGCGGCGCCGGGCCGCTTTGGGCTCCAGATGCCGCGTTCGGCCTTGCGCGCCTCTTCTTCCGCCTCGCCGTAGCGCGGCACGGCGGCCCGCGCCCAGCCCTGGCGCACCAGCCATTGCGCCAGATCCGTCTCGCCGAGCCGGCATTGGCTCGTCTCCGGCAAGTCGGCTTCGCCGGCGGGAATGGTACAATCGACGGCCCGGCCGCGGATGAGGCGTCTCAGCGCCGCGCGCGCCATCATTCCGCAGGGCCAGGGCTCCGCGCCGCAGCTTTCCTCCACCCCGGGCGCCTCGATGCCGGCAAGCCGCACCTGCCTCTCGCCGGCCTTCAGCCTGCCGGCGGAGACGACGAGGGGCCGCAGGAGCCTTTCGCTGCGGGCCTCGGCCGGCGGCGGAGGCTCCTCCGGTACCGGCGGCGCCGGCGGTTCCACCCGGATGAGCGGGCCGGTCACTTCCGGCCCGCGCGTGAAGCCCGGTGGCGTCACGTCGCGCAAGGCCGGGGCGACGGTCACCTCGCCGGCGGGCGCCGGCGGCGCGTCTTGCGAGGGCGCCATGTCTGCGCCCGGCGCCGCAACCTCGCCCGGCGCCGCATCCTCGCCCGGCGCCGCATCCTCGGCCGGCGCCGTTCCTTCCCCCGACGTTTCGTCCTTCCTCGGTGCCGCCTCCGCCTCGCTCGCGTCCTCTGCCGCCGGCGACGTCTCCGCCGGCGCGGCGGGCGGTGTCACGGAGGTTTGCGAGGCGGGAGCGTTGACCTCCGGCGCGCTCGCCGCCGCGGGGGCCTCGGAGGCCTCCTCGGGCGGCGGAGATGGCAGCAGCCAGAAGATGGCGAGGCCGGCCGCCACGAGGATGGCGAGGACCGCGGTCGCGCGCGCGATGAGCCCCATCAGCCTTCCCCGCCGCTACTGGCTTGCCCAGATGATGCGCCCGATCCATTCCAGCTCGGCGAGCGGCACCACGCGCGCGGCATGTTCCGGATTGAGCGAGGCGAGCTCGAGCTTGGTGGTCGTCTGCCGCTTCAGCACCTTGGCCATGACCTCGCCCTCCGCCGTCTTGGCGACGACCCGGTCGCCGGGGCGCAGCTGCGCGGTCTGCGAGACGATGATGACGTCGCCGTCGCGATAGAGCGGCAGCATGGAATCGCCGCTGACCTCGAGCGCGAAGGTGCCCTCCGACCTTGGCGAGGGCAGCTCGATCTCGTCCCAGCCCTGGCCGACGGGATAGCCGGCATCGTCGAAGAAGCCGCCGGCGCCGGCCTGGGCCATGCCGAGCAGGGGCACGCGCGCCGGCATCGGCAGCCTTCCCTCCAGGCCGCTCTCCAAATCGAGGCCCGAGGCCGCGTCGGCGCCGCGCCCGCGCATCGCCACCAGGGCGATGAATTCGTCCAGCGAGGCGCCGGTGGCTTTGAGGATCTTGGCGATGGATTCGGTGGAGGGCCAACGCGGCCTGCCATCGGCCGAATGCCGCTTGGAGCGGTTGAAGGCGGTGGGGTCGAGCCCGGCCTTGCGCGCGAGCGCCGAGGCCGTCAGCCCATGACGTTTGGCGAGGGCATCGATGGCGCCCCAGACGGTGGAATGGGTCCAGGCCATGGTCGAGCGGCTACCCCGGCCGGTGAACAACGCCAGGAATATAGTCCTCTTCCTCGGCAAAGCACAACTGCGCCGGCCGGCTTTTGCAAGGGGAATCGTCGGGCCGTTGGCGCTTTTCAGGCGATGGCGGCCTGTTGCCCCTCCATCGCCTTGGCCTGCGCCCTCAAGGTTCTTTGCGAGGCGAGGAAGGCGGCAAGCTCCTCGTCGGGCTCCGGCGCCGCCGCCTTAATGCCGAGAAGGTCGAAGATCTCCTCCGGGGGGACGAAGCGCCGGCCCTTGCGGTCGTAGATGCCGCCCCAGGTCAGCGCCTTGGCGGCGATGCGCGCATCCGCGTCCTCGCCGACATGGAACAGATGCTCGCCGACGACATGCGTCTCCTGCCAGGTGACGAGCCGCGAGGCGAGGCGGAAGCTGCCTCCCATGCGGATTTCGCGCCGAAACACGATGGAGACGCCGCCCAGCATCGGCGCCCAGCCGCGCTTCATCGCCTCGCGCCACAGCCCGAAGCGCAAAAACAGGTCGAGCCGGCCGACATCGGCGAGCATCAGATAGCGCCCGTTGGTCACGTGCAGGTTGGTGTCGCAATCCCACGGCCAGGCGCGGAAGGAAAGCTCCGAGACGCCGAACGGGGCCTCAAGCGGGGGCCTTGTCTTGGCGAAGAGCCCAAGCCTGAGCAATCGTCCCCAGACGTACATGTTGCTGTGCTTTCCCTAGGCCGCCTTGCCTGTCTCCGCGCTCGTGCCGAAGCGGCCATAGAAGGTCTCGCCGTTTTCAGCCATCTCCAGGAGAAGCCGGTTGGGCTTGAAGCGGGGCCCGTGCTTCTTGGCGAGCCGTTTGGCGAGGGCGACGAATTCCTTCGTCCCCATGAAGTCGATATAGGAGAGCGTGCCGCCGGTGAACGGGGCGAAGCCGAAGCCGAGGATGGATCCGACATCGGCCTCGCGCGGATCGGTGACGACGCCTTCGCCGACCGTGCGCGCCGCCTCCAGCGCCTGGGTGACGAGAAGGCGCTGCTTCAATTCGGCGATGTCGAACTTGTCGGCATCCTTCGGCGGCGCGATTTCGGCCAGCCCCGGCCAAAGCCGCTTCTCCCTGCCTTCGTAATCGTAAAAGCCCTTGCCGTTCTTGCGCCCGAAGCGGCCGCGCTTTTCCACCAATTCCTGAAGCAGCGCCTTCTGTTCCGGCGACACTGCCTCGGGGCCGAGATCGGCCTCCGTCGCCTGGACGATCTTCCAGCCGAGATCGAGGCCCACCTCGTCGTTGAGCGAGAGCGGTCCGACCGGCATCCCGGCCATCCTGCCGGCATTCTCGATCATCGCCGGCGGCACGCCCTCCGTCAGCATCAGATGGCCTTCCAGCAGATAGGCGGTGACGCAGCGATTGGCGTAGAAGCCGCGCGAATCGTTGACCACGATCGGCGTCTTCTTGATGGCGTGGACATAATCGAGCGCCACCGCGAGGGCCTTCTTTCCCGTCTTCTCGCCGCAGATCACCTCAACCAGATGCATCTTCTCCACCGGGGAGAAGAAATGGATGCCGATGAAGGCGCTCTCGTCGCGATATTCCTTGGCGAGCGAGGTGATCGGCAAGGTGGAGGTGTTGGAGGCGAAGACGGCCCCCCCGCCGAGCCATTCGCCGGCACCCTTTGTGACGTCCGCCTTCACCTTGCGGTTCTCGAAAACCGCCTCGATGACGAGCTCGGCCGGGCCGAGCTCGGCATATTGCGTCGTCGGGCGAATGCGCGCCAGGAGCGCCTCGGCCTCGTCCTGGCGCATGCGCCCGCGCTCCACCTGCTTGGCCGCCAGGCTGGCGCAATGCGCCTTGCCCTTCTCCGCGCTCTCCTGGTCCTGGTCGATGAGGACGACCTCCATGCCGGCCCTTGCCGAGACATAGGCGATGCCCGCCCCCATGAAGCCGGCGCCGATGACGCCGAGCGTCTTTATCTCGCTCGCCGGCACGTCCTTGGGGCGGCGGGCGCCCTTGCCGAGCTCCTGCATGGAGACGAAGAGCGAGCGGATCATCGCCTGCGCCTCCTTGGTTCTGAGCACCTTGGCGAAGTAGCGGCTCTCCACGTTGAGCGCCTGGTCCATCGACAGCTGCAGCCCGTCGAAGACCGCCTGCATGATCGCCCGCGCGCCCGGATAATTGTCGAAAGTCTCCTTGCGGTAGAGGCCGTTGGCCGCCGGCCAGACCTGAAAGCCGCCTGGCGTCCAGATGGCGGCCGCGCCCTTCAGCCGGAAGCCCTCGTGATCCCAGGGCTTCACCGCCGAAAGGCCCTCGCGCAGCATCGCCTTGGCCGCCTCCATCAGTTCGGCTTCCGAGACCACCTCCTCCACGAGGCCCATCGTCTTGGCCTTTTCGGGCGAGAGCGTGCTGCCCTTGAGGAGGAATTGCAGGCCGGCCACGGCGTCGGTCATGCGCATGACGCGCTGGGTGCCGCCGGCGCCCGGGAAGATGCCGATCTTCACCTCCGGCAGGCCGATCTTGGCGCCCTCGGCGACGACGCGGCCGTGGCAGGCGAGCATCAGCTCCGTGCCGCCGCCCATGGAGATGCCTTTGACCGCCGCCACGAAGGGCTTGCCGCATGTCTCCAGCCGCCGGAAGATGCGCGACAGGCGGCTGGAGCGCTCCAGGAGCTCGGCGATCGCCGCCATTTCGTTCTCGGCGAGCTTCTTTTCGTATTCGCCGAAGAGCCCGGCCAGCATGGTGATGTCGGCGCCGCCGGAAAAATCCTTCTTGGCCGTGGTGATGATGGCGCCGGCGATGGCGGGATCGGAAGCGACGCGCTCCACCGCTTCTGAAAGCTCCTCCATCGCCGCCTCGGTGATGAGGTTCATGGAGCGGCCGGGCATATCCCAGGTGAGGATGGCGATGCCGTCCGCGTCGGTCTCAAGGGTAAAGCTCTTCTCGCTCATCGGGAATTTCCTCCATGTGCGCCGCCGAAGCGCGATGCGGCGCAGCCCATGCGATCATCCTCAACAGGCCCTAATAGGGCGTGCCGTCCTTGCGGGTATAGCGGGAAGCCCCGCCTTCAGAGGTCAGGTGAAGGTCGATATCGGGATAGCTCACCTCATCGCCGCCGCTGCGCGTGCCGATCTCCAGGAACAGCGTCTGCCTGTCGGAACGGTTGACGAGATGGTGGCCGTCGGCGACGCCGGCCTTGAAGGTGGCGGCATCGCCCGCCTGCAGGAGCGTCTCGCCGTCTTCCTCCACCAGCGCGACCTCGCCTTCCAGCACATAGACGAGTTCGTCCTCCCGGGCGTGGAAGTGGCGCTGCGCGGAGGCGGCGCCGGGCTCAAGCCGGCAGAGATTGACGCCGAACTGGGTGAGCCCGCCGGCATCGCCGAGACGCTTGCGGAAGCGCCCGGCGACGAGCCTGTCATAGGGTGGGGGATAGCCGGTGGCGTTGACCTCTCGCAGCGCCGCGACCTCGACCTTCGGCATGGCTCACACCCTCTCGATCACCGTCGCCGTGCCCATGCCGGCGCCGATGCACAAGGTGACCAGCGCCGTCTCAAGGTCGCGGCGCTCCAATTCGTCGAGCACCGTGCCGAGGATCATGGCGCCGGTGGCGCCGAGCGGATGGCCCATGGCGATCGCGCCGCCATTGACGTTGACCCTCGCCGCATCGAGATCGAAGGCTTGGCGGTAGCGCAGCACCACGGAGGCGAAGGCCTCGTTGATCTCGATGAGGTCGATATCCGACATCTTCATCTTGGCGCGCTTCAAGAGCTTCTTGGTGACGTCGATGGGACCGGTCAGCATCAGCGCCGGCTCCGAGCCGATGCTGGCATAGGCGCGAATTCTGGCGCGTGGCTTCAGCCCCGCCGCCTTGCCGGCCTTCTTGCTGCCCACGAGCACGGCCGCCGCGCCGTCGACGATGCCGGAGGAATTGCCGGCATGGTGGACATGGTTGATGCGCTCCACCTCCGGATGCGCCTGGATGGCGACGGCGTCGAAGCCGCCCATTTCGGCGATGGAGGCGAAGGAGGGCTTCAGCGCCGCCAGCGACTGCATGTTGGTGTCGGCCCGCGGATGCTCGTCGCGATCGAGAAGGGTGAGGCCGTTCGGGTCTTTGACCGGGACGATGGAGCGGGTAAAGCGGCCCTCCGCCCAGGCCTTGCCCGCCCGTCTCTGGCTCTCCACGGCGTAGGCGTCGCAATCGTCGCGGGAAAAACCGTATTTGGTGGCGATGAGATCGGCCGAGACGCCCTGCGGCATGAAATAGGCCGGCACCGCCACTTGCGGATCGACGACCCAGGCGCCGCCGGAGGCGCCGATGCCCACGCGCGACATCGATTCCACCCCGCCGGCGACGACGAGGTCATGCGCCCCGCCGCTCACCTGCCCGGCGGCGAGGTTCACCGCATCGAGCCCGGAGGCGCAGAAGCGGTTGATCTGCATGCCGGCGACCGACTGGTCCCAGCCGGCGGCGAAGACGGCGGCGCGGGCAATGTCGCCGCCGGCCTCGCCGATCGGGTCGACGCAGCCGAGGATGACGTCGTCGACATGCTTGGTGTCGAGGCCGTTGCGCTCGCGCGTCGCTTCCAACACGGTGGCGGCGAGCCGTACGCTCGGTACCGCATGCAGCGCCCCGTCCTTCTTGCCGCGCCCGCGCGGGGTGCGCACATGGTCGAATATGTAAGCCTCGGGCATGTCGTCATTCCTCCCGGCGCGCCAGGCTGCCGGCCGGCGGTAAAGCCTTGCCGGGCGCGCCATCTTGGCTGATGAAATCCTCAAAGGCGCCCGCCGGCGCCTTCCTGTCGGTGTGATCGTCGAGCCGCTGAAGCGGCACGCTCGCGTGAGATTTGCTGGAAGAGGCGGCATTGCCCCGGCGCAGGCGCCGATACGCCGCCTCCTTCGGAGAGAGGCAGAAGCGCTTCGGCAAGGGCGGGCGCGGCGCCGCGCTCTGTTTCGCTACGTCGTTCAAAAAGCCTCCGCCGGCAGGGCCATCATCGCCTCCGCGCCCGCGGCGATACGCTTCAGCCGCATCCCCGTCTCGGGCATGGCCCGCTCCATGTAATAGCGGGCGAGCGCCAGCTTCGTCTCGTAAAATTCGCGCCCCTCGCCCTGGCCGTTCTCGTCCGGCCCGGCCTCGCCATCGCCGGCAAGGCGCTCCGCCGCGGCCTTGGCCATCTTCGCCCACATATGGCCGAGGGCGACGAGGCCGAAGAGATGCATGTAATCGGTGGCGCCGGCGCCGGCATGGTCGGGGTTCGCCATGCCGTTCGCGGCGAGCCACATCGTCGCCTTCTGCAAATGCTCCAGCCCCTCCTGCAAGGGGGCAAGCAGCGGGGCAAGCTGCGCATCCTGCGCATGTTCGGCGAGGAAGGCTGCGACCTCGTCGAGATAGGCCTTGATGGCGCGGCCCTCTTTCATGGGAAGCTTGCGGCCGACGAGGTCGAGCGCCTGGATGCCGTTGGCGCCCTCGTAGATCATGGCGATGCGCGCATCGCGCACGAACTGCTCCATGCCCCATTCGGCGATGTAGCCGTGGCCGCCATAGACCTGCTGCGCGGCGACGGCGTTTTCGAAGCCCCTATCGGTCAGGACGCCCTTGATGACCGGCGTCACCAGCGCCAGCCAGTCCTCGGCCGCCTGGCGGGCCTTCTCGTCGGGCGAGCGGGCGGCGATGTCGCCGTTGATGGCGGCCGTCAGCACCAGGGCGCGCGCCGCCTCGTTGAAGGCGCGGATGGCCATCAGCGTGCGGCGGATATCGGGATGCACGATGATCGGGTCGGGTCCGGCGGAGCCGTCCCTGCCGGCGCTCAGCGCCCGGCCCTGACGGCGTTCGCGGGCATAGTCGGCGGCGTTCTGATAGGCGACCTCCGACTGGGCGAGGCCCTGGATGCCGACGCCGAGCCTTGCCTCGTTCATCATCGTGAACATGGCGTTGAGGCCCTTATTGGCCTCGCCGATCAGCCAGCCCTGCGCATTGTCGTAGTTCATCACGCAGGTGGCGTTGCCGTGGATGCCCATCTTCTCTTCGATGGCGCCGCAGCTAACCCCGTTCGCCGCGCCGGGCGCGCCGCTCGCGTCGGGAAGACGCTTCGGCACCAGGAAGAGCGACAGACCCTTGACGCCGGCAGGGGCGCCCTCGATGCGCGCCAGCACCAGATGGACGATGTTGTCGGTCAGGTCGTGCTCGCCGCCGGAGATGAAGATCTTCTGGCCGCAGAGGCGGTAGCTGCCGTCCTCGGCCGGCGCCGCCTTGGTGCGGATGAGGCCGAGATCGGTGCCGCAATGCGGCTCCGTCAGGTTCATGGTGGCGAGCCATTCGCCGGAGACGATGCGCGGAAGATAGTCGCGCTTGGCCATCTCGCTTCCGTGCCGGCTGAGGGCGGCGATGGCGCCCTGGGCGAGGCCTGGATACATCGCCCAGGCCATATTGGCGGCGGAGGCGAATTCGTTCATCGCCGCACCGAGGAAGAAGGGCAGGCCCTGGCCGCCATGGGCTGGGTCGGCGGAAAGCCCGACCCAGCCGCCCTCGGCGTAGAGGCGGAAGGCGTCCTTGAAGCCGGCCGGCGTCGTCACGCTGCCGTCCTCGTGGCGCCGGCAGCCTTCTGCGTCGCCGACGCGGTTGAGCGGCGTCAGCGCCTCGCGGCAGAAGCGGGCGCCTTCCTCAAGCACGGCCTCCGCGGTATCGCGGCCGGCCTCTGCGAAACCGGGAAGGTTGGCAAGGCGCTCCACGCCGAGGACGTCGTAGAGGATGAAGAGGGTATCTCGCACAGGCGGCTGATAGTTCGGCATAGCCTTACCTTTACGTAAACGTCATCCGATGGGATTTCGTTTAGCGCCTTCCTCGCAGCATGACAAGCGTGCCGCAAGGTAAGGCAATACCCATTCGCCTCCGGTAAGATGCGCCGTACCCGTGGCGCGTTTCCCCGTCTTTCGCGCCGGCCCTTGGCGGCCGGTCGCCGCTCAGGCGACCGGACTTTCGGCGGTCTCGCTTGCCTGCTTCTCGGTGAGCATGCCGCGCACCACCTGCATGGTGCCTTCCAACTCGTTGATCGCCTGGTCGATATCGTCGCGTTGCCGCTTCAGGATGTCGAGCTGCTTCTCGAACTTGCCGAGCGCCACCTCCATCTGCCGAACCTCCCCGTCCTTGAGGTCGTAGAGGTCGATCATCTCCCTGATCTCCTGCAGGGAGAAGCCGACCTTCTTGCCCATCAGGACGAGCTTCAGCCGGGCGCGGTCGCGCCGCGAATAGATACGGTTGAGCCCCTCCCGGCGGGGGCTCAGAAGGCCCTTGTCCTCATAAAAGCGCAGCGTGCGCAAGGTCACGCGGAATTCGCGCGCCAGGTCTCCGATCGAATAAGTCATTTCGCTTCCGCTTTCCGTCTCACGCCGCCATCAAACGCAAGAATGCCGTGGCGCGCAAAGACTCTTCGTGGATGAAGCCGCAGCTCATTGGGACGAGACTATAGGGATTGGCGGCGGTTCCGCCCACCGATCTTGTCGCAGCCACGCGCGCCGTTGCGCCGAAGGCCACCATCGTCCGGCCGCATTCTGTGGCGCCGCTCACCACGAGAAGGCGACGAAAACAAGGCGGGGGTTAACGGCATGTTTACCATAACCGCCGTTAACCTTTTCCCAATCACCAAAGCGGTTCGACCATTCGCACGACGCAGGTCGAAAATCCTCTTCATCTCGGGGAGAAACGATGAAAGCCCGCACGTCCTGGAGAGGCAGATACGGATCGACAGGCCAGGAGGCCGGCCCGGTCGATGACGATCTGCGCGCGCTGATGAATGCGCGCTTCGACGAGGAGGGGCATATCGTGCATGCGCCCGCTGAGGTGCATGCCCCGGATCCGCGCCGCCCGGATGAGGGCGAGGTTTCCAAGGAACATCTGCAAGCGGCGGTCGAGGCTCTGGCGAAGCGCATCGAGGCGGCCGAGGCGCAGGGCAAGGCAGGCGAGCGGGAGATGCTCGGCGGGGCCGCGGAAGATGCCCGCGGCATGCGCGCGGAGGCCGATGCCGGCGCGGAGGATCTGCTGCACCGTCTCGACCTTCTGGAGCATCGCCTGGAGGCGATGTCGAAGCCCGTTGGCGGAGCTTCCAAGGTGCGGCCGGGCGCCGGCCGCGGCGAACCGGACCTTGCGCCTTCCCAGCCCGCGCGCTCGGCATCGCCGAGAGCCGCGCCCTATGCCGGCGGGCTTGCCGATTTCGCCCGCGATCTCGGCGTTGCCCGCCGCCGCGAGGAGCCGCCTTTCGCCGCCGCGCGTGGCGAGCCGGATCAGGCCACACGCGCCGTAGAAGCGATGATCGGCGATATTCTGCGCGAAGTGCGCGACCTGCGCGGCCGGATGGAGGATATGCGCCCCTCCGGTCAGGGCATCGCCGCCATCCAGCATCGCGTTGGGGATATCGACGAGCATCTGCTCGCGCTGCATGACGATCTGGCCAGACGCCGCGAGCCCCCGCAGGAATTGCTTGGCGAGATCGCAGCGATCCGCCAAGGCTTGGAGAACCTCTCCTCCGGCCGAAACTTTGCCGAGATCGAACAGCGCATCGTGGAGCTTGGCCAGCGTTTCGATCGGCTGGCCGAACCCTCGCTCGAACGCGAGACATTGTCGCGCCTGGAGGAACGGCTGGAGCGCCTGGACGAGGCGGTGGAGCGCATTCGCGAGGGCCGCGCCGGAGCGCTTGACGAGCTCTCCCGGCAGCTCGATCAGCTCGCCGCCCGCGTCGAGCAGACCGGAACCACGCCTCCCGTCGATTTGGCGCCGTTGGAGGCGCGCCTTGCCGAAATCGGCGCCCGGCTGGAGGAATCAACCGACACCTCGGCGCAGTTCGCCGCCCTGGAGCAGCGTCTGGCCGCCATCACCGAGAGGCTTCAGGAGCAACCGGCGCCGTTCGATCCCTCCGAAATCACCGATCGCCTCGCCGTCATCACCGAGAAGCTCGAAGAGCGGCCCGCGCCCTTCGATCCGTCCGAGATCACCGATCGCCTCGACCGGCTCGCCGGCGAGATCTCCGGCTTTCTCGCCGAGGGCGAAAGCGGCCGCGCGCTGCAGCCGGTTCTGGACCGGCTTGCTGCGCTCGACGATCGTTTCGACGAGGGACGGGTCGATCTTGAGCAGCTTTCCGGCATCGTGGAGCGCATGGAGCGCTCGGTCGCGGAGGCGCCGGCCGAGCGTCTGGGTGCCCTGGAGGAGCGCATTGCCCTTCTCGCGGAGAATATGGGCGAGAGCGATGTCGCCAGCTTCACCCAGGACGTCGTCGATCTGCGCGCCGAGATCGCCGAGCTGCGCGCCGATATCCGCAACGCACCTCCGACCCAGGAAGGCGCGCTGCGCAGCTTGCAGCCGGCGATTCGCGATATCCGCGAGCGCTTGGACCGGCTGCCGCAGGAGCCGGCCAACTTCAGCCGCGAGCTGGAGGCCCAGATCGGCCGCATCTCCGCCATGCTCGACCGGCCGGCCGCCGAATCGGAGGCCATGGGCCGGCTTGAGGAGGCTTTGGCCGGCATCACCCAGCGTCTCGATGCCCAGGATCAACACTTCAAGGCGACGGCCTGGCAGGCGGCCGACACGCTCGACGCAAAGGGCGAGGGCGCGTCCGACGCGCTGATGCGCCTCGCCTCCGCCCTGCAGAACGATCTCGGCGAGCTGAAGTCGGGCGCGGCGGCGGCCGAGGAGAGAACCCGGCAATCTCTGGAGGCCGTGCACGGCACGTTGGAGGCCGTCGTCAAGCGGATGGCCTTCCTGGAGCGTGACCGGGCCTGGCAGACACCGCAGGGCGGTGGCGGCGGGTCTGAGGGCGCGGACCGGTCCGCCCCGCAAGATCCGCGCCCCTCGCCGGGCGCTTCCCCCCTGCGCCTTCCCGGCGCTAAGGACGGGCGGGCGCCGGATGTGCGGCCCGCGCCGCCTGGGGAAGAAAGCCCGCAAGGCTCCGGGCTGCTTCAGCGTCTATCGGCCTCCCAGCTCCTGAAGCGCGCCACCGGCGGGCGGGCCGAATCCTTCAGCCCGCGGCCGGAGGAGGCCGAGGCGGCGATCGATTCCCTGCTGGAGCCCGGCACGGGCGGGCCGCTGAATTCCGACCTCGCCGACGCGCCGAGCTCCACCAGCACCTATGCCACCGCCGCTTACGCTCGTGGTGGTCGCCAGCGCGACGATTCGCAGACGGCGCTTGCGCGCGCCTACGAGCAGTTCCGCTCCCACGGCCAGAGCGGCGAGGCGCCTTCCGCCGATTTCCTCAACGCGGCGCGCCGTGCCGCCCGTGCCGCGGCGGAGGAAGCTGCCGCTGCGGAAAAGGATGCGCGCACCGCGCGCGCGAGCGGCGCCTCCTCATCCGTTCTCGACTTCCTGAAGGCCCGCCGCCGTATGCTGCTCGCCGGCGCCGTCGCCCTGGCCGTGGCCTTCGCGGCGATGCAGTTCATCAAGCAGCGCGGCGCCTCCCTGACCGCCGATGGAAGCCCGGCGACGGAGCTGCAGGCGCCGGCCTCTCTTGAGGAGAGCGCGAGCGTCCCGCCGGCCACCAGCCTGGTGGAGCGCCAGGCGGATGCCTCAAAGAGGCCGATGCCGACGCCCGATGAGACGACCGCTTTTTCCACCTCCATTGCCGCCCTGGACGTGCTTCAGGGCGACGCCGTTGCCAAGCCGGATGCCCCGGCCGGGCAATTTGCCGATGCACAGTCCGGCGTCGCGACCGCCGCGCCGGCCGATGCCGCCGCCACGCTGGAGACCGCGTCCATTCCCGCGCCGAGCGCTGGCGCGCCGGCCGCCGTCAAGACGATGCCGAAGCCCGACGGCGGCCTGCTCCTGCCGGCCGCCATCGGCTCCGACAAGCTTCGCCGTGCCGCCGAGACGGGGGTCGCCGAGGCCCAGTTCGAGATCGCCTCGCGCTATGCGGAGGGCCGCGGCGTGATGCGCGACGCGGCCGAAGCGGTGCGCTGGTACGAAAAGGCGGCCCGCACCGGCCTTGCCCCGGCGCAATATCGTCTTGGCTCCATTTACGAGAAGGGGCGCGGCGTACCGAAGGACATCGACCGTGCCTTCGATTGGTACGAGAAGGCGGCGGCCGCCGGCAACGTCAAGGCGATGCACAATCTGGCGGTGCTCCATGCCGAAGGCGCCGTTGGCGAGCCCGATCTGGAGAAGGCGGCGGGGCTGTTTGAGCGGGCCGCCGAGCGCGGCGTGCGCGACAGCCAGTTCAACATCGCCGTTCTTTACGCCCGCGGCCTCGGCGTGCCGCAGGATTTGTCGCGCGCCTATAAGTGGTTCGCGGTCGCGGCCCGTTCCGGCGATCAGCAGGCCAGGCAGCGGCAGGAGGAGATCGAGCAGGTGCTCTCGCCCGAGCTTCTGCCGCAGGCGCGCCAGGCCGCCGCCGCCTTCAAGCCGCTAGCGGTCGATCCGCAGGTCAATATGGTCTTCGCGCCGGAGGGCGGCTGGGAGGACGCCGGCGGCGAGACCCTGCATATGGGCATGCCGGGGCTCATCCAGCGCGCCCAGGATCTGTTGATCGCGCGCGGCTACGACCCCGGCCCGGCCGATGGTGTCTTCGGCGAGAAGACGCGCCAGGCGATCGCCGCCTTCCAGCGCGACAAGGGTCTTCAGGTCAGCGGCGACATCGATACCGGGCTGATTAAGGCGCTGGAAGCAAAGGATATGTAACTTCCACCTTGCGCTCCGGCGGGCGGGGGTGTTTGTGGGCATTCACGGCACGACCGCCAGTCGGCCTCGCTCTCCGCGCCTTGGGATTTGCCCTCCGTGCAGCTTTATCTTCCGATCGCTGAACTGACGGTCAACATCTTCCTGTATCTGGGGATGGGCGCGGCCGTCGGCTTCATTTCCGGCATGTTCGGGGTCGGCGGGGGCTTCCTTCTGACGCCGCTCCTGATTTTCTCCGGCATCACGCCGGCCGTCGCCGTGGCGACCGTCACGCCGCAGATCGTCGCCTCCTCCACCTCCGCCGCGATCTCCTATTGGCGCCGGCGGATGATCGATCCGAAGATGACGCTTTTCCTGCTTTTTGGCGGGATCATCGGCTCCTCGCTCGGCGTCGTCGTCTTTCGCAAGCTGCGCGCGCTCGGCCAGCTCGATCTCATCATCTCGCTGTCCTATGTCACCTTTCTCGGCCTCATCGGCGGGCTGATGTTGCGCGAGGCGCTGCGCGCTCTGTGGCGGGCGCGGCGCGGCCGGCAGCCCAGGCGCGGCGGCAGCCATCATCTCTGGATCTCCGGCCTGCCCTTCAAGGTCCGCTTCCGGCGTTCCAAGCTCTATGTCAGCGCCATTCCGGTGATCGGCCTCGGGCTCTCCATCGGCTTCCTCGGCACGGTGCTGGGCATCGGCGGCGGCTTCATCATGGTGCCGGCGCTGATCTATCTTCTGCGCATGCCGACCAACGTCGTCATCGGCACCTCGCTCGGCTACATCCTCTTCACCATGGCGCTGGCGACCGTGCTGCATTCGCTCGCCACCGGCGCGGTCGATTTGCTGCTCGCCATTCTGCTGATGATCGGCGGCGTCGTCGGCGCGCAGTTCGGCGCCCAGCTCGGCCAGGCCATGCGCGGCGAGCAACTGCGGCTGCTGCTGGCGCTCCTGGTGCTCGGCGTCGCCATCCGCTTCCTTCTCAGCCTCTTCCTGAAGCCGGAGGACCTTTACTCCATCAGCCTGATGGCGGGGTTCGGATGATGCGCCTCCTCATCGCCCTTCTTGCCGTTCTCCTCGCCGTCCCGGCATCGGCGGAGAAGCTGGTCTCGGCGCTCTCTGAGGACGCCGTGGAGATCACCTCCAACTTCACCGGCTCCTACATCACCGTCTTCGGCGCGGTGACGGAGGAGGAGGTGCGCGGGCAGGAATACGAGGTGGCGATCGTCGTCGCCGGGCCCGATCTGCCGCTCGTGGTGCGCAAGAAGGATCGCGTCGCCGGCCTGTGGCTCAACACGCAGTCGCGCGAATTCTTCGATGTCCCGAGCTTCTACGTCGTCCATCTCAGCGAGAATCTCTCCGTCGCCGCCTCGCAGGATCTGTTGACGCGCTACAAGCTCGATTTCGTCAATCTCGGCTTCTCGCGCGAGGCGAGCTACGCCCCCGAGGACGAGGCCTTCGCCCGGGCCGTGGTGGACATCAAGCAGCGTCAGGAGCTCTACGCCAAGCGCGGCGATGCGGTGGAGTTCCTGGCGCCGAACGTCTTTCGCACCTCCTTCCACCTGCCCTCCGCGATCCCCGTCGGCACCTATCACGTCTCCGTCTATCTCTTCCGCGAAGAGCAGCTCCTGGCGGCGCAGGTGCAGAGCCTCGTGATCGAAAAGAGCGGCTTTTCCGACCGCATCGCCAGCTTCGCCGATCAGCAGCCTTTGTTCTACGGTCTCTTCACCGTCGTCGTGGCGATTACGACCGGCTGGCTGGCCGGTCTCATCTTCCGCCGCAACTGAGCGAGAAGGGTGAAGCTGCCGCGCCGGTTCAGTCCGGCCTGAGCGAGGCCGGCGCCACCGGATAGAGCCGCTTCTCGCCGAGCACGAAGGCGGTGAAGGCGAAGGGTGGAAACAGCGTCTGGAAGGCCCGGTCGAGGACGTTGAGCCCGCCCGTCAGCATGCCGAAGGAAGGCAGGACGAGGCGCTCCTTGTCGGTGACGAAGGCGCGCCGGCGGATGCTGCGCCCGCGCCGGCTCACCTTGGCTGAAGGGTGGAGATGTCCGGCGACCTCGCCCTTCATCTTGCCCTTCGCGCCGTCCTGGCAGGTCGGCTCGTGGCGGAAGGCGAGGGGGCCGATCTGCACCTGCGCGCAGCAATCCCCGCCGAGCCCCGCCGGCGGGGCAGGGTCGTGGTTGCCGGCGATCCACACCCAGTCGCGCCCGGCCTGCAGCGCCGCGATGCGGGCGGCGTCCTGGGCCGAGAGCCGCGCCGCGCCCTCGCCGTCATGGAAGCTGTCGCCGAGACAAAGGACCGTTCTAGGCCGCCGGCGCAGGACGAGGCCCGTCAGCGCCGTCAGCGTCGCCGCCGTGTCGTAGGGCGGCAGAAACACCTGGCGGCGGGCGAAGGAGGAGGCCTTCTCCAGATGCAGGTCGGCGACGACGAGCGTGCGCGTTTGCGGGTCGAAAAGCGCGCCGGCCGGGTCCAGCGCCACCTCGCGCCCGGCGAGGTTAAGGCGCGTCTCGGCCACGCTCTCCTCTAACACCTGTGTTTGCGCCAAGGCCAAACCCCGCCTCCGTCTCGCCCGCACCCATTGCCTCGCGGATCAGTTCGTCCGAGGCTTCCGCCAGAAGGTCCTCCTGCGCCTCGCCGAAGACCGGCTCGCGGCCGATTTCCAGCATCGCCGGCACCGCCAGCGGCGAGACGCGCGTCAGCCTTTGATGCACGATTCGCCCAGCAATGCGCGACAGCATTTCGCCGAGCCGGGCGATGTCGAGAAGCCCGGTGGCGGCGTCGGCGCGCGTTGCCTTCAAGAGGATATGGTCAGGCTCGTGGCTGCGCAGCACGTCATAGATGAGGTCGGTGGAGATCGTCACCTGCCGCCCCGTCTTCTCCTCGCCGGGATGGCGGCGCTCGATGAGCCCGGCGATGATGGCGCAATTGCGGAAGGAGCGCTTCAGAAGGTAGCTCTCGGCGAGCCAGGCCTCCAGATCGTCGCCGAGCATGTCCTGCTCGAACAGCGCAGCAAGGCTCGGCGTGCCGGCGGCGAAGAGGGCGCCGAGATCGCGCAGCGCCCAAACGGCGAGCGCGTAATCGTTGGCGACGAAGCCGAGCGGGCGGGCGCGGGCGCGCTCCAGCCGGCGCGCCAACAGCATGCCGAGCGTCTGATGCGCCAGCCGTCCCTCGAAGGGATAGGCGACCATGTAGAACTTGTCGGCGCGCGGAAACGTCTCGATGAGGAGGGCGTCCCTCGGCGGCAGGGCGGATTTCTGCCGCTGCAGCGACAGCCAGTCGCGCACCTGGCCGGGAAGCTTTTCCCAGCTTTGCGGATCGGCGAGCATCGCCCGCACGCCGGCGGCCAGATAGGTGCTGAGGGGGAACTTGCCCCCCTCGTAGGAGGGGATGGCCGGGTCCTGCGCCTCCGCCCGGCTGACCAGCGCCTCGTTCTCGCGGATGCCCTCAAGGCGCAGCACCTGTCCGGCGAACTGGAAGGTATCGCCGGGCACCAGCTGCTCCAGGAAATATTCCTCCACCTGGCCGAGCACGCGCCCGCCGCGTCCGCCCGCCGGCCCTTGCGCGCCCGGCCTGCCGTCCTTGCCGCCGCGCCGCGCGGCGAGCCGCACCGTCAGCATCGGGGCTTCCACGATGGTGCCGAGATTGAGCCGGTATTGCTGGGCGAGGCGGGGATGGGCGAGCGCCCACAGCCCGTCCTTGCGCTTCTTGATCTTGGCGTAGCGCTCGTAGCTTCTCAGCGCGTAGCCGCCGGTGGCGACGAAATCGACCGCCTGCTCGAAATCCTCAAAGGCGAGGTCGCGGTAGCTTTCGGCGCTGATGACCTCCTCGTAAAGCGAGACGGCGTCGAATGGCGCCGCCACCGCCATGCCGAGAATGTGCTGGCACAGAACGTCGAGCGCCCCCCGGCGCAGTCGCGGCGTGTCCTGCGCGCCCTCAAGGCTCGCCTCCAGCGCCGCCTGGCATTCCATCACCTCAAAGCGGTTGGACGGGACGAGAAGGCCCTTGGAGGGCTCGTCCATGCGATGGTTGGAGCGGCCGATGCGCTGGGCGAGCCGGCTCGCCCCCTTCGGCGCCCCGACATGGATGACGAGATCGACATCGCCCCAGTCGATGCCGAGATCGAGCGTGGAGGTGGCGACCACCGCCCGCAGCGTTCCGGCCGCCATCGCCGCCTCCACCTTGCGCCGCTGGCCACGGTCGAGCGAGCCGTGATGCAGGGCGATCGGCAGCGCCTCCTCGTTGATCCGCCACAGCTCGGCAAACAGCATTTCCGCCTGCCAGCGGGTGTTGACGAAGATAAGGGAGGTCCTGTGCGCTTTGATCGCGGCCAGGATATCGCCGAGCGCGTAGCGGGCGGTGTGGCCCTGCCAGGGGATGCGCTCCTTGGAATGCAGGATGCTGAGATCGGGTCGCGTGCCTTCCCTTACGACAACCATTTCCGCCAGATTCCGGGCACTTTCGGGATGCTGCGGCACCAGGAAGGCCCTCAGATCGTCGCGATGGGCGACGGTCGCCGACAGGCCGATCGTCTTCAGTTTCGGCGCCAGCCGGCGCAGCCTGGCGAGGCCGAGCGACAACAGGTCGCCGCGCTTGGAGGTGGTGAGCGCGTGCAATTCGTCGAAAATTACCGTCGACAGCCGCGCGAAGAAGCGCTCCGCATCCTTGCCGGCGAGAAGCAGCGCCACCTGTTCGGGCGTGGTCAGGAGGATATCCGGCGGGTGAAGCTTCTGGCGCTGACGCTTATGCGCCGGCGTGTCGCCGGTTCGGGTTTCCAGCCGGATGGGAAGGCCCATTTCGGCGACCGGCATGGCAAGGTTGCGTTGGATATCCACCGCGAGCGCCTTGAGCGGCGAGACATAGAGGGTATGCGGGCCGAGGAATTCTCTGTCCCGCATGCCCTGAAGGTCTTGCTCGGCGAGTTCGGCGAGCGAGGGCAGGAAGCCGGCGAGCGTCTTGCCGGCGCCCGTCGGGGCGATCAGAAGGACCGATCGTCCGGCGCGGGCATGGGAAAGGAGACTGAGCTGATGCGGTCGCGGGGACCAGCCGCGCGCCGCGAACCAACGACGGAATCGCTCCGGCAGGAGCGTGTCAGCCGCGGCTGGAATGGGGACGGGAGCCGTCATGCGCACGAGTGTAGGCCGCCTGCTGGCCAAGTCGAGTTGCACGCGACGCCTCTTCGTCCACATAGTCGGTATCGCGGCAGGGGGCTGACATGGCGAAGAAGAAAAAAGGCGGCAAGAAGCGAGATGAGGACACCCTCAACACGATTGCCGTCGACATGGATGTGCACAAGCTGATCGAGAGCGCGAGGATCGAGTTCGAGGAGACCCAGAACGAGATCCTGCGCCGTCTTCTCGGCCTGGAAGGCGGGCCGGGGTTTGCCGGGCGCCACGTCTTGCCCGGCGCGCCGCGCCGCGCCAAGGGCGGGGGCGCCAAGGAGGGCGGCTGGTCGAAGATCGGCCGCCACGGGCACGAGGTGTTCCTGCCCAACGGCACGCTGTTGCGCGCCGCCTATGCGGGACAGACGGTGGAAGGTGTCATCGAGGACGGTATGTGGGTCGTCGCTGGCGAGCGCTTCAACTCGCCATCGGCCGCGCTGATCGCCCATGTGCGCACGCGTGAGGGCCGCAAGGTCAATCTCAACGGCTGGCGCATTTGGGAAGTCCGCGTGCCCGGCGGCGATCGCTGGCTGCGCCTCGGCGAGGTGTGATCGAGGCTTGATCTCGCCGCCCGCTTAGCTCGGGCGAAGACGCCGGCGGCCTTCGCCGCGCCGGCCGCGCGCCTATATTCGCCTCTATGCGCCCCGCCGAGCTCCTCTGTCCCACGCCCGCCGGTCTTTATTGCCCGCCCGGCGATTTCTACATCGACCCGGTGCGGCCGGTGCCGCGCGCCCTCATCACCCATGGCCATGCCGACCATGCGAGATCCGGCCACGGCGCGGTCTTGGCGACCGGCGAGACGCTGAAGATCATGGCGGCGCGCTACGGCGCCGGCTTCGCTGGCCGGACGCAGGCGCTCGGCTATGGCGAGAAGCTCGATCTCAACGGCGTATCGGCCACCTTCCACCCGGCGGGCCACGTTCTCGGCTCGGCGCAGATTGCGGTGGAGAGGAACGGTCTCAGGATCGTCGCCTCCGGCGATTACAAGCGCCGCGCCGATCCGACCTGCGCGCCCTTCGAGCCGGTGCCCTGCGACGTCTTCATCACCGAGGCGACCTTCGCCTTGCCGGTCTTCCGCCATCCTGACGACGGTGCCGAGATCGCCAAGCTCTTGCGTTCCGTGGAGCTCTTCGCGGACCGGGCGCATCTCATCGGCGCTTATGCGCTCGGCAAGGCCCAGCGCGTCATCGCGCTTTTGCGCCAGGCGGGCTACGAGCGCACCATCTATATCCACGGGGCGCTGAAGGCGCTTTGCGACCTTTATGAAAGCGAGGGCATCGCGCTCGGCCCGCTGGCCCCGGCGACGCTGGAGCGCGGCAAGAAGGGTGATTTTTCCGGCGCCATCGTCGTCTGCCCGCCATCGGCCTTCGCCGATCGCTGGGCGCGGCGCTTTCCCGACCCGCTGGCGGCCTTCGCCTCCGGCTGGATGATGATCCGCCAGCGCGCCCGTCAGCGCGGCGTGGAGCTGCCGCTGGTCATCTCCGACCATTGTGATTGGGACGAGCTGGTGGCGACGATCGGCGAGGTTGGCGCCGGCGAGGTGTGGATCACCCACGGCCGCGACGACGCGCTGAGCCGCTGGTGCGAGCTTCAAGGGATCAAGGCGCGGCCTCTCCGCCTCGTCGGCTATGAAGACGAGCCGGAATAGGATGGTTGCCGCCGGCGCGCGGTCTAGACGCGCAGCGCCATACGTAGGGCGCCTTCGGCGTCGTCGAACGCTTCGTCGAGAAAGGAAAACGGGCTGGCGCTGCCCGGCCGCACCAGGGCGTCCACTTCGCCGGTTTCGTAAGTGAGCGCGGCGTCGAAGCGGCGCGCCAGATGCAGCATGCGCCGGTTCTCCTGCAGGCAGAAGAGGTGCAGGCGCTCCATGCCGCGGTTTTGCGCCAGGGTGAGGATGCGCGCCATCAGCGCCTGGCCGATGCCGTGGCCTTGCCAATCGTCCTCGATGGCGAAGGCAGCCTCCGCCTCGGCCGGCCGGCTGTGGCGGAGCGGATGCAGCTCCGCTGAGCCGCGCATCAGCCCGTCGGCGAAATAGCCGAGAACGATGGCGTCGAAGGTGAAGGCGTCGCGCGCGTAAAGGCGCAGGCGCTCCTCGTTCACCGGCGCGCCGAAACGCATGCGGCGCGCTTGCGGGCCGAGACGCAGAAGATGCGCGCCGAACAGCCTGGCCTCGTGCGGCCAGAGCTTGCGGATAAAGGGTGTCATAACGCGGTGGCGCGGCCGACGATGCCGGCCGCCCGCAACGTCGAGGGCTCGCCTGGCGCCTTAATAGGGGCGCCGGGCGCGGTGATGACGGCGCATCTGCGCCAGCTGCTCGGGGCCGAGAATGAAACCGGCCTCTTGCTCCATCTGGCGAATGGCCTCGCCCTCGCGCGCCCAGACCATCCAGTCGAAGGCGCGGCGGAACCGCGAGCGGCCCGATTTGCGGCCGCTCAGCGCGGAATAGCCCGCAATATTTGCCATGTCTCTTGGTCTCCAGTCTTCAAAGTGGGACGGCACCACACGGTGCTTTCCGGCGTGCCGATGGCCGTAAGATGCGTATCCGGGCGGCTGAATCCAAGGCGTCTTTTTGCAACGCAGCACTCGCCGGAATGCATAGCAAGATCGGCCGCCAAATCCCTGGAATTGCTGCAATTGTCTTTTGACGGGACAGTCGGTCGCACAGCCTCGCGAAAGCCGCACATGTTGCGCTGCAAATAAGACCGTGCCGCCGCGCCCGATGGCACGCGTCTCGCCGCCTGCGCGCGCCCCGCCTATATCTTGGCCATGCAGGCCTTCGCCGCCCTTCTCGACCGCCTGACGCTGACGCCGCAGCGCAACGGCAAGCTGCGTCTTCTCGCCGACTACCTGCGCAATCTGCCCGATCCGGACCGCGGCTATGCGCTCGCCGCCATCACCGGGGATCTTTCCATCGCCTCGGTGAAGCCGGCGATGATCCGCGCCCTGGTGGAAGAGCGTGTCGATCCGGTGCTCTTCGGCCTTTCCTACGATTATGTCGGCGACCTTGCCGAGACCGTCTCGCTCATCTGGCCGGATGGCGGGAAGGTCGCCAGCGCGCCTGCCATCGGTGAGGTTGTGCAGCAGCTCTCGGCCGCCTCGCGCCTTGAGGGTCCGAAGCTCGTCGCGGCCTGGCTGGACGGGCTTGATGCGAGCGGCCGCTACGGGCTCATCAAGCTCGTCACCGGCGGCCTCAGGGTCGGCGTCACGGCCCGGCTCGCCAAGCAGGCGCTGGCCGATTTCGGGGCGAGGCCCATCGCCGATATCGAGGAGATCTGGCACGGCCTCGCCCCGCCCTATACCGAGCTCTTCGCCTGGCTGGAGGGACGGGCGGGACGGCCGCAGGCGAGGCGCCTCGCCCCCTTCCGCCCGGTGATGCTGTCGAACGCCGTCGCCGAAGAGGATTTCGCCAGGCTCGATCCGGCCGATTACGCCGCCGAATGGAAATGGGACGGCATCCGCATCCAGGGCGCGGCGGAGGACGGCACGGCGCGGCTTTATTCGCGCACCGGCGACGATATCTCCGGCGCCTTTCCCGACATGTTGGAGCATTTCGCCTTCACCGGCGCCATCGACGGCGAACTCCTGGTGGCGCGAGAGGGCGAGGACGGCATGGCGATCGCCCCCTTCGCCGATTTGCAGCAGCGGCTGAACCGCAAGAAGGTCACGGGAAAGACGCTCGCCGATTATCCGGCCTTCATCCGCGCCTACGACCTCTTGGAGGAAGAGGGCGAGGATTTGCGGCCCTTGCCCTTCCGCGACCGACGGCGGCGCCTGGAGGCGTTCGTCTCCCGCCTCGCCTCGCCGCGCATCGACATCTCGCCGCTGGTCGACTTCGCCGACTGGGAGGAGCTCGCTCGTCTGAGATCCGACCCGCCCAGAAAGGACCGCCTCCACGACGTCGCCGAGGGGCTGATGTTGAAGCGCTGGGATTCGCCCTATCTCGCCGGCAGGCCGAAGGGACCCTGGTTCAAGTGGAAGCGCGACCCGTTCCTGCTCGACGCCGTGCTCATGTACGCCCAGCGCGGCCATGGCCGCCGCTCCTCCTTCTATTCCGACTACACGTTCGGCGTCTGGACCGCCGAGACGCCTGAGGCGGGCGAGCTCGTCCCCGTCGGCAAGGCCTATTTCGGCTTCACCGACGAGGAGCTGAAGGAGCTCGACCGTTTCGTGCGCAACAACACCGTCGAGCGCTTCGGGCCGGTGCGCGCGGTGCGTGCCGAGCCGGGCGCCGGCCTCGTCCTGGAAGTCGCCTTTGAGGGGCTGAACCGCTCCACGCGCCACAAATCCGGCGTCGCCATGCGCTTTCCGCGCATCAACCGCATCCGCTGGGACAAACCCCCGGCGGAGGCGGACCGGCTTCAGACGCTGGAAAAGCTTCTGCCGGCGCCCCGTTAGGCCGCGCGCTTGCCATGCCGCGGCGAAATGCCTAGCTCTGCCTGGCACCCGGACATGAAGGAGCAGGCAAGATGGCGGGTCCGGTAACACGCTTTCTCGGCGACAGCCCCTGGCGGGTGGCGCTGCGCCTCACCGTCCTGTCGGTCGTCGTCGGCATCGTCCTGTCGGCGCTGAACCTGCATCCGCTCGACCTTTATTTCTGGGCCGAGCGCGCCGCCATGCGGCTCTACCGGATGGGCTTCGCCATCTTCGAGGACGCCTTCACCTATTTCCTCTTCGGCGCTCTCATCGTCGTGCCGGTTTTCCTGCTGATGCGTCTTTTCGCGGTGATGGGCCGGCGCGACTGACCTAGGGTCTGGCTGCGAATTGGGCTTCGTCGCCGCCCGCTTTGGTGTATGGCCGTTGCCATGCAGGAGGAAAGCGCGGCGCGCCGGCAGGCTAATCTGACCGGCTCCGACAGGCCCGACGACAGAGGCCTCGCTCGCGGCTTTACCGTCACCCACCGGCTGGTGCTTTCCATCGCCGTGCCGATGACGCTCGCCTATCTTTCCGTCCCGCTCGTCGGCCTCGTCGATACGGGGGTCATCGGCCAGCTCGGCGATGCCGAGCTCATCGGCGGCATCGCCGTCGGCGCCATCATCCTCGATGTCGTCTTCACCACCTTCAATTTCCTGCGCTCCGGCACCACCGGTCTGACGGCGCAGGCCTTCGGCGCCGGCGACCGCAAGGAGGAGCAGGCGGTGCTGGTCCGCGCCCTCCTCATCGCGCTTGTGGCGGGGCTTGCCGTCATCGCCCTGCAATGGCCGCTCACCCGTCTCGGCATTCTCGCCATGAACGTTGCGCCGGGCGTTGCGGAGGCGACCGCAGCCTATCTTTTCGTGCGCATCTGGGCGGCGCCCTTCATGCTCGCCAACTACGCGCTGATCGGCTGGTTCCTCGGCATTGGCCGCCCGTTTCTGGTGCTTGGTTTCCAGACCGTCCTGGCGCTTTCCAACATCGGCCTGTCGCTTTATTTCGTGCTCGGCCTCGGCTGGGGGGTGAAGGGGGTCGCCGGCGCCTCCGTCATCGCCGAGATGCTCACCTTCCTCGTTAGCCTGCCCTTCGTCTGGCCGCATGTGAGCGGGGCGGCGCGGCCATCGCGAAAGCGCGTCTTCGACAGGCAAGGCTTCCTCAGGATCGCCGTCGTCAATCGCGACATCATGATCCGCTCCTTCTCGCTTCTCTTCGCCTTCGCCTTCTTCACCCGCCAGGGCGCCGCGCTCGGCTCCCTCGTCCTCGCCGCCAACGCGCTGCTGATGCATTTCTTCTTGTTCGCCGGTTATTTTCTCGACGGCTTCGCCACCGCCGCCGAGCAACTCGTCGGCCGTTCCGTCGGCGCGCGGCACCGCCCGGCCTTCGATGCCTCGGTGCGCCTCACCCTCCTTTGGGGCTTCGTCCTCGCCCTTGGCCTGGCGACCGTCTATCTTCTTGCCGGCGGCCCGCTCATCGATCTGATGACGACATCGCCGGAACTGCGCGAAACGGCGCGCCGCTATCTGCCCTGGGCGTGCCTGACGCCGCTTGCCGGCGTCCTCGCCTTCCAGATGGACGGGGTTTTCATCGGCGCCACCTGGTCGCGCGACATGCGCAACATGATGCTCGCCTCGCTCGCCGTCTTCGTCGCCGCCTGCTACGCGCTCGTCCCCGCTTTCGGCAATGACGGCCTGTGGCTGGCGCTTCTTCTGCTGCTGGGCTTGCGCGGCCTCACGCTCTCCTGGCGCCTGCCCACCAGGCGCGCCGAGGTCTTTGGGCCGGCTCCGGCCCGCTAGGCTCCGGAACATCCTCTTCCGCCGCCCAGCCGGCGACCCAGCGCGCGTTCTCGATGCTTTTCGCCTCGCCGATATGGCGGAAATTGCGCTTGTCGAGTTCCCTCACGAGGCCGGCCTTGATGGTGTTCGCCAGCCGCGGTCCCTCGTAGACGAGGCCGGTATAGAGCTGCACCAGATCGGCGCCGGCGACGATCTTCATCCAGGCCGAATGCGCGTCGTGAATGCCGCCGACGCCGATGATCGGCAGGTTCGGGCCGGCGAGCTGGCGCGCCCGTGCCAGCATCGAGGTGGAGGTCTCAAGCAGCGGCAGGCCGGAGAGCCCGCCTTCCTCGCGCGCCAGCCTCTCCGCCTTCAGCGGCGGCCGGGCGATCGTGGTGTTGGCGATGATGAGCCCGTTGCCGCCCATATCGACGACCGTCTTCACCAGCATGGCGAGCTCGCGGTCGCTGAGATCGGGGGCGATCTTGATGAGAAGCGGCAGGCGGCGGCTGCCTTGCACGCTCTCGCGCGCCTCCAGGCAGCGACCGAGCAGGCGGTTGAACTGGCCGGCCGATTGCAGGTCGCGCAGCCCGGGCGTGTTGGGTGAGGAGATGTTGATGGTCAGCCAGCTGGCGAGATCGGCGAAGCGCTTGATGCCGGCGACATAGTCGGCGACCGGATCCTCCACGCCGCGATTGGCGCCGATATTGACGCCGACGAGGCCGCCCCGGCCGCGCCGCTCCTCCAGCCTGCGCGCCACCACCTCGTGGCCGTCGTTGTTGAACCCCATCCGGTTGATGATCGCCCGGTCGGCGACGAGCCGGAACAGCCGCGGCAGCGGGTTGCCGCGCTGCGGCTTCGGCGTCACCGTGCCGATCTCCACCGAGCCGAAGCCGAGCGCCAAGAGGGCGTCGACCGCCTCCGCGTTCTTGTCGAAGCCGGCCGCCAGCCCGACCGGGTTGGGAAAGGCGAGGCCGAAGAGATTGACGCTCAGCCGCGCATGGCCCTCCCGGCGCATGCGGCGCGGGGCGCGAAGCAGCATGCGCATGGCCAGATGATGCGCTGTCTCGGGGGGCAGGAGGCGCAGCGCCGCCGCCGCCATCTGGTCGATGCTCATGCTCTTGCCGCCCGCCCCAGCCCTGCCGGCATGCGATGGGTGCCGTCTTCGTTCAGCGGCAGCTCCTCTACCCAGGCGAGCGCCGAGAGCGGCATGGGCGCATAAAGATGGGGAAAGAGCGCGCCGCCGCGCGAGGGCTCCCATCTCAGTCTCTCGCCGAGCGGCGCGGTGCGCACGGCGATGAGCAGCAGCTCCTCTTGGCCGGCAAAGTGCTTTCTCGCCGTCTCCGCCACCTGTTCGGCGGTGGAGAAATGGATGAAGCCGTCCTTCTCGTCGACCGGTGCGCCGCGAAAGACGCCTTCTGCCTCGGCCTCGCGCCAAAGCGCCTTTGGCGCTATCTTGAAAATGAGTTCATGCATGTCGCGCCGATGATAGCGATGCTGCGGCGCACGGAAAGCCGCACCGGCACGCAAGCATGCGATTTCAACACGCAAGCCGCCTTAGCCGGCAGGGGAACGGGAAATGCGCCGATTGTGGATGGGCGGTCTGATCTTGGCTCTCGGCATGGGCCCTGCTCTTGCCGCCGACCTGGTGGAAACCGGCCGCTACGTCTTCGTGGCCGTGGAGGGCGGGGCGCTGAGGCTCGACAAAGAGAGCGGCGAGGTCTCCCGCTGCGCCGAGGAGGAAGGGCGCATGCTCTGCCGTCTCGTCCCCGACGACCGGCTTGCCTATGCGGCGAAGATCGAACGCCTCGACGAGCGGCTCCTGGCCGTGGAGGCGCGGCTGGCCCGCCTGGAGGAAGAGGCTGTTGCGCCGGCGCCGGCTGAGCCCGTTCCGGACGCTGGCGAGGGCCCCGGGCCGGAACTCGGCGGCGAGGCGGAAACGGAATCTGAGGAAGGCGCGGAGCCGGAGCCGCCGGCCGCGCTGAGCCAGGAGGAAGAGGAGGAACTCGACCGCTTCCTCGCCCTCACCGATAAGGTGATGCGCCGCTTCTTCGGGCTGGTGCAGGAGCTGAAGCGCGATTTTGAGAAGGATCAGCTGTGAGGCGGATCGGCGCAGCCGAGGAAGCCCTCGCCTTGTGAAGCTTGCCTTGGCATGGCCGCCGTGCTGCTCTTCGCGCCATGTCCGTCAGTTCCGAGGTCACGCATGAGGTCGCGCTGTCGCGCATGGTCAAGGGCATCATGCGCGTTCACACTGCGGGCGAGGGCTTCGTCGACATCACCCATGCGCTGAAGCGCTGGCTTCGCGAGGCCGGCGGCCGCGACGGGCTGCTTCTGCTGTTTCTGCGCCATACCTCCGCCTCGCTGACCATTCAGGAGAACGCCGATCCGGCCGTGCAGGCCGATCTCTTGACGGCGCTCGACCGTCTGGCGCCCCAGGATATCGGCTGGATTCACGCCACCGAGGGGCCGGACGACATGCCCGCCCATATCCGTGCCATGCTCACCGATGTCTCGCTCGCCCTGCCGGTGGAGGCCGGCCGGCTTGCTCTCGGCACCTGGCAGGGCGTCTATCTGGTGGAGCATCGGGCGCGGCCGCATCACCGCGCCCTCGATCTCGTCTATCTCGGCGCCTGAAAGGCGGAGCGCTTCACGCCTCAGGGAAGTTTTTTCTGACGGTTCAGCTCGTCTCCTCGAGCGAGGAGATTTTCAGCTTCTTGCGCCGCCGCCTTGTCCACGACAGGGCGCGCTGCGGCAGCATCTGGGCAACCACGAGGACGGCGAGGGAGGCGGCAAGTGCCACGAACACGCCGGCGCCGGAGGGAATGCCGGCCTCCGCCAGGCCTTGAAGGGCGAAGGGCTGCCATTCATCGCCGCTGGCGGGGAGAAGATCGGCGCCGTAATGCTCCGCCACGAAGAGCGTCAGCATGGTGGCGCTGCCCGCCAGCATGGAGGCCAGCACCGGCAGGGCCTTCAGGCTTGGCCGCAACGCCCCCGCAAGGAGCGCCGGCCCGATACCGGCCGCCAGAAGGCCGAGCGCCAGAAAGGCTATGCCGAAAAGGTCGTGCCCCGGCTGGTTCGCCCACATCGCGGCCAGGGTGATGGCAACCAGCATTGTCAGCCTCGCCGCCAGGAGCCGCTTGCCCATCGGCGCGCGCGGCGCGATCAGGCTGTGCTGCAGATCGTGGCTTGCCGTGCTGGTGAGCGACGTCAAGAGGCCGCTGGCGGTGGAGAGCGCCGCCGACAGCGCTCCCACGAAGACGAGCGCGCTGAGAACGAAGGAAAGTCCGGCCCGTTCGGCAAAGCGGATCACCGTCGCCTCGCCGGCAAGGTCGATATCGGCGAGCGAGACGCCGGTGATGTCGGCGCGCCCGCCGCAGGCCGCCAGGATCGCGTCCGGGGAGACCGCCGGCGTCCCGCATATGACGAGATAGCCAGCCTCGCCATGCAGGAAGGCCCAATCGGGCAGTTCGGCGAGCGGCACGCCGACGAGGCCTTCCACCTGGGTGAGGAAGGTCAGCGCCGCATAGGCCGGGGCGGTGATGATGAGAAGGCCGGCGAAGAGAAGCATCCAGCGTCCCGTCCGCCGCGCGCTCGCCACCGAGGGGGCTGTCAGATAACGCTCCAGCACATGCGGCAGGGCCAGGCTGAGGAGGGCGGCGAGGAGCGCCATGGCGGCGAGCTCCGATGGGGCGAAGCGGCCGAAGATCGCCTGGCCTTCGACAAGGCCGGCAAGGTCCGCATCAGCGGCGGCGAGGCTCTCAAGACGGCTTTGCGCCTCCGCCATCGCCAGCTGCGGCAGCGGCCAGCCGAAGCGCTCGATCGCCACCATGATCGCCGGCACCAGAAAGGCCGCCGCCATGACGAGATATTGCGCCACCTGCGTCCAGGTCGCCCCGCGCATGCCCCCCGGCAACAGCATCAGCCCCAGAAGCAGGGCGCCCGCCGTCACGCTCCAGGCGCGCGGCACGGCGAGCACGGCGGCGGTGATCTCGGCGATGCCGGTCAAGACCACGGCGAAGAGCATGAAGGAGGCGGCGATGACGAGGAGAGAGGCGGCCAGCCGCACCGATGGGCTGCCGGTGCGCCTGGCGAGGAAGTCGGCCGTGGTGACGGCCTCCGCCCGGCGCAGCGGCGCGGCGAGCAAGAGCGCGCCGGCGCCAAGGCCGATACCGGCGCCGAGCCCGAGCGCAAAGGCGCCCCGTCCCCATTCGGCGAACAGGCCCGCATAGAGTAGGAACCAGGCTGCGGAGAGAAAGGCGGCGGCCGCCGCCATGCCGTTGTAGCCGGCCGGCACGGCGAGCCCGGCGAGCAGGAAGCGCACCGATTGCGTGCTGCCGGCGACGAGCCCGATGCCGGCATAGGCGGCAAGCGTCGTCGCCAGGATGGCAAGGCCCACGAGGGGCTGCGGCACGCCGAGCTCCTCCAGTGCCACCAGGAGCAGGACGAGGCCGGCAAGCAACGCCACGAACAGGCCCCAGACGGTGCGCGGATGGGCGGCGAAGACGTCCGAATCGATGGAGGAAGGGAGCTGGCTCATGCCTCAATGCCTCTTGAGCGGGGAAACGGGCCCGCGGCGTCGCGCGTCATCGGGCGGCCTTTCCCGGCCATTGGCGTGCGCGCAAGCCATCGCCCCGCGATCGACGGTTTCGCAAACCGGGCGCGTTGAGGTTAAATGGCCTCCCGAAAGAGGGGATTTTCAGCTTCCGAGGCATTCTTTGCGCTTCACCAGGCGCGATATCAGGTTATGAACAGGTTTGATGCAACGCCTTTTTCTCCAATTCCGCTCCGCCGTCCCGGCATTGGCGCGAGCCCAAGCGAGCCGCCTAGGGTGACGGTTTGAGCGATCGACTGCTTTTCGTCATCGCCGACGACCATCCGCTCTTCCGCAACGCCTTGCGCAGCGCGATCGAGGCGGCCTTTGACGACGTGGACATCGTCGAGGCCGGCGCGCTCGACGAGCTTGCCGCCGCGCTCGACCGGATCGGCGAGCCCGACATCGTGCTCTTCGACCTGAAGATGCCGGGTGCGCGCGGCTTCTCCGGGCTGATGTATCTGCGCGGCCAGTATCCGGCGGCGCCCATATGCATCATCTCGGCGATGGACGACCCGGCGACCATCCGCAACGCCATCGGTCTCGGCGCATCCGGCTTTATCTCCAAATCGGCCTCGCTGGAGACCATCTCGGAGGCGATCCGCACCGTGTTGCGCGGCGAGAGCTGGGTGCCGGCCGATCTCATCGACGATGAGACCGACCGCGAGACGGGTGAGCTTCTGGAGCGGCTGAGAAGCCTGACGCCGCAGCAGGTGCGTGTTCTGATGATGCTCGGCGAGGGGCTTCTCAACAAGCAGATCGCCTATGAGCTCGGCGTCTCGGAGGCGACGGTCAAGGCGCATGTCTCCGCCATCCTGCAGAAGCTCGGCGTGGAGAACCGCACCAAGGCGGTGCTGGCGGCCGGGCGCATCGAGACCGGCGAATGGCGCGGCGCGATCGAGGAGTAGCGACTACTCCGCCGCCACGTTCGACGGCGTCCATTGCGCCATCAGGGCGCGCAGGGCGGCCGGCTTCAGCGGCTTGTTGAGGATTTTCACCCCGGCCTTGGCGGCAAGGTTGCGCACCTCCTCCGAACGGTCGGCGGTGATCAGGATCGCCGGCACGGTGCGCCCCAGGAGCCAGCGGATATCGGTGACGGCGGAAAGCCCGTTCTCCTCGTCGAGATGATAGTCGACCAGCAGCAGGTCGGGGCGAAGCTTCGTCTCGCGCAGGATGGTGATGGCCGCGCGCGTGCTCGTGGCGGTCACCGGCTGCGAGCCCCAGCCGGCAAGCAGCGCCTCCATGCCTGCGAGGATCTTGGCGTCGTTGTCGATGCAAAGCACGGTAAGGCCGGAAACGGCGCCGGGCGGCAGCGCGGGCGCGACGCTCTCTGCATGCTCGCCGGGCACGGAGATCGCCTGTGGCACGCTGAGGCAAAAATGCGTGCCGCGCCCGACCTTGGAGCGCAGGCGCACATCCGCGCCCAGGACGCGGGCGAGCCGCTGGACGATGGAAAGCCCGAGCCCGAGGCCCTGGGCGACGCGCGCTCCCGCGTCCAGGCGGCGGAACTCCTGATAGATCACCGCCTGATCGGCGGCCGAGATGCCGATGCCGGTATCCAGGATTTCGATGGAGACGATGCCGCGCTTGCGCCGGCAGCCGACGACGACGCGCCCCGAGGCGCAGTATTTGATGGCGTTGGAGACGAGGTTCCTGAGAAGGCGGCCGAGAAGGGAAGGGTCGCTCGTGACCGACAGCGATGTCGGCAGGACACGGAAATCCAGACCCTTTTCGCGGGCCAGCGGCTCGAATTCCACGCGGATCTGGTCGAACAGCTTCTGCAGGCGGAAGGCGCGGATCTCCGGCGTGATGGCGCCGGTGTCGAGCCGCGACAGGTCGAGGACGGCGCGGAAGATCTCCTCCACCGTGTCGAGGGAGGCTTCCATGTCGCGCACCAGCGGCTCGCTCTGTTGCCCCTTGGTCCGCTCGGCGAGGGCCGTCGCGTAAAGCCGCGCCGCGTTCAGCGGCTGCAGGATGTCGTGGCCGGCGGCGGCGATGAAGCGGGTCTTGCCGATATTGGCCTCTTCGGCGGCCGCGCTCGCCTTCTTCAGCTCCTCGTTGATGCGCATCAATTCGGCCGTGCGCTCTTCCACGCGCCGCTCCAGGCTCGATTTCGCCTGTTCCAGGGCCGCCTTGCTTTCCGCCTCCTCCGTCACGTCGGAGAAGGTGAGGGCAACGCCGCCATCGGACATGCGCCGCGCCTCCACGCGGATGACGGCGCCGCTCGCCGGATGGCGCGCCACATAGGGCTCCAGCCTCGTCACCAGCGAATGCATGCGCTCGTCGGCGAGCGGCTCCGCCTCGCCCTCGCCGAAATAGCCGGTGCGCGCCGTCTGCCTGAGGACGTCGCGCAGCGACACGCCCACCTGGCCGAACTGGATGGGCAGATGCAGGATCTGCCGGAAGGGCCTGTTCCAGGCGATCAGCGACAGGTCGCGGTCGAAGACGGCGATGCCCTGGCGCATATGGTCCAGCACGCTCTGCAGAAGGTCGCGGTTGTAGTGCAGCGCCTCCGTGGCGTCGTCGAGAAGCTGGTGGGCGACGCGCGTGGAAGGGTCGTCGCGGTTGAGCAGCAGCGTCATCACCAGCCGCGAGGAGGCCGCGCCGATGGCGGAGGCCAGAAGCTGCTCGGCGAAGCGCACCGCATGATGGTCGACGGGCGAGCGCAATTGCGCCGAGCGGCCGGTGGCGCGCTCCATATTGGCGAAGGAGCGCTCGGTCCGCTCCTGGCCGAGATAGCGGGCGACGGTTTCCTTGAGGTCGCCGTAGCTGACATTGGTGCGCAGCGGCCGCACGGTCGGCGAGGGGCTCATCTCCGATGGCACGAAAACCTTGGCCTGCAGGCGTTCGATAGGTTCCGGCTGCCGCGCCAGGGAGATGCCGACCATCACCAGGCAATTGACGAGAAGGCTCCAGAAGACGCCGTGCGAGAGCGGGTCAAGATTGAGGTGGAAGATGCTTTGCGGGCGCAGCGCCTCGATGCCGAAGGGGCCCGGATTGAGGAAACCCGCACCGATGAGGCCGGCCTGGGCGAAGGTCGGCAGAAGCAGGGTGTAGGTCCATACCGCGAGCCCGCTCGTCATGCCGGCGATCGCCCCGCGCGCGGTCAGGTGCCGCGAGACGAGCCCGCCGAAGAAGGCCGGCGCGAGCTGGGCGACGGCGGCGAAGGCGAGAAGCCCGATGGAGGCGAGCGCCGCCGTGCCGGCCGCGCGATAGTAGAAATAGCTGCATAGGAGGATGACGGTGATGGCGATGCGCCGCACCGTCAGGATGAAGCGCGTCATGTCCGCCCGTTGGCGCGTGCGTCGCCGCTTCACATAGGCCGGCAGGACGAGTTCGTTGGAGATCATGATGGCGAGCGCCACGCTCGCCACGATGACCATGGCGGTGGCCGCCGACAGCCCGCCGATGAAGACGATGAGCGCCACGATGGGGAAATTGGCGCGGTGCGGCAATTCCAGCACGAAGAGGTCGGCATCGACGGAATCGCCGAAGGCGATGAGGCCGGCGACCGCGATCGGCACGACGAAGATGTTGATGGCCACGAGATAGGCCGGGAACAGCCAGCGCGCCCGCTCCAGCTCGCCGAGCGTGTTGTTCTCGACCACGGTGATGTGGAACTGGCGCGGCAGCAGGATGGCGGCCGTGAAGGCGATCATGGTCATGGCGACCCATTCGCCCCCGGCCGAGCCGGTCGCCAGCATCTCTCGCACCTTCTCGCTTTCCATCGCCATCTGGTAGAGCTCGCCCGGCCCGCCGAAGAGCCAGAAGACGACGAAGAAGCCGGCGAGCAGGAAGGCGAAGAGCTTGACCACGGCCTCCAGCGCCACGGCCAGCATCATGCCGTGCTGGTGTTCCGTCGCGTCGGCGTGGCGGGTGCCGAAGAGGATGGCGAAAAGGGCGAGGATGATGGCGACGATGAGCGCCACGTCGCCGAAGAAGGGAACGGTGGACCCGCCTTCCGAAAGCTCCGGCACCATGGTGAAGACGGAGGAGGAGATCGCCTTCAATTGCAGCGCCACGTAGGGGATGACGCCGATGACGGAAATCAGCGTGGCGACGACGGCGACCGCCTGGCTCTTGCCGTAGCGTGCCCCGAGGAAGTCGGCGATGGAGGTGATGCGCTCTTCCTTGGAGAGCCACACCACCCGCCTGAGGATCGGGTAGCCGAGCGTGAACATGACGATCGGCCCGATATAGATCGGCAGGAAGTCGACGCCCGAATGCGAGGCGAGCCCGACGGAGCCGAAGAAGGTCCACGACGTGCAGTAGACCGACAAGGCGAGAGCGTAGAGGTTCGGCCGCGCCGAGGCGCCGACGCGTTTCACCCGCCGGTCGCCGAAGGAGGCGACGGCAAAGAGCGCGCCGATATATAGGATGCCCGCCGCAACGGCGATCCAGCCGTTGGTCATGTCCCCTTCCTCAAGGGTTCCGGATCCTTGGGGCGCGGTGACGCCCGGCTTCGATCATAGTCGGGCCTTGCCGTTTGCGACAGGGGCACGGCGCCGGCGGCCTAGGATGCCCTTCGCCGCGGCCGGCTGGCCCAGTGGGCTCTGCCAATATGGTGAGTTGACGGGAAAAGCGGCCCGGTGCACGACTAAGCCATGAACGAGCAGTCACCTCCCGTCTTTTCGCGCAACCGGCCGGTCTCTTTGGAACGGCATTGGATGCCCTTCACCGCCAACCGCGACTTCCGTGCCTCGCCGCGCCTCATCGCCCGCGCCGAGGGCATGTATTATTACACGCCGGAGGAGCGGCCGATCCTCGATATGAGCGGGGCGCTTTGGTGCTCGCATCTCGGCCATGGGCGCAAGGAGGTCGGCGAGGCTATCGCCGCGCAGTTCCCGGTGCTCGATTTCGCCCCGAGCTTCGGCTTCGGACACACCATTGCCTTCGAGCTCGCCGACCGTCTCGTTTCCATCCTGCCCGATGGGCTCGATCACGTCCTCTTCACCAATTCCGGGTCGGAATCGGTCGATACCGCCATCAAGGTCGCCTATGCCTACCACCATGCCCGGGGGCAGGGCGGGCGCAAGAAGATCATCGGCCGCCAGAAGGGCTATCACGGCGTTGGCTTCGGTGGCGTGGCCGCAGGCGGCATCACCCCCAACCGCACCGCCTTCGGCGCCTGGCTGCCGGTCGACCATCTGCGCCACACGCATCTGCCGCAAAAGAACGCCTTCACCCGCGGCCTGCCGGAGCACGGCGCGGAGCTCGCCGAGGAGCTGGCCGAGCTTCTGGCTTTCCACGACCCCTCCACGGTGGCCGCCGTCATCGTGGAGCCGGTGATCGGCGCCGGCGGCGTCTATCTGCCGCCGAAGGGCTATCTTGAGCGCCTCAGGGAGATCTGCTCGGCCAACGGCGTCCTTCTCATCTTCGACGAGGTGATCACCGGCTTCGGTCGTCTCGGCTCGGCTTTCGCCGCGCAGGAATTTTCCGTCACCCCCGACATCCTCACCATGGCCAAGGGGCTTACCGCCGCCACCGTGCCGATGGGCGCCGTCGCCGTCGCTGGCCATGTCCACGATGCGGTGATGGAGGCGGGGCCTGAGGGCGGCGTGGAGCTCTTCCACGGCTATACCTATTCGGCCCATCCGCTCGCCTGCGCCGCCTCGCTCGCCTGTCTCGACATCTATGAGGGCGAGGGGCTCTTCACCCGGGCCGCGGGTCCGGCCGGCGAGGCGCTTGGCGAGGCGCTGTTCAGCCTCAAGGACCTGCCCGATGTCGTCGATATCCGCCATTACGGCCTCATCGGCGCCGTCGAGTTCAGCCCGGGCAAGAAGCCCGGCCAGCGCGGCGGCGCCGTCTTGAAGGCCGCCTGGGCGGAAGGGATGATGGTGCGTGCCCTCGGCGATACGGTGGCGGTGTCGCCGCCCCTCATCATCGAGGAGAAGCATATCGGCGAGTTTGCCGACAAGTTCCGTCGGGCCGCGACGAGCGCGCTCAGCTAGGGCGGCGCCGCCAAAGGCCTGCCGAAGGGAGGCGCAGATGAGCGAGAAGACGATCGAAAGGCCGGGCACCGGCCCGCAGGAAGGCGCCGAGGAGAACCGGCCGCCGGCCGAATGCCCGGCCCATGCCAAAGGCGCGCCCGCAAAGGGCGAGGCGCAGGCCGCTCCCGCGAGCGAGGCGCCGGCGGCCTGCCCGGTCGACCACGGCGCGCTGGCGCACGAGCCGAGCCTGAAGCCGGTCGTCGCCGTCACCGGCGCGAGCCGCGGCATCGGTCATGCCATCGTGCGCAAGTTCTACGACGAGAACTGGGAGGTCTACACCCTCTCGCGCACGCCCTTCTCGCATGTGTGCCCCTGGGCGGAAGGCTATGTCCGCCATATCGAGGTGAACCTTTCCGACGACCGCTCCATCCAATACGCCATCGATCAGCTGCGCGAGCGGGTCGGCGAGAAGGGGCTGACGGCGCTCATCAACAATGCCGGCATCTCGCCGAAGAACGACGAGGGCGGTCGCCTCAGCGCCATGGGCACGCCGCTGAAGATCTGGCAGGACGTGCACATGGTCAACTTCATCGCCCCAGCGCTTCTGGTGCAGGGGCTGAAGGACGCGCTCCTGCGCGGCAATGGCTCGGTCGTCAACATCACCTCCATCGCTGGCTCTCGCATCCATCCCTTCGCCGGCGCCGCCTACGCCACCTCCAAGGCGGCGCTCTCGGCGCTGACGCGCGAGCTCGCGCACGAGTTGGCCGCTTCCGGGATCCGGGTGAATGCCGTGGCGCCCGGCGAGATCTTGACCTCCATCCTCTCGCCCGGCACCGACGAGGTGGTGGAGCGCGAAGTGCCCATGCGCCGCATCGGCGACCCGAAGGAGGTGGCCGAGGTGGTGCACTTCCTCTGCTCGGGCGCCTCTTCCTATGTCATCGGCGCGGAAATCAACATCGACGGCGGCCAGCATCTCTAGCCGCTGGCCTCGCCCGATGACGGCCTTGCGCATCGGCGCTCTTTCGCTGGCGCGCGCGGCCGGCGCGCTCGCCGCGCTTGTCGTCTGTCTCGGCCTTGCCTTGCCCGTCGCGGCGCAGGAGCTGCGGCGACCGGCGCCGGAAGCGGCGACGCCGCTCGGCTCGACCCCCGCCGCTCCGGTTCGCGCCGAGGATTGGATGGTGGTCGCCGCCCATCCGCTCGCTGCCGAGACGGGCGCCGACATTCTGCGCCAGGGCGGCAGCGCCATCGACGCCATGGTCGCCGTGCAGCTCGTCCTCGGCCTGGTGGAGCCGCAATCCTCCGGTCTCGGCGGCGGCGCCTTCCTGCTTTACTGGGACGCGGCCGAGAACAAGCTGACCAGCCTCGACGGCCGCGAGACGGCGCCTTCGGCCGCAACGCCCGAGCTCTTCCTTGACGAGGACGGCGAGCCGCTCGGCTTCTTCGACGCCGTCATCGGCGGGCGCTCCGTCGGCGTGCCGGGCACGCCGCGGCTTCTGGAGGAGGCGCATCGCCGCTGGGGGCGGCTTGCCTGGGCGGAGCTCTTCCAGCCGGCCATCTTTCTTGCCCAGGAGGGCTTTTCCCCCTCGCCGCGGCTCCTCGCGCTCGCCGGCGAGGCGGCGGACAGCCTGTCGCGCCAGGAGACCGCCAAGACCTATTTCGTCGATACCTTGAGCGCCGTCGTGGCAGCGGGCGACAAATTGAAGAACCCCGCCTATGCGGCGACGCTGCGCACGCTGGCCGAGGAGGGCGCCGACGCCTTCTACGAGGGCGCCATCGCCGAGAGCATCGTCGCCGCCATTCGCCGCTTCGACGACAATCCGGGGCTCATGCGCCTTCAGGATCTCGCCGGCTACGAGGTGAAGGAGCGCGAGCCGGTCTGTATCGCCTATCGCGTCTACGAGGTCTGCGGCATGGGCCCGCCTTCCTCCGGCGGCGTCGCCGTCGGCCAGATCCTCGGCCTGCTTTCCCCCTTCGATCTCGCCGCCCTGGGGCATGAGAGCGCCGAGGCCTGGCGCCTCATCGGCGATGCGAGCCGCCTCGCCTTCGCCGATCGCGGCCGCTATCTCGCCGATACCGATTTCGTCCCGGCACCCATCAAGGGCCTCCTCGACCCCGACTATCTCGCCGCCCGCGCCGAGCTGCTTGAAGGCGGCACCCGGCTTGAGCAGGTGACGGCCGGCGAGCCGCAATGGGACCACGCGCTCCATTTCGCGCCGGGCGAGGCGCTGGAGCTGCCTTCCACCAGCCATTTCGTCATCATCGACGGCGCCGGCAACGTCGTCTCCATGACGACGACCATCGAGAACGGCTTCGGCTCGCGGCTGATGGTGCGCGGCTTCCTCCTCAACAACGAACTGACCGATTTCTCCTTCCGCACGCATCGCGACGGCGTGCCGGTGGCCAACCGGGTGGAGCCGGGCAAGCGGCCGCGCTCCTCCATGGCCCCGACCATCGTCTTTCAGGACGGCGAGCCGGTTCTGGCCCTCGGCTCGCCTGGCGGCAGCCGCATCATCCCCTATGTGGCGAAGACGCTCATCGCCATTCTCGATTGGGGCATGGATGTGCAGGAAGCCGTGGCCCTGCCGCATCTCGTCAACCGCACCGGCGTCTACGACGTGGAGGCCGGCACGCGGGCTGAGGATTTCATCGCCGCGCTCGGCCTTCTCGGCTACGAGGTCAATGTCCGCGATCTCAATTCCGGCCTGCATGCTCTCGCCATCGGCCCGGACGGGCTTTCCGGCGGCGCCGATCCGCGCCGCGAGGGCATCGCCATCGGCCGGTAGCGGCCTTGCCGGCTCACCCTTTTGTTGCTTGCCTGTGAGGCGCGCCGCAGTGTGAAAAAAGGGGCCGCCGGCTCCTCGCCTGGCGGGTAAGGCCATGCTGATGCGCGCGCCACCCTTCCCTTGAGGGGAAGGGCGGTCGCATAGGGCAATCGCGGCGTGGCACGGCACCTTGCTCTCCCCCTCCGGGGAGAGGAGTGGCGCGGGCTGCAACGCTCTTGGGGAAGGTCGATGCTGAGAATTGTCATTGCCGTTTTGGGGCTGATCTTCGCGACGCTCGCCCAGGCCGAGACGCCTGACCCGGCGAACTGGCAGGCCGTGCTGGAGGAGGCGAAGGGCGAGACCGTCTATTTCCACGCCTGGGGCGGCGAGCCGCGCATCAACGATTACATCGCCTGGGCCGGCGCCGAGCTGGAAGAACGGCACGGGGTGAAGGTCGTGCACGTGAAGGTCGCCGATGCCGCCGAGGTCGTCGCCAAGGTGATCGCCGAGAAGGCGGCCGGGCGCGAGGCGGGCGGCGCCGTCGATCTTGTCTGGATCAACGGCGAGAACTTCGCCGCGCTGAAGCGGGCGGGGCTCTTGCTGGACCGGCCCTGGGCGAGGCAACTGCCCAACTACGCCTATGTCGACGAGGCGGGCAAGCCGACCGTGCTCAGCGATTTCACCGTGCCGACCGATGGGCTGGAGGCGCCCTGGGGGATGGCCAAGCTCGTCTTCTTCCACGATACGGCGCGGCTTGCCGATCCGCCGCGCTCCATGGAGGCGCTGCTTCGCTGGGCAAAGGCCAATCCCGGCCGCTTCACCTATCCCCAGCCGCCCGATTTCCTCGGCTCCACCTTTCTGAAGCAGGCGCTCTACGAGCTGGCGCCGGACCCATCCGTCCTGCAGGCGCCGGTGAGCGAGGCGGCCTTTGAGGATGAGACCAAGCCGCTCTTTGCCTTCCTGGACGAGCTTTCCCCGCATCTGTGGCGCTCCGGCCGCGCCTATCCGCAAAATTACGGGGCGATGCGCCGGCTCCTGGCCGATGGCGAGGTGGATATCTCCTTCGCCTTCAACCCGGCCGACGCTTCGAGCGCCATCGCCAACGGCGAATTGCCCCAGACGGTGCGCAGCTTCGTGCCGGAGGCCGGCTCCATCGCCAACACGCATTTCGTGGCCATCCCCTTCAACGCCACCGCCAAGGCCGGCGCCATGGTGCTGGCGGATTTTTTCATGTCGCCCGAGGCGCAGGCAAGAAAGCAGGATCCGGAAATCTGGGGCGACCCGACGGTGCTCGACATTGAAGCCCTGCCGCGGGAGGACCGCGCCCGCTTTGCCGCGCTCGACCTAGGCATCGCCACCCTGCCGCCGGAAGAGCTCGGCAAGGCGCTGCCGGAGCCGCATCCGAGCTGGATGGAAAGGCTGGAGAAAGAATGGGCGCGCCGCTACGGAGCCGGGCAATAGCGGGCAGCGAAGGCGCGGCGACGCGGCGGGGCGGCTCGCGTCTCGTTCTCTTTCCGGCGGCGATCTTCGCCCTTCTCGTCGGCCCGGTGGCGGCGGGCCTTCTCGGCGCCGCCCTGCCGGCCTTCGGCTATCTGCCGGTGATTGGCGCCGAGCGCCTTTCCCTGGCGCCGTTTGAGGCGCTTTTCGCCATGCCGGGCATCTGGCGCTCCAGCCTGATAAGCCTGGCGGCCGGGCTCGGCACCACCTTCGTGGCGTTTCTCATCGTCGCCGCCTTCATCGCCGGCTGGCACGGCACCAGGCTCTTTCGCCGCCTTGCGCGCCTCGTCTCGCCGCTTCTGGCCGTGCCGCACGCCGCCGCCGCCTTCGGGCTCGCCTTTCTCATCGCCCCGTCCGGCCTCCTCCTGCGCGCCGTCTCGCCCTGGCCGAGCGGCTTTGAACGCCCGCCCGACTGGCTCATCGTCCACGACACCGCAGGTCTGGCGATGATGGCGGGGCTCATCGTCAAGGAGATTCCCTTTCTCTTCCTGATGGCGCTCGCCGCCCTGCCGCAGGCGGAAGCCGTGCCGCGGCTGAAGGCCGCCCGTGCCCTCGGCTATGGCCGCATGGCGGGCTTTGCCTTCGCCGTCCTGCCGGCGCTCTACCGCCAGCTGCGCCTGCCGGTCTTCGCCGTCATCGCCTATGCCAGCTCCGTCGTCGATGTCGCCCTCATCCTCGGCCCCACTTTGCCGGCCCCGCTCGCCGTGCGCATCCTGGAATGGCAGGCCGATCCGGACCTTTCCCTGCGCAGCGTCGCGGCGGCCGGCGCGCTGTTGCAGCTCGCCGTCACCGGCGCCGCCATTCTTCTCTGGTTGGCGCTGGAGCGGCTTCTCGCCGGCCTCGCCATGGCGGCGATGGCTGCGGGCTGGCGCTTTCGCGCCGACGAGCCGTTACGCTGTCTCGCCGCGGCGGCGATGGGCCTTGCCGTTTTCCTGGTCCTTGCCGGCATCGCCGCGCTGGCTCTGTGGTCTGTCGCCGGGCTGTGGACCTTCCCGAACCTCCTGCCTGCCGGCTTCACGCTCAGCGCATGGTCGCGGCTTGGCGAGGCTCTCGCGGTGCCGCTCGCCAATGCGCTCCTCATCGCCGCTCTGTCCTCCGCGCTCGCCGTCGCCCTCGCCCTCGGGGCGCTGGAATACGAAGTGCGGGCGGGGGTGACGCCGACCGTCCGCGCCCTTGTCGCGCTCTATCTGCCGCTTCTGGTGCCGCAGATCGCCTTCCTCTTCGGCCTCGACATCCTCTTCATCGCGCTACGCCTCGACGGCCGGCTTGTTGCCGTCGTCCTGTCTCATCTCGTCTTCGTCTTTCCCTATGTGCTCCTCTCGCTCGCCGATCCCTGGCGCGCCTTCGACCCGCGCTACCGGCAGATGGCAACGGGGCTCGGCCGTAGCGCCGACGCCTTCTTCTGGCGCGTGCGCCTGCCGATGCTCGCCCGCCCGGTCCTCACCGCCGCCGCGATCGGCTTTGCCGTCTCCATCGCCCTCTACCTGCCCACCATCCTCATCGGCGCCGGGCGCTGGCCGACCGTCACCACCGAGGCCGTGGCGCTTTCGGCCGGTGGCGATCCGCGCGCCATCGGCGCCACCGCGCTTCTTCAGGCGCTCCTGCCCTTCATCGGCTTTGCCCTCGCCGGGCTTCTGCCGGCCTTGCTTTTCCGCCGCCGCGCCGCCATGCGTGCGGTCGCATGAACGAGGCAAGCGGGAAGGGCCTTCATCTTGACCGGGTGGTGATCGGCCTCGCCGGAAGGGAGCTGCTCGCCCTTGACCGGTCGATCGCGCCGGGCAAGGTCTTGACGGTGATGGGCCCTTCCGGCTCGGGCAAGTCGACCTTGCTTGCCTTTCTCGCTGGCTTTCTGGACCCGGCCTTCACCGCGACGGGCCGCGTTCTGGTCGACGGCGAGGACGTCACCGACCTGCCGGCGCAGGAGCGGCATATGGGCCTGCTCTTCCAGGACCCGCTCCTGTTTCCGCACCTTTCGGTCGGCGGCAATCTCCTCTTCGGCCTCGATCCGGCGCTCCCCGGCCGGCATGCAAGGCGCAAGGCGGTGGAAGCCGCGCTCGCCGAGGTCGGCATGGAGGGCTTCTTTGACCGCGACCCGGCGACGCTTTCCGGCGGCCAGAAGGCGCGCATCGCCCTTTTGCGCACGCTCTTGTCGCGCCCGCGCGCTCTCCTTCTCGACGAGCCCTTCTCCAAGCTCGACGCCGGGATGAAGGACCAGGTGCGCGCCCTCGTCTTCGCCGAGGCGGCCAAGCGCGAGCTGCCCGTCCTTCTCGTCACCCACGACCCGCTCGACGCGGAGGCCGCCGGCGGGCCTCTCGTCGACCTTGCCGCCGGGAAGGCGACATGAGCGAGGCCCTGCCCGTCGAGGAGGCGCTGCCGGCGCTTTTTGCGGCGCTTGAAGAAAACCGCGCCGCCGTCCTGATCGCGCCGACCGGCGCCGGCAAGACCACCCGCGTGCCGCTGGCGCTCCTGGAGGCGGGACTGGCGGGAAAGGGGCGGATCCTCGTCGTGGAGCCGCGCCGGCTCGCCGCCCGCGCCGCCGCCGCCCGCATGGCGGCAAGCCTCGGCGAGGCGGTTGGCGCCACCGTCGGCTATCGCGTCAGAATGGAAGCGCGTGTTTCACGGCAAACACGCATCGAGCTTCTCACCGCCGGCGTCTTCCTCAGGATGATCGGCGAGGACCCGGAGCTTGAGGGCGTTGCCGCCATCCTCTTCGACGAGGTGCATGAGCGCTCGCTCGATGTCGATCTCGCCTTGGCGCTCGCCCTTGACGCAAGCGCGGCGCTGCGGCCGGACATGAAGCTTTGCGCCATGTCGGCGACGCTCGACGGGGCGCGTTTTTCCGCCCTTCTTGGCGCCGCGCCGGTGGTGGAAAGCGCCGGCCGCCTCTATCCGGTCGAAACGCGCTATCTCGGCGGCGCGCCCGGCCGGCGCATCGAGGAGCGCATGGAGGCGGCGATCCTGAAGGCTCTCGCCGAGGAGCCCGGCAGCCTCCTTGCCTTCCTGCCCGGCCAGGCGGAAATCCGCCGCCTCGCCGAGCGGCTGGCGCCTTCCTTGCCTTCCGATGTCGACCTTGCCCCGCTCTACGGCGCCATGGAGCTTGGCGACCAGGAGCGCGCCATCCGCCTAGCTGCCCCGGCAAGGCGCAAGCTGGTCCTTGCCACCTCCATCGCCGAGACCTCGCTGACCATCGAAGGCGTGCGCATCGTCGTCGATTGCGGCTTTACCCGCCGGCCGCGCTACGATGCGGGCGCCGGGCTGACGCGGCTTGAGACGGTGCGCGTCTCGCGCGCCGCCGCCGAGCAGCGGCGCGGCCGCGCCGGCCGTCTTGAGCCGGGCGTCTGCTACCGCCTCTGGGACGAGCCGCAAAATGCCGGTCTTGCGCCTTTCGACAGGCCGGAGATCCTGGAAGCGGAGCTCTCCGCCTTTGCCCTGGCGCTGCTTTCCTGGGGCGTTACGGACCCGAAGGAGCTCGCCTTTCTTGACCCGCCGCCCAGGGCGGCCTTCGCCGAGGCGCTGGCGCTGCTTTCGCGCCTTGGCGCCGTCGACGCCAAGGGCCTCTTGACCGCGCATGGCAGGGCGCTCGCCGCTTTCCCGCTCGCCCCGCGCCTGGCCCATATGCTGATTGCCGCCGCCCAGCGGGGCATGGGCGCGCAAGCCGCCGAGATCGCCGCCATCGTCTCCGAGCCGGGCCTTGCCGGCCGCGCCGCCGATCTCGGCGAGCGATTTCAGGTCTGGCGCGCCTCCCGTTCGCAGCGCATCGCCAAGGCGCGCCGGGCGGCCGGCGGCTGGGCGAAGCTCGCCGAAAAGGCGGCGGAGCAAGAGGGGGAGCAAGAAGCTCTTTCGCCAGGCGCTCTTCTCGCGCTCGCCTTCCCCGAACGGGTGGCGAAATCGCGCGGCGCCGGCGGCCGCTTCCTGCTCGCCAATGGCAGCGGCGCCTATCTCGATCCGGCAGAGCCGCTTGCCGCCGAGCCTTTCCTGGCCATCGCCGAGCTGTCGGGTGGCGGCGCCGATAGCCGCATCCTCCTGGCAGCCCCGATTGCCCGGGCCGAGATCGAGGCGCTTCTGCCGGTCGATGAGGAGGAAGAGCTTTCCTATGACGCGCGCGCCGACCGGGTCGCGGCGCGGCGGGTGCGCCGGCTCGGCGCCATCGAGCTTCTCGCCGAGCCGCTGAAGCGTTTCGACCGCGGCAAGGCGGCCGCCCTTCTCGCCGAAGCGGCGCTGCGGCGGGGGATCGACAAGCTTCCCTGGCCTCATGAGACGCTGTCGCTGCGCGCCCGCATCGCCTTCCTGCGCCGCTGCGAGGGCGCCTCGCAAGGCGGCCCCTGGCCCGACCTCTCCGACGCGGCGCTGGCGCAAAGCGTGGAGCGATGGCTGACGCCGGCGCTTGCCGGCAAGAACGCTCTCGCCGAGCTTTCCCCCGCCGACATGAAGAACGCGCTCGCCGCTCTCCTGCCCTGGGAGAGGATGGCCGAGCTCGACCGCCTCGCCCCGGCGCACTTCACCGCCCCTTCCGGGCGCACCGTGCCCATCGACTATGCCGGTGAGGTGCCGACCGTGGCGGTCTCGCCGCAGAACCTTTTCTCGCTGAAGACCCATCCCGCCATCCTCGCCGGCCAGGTGCCGCTCGCCTTTGAGCTGCTGTCGCCGGCCGGAAGGCCGATCCAGGTGACGCGCGATCTGCCGTCCTTCTGGCGCGGCTCCTGGCGCGAGGTGCGGGCCGAGATGCGCGGTCGCTACGTCAAGCACGACTGGCCGGAGGACCCGCTCTCCGCCGCGCCATTGACCGGGGCCAAGCGGCGCAAGGCGTAGAGGCGGCGAGGCTTGGCTGCCATGCGGTCCGCACGGGTGCCGATTGTCGACGTCGCCGCACTTGATCCGGCCATCCATTTCAAGGCCAGGCAGCCTGCAGAAGGAAAGTGGGGCTCGCCAAGCCGTTCCTTCTCGGCGATGCCTTCCCTGGCGACGGCGGAACGGCATCGATGCCAGGGTCGAGCCCTGGCATGACGACAATCCCGGGAGATCTCCCTCTCACGCCCGCCAGCGCCGCCTTTCCAAGGCCACGCCGAAACGCTCCGGTGCCCGCGCGAAGGCGGCGAGGCCCGTCAGCGCCGGGCGCGGCGCGGTGACGAGCCTTGTCGCGATCGTGCGCATCAACGCCTCGTGCGGCGCCTTGGCCTCGAAGGCCGCGCGGAAGGTGCCCGCCTTCAGGAGCGCGGCGATTTTCGGCGCGATGCCGCCGCCGAGGAAGACGCCGCCGCGCGCCATGAACAGAAGGGCGAAATCGCCGGCGAGCCGGCCTAGAAGCCCGCAATAAAGCCGCATCGTCTCCTCGGCGATGGCGTCGGTGCCGGCGAGCGCCGCCCCCGTCACCTCCTTCGGCCACACATGCACCGGCCGCGCGCCGTGTTCGGCGCACATCGCCCGGTAGAGCCGCACGATGCCGCGCCCGGCAAGCAGGAACTCCGCCGAGATACGCTCTGTCTCCCGCTCGATATGCGGCCAGAGCGCGAATTCCGCCCGCGTCTCCGGCCCCAGCGCCACATGCCCGCCCTCGCCGGGCACCGGTACCCACAGCCCGCCGAGTTGAAGAAGCCCGGCGACGCCGAGGCCGGTGCCGGGACCCAGCACCACCCGGTGGTCGTGCCCGGCCTCAAGGTCGGCGCCGATCGCCAGGCTCGTCATCTCCGTCTCCTCCAGCGCCGCGACGGCGAGCGCCTGCGCCTCGAAATCGTTGAGGAGGGCGATGTCGGTAATCCCGCTCGCCGCCATCACCGCGCGCGGCCTTACCACCCAATCGGCGTTGGTGAGGTCGACTTCATCGCCGTTAAGCGGCCCGGCGAGGGCCAGAATAGCCGAGCGCGGCCGCGTTTCGGTCTTTTCAGTGACCGCTGCGGTCATGGCGCTTTCGATATCGGCGAAGTCGCCGGTGCGCACCGGAGGGAGATGGATGAGCTCGCCCTGCCGGTCCTCAAGCAGGGCAAAGCGCGCATTGGTGCCCCCGATATCGGCGAGGAGAACGGGAAAGGCGAAGGCTTCCGTCAGCGAGGAAAGGGTCATCTGAGAGCGGTGTCTGGAGCCGACGAAAGGTGGTGCAACGCCGCCCGGCCCGTGTCAATCTCGCCGCACCCGGCCGGCGCCAAGACCGGCCTTGCTGAAGAGGAGAACAGGATGCGTCTTTCCCGCTTCGCCGCTTTCGCCCTCGCCGCCCTTGCTCTGGCGCTTCCGGCCGGTGCCGCTTCGGCCCAGGACGAGCTCAGTCCCGCCATCGTCTACGATCTCGGCGGCAAGTTCGACAAGAGCTTCAACGAGGCGGCCTATCGCGGCGCCGAGCGCTTCAAGGAGGAGACCGGCACCGATTATCGCGATTTTGAGCTGCAGAACGATTCCCAGCGCGAGCAGGCGCTGCGCCGCTTCGCCCAGCGCGGCATGAACCCGGTCATCGGCATCGGTTTCTCGCAGGCCCAGGCGATCGAGAAGGTGGCGGAGGAATTCCCCGAGACCAGGTTCGCCATCATCGACATGGTGGTGGAAAAGCCCAATGTCCGCTCCATCGTCTTTAAGGAGCATGAGGGCTCCTATCTCGTCGGCATGCTCGCCGCGATGGCCTCCGAGACCGGCAAGATCGGCTTTGTCGGCGGCATGGATATCCCGCTCATCAGGAAGTTCGCCTGCGGCTATGTGGAAGGCGCCAAGGCGGTCAATCCCGATATCGAGATCTACCAGAACATGACCGGCACGACGGGCGCCGCCTGGAACGACCCGGTGAAGGGTGGCGAACTCGCCAAGAGCCAGTTCGACCGCGGCGCCGACGTCGTCTACCACGCCGCCGGTGGCACCGGCATCGGCGTCCTGCAGGCCGCGGCCGACGAGGGCAAGCTCGGCATCGGCGTCGATTCCAACCAGAACATGCTGCATCCGGGCGCCGTTCTGACCTCCATGGTCAAGCGCGTCGACAACGCCGTCTACGACGCCTTCGAGGACGTGAAGAACGGCGTTGCCATGCAGGAATGGGCGGGCGTGGAAGTGCTCGGCCTTGCCGAGGACGGCGTCGGCTGGTCGCTCGACGAGCACAACGCGCCGCTGATCTCCGAGGAGATGAAGGCGCGCGTCGAGGAGGCGTCCGAAAAGATCAAGTCGGGCGAGATCGAAGTCCACGACTATATGTCCGACGATACCTGCCCGGCGACGATGTGAGGCGCCCCGCGCCGCGGCGGCGGCGCTTGAGGAAAGTGAGCCCCGGCCGCGGTCGGGGCGCTTGGCATGGTGGCGCGCGGCCGGCTATGGCGGGCAAAGCCTGAATCGCCTTTGGTTTCTTCCGCCGCATCTGATTGCGCAGATCGCCCGAGCTCACATGCCACGCCCGAAATCTTTCCTCCTCCTCGTTCTCTTGCTCGCCGCCTGTGCCGGCCCGTCCCAAATGTTCGAGGCGCGGAATGTGCCGGTCGACGCCGCGGCGATGCGGGCGATGGTCACGGAGTACCGGGCGGCGAGCGGGCTCGGCCCGGTCGCCGTCTCGCCGGTTCTGAACGAAGCCGCCGAGCGCCAGGCGCTGGCCATGGCGCGCGAGAACGACATCAGCCACGACGTCGCCGGCCGGCTGCCGAAGCGGGTGGCCGCACTCGGCTACGATTGGGGCGCCATGGCGGAAAATCTCGGCGGCGGCTATCGGAGCGCCGCGGCCGCTTTTGAGGGTTGGGTCGCCTCGCCCGAGCACGAGAAGAACCTTCGCAACCCGTATGTGACCGAGATCGGCATCGGTGCGGCCGTCGCGCCCGCCGCCCGTTCCGGCGCCTTCTACGCCCTCATCCTCGGCGTGGAGCGCAGCGACATGGCGCGGCGGTGAGGGCAGGGCGGAACGGCATGGATGCCAAGGTCGAGCCTTGGCATGAGGGCACTCTCTGACGTGGCTCAGCCTCTGTTGTCGTCCTGGCCGGACCTGACCCGGCCATCCATGCCTCGGCGCGCCAGGCGGCATGTGGAGGGAAAAGGTATCGCCCCGCCCCCCTCTCGCGCCTGAGAGAAGACGCCGCGCGCGCCACAAACTCCCCTCCTTCCCTTCGAGACGGTGGCCCGGCGCCGTGCGTCTCCGCCGTGAAGCCTCGCCGTTTTCGGCGTGCAAGGCGCCGCGCCTCGTGCCAGGATGGCCGAACGCCGAGATCGCCGGGCCTTGATGAACGACCGAGAACCCGCCGCAGCAGCCACAGAGCCCGCCGGGCCGCCGGCGATCGAGCTCATCGGCATCGATAAGAGCTTCGGCGCCGTCAGAGCCAATCGCGACATCCACCTGAAGGTCGCCGAGGCCACCATCCACGGCATTGTCGGCGAGAACGGCGCCGGCAAATCGACGCTGATGTCGATCCTCTACGGCTTCTACCAGGCCGATCGCGGCGAGATCGTCGTGCGCGGCAGGAAGGTCGCCATCGCCTCCCCGGACGACGCCATCGCCGCCGGCATCGGCATGGTCCATCAGCATTTCATGCTGGTGGATAACTTCACCGTGCTGGAGAACGTCATCCTCGGCGCCGAGGGCGGCGCGCTTCTGCGCGAGGGCGTCGCCATGGCCCGCGCCGAACTGACCCGCCTGGAGAGGGAATACGAGCTGCAGGTGGATCCGGACGCGCCCGTCGGCGAGCTACCCGTCGGCCTGCAGCAGCGCGTGGAGATCCTGAAGGCCCTCTATCGCGGCGCCGATACCCTCATCCTCGACGAGCCGACGGGCGTTCTCACCCCCTCCGAAGCCGACCATCTCTTCCGCATCCTCCGCCAGCTGAAGGAGCAGGGAAAGACGGTCATCCTCATCACCCATAAGCTGCGCGAGATCATGGCCGTGACCGATAGGGTCTCCGTCATGCGCCGCGGCGAGATCGTGGGCACGCTGAAGACCGCCGAGACCGGCCCGGAAGAGCTTGCCGAGCTGATGGTCGGCCGGCGCGTCCTGTTGCGGGTGGAAAAGGCCGAGGCGGCCCCCGGCGCGCCGCTCTTGAGAGTAGAGAACCTCACACTCGTCGATGCGCGCGGCGTGAAGCGCCTCGACGACGTTTCCCTTACCGTGCGCGCCGGCGAGATTGTCGGCATCGCCGGCGTTTCCGGCAACGGCCAGTCTGAGCTCCTGGAGGTGATCGCCGGCATCCGGCCCGCCACCTCCGGCGCCGTCTTCCTGGCGGATGGCAGCGACCTTGCGCGCTCCGCCGATCCGGCGCGGCGGCGGCAAGGTGGCCTCGCACACGTGCCGGAGGACCGCCGCCGCATGGGTCTCGTCATGGCCTTCGAGGAGAACGAGAGCGCCATCTTGGGCTATCACGACGACCCGCTTTATCGCAGCGGCGCCTTCCTGAGCCGCGAGAAGGTCCGCGCCGACGCGCGCGACAAGATCCGCCGCTACGACATCCGCCCGCCCGATTGCCGGCTTCTGACCGAGAATTTTTCGGGCGGCAACCAGCAGAAGATCGTTCTTGCCCGCGAGATGGAACGCGGCCCCGACGTGCTCCTCGTCGGTCAGCCGACCAGGGGCGTCGACATCGGCGCCATCGAGTTCATTCACCGCCAGCTCGTGGCGATGCGCGACGCCGGCAAGGCGATCCTGCTCGTCTCCGTGGAGCTCGACGAGATCAGGGCCTTGTCGGACCGTATCCTGGTCATGTTCGCCGGCCGCATCGTCGGCGAGCGCGGCCCCGATGCCGGCGAGGGCGAACTCGGCCTGATGATGGCCGGTATCGAGCAAGCCGGGGCGGCCGATGGCCGTTCCGGGCCGGTCGTTCCCGGCCTTGCGCTTAAGGGAGTGCCTACCCGGTGAGCGCGCCTGCCGCCAAGCTGCCGCTCTGGGTGGAGGTCGGCCTCATCCCGCTCGTAAATGTCGCCGTCGCCTTCCTGGTCGCCGGTCTCGTCGTCCTCTTCATCGGCGAGAGCCCGCTGCAGGCGGTGAGAATCCTTCTTTGGGGCGCGCTCGGCTTCGGCGAGGGCATCGGCTTCACGCTCTTCTACACCACGAACTTCATCTTTACCGGGCTCGCTGTCGCCGTCGCCTTCCATGCCGGCCTCTTCAATATCGGCGGCGAGGGCCAGGCCTATCTCGGCGGCCTCGGCGCGGCGCTGGCGGCGCTGGCGCTCGACCGGGTCGTTCCCTGGTACGTGACCTTTCCGCTCGCCATCTGCGGCGCGGCGCTGTTCGGGGCCGCCTGGGCCTTCATCCCGGCCTGGCTGCAGGCACGACGTGGCAGCCACATCGTCATCACGACGATCATGTTCAACTTCATCGCCTCTTCGCTGATGGTCTGGCTCCTCGTCGACCATCTCTCGCCGGCCGGCTCCATGCAGCCGGAGACGCGCACCTTCGCCGCCGGCGGAGCGCTGCCGGAGCTGGGGCCGCTTTTCGGGCTGTTCGGCGCCGATATGGGCGCCGCGCCGGCCAATATCTCGCTCTTCCTGGCGCTTTTCGCCTGTCTCGCCGTCTATCTCTTCATCTGGAGGACGCGCCTTGGCTATGAGATCCGCGCCACCGGCCTTAACCCGACGGCGGCCGTCTATGCCGGCATCTCGACCGTCAAGGTGACGCTTGTGGCCATGTTTCTCTCCGGCGCCCTTGCCGGCATGATGGCCCTCAATCCGGTGCTGGGCGAGCAGCAGCGCCTGCAGATCGATTTCGTGCAAGGGGCGGGCTTCGTTGGCATCGCCGTGGCGCTGATGGGAAGGGCGCATCCGCTCGGCGTCGTCCTGGCCGCCTTCCTCTTCGGCATGCTCTATCAGGGCGGGGCGGAGCTCGCCTTCGACATGCCCACCATCTCGCGCGATATGATCGTCGTCATCCAGGCGCTGGTCATCCTCTTCGCCGGGGCGCTGGAGCATATGTTCCGGCCCGGCATCGCCCGCGCCTTCGCCCTGATGTCGAGCCCGCAGCGCCGACGCCTGGCGGCCGGGGAGGAGGCGCCGTGAGAACGAATGTCGGCCGCGCCGCGCCGCTTAAGCCGGGGCGGCGCTGATGGATTTTCAGGCCGTCGTCCTTATTCTCGATTCCTCCATCCGGCTGGCGACGCCGCTCCTTCTCGCCTGTCTCGCCGGGCTCTATTCGGAGCGCTCGGGCATTTTCGATATCGGCCTGGAAGGCAAGATGCTTGCCGGCGCCTTCGCCGCCGGCGCGGCCGCCTGGTGGGCCGGCTCGCCCTGGGTGGGCCTTCTCGCCGCGATCTTCGCCTCCGTGGCGCTCGCCCTCGTGCACGGCTTTGCCTCCATCACCCAGCGCGGCAATCAGATCGTCTCCGGCGTTGCCATCAACTTTCTCGCCGCCGGGCTGACGGCGCTCCTCGGCCAGGCATGGTTCGCCGAGGGTGGGCGCACGCCACAGCTGCCCGGCGAGGCGCGCTTTGCCTCGCTCGCCTGGCCGGGCGCGGAGGCGCTGCGCCAGGTGCCCTTCCTCGGCCCCCTCTATGGCGAGCTTCTTTCCGGCCATAACCCCATCGTCTATCTCGGTTTTCTCATGGTGCCCCTCACCTGGTGGGTGCTGTTCAAGACGCGCTTTGGCCTGCGCCTTCGCGCCGTCGGCGAGAACCCGGCCGCCGTCGATACCGCCGGCATCTCCGTCGCCTTCCTGCGCTACCGCGCCGTCATCGTCTGCGGCGTGCTGTGCGGCGCCGCCGGCGCCTATCTCGCCATCGCCCAGTCGGCGGGCTTCATCGTCAACATGACGGCCGGCAAGGGCTTCATCGCGCTCGCCGCCCTCATCTTCGCCAAATGGCGTCCCTGGCCGGCCATGGGCGCCTGTTTCCTCTTCGGTTTTCTCGACGCCATCGCCATACGTCTGCAGGGCGCTTCCGTGCCGATGGTGGGCGAGGTGCCGGTGCAGTTCATGCAGGCGCTACCCTATGTCTTGACGGTGGTGCTGCTGGCCGGCTTCATCGGCCGGGCCGTGCCGCCGAGGGCGGGCGGCATACCCTATGTGAAGGAGCGTTGATGGAGCGCGAGCTCTTTGAGGCCGCCCGCAAGGCGATGCAGCATGCCCATGCCCCCTATTCGGAATTCAGGGTGGGGGCGGCGCTGCGCACGGTTTCCGGCAAGATCTTTGCCGGCTGCAACGTGGAGAATGCCAGCTATCCGGAAGGCTGGTGCGCCGAGACCTCGGCCATCGCGGCCATGGTCACGGCGCTTCCCAAGGCCGAGCGCCGTATCAAGGAAGTCGCCGTCTTCGCTGAGCGCAGGGCCTCCGTCACCCCCTGCGGCGGCTGCCGACAGCGCCTCGCCGAATTCGGCACCCCGCAGACGCTCATCCATCTTTGCGACGAGGACGGGCCGGTCTCCGTCCTCACGCTCGGCGAGCTCCTGCCGCAGGCCTTCGGCATGAAGGGCGTCGGATGAGCCCCGGCGAGATAGCAAGATGCACGGCGGCGAAGATAGCCGAGCGCGCCGGCAGGGCGCCGAAGATCGCGCTCGTTCTCGGCTCGGGTTTGTCGGGTCTGGCGGAGCGCCTGCAAGGGGCCGTCGCCATCCCCTATGGCGAGCTTCACGGCTTTCCCGAACCATCCGTCTCCGGCCATGCCGGTCGGCTCGTCCTCGGCCGCCTCGGCGGCACCGACATCGCCGTCCTTGCCGGCCGCACGCATTACTACGAGCACGGGCGCGCCGATGCGATGCGCCCGGCGCTGGAGGCGCTCGCCGCCCTTGGCGTGGAAACCCTCTTCTTGACCAACGCCGCCGGCAGCCTGCATGAAGATATGCCCCCAGGCTCCTTGATGCAGATCGTCGACCATATCAGCCTTTTCGGCGCCAACCCCTTGGTAGGCGAGCCGACCGACCGGCGCTTCGTCGGCATGAGCGAGGCCTATGACCGCAAGCTCGCCCTGCGCCTTGCCGGCGAGGCGGCGGCGGAAGCCATCGAGCTCTTTCAGGGCGTCTATATGTGGGTGAGCGGCCCCTCCTTCGAGACGCCGGCGGAGATCCGTGCCGCCCATGCGCTCGGCGCCGACGCGGTCGGCATGTCGACGGTGCCGGAGGTCATTCTGGCGCGCTTTCTTGGCATGCGCGTCGCCGCCTTTTCCGTCATCACCAACCTTGCCGCCGGCATGAGCGGGCGCGAGCTCTCCCACGAGGAGACCAAGCGGTTGGCGCCGGAGGGCGGACGCAAGCTGGAGGCGCTGCTGACCGGCTATTTCGCCAGGGTGCCGGCATGAGCTTCCTGCCGCAGGAACTGATCCGCAAGAAGCGCGACGGCGGGGCGCTTTCCCCCGAGGAGGTCGCCTTCTTCGTCAAGGGCCTTGCCGAGGAGACCATCGGCGAGGGGCAGGTGGCCGCGCTCGCCATGGCCGTCTTCTTCAACGGCATGGAGCCGGAGGAGACCGTGGCGCTGACGCGCGCCATGACCGCTTCCGGCAAGACGCTTTCCTGGGATGGCGCGGCCGGCCCGGTGCTCGACAAGCATTCCAGCGGCGGCGTCGGCGACAACGTTTCGCTGATGCTTGCTCCGATCGTCGCGGCGGCCGGCGGCGTCGTGCCGATGATTTCCGGGCGCGGCCTCGGCCATACCGGCGGCACGCTCGACAAGCTCGATGCCATTCCCGGCTACCGGAGCCAGCCGGATCTTGCCGCCTTCCGCCATGCGGTTGCCGAGGCCGGCTGCGCCATCATCGGCCAGACCGCCGATCTCGCCCCGGCGGACAAGCGCCTCTACGCCATCCGCGACGTCACCGCGACGGTGGAATCGCTGCCGCTCATCACCGCCTCCATCCTGTCGAAGAAGCTCGCCGCCGGGCTTGACGGCCTGGTCCTCGACGTCAAATGCGGCTCCGGCGCCTTCATGGCGAGGCTGGAGGAAGCGCGCGCGCTCGCCAAAAGCCTCGTCACTGTCGCCAAGGGTGCCGGCCTTGCCGCCGCCGCGCTCGTCACCGACATGGACGAGCCGCTCGCCTTCGCCGCCGGCAACGCCGTGGAGGTGAGGAACGCCGCCGACTTCCTCACCGGCGCGCGGCGCGACAAGCGCCTTTATGAGGTGACGCTGGCGCTCGCCGGCGAGATGCTTTGCCTCGGCAAGCTCGCGCCCTCGGCCGCGGAAGGAGAGAGGCTGGCGGCGGCAAGGCTTGAGGACGGGACCGCCGCGGAGCGCTTTCAGAAGATGGTGTCGGCGCTCGGCGGCCCCGCCGATTTCCTGGAGAAGGCGGAACGTCACCTGCCTGCGGCCCCCATCGTGCGCGAGGTCGCGCCGCAGGGCGAGGGTTTCGTCTGCGCCATCGACACGCGCGCGCTCGGCATCGCCGTCATCGGTCTTGGCGGCGGCCGGCGGCGCGCCGAGGACGCCATCGACCATGCGGTCGGCTTGACGGACATCGCCGGCATCGGCGAGGCGGTGGGCAAGGAGCGCCCGCTCGCCCAAATTCATGCCCGCGATACGGACGCGGCGGAGGCGGCATGCCGGGCGGTGCGCGCCGCCTTTCGTCTCGCCGAGGCGGCGCCCGCCGAAAGGCCCCTCATCATGGAAAGGCTTGCCTGATGGCCCGCGGCTTTCTCCTCGTCATGGATTCGCTCGGCATCGGCGGCGCCAGGGATGCTGCCGAATTCGGCGATGCGGGCGCCGACACGCTCGGCCACATCGCCGCCGCCTGCGCCGCCGGCCGCGCCCATTGCGAGGGCCTGCGCTCCGGCGTCCTGCATATCCCCAAGCTCAACCTTCTCGGCATCGGCCGCGCCGCCGAGGCTTCGACGGGCGCCTATCCGGCGGGGCTCGCCTATGTGCAGGCGCCGCAGGCGATCTGGGGCTTTGCGCGCGAGCGCTCGCGCGGCAAGGACACCACGACGGGCCATTGGGAGCTGGCGGGCTGCCCGCTGCGCCGGGCCTGGGGCTATTTCCCCGACGAGGAGCCGGCCTTTCCCGCCGAACTCACCGAGGCGCTGATTGCCGAGGCGGAGCTTCCCGGCATTCTCGGCAATCGTCACGCTTCCGGCACGGCGATCATCGACGAGCTCGGCGAGGAGCATCTGAAGACCGGCAAGCCGATCTGCTACACCTCCGCCGACAGCGTCTTCCAGATAGCCGCCCACGAAGAGGCCTTCGGGCTGGAGCGGCTCTACGAGACCTGCAAGGTGGCGCGCCGGCTCTGCGATGCCTACCGCATCGGCCGCGTCATCGCCCGGCCGTTTCTGGGCGTAAGCCCCGCCGACTTCAAGCGCACCGGCAATCGCCGCGATTTCTCCGTGCCGCCGCCTGCGCGCACCCTTCTCGACGAGGCCAGGGAGGCGGGCCGCGATGTCTGGGCGGTCGGCAAGATCGCCGATATCTTCGCCGGGCGCGGCGTGACGAAGGTCCTGAAGGCGCCGGACAATGACAGCCAGTTCGCCCGCACGCTGGAAGCGGCGGAGAAGGCGAGGGACGGCGACCTCATCGTCACCAACTTCATCGACTTCGATCAGATCTACGGCCATCGCCGCGACGTCGCCGGCTATGCGGAGGCGCTGGAAGCCTTCGACCGCCGCCTGCCGGATCTGACCGCCGCCCTGAGACCCGGCGATCTCGTCATCCTCACCGCCGACCATGGCAACGATCCGACCTGGAGCGGCACCGACCACACCCGCGAGAACGTGCCGGTGCTCGCCTTCGGACCGGGTATCGAGGGGCGCTGCGCCGGCGAGCTGAAGACTTTCGCCGATGTCGGCCAGACGCTCGCCGCCCATCTCGCCTTGCCGCCGCTCACGGCCGGCACCAGCTTGATGTAGGCGCCGCTTGTCGGTCCCGCTCGCCGAGCTGCATTGCCATATCGAGGGCACCTTGCCGGTGACCCTCGCGCGCGAGCTGGCGGCCCGCGAGGGTGTGGACATCTCCGGTCTCGTCGATGGCGAGCGCTATCTCTGGCATGGCTTCACCGGATTTCTGGCCGCCTACGATCGGGCCACCTGCCTTCTGAACCGTCCGGAGGATTACCGCCGGCTGACCGAGCTCTATCTGACGGGGATCGCCGGTGACGGCGCCATCTACGCCGAGCTCTTCCTCGCCCCGGACGATGCGCAGCGCGCCGGCATGTCCTATGCGGCCTGTCTGGAAGGCGTGGCGGAGGGCGTTCGCCGCGCCAGGGCCGCCACCGGGATTGAGGCGCGTCTCGTCGCCCATATCCTGCGCCAGAACGGACCGGGGCGCGCCCTCGCGGCGGTGAAGACGGTGCTCGCCCATCCGCATCCGCTCGTCACCGGTATCGGTCTTGCCGGCGACGAGCGCACCTATCTTGCCGCCGAATTCGCGCCGGCCTTTCGGATGGCTGCCGAGGCCGGGCTTGGCTGCACCGCCCATGCCGGCGAGGTCTGCGGACCGCAAAGCGTGCGCCATGTCCTCGATGCCCTGCCGGTGACCCGCATCGGCCACGGCGTTGCCGCGGCGGGGGAGCCGGAGCTGATGGCGCGCCTTGCCGGCGAGGGCATCGTCCTGGAGGTCTGCCCCGGCTCCAACGTCGCGCTCGGCCTATATCCCGACCGGGCCGCCCATCCCCTGGCGAGGCTGATGGCGGCGGGCGTGCGCGTGACGCTGAATTCCGACGACCCGCCGTTCTTCGGCACCTCGCTGGCGCGCGAATACACCGCGACGGCGGCGGTGCTGGGCCTTGGCGAGGAAGCGATGACAGGCTTCACCCGCACGGCGATCGAGGCCGCCTTCCTCGACGAGGCGACGCGGGCGCGGCTGTTGCGACAGATGGCGCCGGTTGAGGCGGATAGCTTTCAGGCTTAGCAGGCTGTTGAAGAACGGCGGAAAGAAGGAGGAGGCGCATGACGGAGCGAGAAGGGGTCACGGTCGTCGATCATCCGCTGGTGCAGCACAAGCTCACCATCATGCGCGACAAGAACACCTCCACGGCCTCCTTCCGGCGGCTTCTGCGCGAGATCGCGGCGCTTCTGACCTATGAGGCGACGCGCGATCTGGAGCTGACGACGACACGGATCGAAACGCCGCTGGCCGAGATCGTGGCGCCGACCCTGTCGGGCAAGAAGCTCGTCTTCGCCTCCATCCTGCGCGCCGGCAACGGTCTCCTGGAAGGCATGCTCGACCTCGTTCCCGCCGCCCGCGTCGCCCATATCGGCCTTTACCGCGACCCGAAGACGCTGCAGCCGGTCGAATATTACTTCAAGGCGCCGGAGGGGCTTCACGAGCGCGTCGTCATCGCCGTCGACCCGATGCTGGCGACGGCCAATTCCGCGATCGCCGCCGTGCATCGTCTGAAGGAGCGCGGCGCCAACGATTTGCGTTTCGTCTGTCTTCTGGCCGCGCCGGAGGGCGTCGATGCCTTCCGCGCCGCCCATCCGGACGTGCCGGTCGTGACGGCCTCGATCGACAGCCATCTCGACGATCACGGCTATATCGTGCCGGGCCTCGGCGATGCCGGCGACCGCATGTATGGCACCAAATAGGCCTCGCTGGCCGTTGGCCGCGGCAACTCGGTGCGCTGTCGGCATGGCCGGGTTCGCTCCCCCCGCGTCGTCGCTATGGCCGGTTCGCTCCCCCCGGCCATCCATGCCTCGGCCGCCCGGCTCGCTCGGAGGCAAGGAAGTCGACGCCACCGAAGCCGGCTCAGTTCGTCACGAATTGCTCGTTGAGCGAATAGCCGGCGCCGCGCACGGTGCGGATCGGGTCGCGCATGCGTCCGCGATTGATGGCCTTTCTGAGCCGGCCGATATGCACGTCGACGGTGCGCTCGTCGACATAGACGTCGCGGCCCCAGACGCCGTTGAGGAGCTGCTCGCGCGTGAAGACGCGGCCCGGACTGCGCATCAGGAATTCCAGAAGCCGGAACTCCGTCGGCCCGAGATGGATCTCGCGCCCGCCGCGGAAGACGCGCAGCGTCTCGCGGTCGAGCTCGATATCGCCGGCGGCGAGCTTGTCGGACACCATCTCCGGTCTCGCCCGGCGCAACAGCGCCTTCACCCGCGCCATCAGCTCCGGCACGGAGAAGGGCTTGACGACGTAATCGTCGGCGCCTGTCGCCAGCCCGCGGATGCGCTCGTCCTCCTCGCCGCGCGCCGTCAGCATGATGATGGGAAGGCGCGCCGTCGCCTCGCGCATTCTGAGCCGCCGGCACAATTCGATGCCGGAAAGCCCGGGCAGCATCCAGTCCAGGACGAGGATGTCGAAGGCCTCCTCCATCAACAGCAGCTCCGCGTCGTCGCCGCGCGCCACCGCCTCCACGGCGTATCCCTCCGCCTCCAGATTGTAGCGCAGGAGCAGCGTCAGCGGCTCCTCGTCCTCCACCACGAGAATGCGCGGGATCTGCATGGCCGATGCGCTCACATCGTATGCAGGATACCGGCGCGCTCCATACGCTCCATCGGCTTGCCGGTGACGAGATAGAAGATGGTCTCGGCGATGTTGGTCGCATGGTCGCCGATGCGCTCGATGTTCTTGGCGCAGAAGAGAAGATGCGTGCACATGCCGATATTGCGCGGGTCTTCCATCATATAGGTTAGCATCTCGCGGAACAGCGACACATAGATGGCGTCGATCTCGTCGTCGGCGCGCCAGACGGCCCGCGCCTTGTCGGTGTCGCGCGCCCCATAGGCGTCGAGCACGTCCTTTAGCTGCTTGAGAGCGAGTGAGGACAGATGGTCGACGCCGCGCCGCAAGGTCTGCGAGATGCGTTGATCCTCGATGGCGAGCGCCCGTTTGGCGATGTTCTTGGAAAGATCGCCCACCCGCTCCAGATCGTTGGAGATGCGGATGGCGGAAATGGTCTCGCGCAGGTCCTGCGCCATCGGCTGGCGCTTGGCGATGACCAGGATCGCGTGCTCCTCGATCTCCGTGTGCAGCCGGTTGATCTGCCGGTCTCCGGAGACGACCTGCTGGGCGAGGTCGGTGTTGCTGGTCAAAAGCGCGGCGACGGATTCCTCAAATTGCTGTTCCACGAGGCCGCCCATCTCCGCGATGGAGCGCGCCAGCTCGCGCAGCTCCTCATCGTAGGAGGTGACGATATGATCGGAACTGGACACTTTTCTCTCCTCCCTGGTCAGCCGAAGCGACCGGTGATGTAGTCCTGCGTACGCTTGTCCGTCGGGTTGGTGAACATCACGTCCGTCGGCCCTTCCTCCACCAGATAGCCGAGATGGAACATGGCGGTGCGCTGCGACACGCGCGCCGCCTGCTGCATGGAATGGGTGACGATGACGATGGTGTAGTTCTCGCGCAATTCGTCGATGAGTTCCTCCACCTTCGCCGTGGCGATGGGGTCGAGCGCCGAGCAGGGCTCGTCCATGAGGATGACTTCCGGGCTGACGGCGATGGCGCGGGCGATGCAAAGACGCTGCTGCTGGCCGCCGGAAAGCCCGGTTCCTGGCTCGTCCATGCGGTCCTTCACCTCCTCAAACAGGCCGGCGCGCTGCAAGGAATGCACGACGATCTCATCGAGCTCGCGCTTGTTGCGGGCGAGCCCGTGGATGCGCGGCCCATAGGCGACGTTCTCGAAGATGGTTTTGGGGAAGGGGTTCGGCTTCTGGAAGACCATGCCGACCCGGGCTCGAAGCTCCACTACGTCGACGCCGGTCTCGTAGATATCCTCGCCGTCGAGCATGATGCGGCCGGTGACGCGGGCGATGTCGATCGTATCGTTCATCCGGTTGAGACAGCGAAGATAGGTTGACTTGCCACAGCCCGAGGGGCCGATCAGCGCCGTCACCTGCCGCTCGCGGATATCGAGATCGACGTCGAACAGCGCCTGCTTGTCGCCGTAGAAGACGCAGACCTTCTCCGTCTTCACCTTGATGTCGTGCTCGCCCTGCGCCTTCTCGGCGGCGTGCTGGGCCTGCGGGATGACGGTCTTTTCGGCCGCCTTGTTGGGATCGGCGCTCACGGCGGCCTCCGGCTTGTGCTCTGGGCTGTAGGTTTCCGTCATGACTTTCCCCTTGTGAGGCTACCAGCGCCGCTCGAAGCGCTTGCGCAGGATGACCGCCAGAGCGTTCATGACAACAAGGAACGCCAGCAGCACCATGATGGCGGCCGATGTCTTCTGTTGGAAGGCGGCTTCCGGGAAATCTGCCCACATGAAGATCTGCACCGGCAGCACCGTGGCCGGGTCGAAGAAGCCGCCGGGTATGTCGACGATGAAGGCGACCATGCCGATCATCAGAAGCGGCGCGGTCTCGCCGAGCGCCTGCGCCATGCCGATAATGGTGCCGGTCATGATGCCGGGCATGGCGAGCGGCAGGACATGGTGGAAGACGGTCTGGATCTTGGAGGCGCCGACGCCGAGCGCCGCCTCGCGGATGGAGGGCGGCACAGCTTTCAGGGCGGCGCGCGAGGCGATGATGATCGTCGGCAGCGTCATCAGGGCGAGCACCATGCCGCCCGCCACCGGCGCGGAGCGCGGCAGGCCGAAGAAATTGAGGAAGACGGCAAGGCCGAGAAGGCCGAAGACGATGGAGGGCACGGCGGCGAGGTTGTTGATGTTGACCTCGATGAGGTCCGTCCAGCGGTTCTTCGGCGCGAATTCTTCCAGATAGATGGCCGAGGCGACGCCGAGCGGGAAGGCCAGCATCAGCGTCACGAGCAGCGTGAAGACGGAGCCGACCACGGCGCCGAGAATGCCGGCCATCTCCGCCTCGCGGCTGGCGCCGCGGGTGAAGAAGATGGTGTTGATCTGCCGCTCGATGAGCCCGGCCGCCTCAAGGTGATCGACATAGGCGATCTCCTGGTCGCTCACCTGCCGGCGCGCCTCCGGCACGGGCAGGCGGATGATCGACCATTCGCCGGCGGGCGCCGGAGCTTCGCTTTGGAGCGGCACCAGGACACGTCCCTCCATGCCGCTGGTGCCGATGGCGGTCGCCTTGACGACGCCGCCGTTGATGCGCACCAGATAGGAGGGCATCGCCGAGGTCAGCGTCTCTTGCGCGTTGGCGGCGGCGATGCGCGCCTCGAGCCCGGCGATCTCCTCGTTGAGCCGCTGCAGCTGGCCGGCAAGCGAGGCGAGATCCGCCTCCGCGCCGTCGAGCTCGCGCTGGCGTTCTTCGCGTTCCTCCGCTCCCCCCTCCGCAACAGCCTCTTGAAGGCGCTCCACCTGGGCCTGTTGGCGCTCCACGGCCGAGGTGCGGAAGCGGGCATCGCGACGCAGCCGAACCGCCTGCGCCTCCAGGTCCTGCTTGGCTTTTTGCAGGATGGCCGAAAAGCCGTTGGCGGTGGTCGTGATGGAGATGTTTCCGGTGGTGCCGCTCGGCGTGGCCTCGCCCGGCGCTGCGAACGTCTCGGGCTTGACGATGAGCCCCTTCAGATAGAGGTCGACCGTGTCGGAGACCGGCAGGGCGATCTGGCGGGTCGCGCCGACGAGCTCCGGCTCTTCCAGCACCTTCTCGCGCAGCAGGATGTCGGCGCCGCTGGAGAGGACGCCGCGCGCCGTGCGGCGCTCGTTGCGCCCTTCGGCGAAGGGAAGTTGCGCTTCTATGGCGTCTGCGACGACGCTGCGGAAGTTCGATTGGAAGAGGTCGTCCTCGTCGATGTTCTCGCCGGAAAGCTCCAGCGGCAGTGTCGCGTAATGATAGGTGAAGGCCGGGATACCCTGGCTCACCACCGTGTACAGCAGAATGACGAGGAACAGCCCGGCCAGAAGCACGGCGCCGAGGCCGAGGAAGCGGAAATTGCGCTCCGCCGCGTAGCGCTTGGTCAGACGCCGCCGCGCCTCCGCCGAAGTATGGATGGCGCGCCCATCCTCCAGCGCCGGTTTTGCCGAAGCGAGATCAGTCATAGCGCTCTCTGTATTTCTGCACCACGCGCAGGGCGACGACGTTGAGGGTGAGGGTCACGCAAAACAGGACGAGGCCGAGCGCGAATGCGGCGAGCGTCTTGGCGCTGTCGAATTCCTGGTCGCCGACGAGAAGGGTGACGATCTGCACGGTTACCGTCGTCACCGCTTCCAGTGGATTGGCGGTGAGGTTGGCGCCGAGCCCGGCGGCCATGACGACGATCATCGTCTCGCCGACGGCGCGGCTGACGGCCAAGAGAAGCGCCGAGACGATGCCAGGCAGGGCTGCCGGCATGACGACGCGGCGGATGGTCTCCGCCTTGGTGGCGCCGAGGCCGGCCGAGCCGTCGCGCAGCGATTGCGGCACGGCGTTGATGACGTCGTCCGACAGCGAGGAGACGAAGGGGATGATCATGATCCCCATGACGACGCCGGCGGCCAGCGCCGATTCAGATGAGACCGACAGGCCGATGGATTCGCCCGAGCGGCGGATGAAGGGCGCGACGGTGAGGGCGGCGAAGAAGCCGTAGACCACGGTCGGGATGCCGGCGAGCACCTCCAGGACCGGCTTGGCGACGGCACGGAACTGTTTGGAGGCGTAGTCGGAGAGATAGATCGCCGACATGAGGCCGACGGGAGCGGCCACCAGCATGGCGATGGCGGTGATGAGCAGCGTGCCGGCGAAAAGCGGCACGGCGCCGAAGACATCCGGATTGGTTCGCGCCTCCGCGCCGGCGCCGACGAAGGCGCTCTGCGGCGACCAGTGCAGGCCGAAGAGGAAGTCGAAGAGGGGCACCTTCTGGAAGAAGCGCAGCGATTCGAAGATCAGCGACAGGACGATGCCGATCGTCGTCAGGATCGCCACCACGGAGCAGGCGATCAGCACGACCATGATCGTGCGCTCGACGAATTGGCGCGTGCGCTTGCGCAACGAGATGGTGCGCCAGGCGAGAAGGAAGCCGGCGCCGGCAAGCATCGTCAGAACGATGCCGAGGATGATCTCCGCTGTTGCGGCGAGGCTGCGGTAGACTTCCGCGGCCGCTTCCGTCTGTGGCGTCGGCGTGCCGTAGATGGAGCCCTCCGCCAGCTGCCGTGCATCGCGCATGAAGGCTTCGCGCTGCGGCATGGAGAGGCCGGAGAGCACCTCGTCGAAACGGGCGGCGACCATCATGTCGAGGATGCGCCCACCGAGGAGGAGCCAGAGGATGAGGAGGATGAGGGCAGGGCCCGCGGCCAGGATCAGCGCGTAGCCGCCGTGATAAGAGGGCCGCGAATGCAGCGTGGAGATCTGCGGGCCCGCGAGCGCGACCGCGCGGCGGCTGCCGGCGACGAACGCGATCATGGCGACGCCGATAAGGGCGATGAAAAAACTCGACAGCATGCTTGGCTTGTCCGCCCGGGGTCGGAAAGTGCCCGGCCGCCTCAAGGGCGGCCGGACGGAACGACGGAACGCGGCTTACATGGAAAGCGGCGTCATGTTCTCCACCGCGTCGCGGTTGGAGGCGCGCGCCTCTTCCGGCAGCGGGATGAGGCCGAGCTCGGTAAGGTAGCCGTCGGCGCCGAAGGCTTCCTCGGAGGTGAACTCCTGGGCGTATTCGGCGATGCCCGGGATGGTGCCGACATGCTCCTTCTTGATGTAGAAGTAGAGCGAGCGGGAGACCGGATAATCGCCGGAGGCGATGAGATCGAAGCTCGGCTCCACGCCGTCGACGATGGCGCCCTTGATGACGTTGGAGTTCTGATCGAGGAAGGAGAAGCCGAAGATGCCGACCGCCTGCGGGTTGGCCTCGAGCTTCTGCACGATCAGGTTGTCGTTCTCTCCGGCTTCCACATAGGCGCCGTCCTCGCGGATCTCGCTGCAGACATCGGCGGCCTCGACGGCCTCGGCGCAGGCCTCTTCCATGACCAGTTCCACGAAGGCGTCGCGCGTGCCGGAGGTCGGGGGCGGGCCGAGAACCTCGATTTTCTCGTTCGGCAGGGCCGGGTCGATATCCGACCAATTCTGGTTCGGGTTCGGCTGCAGGTTGCCGTCGGCGTCCGGCAGCTGCTTGGCGAGCGCCTGGAAGATCTGTTCGCGCGTCAGCGAGAGGTCGGGGCCGGACATGGCGTTGGCGAGGACGATGCCGTCAAAGCCGACCTTGACCTCCACCGGGGTGACGCCGTTCGAGGTGCAGGTCTCGAACTCCGACTGCTTGATGCGGCGAGAAGCGTTGGTGATGTCCGGGGTGGAGGCGCCGACGCCGCCGCAGAAGAGCTTGAGGCCGCCGCCCGAGCCCGTCGATTCCACGACCGGCGTCTTGAACTGGCTGTTCTTCTGGCCGAAGCGCTCGGCAACCGCCGTGGAGAACGGGAAAACGGTGGAGGAGCCGACGATCTGGATCTGGTCGCGGGACTGAGCTTGCGCGGCGCCGGCCGTGACGGCAACGCCGAGCGCCAGCGTGGCGACGCCGGCAAGAAGCTTGTAAGTCACTGAGAAATCTCCCTTTTTGCTGCGCAGAAAGCGTGAGGCCATTGCGCGATGGCCGCAGTCTTCCTAGGCGTCGGCGAAAACATGTTTGTGAAATTAACATGACAGTTCAATGACACTGGCGGCGCTAAATCGGCCGCGTGAAGCGGCTCTCCGCCGGAACGACGGCCTACCGGCCCATGCGCTGGCCGAGGCCGCTTGTGGATAGGTTCGCAACGGCCTCAGCGGAAGTTGCGTGCCTTGACGCTGATGCCGCCCACAGGTCGCAGATCCGGGATGAGGATGTCGCGCGGCTTCAGCCCGAGCGCCTTCATCTCGCGCGGATCGGGGCCGTTGCCGCCATTCTTCACCTCGTCGGCGCGGTTCGGCGGCACCGGGAAGGGCGCTTCGCGCTCACCGACCTTTCTGAGGAGATCGGAAAGGTCGGTGAGATGCTGGGCGACGACATGGATGACCTCGCCTTCGCGCTGCACCCGGCCGCGGCAGGAAAGCATGCCCGCCGACAGGACGATGCGTCGCTGGCGCTCCAGGAGCGCGGGCCAGACGATGATATTGGCCTGGCCGGTCTCGTCCTCGATGGTGATGAACATGACGCCTTTGGCGCTGCCCGGCCGCTGGCGCACCAGCACCATGCCGGCGATTTCGATCCATGCCCCGTCGCGCCATGTGCTGACAATGCCGGTCGGCCGGATGCGCCGCCGCTCAAGTTCGGCCCTGAGGAAAAAGACCGGATGCTGGCGCAGGGTGAGGCCAAGGCTCTGGTAATCCTCCGCCACTTCGCGCCCCGCCGTCATGGCGGCGAGCGCCACCTCCGGCTCGGTGGCCTCGGGAAGGATCCTTGCCTCCCGCGCATCGGCGGCGGCGAAGAGCGGCAGTGGTTTGTCGGCAAGGCCGCGGATCGCCCATAGCGCCTTGCGCCGCGACAGGCCGAGCGATGCAAAGGCATCGGCCTCGGCGAGGCGCTCCAGCGCGGCAGCGGCAAGGCCGGCGCGGCGATGGACCTCCTCCAGGCTGCGATAGGGCGCATGCCGGGCCGCCACCAGCGCCGCTCCGTCCCGATTGGCGAGCCCCTTGGCGAGGCGCAGGCCGAGCCGTACCGCGTCCCTGCCGTCTTCTTGTCGTTCCAGAACGCTGTCCCAGCGGCTGAAATTGACGTCGACGGGCAGCACTTCGACGCCGTGGGCGCGGGCATCGCGTACCAGCTGCGCCGGGGCGTAGAAGCCCATCGGCTGGCTGTTGAGGATGGCGGCGAGGAAGATGTCCGGATGGTGGCGCTTCACCCATGAGCTGGCATAGGCGATGAGGGCGAAGGAGGCGGCGTGGCTTTCCGGAAAGCCGTAGGAGCCGAAGCCCTCGATCATGGTGAAGGCGCGCTCGGCGAAGTCCTTCCCGTAGCCGCGCGCCAGCATGCCGTCGATGAACTTTGCCCGGAAGGTGCTGACGCTGCCGGTGAACTTGAAGGTCGCCATGGAGCGACGCAGCTTGTCGGCTTCCGAGGGGGTGAAACCGGCGCAATGGACGGCGAGCGCCATCGCCTGTTCCTGGAAGAGCGGCACGCCGAGTGTCTTGCCGAGGACGCGGCGGAATTCCTCGGTGGGATATTCGACCGCCTCCTTGCCCTCGCGGCGCCTCAGATAGGGATGCACCATCTCGCCCTGGATCGGGCCGGGCCGCACGATGGCGATCTGGACGGTGAGGTCGTAGAGGTTCTGGGGCTTCAGCCGCGGCGCCATCGCCATCTGGGCGCGGCTTTCGATCTGAAAGACGCCGACCGTATCGGCCTTGGCGATCATCGCGTAGACCGCCTTTTCCTCCGCCGGCACGGTGGCGATATCGACGTCGAGCCCGCGATGCGCCTTCAAGAGGTCGAAGCAGCGGCGCAGGCAGCCGAGCATGCCGAGGCCTAGGACATCGACCTTCATGAAGCCGAGCTCGTCGATATCGTCCTTGTCCCATTCGATGACCTGCCGGTCCGTCATCGCCGCCGGCTCGATCGGCACGAGCGTGTCGAGCCGGTCCTCCGTCAGGACGAAGCCGCCCGGATGTTGGGAGAGATGGCGCGGAAAGCCGATGAGCGCCCGCGAGAGTTTTAAGGTCAGCCGCAGCCGGTAATCGGCTTCGTTGAGGTTGAGCTCGGCAAGGTGCTTTTCCTCCACGCCATCGCGGCTCCAGCCCCAGATCTGCGAGGAGAGCGCGGCGGTGACGTCCTCGGTGAGGCCGAGCGCCTTGCCGACCTCGCGGATGGCGCCCTTGGCGTGATAGCGCACCACGGTGGCGCAGAGCGCCGCGCGCTGGCGCCCATAGGTCTCATAGACCCATTGGATGACCTCCTCGCGCCGCTCATGCTCGAAATCGACGTCGATATCGGGCGGCTCGCCGCGGTCGCGCGAGACGAAGCGCTCAAACAGGAGGTCGTTGCGCGCCGGGTCGATGGCGGTGATGCCGAGGACGAAGCAGATGGCGGAATTGGCGGCGCTGCCGCGGCCCTGGCAGAGGATGCCTTCAGAGCGGGCGAAGCGCACGATGGCGTTCACGGTGAGGAAGTAGGGGGCGTAGCCGAGCTCGGCGACGAGGCAAAGCTCGTGGCGAAGCTGCGTGGCGACCTTTTCCGGCACGCCGCCGGGAAAGCGCTCCGCCGCGCCTTCCCATGTCAGCTTCTCCAGCGCTGCTTGCGGCGTCATGCCGGGGATCAGGATCTCCGACGGATACTGGTATTTCAGCTCTTCGAGCGTAAAGCGGCAGGCATCGGCGATCTCGGCGCTGCGCAGGAGCGCCTGCGGATGGGAGGAGAAGAGCCGCGCCATCTCCTCGGGGCTCTTCAAGTGCCTGTCGGCGAAGGCCTCGCGCCTGAAGCCGAGCTCGTCCAGGGTGACGCCTTCGCGGATCGCCGTCATGACGTCCTGCAGGATGCGCCGCTCCGGCCGGTGATAGAGGACGTCGCCGGTGGCGACCGCCGGCACGCCGTAGGTGCCGGCCATCGCCGCAAGCTGGGCAAGGCGCAGCGCCTCGCCCGGACGGCGGCGCAGCGTCAGGGCGAGCGAGGCGTCGTTTCCGAAGCTCTCCTTCAGCCAGGCGAGCCGTTCCGCCAGCGCCTCGTCCGCCGCCTCGGGGATGAGGATCGCCATCTGGCCCTCGCCATGCGCCGCCACCTCCTGCCGCGTCACCTTACAGCCGCCCTTGCCGGCGCGGGTCTTGCCGAGGGTAAGGAGCCGGCAGAGGCGGCCATAGGCGGCCCGGTCGCGCGGATAAAGAAGAAGCTCTGGTCCGTCCAAGAGCTTCAGCCGCGTGCCGACGATAAGGCGCAGGCCCGTCTCCCTCGCCGCCGCATGCGCCCGCACCAAGCCGGCGAGCGAGCCGTGATCGGTGATGGCGAGGGCAGAAAGGCCGAGATTGGCCGCCTCGGCGAAGAGCTCTTCCGGATGCGAGGCGCCGCGCAGGAAGGAATAGTTGGAGACGGCCTGAAGCTCGGCATAGGGCGGGGCAGAGCGCATGGCGGCCTCAGGCGAAGAAGCCGTGCAGGAACCAGCGCGGTGGCGCCGCGCCGCGCGTCTCACGAAAGAGCCAGAAGCGGGCGCCCCTCTCGTCCTCCACCTGGAAATAGTCGCGGGCAAGGCCGATCTCGCCGGGCCCCTGCCACCATTCACCGAAGATGCGCTCCGGCCCGTCGGCGCGGCGGATGCGGTGGCGCGCCCCTTTCCAGACGAAGAGGGCGGGCGGATAATCGGGCAGGAGCGCCGTCACCTCCACCGGTTCCGGGTGAGCAAGCAGGCGGGCGGGGCGCGGCCAGCTCCTTGGGCGCGTGGCCGCCTTCCTGCGCAGCTCTTCCAGCGGCGGCACGCGCTTCACCGCGCGCTCGGGAAAATCGCTTTCCACCGGCGCCGTGCGGAAGATGCGAGCGCCGCCGAGCCGGCCCTGCAGCCGGTCGATAAGTTCGGCAAGATCCGGCTGTTGCGGCTTTGTGCCGAAATTGGTGGCAAGCTGCTCGGCATGAAGCGGCGCCGTCACGGAGGCGAGGAGCCGGGCCTCCTCCACGCCGAGGCCGCAATCGATGCTCCCCAGCCGTTCGCCGAGAAGCTGCGTCAGATGCGCCGGCCGGCGGCTCGGCCGGGCAAGGCGGACGGAGAGCAAGGCGATGCTGCGGTCGAGCCGGGTGAGGAGGAGGTCGAGCCGCCGCGCCCCCGCCTTGCGGGCGGCGAGCCGCTCGCACAGCTCTTCGGCGAGGCGGTCGAGGGCAAGGGAGAGCGCCTCGGCGGCCGCCAGCGGCTCGGCAAAGGCAAGCCTTGTCTCGATCCTTTCCGGCGGCCGTATCGGCACGATCGGCTCGGCGGCGACCCCCAACGCCTCGTCGAGGCGGCGCAGGAGCTCCGGCCCGAAGCGGCGGGCGAGCGGCGCGCGGCTTTTGCCGAAAAGCTCGCCCATCCGCTCAAAGCCGAGCCGGCGGAGCGCCGCGCTCCTCTCCTCGTCAAGACGCAGCGCCTCCACTGGAAGCGGCGCCAGATGCTCCGCAAGGCTCGCCCCTGGCGGCACCCTGGGGGCCGGCCCCGGCGCGAAGCGGGCGAGCGCATGGGCGGCGCCGAGACTTGCCGCGAGCCCCGCCTTGGCGGTGAGTCCCATGCGGGAAAGGCGGGCAAGGAGGTCTTCAAGCAGCTTTTCCTCGCCGCCGAAGAGATGCGCGCAGCCGCCGATGTCGAGAAGGAGCCCGTCCGGCGGATCGGGCGCGACGACGGGGCTGTAGCGAAGCGCCCAGACGGCGAGCCTGTAGAGCGCCCTCGCTTCTTCCTCCGGGGCGCTCTCTTTCAGGAGCAGCCCCGGCAGCAGCGCTTGCGCCCGGCTCGCCGGCATGCCGGCATAAAGACCCTTTTGCCGTGCCTTTATGTCGAGGGCGACGAGCCTGCGCTCCGCGCCGATCCGCGCCGTTAAGGCGAGCGGGCGCTCAGGCGGCAGGTCTTTGGGCAGGGCTTTGGGCAGGGCTTTGGTAAGACGGCGCAGCCTCTCCGCCTGGAAGAAGGGCAGAAACACCGAGACGACCCGCTGCATCGGCGGCCTCCGTGACAAACAAGGCCGGGTCGGCGCCCCGGCAACGCAACAACGCGGCCCGCCAGCGTGACGGTCCGATGCCGGCGAGGAGCCTTTCGCTCGTGTCGGGAAAGGGGCCGGGAAAGGGGCCGGAAAAGGGGGTGACGGCAAGAGGAGAGGAGGGCAGCGGCGTGATCTGCCAGCGCGTCACCGCCGCCGTCGGCTCCGTGCCGGCCGAGGCAGGGCCCTGGCGGAAAGGCCGGCAGAGGACAAAGCCCGTCACCCCGGAAGTCTCCGCGGCGAGCTGCAAGCGCCGCGAGGCCGTCAGCCCGAGCCGCGCTGTCTCGCCGACGACCGCGGCAAGGCCTTGATGTTTCAGCCCCTCCTCCATGGCGGCGAGCACGTCGCGCCCATGCCAGGTCTCCACATGGATCACCCGGTCGGGGCATAGGCCGACCGATGCAAGGCTCGGCGCGAAAAGGTCGCGCGCCGAAAGGCACCACAGGACGGGACCCTCAAGCCGGGCGAGGATGGCGGCGAGAAAGAGCGTCGCGGCGGCGATGTCGCCGGCCCCGCCGGCAAAGGTGGCGCCGGCGGAGGTGACCCCGGCCTGCTTGCCGGCCTCTCCCTCATGGAAAAGCCCGGCCGGCCCGCCCCAGATTTCGTGCAGCGCGCCGAGCCGAAGCCCGCCATCCGGCAAATGCTTATCGATCGCCGCCGCGTCGAAGGGCAGCGTCTTCTTGGCGCCTGGCGTGGTGCCCTCCAGCGCGCCGATCTCCTGGCGCAGGCGGGAAAGCACGCCGGCGCGCCAGCCCCTTTCGGCTTTGGGTATGTGCTCGGCCATGGGATCATGTTCTCTATTCGTTCTTATTGATTCCCAAGGACGGGAAAAGAGTCAAGCGGGCGAAGATGGAGGCCGGCAGGCATCTCACCCCTGCCAGAACCGTTTGCCCGTCTCTTGGCGTCTTTCCTCTTCGGTGATGCCGATATCGGCGAGAAGATGCGGAGAAAGATCCTTCAGCGCCCGCCGCGTGCGGGCGCGCCGCATCCAGAGGCCTAGAACCGGCCATAGGCAGGAGCCGCGAGGCGAGGTGGTGATGAGAAAGGCGTCCATGGCGCCATTTTGCCTGTCCGGCCTCACAAAAGTTTCGGCAAGGACCGAACCGATGTGCTGCTTTTGCCCGTAGGATCGGCTCGAAGGGAGCTGCCGCCATGACCAACCGCTTCGCCGAAATTGCCGCGCTCGCCGGCGAGCCCGGCCGCGCCCAGATGCTGCACGCCCTCCTCGATGGACGGGCGCTGACCGCAAACGAGCTGGCGGCTGTCGCGGGCGTCTCGCCGCCGACGGCAAGCGGCCATCTTTCCCGCACGGTCAAGGCTGGCCTGCTGGATGTCGTGGCGCAGGGTCGGCACCGCTATTTTCGCCTCTCTGGCCCTGCCGTTGCCGAGATGATGGAGGCGATCATGAAAGTCGCCTCCGCGCAGCCGCAGGCGAAGGCTTCTCTCACGGTCGGGCCGAAGGACAGGGCGCTCCGACGCGCGCGCACCTGCTACGACCACCTTGCCGGCGCGCTCGGTGTGGCGCTTGCCGACGCGCTAACGGCCGCCGACCACGTCGAACTGACCGAGGAGGCGGAAATCCTGACAGAAGCGGGGTTGGATTTCCTTGCCCGCATCGGCCTTGACGTAGCGCCGCTTCAGGCCCGGCAGACGCGTGGCTCCGGGCGCATCCTCTGCCGCCCCTGCCTTGACTGGAGCGAGCGGCGGCCACATCTCGCCGGCGCGCTCGGCGCCGCGCTCTGCTCGCACAGTCTGGAGGCGGGCTGGGTCCGCCGTCTTTCCGGGACCCGTGCCCTGGAGGTCACGCGCGCTGGTGAGAGGGCCTTCAAGGAAAGCTTCGGGCTGCGCCTCTAGCCTGACACGCCGATTGTCTTGCATCGCTGGCATGCCGCCACGCCGCCCGGGAGGCCCGCGACGTTGCCGGTAAAATCGCCTATGCCGACGGCATGAATTCTGATCTTCTCATCGTCCTCGCCCTTCTTGCGGTGGCGATCGTCCTTTTCATCGCCAACCGTCCGCGCATGGATGCCGTGGCGCTGATCATGCTGGTGGCGCTTCCGCTCTCCGGCGTCATCACGGTCGAGGAGGCGCTTGCCGGCTTCGCCGATCCCAACATCGTTCTCATCGCCGCCCTCTTCGTCATCGGCGAGGGGTTGGTGCGCACCGGTGTCGCCCAACATCTCGGCGAGCGCATCGTGCGCCGCGCTGGTGGCAGCGAGGCGGCGCTGATCGCCCTGTTGATGGTGACGGTCGCGCTCATCGGCTCGGTGATGAGCTCCACCGGTGTCGTGGCGCTCTTCATCCCGATTGTCCTGCGCGTGGCGCGCCGCGCCCACCTCTCGCCCAGCCAGCTGATGATGCCGCTCAGTATCGGCGGCCTTCTCAGTGGCATGATGACCCTCGTCGGCACGCCGCCCAACCTCATCCTGCATGCCGAGCTGGTGCGCAGCGGCTTTGAGGGTTTCGGCTTCTTCGACATTACGCCCTTCGGCATCCCGCTGCTGATCATGGCCATTGGCTACATGCTGCTTGTGCGCAGATTCCTGCCCGGCGGCGCCGTGGAGGAAACCGGCACCCGCCCGCGCCTTGCCGAATGGGTCGCCGAATACGGGCTCGCCGAGCGCGAGGGCCGGCTGCGCATCGCGCCGGGCTCGCCGCTGATCGGCCGGCGCCTGAAGGCGCTCGATTTGCGCGCCGCCACCGGCGTCGACATCATCGCCATCGAGCGAGGCCGCGGCTTTGCCCGCCATCTCATCCGCCCGCTCGCCGAGACGGAGCTTCTTGAGGGCGACGTTCTCTTCCTCGACGTCTTCGCGCCTGAATTCGATCTGGACGAAATCTGCCGGCGTTTCGGCCTGAAGCGTCTGCCGCTCACCGGCAGCTACTTCAACGACCGCTCGCAGGAAATCGGCATGGCTGAGGTGATGCTGCCGGCGGAATCGAAATATCTCGGCCGCACCCTGCTTCAATCGCATCTGCGCACGGAGACGGGCCTTGCCGTCGTTGGCCTGAAGCGCGGCCGCGAGGCGGTCACGGCGCCGATCCTGGAGGAACGGCTGCGTGTCGGCGACACGCTCCTCGTCTTCGGGCCATGGCGCGCCATCCGGGCGCTGCAGACGACCGGCGGCGACCTCATTCTCCTCAATCTACCTGTGGAATTGGAGGATGCGCTGCCGGCGCCCGGCCGGGCGCCCTACGCGCTTCTCTCCCTCGGCCTCGTTGTCTTCCTGATGGTGACGGGATTGGTGCCGAACGTTCTGGCGGCGCTTCTCGGCTGCCTCTTAATGGGGCTCTTCGGCTGTGTCGACATGCCCTCCGCCTATCGCTCCATTCATTGGCAGAGCCTCATCCTCATCGTCGGCATGTTGCCCTTCTCCGTCGCCTTGCAGAAGACGGGTGGCGTGCAGCTTGCGGCCGACGCCATGCTCGCCGCCGTCGGCGAGGCGGGTCCGCGGGTTCTTCTCGCCGGGCTTTTTCTCGTTACGGCGGGCCTGTCGCTGTTCATCTCCAACACGGCGACGGCCGTGTTGATGGCGCCGGTCTGCATCGTCCTGGCCGAGACGCTGAACACCTCGCCCTATCCCTTCGCCATGACCGTGGCGCTCGCCGCCTCCTCGGCCTTCATGACGCCGGTTTCCTCGCCGGTGAACGCCCTGGTGACGGGCCCTGGCAATTACACCTTCATGGATTTCGTGCGCATCGGCGTGCCCTTCGCGGCGATCGCGCTCGCCACGACGGTGCTGCTCGTGCCCTTGATCCTGCCCTTCTAAGGCGAGCCTTCCTGGTCGGTGCGCCCATAGGCGGCGCGCCACCACAAGTCGGTGAGAAGCTCCGCCACCGCCTCCTCGTCTTGGCCGAGGGCGGCGAGCGCCGGCTCGTGGCGCAGAAAAAGCTGCGCCAGAAAGTCGTCGACCATGCCGCCGAGCGCGTAGGCGGTCGGCAAGAGATCTTCGGCCTCTTGCGCGCTCTTCAACCCCATGGCGGCGCGCCCGCGCGCCATCGCCGCCGCCATGCGCCGGTACCAGGCCCGGTTCAGCGCCTGATAGGAGCGGGCGAAGGCGGAGCTGTCGTTGCCAAGGCCGATGAGGCAGCGCATCAGGCCGGCATTGGCGGCAAACAGGCGCGTATAGAGAAGCATCGTGCCCTTCACCCGCTCGCGTGAGCCTGGCGCGCCTTCAAGCCCGCCGGCAAGCCGCGCTTCCAGGAAGGCGGAGAATTCCTCCACCAAGGCCTCCAGGGCCGCGCCCATCTCCGGGAAGTAGCGGTAGAAGGTGCCATGGGCGAGGTCGGCCGCCCGCGTCACGCCGGAGACCTTCAAGCCGCCCCGTTCCGCTCCGGCCAGCAGCTCAGCGGCGAGGGCGGCAAGGAGGGTGAGGCGCGTGCGCTCCACCTTGCGTAGGTCCGGCGACGCGGCACGCTCTGAGAGCGCTGCGGCAAAATCGAGCCCGCCCTTCGCCTTTCCTTTCTCCAGCATCCGCCCCTTTCCGTGCCGCGCATCATGCGCGGTCCAGATTGACAGATTCGATAATAAATGAAAATGATATCACTGTCATTTACTCTGGAACAAGCGATAGGGCCCTGCCGGATAGCCTGCCGCTCGCATCGGCAAATGCCCCACCCGTCTCTTGCCCGTTGCGCCCGAGGGAGCGATGCTCGTCGACCGCGCCGATTTTGCCGATGTGGCGGAGCTTGCCGCCCACCGCCAGCGCCTTTGGGAGAGGCAGCGCGACTATCTTGCCGCCCATTCGCCGCTGCACCGGCGCGCCTGGGCCGGCAAGGCGCCGCCGCAAAGGCTGGAGGCGCTCGCCGAATTGCCGCTCATCGACAAGGAGATGCTGCGCGACAGCCAGGCCGCGCATCCGCCCTTCGGCGATTATCTCGCCGCCGAACCCGCTCGCATCGCCCGCATTCATCGCACGTCCGGCACCACCGGCACGGCGATGAACCTTGCCCTTTCGGCCCGCGACGCCGAGGAGACGGCTCTCGTCGGCGCCAGGGCGCAGGCGGCAAGCGGCCTCGGCCCCGGCCACCGCGTCGTCCATTGTCTGAATTATCGCCTTTGGATGGGTGGCTTCACCGACCACACGACGCTTGAGGCGACCGGGGCGACCGTTGTCCCCTTCGGCGTCGGCGATAGCGAGCTTCTCATCCGCACCATCCGCGAGCTTGCCGTCACGGCGATTTCCTGCACGCCCTCCTATCCTGCGGTGCTGGAGCGCGTCATCGCGGAGCGCTTCCAAGGCCTGAAGCCGCGCGACCTCGGCTTGCGGCTCGGCCTCTTCGGCGGCGAGGCTGGGCTCGACGATCCCGCCTTCCGCGCAAGGCTGGAGGAGGTCTGGGGCTTTGCCGTGCGCAACGCCAATTACGGCGTCAGCGACGTCTTCTGCAATTTCGCTGGCCAGAGCGAAGTGGAGTGCGACCTGCATTTCATGGCGCTCGACATCCTGCATCCGGAGCTCGTGGAGCCTGAGAGCGGCGAGCCGGTGCCCTTCAAGGAGGGCATGCGCGGCGAATTGGTGCTCACCCATATGCGCCGCGACTGCCAGCCTTTGGTGCGCTTTCGCACCGGCGATATCGTGCTCCTCACCGGCACCGGCCGCGCCCGCTGCGGGCGTACCGCGCCGCGCTTTCGCGTCGTCGGCCGCGCCGACGACATGGTCGTGGTGCGCGGCCTCAACCTTTTCCCGACGCAGGTTGCCGCCGTCATTCACGCCTTCGCCGAGCTCTCCGGCGAATACCGCATCGTCCTCCAAGGCCCCGGCCCTTACGATGCCCTGCCGATCGAGGCCGAGATGGCCGAGGGTGTGGGCGCGGGAAAGGGCCTTGCCGAGGCTCTGGAGCGGCGCATCAAGGCCGAGCTCGGCGCCACCGGGCGCGTGAGCTTGCTGCCTTTCGGCGCCCTGCCGCGCACCGAAGGCAAGACCCGTCGCGTCGTCAGGAGGCAACAGCCATGAGCGGCACCGTCATCTCCACTTATCTCGGCAACGGCGTGGAAAAGATCTCTCTCAACCGGCCGGCGCGTCTCAACGCCATTTGCCCGGAGCTCCTGGAAGACCTTTTGGCGGCCTTCGCCAAGGCTGCGAGGGATGAGGAGGTGCGTGCCATCCTCTTCACCGGCGAGGGGCGCGCCTTCTGCTCCGGCGACGACCTCAAGGATTTTTCGGGCCAGGTTTCCGACGAGGCCGGCACCCGCGCTTATGTGGAGCGTATCCAGGAGGTGACACGCGCCATCGTGAGGGGCGACAAGCCGGTCGTCGGTGCCGTCCGCGGCTGGGCTGTCGGCGGCGGGCTGGAATGGGTCATCAATTGCGATTTCGCCGTGGCGGCCGAGAATACCCGCTTCTTCTTTCCGGAGATCTCCTGGGGCCTTTTCGTCACTGGCGGCGTGACGGAGCTGCTGCCGCGCCTCGTCGGGCTTCAGAAGGCGCGCGAGCTCATCCTTTTCGGCGAGAAGTTCCACGCAAGGCAGGCGCTTCAATGGGGCCTTCTTCATGAAGTCGTCCCGGACGAAGAGCTGATGCCGCGCGCCCTGGCACTGGCGGAGCGCATCGCCGCTTTGCCGGCCGGCCCGGTGCGGGATTTGAAGCGCATCCTCGCCGGCGGCGGCCGGGGTCTCGATGCGGCGATGGCGGAAGAGACGGAAGCGACGCTTCGCGGCTTCCTCGATCCTGAGACGGCTCGCCGTATCGCCGCATTCGGCTCGTAGTGCTCGCCGCTCCTGGAGAGTGGCTTCCGCCTTCGGCGCGCCGCGCTCTTCTCGCGAAGCCCGAGAAGAAAGGAGAAGCCATGCGCCGCATATGCATCTCGGTTTTCTGGTTCTACGTGGTTCTGGCGATCTTCAGCCTTCTTGTCGTGCCGCTCAACCGAGCCGGCTTCCTCGGCATGACGCCCGATCCGCTCGCCGGCGTCTTCGCGGTGCTGCTCGCCCAGCCGTGGATTTCGCTCATCGCCCGCATCCCGGGCCTTGGCGAGGTGCTGGAAGGTCCGCTCTTCGTCGCCGCCTGTTTGGCGCTGAATGCTGCTCTTCTGCGCCTTCTTTGCCGCCTGGCGCGCTGACCCCGCCTGATGCCGGCGGGCGGCTGTTGCGCCACCGGGCGGAATTGCCCACCCGGCCCGTGCCGGCGTAGGTTCCGGCCATGCGAGGCCGAGCCAAGGAAGCGACGGCGGGAGAGGCAGTGCAGCCCTGCTGGCTATGCGGCCGTCCGCTCGGCCGGCGGGTGGAATGGCATCATCCGCGCCCCAAGAGCCGCGGCGGGCGCGAGGTCGTGCCGATCCATCCGATCTGCCACCGCACCCTCCATGCCTGTTTCTCCAATCTTGTGCTCGCCCGCATGGCCGAAGAGGCAGAGCCGCTTTCGCAGCACCCGAGGATCGCCAGATTCTTGAACTGGATCGCCGACAAGCCGCCGGATTTCCATGCGCCGACCCATAGGAAGAAATGAGACGCCATGACGGCTACGGTACTTATATTGACATAACTAGTGTAATAGTTATGTTTGCCGCATGAACGAGAGAAACTCCACGGTGGCGCGGGCCTTGGCGGCGCTCGGGCACGAGGCGCGTCTTCAAATCTTCCGCCTGCTCGTGCGCGCCGGAGACGAGGGTCTCATCGTCGGCGATATCGCATCGCATACGGGCCTGCCGCTCTCCACCCTCGCGCACCATCTGCGCACCCTGGTGACGGCCGGCCTGGTGAAGCAGGAGCGTCGTGGCCGCGAGATCGTCAACCGCGCCGATTACCGGGCGATGAACCGGACATTGGATTACCTGACGGCGGAGTGTTGCATGGGCGTGGAGCTCGTCAGACAGAAGGTTGCTTGAAGGGGCGGCGGCGTGCCTATCCGTGCGGCCTGAAATAACGTTAATTCTGGTTTTGTAGTCAAAAGGAAGCGGAGGCCTATGCGGTGACCGGGGCAGTAATCTCGCTGAGCAACCGAGGCGTCGTCCTCGCGCGGCATCTCTGGTCGGGCGAGCGGGTATGGATCGCCACGGCCCTCATCCTTGCCGCCATTACCATCCTGGACCCGCCCCAGGGCGGTCAGAGCCTTCGCTTCGCGCTCGCCGCGCTCGCTGAAACCTCGCCCTACCTCCTCCTGTCGATCGCTCTGGCGGCCTATGCCAGGGCGAGCGGCGCCGACAGTTTGATCGCGCGGGCCTTCACCGGCTCGCCGCTTTTGATGATCGCTCTTGCCGCGGTGGCCGGGGGGCTCTCGCCTTTCTGTTCGTGCGGGGTGATCCCGCTTATCGCGGCGCTGCTTGCCATGGGCGTGCCCTTGTCCGCCGTCATGGCCTTCTGGCTGGCCTCGCCGGTCATCGATCCGTCGATGTTCGTGCTGACCGCGGGCCTGCTCGATATGGAGTTCGCCGTTGCCAAGACGCTGGCGGCGATCGGGATCGGTCTTTTCGGCGGCTGGGTGACGCTGATGCTCGGCCGTGGCGGAGCGCTCGCCGAGCCTTTGCGCGAAGGTGTCGGCACCGGCGGCTGCGCGGCCGCTTCCCTGCGTGCGCCCAAGCCCGTTGCCTGGCGCTTCTGGCGTGCTGGCGAGCGGCGCAGGCTGTTCGCGCGCGAAGGGCTGAAGACGACCATGTTTCTGCTGAAGTGGCTGAGCCTCGCCTTCCTGCTGGAGAGCCTGATGGTCGCCTACGTGCCGGCCGACTGGGTGGTGCGCGCCGTGGGAGGCGATGGCATCCTGTCTGTGCTTCTGGCGACGCTCGTCGGCGTGCCAGCCTATCTCAACGGCTATGCGGCCTTGCCGCTCGTCTCCGGCCTTATCGAGCAGGGCATGTCGGAGGGCGCCGGGCTGGCCTTTCTGGTTTCCGGCGGCGTGACGTCGCTGCCTGCCGCCCTTGCGGTCTGGGCGCTCGCCCGCCCGCCGGTCTTTGCGCTCTATATCGCGCTGGCGCTTCTCGGCTCTCTCGCCTCCGGGCTGGCTTTCGAGCTTTGGCTGGCCGCCTGAGGGTATCGCCGGGGCCGCGCGCCAGGCTGGCGCCGCCTGGCGGCCGGCGAGCCTTCACATCCACGCGCCGAAGGCCCAGCCGCTGATCATGGAGCCGAGGAGAGCAAGGGCGAGATAGAGCAGGAAGGGCTTGATTCTCAGCACCGGGAAGATCGCCATGGCGCCCCAGATGCTGACAACGCCGCCGGAGATGAGGAAGGCCATCGCCGCGCCGGGCGCCATCCCGGCCTCCAACAGCGCCCGCGTCAGCGGCAGGGCCGCATAGCCGTCCACATAGGCGGGCGCGCCGACCAGCACGGCAAGCGGAACCGCCCAGGGATTGTCCTCGCCGACATAGGCCGACATCGCCCCCGGCTGCAGCATGGCGTTGAGCACATATTCGGCGGCGAAGGCGGGCGTCAGCACGATCAGCATGAGCCGCGTGATCGACCAGGCCTCGCGCCGAAAGCGGGCCCGGCGCGGCGCTTCGCGCCATATCGCGGCCTGGAAAGGCGCCTCCTCCGCCTGGCATCGCGTGCCGAGGCGCGCGGTGAGCCAATTCCGCCGCAAAGGCGCGTGCGCCCACGCGGTTTCGGCGAACCCCGCGCTGACGAGCCCGCCGAAGATGCCGAGCGCGAAAGCGGCGATGGTCTTGCCGATGGCGAAGGAAAGCCCGAGCGTCGCGCTCGTGGTGGCGAGCATTGCCGGATCGGTAATGGGCGAGGAGAGCCAGAAGGCCATCACCGGTGCGAACGGCACGCCGCCGGCCAGCAATCCTGCCATGAGCGGCAGCACCGTGACCCCGCAGACCGGGGTGATGGCGCCGATCGCGGAGGCGCCGAGAACCGCCGTCAGCATCCGGCCGCGAAACGCCGCCGCCACGCGGTCCGCCGCCCCGCTGGCGGTAATCCAGGCGGCAAGGACGATGCCCGGGATGACGATTGGCGCAATGACGATAAGGCTTTCGACCACGAAAAGCGCTGTCGCGGCGGCTTTGTCGGGAGCGAGCGCAAGCCCCGCGAGCAAGCCGACGGCCAATGCGCCGTAGGCCGCCCTGATGGCGGGGCTGATGCTCTTGAAGGTCTCGATCAAGGTCACGAAAGACGCTCCCTGGAAAAGGCGCGCCCAGGCTATGGGGTGACGGACGATAGGAAAAACGCGTATGCTCAAAATCAACCATCGAATTTTCTCATGGCTGATGCATCAACTCGACAGCGAGCTCTTGCGCACCTTCCTTGCCATCGTGGAGGCCGGCAGCGTGACCGGCGGGGCGGCGCGGATTCATCGTTCCCAGTCTGCGGCGAGCCTGCAGCTCAAGCGGCTGGAGCGCGTGGTCGGACGGCCGGTGCTGCGCCGGCATGGACGCGGCGTGGCGCTCACCATGGCGGGCGAGCGGCTGCTTCCGGTGGCGCGGCAGGTTCTCGGCACGCTCGACACCGCGCTCGAGGAGTTGCGCGAGGACGGGCTGGGCGGCCGCCTGCGGATCGGATTGCCCGACGATTACGGGCGCGGCGCCTTGGCGCGCGTGGTGGCCGATTTCGCCCGGCAGCACCCCGGGGTGGAGCTGGAAGTGACCTGCGCTCTCGGCGCGGATTTTGGCGCGGCTTTGCGATCCGGCCGGCTGGACATCGCCGTCCACGAACTCCCCGATAGACCGCCGGGAGCGGAATTGCTCCGCCGCGAGCGTTTGGTCTGGATGGCCTCGCGCCAAAGCGGTGCCGCCGAGCAAGATCCGCTGCCGGTGGCTCTGTTCGATCGCGCCTGCTGGTGGCGCGAGGCCGCGCTCGCCGATCTGGCGGCCTCCGGAAGGCGGCATCACGTGTTCTTTTCGAGCGAAAGCACGGTCGGCGTGCGCGCGGCGGTCGCCTCCGGCATCGCCGTCGGCTTGCTCGGCGAGACGCTGAAGGGCGAGGATCTGGTGCCCGTGCCGAGCCTTGCTTCGCATCACCGCTCGCATCTCGTTCTGCAGATGGCGCCGGGGCTGGCGGCGCCGGCCTCGCAGGCGATCCGCGCCGCCATGCGGCAGGCTTTTTCCTCGCACAAGGAGAGCGGTTGATGGGAGCGCCGAAATGTCCTTGGCTGACTTGCCGTGATGTGGGAGCCGCGCTGCCGGAGCCGTTACGGCCGCGGTGAATATCGCGCACGACGTCTCGACGATCGAGAAAGCACAAATTATCTATAAAGAGCCATGGGTGCGAAAGCCGAAACAGTAGCTGCGCGCATCAGTCGGACGCTCGCCGAACGCATCATTTCCGGTGCTGTGGAGTCCGGCACCAAGCTGCGCCAGAACGATGTCGCCGAGGAGTTCGGGGCAAGCCATGTGCCTGTGCGCGAGGCGTTTCGGCGTCTGGAGGCGCAGGGCCTGGTGGTCAGCGAGCCGCGCCGCGGCGTGCGCGTCGCCGGCTTCAGTCTCGCCGAGATCCGCGAAGTGGCCGAGATGCGCGCCGCGCTTGAGGTGCTGGCCCTGCGCAACGCCGCGCCGCATCTGACCAAGGCGATCCTCGATGCGGCCGAGGAAGCCACCAGGGCCGGGGACAGGGCCGGCGACGTCCAGGCTTGGGAGGAAGCCAACCGCCGCTTTCATCGCCTCATTCTGGAGCCTTGCGCCATGCCGCGCTTGCTGAAGGCGATCGACGATCTGCATGCCGCCAGCGCGCGTTTCCTCTTCGCTGGCTGGCGGGCCGAATGGGAGGCGCCCACCGACCGGGACCATCGGGCGATCCTGGCCGCCTTGCGCGCCGGCGAGGTGGAGGCGGCGGCCTCCGTGCTCGCCCGGCATGTGCAATGGATTGGCCGAAGACACCCATAGAGAGCTCGATCGCCGAGCGTGCGCGTCGGCACATCTTGGCTCGGCCACGACGCCGAAAAACCTCCTGCGAACATAATCCTCTTGCTATCCGCCGGGCTTTGTGGCGTCTTTTGGCGATAGAATGCCAAAATTATCTATAATCCATCGTAGGAGAGACTCCATGAACCGTGCCGATGCGCTGAGCCTGAAGCCCTTCAGCCCTCTCGATTTACGCAGCCGACCGCTTGTTTGGCAGGTTGCTGCGGTCTTCGCAGGCACGCTGCTCCTGGCCTTGTCCTCCTACATTTCCGTGCCGATGCTCCCCGTCCCCATCACCATGCAGACCTTCGCCGTCGCCCTCGTCGGGGCGGTCTATGGCTGGCGGCTCGGCGCCATCACCATCGTCGCCTGGCTGATGCAGGGCGCTGCCGGCTTGCCCGTCCTGGCCGGCGGCGCTGCCGGCGCGCATCACTTCGTTGGCCCGACGGCCGGCTATCTCTTCGCCTTTCCGATGGTCGGCGCTCTCGTCGGCTGGCTCGCCGAGAGGGGCTGGAATGGCCATCGCGTCGGTCTCGCCTTCGCGAACATGCTGATCGGCAACGCCCTCTGCCTTTTCCTCGGCGCGGCTTGGCTGGCCATCTTCACCGGCGCGGAACAGGCCTTCATGCTGGGGGTGTTTCCCTTCCTCGTCGGGGCCGTCCTGAAATCCGCCCTGGGCGCGGCGACGCTGAGGTTGATGGCACGCGGCAAGGCTGCGGCCGGCTGAATGACGATCCGGCTGCGGCCGCATCACCTGCTCTGCCTGCTCACCTATGTGGGCAAGGGCTACAGCCCCGCCTTCACGTCGAACTACGACGTGATCGCGGGGCGACTTGCGCAAGGCGAGGACGTCCTCATCGTCGCTGGTCCGGACGACATCTGCGCGCCGCTCCTTGGCGAAGAAGATGCGCATTGCTGGCGGGCCAGCGTTCGCGTTCGCGACAGCCTGGCGGCGCGCGATCTGCGCCGTCTGATGCCGGGTCCGGTCCGAGCCGGCACCACGATAACGCTCGGTCCTGAGCTCTTGCGGGCGATGCGCGGGGCTTTCGCCGCGGGCAAGACGCGCTCGGCCTGTCTCGGGTGCCAATGGAGCGACCTGTGCAGCGCCGTCGCGGCGAGCGATTACCGCGGCGTGGTGATACCCTGACCTTGCTTGCCTGTTAGGGCGTGGACGGCCGTTGCCAGGATGGCGATAACGTCAGCTGCGTGCGTGACGGCTCGCCAGCGAAGCGTTTCCTTCGTGAAAGCTCGGCTTGGCCGCTTCGTGGCTCCTCCGCGCACCTCTCTGCGACGGCCCTTCGCGCCGCGTTCCCGCCCGCCTTCCCAGACCTCCATTCGCTAACCGGCGAGAAACACCTTTGCGGTCAAAGGAAAAGGTCGAAGGGGACACATCGCGGCACCGCATCGGCAAGCCAAGGAGGCGGCGAGCGGGGCGGGCGCGAAGGCAAAGGGGATGTGATGATTAAGTTAGGAAGTGCAGCGCGCACATCGTCGATGGGAGCGCTGCCCGGGTTTTTTCTCGCCCTTATTCTGACGGTTGCTCTGGTCTTCGCCTGGGGCGCCGGGGCCCAAGCCCAGCCGGTCGGCGAAACCACGACCCCCGATGCCCCCGCCGCCGCATCTGCCGGCTCCGAAGCCGCTGACACTGAAGCGCGGGCGCCAAATGCGGCGCGTGAGGTCAATGTCGGCCTTTATCTGAGCGCGCCCTTCGTCATGGCCGAGGATGGGGGCGGCTATTCCGGCATGGCGGTCGAACTGTGGGAGGCGATGGCGATGGAGCTGGAGCTTGAGCCGCAATACCGCGTCTATCCCACCATCAAGGATCTCGTCACGGCGACGGCCACAGGCGAGGTCGACGTTGCCGTCACCAACCTTTCCATCACCGAGGCGCGGGCCAGGCGCATCGATTTCACCTATCCCTGGTTCGATTCCGGCTTGCGCATCATGGTCGATGACATGGAAGGCGCCAGCTTCGGCGAAGTGGCGCGGGCCTTGCGCGATTTCGGCTATGTGCGCTCCTATCTGTGGATCGGCTTCGTCATCCTCATGGCCTCCGTCCTTTTCACGCTCTTCTATCGTCGCTTCGACAAGGATTTCCCCAAGCGCTGGCGCGAGGGTTTTGCTGAGGGCTTCTTCGCCGTCATGTCGATTGCCACATCCGGCAAAGCGCCGATCCGCAAGAACTATTTCGGTTGGCTTGGACGGATTTGGGCGGCAATCTGGCTTCTGTGCGGCGTCGCCGTCGTCGCCTATGTCACCTCCACCATCACCAGCGTCATGACGACGATCACGCTCAACAACCAGATCGACGGCCTCGCCGACCTGCCCGGCAAGCGCGTGGCCGTGGCGGAGGGCAGCGTGGCGGAGGATTTCGCCCGCGCCAATTCCCTGGAATACGTCACGTTCCCTGGCGTCGGGGAGGCGGCCGAGGCGCTACTCAACCACGAGGTCGACGCCATTGTCGGCGGCGCGCCGGTGCTGGAATATTATGCTCATACCCATCCCGGGCAGCCGCTGGAGGTGATCGGCGCCATCTTCGAGCCGGACAAATACGGGTTTGGTGTCACCCTGCGGACCGGTTTCACGCGTCCGCTGACGGTGGAGCTGATCGCACTTGAGGGCCGCGACGAGTTGGAAGGGCTGCGGCGGAAGTACTTCGGCAACAATCCTTGAGCGCTCGCGCGGGCGCGGGCCATCGGCTTCGTGCTCGCGCCGTGCCAAAGTCGGCACGCCGTTGAAGCCGGAGCCGTTATCGTCGATCCTCGTTTCGGCGGGGGGCGCGAGGAACGGGTGAGCCTTTTGACTCGCCCAAAACGGTGAAGCTGGGAGTTGCAGATGTCCGTGGACCGGGTCGCCCCGCTCGCCTCCATCGCCGGCCGTGGGGCCGGGAGCCCGGCCGCGCCGGAACCGCACGCAGCGCGCAATCCGGGCGTGCCGCTCAATCGCGAATGGTTCCACGAGGCGCGGGTGAACCTTTCCGGGGCGGAGCGCCGCGCCGCCACGCTGACGACGCGCCGCAGCCTGAAGAAGGAATGGCAGGCGGCCTGGCTCTTGAAGGCGATCACCTGCATCGACTTGACGACGCTGTCGGGCGACGACACGCCGGAGCGCGTGCACCGGCTTTGCGCCAAGGCGAAGACGCCGTTGCGCCCCGACCTTCTGCAAGCGCTCGGCTTTGCTGAGCCCCTTCAGGTGGCGGCCGTCTGCGTCTACCCGACGATGGTGCGGCCCGCTGTGAAGGCGCTCCGAGGCTCCGGCATTCCCGTCGCCTCCGTCGCCACCGGCTTTCCCGCCGGCCTGATGCCCTTGAAGCTGCGCCTCGACGAGATCCGCTACGCCGTCGGGGAGGGGGCGGGCGACATCGATATCGTCATTACCCGCGGCCATGTCTTCCGCCAGGAATGGGCCGCGCTCTACGACGAGATGGCGGCGATGCGCGAGGCCGCCGGCAAAGCGCATCTGAAGGCGATCCTGGCGACCGGTGAGCTGAAGACGCTGCGGAGCGTCTACAAGGCCGCCATGGTGGCGATGATGGCCGGCGCCGATTTCGTCAAGACTTCTACCGGCAAGGAGGCGGTGAACGCCACGCTGCCGGTCAGCCTCGTCATGGTGCGCGCCATTCGCGACTATCTGGAACGGACGGGCTTTCCCGTCGGCTTCAAGCCGGCGGGCGGGCTCAGCGCCGCCAAGGACGCGCTCGCCTGGCAGATCCTGATGAAGGAGGAGCTCGGCCGCGACTGGCTGGAGCCGTCGCTCTTCCGCATTGGGGCAAGCTCGCTGCTTGCCGATATCGAGCGTCAGATCGAGCATTTCGTCACCGGCCGCTATTCCTCCGCGATGCGCCACCCGCCGGGCTAGGAGCCGAGATGACCGCGGTGAAGGAGATTTTTCAGACCATGGAATACGGTCCGGCGCCGGAAGCGGACGCTGCCGTGCGCGACTGGCTGGCCGCGCACGAGGCGGGCTTTGGCCATTTCATCGGCGGGCGTTTCCTGGCGCCGCAAGAAGGCGGCGCCTTTGAGACGCTGAGCCCGGTGAACGGCGCGGCGCTGGCGCGCGTGGCGCAAGGCTCGGCGGCCGATATCGACGCGGCCGTTGCCGCCGCCAAGAAGGCGCTGGCGAAATGGGCCGGCCTCTCAGGCCATGTCCGCGCCCGCTACCTCTACGCCGTTGCCCGCCTTATCCAGAAGCGCGCTCGCTTCTTCGCCGTCCTGGAGAGCCTTGATAACGGCAAGCCCATCCGCGAGAGCCGCGATATCGACCTGCCGCTCGTCGCCCGGCATTTCACCCACCATGCCGGCTGGGCCGAGCTGATGGAGAGCGAGTTTGCCGGCTATGGCCCGCTTGGTGTTTGCGGCCAAATCATACCGTGGAATTTCCCGTTCATGATGCTTGCCTGGAAGCTGGCGCCGGCCCTCGCGGCCGGCAACACGGTGGTGTTGAAGCCGGCCGAGCAGACGCCGCTGACCGCGCTCGCCTTCGCCGAGCTTCTCGGCGAGGCGGGGCTGCCTTCCGGCGTCGTCAACATCGTCACCGGCGATGGGCAGACCGGTGCCGCGCTGGTGGCGCATGAAGACGTCGCCAAGGTCGCCTTCACCGGCTCCACCGATGTCGGGCGAAAAATCCGCGCCGCGCTTGCCGGCACGGGCAAGAAGCTTTCCCTGGAGCTCGGCGGCAAGTCGCCCTTTATCGTCTTCGACGATGCCGACCTTGACGCCGCCGTGGAGGGCCTGGTCGATTCCATCTTCTTCAACCAGGGCGAGGTCTGCTGCGCCGGCTCCCGGCTTCTGGTGCAGGAGAGCGTGGCGGAGCGCCTGCACGACAAGCTTCGCCGCCGCATGGCGAAGCTGCGCCTCGGCGAGCCGTTGGATAAATCGACCGATATCGGCCCCCTCGTCGATGCGGCCCAGCTGTCGCGCGTGCGCGCCCTGGTGGAGGCCGGCTGCCGCGAAGGTGCCGCCTGCTGGCAGCCGGACGCAACGGTGCCGAAGGCCGGCTTCTATTTCCCGCCGACGCTGCTCACGGAAGTCGCGCCGGCTTCCATCGTGGCGCAGGAGGAGATTTTCGGGCCCGTGCTCGCCTCCATGAGTTTCCGCACCCCCGATGAGGCGGTGATGCTCGCCAACCATTCCCGCTACGGTCTCGCCGCCTCGCTCTGGACGGAGAATGTCAATCTGGCGCTGCACGTGGCGGCGAGGCTTCGGGCCGGCACCGTCTGGGTGAACGCCGCTAACCTCTTCGACGCCGCCGCCGGCTTTGGCGGCGTGAAGGAGAGCGGCTTTGGCCGCGAGGGCGGCCGGGAAGGCATGTGGGAATATCTGAGGCCGCTTTCTGCGCCCGGCCGCAAGAAGCCGGCCAGGCTGCCGGAGCCCGATTTTTCCGTGGCGCCCGCCTTTCGTGCCCCCGCCGACAAGAACGGCCTGCCTCGCCTCGACCGCACCGCCAAGCTCTATATCGGCGGCCGGCAGGCGCGGCCCGATGGCGGCCATGTCTATAGTGTGCGCAGCCCGGGCGGCATCGAGGTCGGCCAGGCCCCGCTCGGGGGACGCAAGGATATCAGGAACGCCGTGGAAGCCGCGCACAAGGCCGCCGGCTGGACGGCGATGAGCGGCCATCAGCGCGCGCAGGTGCTTTATTATCTCGCCGAGAACCTGGAAGCGCGCGGTGAGGGCTTCGCCGAAGGACTGCGGGAGATGTGCGGCGCGCCCCGAAAGGAAGCCGAGGCGGAGGTGGCCGCCGCCATCCGGCGTATCTTCCTTTATGCCGCCTACGCCGACAAATACGACGGGCGCGTTCATTCCACCCTGGCGCGGCACGTCACCCTCGCCATGCCGGAGCCCCACGGCGTCATGGGCATCCTCTGCCCGAGCCAGGCGCCGCTCCTCGCCTTCGTCTCGCTGGTGACGCCGGCCATCGCCATGGGCAACCGCGTCGTCGCCGCGCCGTCCGCCCTTTGGCCGCTGGCGGCGACGGATTTCTATCAGCTGCTCGATACCTCCGACGTGCCGGGCGGCGTCGTCAACATCGTCACCGGCGACCCCGCGGAGCTCGGCGCCACTATCGGCGGCCACGAAGACATCGCGGCCGCCTGGCATTTTTCTGGTCCGCGAGGGCTGGCCGATTTTGAGCGCGCGGCGGCGGGAAACCTGAAGCCCGTCTGGGCGTGCGACGGCCGGCTCCTCGACTGGGCTGGCCCGGCCGGCGAGGGCGAGGCGTTCCTCCGCCATGCCACGCAGGTGAAGAACATCTGGATACCCTACGGCGAATAGGCGGCCGCGCGGCGCCATGCGTGATGGCGCCGCGCCTTGGGCTTGCGCCGCCCGGCTACGCCTTGCCCTTCCAGGGGATGAGCCAGCTCTCCAGGAGCCGCATCAACAGCTCGATGGAATAGCCGATGAGCCCGATGATGATGATGCCGATGACCACGGTATCGGTCTGCAGGAAATTCTTGGCGATCATGATCATGGAGCCGACGCCGCGGTCGGCGGCGACGAGCTCGGCCGCCACCACCGTGCCCCAGCACACGCCCATCGCCGTCCTGAGGCCGGTGAAGATCTCAGGCAGCGCGTTCGGCAGGATGACGTGGCGCAGCACCTGCAGCTTGGAGGCGCCGAGCGAATAGGCGGCATGCACCTTGGAGATGCGCACCGAGGAGACGCCGGCGCGCGCGGCGATCGTCATGATGAACAGCGAGGCGAGGAAGAGCAGCGAGATTTTCGCCGTCTCGTCGATGCCGAACCACAGGATGATGAGCGGGATAAGCGCGAGCGGCGGGATCGGCCGCATGAACTCCACGATCGGGTCGAAGACGCCGCGCGCCAGCGAGGAGAGGCCCATGGCGAAGCCGAGCGGGATGCCCACGAGTGCGCCGAGGAGAACGCCGGTCAGCACCCGGTAGACGCTGATCCACACATGCTCCCATAGGGTGAAGTTGCGAAAGCCGTCGGAAATCAGCTTGCCGAGGCGCTCGCCCACCATCCCCAGCGAGGGCCAGAAGATCGGTTTCACCCAGCCGAGGTTGGTGGCCAGCCACCACAGCGTGAAAAGCGCAATCACGGTGAGGATCGAGTAAAGCCGCCCCGAATTGACCGCCGAGGCGTCACCGAACTTCACCGTCTTTTGCCGGGTGAAGGTGTTGTCGGCGATACCGAGCCAGACGGCGAGGCCGGAAGGGCCGGCCGAGCCTTGTTCGGAAAGCCTCGCCGCCATTTCGCCGTCGTCGGTTTCGGGTCGTCCTTCGCTCTGCGCCTGGTCGGTCATGGTGTTCCTCCTGGCTTTAGCCGGCTCCCGCCCGTCCCATGATCTCCTCCTCCATTTCCCAGATCATGGAGAGGACCTCCTCGCGCACGGCGATGAATTCCTGGCTCGCCTTGATGCTCCTGGGGCTTTCCTCAAGTCCCCGGTCGGCGAAGGGAAGCTCGTAGGTCTTGTGCACCCGCCCGGGCCGCGGCGCCATCACCACCAGCCGCTCGCCGAGGAACAGCGCCTCCTCCACCGAATGGGTGATGAGGACGATGGTCTTGCCGGTCTCCTTCCAGAGCCTCAGGACGAGGCCCTGCATCTTCTCGCGCGTTAGCGCGTCGAGTGCCCCGAGCGGCTCGTCCATCAAGATGAGGTCGGGGTCGTTGGCCAGGCAGCGGGCGAGCGCGACGCGCTGCTGCATGCCGCCGGAAAGCTGGTAGACCGGCTTGTCGCCGAAGCCCTGCAGGCCGGTCACCTCGAGGAGATGTTCGACCGTCTGGCGGATTTCCGCCGCCGGCTTTCCCGCCATCTTCGGGCCGAAGGCGACGTTGCGCTCCACCGACAGCCATTCGAACAGCGCCCCCTGCTGGAAGACCATGCCGCGCTCAGCATCCGGCCCCTTCACCTCGTGGCCGTTGAGCTGAACGCGGCCGGCGGTCGGGGCGAGGAAGCCGGCGACGATGTTGAGGAGCGTGGTCTTCCCGCAGCCGGAAGGGCCGAGCACCGACATCAGCTCGCCTGGCGCCAGATGCAGCGACACGTCCTTCAGGGCCTGGATCCTGCCGCCATTGGGCAGGCTGAAGACCATGGAAAGGTTCTCGATCCGCAATCCGTCCATGGGCAAGGGACCCCTTCCGTGGGTTGTCGTCCTCGTGAAGGCGGTTGGGCGGCCTTGGCGGCCGCCCGGTTATGCGCTTAAGGCAGGTAGCTCGGATCGACGGCGCCGGAATAGTCCTCGAGCGCCTCCTCCATGCCGCCGGCTTGCACCATCACGTCGGCGACGCCCTTGGCCATTTCCTGCACGCCGCCGCCGAGCCAGTTCTCGCTCTTTTGGTCTTCGGCCGTCGGGAAGCCGAAATTGGCGAGCATGCCCTTGGTGGCGTCGACATCCATGCCGGCCGCCTTGGCGATGGTCTCGTAGCTCTCTTCCGGGCTGTTCTTGTAGGCCGCGTTGGCCTCCTCGGTGACGACGAGGAATTCCTTGACGAGATCGGGATACTGCTCGGCAAAGTCGGAGCGCACGGAGATGATGTCGAAGGTGTTGATGCCCACCGCCTCCTGCTCGGCGCCGGTCATCAGCGGCTTGCCGACTTCGCGCATGCGGTTGATGGCGCCGCCGAAGGCGCAGGCCATCGGCACGTCGCCGCGCACCAGCGCCACGGCGGCGTCGGCCGGGTTCATCTGCACGAGATCGACCTTGGAAGAATCGACGCCCAGATGCTCCAGCGTCTTCAGGAGCTTGTAGTGGGTGACGTTGCCGATCGGCGTCGCCACCTTCTTGCCTTCCAGCTCCTTGGCGTTCTCCTGGGTGATGCCGGCATCGTCGCGCACCACGCAAAGGTCGTTCTCCGCGTAGGTGACGGCGATGCCCACCAATTCGATCGGAGCGTTGTTGGAGACGCCGACGATGAACGGCACGAAGCCTTGCGAATAGGCGATGTCGACATCGCCGGAGACCATCGCCTGGGTCATCTCGTTGCCGTTGCCGAAGGCGCGCCATTCCACCGGCACGCCAAGGCGCTCCGAATAGGTGTCGTTCATCTGCGCTACCTGGTTCGCCGTCGGCCATTCCAGGAAGTAGGCGACGGTGACCTTGTCGGGCTTGTCCTGCGCCAGCGCGAGGCTGCCGGGAAGCACGATGCCGGCCGCCAGGGCTCCGGCAAGTGCAAGGCTTGCAAGTTTCGATGTCATCTCAGTTCCCCTGTTCGGCTGGTTGCCGTTTCGGCCCTTTTGGGCTCGCTTGTTCGTGCCGCCTCCGCCACGGAGTGGCCCGACCCAAGGACGGGTACGACGGGTGCGGAACGGATTTTTTAGCCCGCCCGAAGCTGAGGTCGCTCGTTAGGACCAGATGCTAACACCTCGTTGGGCCAGGGCAAGCGCCATCGCTCGGGCCGGCTGGCGCCGACCCTTCCATCGGGCGGCGCAATCTTGGCTTAAGAGGTTGGTACAGACCTTGCCCTCTCCGCCCCGCCATGCAAGCTTGACGGCGCATATCGACCTCACAAGAGTTGACGCAACGGCATGCGCAGCGACAGCGCCATGTGGGCCGGTCTGTTCCAGATGTCCATGGACAGCGGCCAGACCCTTCAGGCCCAGATTCGACAGACCGTCGTAGCGGCGATTCTCAACGGCCAGATTCCCGCCGCCCAGCCGCTACCCTCCTGTCGCACGCTCGCCCGCCATATCAACGTGGCGCGCGGCACGGTCGTGCTGGCCTATCAGCATCTCGTCGACCAGGGCTTCCTGATCGCCCGGGAGCGTCACGGCCATTTCGTCAATCCGGACATCCTGCCGTCTCTGGATGGCGAGGCCTCGGTCGAGCCGGCCCGGGAAGGGCCCGGCCCGGACTGGTCGTCCCTGGTGCCGCCGCGCCTGAAGAAGCTGCAGGCGCTGGACAAGCCGCGCGATTGGCTCTCCTACCGCTACCCCTTCGTCTACGGCCAGTTCGACCCCTCGCTCTTTCCCACCAACGAATGGCGCGAATGCGTGCGCATGGCGCTCGGCGTGCGCGAGATCTACGATTGGGCGGCCGACATGGTCGACAAGGATGACCCCCTCCTCATCGAGCAGATCCGCACCCGCATCCTGCCGCGGCGGGGCATCTTCGCCCGCTCCGACGAGGTGGTTGTCACGCTCGGCGCCCAGAACGGCCTGTTTCTCTTGGCCTCGCTGCTGCTGCGCAAGGATAGCGCCGTCGCCATGGAGGATCCGGGCTATCCCGATGCGCGCCTCATTTTCGGCCTGCACACCGACCGGGTCGTGCCCGTGCCTGTCGATGCCAAGGGACTGGACCCGAGCCAGATACCGGAGGATTGCCGCATCGTCTTCTGCACGCCGAGCCATCAATGCCCGACGGCCGCGCGCCTGCCGATCGCCCGCCGCCAGGCTTTGCTTTCCTGGGCCGGGGCATCGGACGGCCTCATCATCGAGGACGATTATGACAGCCAGCTCCTCGACGACATGGAAAGCGGCGAGGCCGCCCTGCCGGCGCTGAAGAGCCTCGACAAGGAGGGGCGGGTGGTCTTCGTGGGCTCGCTGTCGAAGACCCTCGCTCCCGGCCTTCGTCTTGGTTATCTCGTCGGCGACGCCGATCTCATCGCCGATCTGCGCCGCCTGCGCCGGCTGATGCTGCGCCACCCGCCCGCCAACAACCAGCGCGCCGTCGCCATCTTCCTCTCCCTCGGCCATCACGACGCGCTCATCCGCCGCCTCTCCGCCTCCATCCGCGAGAAGCGGCAGACGCTGCGCGCCGCGCTCAGCCGCCACCTTCCCGATTTCGATCACGGTCCGGGCCGCGCCGGCACCTCGCTCTGGCTGCAAGGTCCGAAGGGGTTCGATGCCGACCGACTGGTGGAGGCGGCCCGCGCCGAGAGCGTCATCGTGGAGCCGGGCCGGGTTTTCCACGCCGATCCGCGCGGTGCCGGCAACACTTTCCGCATGGGCGTGACCGCGATAGAGATGCGGCGCATCGAGGATGGGGTGCGCGCCCTGGCGCGGGCCGCTTCAGGCCTGCCCTTGTTGGCGGCCTGAGGCGCCCGTCTGAACCACGGGCGGGGCGGGCTCTGGTCCTATCGGCGGGCGCGGCGCCTCGTAATCTACCGCGCCTTCACAAGCTCGGAGATAGTGGATGCGCGTTGGAGTGCCCAAGGAAATCAAGGCCTCGGAGCATCGGGTGGGGCTCGTTCCCGCCTCGGTGCGGGAGGTGGTGGCACATGGTCACGAGGTTTTCGTGGAGACCGGCGCGGGGGCCGGCATCGGGCGCCTGGACGCCGATTACGAGGCGGCGGGGGCCACCATTCTGCCCGATGCAGGCGAGGTCTTCGCCCGCGCCGACATGATCGTCAAGGTGAAGGAGCCGCAGGCGAGCGAGCGCGCCGCCCTTCGCGAGGGGCAACTGCTCTTCACCTATCTGCATCTCGCCCCCGATCCGGACCAGGCGCGCGAGCTCATCGCCTCCGGCGCCACCGCCATCGCCTACGAGACCGTCACCAGCCCTTCCGGCGGCCTGCCGCTTCTAAGGCCGATGTCGGAGGTTGCCGGCCGCATGTCGATCCAGGCCGGCGCCTATTATCTGGAATACGCCCATGGCGGCCTCGGCGTGCTGCTCGGCGGCGTGCCGGGCGTCGATCCGGCCAAGGTCGTCATTCTCGGCGGCGGCACGGTCGGCACCCATGCCGCCCATATCGCCATCGGCATGGGGGCCGATGTCTGCGTGCTCGACGCTTCCAACGACGCGCTGCGGCGCCTTTGGACCCAGTTCGGCCGCACGCTCGACACCGTCTTCTCGACGAAGGATTCCATCGAGCGCCATGTGGCCGAGGCCGATCTGGTCATCGGCGGCGTGCTCATTCCCGGAGCTGCCGCGCCCAAGCTCGTCAGCCGGCAGATGATCGCCACCATGAAGCCGGGCTCGGTCGTCGTCGACGTCGCCATCGACCAGGGCGGCTGCTTTGAGACCTCGCGCCCCACGACGCATGACGACCCGGTCTACAAGGTCGACGAGGTGACCCATTACTGCGTCGCCAACATGCCGGGCGCGGTGCCGCGCACCTCCGCCGAGGCGCTGAACAACGCCACCTTGCCCTTCGTTCTCGCCCTCGCCGACAAGGGCTGGCGCGTGGCAAGCGCGGAAGACCCGCATCTGGCCGCCGGCCTCAACGTCCACCAGGGGCGTCTCACCCATGCGGCGGTGCATGAGGCGCTGACGGAAATGCCCTATATGCCGCTTCAAGAAGCCCTTGCCGCCTAGGCGAGGCGAGGCCTGGCATGCTGGGCAGCCGGCCTCTGGTGCAAGAAGTCGGTCCAGCTGCCGCGCTATTCTGTCGCTTTAGAGTCTCCCTTGGAGGAAACACCGATGCAGATGCTCGCCGAGCCCTTGCAGAAATTCGCCACCAACTCGCTGGCCGAGCATTGGATGCCGTTCACCGCCAACCGCGACTTTCGGGCCGCCCCGCGCCTGGTGGTCAAGAGCGAGGGCATGTATCTCTGGGACCATAAGGGCGGCAAAATCGTCGACGGTTCCTCCAGCCTCTTCAACGTCGCGGCCGGCCATGGGCGGCGCGAGATCGCCGATGCGGTCTACGCCCAGATGCTGCAGAACGATTACTCGCCGCATTTCCAGCTCGGCCATCCCGGCTCCTTCGCGCTCGCCAACAAGCTGACGCGCATCCTGCCGGAAGGCTTCAACCATGTCTTCTTCGTCAATTCCGGCTCGGAGGCCATCGACACGGCGCTGAAGATGGTCATGGCCTATCACCGCGCCCGCGGCGAGGGTCATCGCCTGCGCTTCGTCTCGCGCGAGCGCGCCTATCACGGCGTCAATATCGGCGGCGTGTCCTTGTCGGGTATGGTGAAGAACCGCGAGAGCTTTGCCGGCGTCATCCCCAACGTCGTCGCCTTGCGCCATACCTGGGACCCCGACAACACCTTCCAGCGCGGCCAGCCGGAGAAGGGGGCGGAGCTGGCGGAGGATCTGCAGCGCTTTTGCGACACCTATGGCGGCTCCACCATCGCCGCCGTCTTCGTGGAGCCGGTGGCCGGCTCGACCGGCACGCTGGTGCCGCCCAAGGGCTATCTGGAGCGTCTCAGGGAAATCTGCGACCAGCACGGCATCCTCCTCGTTTTCGACGAGGTGATCACCGGCTTCGGGCGCCTCGGCGCGCCCTTCGCCGCCGACGCTTTCGGCGTCACGCCAGACCTCATGACCATGGCCAAGGCGATCACCAACGGCGCCATCCCGATGGGCGCGGTGGCGAGCCGCGACGAAGTCTACGACACCATCACCGACGCCGCGCCCAAGGACGCCATCGAGTTCTTCCACGGCTATACCTATTCGGCGCATCCGGCCGCCTGCGCGGCGGGGTTGGCGACGCTGGAGATCTACGAGAGCGAGGGTCTGTTTCAGCGCGCCGCCGAGCTCAGCGATTATTTCCTCGACGCCGTCTATACGCTGAGGGACATGGAGGTGGTGCACGACATCCGCGGCTACGGGCTGATGGCCGGCGTGGAGGTCTGGCCGCAGGACGGCGCGCCCGGCGCGCGCGGCACCGAATTGCAGAAGAAGCTCTTCTGGAACGGTTGCCACGTGAAGTTCACCGGCGATACCGGCATCATCGCCCCCTCGCTGATTGCCGAGCGGAGCCATGTCGATGAGATCGTCGACATTTTCCGCAAGACCCTCGCAGAGATCTGAGACGCTCTAAAACAAGCAATGCGCGCGGCGCCCCTTGCCGGGGGCGCCGCGTCATTCAGGCCGTAAGGAAGGGGCGGCGCTGGCGCGTGCGCCGGTAGCGCTGGGGGCTCATGCCCGTCCAGTTGCGGAAGGCGCGCGAAAAGGCCGATAGCTCCGAATAGCCGAGGCAGTAGGCGATCTCCGTCAGCGGCATATCGGGATCGCTCAGATAATGCAGCGCCAGCTCGTGGCGCGCGGCTTTCAAAAGGTCGGCGAAGGCGACGCCGCTCGCTTTGAGGCGCCGCTGGAAGGCCTGGTCCGGCAGGCCGAGGATGCGGGCGATCTCCGAAAGCGTCGGAATCGTATCGCCCAGATGCAGCTTGATCTGGTTGCGCACCACGGTGGCGAAATCCTCCGGATCCTCCTGCAGGGCGCAGCGTCGCTCCAGGAAGGGGGTGATGACGGAGAAGAGAAAGGGATCCTGTTGCGGCATGCTGGCGTCGAGATCGCGCCGGCGGAAGGCGATGGCGTTGGTGCGCCGGCCGAACCGGACGGGTGCCCCGAAAGCCTTTTCGTGGGCATGATACTCGCCCGGCCGTTCGTGCTCGAAGCGGATTTCCAAGGGCGCCCAGTCCGGCCCGAGCGCCGATTTGAAGATGTTGCAGAACATGCCGAGCGACAGTTCCGCGTCCTGCCGGCGGCGGGCGATACGCGGATCGTAGATGCGATAGCTCAGCCATAACACGCCGCTATCCTGCAGCAGGCCGAAGCTCGTCTGCCCCTGATGGGCGGGAAAGTAGCGTTCCATGTTGCGCAGCGCCGCGGCGAGGGTAGGCGAGCTGATCGCCGCGTAGCCGATGACGCCGAGATGTTTGGGCAGAAATCTTTGGCCGAACTCCAGGCCGATATTGTCGTATTGCGTCGCCGTGGCGGCTTCCTCGAAGAGCGCGCAATATCCTTTGAGATCAAGCTCGTTGACCGGGCTTCCGAGATCGGTGAGGCGAAGACCGGCGCGCCCGAAGATCGTTTCCACGTCTCCGCCGCGTCGGCAGAAGAGGTCAGTCGCTCCGGTGGCGGCCGACGCCAACACTTTCGGCGGAGCGATCGTTTCGGTCTCGGGGATGTCAGAAGCGATCGCCAAGACTTCCCTCACATGGCTGAAGCCCGGAAGGATAGCGTGGCCAAGTGCCGTAGAGTCAAGTCTCGCTGCTTTCTTGCTTGCCGCGAGCGAGCAAGTGCCTGGCGGGCGGCTGTTAAATCTGCGCCGGCCGCTGTCAAGCAGGCGGGGGCCAAAGCCGGCACTCTAGCGTCAAGGATCCGCCAGAGGTCCCCCCTTTGCTCAAGGAGGAGCGCTCATGAAACTGACCCGTCGCCAGTTCTCAGCTGGCATGGCCGGGGCTGCGGGCTTGGCGGCCCTCGGGCCGGCCGGCAAAGCCTTCGCCGCACGTGACGACCAGCTCAACATCCTGTGCTGGGAGGGCTACAATTCCGACGATGTGCTCGGCCCCTTCCGCGAGGCCAATCCAGGTGCCAGCGTGCGCGCCGAAAGCGGCACATCCGACCCCGACATGATCAACAAGTTGCGCGCGGGAGAGGTCAATGTCTGGGATCTCATCAACGTGAACCAGCCCTGGGCGCGCGATCAGCTCTATCCGGAAAACCTGATCAAGCCGCTCAGCAAGGAGCGGTTCATGCCCTATTTCGACACGATGCTGCCGACCTTCGCCGAGCCCTATCCGCTCGCCTTTGCCGATGACGGAAATTTGATCGGCATGCCGCAGCGCTACGGCCCGTTCAGCTTCGTCGTCAACACCGACAAGATCAGCCGGGAAATGGCCGAGGACGAAGGCTGGAACCTTTTCCTGGATGCCGGCATGAACGACCGCTACGGCGTGCTGACTTACGACAACTGGAACATCATGCATCTCTGCCTGACGGCCGGGCTCGACCCGTTCAGAGAGATGGACGATGCGGGCAAGGCGCAGTTCAGGGAGGCGGCCGACAAGATCTTCGGCGGCGCCAAGCTCTTGACCGACGACCTCGTCGCCATGAACACCGCGCTCATCAACGGCGAGATCGACGCCTACTTCACCGGCGGCACCTACACGGCCTCTCCGGCCCGCTATGACGGTGCCATGAATGTGCGTGCCATCACGCCCAAATCGGGCCCCGTCGACGGCAAGGGCGGCGTCGTGTGGATCGAGCTGACCTCGGCGGTCAACAATCCCGATCCCTCCAAGCTCGCCGAGGATTTCCTGGAGTTCGTGCAGAAGCCGGAAATCTGCAAGGCCGTCGCCTTCGCCGAGGGGACCTACAATCCGGTCAGCCAGATGGGCAGCGACGCGGTGATGTCCCAGTTCGACGAGGAAGAGCTCGACGCCATCCAGTGGGACAGCCTGGAAGAGGAGATGGCCCGCTCGCTCGACTACCAGGTCGTCGCCTCCTACGCCGATCTCAACGAGATCTACAACGCCGCCAAGCGCGGCTGAGGCATGCCCTTCTCCCCGGCGCCCGCGCCGGGGATCTTGTCTCCGGCATCCGTCTGACAGGTCGAAATGTCTTCCGAGCCGTTTCTGCGCCTCGACAATATCGTGAAGCGCTTCGGCGATTTCACGGCGCTGCAAGGTATCAGTCTGGATATCAACGAGGGCGAGTTCCTGACCATCGTCGGGCCGTCCGGCAGCGGCAAGTCGACCCTCATTCGCCTCCTCGTCGGCATGGAGGAGGTGAGCGAGGGCTCCATCTGGCTGCGCAGCGAGCGCATCGACGAAACGCCCGCCAACAAGCGCCCGACCTGCATGGTCTTCCAGTCGCTGGCGCTGTTTCCGCATATGACGGTCGGGCAGAACATCGAGTTTCCGCTGAAGATCCGCGGCGAGAGCGAAAGCAGCCGCCGGGCGCGGGCGCTGGAGCTTCTGGAGCTGCTGCATCTGCCGGCCGACTACTACCACAAGCGCATCCGCCAATGCTCCGGCGGCGAGCAGCAGCGTGTGGCGCTGGCAAGGGCGCTCGCCTTCGATCCTGAGATTCTCTTCTTCGACGAGCCGCTTTCGGCGCTCGACTACCGGCTGCGCAAGGCCTTGGAGAAGGAGCTGAAGGACCTTCACCACCGCACCGGCAAGACCTTCGTCTACATCACCCACAGCCTGGAGGAGGCGATGGTGATGTCGGATCGCATCGCCATCATGCGCAAGGGGCGCTTCGAGCAGATCGCCGTCGCCGACGAGATCTATGCCCGTCCGATCAGCCGTTTCGTCGCTGAGTTCATGGGCGAGGTGAATCTTTTCGACGTGGAGGGCACCGCGAGCGGCGGGCTCTATGGCCATGGCGTCGAGATCCACGCCAACGGCGAGGCGGGCGCCGCCGATATCGCCCTGCCGCAGGGCGAGCGAGGCATCCTCATGGTGCGGCCGGAATTCGTCCGTTTTCTGGTCTCCGGGGAGACCGCCGATTTCATCGTGCGCGGCATCCTGCGCGAGGAATACGCCCTCGGCTCGCGCATCCAGTACGAGGTGGAGGCCGCTTCCGGCTCCAGGCTCACCATTGAGAAGCTGCGCGAGGACCGTTTTGCCGGCGCCATCGGCAGCGAGGTGGTTCTCGGCTGGGACGTCGAGAACACGCATCTCATCCGCGAGGCGTGATGGAGCGTCTCGACCGCAGGCTCGGCTTCTTCAGCGCCCTGCCCCTGGCGATGCTTCTGGCCGTCGCCTTCCTGGCGCCGCTCCTCGTCATCGCCGTTTTCTCGGTGATGCCGCAGCGCGTCTTCAGCCTCTTCAACGCGCCGGACTTTTCCGCCTACCGGGTGTTCTTCCAGCAGGGCTATTACGGCCCGCTCGCCTGGTCGCTGGGCATGGCGCTCGTCTCCACCATCGTCCTTTTCCTCATCTCCTGGCCGCTCGCCTACGGCATGGCCAAGGTCTTCGGCCGCTTCACCCTCGTCCTCACCGTCGCGGTGGTGATGAGCCTTTTCGTGTCGGAGAATATCCGCCTGTTCGGCTGGGTGCTGACGCTGATGAAGGGCGGCCTCGTGGAAGGTCACTTCCGCGCCTTGACCGGCGTCGGCTTCGAAAGCCCGCTCTACAACGTGCCGATCATCGTGTTCGGCCTCGTCTACGTCTACTTTCCCTTCATGCTCTTTCCCCTGGCGCAGGGTATCGCCATGGTGCCGGACGATGCGCGCCAGGCCGCCGCCGATCTCGGCGCCTCGCGCTGGCGGGTTCTGTGGGAGATCGAGCTGCCGCTGGCCGCCCCCGGCATCGTCGTCGGCTGCCTGCTCTCCTTCGTGCTGGCGACCGGCGCCCTGGCGGAATCGAAGCTCCTCGGCGGCCAGTCGGTCATCGTCATCGCCGACGAGATCGAGACCGCCTTCACCTATGGGCAGAACTGGCCGCTCGGCTCGGCGCTGTCGATGGTCCTCATCCTCATCATCGGCGCGCTGGCGATTGTCGCCGTTACCCGTATCGACCTCGATACAATCATGGGGCGCAGACGCTGATGCCGGCGAGCCGCTCCACCAAGATCGCCCTCTACCTCTACGGCGTTCTGGCGATCGTCATCCTCTATCTGCCGCTCGTCTCCGTCGGCTTCGCCTCCGTCTCCAGGGCGCGCTATCTGAGCTTTCCGATCAAACGCTATTCCACGGAATGGTATGCTCGCGCGCTGGAAAGCCCGACGGTCGCCGATCTGGTCACCACCTCGCTGAAGGTCGCCATCATCGTCACCATCGTCTCCATGGTGATCGGCTTCTTCGGCGCGCTCGCCTTCGCCCGCTACCACTGGCGCTATCGCGGCACCTTCCAGAAGCTGATCCTGTTGCCGATCTTCTTTCCCCAGACCGTGCTCGGCCTGGCGCTTTTGATGTGGTTCAACTCCGTCGGCATCATCCCGACCTGGAAGACCGCCGTCGTGGCGCATCTTGTCTGGATCGCGCCGATCGCCACCCTGATCATCGCCATTCGCGCCTATTCCTTCGATCCCGCGCTGGAAGAGGCGGCGCGCGATATGGGCGCCTCCACCTTCCTCATCCTGCGCGAAATCACCCTGCCGCTGCTGATGCCCGGCATCGTTGCCGCCGGGCTCTTCGCCTTCCTTCTGAGTTGGGGGAATTTCCCGCTCTCGCTCTTCACCACCGGCGCCGATTCCACGCTGCCGGAATGGCTCTACGCCAAGATGGTCTCCGGCTATTCGCCGCTGGTGCCGACCGTCGGCATCATGTCGGTCGTCGGCTCCTTCTGCATTCTCATCCTGGCTTTCGCCATGACCTGGCTGCTGCGCAAGGCGCGAAACAACCGCCCCAAAGGGGCTGACAACGACACGGGAGGTTAACGCATGCTGACGTCGATCAAGGACAGGAGCGTCATCGTCACCGGCGGCTCTAAGGGCATCGGTCGCGGCATCGCCAAGGTCTTCGCCCGCCACGGGGCCAAGGTCACCATCGTGGCGCGCCACGAGCAGGAGCTGAAGGCGACCTGCGACGAGCTTGCCGGGGAGGGCGGCGCGCTTCGCTACGAGATCTGCGATGTCTGCGACTGGGACGAGGTGAAGCGGATGGTCGACAGCGCCGCCGCCGCCCAGGGCGGGCTCGACGTGATGTGCGCCAATGCCGGCATCTTCCCGCAGACCAAGATGGTGGAGATGGACATCGCCGAATGGGACCGGGTGATGGCCACCAATCTCCGCTCCGCCTTTTTGTGCGTGAAGGCTTCGATCCCGCATTTCGACAGAGCGGGGAAGGGCAGGGTCGTCCTCACCTCCTCCATCACCGGCCCGGTCACCGGCTTCCCCGGCTGGGCCCATTACGGCGCTTCCAAGGCCGGGCAGCTCGGCTTCTTGAAGACCGCGGCGATGGAGCTGTCGCGCTACAACACCACCATCAACGCGGTGATGCCCGGCAACATCTTCACCGAGGGGCTTCAGGACCTCGGCCAGGAATATCTCGACACCATGGCCGCCTCCATTCCGCTGAAGCGCCTCGGCGAGGTGGAGGATATCGGCCACGCGGCGCTCTTCTTCGCCTCCGACGAGGCGGCCTACATCACCGGTCAGCAGATCGTCGTCGACGGCGGCCAGATTCTGCCGGAATCGCTCGAGGCGATGGCCGAGATCTGAGGCAGGGCCGAGGATCGAGCCGGAGGAGTAGGGCGATGGCGACCAGCGACATGCCGCTCGAGGAGCTGCTGAAGCATCTGGAGGTGCTGGCGAATGCCTCGTTGCATCTCTGGGACATCCCGGAAGGGGCGCGCGCGCGCCTCATCAACGTGTCGGAGAACGCGACCTATCTGGTGGAGGCGCCGGGCTATAAGTCGGTCCTGCGCATCCACCGCGAGAACTACCACACCGAGCGCGCCATCGAATGCGAGCTCGCCTGGTCGCGGGCGCTGCGCGAGGACGGGGCGATCACCACGCCGCCCGCCATTGCCGGCCGCAACGGCAAGCTCATCCAGTCCGGCCGCGTGGAGCCGCTGCCCAATCCGCGCTTCATGGTGCTGTTTGAGTATTTCGACGGCGAGCAGCCGGACGAGACGCACGATCTCGTCAACTCGTTCGAGGATCTCGGCGAAATCGCCGCCCGCACGCATCTGCATTCCATCTCCTGGCAGCGGCCGCAGCCCTTCGAGCGGCTGACCTGGGATCTTGATGCCGTGTTCGGCCCGAACGCCACCTGGGGGAACTGGCGTGACGCGCCGAACGTCACGCCAGAAATCGGCGGCATCCTTGAGCGGGTGGAGGCGACGGTGACGAAGCGGCTGACGGCCTTCGGCAAGGGCCCGGATCGCTACGGCCTCGTCCATGCCGACATGCGCCTTGCCAATCTCCTCGTCAACGGCAGGCGCACCGAGCTCATCGACTTCGACGATTGCGGCTTCGGCTGGTTCCTCTACGACTTCGCCACCGGCATCAGCTTCATGGAGGACAATCCGATGGTGCCGGAGCTGGAGCGTTCCTGGGTGCGCGGCTACCGCAAGGTGCGCGAGCTTCCGCAAGAGGAGGCGGCCGAGCTCGACACCTTCGTCATGCTGCGCCGGCTCGCCCTGCTCGCCTGGATTGGCAGCCATATCGAAGCGCCGGAGCCGCAGGCGCTGGCCGCCGATTTCGCGCCGGTCTCCGCCGAGCTGGGCGAAGCCTATCTGCAGGACTTCGCCTGAGGCCTGTCAACCGGCACCTGGCGCCTGTCAAGCAGGGCCGCCGGCGATTGGCCATGATGTCGCAATGCTCGCAACGGGAAGCCCTATGAGCCAGGAAAAGCTCGAATTTCTTGAGCGCTCCAAGGCGTTCTGGAACCCCGGCAAGACCCAGGACTGGATCGACATGGGCGTCGATCTCGTCATCGACCGGCGCGAGGGCTACTACCTTTACGACATGGACGGAAGGCGGCTGATCGACGTCCATCTGAACGGCGGCACCTACAATCTCGGCCATCGCCATCCCGAGCTCGTGGAAGTGCTGAAGGCCGGCACGGCGCGCTTCGACATGGGCAACCATCATTTCCCCGCGCTTGCCCGCACGGCGCTGGCGGAGGCGCTCGCCGCCTGCGCCCCTGCGCCGGACATGAAATACACCGCCTATGGCTCCGGTGGCGGCGAGGCGATCGATATCGCCATCAAGACGGCTCGCCACACCGCCAAGAAGCGCAAGATCGTCTCCATCATCAAGGCCTATCACGGCCATACCGGCCTCGCGGTGAAGACCGGCGACGAGCGCTTCTCCAAGCTGTTCTTGTCGGAGGATACCGAGGGCGAGTTCGTCCAGGTGCCCTTCAACGACCTTGGCGCCATGGAGGACGCGCTGAAGGGCCGCGACGTGGCCGCCGTCATCATGGAGACGATCCCGGCGACCTACGGCTTTCCGATGCCGCATGAGGGCTATCTGCCGGCGGTCAAGAAGCTCTGCGAGCGCTACGACGCCCTCTACATCGCCGATGAGGTGCAGACCGGCTTGATGCGCTGCGGCGAGATGTGGGGCTGCATGAAATACGGCGTGGAGCCCGACATCATGGTGACGGGCAAGGGCATCTCCGGCGGCATGTACCCGATCGCCTGCGTGCTCATCTCCGAGCGATGCGGCGGCTGGCTGAAGGAGGACGGCTTCGGCCACATCTCCACCATGGGCGGCGCCGAGCTCGGCTGCGTCGTCGCCATGAAGACGCTGGAGATCGTGCAGCGGCCGGAAGTGCGCACCATGGTGCGCTTCATCTCCGACTTCATCCGCGCCGGCCTCGACGAGATCATGGCCGAATATGCCGACTTCTTCATCGGCATCCGCCAGCACGGCGTCGTCATGGGGCTGGAATTCAACCACCCCCAGGGCGCCAAGCCGGTGATGAAGCATCTCTACGAGAACGGCGTCTGGGCGATCTTTTCCACGCTCGATCCGCGCGTCCTGCAGTTCAAGCCGGGCCTGCTTCTCACCCAGGCCGACGCGGAGGATCTCTTGCGCCGGGTGGAGATCGCCGTCGGCCTTGCTCGCGAGGAGGTGATGGGCGGGCGGCGGAGGGCGTTCTGATGCAGCCGGAAATCCGCACCCTCGTCGACATTTCCGGCACGCCGGCGGCCATGCACGGCCGCGCCGACATGATGCTGGAGCGGGCGCGATGGGCCTCCACCGTCTTCCAGCGCTACGATCGGGCCGCCACTATGGCCATCGTCGACGCGGTCGCCGAGGCGGCCCATGCCAATGCGGCAAGGCTCGCCGAATGGGCCGTGCGCGAGACGGGTTTCGGCGTCGCCGCCGACAAGAAGATAAAGAACGAGCTGACGGCCAGGCCCCTGGTGGAGCATTACCGCGAGGAGGATTTCGTCAGCCCGCGCATCGACGAGACCCGCAAGATCGTCGAGCTGCCTCGTCCGGCGGGTGTCGTTTTCGCGCTGACGCCCTCCACCAATCCGATCGCGACGCTGAACTACAAGGTGCTTCTGGCGCTGATGACCCGCAACGCCATCGTCGTCAGCCCGCATCCTGCGGCGCGCGAATGTAGTCTCGACGCCGCAGGTCGGCTCGTTGAGGCGGCCGAGGCGGCCGGCGCACCCCCGGCCATCATCCAGATCGTCGCCGAGCCCTCCATCCCGCTGGTGGAGGCCTTCATGTCCTCGCCCAAGACCAACGTCATCCTGGCGACCGGCGGCACGGCCATGGTGCGGGCGGCCTATTCCTCCTCCAATCCGGCGATCGGGGTGGGGCCGGGCAATGCGCCGGTCTATGTCGACAGCTCCGCCGATATCGACAAGGCGGCGCGTCGCATCGTTCAATCGAAGGCCTTCGACAATTCCATCCTGTGCACCAATGAGAGCGTCCTCATCACCTTGCCGGCGGTGGAGCGGCGGCTTTCCCAGGCGCTGAAGGCGGCCGGCGCCTATCTGTGCGGCGCGGAGGAGGTTGAGCGGCTGCGCCGTTTCCTCTTCCATGCGCGCGGCTTCAACGTGGAGGCACTTGGCCGCGACGCCGCTTGGATCGCCGAGGAATGTTGCATCAAGGTGCCGTCCTCCACCAAAATCCTGGTGGCGCCGATCGCCCAAATCGGCGTGGAGGAGCCGCTAAGCCGCGAAAAGCTCTGCCCTGTGCTGGCCATGCATGTGGCCAAGAGCCGTCCGCAGGCCCTGGCGCAGGCGCGCGCCGTCCTGCGTCTCACCGGCGCCGGCCATTCGGCTGCGGTGCATGCCGGCGACGAGCGGGTGACGATGGCCTTTGCCGCCGCGGTGGAGGCCTATCGGGTGGTGGTCAACGCCCCCTGCTCGCAGGGCGCCGCCGGCTTCGGCACCCATCTTGCCCCGAGCTTCACCATCGGCACCGGCTATTTCGGCCGCTCCTCCATCGGCGAGAATATCGGCCCGCAGCACCTCGTCCATTGGACGCGGCTCGCCTATGAGGCTTCGGAGACCTTCGGGAATTATCGCGGCCTCGGGCCGGAGCTCGGCGGCCCGCTGCCCGAAGCTCCCTCCGATGGCGTGCCGGGCTCCGGCGCTTACCGGCCGCGTCCGGTGGAGCGTGCCGCGCCGGCCGTCGACGGCGCCACGCGCGAGGAACTGCGCCGTCTCATCGCCGAAGAACTGCGTGACCTTTTGAAGAAGTGACCATGGCCGAGCTCCGCTCCTTCATTTTCATCGACCAGCTGCAGCCGCAGACGCTCGCCTATCTCGCCACCTGGATGCGGGGCAGCCTGCCGCGCCGCAACATGGCGGCGCAGGTCATCGAGGTCGCCCCGGGCCTGCATATCGAGGCACTGACCGATGTGGCGCTGAAGGGCGCGGAGGTGAAGGCGGGGCTTCTCGTCGTGGAGCGCCAGTTCGGCACCTTGGAGTTTCACTCCAAATCGACCGCCGAGGTGCAGGCCGGAGCGCAGGCGGTGCTCGATGCGCTCGGCGCGCGCAAGGAGGATGCGGCCCCGCCGAAGATCCTCACCTCCAAGATCGTCACCCGCATCGACCACCAGCACGCTTTTCTCATCAACCGCAACACCATCGGCTCGATGATCTTAGGCGGCGACAGCCTTTTCCTTTTGGAGTGCCAGCCGGCTTCCTACGCCATTCTTGCCTGCAACGAGGCGGAGAAGGCGGCCAACGTCAAGCTCATCGACTACCGCATGATCGGCGCCAACGGGCGCGTCTATCTCGCCGGCGACGAGGCGGAGATGCGCAATGCCAGGAGCGCCGCAGAGGACGCCCTCAGAGAGCTCGGAGCGCGCCGATGAGCGATCTGCGCGCCATGATCCGCGAGGTCCTCGCCGAGGAGCTGGAGCGGCTGGGAGGCGGCGCGGGCGCCGCCCGGCCGGAGCCGCGCCAGGAGGTGGTGACGCTTCGCACCAACCAGAATCTCGCCGCCTTCGTCAGCCGTCTGTTGCGGCTCGCCGAGGATGACAAGCTTCGTGCCGACATCGCCGCCGGGCGCTACGTCTTCCGGCTCGGCCCCGGCGGCGCCCCGCCGCTTGAGGCGCATCGGCCGGCGGCGCCTTCGCCGAGCGCCGCGCCGTCCGCCGTGCGCTTTGAGCGCGGCCTCGTCACGGAGCGCGACGTCGCCCGGCTGCCGGAGGGGCTGCGCAGCGTCTCGGCCGCCAAGGGCGTGCGCTTCACCCCGCTTGCCGGCGACGAGCTGCGTCGGCGCGGCATCAAGATCGAAAGGGCCAGCACATGATCCGAGGACGCGTGACCGGCCGGGTCTGGTCGACCAAGCATGTGGAGACGCTGCCGAACGGCGCCCTTCTGGAGGTGGAGACGGAGGACGGCGGCCGGCTGATCGCCTTCGATCCGCTCGGCTGCGCCGAAGGCGAGGCGGTGCTCGTTACCCAGGGTTCCGTCGCCGCCGGCTATTTCACCAAGGCACGCGCGCCGGTGGACGCGCTCATCATCGGATCGATCGACGAATAGGCATGACGGGCGCCGGGGCATCGTCCCCCGGGCCCTCAAGAGAAGGAGAAAGGCAATGGCCAACCAGGCACTTGGAATGATCGAAACCCGCGGCTACGTGCCGGCGCTCGCCGGGGCCGACGCCATGGTGAAGGCGGCGAATGTGGAGATCGTCTCGCGCAACGAGGTCGGCGGCGGTCTCGTCTCCGTGGTGGTGCGCGGCGATGTCGGCGCGGTGAAGGCGGCGACGGAGGCAGGTGCGGAAGCCGCCAACCAGGTCGGCGAGGTGACCGCCGTCCACGTCATCCCGCGCCCGCACCAGGACCTCGGCAAGCATTTCGACGCCGCCGCGGCGAAGTGAAAGGTAAGACCGGCGAAGGGGCCGCGCCATGACCGAGCTGAGGGTCTATCTGCCTATTGACGATCTTAGGCCGCAATTCGCCGCCTATCTGTCGAGCCCGACGCGGGCGCGCGGCTATCCGCCCTTCGCCGGCCAGCACAGCCTCATCATCGAGGTGGCGCCGGCGCTGGCCATCCACCGCATCGCCGATCTGGCGCTGAAAGAGGCGCCGGAGATGGAGCCGGGCATTCTCTTCACGGAGCGCCAGTTCGGGCTCTTGGAGCTGCATTCCAGCGACAAGGCAGAGGTGGAGGCGGCCGGCAAGGCGATCCTCGCCGGCATCGGCGCCAAGGCGACGGACCAGCTCGCCCCGACCATCCTTTTCCACGACATCATCGAGGACCTTTCCGACCAGCACGCCATCATCCTCAACCGCTCGCGCGACGCTTCCATCCTGGTGCCGGGCGTCTGCCTGCTCATCTACGAGATGGCGCCGGCGCTGTTTGCCTGCGTGGCCGCCAACGAGGCGGAGCGCGCCGCGCCGGGCGCGGTGATCAACGACGTGCAGATGATGGGCGCCTCCGGCCGCCTCTTCCTTTCCGGCACCAAGGAGGAGATGGTGCGGGCGCGCGAGGCGATCACCACGACGCTGGAGGCGGTGAAGGGGCGAAAGGCATGAGCGACTGGAAGACGGCTTGGCGCAGCTTCTATTACGAGGACGCGCCGGAGCCGGAAGATATCGTCCTGGTGGCAGAAGAGACCGCCGTTCTCGTCATCGACATCCAGAACACGTACCTGGAGCCCAAGGAGACGGAGGAAGAAGAAGCCCGCTGGGCGCCTTTTTCGGAGCGCCTCACCGGCATGGTGATTCCCAACACCAAGAAGCTGATCGAGCTTGCCAGGGCCCGCGGCGTGGAGGTCGTCTACGCCCGCATCGCCTGCCAGACGAAGGACGGGCGCGAGCGTTCCCTGAGCCACAAGAAGCCGGGCTTCAACGAGCTTCTCCTGCCGGCGAGCCGCAAGGATAGCGAGATTGTCGCCGAGCTGGCGCCTGAGGGCGACGAGATCACCGTCATGAAGACGACGGACAGCGCCCTGACCGGCACCAATCTGAGGCTCATCCTCGCCAACATGGGCATCCGCAACGTCATCGCCGCCGGCCTCTTCACCGACCAGTGCGTCAGCTCCACGGTGCGCAGCCTCGCTGACGAGAGCTTCAACGTCGTCCTCGTGGAGGATTGCTGCGCTGCCGCGACCATGGAGCTGCACGAATGCGAGCTGAAGATCATCAACATGATCTACTGCCACGTGGTGCGGCTGGAGGATATTCCCGGCTTCATCCGCTGAACGGCGGCCGGACGATGCCCGCCGCGTTCAGCCGCGGGCCTGGCCGGCGAGAAGGCGCCCGAGCCCTGAGACGGGGATGGGGCGGTCGGCGATCTGCATGGCGTGCCAGAGCGAAACCGCGTTGGCGCTGAGCACCGGGCGCTGTAGCCGCGCCTCCAGGGCCTCGATCGCGGCGAAGGTCGGCAGCGCCGTATCGGGGATGAGGAGCGCCTCGGCATCTGGCGCCATCGCCCCCGCCGCAGCCTCCACCAGTGCTTCGGTGGCGAATTCGGAGGAATTCCAGCCGCTGTCGAAACCGAGGCTCTTCATGTTGAGCGCTTCGATGCCGAATTCGCTGAGGAAGGCGAGGAAGATCGCCGCCGTCTCCTCAGGATAGGTGGCGAGCACGCTGACCCGCCGCACCCCGAGCGCCGCCGCCGCTGCGGGAAAGGCGAGCGAGGTGCTGGTGGCGGCAACGCCTGTGGTCCTGGCGAGGGCTGCCGCCTGCTCCTCGGCGAAGCGCCTTCCGTTGATGAAGCTGCCGCTGGTGCAGGCCCAGACCAGAACGTCGAGCGGCACGGCGGAAAGCCGCCTCGCCGCCTCGCCGATCCACTCAACGCGCGCCGTCTGGCGCAGCGCGTCGGGATGATGGTCGGCGCCGTCGACGACGCCGTGCCGGGCCCGGCTGAAATAGACCCGCGCCGCCTCGCCGCTGGCGGCCTCGAAGCGGTAATAATCGCCCTCGCAGCCGCCGCCCGGAAAGACGAGGCCGATGCGCAGCTTCTGGCTTGCCCGATCGCTTTGCATGGTCCTTACACCCGGTCGAGCCCGAGGGGGAGGGCGCTCAGCGCCTCGCAGCCCGTCTCGGTGACGACGACGGTGCGGCTCTGGCCGACGCCGAAGACGCCGAGCTTGCGCAGGGTCATGGGGAAATGGAAGGTCATGCCCGCTTCCAGCGGCCGGTGGTTGCTGCGGGTGATCTGCATGTCGCCGCCGACGATCCAGGTAGGGGGAAAGCCGATGCCGACCGAATAGCCGTAGAAATCGTGAAACAGGATGCGATCGCGGATGCGGTCGACGATATTGGAGCCGGCCATGGCCACCTCCGCGGCCGTGGCGCCGGGCTTCATCGCCTCCATCATGGCATTCAGCGCGTCGGTGCCGGCCGAGGCGACCTCTTCCACGAAGGGATCGCGCGGCGTGCCGAGGACGGCGGTGCGCATCAGCGGCGCGTGGTACCAGTGGATCGCCGGCGAGCATTCCAGGAACACCGTGTCGCCCTGTGCGATCACCTTGCCGATCTGCGCGTGATGGGGCACGCCCGAGCGCTCGCCCACCGCCACCATCGGGAAGATGGAAAAGCCCTGCGTTCCGCCGGCAATGAGGGCGCTCGCCATGGCGTCGGTGATGGTGCGGTCCGTGACGCCGGCGCCGATGGCGGCGATAGCCGCCTGCATGGCCGCGTCGGTGACGGCCTGCGCCTGGCGCATCACGGCGATCTCGGCTTGCGACTTGACCGCCCGCACATCCTCCACCAGGCCGGTGATGTCGGCGATCTCCGCGCTCCCCATGGCGGCGGAAAGGGCGGCGTGCCGCGCCGGGCTGAGGAAGCCGCCGCCGGCTTCAAGGCCGATCCGCCCGCCGGCGAGGCGCCGGTCCTTCAGCGCCCGGACGGTGGCCTCCACGGGCTCCGCGCCATTGCCGAAATAAACCGGATCGCAATCGGTGGCGGAGGCGTTGAAGCGGCCCTGCTCGAACTGCCACAGCACCATGAAGGGGGGGCCTTCGAGCGGCACGATAAGGCACTGGTAGTCCCAGATGTTCAGCGTGTGATGGCCGCACAGATAGTAGATGTTGGCCGCATCGTGCAGGACGATTGCATCGACGCCCCGTGCCTGCATCTTCGCGCGAACTTTCTCGCGCCGCTCGGAGAATTCCTCGGCGGCGAAAACGTCCTCCCGGGCCATGGTCATGAAGCGGCTCTTTCCTGCTTGAGGTCGGTATCGGAATCGAGCGGCCAGATCGGCCGCGGCGCTTTGCGGTAATGCTCCGCTCTGAGGCTCGCCGGGCAGATGCCGGGCGTGTCGGCGATGAGGATGCGCCGGGCGATCGGCTCGAAGGCGGCGCGCCAGGCGATTGCCGATTTGACGACGATGACCGGTTCGGCGGCCGGGTCGATGCCGACGGAGGTCAGGATGCCCTGGTCGAAGGGCATGGTCCTCAGGCTCGTCAGCACAACCTTCAAATCGCCGTGGCGGATGACGGCCGTCTCGCCCATCAAGGTGAGAAAGCCGGTCATATAGCTGCTGCTATTGGTGAAGGAGGCCTCGCCGAGCCAGACGATCTCGCCGGCAAGCCGCACCGGCTCGCCGTGCTCCCTGTCGGCCTTGGCGCCGACGAGAGCCTCGAAGGTGGCGCCGAGGCCGGCCGCTTTCGCCTGCCCGACCGCCTCAGGATCGGTGATGACGACAACGCCGCCGAGCCCGGCCTCGATGAGTGCGGCAAGCACGGCGGTGCCGTCGCCGGCGCTGCCGCCGCCGACATTGTCGGAGGGGTCGACGACGATCGTCGGTCGCGCATCGGCAGCGGCAAGGGCTGCCGAAAGATCCTTCAGCGCGACGAGATCGGGGGTGAAGCGCTCGCGGGCCTGCCATACGCTCTCCGCCAGCCGGTCGGCGGCCGCGTCCGCCGCCTCCTGCGAGGCGCCGTAGGCCAGAAGCGTGGCGCCGAGATGCGGGCTGTCGGCATAGGCAAAGCCCATCGCCAGCGAGGCGCTGAGGATGCCCGGCGCGGCGAGAACCGTCTCCAAATCGTCCATGATGGGTGCCATCGCCGCATCGCCGGTCGCCTGGACGAGTGGCACCGTGATGAGTGGCAGCTTGCGCATCGCCCTTGCCGGCGGGGCGCCTTCCTTGACGCTTACCCGCGCCACCTCGCGGCCGCGCTCGGCCATGTCGGTATGCGGATAGGTGCGGTAGACGCTGACGAAGTTCGCCGCATCGAACAGCGCCGGGCTGATATTGGCGTGATAGTCGAGGGTGACGCCGACCGGCACATCCGGGCCCACGGCCCTGCGCACTGCCGCCACGAAGGCGCCGTCCGGGTCGTCGAGGGTATCCACGATCGCCGCGCCATGCAGCGACAGGACCACCGCATCGACGGGGCCGGAATTGGCCAGCATCGCAAGCAGCCGGCTGAGCAGCTCCACATAACAGGCATGCTCGATCGTGCCGGAGGGCACGGCCGCCGCGAACAGCAGCGGCACGGCCTCGTGGCCGTTCTCCGCCAGCCAGTCGAGCATGCCGCCGATCTCGCTGTTGGTGCCGGCGAAGGTCGGCGCCAGATCCGCGCTTTCGGCGTATTGATAGGCGCGAAAATCCTCGATGCGGGTGCGCCGTTGCGCCCGCGTATTGGTCTCGTGGTAGAAGCCGCCGACTGCAACGCGCATGGGATGCGTTCGCTCAGGCGGTGTTGGCGGCGTCGGCGGGATGATAGCCGAGCCGGCGCGAGATCGCCGCCGCCATGGCGCGCAGGGTCGGCACCGTGGCGGCGATCTTCTCTTCCGTCATGCGCACGGCCGGCCCGGAGACGCTGATGGCGGCGATGGTGCGTCCGTCGCAATTGACGATGCCGCTCGCGACGCAGCGCACGCCCTCGAAATGCTCCTCGTTGTCGACCGCCCAGCCGCGGCTCGCCGTCTCCTCAAGGGCCATTTCCAGCGCCTCGCGGTTCATGATCCGGTTGCCGTAGCCGGGCTCGAAGGAGATGCCGGAGATGAGCGCCTGGCGCTCCGCCTCCGGCCTGGAAGCCAACATGACCTTGCCGAGTGCCGTGCAATGCACCGGCTCGCGCGTGCCCAGCTCGCCGGCCATGCGCAAGGGCTGTGGGGAATCGATGCGGTTGACGACGACCACCTCGTCGCCGTCCAGGACGCCGAGGAACACTGTCTCTCCGGTCGCCTCCGCCAACTCGTGCAGATAGCTGTCGGCAATGCTGTGCAGATTGATGTTGCGGCTGTGATCGGCGGCGATCTTGAGGGCCCGCGGACCGAGATGGTAGCGCGAGGATTCCGGGTCCTGATCGAGCATGTCGCTGGCCTGCAGCGAGGCCAGCACCCGGCTCGCCGTTGCCGGCGTCAGCCGCAGCGCCCGCGCCAGCTCTCGCACGCCCACCCCCTGGCGCGACTGTGCGATGAATTCCAGCGCGTCCATGGCGTTCAAGATGGCGCGTATGGGCGCGTCTTCAGCCTGTAAGTCCCGAGACATTGTCACCTTCCGAAAGGGGTTGCCTGTCTAAGACCGCTGGCTTTTCGGGGCTTGAGCCCTGAATCGCCGTGGCGTCGAGGCAGACCTTAACGACAAAATTCACAAAAGGGACTCGACATGTCAACAAAAAGTTGGAACAGTGTTACACGAAATCAGGGTCAGTGTTCATATGACCCTGGGGAGAAGCGCGACTGGGCATTGGCATGGGTCTCTTTGACGAGCTGATTGAAGCTTCGGGTGGCCGTTACATCCGCGCCGGCCTGACCATGCTCTTGGTCGGCGCCGTTGTGCTGGGGCTGCTCAGCGTGAACTGGCCGATCGTCAAAGGCTTGGACTTTGCCGTCTTGTGGCAGTTCCGTTGGGCATTGTTGCAGGGTCTTGTGATGACCCTGCTTCTGACGGCCGCCGCCGCCGCCTGCGGCATCTTCTTCGGCACCCTTCTGGCCATCCTGACCCAGGTTCCCTTCGCTCCCGCGCGGTGGTTCGCGATCGGCTATGTCGAATTGTTCCGCAACACCCCCATCCTGGTGCAGGTGCTGTGGATTCATTTCGCCCTGCCGCTCGTCTCCGGCGTCAACACCAGCGCCGTCGTCAGCGGCGTCATCGCCATCGTCCTGCAGGCCAGCGCCTATTTCGGCGAGATTGTGCGCAGTGGCATCAGGGCCGTGCCGCCCGGCTATTGGGAAGCTTCCGACGCGCTCGGCATCCCGCGCACCACGCGCTGGCGCCGGGTCGTTTTGCCCCCCGCCTTCCGCATCATGATCCCGCCCTTCGTCAACATGACGATCAGCTTCTTCAAGGCTTCCGCCATTCTCACCGTGCTGCAGGTGGGTGAGCTGATGACCGTATCGACGCGCATCGCCAACGCCGTCTTCAAGCCGATCGAGATCCTGACGGTGGCGGCGCTCATCTACTTCGTCTTCGGCTACGCCATCAGCCAGTCGACGCACTGGCTGGAGCGCTCCCTCGCTAAGCGGGAGGGCCGCTAGCCGTGACCTTCGATCTCAACGCCCTTCAGGCCGACTACCCGCTTCTCTTTGAGGGCCTGCTCGTCACCCTGCGCATCGTCGGCTACTCCATTGTCTTCGGTGCCATCGGCAGCGTCGTCCTGTGCATGGGCAAGCTGTCCGGCAAGGGGCCCGGCTACCGCGTCGCCGTCTTCATCATCGATTTCTTCCGTACCATCCCGGAAGTGGTGCTGATTTTCTGGGTCTATTCCTGCCTGCCGCTGCTTTTCGGCCTGCGCATGTCGGCGGAGGTCAGCGGCGTCGTCGCCCTGTCCCTGTTCGTCGCCGCCAATGTCGCGGAGATCCTGCGCGCCGGCATTCTTTCGACCGATCGCGGCCAGCTGGAGGCGGCCTTTTCGCTCGGCACCCCGGTAACGACGATCTGGCGGCGCATCGTGCTGCCGCCGGCGCTGCGCCGGATGCTGCCGAATTTCGTCAATTTCCTCACCGAGCTCCTGAAGGCCTCGAGCCTCCTGTCGACCATCGGCGTTGCGGAGATGGTCTACCAGGCGACCGTGCTGGGCAACGAAACCTTCGCCTATCTGGAATTCCTGACGGCCGTCGCGGTGCTCTACTTCCTGCTGATTTTCCCGCTGAGCCTTTACGTGCGCTACGCCGAGGGCCGGCACACCAAGAGGATATCGCGGTGAGGCTCCAAACAAGGGTGGAAAGACGATGACGCTCAACGCCGGAAGCGAAGTCATCCGCTGCACCGACGTGGTCAAGCGGTTCGGCGATTTCCTCGCCCTCGATCACGTCTCCACATCCGTCCATGCCGGCGAGGTCGTCTGCGTCATCGGCCCGTCCGGTAGCGGCAAATCCACCTTGCTGCGCACCATGAACGGCCTGGAGACCATCGATAGCGGCGAGATCGACATCCTCAATCATCGCCTGCCGGGCCCGCGGCGCGAATTGGAGACGATCCGGCGCCGCGTCGGCATGGTCTTTCAGAATTTCAATCTCTTCAATCATATGTCGGTGCGCGACAACCTCGTCCTGGCGCCGATGTCGGCCCGCAAGACGCCGCGCGCGGAAGCCGACGCCTCGGCGGAGAAGCTCCTGGCGCGCGTCGGCATCGCCGAGCAGATCGACAAATACCCCGCCCAGCTCTCCGGCGGCCAGCAGCAGCGCGTCGCCATCGCCAGGGCGCTCGCCATGCAGCCGGAGATCATGCTCTTTGACGAACCGACCTCCGCCCTCGACCCGGAGATGGTCAACGAGGTGTTGGACGTCATGCGCGATCTCGCCCGCGCCGGCATGACCATGGTCGTCGTCACCCACGAGATGGGCTTCGCCCGCGAGGTGGGCGACCGCATCCTCTTCATGGCCGACGGCCAGCTCCTGGTCGACGCCCCGCCCGAGACCTTTTTCACCGCTCCGAGCGACGAACGACAGAAGACCTTTCTGTCGAAAGTCCTCTGACCGCGCGCCCCCGCGCAAACGGCCGGCGCCAACGCGTCGGCGCCTGTAACCCGAGGAGGGAACATGAAACGGAAATTGTTGCTGGCTGCCGCTCTCTCGGCAGCGATCGCCGCACCCGGCATGGCCGCGGCCGCGGACAACCAGGTTCAAGAGATCCGCGACCGCGGCGTGCTGCAGGCCTGTCACGCCGAAGCTTTTCCATGGGCGGTGAAGGACCCGGCCACCAATGAATGGAAGGGCTCCGACGTGGAAGCTGCCAACAATCTCGCCGAAGCCATGGGCGTTGAGGTGGAGCATGTCGACGCCACTTGGGGCACGCTGATCCCGAGCCTGGAGGCCGGCAAGTGCGACATCGTCATGGCGCCGATGTTCCGCACGCCCGAGCGTGCCATGCGCATTCTGTTCTCCGAGCCGACCGGCTTTGAGACCAAGAGCATCACCATCGGCCCGAATGCCGGCGTGGCGAGCTACGAGGAGCTCGACCAGGAGGGCAAGGTCGTCGTCGTCACCTCCGGCGCCGCCGACGAGAACTTCGCCAAGCGCTACTTCCAGAACGCTGAGGTGAAGGCCCTGGTTACCGACAAGCTTTCCACGCTCCTCGTCGACGTCGCCAGCGGCCGCGCCGACGCCATGGTCACCGACACGGCTTCGGCCAAGAAGCTGGTGTCGGAGAACCCGTCCATGAACGTCTCCATTCTGGAGCCTGATTCCCCGCTCGATCCGCAGGGCTATTCCTACGGTATCCGCAAGGGCGAGTACCATTTCCTGCATCTGGTGAACGTCTGGCAGGAGGCCGCCGAGCAGCAGGGCCTCAAGGCCCAATGGTCGGAGATGTTCAGCCAATAGCTCCCCCCGACTGGTCCCGCCTCGCCGCAGGCTTGCGGCGGAGCGGGGCCGCTTTCTTCAAGAAGAGGACATGATGATAGAACGCATCGGCGTCGATCCGAACACGCCCCTACCGCTCGCCCCGGCCGTACGCGCCGGCGACTTCGTCTTTCTTTCCGGCCAGGCGGCGCTCGACGAGACCGGCACGATCATCTCCGGCAACATCGCCGCGCAGACGGAGCTGACCATCCAGCGGATCATCGCCGTTCTGGAACAGTGCGGCCTGACGCTCGACGACGTCGTCAAGACCACCGTCTGGCTGGACGACGCGCGCGATTTCGGCGCCTTCAACAAGGTCTATGCCAAGCATTTCGGCAAGGCGCCGCCGGCGCGCTCCACCGTGGTTTCGCCCCTCGTCGTCGACGGCAAGATCGAGATCGAGGTCGTCGCCTACGCCCCCAAAGCTGCGTGACGCGGGCCGAGCCCGCAATTCTTTTTGAAGGACGTGAAACCATGAGCGAACTGCCGACGACGATCGAGGAAGCCATCGCGCTGTGCCGCAACGAACTCTATGCGGCGGTGCTGTGCGACACGCTCGACACCCACGGGCTGCACAATCAGTCGCCGCGCTGCGGCCTGCGCCTCATCGATCCGACGAAGCCCCTTTGTGGTATCGCCAGGGTCGGCATTTACATGCCGGTCTACCACGACAACAAGGAGCTCGACGTCTATGGCGAGGAGATCGATCTCGTCGACAGCCTGAAGCCCGACGAGGTGCCCGTCCTCGCCTGCCACGGCATCACCCGCGTCGCGCCCTGGGGCGAGCTTCTGTCGACCCGGGCGCAGGTGCTCAAGGCGGGCGGCTGCCTCACCGACGGCTCCATCCGCGACGTCAACATGATCCGCAAGATGGGCTTCCCGGTGGTCAGCGCCGGCAGCAACCCGGTCGACACCAAATACCGCGGCAAGCTGGTCCTCTACGACGTGCCGGGCGAGATCGCCGGCGTTCCGATCAATAGCGGCGACCTCGTCTACGCCGACGAGGACGGCATCGTCTTCGTGCCGAAGGACAAGATCCTGGAGGTCGTCGGCGCTGCCCTCACCAAGGTTCGCCGGGAGACGACGGTACGCGAGGAGCTGGCCGCGGGGCACACCCTGCGCGACATCTTCACCCGTCACGGCATCTTGTGAGACCGGCGATGGCAAGGCTTGCAGGCAAGACGGCCTTCGTCACGGCGGCAGGCGCGGGCATCGGCCGCGCCTGCGTGGAGGCCTTTCTGCGCGAAGGCGCCTCCGTCGTGGCGAGCGATATCGACGAGGCGGCCATCGCCGATCTCGCCGACACGCACGGCGCCGTCCGTGCCCGGCGCCTCGACGTGACCGACGCGGCGGATATCCGCCGCGCCGCCAAGGAGGCCGGCGAGGTCGACATTCTTCTCAATGTCGCGGGCTGGGTGGCGAACGGCACCATCCTCGATTGCTCGCGTCAGGACTGGGATACCTCGCTTCTCGTCAACGCCACCTCCATGTACGAGACCTGCCGGGCCTTCCTGCCCGGCATGCTGGATCGCCAGGCCGGCAGCATCGTCAACGTCGCCTCCGTCGTCTCCTCGGTGAAGGGCGCGCCGAACCGCTTCGCCTACGGCACCAGCAAGGCGGCGGTGATCGGCCTGACCAAATCGATCGCCGCCGATTTCGTCGGCAAGGGCGTACGCTGCAATGCCATCTGCCCGGGCACGGTCGACACGCCCTCGCTGCATGAACGGCTGCGGGCGAGCGGCGACTTCGATGCCGCCATGGAGGCCTTCAAGGCGCGCCAGCCCATGGGGCGGCTCGGTCGGCCGGAGGAGATCGCCAGCCTGGCGCTGCATCTGGCCTCCGACGAATCCGGTTTCACCACCGGCACCGTCTCAATGGTCGACGGCGGCTGGAGCATTTAGAGCTTTCGCCGCAGCAAGCATTGGCGCGGGCCGCCGCCCTGGCGGCCGGCGCCGCTTGCCGCGCACGCGGGAAGGCGAGGGCGTTCCGCCCTCCGCCCGCTCCGCTCACGATTTTGCGCCTTGGGCTTCCTCGGTAGCGAGAACGGCCGTGGCCGCGGCCGCTCGTGCGCGCATGCTCGGTGCGGCGCTGCCGGCCTCGCCGCGTTCGTGGTCCTCCTCCGCCGCGCCCGCGGTTGGCGTGTCGACGATGACGCGCTTGGGCGCGAATTTGATGCCGTTCTCCGCGAAAGCCTGCTGGATCTTCTGGTAGAGGACCTTGCGCACGCCCCATTGCTGGTTCGGCTTGGCCATGAACTTGCCGGAGACGATGAAGCCGGAATCGTCCATCTTGGTGACGCCTTGCGACTTGAACGGCTGCAGGAAACAGGGACCGATCTCCGGGTCTTCCAGCATCTCCGCGCCGATCCTCTTGAAGATCTTGCGCACGAGGTCGATGTCGGTGTCGAAGGGCACGCGGAAGCGCAGCTTCATGATCACCCAGTCGCGGCTGTAGTTGGTGACCTGGCCGATAGCGCCATAGGGGATGGTGTAGACCGGGCCGAGATAGTGGCGCAGCACCAGCGAGCGGGCGTTGAACCTCTCCACGGTGCCGCCGATCCCGCCGACCTCGACGTACTCTCCCATCCGGAAGGCGTCGTCCATCAGGAAGAAAAGGCCTGAGATAAGATCCTTCACCAGGGTCTGCGCGCCGAAGCCGACGGCCAGGCCGATAACGCCGGCGCCGGCGATCAGCGGGCCGATATTCACGCCCATGGAGGAAAGCACGATCATCACCGCCATGACGGCGATGGAGATCTGCACGAAGCGGCGGACGATTGGAAGGATGGTCTGCAGCCGCGAGCCCGCGGCCCCTCCGGGTCCCTCCTCGGCTTCGCCTTGCTGCGGCCGCTTGCCTTTCTCTTCGGCCAGCTTGCGGTCGATCCAGGAGGCGACGAGTGTCCAGGCGACATAGCCGAGCAGCGCGACGAGGCCGACATTGAGGAGGACGCGCAAGGCGAACTGGGCGAGCGGATAGTCCTGGGCCTTGGAGTAGATGTCGATGCCGATCACCAGCGCGAAGGCGAAGAGGGAAACGACCAGCACGGCCATGGAGATGACCCGCTTGCGCACGTGCCGCTCGTGCATCAGGTCCGATGGAGCTTGGTCTGACACCGCCGTCACGGCGGCTTCGTCCTGCACCTGGCTTGGTGTCGGCGGTGTTTCGGACGCGGCGACCAGCTGCGCCGCGACGGGCGCCTCGGGGACTGCCGGCCCCCAGGAATCTCCTGTCCCCACGGCACCGGCTGGTCCCCCGGCATCCGCTGGCACGGGCTTCAGCTTCGTCCTGATCCGCTCGCCGTCATCGGGATCGGTGACGTAGACGGCCTGTCTTTTTCTCACCTCCACGGGCATGTCGGGGGCGAGAATACCGCTTGCCACCGCCGTCACATAGGGATTGAGCACGAACAGGATGATGAAGCCGAACACCGCGTCCAGCGGATCGTAGTCGAAGCCGAGAAGCAGGTTGTAGACGCCGATGAGAAAGGCGGTGGCGACATAGGCGAGGGCGAGCGCGTACCAGCTCCAGCTCGCCGCGCCGCCGGCCCAGCGCGGCATCGTGACGGAGCCCATCGCCACGTCGACGGCGCGCAACAGATGGCGGCGGTAGCGCCACAGGAAGACGAAGCTGGCGGAGGTGAAGATGAGGGCCGACACTAAGGCGCCGAAGCGCCAGGTGTCGTGGTCCACCCCCCAGAGGCGCCCGAGCGCGCCGAAGAGCAGAAGCAGGGAGCCGATCACCGCCACCCGTCGCGTGCCGCGCACGAAATGCGCCGCCGCCTCGTCGTCGACCGGCATGATGCGCCAGCGGGGATGGTCCGGCAGGAAGATGAAACGGGTGAGCGCCACCGCGACGCGGGTCATGAGGATCGCCAGAAGCACCACGATGACGAGATCGCGGCGCTCCACATGGCCGCTCCAGATCGACAGGAAGGCGGCGGCAAAGCCGCCCGCGAAAACCGCGATGGCCCCAAGTGAGTGGCCGAGCTGGCCGAGCGCACGCTTCAGCTTTTCCTTCACGGTTTCCGCGGGCGCCGCTTCGTAGCGCGCGATCATGCCGCGGGTGAGCATGCGGTAGAGATACTCCGCGGCGGCGCCGGCGAGCGACAGGCCGAGGATATAGGCGATCACCATCGCGATGCCGCCGCCGCCAATGGTGATGCCGAGCTTTTCCTGCATCACCCGGCCGTATTCACCGAAGAGGTCGTCCGCCCGTGCCAGTACGGTGACGAGGTTCTCGCGCAGAGCCGTGCCGTTGGCGCGAAGCGCCGCGATGGAGCTGAGTGCCGTGGTGTTGCCGGCGGCGCTCTCAGCGGCCGGAGCGCTCTGTTGCAGATAGTAAAGCAGCAGGCCACGGGCCTGCTCGTCGGTGAGCTTGCCAACGAGGGCTTCCCGCTCACCGACGTTGAGGGGCGCAAGCTCGTCGGCCGTCGTCTCTGCGACCTTCGAGCTCTCCGCCGTGCCCTGCGCCGCGGCGGGCTGGACCAGCAACACGGCGATGCCGATGAGAATGCCGGCGCACGCGCTCGCGCATAGGCGAGTGATCGAAAGCTTGTCTGCTGCCATCGTGCTCAGCCACTCTTTCCTGCACTCATGGGTGTTACGCTAGCATAGAGTTGTCGCTTCGGCTGGCATAGGATGTTTCTTGTCCATGACGGGCCTTACGTCAGTTTCTCAATGGCGGGAGGATGCCATTGCCGCGTGAGAACTGATGATTTTGAGTTGTATTGGCGCAAGATCAGGTAGAACGGGCCTTGTGGCGCTGGCATCCAATTGGCGCGCGCCATCTCGCCTCTCGGCTGTTGATGCGAGATGATGACGACGAGGCGTCTCTGCTCCTCGTCCTCGTAGATGAGGGCCTTGCTATGCTTGTCGATGGCGTGGCGGCCGCGCGGCGTCTCGGGGTGAAGCTGTGTGTCGTGCTCGTAGAGCGTCATCGACCAGAAGGCGGCGGCAGGCGGCACTGGCTGGAAGCGTATTCGATAAACATGCGCGCCTTGCAGCGGCCGGTCGGCGGCGTCGACAGCGCCGATGTGGCAGATGCTGACCGCCTCGCGCAACGCCTCGCGCCAGGGCCAGGCGCTTGCCGCCTTGCCTGGCAGATCGTCGTGCATCTCCGGCTCGAAAGCCGTCCTGATCCAGCCGTTATGCGGCTTGGGGAAGCTTCTTGCGCCGTCTTCGGCAAGGGCATTCCTGGCAAGGTTTCCGATGGCAAGGCCAACCGCTGGAATGCCCAGGGGCGCCCTCCGGCCGCCTTGGCGATGCGCCACCATTTTCGGCGGCAATGCCTGGATTGCCGCATTCGCCGCAGATCGCGGCATGCCGGAGAGCGTCGGGTTCGCCATGGCCGGATCTCGGGCAGAAGCGGCGGCCCCAAGGGCTGCGTGCGCCCAATGCGCAGCCGGATAGGTCGGCATCGCCGCGCCGCGATGATTGCCGCCGTGCCACCAGGGAGGAAGGGCCTCCTGGAGAAGCCGCACCGTCGCGGCGGCGGCCGGGGCATGGGCAAACAGCTTCATCGGCTTGACGTCGGCCAGGTGACGGGAAGAAGCCAAGAAGCATGTCGGGCCGCGGCCGGCTATTCATTTTGCGCCAAGCCGCCCGGCCTGTCGCCGCCGTCGTGGCGGGGTGTTCGCCTCGCTCCAAGCGCCGCGCGAAACTTTCCCCTGAAGTGCCTGCCATGCGACGGGCGCTCTCAAACGGAAGCTCGGCCCGGGGCGCGGGCGTGTCTCGGCGGAGGCCGCGCCGGCCTTGCTGCGGGGCGTCTGGCAAAGTGGCGCATCATCGGCTCTGAGAGCGGCCTCGTTCGCTCATTCCTGTGGGCTGTCCATCCTTGGGGCCCCAAATGCTTCGTCTTGTAACGGCCACGCACTGGCCATCGTCTTGGATGAACGATCTCCTCAGATTCCGCAGCTGGTCTGCTTGTGGCCGTCGAGAAAACCTCGCAAAGGTTGCGGTTGGCCTGCGCGTCAAAGGCAATATAGATGGAAAATGCAAGTTTATATAAAAATGATATTTCGGCACAATCATCTTAGATTGATTGAGGCGTAATTTTTAAAGTTCTGAGAAAAATCGAAATCTACGAGACTGAAGCCATCCAGAGGTTATGGCTTCGTCAACTTCATATCGCGCAAAACCGGAAGGAGCCACGTGGGTAGCGGCCTCCCGCTTCATGTGGGTAACGCCGAATCGCTACCCGCAGATAGCTGCGTTGCACGGGTCTGGCATGTTCCGCGGTGTGCACGACACGTGCCCAAAACCAGCAGAAATCCGGGCTTTTGGAGGCTCTATGTTCGGCTATATGCGGGAGGGATGGTGCCCAGGGGCGGAATCGAACCACCGACACGCGGATTTTCAGTCCGCTGCTCTACCAACTGAGCTACCTGGGCATTGCGCCGGAAGGGCCGTTCGGCTCCGGAGCGAGCGGGTTATAGGAGAGCCGGCCGGCCCTGTCCAGCCGCTCTTGCACTGGTGGTAACCTTGCCGCGACGGTGCCGCGCCAAGGGCGGGCGCAAGCCGGCTAGGCCTCGTCTTCTTCGCCGCCGATCTCGCGCACCTTCTCGCCGGGGATGGCGTAGGCGCCGCCGAGCCAGCGGTTGAGGTCGACCTCGCGGCAGCGGCGCGAGCAGAAGGGCCGCTCCTCAGCGCTCGCCGGCTTGCCGCAGATGGGGCAGCGCTCGCCGCTGGCGCCATGGCGGCGCGGCTTGGCGCTCATGCCGGCTCCAGCCATTTCTCGTAGACGGCGAAATGCTCACCCGAAAGCAGCGACATGGTTTCAAACAGCGGTAGGCCGACAACGTTGGAATAGGAGCCGACGAGCTTGACCACGAAGGCGCCGGCCCTTCCCTGGATGGCGTAGCCCCCGGCCTTTCCCTGCCATTCGCCGGAAGCCAGATAGGTGTCGATTTCCTCGCGCGACAGCCGCTTGAAGCGCACGCGCGTCTCCACCAGCTTCTGCCGCGCCGCGCCTTTCGGCGTCATCAGGCAGATGGCGGTATAGACACGGTGGGCGCGCCCGGAGAGAAGCCTCAGGCAGGCCGCCGCCTCCTCCGTCACCTCCGGCTTGGGCAGGATGCGCCGGCCGACCGCCACCGCCGTGTCGGCGGCGAGCACATAGGCCCCTTCCAGCGCCGGGTCGCGCTGGGCGGCGCGCATGGCCACTTCCGCCTTGGTGCGTGCCAGACGCCGCGCCATGGAGCGCGGCAATTCCTTGCGCTCCGGCGTTTCCTCGATGCCGGCGGGCAGGAGCCTGTCCGGATAGATGCCGATCTGCTCCAGAAGCTGCAGGCGGCGCGGCGAGCTGGAAGCGAGGACCAGCGGGGCTGGCGGATGCTTGTGGCGGTTCATGGCCTTGAAGGGCCCCTCGTCAGGCCGAAAGGCCGATCACTATTTGTAGCGGTAGGTGATGCGCCCCTTGGTCAGGTCGTAAGGCGTCATCTCCACGAGAACCTTGTCGCCGGCGAGCACGCGAATGCGATTCTTGCGCATACGTCCCGCCGTATGCGCGATAATCTCGTGATCGTTCTCCAGCCTGACGCGAAATGTCGCGTTCGGCAGAAGCTCGGTCACCACGCCGGGAAACTCCAATACCTCTTCTTTGGCCATTGATCACCTTGTGTTCAGCCGGGTCGGCGCGCTTACCTACCCCAAACCTCAGGATGTGTGAACCGTTTCCGCTGCGCGGCTGCTCTTGCGCGAGATCGTGGCGGTTGGCACCCGCCGGCGGCTCCATCGATCGACGATCTAGCGCGCCTTGCTCCCCTCCACCAGGCGGGCGCGAATTTGCCGGGCCAGCCGCTCGCGCAGGGCGCGGTATGCGCCGAGGATTTGCTCGCGGCTGCCGGTCGCGAGCGTCGGGTCGGGCGTTGGCCAGTATTCCACCTCAATCGCCGTGGTGCGCGTCAGCTCCAGCGCCCGGTGATGCGCCTCCGGCGACAGCGTGATGGCGAGATCGAAATTGAGATCCTCAAGGTCCTCAAGGCTTTGCGGCTCGCGCTCCGCGGGCGAGAGGCCCGCCTCCGCCAGCACTGCGTCGACGAAAGGATCGCGCCGCCCGGGAGCGATGCCGGCCGAGGCGACATAGACGTTCGGCCCCAGCGCCTGGCGCGCCAGCGCCTCCGCCATCGGCGAGCGCACGGAATTGCGCCCGCACAGAAACAGGATCGAGGCCGGCCGGCCGGCCACGCCGAGGCTCATCCGCGCCAGTGTAGCACGCAAACGAGAGTGAAGAGCCGCCGCGCCGTGTCGAAATCGACCTCGATCTTGCCGGCCAGCCGCTCCTGCAGGAGACGCGAGCCCTCGTCGTGCACGCCGCGCCTTCCCATGTCGATGGCTTCGATGCGCGAGGGCGAGCCCATCTTGATGGCCTCGTAGTAGCTCTCGCAGATGACGAAGTAGTCCTTGACGATCTTGCGGAAGGGCGTCAGCGACAGGATATGCGTCATCACCGGCGTTCCGTCCTCCTGGCGCACGTCGAAGACGAGGCGGCGCTCGGCGATGGCCAGGTTGAGCCGGTAGGGGCCTTCCGTGTCGCCGATGGGCGCAAAGCGATTCTCGTCGATGAGGTCGAAGATGGCGACCGCCCGCTCATGCTCGATATCGGGCGGGCCGCGGCCGATGGAATCGTCGAGCTCGACAGCGATCAGCCGGTCCGTGCCCGTGCCCTTCGCCATGGGCCAGGCTCACCGGTTCATGCGGATGGCGATGGCGCGCGCATGCGCTTCCAGGCCCTCGGCGCGCGCCAGCGCCACGGCCGCCGGCCCGAGCTCGGCGAGCGCCTCCGGCGAGCAGGCGAGGATGGAGCTGCGCTTCATGAAGTCCAGCACCGACAGGCCTGAGGAGAACCGCGCCGAACGCGCCGTCGGCAGGACGTGGTTGGAGCCGCCGACATAATCGCCGATGACCTCCGGCGTGTGGCGGCCGATGAAGATGGCCCCGGCATGGCGGATTTTCCCCGCCAGCGCCTCCGCCTCCGCAACGCAGATTTGCAGATGCTCCGCGGCGATGCGGTCGGCAAGGCGCGCCGCCTCGGCAAAGTCGCCGACGGTGATGACGGCGCCGTAGTCGCGCCAGCTCGCCGCGGCGATTTCCCGGCGAGGCAGGAGCCGTAGCTGGCGCTCCACCTCCCGCGCCACGTCCTCGCCGAAGGCCGCATCGTCGGTGATGAGGATCGACTGCGCCACGGCGTCGTGCTCGGCCTGCGACAGGAGATCGGCGGCGAGCCAGGAAGGATCGTTTTCCCTATCGGCGATGATGAGGATCTCCGAGGGTCCGGCGATCATGTCGATGCCGACCGTGCCGAAGACGCGGCGCTTGGCGGCCGCCACATAGGCGTTGCCCGGCCCGCAGATCATCGCCACCGGTGAGATCGTCTCCGTGCCGTAGGCGAGCGCGGCGATGGCCTGCGCCCCGCCGACCCGATAAATCTCGTCGACGCCGGAAATCTCCGCCGCGACGAGGACGAGCGGGTTGAACACCCCGTCTGGCGTCGGCACCGTCATCACCAGCCGCTCCACCCCGGCGACCTTGGCCGGCACGGCGTTCATGATGACGCTGCTCGGATAGGCGGCGGTGCCGCCGGGAACGTAAAGGCCGGCCGAATCGACCGCCCGCCAACGGGTGCCGAGCGTGACGCCGAGCGCGTCCGTTTGACTGGAATCGGCCGGCATCAGTCGCTCCTGGCCAGCCTTCAGCCGGTCGCGCGCCAGCTCCAGCGCCGCCAGCACGTCGGGCGGGCATTCGGCGACGGCCTTGTCGATCTCGGCGCGGGTAATGCGCATGCCGCGGCTGGCCAGATCGATCTTGTCGAAGCGCAAGGTCAGCTCAGCGAGCGCCTTGTCGCCCCTTTGGCGAACATCGGCGATGATGGCGCGCACCGTGTCGTCGACATCGGCCGCCGCCTCGCGCTTGGCGGCGAGAAAGCCGGCGAAACGGGGCTCGAAATCGGCGTCCTGCGTGGAAAGAAACTGTGCCATGGCGGATGCTGTCTTGCTCAGGAGGCCATGTGGCGGGGAATGTGCGGCGTCGACCAGGCCGGCCCGAGATCGGCAAGCTGCGCCTCGATGCATTCCACGCCGAGCTTCATCGTCGCGCCGCCCGCGAAAATGAGCGCGATCGTGCCTGAAGGCGCCTCGTTGGGCGCGAACTCGATGGCCAGCAGCGACAGGACCTCTTCGCCCCGGCTCTTGTCGATGCCGGTGCTGCGCACCGTCTCCACGCGCTCAAAATGCAGCGCCGCGCGTCGCCGCTCGTAGCTTCGCGCCAGGCCCTTGCCGGCGGGCGCGCTCTCCCAGACGAAGCGGTTGAGCGCCAGCACGAGCTTCTTCTCCGCCGGCAGGTAGGTGATGTCGCCCACCTTCAGCACGGCATCCTGGACATGCGCTGAGAGGATCTCAAGGTCCTCTTCGTCAAGTGCCATCAGCTTAAGACGATCGCCCGACGCCATGAAGTTTCCCGTCCTGTCAAGCCTCGCCGGCGCGCGCCGACGCTTGGCGAGGACCTGTTGCCAGGCCCTTGCCCCGAGATTTGTGCCTTAGGCTCTAGGGCGTTGCCGTTGCAAGGGCAAGGCGGGATCGGGGCCGGTTGCCACGCGGCTCAGGCGCGCAGGCGCTCGATCTCGGCGCCGCAGGCGGAGAGCTTTTCTTCCAGGCGCTCAAAGCCCCGGTCGAGATGGTAGACGCGGTTCACCACCGTCTCGCCCTCCGCGGCGAGCCCGCCGATGACGAGTGAGACGGAGGCGCGCAGATCCGTCGCCATCACCTGCGCGCCGGTCAGCTTCTCGACGCCGCGGATCGTCGCCGTCTGGCCGTCGAGACGGATATCGGCGCCCAGGCGCGAAAGCTCCTGCACATGCATGAAGCGGTTCTCGAAAATCGTCTCGGTGATCTCCGAGGTGCCATCGGCGCGGCTCATCAGCGCCATCAACTGCGCCTGCAGGTCGGTAGGAAAGCCGGGGAAGGGCTCCGTCGCCACCGTGACCGGCCGCAAGGGCCCGCCGTTCCTGGCGACGCGGATGCCTTCATTGGTCTCCGTCACGTCGATGCCGGCCTCGCCGAGCGTGTCGAGGGCGGCGCGCAACAGATCCGGCCTGCCGCCACAAAGCGTCACCTCGCCGCCGGTCGCCGCGACCGCCATGGCGTAGGTTCCGGTCTCGATCCGGTCGGGCAGCACCGAATGCTCGGCCGCGTGCAGCGCCCCGACGCCTTGCACGTGGATCTTCCCGGTGCCGGCGCCCTCGATCCGGGCGCCCATCTTGACGAGGCATTCGGCGAGGTCGGCGACTTCCGGCTCGCGCGCCGCGTTTTCGATGACGCTCTCGCCCTTGGCAAGCGCGGCGGCCATCAAGATGGTGTGCGTGGCGCCGACGGAGACGCGCGGAAAGACAACGCGCGCGCCGATAAGGCCGCGCGGGGCCTTGGCGATGACATAGCCGCCTTCCACGGCGATCTCCGCGCCGAGCGCTTCCAGGCCTTGCAGATAGAAATCGACCGGCCGCGTGCCGATGGCGCAGCCGCCGGGCAGGGAGACGCGCGCCTCGCCCATGCGCGCGATCAGCGGCCCGATGACCCAGAAGGAGGCCCGCATGCGCGAAACGAGCTCGTAGGGCGCGGTGGTGTCGACGATCTGGTGCGCGGAGAGCTCCAGTGTCTCGCCGGCCGGCATCTCCTTGGCGAAGCGCTTGCCGCGCACGGCGTAGTCGACGCCGTGATTGCCGAGGATGCGCTTGAGAAGCTGCACGTCGGCAAGTTGCGGCACGTTCTTCAAGGTGAGCGTTTCCGGCGTCAAGAGGCTGGCGATCATCAGGGGAAGCGTGGCGTTCTTCGCCCCGGAGATCGGGATTTTCCCGACAAGGCGTCGGCCGCCCTGGATGCGGATGGAATCCATGTCTTTGCTGTCCCCTTGCGGCGCCGCGCGGATGGGCGGCGCGCCCCTTCGTTTCTATTCCTCTTCGGCTATGGCGGGTGAAGCGGGCTCCAATGTGGCGGCCTTAAGCCCGCTGGTTTCGCGCTTCGCCGGCGACGCGGCCTTGGCCTTTTGCTTGCGCCGCTTCAGATTGGCCCGCAGCGCCTCGGCGAGGCGGGCCTCGCGTGCCGCTTTCTTTTCGCTCTTCGCGCCGTCCATCGTGCCTTCTTAGCGGCAAGCGCCGCTGCACGGAAGGCTGAAGCCGCGCTCCCGCGCCCGGTGACGGATCGGGGCTGGCCCGCGCCGGGCTTGCGCGCAGGACGCGGCACGCCTTGCACAGAGTTGCAAGGCCGCAGCGCTTGTGGCATGGACCGTGCGCCGGCGCGCGGTCTTGGCCGCTCAGGCCGGCTATAGCCTGCCGCCATGGACGCATCGCCGGCCGGGCGGGGCAGGGCCGCAGTAGCTCAGTGGTAGAGCGCACCCTTGGTAAGGGTGAGGTCGGGAGTTCAATCCTCCCCTGCGGCACCAATCTTCATGCCAAAGCCGGCTCGATTGGCGAGGGGCGCTGCCCTCGCCGTATCGGATATCCTTGCCGGCCCCGCGCTCTCAGGCGGCGCGCACCTTCTCCAGAAAGGCGTCGATGTCGGCATGCAGGCGATCCATCTCCGCATCGAGCGTCAGGCGGGCCTCGCCTACCTGGCGGGCGGCATCGCCGGCGCTTGCCGTGGAGCCGCCGAGCGTTCGTAGATTGTCCGCCACGGAGCGCGCGCCACTTGCCGTCTGCTGCACATTCTGGGCGATCTCTGAGGTGGCGGCGGTCTGCTCCTCCACAGCCGCGGAGATGGTCGTGGCGGCGATGTCGACTTCCGAAACGATGCCGCCGATCTCGGCGATGATGCTGTCGGCCTCGCCGGTCGACTGACGAATGGTCTCAACGCGCGAGACGATTTCCGTCGTGGCTTTGGCCGTCTGCGTCGCCAGCGCCTTCACCTCTTGGGCGACGACGGCAAAACCCTTGCCGGCCTCGCCGGCGCGTGCCGTCTCGATGGTGGCGTTGAGGGCGAGAAGGTTGGTCTTGGCGGCGATTTGGTTGATGAGATCGACGACCGCGCCGATCTCCTGGGCGTGCTCGGCGAGCCCCTGCATGGCCGTCTTGGCGCGCTCGGCGCTGGCCACGGCCTCGCTGGCGACGGTGGCGGAGCGGCTCGCCTGCACGGAGATCTCGCGCACGGAGGTGGAGAGCTCTTCGGCGGCGGCGGCGCCGGCCTGCATGTCGGAATAGCCCTGCTCGGCGGTCGCGGCCATCTCGCCTGCGAGCTTGCTGGCGCTCGCCACCGCCTCGTTCATCGAGGTGGCGCTGTCGGAAAGGCTCGCGCTCGCCTGGCGCGAAACGGCGAGGCGTGCATCGATGGCCTCGGAGAAGCGCGCGATCGCCTCGCCGAGTTCCTCGCCGCGGCGCTGGCTCTCCCGCGCTTCCTCGAAATAGGCCGAGAGCGCCAGGTCCATCTCCAGCATCGCGGCCTTGCTGAGCGCCCGCTGCCAGGAAAGGCGCGTCCGCTCGCGCAGGCGCAGACCGTGCACATGGCGGCAAAGGTGATCGAGCAGGAAAGCATAGCCGCCGATATACCAGCGCGGCTCCAGGCCGATCTTGAAGTGAACGAGCCCGACGCGACGGGCGCTATCGCAATATTCTTTGTCGAACCTTCCCGTGAACAAACGCGTCCAATGGCCGGTCTGCAGCTTCACCAGGCGGTCGTGTTGTGCGCCCAGGAGCGCGGCGATATCCGGGAAGCGCGCAAGATGGACGTAGAAGGCGGCGAGGATTTCCGGCAGTGCCGGCTCGACCTTCGGCCACATATCGCGCAGCGCCTGGCGCTCTTCTTCGTTCAGTCCGGCAAATCGAAGTCGTTCTGCCATATCGGCATCGGCGTTCATCATGTTCCCCCGTCGCAATTCCGACGCTTCCGCCATGGCTAATCTGCATTGCATGAAGCTTGCCGGCGGGTGCGCGGCCCGCGATGGGGACGCGGTGTCGCAGGTCGGGCCGGCGTCGGGGCCGGTGCCTTGGAGGAAGGCCGTGCCGACGGCGCTCAGGCGAGGAGGGTGTCGATCTTCTCCGCCAGCGAGAAGTCGCGGTCGGTCAGCGCGTCGACGTCGTGGCTCTTCAAGGCGATGTCGAGCGCGCCGTATCGGACGGTGAGGTCGGGATGATGGTCGGCCTTCTCGGCGATGTGGCCGATGGCGTTGGCGGCCAGAAGGCTCGCCGTGAAGTTCTTCGTCTTGAACTTGCGGCAAAGCATGCCCTCTTCCACGCGCCAGTCCGGCAGGCGGCTTTGCGCTTCGCGCTCCGCCTCGTCCTTTGAATAGCGGCGCTCTTCAGCCATGCCTGCCTCCCTGGTTGTTGGAAATGGCCTGGCGGGCGATATCGGGCGCAGGCGCCGCCTGGCAACCGCTGGCCGGGAAGGAAAGAGGGTGATCCGCGCCGCCTCTCAGTCGCGCCGGCGGGTGATGATGGTGCCGGCGCGCGCTTTCTTCAGCTCCAGCTTCTCGATCCGGAGGCTGACGCATTCGGCCAAAGGCTCTTGCAGGATTTTCTCCGCGATGCGCTCCGCCAGCGTCTCCACCAGATCGAAATGCCCCTCCGCCACGGTGGCCTCGATGGCCTCCACGAGCCTGTCGTAGGAGAGAACGCCGCAGAGCGGCACGACCTCGCCGGGAGCGAGCGGCGGGCGCGCCGGCGTCGCCACCGCCATGTCGAAGCGCACCTGCTGCGGCCCATGCCTTTCGTGGCGATAGGCGCCGATACGCACGGCAAGCACGTAATCGGTCAGGAAGACGACGTCGCCCTCCGTCTCCCGTCTGCCGCGTGCCGCCAGGAGCACTTCTTCAACAGCGTTCATGCCCGTTCCATTCCTGCATCCCTGCTTGCGACCGTCTCCCGCCAACCGGCTGCCTTTGCGCCCGTTCCCGTTGCGATAGGCGGTTCTGAGAGCGCCTGCGGCGCAAAGCGCGCCATCTTGGCGTTCGAACGCGCCTCACGCCACGGCCCGGACGAGATAGGGTTCCGGGTAGACGAACTCTTCCAGATTGGCGCCCTCTTTTTCGCCGGCCGGCGGCGCGCGGTCGACGACGAGGAAGTCGGAGCGTTGCGTCAGCGCCATCAGCGGATGGTGCCAGGTGCCGCGCCGGTATTGCACGCCCTCATTGCCCCTTGCCAGAAAGGCGCGCGGCGCGCCGGGCCGGCCGTCCTCGTCCGGCGCCACCACGATGAGCCAGCGCCGGCCGGAGAGCGGAAAGAAGGCCTGACTGCCGAGCGGATGCCGCTCCATCAGCTTGATCGGGATGGGGAAGACGAAGGGCTCGCCGCGGAAGAGGCTGACGATCGGATGCCCGCCGGCCTGTCCGACGTCTATCCTCGCGAGCGCGTCAAAGCGCGCCGCCATGCCTTGATTGATGATCTTCGCTGGTGCGCCCTCCGCCGAGATCACCTCGCCATAGGGGGAAAAGGCCGCCCGGGCGAGCGGCTCGGCGACGATTTCCCGGCTCATGGCGCTTTGCGGCCGATGAGGCGCAGCCGGCTGACGCCCCCGTCCGGGAAGATATCGAAGCGCACATGGCTGACCGGGCCGAGTTCGGCGAGGCGTTCCAGACGATGCACCGCATCGGGGCCGAGCTTTTCCTCCGCCATCAGCACCGGCCATCTCGCGCTCTGCGCGGCAAGAAGCTCCGGATCGGGCGCCTCGGTGAGGAGGGCGGCACGGAGCGCCGCGCGGTCGGGGTAGTTGCCCTTGAAATGGGCGGTGTCGATCTCCACCCGCGCAACGCTGCCCGGCGCGCCGAGGGCGATGACAGCGAAATCGTTGCCGGGACCTCGCCGCCGCGCCGTCTCCCAGCCATCGCCCATATTCGCCCCGCGCCCCGGCGCCAGCATGTTGGAGGGATGGCCGTAATGCGCATCCGACCAGCAAAGCGCCCGGCCGCCATGGACGAGCGCGGCAAGGTCGATCTCTTCATCGGGCGAGACCGCGGCCCAGTCCATCGCCACTTCGCCGAAGACGCGCAGGCGCGCGATACCGCCATCGGGCGAGATGCAAAGGCGCAGCCAGCGGAAGGCGCGCGGGTCATCCACGGCGACGATATGGTGGCTGTCGCCGGCGAGCCGCATCGGCGGCACCAGCGCCTGCCAGTCCGCCTCGCCCGGCTCTTCCTCCACCGTCGCCGCCTCGATCGTCGCCTCGGGCGGGAAATTGCCGGTGAAGAAGCTGGTATCGATGTCCAAGGCGCGGATGCGCCCGCGCGTGCCGAGGCGCAGGACGGCAAAATCGTGGCCGGGCGCGCGGCGCCGGCGCGTTTCCCAGCCATCCATCCACTTGCCGTTTTCGTCGTAGACGTCCGGCAGGAAGACCGGGGGCTTGGGGTCGATCAGCCGTTCGCGCGGGGCGAAGAACTCGTCGCTGACCTGGGTGACCTTGCTGCCGAGGCGCGGATGGGCGAGGTCGATATAGCGGACCGCGAGCGCCTCCGCCTCCGGGCTCGGCTTCGATGGGATGAAGCGGCCGCTCATATCTGCCGCTCCGGCAAGAGATCCTTCAGGCGCAACAGGGCGATTTTCTCCACTTCCCGGCAGGCGGCGGTAAACTCCCTCTCGCGGTCATGGCCGAGCCGCGCTTGGAAGGCCGCGAGGATGTCGTCCTTGCCGCGGCCCTTGACGGCCATGATGAAGGGAAAGCCGAATTTCTCCCTATAGGCGCCGTTGAGGTCTGAGAAGCGGGAAAGCTCGGCCTCGCTGAGAGCGTCGAGCCCGGCCGCTTCTTGCTCCGCGGAGGACACCGCCGTCAGGTTCTTGGCGAGCGCCAGCCTGCCGGCAAGATCGGGATGGGCCGCAAGGACGGCGAGCTTCGCATCCTCGCCGGCGGTGCGGAAGACGGCCACCATCGCCCCCCAGAGCCCCGGCGCCGTATCGTTGGCCGGGCCGAGCTCGCGCTCATAGGCGGCCTCGGCGATCCAAGGCGAATGCTCGAAAACGCCGCCGAATTTTGCCACGAAAGAGGCGCGGTCCATGCGGCTCGGTCGCTCCAAAAGGACCGGCTTGTGATGGGCGTGCCAGTGCCGGGCGATGTCGATGCGCCGGGCAAGCCAGACGCCCTCAAAGCCCTGCGCGTAGTCGAGGAAGCGGGCAAGCGCCGCCGCGCGGCCCGGCCGGCCGGCAAGGCGTGCATGCAGGCCGACGCTCAGCATCTTGGGCGCGCCGGCCGCGCCTTCGGCATAGAGCGTGTCGAAGCTGTCCTTCAGATAGGCGAAGAACTGCTCGCCGCAATTGAAGCCCTGCGGGGTGGCAAAGCGCATGTCGTTGGCATCGAGCGTATAGGGCACGATGAGATGTGGCGCCTTCGCGCCCTCAACCCAATAGGGCAGGTCGTCGGCATAGGAATCGGCCGAATAGAGGAAGCCGCCCTCTTCCAAAACGAGGCGCAGGGAGTGCTCGGAGGCCCGGCCGGTATACCAGCCGAGCGGGCGCGTGCCCGTCACCGCCGCGTGGAGCTCGATCGCCCGGCGCATATGGGCGCGTTCCTCCGATAAGGAGAAATCCTTGTATTCGATCCATTTCAGCCCGTGCGAGGCGATCTCCCAATTCGCCTCAAGCATCGCCGCCACCGCTTCCGGGTTGCGGGCGAGCGCGGTCGCGACGCCGAAGACGGTGACCGGGATGGCGCGCCCCGTGAACAGGCGGTGGAGCCTCCAGAAGCCGGCTCTGGCGCCGTATTCGTAGACCGATTCCATGTTCATGTGGCGCTGCCCGGACCAGGGCGCGGCGCCGACGATCTCCGACAGGAAGGCCTCGGAGGCCTTGTCACCATGGATGACGGCGTTTTCGCCGCCCTCCTCGTAGTTGATCACGAACTGAAGGGCGATCTTAGCCCCGCCCGGCCAGCGCGGATCCGGCGGCAAGGCGCCGTAGCCGAGAAGGTCGCGCGGATAGCGGGGCGAGGACATCTTTCGGGCTTTGCACCCGCCGGGCTTTGCCGTCAATGCCGGGTTCCGGCGGGCGGCATTGCGCGTAAAGCAGGGGTTGTGCGCCCGCAAGCCTTGGCGCAACCTTGGCAAAAGAGCGCGACATGGAGGACGGATGGGCCGTTTGACGACGCATGTTCTCAACACCGCATCGGGAAAGCCGGCCGCCGGCATGCGCGTGGAACTCCTTGCCGCGGACGGCGCGCCGGTGAGAGAGGCGCTGACCGACGCCGATGGGCGCTGCGAAGCGCCGCTCCTTTCCGGCGAGACCTTCCGCGCCGGGACCTACGAATTGCGCTTTCATGTCGGCGATTATTTCGCCGCCGAGGGCGTTGCGCTCGCCGATCCGCCCTTTCTGAGCGTCGTTCCCGTGCGCTTCGGCATCGCTGAGGCGGACGGGCATTATCATGTGCCGCTGCTCGTCTCGCCCTACGGCTATTCCACGTATCGGGGAAGCTGATGGGAAGGCAGATCCGCTTTCTCCTCGGTGACGAGGAACGCTGCCTTGAGGGCAACGCGCCGAGCCAGACGGTGCTGCGCTATTTGCGCGAGAGCGAGCGCCTGACCGGCACCAAGGAGGGCTGCGCGGAGGGCGATTGCGGCGCCTGCACGGTCGTCCTCGGCGAGCCGGACGGCAAGGGCGGCATGGCCTATCGCGCCGTCAATTCCTGCATCCAGTGCATGCCCGGCCTGCACGGGCGCCAGCTTCTCGCCGTGGAGCATGTGAAGGGGCCGGACGGGGGCCTGCATCCGGTACAGCGGGCGCTCGTCGACCATCACGGCTCGCAATGCGGCTTCTGCACGCCGGGCTTCGTCATGCAGCTCTATGCCGCTTGGCTGACCGGCGAGGCGAAAACACGGGGCGCGTTGAAGGACTGGCTTGCCGGTAACCTTTGCCGCTGCACCGGCTACGGGCCGATCGTGGAGGCGGGTCTGGAAGCGCTTGGCGAGGGAGGTCATGGCCGGGGCGGCGAGGCCGAGACGGCGCGCCGGCTCGCCGCCCTCGACAACGGCGCCATGCTGAGGCTTTCCGGCCGCGACGCGGAGGGCCGCGAGCAGCGCTTCTTCGCGCCGCGCTCGCTGGAGGAGCTCGCCGTCACCTATTGGGGTTACCCGAATGCGGTGTTGGTTGCCGGCGCGACCGATGTCGGCCTTTGGATCACCAAGGAGCATCGTCACCTTCCGGTCGTCATCGACATCACCCGCGTGCCGGAGTTGGCGCAGATGAAGGAGAGCGAGACGCGGCTTGAGCTCGGCGCCACGGTGAGCCTTGCGCGCGCGGCGGAGAGGCTTTTTGCCATCCATGAAGATCTCGGCGAGCTGATGCGCCGCTTCGCCTCCGTCCAGATCAGGAATTGCGGCACCGTCGGCGGCAACGTCGCCAACGCCTCGCCCATCGGCGATCTGCCGCCGGCGTTCATCGCGCTGGGGGCGGAGTTGGTGCTGCGCCGGCGCGAAGAGACGCGGCGCGTCGAGTTGGAGGATTACTTCCTCGATTACGGCCGCCAGGACCGTGCCGCCGGCGAATTCGTGGAGAAGGTGGTGGTGAAGAAGCTGGGGCCGGCCTCGCGCTTCGGCGCCTACAAGCTGTCGAAGCGCTTCGACCAGGACATTTCCGCCGTGATGGGTGCCTTCCGGGTGGAAGTGGAGGGCGAGAACATAACCGCCGCCCGGCTCGCCTTCGGCGGCATGGCGGCAACGCCCAAACGCGCCAAGGCGGCGGAGGCGGCGCTTATCGGCCAGCCATTCGCCGAGGCGACGTTTCGGCGGGCCGGGCAAGCGCTCTGCCACGACTTCTCGCCCATCGACGATATGCGCGCTTCCGCCCGCTACCGGCTGCTTGCGGCGGAAAATCTTCTGATGCGCTTCTTCCTTGCGAACGCGCCGACCCGGCAAGGCGGCGGCGTGCCCCTGCGCCTGTCGGAGCTCGCCTGATGGACGAGAACCTCATCCAGGACCGGGGCGTTGCCGGCACGGTGCGGCCGGGGCGTGCTGGCCGGGCGTGGCAGGGCGGCGAGGCGGAGGCCGCGATCCGCGGCGGCGTCGCCGCCGCGCGCGCCCATGACAGCGCCGAAAAGCACGTCACCGGCGCTGCCCACTATGTCGATGATCTGCCGGAGCTGCCGGGCACCCTGCATCTTTTCGTGGCGACGAGCGCGCGCGCCCATGCCCGCATCAAGGGCATGGACCTTGAGGAGGTACGCAAGGCGCCGGGCGTTGTCTGCGTGCTGGCGGCGCCCGACATTCCCGGCGAGAACGACGCCAGCCCCGTCTATGGCGACGATCCGGTCTTCGCCGAAAAGGTGGTGGAGTTTCGCGGCCAGTCGCTCTTCGCCGTCGCGGCCGAGACCGAGGCGCTCGCCCGCGCCGCCGCCGAAAGGGCGGTCGTCGATTACGAGGATTTGCCGGCGATCCTCACCGTGGAGGCGGCGCTTGAGGCCGGTGCCGATCTCCTGCCGCCGCACGAGATGCGTCTCGGCGATGCGCGCGCCGCCATCGAGGAGGCCCCGCACCGGCTCGCCGGCGAGATCGCCATCGGCGGCCAGGACCATTTCTATCTGGAAGGCCAGATCGCCTGCGCTCCGCCGGGCGAGGACGGAGACATGACGGTCTATGCCTCCACCCAGCATCCGAGCGAGGTGCAGCACAACGTCGCCAAGGTGCTCGGTCTTGCTGATCACGCCGTGACGGTGAAGGTGCGCCGCATGGGCGGCGCCTTCGGCGGCAAGGAGAGCCAGCCGGCGCTTCTGGCGGCGATTGCCGCGCTTGCCGCGGCGAAGACCGGTCGGCCCGCCAAGCTCCGCCTCGACCGCGACGACGACATGGTGATGACCGGCAAGCGCCACGATTTCCTCATCGGCTACGAGGCGGGCTTCGACGGGGAGGGCAAGATCGCCGGCGCCGTCTTCGAGCAGGCGGCGCGCTGCGGCTATTCCGCGGACCTTTCCGGCGCCATCGCCGATCGCGCGATGTTCCATGCCGACAACGCCTATGCGCTGAACAACGCCGATATCCGCTCGCGCCGGCTGAAGACCCACACCGTGTCGAACACCGCCTTTCGCGGCTTCGGCGGTCCGCAGGGCATGCTCGCCACGGAGCGGGTGATCGATCGCATCGCCTTCGCTCTCGGCAAGGACCCGCTCGATATCCGCAAGGCGAATTTCTATCCCGCCGCCGGCGGGGCGTTGACGCCCTATCATATGGAGGTGACCGACAGCGTCATCGCCGAGATGGTGGAGGAGCTGGAGGAAAGCGCCGGCTATCGCGCCCGCCGCCAGGCCGTGCGTGACTTCAACCGGGCGAGTCCGGTCCTGAAGAAGGGCATCGCGCTCACCCCGGTGAAATTCGGCATCTCCTTCACCACCACGCATCTCAACCAGGCCGGCGCTCTCGTCCATGTCTACAAGGACGGCTCCGTGGCGCTGAACCATGGCGGCACGGAGATGGGGCAGGGGCTCTTCGTCAAGGTCGCCCAGGTGGTGGCGGAGGAGTTCCAGATCGACGCGCAGAAGGTGAAGATCACCGCCACCGATACCGCCAAGGTGCCGAACACCTCCGCCACGGCCGCCTCCTCCGGCTCCGACATGAACGGCATGGCCGCCCAGGCCGCCGCCCGCACCATCAAGGAGCGGCTGGTGGAATTCGCCGCCGAGGCCTGGAAGGTGCCGACCGATCAGGTTGTCTTCCTGCCGAACCGGGTGCGGATCGGCAACGAGGAGCTGAGCTTCGCCGAGCTTGTCGGCGAGGCCTATCTCGCCCGCGTCTCGCTCTCTGCGACCGGTTTCTACGCCACGCCCGGCCTCCACTATGACCGCGAGACCGGCAGGGGCCGCCCCTTCTTCTATTTCGCCTACGGCGCCGCCTGCTCGGAAGTGGCGATCGACACGCTGACCGGCGAACACCGGACGCTGCGTGTCGACATCCTCCACGAGGTCGGCCGCTCCCTGAACCCCGCCGTCGATATGGGCCAGATCGAGGGTGGCTTCATCCAGGGCATGGGCTGGCTGACCAGCGAGGAATTGTGGTGGGACGCGGACGGCGCGCTGCGGACGCATTCCCCCTCCACCTACAAGATCCCGACCGCCAACGACCGGCCCGACGACATGCGCATGGCCATCTGGCAAAGGGGCGACAATCGCGTCCCGACCATCCACCGCTCCAAGGCGGTCGGCGAGCCGCCCCTGATGCTGGCGATGTCGGTGTTTTCCGCCCTTGCCGATGCCGTCTCCGCCGCCGCCGATTACCGCGCCTTTCCCGACCTTGACGCGCCGGCGACCCCTGAGCGCGTCCTCTTCGCCGTGGAGGAGGCGCGCCGCCGCGCCGAGGGAGCTTCGCGGTGAGCGCGCTTGCCGCTTTCCTCAGGACGAAGCTTGCCGCCGGCGAGCCGGCGATTTTTGTGAAGGTCGCCGAGGCCAAGGGCTCCACCCCGCGCGAGGCGGGCGCGGCAATGCTGGTCACCGAGGGCGATTTCGCCGGCACGATCGGCGGCGGCACCCTGGAATACGAGGCGCTCGATCGGGCGCGCCGGCTCCTTTCGGAGGGCAGAAAGCACGCCGAGGAAAGGGTGCCGCTCGGCCCCGATCTCGGCCAGTGCTGCGGCGGGCGCGTCGGGCTTTCCTTCCGCGCCGCCGATAAGGCTCTGCTTGCCGAATTGCAGGCGGCGGAGGAGGCAGAGGCGGCCGCCATGCCCGCCGTCTTCCTCTTCGGGGCCGGTCATGTCGGCCGGGCCCTGGCCCTGGCGCTTATGCCGCTGCCTTTCCGCCTCACCGTCGTCGATCCGCGCCAGGAAATGCTCGCCGGCCTGCCGCAGGGCGTGGAGACGGTATGGACGGCGCTCGCCGAGGCCGTGGTGGCGGAGGCCCCGCCGGGCTCCGCCCATGTCATCGCCACCCACAGCCACGCGCTTGATTTCGCCATCGCCCATGCGGCGCTGAAGCGCGGGGACGCCGCCTATACGGGCATGATCGGCTCGCAAACAAAGCGTCGACAATTCGAGCGCTGGGCTTGCCGTGAGGGGCTCGACCGCGCCACACTCGCCCGTCTCGTCCTGCCGATCGGCGGCACGGCGCTGCGCGACAAGCGCCCGCCGGTGATCGCCGCCCTGGTGGCGGCCGAGGTCACCACGCACCTCCTGCAATGGCAGGCAGCGGAAGCGGCGAGCGGGCAGGAGGCCAGGAGAAGCGATGGGACAGGAAGGGCACCCGCCGCGGCTGGCGCTTGAGGGCATCACCAAGCGCTTTCCGGGCGTGCTGGCCAATGACGAGGTGAGCTTTGCCGTCGCGCCGGGGGAGATTCATGCGCTCCTCGGCGAGAACGGGGCGGGCAAGTCGACCCTCGTCAAGATTATCTACGGCGTCCTGCATGCCGATGAGGGCCGCATCCTCTGGGACGGACGGCCGGTTGAAATCCCCAATCCCAAAGCGGCGCGCCGCCTCGGCATCGGCATGGTCTTCCAGCATTTTTCGTTGTTCGAGGCGATGACCGTCCTGGAGAACATCGCCCTCGGCATCGACGAGAAGGTTGGCTGGCGCGAGCTGCAGGAGCGCGTCGTCAGGATTTTGGAGGCCTACGATCTGCCGCTCGATCCGAGGCGCGAGGTGCACACCCTTTCCGTCGGCGAGCGCCAGCGCATCGAGATCGTCCGCGCCCTGTTGCAGAAGCCGAGATTGCTCATCATGGACGAGCCGACCTCGGTGCTGACGCCGCAGGAGGTGGAGCGGCTTTTCGACACCCTCCGCCAGCTCGCTTCCGAAGGCTGCTCCATTCTCTACATCTCCCACAAGCTGCACGAGATCAAAGCCTTGTGCGACACCGCCACCATCCTGCGCGGCGGCCGCGTCGTCGGGACCTGCGACCCGAAGGCGGAATCGGCGAGATCCATGGCCGAGATGATGATCGGCGGCGCGCTGCGCGACGTCTCGCGCCGGCGCGGCGGTGAATTCGGGCAGGATCGTCTCAACGTCGTGCGCCTCTCCGCCCCGGGCGAGGGGCCGTTCGGCGTGCCCCTCAAGGAGATCAGCCTCAATGTGCGCGCCGGCGAAATCGTCGGCATCGCCGGGGTTGCCGGCAACGGCCAGAACGAGCTTCTGGCGGCGCTCGCCGGCGAGATGGAGGGAGCCGAGCACGGCGCCATCTTCCTCAACGGCAAGGCCTGCATCGCCGCCAATGTCGGCGAGCGGCGGCGCGAGGGTATGTGCTCGGTGCCAGAGGAGCGCTACGGGCATGGCGCGGTGCCGGGCATCTCGCTCTCCGACAACGCCGTTCTGACGGCGCGCTACCGCATGGGCCTCACCGGCCAGGGCTTCATCCGCTACGCCGCGGCGGAGGATTTCGCCAGGAACGTCATTGAAACCTTCGGCGTCAGGACGACGGGGCCGAAGGCGACCGCCGGCAGCCTTTCCGGCGGCAATTTGCAGAAGTTCATCATGGGCCGCGAGATCCTGCAAAAGCCGGACATCCTCGTCGTCTCGCAGCCGACCTGGGGCGTCGATGCGGGCGCCGCCGCCGCCATCCACCAGGCGCTCCTCGACCTTGCCGCCGCCGGCTCGGCCATCCTCCTCATCTCCCAGGATCTCGACGAGCTGCTGGCGCTTTGCGACCGCATCGCCGTCATCAACGGCGGCCGCCTTTCGCAGATGATGGAGGTGGAGGGCATTTCCATTGAGCGCGTCGGGCTCTTGATGGGCGGCATGCATGGCGAGAACGAATCCCCGCCTGGCGGCGGGGCGAGGGAGCGCCGCAATGCGGCTTAGGCTGGAGGCGCGCCGCGAGCCGAGCCGGGCGATGCTCTATGTGACGCCGGCGCTCGCCGTCGCCATGACCGTTCTTGCCGGCATCTTCATCTTCACGGCGATGGGTTATGACGGGCTCGGCGCCATCTACCAGATCTTCATCACCCCGCTCGCCGACCCTTACCGTTGGCAGGATCTTTTCGTGAAGGCGGCGCCTCTCATCATCATCGCGCTCGGCCTTGCCGTCGGCTTCAGGGCCAATGTCTGGAACATCGGCGCGGAGGGCCAGTATATCGTCGGAGCGCTCGCCGGCACTGGCGTGGCGCTCGCCAGCTGGGGCATGGAGGGCTATTGGATCCTGCCGGCGATGATCCTTGCCGGCATTCTGGGCGGCCTTGCCTGGGCCGCCATCCCGGCCTTCCTGAAGACGCGCTTCAAGGTCAACGAGATCCTGACGAGCCTGATGCTCACCTATGTGGCCATCCAGCTTCTCTATTATCTGATGCGCGGGCCGTGGAAGGATCCGGAAGGCTTCAACTTCCCGCAGACGCGCCTTTTCACCGAATGGCAGACCCTGCCGGCGGCCGTTCCGGGAACGCTCATCCATCTCGGCGTGCCGGTGGCGCTCGCTCTCGCCGTCGTCGCCTGGGTGGTGCTGGCGCGCACCGTCACCGGCTTTCAGGTGCGCATCGTCGGCCTCGCCCCGCAGGCCGCGCGTTATGCCGGCTTTTCCGCCCGGCGCACCGTCTGGCTGGCGCTTTTGACCTCCGGCGGCCTTGCCGGCCTTGCCGGTATCTTCGAGGCGGCCGGGCCCTTCCAGCAGATGACGCCGCAATTTCCGGTCAATTACGGCTTTACCGCGATCATCGTCGCTTTTCTCGGCCGCCTGCATCCGCTCGGCATCGTGCTTGCCGGCATGGTGCTCGCCGTCTCCTATGTCGGCGGCGAGAACGCCCAGACGACGATAGGCCTGCCCTATGCCGCCACCGGCATGTTCCAGGCGATGATGCTTTTCTTCCTTCTCGCCGTCGACGTTCTGGTGCGCTACCGCCTGCGCCTTTCCGGCCCCGGCGCGGCCCGCCCGCACCAAGAAAGCCGACCGCAGGCGCCTGCGGCGGCGCGGACGCCGGCGCCCGAGAGCGCTTCGGCATGAGTAGCGCCGTCCTCATCTCCATCGCCATGACGGTGGTCGGCGCCGCCACGCCGATCCTGCTCGCTGCCCTCGGCGAGCTGGTGGTGGAGAAAAGCGGCGTCCTTAATCTCGGGCTGGAAGGCATGATGCTCATCGGCGCCGTCACCGCCTTCGCCGTCACCTATTCCACCGGCAGCGCCCCGCTCGGCCTCATCGCCGCGATGGCGGCCTCGGCCGCCGCTTCCATGATCTTCGGCTTTCTGACGCTGACCTTGACGGCGAACCAGGTGGCGACGGGCTTGGCGCTCACCATCTTCGGCATCGGCCTTTCTTCGCTGATCGGCCAGGGCTTCGTCGGCCGCACCGTCGACGCGCTGCACCGCACCTTCCCCGCCGCGCTTGCCGAGCATCCCGTCTGGCGCCTCATCTTCGGCCATTCGCCGCTGGTCTATATCTCGCTTGTCATGACCGCGCTGGTCGCCTGGTTTTTGACCCGCAGCCGCGCCGGTCTCATCCTGCGCGCCATCGGCGAGAGCGACGAGGCCGCCCATTCCATCGGCTATTCGGTGATCGGCGTGCGCTATCTCGCCGTCGCCTTCGGCGGCGCCATGGCCGGGCTCGGCGGCTCCTATTACTCGCTGGTGCTGACGCCGATGTGGGCGGACCGGCTGACGGCCGGACGCGGCTGGATCGCGCTCGCTCTCGTCGTCTTCGCCTCCTGGCGGCCGCTTCGGCTTCTGGCCGGCGCCTATCTCTTCGGCGCCGTCATGACCTTCGAGCTGCACGCCAAGGCGGCCGGCGTCTCGTTTCTGGCGCCGGAGTTTTTGGCGATGCTGCCCTATCTCGCCACCATCGTGGTGCTGACCGTCATCTCCGTCGCTCCGGCCGGCGGCCGGCTGGCCGCGCCCGCCTGCCTCGGCAAGCCGTTCCGGGCGACCGGCTGATTGCAACACAATGCTCAAGAAACCAGGGAGTTTTGCAAGATGAGCAGAATGAACAGACGCCAGCTCCTGGCCGGTTCGGCCGCCACCCTCGCCCTGCCCGCCCTCATCGGCCGGGCCGGCGCGCAGGAGCCCCTCAATGTCGGCTTCGTTTATGTCGGCCCGGTCGGCGACCATGGCTGGACCTATGCCCATGACGTCGCCCGCAAGCGCGCCGAGGCGAAGTTCGGCGACCAGATCAAGACCAATTACGTGGAGAACGTCGCCGAGGGCCCGGATGCTGAGCGCGTCATCCGTCAGCTCGCCCAGCAGGGCAACAAGCTCATTTTCACCACCTCCTTCGGCTTCATGAACCCGACCATCAAGGTGGCCCAGCAATTCCCCGACGTGCATTTCGAGCACTGCACCGGCTACAAGATGGCCGACAATGTCGGCATCTATAACGCCCGCTTCTACGAGGGCCGCGCCGTCATCGGCACCATCGCCGGGATGATGTCGAAGACCGGCAAGGCCGGCTATGTCGCCTCCTTCCCGATCCCGGAAGTGGTGATGGGCATCAACGCCTTCACGCTGGCTGCCCGCAAGGTGAACCCGCAATTCACCGTGCAGGTCCTATGGGCCAATACCTGGTACGATCCGGCCAAGGAGGCCGACGCCGCCAAGGCGCTGATCGACCAGGGCGCCGACATCATCAGCCAGCACACCGATTCCCCGGCGCCCCTGCAGGCGGCCGAGCAGCGCGGCGTCTACGCCTTCGGCCAGGCCTCCGACATGATGGCCTTCGCCCCCAAGGCGCATCTCACCGCCATCACCGACGATTGGGGCCCCTATTACGTCGACCAGATTCAAAAGCAGCTCGACGGCGCCTGGGAGCCGCAGGACATCTGGTGGGGCATCAAGGAGGGCCTCGTCGGCATCTCGCCCTACAACGAGGTGATGCCGGCCGATGTGCGCGAGGCGGCCGACAAGGTGAAGAACGACATCGCCGCCGGCACGCTGCATCCTTTCACCGGGCCGATCACGGACCAGTCCGGCGCCGAGCGGGTGGCCGCCGGCGAGACCGTCGCCGACGCCGATCTTCTGAAGATGGATTGGTATGTGGAGGGCGTGCAGAGCTAGAGCCTTCTGTGATGGGGTCGAACCGTTCTGCCAGAGCGCGTTGGAGGCGTGGGGCCGCGACGCGGCCCCGCGGCGCAGCCCCCCTTGAGACGGAGGGTCGGCCCGAAGGGCAGGGGGTGAGAGGCTCACCCCTTCCCGGCGCTTCCGCCGCGCTCGGCGGGAACTCCCCCTCAAGGGGGAGAAGCGTGCGTGCGACGCGGCGGGAGAGCGCCGACATTGCCCGGAAGCATTCGCCGAAACGGGGTGACGGGAAAGCACAATGGGTCCGGTTCTGTGGGAGTGGCTGAGCCTTCTCGTGCGCTGGCTGCACGTCGTCACCGGCATCGCCTGGATTGGCTCGTCCTTCTACTTCATCGCCCTTGATCTCGGCCTCAGGCGCCGCGAAGGCATGCCCGAAGGCGTCAAGGGCGAGGCCTGGCAGGTCCACGGCGGCGGCTTCTACCACATGCAGAAATACGCCGTTGCTCCGCGCTTCATGCCGGACGAGCTGACCTGGTTCAAATGGGAGGCCTACTCCACCTTCCTCACCGGTCTCGCCCTTCTCGTCATCGTCTATTATGTCGGCGCCGAGCTCTTCCTCCTCGATCCGGCGAAGGCCGACATCTCGGCCGAATGGGCGGTGACGGCGAGCCTCCTCAGCCTTGCCGCCGGCTGGCTCGTCTACGATCTTCTCTGTCGCTCGCCGCTGGGCCGGAGCGACACGCTCCTTCTCCTCGTCCTCTTCGTCTTCCTGGCGCTCGCCTTCTTCGGCTACACGGAAATCTTCTCCGGCCGGGCCGCCTTCCTGCATGCCGGCGCGCTCATTGCCACCATCATGAGCGCCAACGTCTTCTTCACCATCATTCCCAACCAGAGGGTGGCCGTCGCCGATCTCAAAGCCGGGCGCCAGCCGGATCCGGAACTCGGACGCCAGGCCGGACAGCGCTCGCTGCACAACAATTATCTGACGCTGCCCGTCCTCTTCTTCATGGTCTCCAATCACTACCCGCTCGCCTTCGCCACCGAATGGAGCTGGCTGATCGCCATCCTGATCCTGCCGGTCGGCGCGCTCATCCGGCATTTCTTCAACGTCATGCATGCGAGCGGGCGCATGCTCTGGTGGCCCTGGGCGGCGGCGGCCGCGCTCACGCTCGTCATCGTCATCCTGTCGCGCTATCCCGGCACCGGCCCGGCCGAGGCCGCCGAAACGAGCTTCGCCTCAGATCCGCAGCGGGCGCTTTCTGCCTCGCGCTATTTCGACGAGGCGCAGGCGATCGTCATGGGCCATTGTTCCATGTGCCATGCCCAAAAGCCGCTCTACGAGGGCCTTGCCGGCCCGCCGAAGGGCGTGCGCCTCGACACCGCGGAAGGGGTGCTGCGCAATTGGCGGCAGATCGACATGCAGGCGGTGCGCTCGCGCGCCATGCCGCCTCCGGCCGTGGCGGTGATTTCGCCCGAAGAGCGGCAGCTTCTCGCCGCCTGGCTTGACAGCCGCAAGGCCTGGTGATGGGAGCCGTCGATGCCGTGCGCGGCCGCCTTCTTTGGTTTGAGGCCGATCCCTATCTCGCCGGCGAGGAAGAGGCCGTGCGCTATGTGGAGGACGGGCTGCTCGTCCTCAAAGACGGCCTGGTCGAGAAGGTCGGCGAGGCCTCTTCGCTGCTGCCTGAACTGGCGGAAGGCGCGCGCATCGTCGACCATCGGCCGCATCTCGTCCTGCCGGGCCTTATCGACCCGCATCTGCATCTGCCGCAGACGCAGGTGATCGCCTCCTATGCCGGCCATCTCCTGGAATGGCTGCAGAAATACACCTTCGTGGAGGAGCAGAAATACGCCGACCCTGAGATCGCCGCCGCCGCCTCGCGCTTCTTCCTGGATGAGCTTCTTCGCTGCGGCACCACGACGGCGGCCGTCTATTGTTCGGTGCACGCGGCCTCCGTGGAAGCGCTCTTTGCCGAGGCGGCCTCGCGCAATATCCGCCTGGTCGCCGGCAAGGTGATGATGGATCGCGGCGCGCCGGCGCCGCTGCTGGACACGGCCGAGACGGGCTATGCGCAATCCAAGGCGCTGATCGAGAAATGGCACGGGCGCGGCCGCCTTTCCTACGCCATCACGCCGCGCTTTGCTGTCACGTCCTCCGAGGCGCAGCTCGAAGCGGCGGGCGCGCTCGCAGCCGAGCACCCGGAGATGCACATTCAGACGCATCTCTCCGAGAACGACCTGGAGATCGCAACGGTCGCGCGCGACTTTCCCTGGAGCGAGGACTACACCGCCGTCTACGAGCGCTACGGGCTGGTGCGGAGGAAGGCGCTCTTCGGCCACTGCATCCATCTGTCTGCGCGCGAGCGCCGGGCGCTCGGCGAGGCGGGCGCGGCGGCGATTTCCTGTCCGACCTCCAACCTCTTTCTGGGCTCCGGCCTCTTCGACCTTGCCGCGATGCGAAAGACGCATCCGCCGGTGGCGGTCGGGCTCGCCACCGACATCGGCGGCGGCACCTCCTATTCCATGCTCGCCACGGCGAGCGAGCTCTACAAGGTGCTGGCGCTCCAGGACCAGCGGCTGACGCCGTTCGAGGCCTTTCACATGATGACGCTCGGCAATGCCGAGGCGCTCGGCCTCGACGACCGTATCGGCGCCTTCCGGCCGGGGCTGGAAGCCGATCTCGTGGTCCTCGACGCCGGCGCGACGCCGGCGATGGCGCAGCGCATGGAGACGGTGGAGACGCTCTTCCAGGAGCTCTTCGTGCTGATGATGCTGGGCGACGACCGGGCCGTGAAGGCGACCTATGTGATGGGCGAGAGGACCGGCACGCGCTGAGGCAGCCTCGCCGGCCCGAAACCCCAATCGACTTGCCTGATATCTTCGCGCACGCCAAGAATGCCTTGAGCAACAAAGTCTGTTTTGGCTTTAGCCTGCGCGCCGGGATGGTGAAAATGCCGAGTGTGGCTGGGGGAGGAAATGGAAATCGACGATCCGATGGTCGAAGAGCAATACAAGCTCTTGGACATACTCGATAACAAGGCCTCCGGTCTGTTGATGTTCAATGCGATATTCCTCGCCTCCATTGCGGTGTGGCTGGGCTATGTGCCTCTGAACTACCTGCACCTTTCGCTCGATATCACCTTCCTGGCGATGGCGATCTCCTGTGTGTTCCTGCTTCAGGTGATATTCCTGCGCTGGAAAGAGCCCGAAGATACGGCTGAGCACCTGGAATGGGTCCGCAAGACGCGCAGCTCCACCTATCGCCTCGCCTGGCGGATATCCTTCGTCGCGACGACCTTGTTGATCGTGGTCTCGGCGGTGCACACTTTCGGCACGGCGATGAAGGCATCGGGGAATTGCCGTTCGGCCTGCCAGTATTTCTTCAGCGAGGAGGTTTTCGGCAATCTCGATTACAGGGGTGGCCGATAGCGCCTCACGAGAGAGCTAGCCCGCCTTCTTCGGCGTGATGTCGATCATGCCGGCGCCGTGCTTTTCCTTCAGGTGCCGGCTCAAGAGCCGCACATTGCGGGTATTGGCCTTGAAGAAGACGTCGCCGATATCGCCGAGGAAAGGAACGAGGCCGAGGGCGAAATCGAGGCCGGCATTCGTCATCATCTTCGCCTTCACAGCATTGTCGGCGCCGAGCTTGTGGGCCCTCCAGATGAGATAGGCGGAGATGAGGCCCGTGGCGGCATCGCCGATGCCTGGGACGAGGCCGATGAGGGAATCGAAGCCGAAGCGTATGCCGGCGATGGAGAAGCTACGGTCCATCACCCGCGCCAGCATCTCCATCTCTTTCAGGCCGCGCTCGATTTCGGCCGGGTCGGCTTCCTGCCGCCGCGAGTGGGCAAAGCGGCTGTCGAAAGCCGATGTCGCGCTTCTGTCCATAGCGGGATTAACACGACTGCCGCACAGCCGTTCCCTGAAAGGCAAGGTGTGACGCGCTCTAACGCTTACATCCGGTCGGCGAGCTTCCCGCGCAGGAGTGCCAGGCGCACCAGCGCACGGCGCAGGAAGGTGCTGTCCGGCACGCGCGAGATTTTGAGGTCGGCATAGAGCTTCAGCTCCTCCGGTGCCCGCCCCAGCGCCTCCTCGGCCAGGAGCTTGCCGATATAGGGGGCGAGCGCCACGCCCTGGCCGGAGAAGCCGGCCGCCGCGGAGATACCGTCGCCGAGGCTGCGGATGAAGGGCAGCCGCTCCGGCGTGACGGAGATGACGCCGCCCCAACCATGGGCGATGGCGACGTTTCTGAGCTGCGGATAGACACGCAAAAGGTGCGGGCGCACGAAGGCGCCGATATCGGCCGGCACGGCGCCGGCGTTCGATTCCCCGCCGCCGAAGAGAAGCCGTCCGTCCGGCGTCTTGCGCCAGTAGCAGATGACGAAATAGCTGTCGGAGGCGCATTCGTTGCCCGGCAGCACGGTTTCGGCGAGCTCGCCCAGCGGCTCCGTCGCCAGCATGAAGGAATGGATGCCGAGCGTGCGCCGCCGGGTGATGTTCTCGAGCCGGCCGGAGCGCCCGTTGGTGGCGAGAATGAGCCGCTCGGCGATGACATGGCCGGCCTCGGTGGCGACGCGAAAGCCGCCGTTGCGCTCAAAGGAAAGCGCGGCGCTAGTCTCGTAAAGGCGCGCCCCGGCGCCCTCGGCCGCGGCGGCGAGGCCGAGCGTGAAGCGGTATGGGTCGAGATGCCCGCCGCCGGCATCGCGCAGCCCGCCGACATAGGCGGTGGAGCCGACGGCTTCGGCGACCTGTGCGCCGTTGAGGGCCGTCACCTGATCGTAGCCGTAGCGGCTCGTCAGCGCTTCCACGAAGCGCTCGTTCTCATGCGCGTCGGAGGTGCGGTGGAAGGTCTCGATGAGCCCGTCCGCCACGGGGCAGGCGAAGCGCGCCGCGAGCTGACGCACAAGGGTTTTCGCGTTTTCCGCGACGTCCCACAGCGCCTTGGCGCGTTCAAAGCCGTAATGCGCCTCTAGCCATAGGACGTCGCGGCGCTGTCCGGAATGGATCTGCCCGCCGTTGCGCCCGGAGGCGCCGTGGCCGAGCCGGCCCGCTTCCAGGAGCGCGACGCTGGCGCCGGCCTCGGCGAGGTGGAGCGCCGCCGAAAGCCCGGCAAAGCCGCCGCCGACGACGCAGACATCGGCCTTCTCCTCGCCTTCCAGGCGCGGACGCTCCGGCACCGGTTCCGCCGCGATATGGTACCAGGAGGGAGGAAAGGGCCGCAGCAAGGAAATCGGTCTCGTCTCGGTCCGTTCAGACGCTCAGAAGCAGATATTCCCGCTCCCACGGGCTGATGACGCCCATGAAGGTCTCGTACTCGGTCTCCTTGATGCCGCGATAGATGCGCACGAAGGGGCGGCCGAAGATATCGACGAGCTCGGGTGTGTTCTCCAGGAGCCGGCAGGCATCGAGGATGGAGCGGGGCAGGGTGAAGGGGGCGTTGTAGCCGGTGCCCTCCACGGGCGCGTCCGGCTCCAGCTTGTTGACGAGGCCGAGATAGCCGCAGGCGAGCGAGGCGGCAATCGCCAGATACGGATTGGCGTCGGAGGAGGGTACGCGGTTTTCCACCCGCCGTGAGGCCGCGTCGGAGAGCGGCACGCGCAGGCCGACCGTGCGGTTGTCGTATCCCCAGCGCATGTTGATCGGCGCCGAAGTGTGCGGGGTGATGCGCCGGTAGGAATTGACGAAGGGCGCCATCATCGCCATGGCGCGGGGAATATAGGTCTGCAGGCCGGCGATATAGTAGAGGAATTCCTTGGTCGCCCCGCCTTCTGCGTCGGAGAAGACGTTCTCGCCCGTTTCCATGCTGACGACGGAATGGTGGATATGCATGGCCGAGCCGGGCTCTTCGGCGATCGGCTTGGCCATGAAGGTGGCGTACATTTCGTGGCGCAGCGCCGCCTCGCGGATGGTGCGCTTGAACAGGAACACCTGGTCGGCGAGCTCCACCGGATCGCCGTGCCTGAGGTTGATTTCCATCTGCGCCGTGCCGGCCTCGTGGGCGAGCGTGTCGATCTCCAGCCCCTGGGCCTCGGAGAACTCGTAGATATCGTCGAACAGCGCTTCGAACTCGTTGACGGCGGAAATGGAATAGGCCTGGCGGGCGCGCTCGGTGCGCCCGGAGCGCCCCACCGGCGGCTCCAGCGGATAATCCGGGTCGAGGTTCGGCTTGACGAGAAAGAACTCCAGCTCCGGCGCGACCACCGGACGCAGCCCCGCATCTTTGTAGAGCTGCACCACCCGCTGCAGCACCCGACGCGGCGATACCTCCACCGGCCGCCCGTCGCGGTGAAAGGCGTCGTGCAAGACATGCGCCGTGGGGTCTGAGGCCCAGGGCACGACGGCGAAGGTGGAAAAATCAGGCCGGAAGATGAGGTCGCCGTCGGTGATCGATTCGGAGTATTCCTCCTCGTCGCGTTCCGGATAGTCGCCGGTGATGGTCTGGGTGAAGATCGCCGCCGGCAGCGTCATCGGCTTTTCGGCGAAGAACTTCTCCGTCGGCATCAGCTTGCCGCGCGCCACGCCCGCCTGGTCGGGCACGATGCATTCGATGTCCTCGATGGCGCGCTCGCGGCACCAGCGGCGCGCCTCTTCCGCGTTGGCAACGCCGCGGCTGGCGCTGACTTCGCTTTCCGGCTCGGGCGCGGGGCGTGGATGGGTTTCGCTCATGAAGGGCCTCGGCCCCTCATAGCCGATTTTAAGGCGAAAGGCGAAGCGGGAGCTTGTCGTGCGCTCGGTTTATCAGTCGAAAAGGTCGAGCCCGAACGTATAGGTGAGGCCGAGGGCGGCGGTGAACTGGTTCTCGCTGCCGGCCTTGGTGATGGGCGAATCGGCGGCATCGCCCACGAGACGCTCGTAGCCGCCGTAGCCGACGAGGGTCCAGCTCTGGGTGAGGCTGTAGCGGGCCTCGCCGGAGAGCCCGACGCCCTTGACGCCGCCATCGGCGTCGAAGAACGGCAGGCCCGAAGCGGCGGCCTGGGCCGCGGTGACGCCGAGATAGGTCTGCATGTACTCGCCGTCGGCGAAGCTGAGCCGCGGGCCCGCCTTGAACTCCAGCCGCTCCAGCGGGCGCGTGATGACGTTGAGGCCGGTCTCGCCGACGAACCCGTCATGGCCGGTGACGCCGCGGCGCAGCGCCAGGAAGGCCTCCAGGGAGTTGCGGCGGTAGCGAACCTTGCCGCCGAGCTCCACCGCTGTGTCGACGTCGCCGATACCCGTCAGCGCCGCGTAATCGTTGTCGTCGCGCTCACGCACGACGCGGAACGAGGGGCCGAAGGAGAACTCCCGCTCCGGCTTGCCGCCGAAATCGCCGATCACGGGCAGGCGCAGATAATGGAGCGAAAAGAACGGCCTTGGCTGAATGACGTAATCGTCGGCGCCTTCATAGGCCGGCGCGACGGAGCCGCCGCCGCCGAGCTCCAGCACCAGATCCTCCCCGCCGGCGCCATAGGTGGTGGGGACATCCTGCGCCTGTGCGGCCTGCGCCGTCATCAGGGCCGCGGCGATAACCGGTAAGAAAAGGCGCACGCAATCCGCTCCAGGCTAAGGAAAAATCTAGCTTCTTTTCCTAGCCGCTTCGGCTCCGGGGGAAAACCTTGCATCGCCAGGCGCCTGCGCTTTCAGCGCCGGCGTTGCCTCCGTGCCACGCCCCTGCCGTCACGGCGGCAGCTAGTCGAGCGTGCGCCGGAAGCGGATGAGGGCGAGCGTCGCGATGGCGGCGAGGAAGATAAGGATCGGGGCGAGATTGGGCAGGATGAAGAGAAGGTCGCTGCCCTTCAGCATGACGCCGCGCACGGCCCTGAGGAAATGCGTCAGCGGCAGGATATTGCCAAGGAACTGCGCCCATTCCGGCATGCCACGGAAGGGGAACATGAAGCCCGACAACAAGATGGAGGGCAGGAAGAAGAAGAAGGTCATCTGCATGGCCTGCATCTGCGTGCGCGCCAGGGTGGAGAAGGTGTAGCCGAGCGTCACGTTGGCGGCGATGAAGATGAGGACGGCGACGGCGAGCGTTGCGTAGCTGCCCTGCATCGGCACGTGGAAGAGAATGAGCGCGGCGGCGATGATGACGCCGACCTGCAGGAAGCCGAGGCCGATATAGGGCACGATCTTGCCGATCATGATCTCCAGCGGCTTCACCGGCATGGCGAGAAGGTTCTCCATCGTGCCGCGCTCGATCTCGCGCGTCAGCGCCAGCGCCGTCATCAGGATGGTGGTCATGGCGAGGATGGTGCCGAGAAGCCCCGGCACGATGTTGTACTGGCTGATGCCTTCCGGATTGTAGAGCCGGTGGATGACGACCTCGGCGGCCCGCCCCTTCGCCGCGGCCGGCGAGAGTGGCCCGGTAAGGGCATGGGCGATCGCCCGGTTGACGATCTCCGGCATGGCCGCGAGCGCGTTGGCGGAGGCGGCCGGGTCGGTGGCGTCGGCCTCCAGCACGATCTTCGCGCCGAGGCCGCGAACGAGGTCGCGCTCGAAATTCTGCGGGATGGTGACGACGAAGGAGAGCGAGCCGTCCTTCAGCGCCTGGCGCGCCGCGTCCTCGCGCGACAGGGGCTCGGCGACCTCAAAATAGCCGGAGCTCTGCATGCCGGCGACGACGGCGCGCGCCACCGGCCCGCTATCCAGCACGATGATGCCGGTCGGCAGGAGCTTCGGGTCGGTGTTGATGGCGAAGCCGAAGAGGATGAGCTGCAGGATCGGGATGCCGATGATCATGGCGAAGGTGAGCCGATCGCGGCGCATCTGGATCACCTCCTTGAGGAGGACGGCCTTGATGCGCGAGACCGAGGCGAGCGCCATTCACGCCTCCAACGCCTGCGCCTGGCTCATCAGGCGGATGAAGACGTCCTCCAGCGTCGTCTCGCCAGGTTCAATGGCGACGTCGAAGCGCCGCCCGGCCTCCTCCACCGCGGCCCGCAACGCCGCCGGCTCGGAGCCGACCACATGCACCTCGCTGCCGAAGGGCGCCACCTGCTCAACGCCCTTCGCGCCGGTGAGCGCCTTGGCGGCGGCGCCGGCTTCGCGGCCGGTGAGGACGAAGGTGGTGAGGCGCGACTGCTCCACGATCTCCGGCACCGTGCCGCGCGCGACGATGGTGCCGTAGGCGATATAGACGATGCGGTGGCAGCGCTCCGCCTCGTCCATGTAATGGGTGGAGACGAGAACGGTGAGTCCGGCCTCGGCGAGTTCGTGGATCTCGTCCCAGAATTCGCGCCGCGCCTTGGGGTCGACGCCCGCGGTCGGCTCGTCGAGGAGAAGCAGATCGGGCTTGTGCATGATGCAGGCGGCGAGCGCCAGGCGCTGCTTCCAGCCGCCGGAGAGCGTGCCCGCGATCTGCTTGCGGCGCGAGGTGAGGCCGAGCTGCTGGAGCGTCTCTGCGGCCACCTTGCGCACGTTCTTCATGCCGTAGAGCCGGGCGACGAAGATGAGGTTCTCCTCGATCGTCAGGTCCTCGTAGAGCGAGAAGCGCTGCGTCATATAGCCGACGCGCCGCTTGATCTCGGCGGCCTCGGTGAGGATGTCGTAGCCAAGGCAGGTGCCGGAGCCGCCATCGGGGCGCAAAAGTCCGCAAATCATGCGGATGGTCGTCGTCTTGCCGGAGCCGTTCGGGCCGAGAAAGCCGACGATCTCGCCGCGGTTGATGGTAAGGTCGATATGCTTCACCACGCTCTTGCCGTCGAAGATTTTCGTGAGATCGACGACCTCGATGGCTGGGCTCTGAGCCGTCATCGGGAAATCGCCGTTTCAGGCAGGCGCACATCGACCGGCTGGCCCACCCTGAGCTTCACCGTTTCGCCGAGCGGGCGCGCCTCGGCGCGGAAGAGGAGCTTCTCGCGCCGCTCTTGCGAGAAGATGACGGGCGGCGTGAACTCCGCCTCGCTGGCAACACGTGTGACCTTTGCACGAAGGCCGGGCGGGCAGCTGTCGCAGCCGATGGCGACCTCCGCCTCCGGCGCGAGCGAGGCGAGCAGGGGCTCCGGCACGAAGAAGACGATCTTGCGCTTTGCGTCCGGCAAGAGCGACAAGACCGGCTGGCCGACACCCACCACCTCGCCGGTCTCGTAATAGATGTCGTCGACGAGGCCGGCTTGTGGCGCGGTGACGACGGCCTTGGCGAGCCGCGTCTTGGCTTGCGTCAAGGCGGCCTGCGCCGCCTCCATCCGGCGTTCGGCGGCATCGATCTGCGCCGTGCGCGCCGGTAGCGTCGCCACCGCCTTTTGGCGCTTGGCCTCCGCGAGCTCGGCCTCGGCGACGGAGAGCGCCTCGCCCGCCTGGTCGAGCCGGGCGCCGGCGATGACGCCGCGCTCAAAGAGCTCCTTTTGGCGCTCGTATTCCTTACTGGCCTGGCTGCGGGAAGCCTCCGCCCGGTCGATGCGGGCCTCAATCACCGCAAGCTCGGGCGGGCGCTGGCCCTCGCGCCGGTCGGCGAACTCGGCCTCGGTGGCCGAGAGCTCGGCGCGCGCCTGCTCCACTTCCGCCTCCAGCGTCTCCGTTTCGAGGCGGAAAAGCGCCGCGCCCGCCTCCACCCGCTCGCCCTCGCGCGGGGCGATTTCGGCGAGGCGACCGGCGATCTCCGGCGCGGCATAGATGAAGTCGCCCTCCACATAGCCTTGCAGGGGCGTGTCCTGTGCTTCGCTTGCCTCCTCGCAGGCGGCAAGCGGCAGCGCGGCAAGAAGCAGGAGTGTGACGAGAAGCGCGCGGGCCATGTCAGGCTCCCGTCCGGTCGGTGAGCGCGCCGCCGGAGCCGGCCCGCTCGGCGCCGACCCCGGCGACGATGAGGTTGAGATGCTGCTTCAGCATCTCCTTCACCTCCGTAAGCAGCGCCGCGTCGTAACGCTCGATGCCGAGCCGGCGGCGCACCGCCGCCTCGCCGACGCGCAGGAAGAGCGCCTGACCGAAGAGAAGGAAGACGCGCAGGCGCACCGCCTGGCTCTCCGCCTCCTCGCCCGTGGCGACGGCGAAGTTCACGCACACGGTGGAATGCAGGCGCTGGATCAGCTCGCCATAGAGGATGTCGAAGGCGGGGGAGGGCTGCATCTGCTCGCGCAGGACGAAGCGGGCGACGCGGCGCATGTCGTCATGGCCGATGAGGACGTCGACCAGGGTTTCCATCACCGTTTCAAGGCGCTGGCGGGCCTCTTCGGCATCGGCGGGCGGCGGCGCCGCGAAGATTTCGGGCGCGCGTTCGCCGACCCGCCCGCCGATGAGGCCGGCCACATGCCGGGCGACGGCGCGGTAGAGCTCCTCCTTGCCGCCGAAATGGTAGGAGATGGCGGCGACATTGGCCTTGGCGAGTTTGGCGACGTCGCGCACGGAGGCGGCGTGCAGGCCGCGCTCGCCGAAGAGCTCCAGCGCAGCCTCGAGAATGCGCTCGCGTGTGCCGTCGCCGGGGATGTTGGCGGGGCCGGGCAAGGATGGCGGCATGAAAGGCCTCTTCGAAGGCGCGGCTTTCGATACGAAATAACATCAAACAGACGTTTAAGTCAAACGTTCGTTTAAATCGTGACGCCTTTTGTTTGGGCTCGCTCCCGGCGGCTCGGCTGAGCCGGTGGCCTGGTGCGCGCAAATGTCCGGCGAGGCGGCCCCTGCGAGAGGTTTGGACCCACGGCATTGCGGTGGGCGAGAGTTTCCGGCTTCTGGGCCGGAAGATTGAGGAACGTCCAGCCGCCGCCGGCAGGGAGAGCTGCCGGTATCGCCGGCCAGGGCTTTCCCCTGGCGGCGTGGTTACGGTTATTGACGGGGGCCGGACACATTGCCATGTCTGCGCGGCTGAAATGGGGGAGGTGATGGTGGACAAGAGCCGCGTGGAGAGCGGGTTTGAGCGGGGGCTCTTCGCCTCGCGCTGGCTGATGGCGCCGATGTATCTGGGGCTCGTCGTATCGCTGGCGATGCTGGTCGTCGTCTTCGTGCGCGAATTGATCTATTACGCGCCGAAGGCCTTCACCATGCCCTCCGAGGACGCGATCCTGGCGGTGCTGACGCTGGTGGACCTCACCCTGGCGGGCAATCTTCTCCTCATTGTGCTCTTTTCCGGCTACGAGGCTTTCGTCTCCAAGATGGACCTCGACGAGACCGGCGACCGGCCGGAATGGATGGGCAAGGTCGATTTTTCCGGGCTGAAACTGAAGCTTATCGCCTCCATCGTGGCGATCTCCGGCATCCATCTTCTCAAGCAGTTCATGGAGATCGGCGAGACCGGCGCGGAGGCGACTTTTTCCGAGCCGCAGCTGCGCTGGCTGGTCATCATCCATCTGACGTTCGTCGTCTCCGGTGTGCTCTTGGCGGCGATGGACTGGGTCTCGGCGAAAACGGGCAAACACTGAGCCGCGCCGCCCGGCCCGCCGAGACGCCGGATCCGCCGAAGCGCCGGTCCGCAGGGGAGGGCGAGAATGACATACGAGGAGTTCAACGCCTTCTGCGGCACCCTTCCCGCCACGAGCCACGTCGTCCAATGGGGCGGCGCCGATGTCTGGAAGGTCGGCGGCAAGGTCTTCGCCATCGGCGGCTGGCACCAGGACCGTCCGGCCTTCACCTTCAAGGCGAGCGCGCTTGCCTACGATATCCTCAAGGAGCAGCCGGGCCTCAGGCCCGCGCCCTATCTCGCCTCGCGCGGCCTTACATGGATCCAATGCTATGCCGGGCCTGGCCTCACCGACGAGGAGCTGCGCGCCTATCTCCGCCGCTCCTACGATCTCGTCGTGGGGGGCCTGACGAAAAGGAAGCGCGCCGAGTTGGGTTTGAAGTGCTGAAGACGAGGGCAGAGAGCGAGTAAGCCTCGCTGCTGTCGTCTGAAGACGGAGCGGAGCAGCTTGGCTTGCCCTTCGCAATATTCGTCCTGGCGCTAAGTGACTGGCTGAGGTGGGCGCATCTGGAGCGGACCTTGGGGCCTCTCTCGTTGATGGCGCTTGGAGAAGGCGCCGTGCGGTGTCCGCCATTTCCGAGCAAGCAGGAGGAGTGCGAGATGGATATCAAGCGCAGCGGCTCACAGCCTTCCGGCAAAGGGCCGGAGGAGTATTTCACGGGCACGGTCCGCATCGATCCCTTGATGAGCCCTCCTGAACCGGCGCGGGTCGCCGGAGCGTGCGTCACCTTCGAGCCCGGCGCGCGCACCGCCTGGCACACGCACCCGCTTGGACAGACGTTGATCGTCACCGCCGGTTGCGGCCGCGTCCAGCGTCAGGGCGGTCCGATCGAGGAAATCCGGCCGGGCGACGTCGTCTGGTTCGAGCCGGGCGAGAAGCACTGGCACGGTGCGACGCCCACGACCGCCATGACGCACATCGCCATCCATGAGAGGTTGAACGGTTCGTCGGTCGATTGGATGGAGCACGTCACCGACGAGGAATACCGTGGTTGAGGCGAAAGGCTTGCCACGGGCGACAGCGGCCGCCGCGAGGCGCCGCGACGGCCGTTTAAAAGACAGCGTTCTCTCAGGCCGAGAGCGGGCGAGATCGTATCGCCGTCAGGCGGAGCCCTCTCCCACTTCGGGCCAAGCCGCTCAAGCTGGCCGGCCGCCGCTAGCGCTGCTTGACGATGATGGGAACGAGCAGGTCGCCCCAGAAGCCGTCTTCGGAATGATGGCGGGCGGTGCGCTGCAATTCCACCGACAGGCCGGCATCGACGCAGCCGATCACCGCCTGGTTCAGCCGGTGCAGCTCGTTGGCGAGCACCCGGATCGCGGCCTGCTGCTCGTCGCTCATCTCCGAGGAAAGCGCTTCGGCGCGCTCCTTCACCGGCGGTTTGCTCAACATCGTCTCCACTTCCTTGCCCGGCCGGCCTTTTGCCGCGGCCGTTTCCATCTCGCCGAAGACGTCCTGCTCCGGCCTTTCAAGTAGCGCAATTTGCCGGCCCGAAATCAAGGGGCCGTCTTTGCCGGTGGCCGGCGCCCGGCCGACGCAACGAGGCGCAAGATCGACGATCCGCCCCTCGCTCCCGCCGCGCAGCGAGGAGGAGGCGCGTGGGGGCGCAGGAGCGGATCGTCGGGCTCTTAGCCGGCCCTCATCGGATAACGCCCCGCCTCAGGCGGCGTGGGCGCGCTCCCCCGTCTCTTTCTGGAACTGCGCCGATTCGGTGGATTCGCCCATCGCTGTCGTGGAGGACGAGCCGCCGGTGATGGCCATCGACACGGCGTCGAAATAGCCCGTGCCGACCTCGCGCTGGTGGCGGGTCGCCGTGTAGCCTTCCGCCTCGGCTGCGAACTCCGCTTCCTGCAGCTCAGAATAGGCCGCCATCTGCCGCTCCTTGTAGCCGCGGGCGAGCTCGAACATGCCGTAGTTGAGCTGATGGAAGCCGGCGAGCGTGATGAACTGGAACTTGTAGCCCATCGCGCCGAGTTCCTTCTGGAACTTGGCGATCGTCGCCTCGTCGAGGTTCTTCTTCCAGTTGAAGGAGGGCGAGCAGTTATAGGCGAGCATCTTGCCCGGATGCGCCTTGTGCACGCCTTCGGCGAAGCGCCGCGCCTGCTCCAGATCCGGCTTGGAGGTCTCGCACCAGATAAGGTCGGCATAGGGCGCGTAGGCGATGGCGCGGGCGATGCAGGGCTCAAGCCCGTTCTGCACCCGGTAGAAGCCTTCCGCCGTGCGCCCGGCATCGTAGTCGACGAAGGGCCGGTCGCGCTCGTCGATATCGGAGGTGAGAAGCTTGGCTGCCTCCGCGTCGGTGCGCGCCACGACCAGGCTCGGCACGCCGCAGACATCGGCGGCAAGGCGCGCCGCGGTGAGGTTGCGGATATGCGCCGAGGTCGGAATCAGGACCTTGCCGCCGAGATGACCGCACTTTTTCTCCGAGGCGAGCTGGTCCTCGTAATGCACGCCCGCCGCGCCGGCCTCGATATAGGCCTTCATCAACTCGAAGGCGTTGAGCGGGCCGCCGAAGCCGGCCTCCGCATCGGCGACGATGGGCGCGAACCAGGTCTCCACCGAAGGCTCGCCCTCAAGCGTCTCGATCTGGTCGGCGCGCTGGAAGGTGCGGTTGATCTTGCGTGCCAGCTCAGGGCCGGAATTGGCCGGATAGAGCGACTGGTCGGGATACATGGCGCCGGCGACGTTGGCATCGGCCGCCACCTGCCAGCCGGAGAGATAGATGGCTTTCAGGCCCGCGCGCACCATCTGCATCGCCTGGTTGCCGGAGAGGGCGCCGAGGGCGTTGACGAAGTCGTCTTCGTGAAGAAGCTTCCACAGGCGGTTGGCGCCGTGCTCGGCCAGCGAATAGCGGATGTCGAGCGAGCCGCGCAGCTTCGTCACATCCTCGGCAGTATAGGGCCGTTCGATGCCGTCGAAGCGGCCTTCGGGCGCTGTCGGAACGAGCGTCTTGAAATCCGTCATGTCAATCTCCTTACCTTTTGTGCCAGGCAGACTGTCGATCCTTGCCGGTCTCTTGTCGTCGCCTTTACATCGCAGCGCACAAAATGCCAGCGACACATGCTCGGGATTGGGCGGAATAAGGTGAAGTTGTAAGGTGCGAGCCTATAGCTTTGTATGATATGTAAATGATTTACAAAACCTGAGGGTGGCCGTGGGTTGCCTTCTGCAACCGATGGGACGTCAGGTCATGGCCGAACGCAAGATTTTTGCCGGTCCGCGCATCCGCCGCATCCGCAACGCCCTGCGCCTGACCCAGGCCGACATGGCCGGCGCGCTCGGTATCTCGCCGAGCTATCTGAACTTGATTGAGCGCAACCAGCGCCCCTTGACGGTGCAGGTTCTCTTGAAGCTGCAGGCGGCCTTCGACATATCCGCCGCCGACTTGCAGCTCGACGAGGAAGGCGAGGGGCTCGACGCGCTGAAGACCGTCTTCGCCGACCCGCTGCTCTCCGACGAGGTGCCGAGCCCTTCGGAGCTGGAGGAGGTGGCGGAGGCCGCGCCCAATCTCGTGCGCGGCGTTGCACGCCTTTACGAGGCCTATATGGAGGGTGCGGCGCGGCTGACGGAGCTCTCCCAGGTTCTGGCCGAGGGCGACGAGTTGCGTGCCGAGCTCACCGCGCGTCTGCCCTTCGACCGGGTGGCGGCCTATTTCGAAGAGTCCGGGCCCTGGTTCTCCGAGCTGGAGGAGGCTGCCGCGACGTTGCGCGAGGAGCTTGTCCCGCGCGACGATCCCTTCGCGGCGCTGAAGGCGCATTTGCGCGAGCGACATGGCGTTGACCTCAGAATTCTGCCGACCGCGGCCTTGCCGGACGAGCGGGCCCGCTTCGATCGGCATTCCATGCGCTTCTTCATTTCCGAGGCGGTGCCGCTCATCGACCGGGCCTATCTCGTCGCCCTGCAGGTGGCGCAGGCCGGCTACGGGCCGCTCATTGCCCGGCTCGCCGGCGAGGCGGAACTGAAGGACGCGGAGGCGCAGCGCCTGTTGCGCGCCGGCTTCGCCCGCCGTCTCGCCGACGCCATCCTGGTTCCCACCCCCCGGCTCGCCGCCGCTGCGCGCGAATTGCGTTTCGACATCGCCGCGCTCGGCCATCGCTTTCAGACCCGTGGCGCGCGCATCATGGCAAGGCTCGCCATTCTCGCCGGCCGCCCGGAAGCGGGATTTGAGGCGGCGCTGCTCGTGCTAGACGCCGCCGGCTCGCCAATCCTGCGCATTCGCGGTGCCGGCTTTCCCTTCGCCCGCTTCGGCGCTCCGTGTGGGCGGCTGCCGGTGTTCGACAGGCGCACCGAGAGCGGGGTGCTCGCCGCCAGGCTCGTCCTGCCTGACGGAGCCGCCTTTCTGGCGCTGGCCGCCCGCGAGGCGGAGGCGCTTGCGGAGACCGGCCTGCCGCCACCGCTCAGGATCAGTCTGTTGGCCTTCCCGGAGCGCTTCGCCGCCGAGACCGCCTACGATTTCGTCCATGCCGCCCCGCCGCGACCGGTGGGCGTGACCTGCCGCTTATGCGAGCGCGAAGGCTGCGCCCACCGCGCCCAGCCGCCCGCGACCCGACCCGCCGGCCTTGCAGATTACCGCATCGCCAAATCCGACCGCGAGATACCCTAGAAAGGGTGCGGATTTCTCATCCTGCGCGATTGAAGCGGAGCCGCGCTCGTGCCTATGGTGCCGGCCATGTCAGGAATGAAGCAGGCCCGTCTGCCGCGCAGGCGGGCTCGCCTTCACAGGGAAGGAGTTGACATGTCTAGAGCGCTTCTCAGCGTCGCCGCGGGCCTTGCGGCCTTCAGCCTCGGCACGGCCGCCTTCGCCCAAGAGGAGAAGGTGGTCAACGTCTACAACTGGTCGGATTATATCGACGAGAGCATTTTGGAGGAGTTCACCGCCGAGACCGGCATCAAGGTCGTCTACGACGTCTACGATTCCAACGAGATCCTTGAGACCAAGCTTCTCTCCGGCGGTACCGGCTACGACGTCGTGGTGCCTTCCGCCGCGCCCTTCATGGTCCGCCAGATTGAGGCCGGCGCGCTGCAGAAGCTCGACATGTCCAAGCTGCCGAACCTCACCCATGTCTGGGAGGCCATCGCCGAGCGCGTGGAGAAATACGATCCCGACAACGCCTATTCGGTCAATTACATGTGGGGCACGACCGGCATCGGCTTCAATGTCGACAAGATCGCCGAGCGCATGCCCGACGCCCCGACCGATTCCTGGGACATGATCTTCGACCCTGAGATCGTCTCCAAATTCGAGGATTGCGGCGTCTACATGCTCGACGCGCCGGCCGAGACCATCCCGGCGGCGCTGAACTATCTCGGTCTTGATCCGAACTCCAAGGATCCGGACGACATCGCCAAGGCCGGCGAGGCGCTGAAGGCGATCCGGCCCTATATCCAGAAGTTCCACTCCTCCGCCTATATCGACGCGCTCGCCAATGGCGACATCTGCCTGGCGGTCGGCTGGTCGGGCGACGTTTTCCAGGCGATCGACGCGGCCGCCGACGGCGTCAACGTGGAATACGTGATCCCGACGGAAGGCGCGCAGATGTGGTTCGACCAGATGGCGATCCCGGCCGATGCCCCGCATCCGGAGAACGCCCATACCTTCATCAATTACATGCTGCGCCCGGAAGTCATCGCCAAGGCGTCCAACTACGTCTTCTACGCCAACGGCAACAAGGACGCGACGCAGCATCTGGATGCGGAGGTGGCGGAGGATCCGGCGATCTATCCGCCCGAGGATGTGATGGAAAAGCTGTTTACGGTCGATTCCTACGACCCAAAGACGCAGCGCATCGTCACCCGCACCTGGACGAGTGTGAAGACCGGCCAGTAATGTCGGCCGCGGGGCGGACGCCAAGCGCCCGCCCCGCAGTGAACGTGTCATTGGGGCGGACGCCAAGCGCCCGCCCCGCAGTGAACGTGTCATTGGGGCGGCCGCCAAGCGCCCGCCCCGCAGTGAACGTGTCATTGGGGCGGCCGCCAAGCGCCCGCCCCGCAGTGAATGTGTCATTGGGGCGGCCGCCAAGCGCCCGCCCCGCAGTGAATGTGTCATTGGGGCGGCCGCCAAGCGCCCGCCCCGCAGTGAATGTGTCATTGGGGCGGCCGCCAAGCGCCCGCCCCGCAGTGAACGTGTCAGTTGGGCGGGCGCCATGGGCCCGCCCGATCGCGCATGGTCGGGCGCGGTGCCCCTCCGGCGCCTGCCTTTTGAGAAAGAAGGGTTCGCGCATGGCCAAGACGCTCGGGCCGGTAAGGCGCAGTTTCCAGCCGTGGAACGATCCGAGCGAGCCGGCGTATATCGAGCTTCGCGACGTCACCAAGCGGTTTGGCGATTTCACCGCCGTCGACCGTCAGTCCCTCGTCATCTACGAGCGTGAATTCTTCGCCCTTCTCGGCCCGTCCGGCTGCGGCAAGACCACGCTCCTGCGCATGCTGGCGGGCTTTGAGGAACCGAGCGAGGGCGAGATGCTGCTGCAGGGTCGCCCGCTGACCGGCGTGCCGCCGCATAAGCGCCCGGTCAACATGATGTTCCAGTCCTACGCTCTGTTTCCGCATATGAGCGTCGCTGACAACATCGCCTTCGGCTTGAAGCAGGAGGGCATGGCCAAGGCCGACATCGCCCAGCGGGTGGCGCAGATGCTGCGTCTTGTGAAACTGGAGCCTTTCGCCGGCCGCAAGCCGGCGCAGCTCTCCGGCGGCCAGCAGCAGCGCGTGGCGCTGGCGCGCGCGCTCGCCAAGCGTCCCAAGGTGCTGCTCCTGGACGAGCCGCTCGGCGCCCTCGACAAGAAATTGCGCGAGGAGACGCAGTTCGAGCTCGCCGATCTGCAGGAAAGCCTCGGCCTCACCTTCGTCATCGTCACCCACGACCAGGAGGAGGCGATGACCATGGCCGACCGCATCGCGGTGATGGACCATGGCCGCATCATCCAGGTGGCCACGCCCGCCGAGATCTACGAGGCCCCGGCGACGCGCTACATCGCCGATTTCGTCGGCGACGTGAATATCTTCGAGGGCCAGGCGGAGCGGCTTGAGGAAGGCAAGCTGCGCATCGCCACCACCGCCGGTTTCGCCGTGGAAACGGTGGTCAACGGCCCGTCCTTGCCAGCCAACGGCGATACGGTCTGGTTCGCCGTCCGCCCGGAGAAGATGGTGATCAGCCATGATCGCCCGGCCGGCGCGTCCTCCGGTCCGGCGCCGAACATGGTGGAAGGCGAGGTCTGGGACATCGGCTATCTCGGCGATGTGTCGATCTACAACGTCAAGCTCGCATGCGGCGACATCGTTCGCGCCACCCGGCTGAACGCGGCGCGCGAGGTGGAGCGACCGATCACCTGGGACGATCGGGTATGGCTGTCCTGGCGCCCCGATTCCGGCGTCCTTCTGGCGGGCTAGCCCGATGAAACCGAACGCGCTCGACCGTGCCTTCTTCAATCCGCTCGACCCGCGCGACCGGGCCGAGCGCAACCGCGAACGCGCCGCCGCGTTCCGTCGCCTGCATCTGATGGCCGCCGTCGCCCTGGCGATGGCTGTCTTCACGCTGATGGCGCTGTTTCGTCCCGATCTGGCGCTTTTCTACCTCGTCGCGGCGATGTTGCTGCCGCCGCTCCTGCTTCTTCCCCCGATGCTCTTGCGGCTTCGAAGGGGCGCGGCCGCGCCCGCCGCGCCTCTGCCCGGTCCCGTTCGCCTTACCCTTCTGGCCGGTTTGGTCTTCCTCGCCTTTGCCTTCGGCTCGGCCTGGCTCGGCGTGCCGGCGACGCTCGCCGTCGTGGTTTTCCTGCTTTGGCCGCAATGGCGGGGCGATCTCTGATGCAGGGATTGCGCAGCTTCCTGGCCCGGCAGGTGGTGACGGCGGTCCCCTATCTGTGGCTGCTCGTCTTCTTCCTGGCGCCGTTTTTGATCGTGTTGAAGATCTCGCTGTCTGAGACGGCGATCGCCATGCCGCCCTACACCCCCGTCTTCGAGGGGCTGAAAGACCTCTTGGAGAAGGCGAAACAGCTTTCCTTCGACAATTACCTCTGGCTGACGGAGGACGCGCTCTACATCAAGGCGTATCTCTCTTCCTTGCGGATCGCCCTCGTCTCCACGCTGATCACGCTCATCGTCGGCTATCCGCTCGCCTATGCCATGGCGCGGGCGCCGGACGGGCTCCGGCCGGTTCTGTTGATGGCGGTGATCCTGCCCTTCTGGACCTCTTTCCTCATCCGCGTCTATGCCTGGATCGGCATCTTGAAGCCGGAGGGCCTGCTCAACCAGGCGCTGATCGGGCTCGGGCTCATCTCCGAGCCCTTGCAGATCATCAACACCGATTGGGCCGTCTATATCGGCATCGTCTATTCCTACCTGCCCTTCATGGTGCTGCCGCTCTACGCCTCCCTGGAGAGGCTCGATCTGCGCCTGATCGAGGCGGCGATGGATCTCGGCGCCACGCCCCTGAAGGCTTTTTGGCGCATCACCGTGCCTTTGTCGGTGCCGGGCATCGTGGCCGGCTCGCTGCTGGTTTTCATCCCGGCGGTCGGCGAGTTCGTCATTCCCGACCTTCTCGGCGGCTCCGACACCTTGATGATCGGACGCACGCTCTGGGTGGAGTTCTTCTATAACCGCGACTGGCCGGTCGCCAGCGCCGTTGCCATCCTGCTGCTCATCCTCTTGGTGGTGCCGATCGTCATCTTCCAGAAGATGCAGGAGAAGGCCGCGCGATGAGACGCTTCACCGCCTTCAATCTCGTCTCCCTCGTCTTCGGCCTGGCCTTTCTTTACCTGCCGATTCTCATTCTCATCCTGTATTCCTTCAACGATTCGCGCATCGTCACCGTCTGGGGCGGCTTTTCCACCCGCTGGTATGTGGAGCTGCTTTCCAACGAAAGCATCCTCAACGCCGCCTGGGTCACCGTCCGGGTGGGGCTCTTGTCGGCGAGCGTGGCGACCGTCCTCGGCACGCTCGCGGCGCTTGCCCTGGTGCGCGGCGGCCGCTTTTACGGTCGAACGCTGTTCTCCGGCATGGTCTATGCGCCGCTCGTCATGCCGGAAGTGATCACCGGCCTGTCGCTACTTCTGCTGTTCGTCGCGATCAATTTCGACCGTGGCTTCTGGACGGTGACGCTCGCCCATATCACCTTCTCCATGTGCTTCGTGGCCGTGGTGGTGCAGTCGCGGCTCCTGGCTTTCGATCGCGCGCTGGAGGAGGCCGCGCTGGATCTCGGCGCGACGCCGGTGAAGACGTTTTTCGCCATCACCCTGCCGCTCATCTTCCCGGCCGTGGCGGCGGGCTGGATGCTGGCCTTCTCCCTGTCGCTGGACGATCTCGTCATCGCCAGCTTCACCACCGGGCCAGGCGCCACCACGCTGCCGATGAAGATCTACAGCCAGGTCCGCCGCGGCGTGACCCCGGAGATCAACGCCGTTTGCACCATTCTGGTCGCCTTGGTGACGCTCGGCGTGCTGACGGCTTCCGTCATCGGCAAGGCCCGCGCCCCGGCCCGCGCTCCCTGAGGGAGCCGTCCTGCCGTCTCAGTTGGATGGCGGCGGGGCGATGGAGATCGCCGGGCTCGCCAGCGTGCCGACGACGCGCAGCGGCACGTCCGAAGTGTCGCTCGCATTCGGCTGCATCGTGCCGGAAAGGGCCAGGGTGCGGCTCTCAAGGCCGATATCGCCGGAAAGCTCGGCCGCATAGGCGCCGGTGGCCACCATGCCCCGTTCAAGCCGCCCGATCCGCTCGCGGAAGACGAGCTCGGCCTCCAGGCGGGTAAAATCGGTGCTGGCATCGGGCGACAAGAGGGGCTTCGTCGTGCCGCCTTCGCCGTTCGTCGCCTCGGCAAGGTCGATATAGGGCAGGCGGCCATCGGAGGCGGTGAGGGAAAGACGCCCTTGCAGGGTCTCCACGAGATTGTTCAATCGCTCGCCGCGGGCGCTGATCTCGGTGGAAAGATCGGTGAGACCGGAGAAGGGGGGCAGTCCGAGAGCGGCCATCACCTCGCCGGCTCGAACGCCGCTCGCCCGCCAGGCCGCCTCCACCTGCGGCACCTCATCGCCGGCAAGGCTGATGGAGCCGCTGAGCCGTCCCCCGTAGAGGGTTGCCTCGCCAATGGTGAGCGTCGCCTTGCCGCTGCCCACCAGAAGCGACGCTGCGACGGGGCCGACGCGCAGCGCCTTCATTTGCACCTCGTCGGCGGAGACGCGCAGATCGGCGGTGAATTCGTTCAGCCACGCATGGTTGACCCGCCCGGCGAGGAGGCTGTCCTCCTCGTCCCATGTCACCAGATGCGCGAGCGCCGGCGAAGCGTCGAAACGGGGAAAGGCGAGGGTGCCGGTGATGGCGGGGCGGCCGGTCAGGTCGACGGTGAAGGCGCCGCGCCCCGGCACGGTGTTGAGATTGATGGTGGCGTCGGCGAAACTCGCCTTCCGCCCGGCGAACTCCACGTTGGAATCGATTCGGACGGCGTTGAGGGGCGCCGTCTCGGCGAAGGGATTTTCGATCCAGGTGAGGAAGCGCGGCATGTCTTCGGCGTTGAACGCCATCCTGCCGACGAGGCCCGGCTCGCGCGGATTGCGCATCGTGCCGGAGAAGGCGCCGTTGAAATTGACCGATTGCACGTCGACGTTGAGCGGCGTCTCTCCGCCGCGGATGAAGCGATAGGGTTCCTGCGCGGCGGCGGCGAGATTGATCCGCTCGCCGCGCCACTCCAGGTTTCCGGACAGCTCGATCGGCTGGCGCACGCTGTTCCAGGTGAGGTCCAGATTGACGTTCGTCAGCTCCTCCTTCTGCCCGGTCAGTGCATTGTCGTAGAGAATGCGGCCCTGACGCACGACGAAGGCGCCGAGCCTGACGTCGCCGGCGAAGGCGAGCTGCAGCGCCGCCGCGCCGCTGTCGAAATCCCAGCTGCGGGTGCCGTCCTCGGTGCGGATGAGGCGGATATCCGGGCCGACGATGATGAAGTCCTCGATCCGGACTTCTCCGATGAGCAGCGGGATGAAGCGGATGGAGGCCTTCAGGTATTCCATCTGCACGAAGGGTTCCTCGGCCCCTCGCGGCCCGGCGATCTGAACGTCCTTCAGCTTGACGCTGAGCGTCGGCAAGAGAGCCACGACGGCATCGCCCTGCAGCGAGACCTCCCGGCCGGTCCAGGCCGATATCTGCTCGCCGACCTGGCGCTTGATGTCGTCGGCGGAAACGATCTGGCTGGCGAGGAAAACCAGGCCGCCGACAAGGACGGCCAGGACGCCGAGAGCGATGAGCGAACGCCTCATCATGGGGCTATCTCCGTGGACCTCTGGCGATAGGCACTTTGACCGCCGAAGGCAAGGCGCTTGGGGGGTTGCAGTGGACAGTGCACTTGGCGCTTCCGCGGCGCTGTGGCATGGGCATCACCAGCCGTTCCGACGGTTTTGGAACGAACCTGGTCACACCCTTGGACAAGCTCATGCACGATACGCCCCTCTGGTCGCCCGATCCCGGCAAGGCCGCCGCAACGCCGATGGCGCGCTTTGCCGGCAGGATGGCGCCCGATATCGCCGGCAGGACGCTTCCCGATTACCGCGCCCTGCATCGCTGGTCGGTCGCCGACCCGGCGGCCTTCTGGAGCGGCGTCTGGGATTTCTGCGAGGTGATCGGCGACAAGGGCGAGAGCGTGCTGGAGAACGGCGAGGCGATGCCGCGCGCCCGCTTCTTTCCGCAGGCGCGTCTCAACTTCGCGGAGAACCTTTTGCGCCGCGCCGGCTCTGAGGAGGCCCTGGTCTTCCGCGGCGAGGACAAGGTGGCGCGGCGGCTTTCCTTCGACGAGCTGCGCGCCCTTGTCTCCAGGTTGCAGCAGGCGATGCGCGCCGCCGGGATCGGCGTCGGCGATGCCGTCTCCGCGATGATGCCGAACATGCCCGAAACGGTGGCGGCGATGCTGGCGGCCAGCTCGCTGGGCGCCGTCTTCTCCTCCTGCTCGCCCGATTTCGGCGAGCGCGGCGTGCTCGACCGTTTCGGGCAGATCGAGCCCAAGCTTCTCATCGCCCCGGACGGCTACTGGTACAACGGCAAGCGCATCGATATCGCCGGCAAGCTCGCCGCCATCGCCGAGAAGCTCACCTCCGCGAGCAAGGTGGTGATCGTTCCCTATCTCGGCGAGGCCGAGGAGGTGGCGGCGCGCGTGCCGCGGGCCGAAACGCTTGCGGCCTTCCTGGAGCCCTATCGGCCGGCCGAGCTCGCCTTCGAGCGCCTGCCCTTCAACCATCCGCTCTATGTTCTGTTCTCCTCCGGCACGACGGGCGTGCCCAAATGCATCGTGCACGGCGCCGGCGGCACCCTGCTGCAGCATCTGAAGGAGCACCGCCTGCATTGCTCGCTGGGGCCCGGCGACAGGCTCTTCTATTTCACCACCTGCGGCTGGATGATGTGGAACTGGCTGGTTTCCGGCCTTGCCGCCGGCGCCACGCTCCTGCTTTACGACGGCTCGCCCTTCCATCCGGACGGCAATGTGCTGTTCGACTATGCTGAGGCGGAGAGGATGACCTTCTTCGGCACCTCGGCGAAATTCATCGACGCGGTGCGCAAGGCCGGGCTGACGCCGGCCACGAGCCACGATCTGTCCGCCCTCAGGATGATGGCCTCGACCGGCTCGCCGCTGGCGCCGGAGAATTTCGATTTCGTCTATGAGGGCATCAAGGCCGATCTGCATTTGGCCTCCATTTCCGGCGGCACCGATATCGTCGCCTGTTTCGTCCTTGGCAACCCGCTGGAGCCGGTCTGGCGCGGCGAGATCCAGGGCCCCGGCCTCGGCATGGCGGTGGATGTGTGGGACGAGGACGGGCAGCCGGTGAAGGGAGAGAAGGGCGAGCTCGTCTGCGTGAAGCCCTTCCCGTCGATGCCGGTGAAGTTCTGGAACGATCCGGGCGGCGAGAAATACCGCGCCGCCTATTTCGAGCGCTTTGCCGGCGTGTGGTGCCACGGCGACTTCGCCGAATGGACCGAGCATGGCGGCATGCTCATCCATGGCCGCTCCGACGCCACGCTCAATCCCGGCGGCGTCAGGATCGGCACGGCGGAGATCTACAATCAGGTGGAGCAGCTTCCGGAAATCGTCGAGGCGCTCGCCATCGGCCAGGATTTCCAGGGCGATGTGCGCATTGTCCTGTTCGTGCGCCTTGCCGAGGGGGCGGTGCTCGACGAGGCGCTTGAGGCGCGCATCAAGAAGCAGATCCGCGAGGGCGCCTCGCCGCGTCACGTGCCGGGCAAGATCGTCGCCGTCGCCGACATTCCGCGCACCAAATCCGGCAAGATCACCGAGCTGGCCGTGCGCGACGTGGTGCATGGGCGCGAGGTGAAGAACCGCGAAGCGCTGGCCAATCCGGAGGCGCTCGACCTCTACCGGGATATGGAGGCGCTGCGCGGCTGACCGGCTCGCCCGGCTCAGGACATCTCGCGCAGCTCCCGGTTGGCGGCGATGAGCTGCTCCAGCGCCTCGCCGTGCGTGGAGGCATAGCCCTGCCCATAGGCGAGCGGCAGCGCGGCAAAGCGCGCGAACTGCACCTTGGTGGCGGCGAGCGCGGTGGCGAAGGCGAGCTCGAACAGGCTCTTTCCGGCATTCGGCCCGCTGTCGACGATCTTGCCGCCTTCCTTGGAATTGGGGTTGTCCTTGTTGAGCTGGCTGTGGCTCGGCGCGTCGGGCCCGCAGAGCTTCGGCGAGCCGAGTGCCCATGTGCCGCTGACGATATCAGCCGGCAGGCTGGCCAGCTTCTGGTCCCAGACCGGGATCGGCGCCTCGCCGACATGCAGCTCGATCCAGTTGGAATGGGCGTAGAAATCCTGCGTCGTGTGCAATAGCGCGCCGAAGGCCGCCAGCGCCGCATTGGCGTATTTGTCGCCGACCTTCTCGATCAGGTTCCATTCATCGGCGATATGGGCGATGCCGCCGGGAAAGTCGCAATTGTCGAAATGCACGCAGCTTTGCGTCTGCAACAGATCCTGGGCGATGTTGGCGGCGACGACATAGCCGAGCTGCTGCTGGTCGAGGAGACCGTCATTCGCGTCCTCGGTCAGCTGGCCGTGATAGCCGATATCGAATTTCACGCTCATCCTGTCGCCTCCTCAGCTGCAAAGCCTGTCGTGAAGGAAAGGGCCGCCGCAATGCGGGTCCTTGGCGTAGTAGCTGCCCGTGGCGTTGAAGGCGTCGACGAAGCATGCCGTTCGGCAATGGCCGAGTTTTGAGCAGCGCGCGCAGTCCGGATCGACGAGCGCCTGGTCGAGGGTGCGCGCCCGCAGGGCCGCGAACGCCTCCCCGTTCCATATCTCCTTCAGCCCCGCCGCAAAGACGTTGCCGTAGGTGAAGTCTTTCACGCCATGCATCTTGTCGCAGACGGTGACCTCGCCGCTGGGGAAGATCGACATGCCCATATTGAGCCCGCCGCAGGGATACCATTCGTCTTCGCGCCAGGGCCGGCCGTTCCCCTTCGGCGGATGGATGGCGCAAAGGCCGGCATAGCGCGCCCGCCGAGCCAGCACCGTCTCGCGCACCAGCTGGCGCTCCGCCAGGCTGAGGCCGGGCGCGCTGTTGGCGCCGGAGCCGACGGCGCCGCCCTCCATCTGGGTGATGCCGATCTCCGCGACGCCAAGGCTGACGAGCAGGTCGATCATCTCGTCGACGCCATGCTGCGTCGCCGGCGTCAGGACGCTTTTGACGACGACGCGGATGCCGGCATCGACGAGATGGCGGATGGCGTTGAGGACCCTGGGAAAGTGCCCGCGCGACCCGGTGACGGCGTCGTGCAGGGCGGGCGTGCCGGCGTCGAGGGAGATGGTCATCTCGCGCATGCCCGCGGCGGCGAGGCGCTCGGCGATGCTGCGGTCGCCGCCGATGACCGAGCCGTTGGACGTCATCACCGGGATCATGCCGCGCTCAAGGCCGTGCTCCAAGAGCTCCAGCCAGCCCTTGAAGATCGTCGGCTCGCCGCCGGTCAGGCCGAGAAAGACGACGCCCCAATCGGCCGCCTCCTCGATGAGTTCGCGGCATTTGCCGAGATCCCAGCGCCGGTCGCCGGTCTGCGAGAGGTCCTGGTAGCAATAAGAACAGGCAAAGTTGCATTGGAAGGTGAGGGTGATGTTGATGCCCGCCGGCACCGGCCATTGGCCGAAGGCGGCGCTGGCAAGCAGACGATCGTCGCCCGGATAAAGAAAACGGCGCGGCGAAAAGCGGTTTGTTCGGCAGGCGCCGGCTGGCGTTCCCCATGTCGCGCCCTCGCCGCTGGCGAGCAACGCCTCGTGAAGGCCGAGAAGCCCCGCCGCCTCTGTCTCGGCTTCCGCTGGCGCAAGTCCGTAGGTCTCGCCGTAGAGATAGGCGAGTTCGGCCCCTCCGAGCCGGCCGTCGCAAAGCGCCAGGAAGAAGGCGTGCGAGGGATGCAGCATGCCGATGGAGGAGGGGTGATGGCCGTGGACGAGCGCATAGCCCTGCATCGGCTTCAGCCAGATATCCTGCCGCAGTCGCGGAAAATGGCCGTTTTCGGCGATGTGCATACGAGCCTCCCGAACGCTGGCCTGCCAAACGCGACGTTGCGTCGCCGGCAGGGGTCAAGCCGGCGGGCGGCCGCCGGCGCGCCGCGTTCAAAAAGATTGAGGGAAGATGCCTCCGGCACCTGCGCACGCGCAGGCGCCGGAGGCCTTCGTTCAGAGCGGCTGCACCTTGATGCAGGTGGACAGCACGTTCCAGCAGCCGGATTCGCAGCTCGCCTTTTCCTGGCCCGATTCCAGGCGCTTGGCCCGGGCTTCGGCTCGGTCCGCCTCGTCGCGAAGCTGTTTGGCAAGCCCCCGCAGATAGTCGGGCTGGTGAAGGTGTCCTGCTTGATCGGCCATCTTTGTCCTCCTCGTAGAGTGCCGCAACGAGAGAATGACACACTTACAGGGAGAATCAGTCAACATAAAATCTACTTAAGATTGAAAATATCCTCTGGAATCGAAGACTCGACTTGGAGCAATTCTCAATTGAATTGCCTAAGTCACATAATCAGGGGTTGTTTCTTGGGGCGACATTTCGCGAGGGAAAGGCCGCGTCGTCGAGGCGCGGAAAGCGTCTGCGGCGATGTCTCAGGGCAGCTCGCCGCGCTGCTGCGGCAGCGGCGGGGCGGCCGAGCGCAGAAGCATGATGACGGGAATGAGGCCGACGAGCACGATGAGCAGCGCCGGCACGGCGGCATCGCCATAGGCGGCGCGCGAGGCGCGCGAATAGACCAGGGTGGCCAGCGTGTCGTAGTTGAAAGGCCGAAGCAGCAGCGTTGCCGACAATTCTTTGAGGCTATCGACGAAGACGAGCAGGAAGGCGGCGCCGAGCGCCTTCTTCATCAAGGGCAGATGCACGTCGATGAGCGTCTGCTGGGCGGTGCGGCCGAGCGTGCGCGCGGCCATGTCCAGATGCGAGGTGATTTTGGCAAGCCCCGCCTCCACCGTGCCTTGCGCGACGGCGAGGAAGCGCACCGAGCAGGCATAGACGATGGCCGCCGCCGAGCCGGTGATGAGGAGGCCGGTCGGCAGGTCGAAGGTGGATCGCATGAAGGCGTCGACGGCGTTGTCGAGCCTGGCGAGCGGCATCAGGATGCCGAGTGCCAGCACCGTTCCCGGCACCGCATAGCCGATGAGCGCGACCTTCAGCGCCACATGTTCCAGCCGCCCGGCGGCAAGGCGCGCGCAATAGGCCAGCACCAGCCCGGCAATGACCGTGATGGTGCCGGTCGCGGCGGCGACGGTGACGGAATGCCAGGCCGCGGCCAGAAGCTCCGGCTCGGCGAAGGCGGGAAGGCGCCGCAGTGCGTAGCCGATGAGCACGAAGGCCGGAATGCCCATGCCCAGCAGCGGCGGCACGGCGCACAGGAATGCCGCGCCCGCGGCCCGCCAGCCGTTCAGTTCCATGCGGAACTGTCCGCCGCGCTCCGCCCGCGCCACCTGGTAGCGCTGGCGCCCGCGCGCGGCCCGCTCCGCGACGATGAGCAGGACGACGAAGCCGACCATGACGGTGGCGATCTGCGCCGCGCCGGCCAGGCTGCCGCGATTGAGCCAGGTGTCGTAGACGGAGAAGGTGAGGGTGCGGATGCCGAGGAAATCGACGGCGCCGATATCGTTGAGCGTCTCCATCAGGCACAGCGTGACGCCGATGGCGATGGCCGGGCGGGCGAGCGGCACGGCGATGCGGAAGAAGGAGGAAAACCGGCTGCAGCCGAGCGTCTGGGCGACCTGCAGCGCCGTCACCGACTGCATCAGGAAGAGAAGTCGCGTCGTCATGTAGACGTAGGGGTAGAGCACCGACGACATGATCAGCGCCGCGCCCGGCAGATTGTGCACGTCGGGCGACCAGTATTCGCGCACGCTGGTATAGCCGCCGATGGCCCGGATGGCGCTCTGCAGAGGCCCGGTAAAATCCAGGAACTCGATATAGGCGAAAGCGACGATATAGAGCGGCATGGCGAAGGGCAGGACCAGCGCCACTTCCAGGATGCGTCTGCCGGGGAAGGCGAAATGGGTGACCAGCCAGGCGCTGACGACGCCCATGGTGGAGCTGAGGACGGCAACGCCCGCCATCAACAGGAGCGTGATGCGCACCGAGCGCGGCAGGACGGTGGAGACGAGGTGCGGCCATACGCCCTCCGAGGAACCCATGGCGATGACGATGACCGCCACCAGCGGCACCAGCACCAGCGCCGTCAGAAGATAGGCGAAAAGCCTCAGCCCCGCATGGCCGGGCAGCCCCCGCACGCGGCCGCGCCGCCGGAGGCTGAAAATGCGGAAGGAAAGGATGGGTTCCTGCGGCGTCACGCGGGCTGTCCTGTGAGGTCAACGCGAAAAGGCCCGGCAGCGCGTGCCGGGCCTTGGCGTTCAGAGAGCCTGGTTGCTCACGAGCTCGGTCCCTCGTCGAAGCCGACCTTGTCGACCAGTTCGGAAGCCGTCTTGCGGTATTCGGCGATCTTGGAAAGCGGCAGCTCGTCGGGATTGATCTCGCCCCAGGAGCCGACGAGATCGGAAGCCGGCACGCCTTCCTTCACCGGATATTCGAAGTTCTTCTCCGCATAGAGGGCCTGCGCTTCCTCGGAAGCGGCGAACTGCATGAACTTCAGAGCGTTTTGCGGATGCGGGGCGTTCTTCGCCATGGCCATGCCGGAGATGTTCACATGCGCGCCGCGGTCGGCGTTGTTGGGGAAGAGCACCTTGATGGCCTCGGCCCACTGCTTCTGCTCCGGCTCCTTCTCGTTCGTGGCCATGACGCCGACATAGTAGGTGTTGCCGATGGCGAGGTCGCATTCGCCGGAGAAGATCGCCTTGGCCTGGGCGCGGTCGTTGCCGTCGGGGCGCCGGGCGAGGTTGTTCTTCAGCCCACGCAGCCATTCCTCCGTCGCCTCCTCGCCGTGATGGGCGATCATGGAGGCGATGAGGCCGATATTGTAATCGTGCTGGCCGGAGCGAATGCAGATCCGTCCCTTCCATTTCGGATCGGCGAGCTCCTCGTAGGTGATCTCGTCCTGCTCCACCCGGTCCTTGGAGGCGAAAACGACGCGGCTGCGCGTCGTCAGGCCGAACCAGTTTCCGTCCGGGTCGCGGTATTGCTGCGGGATGGCGTCCTGAAGCGCCTCGTCTTCCACCTGTTGCGTGATGCCGACATCCTCCGCGCGCTGCAGCCGGCCGATATCGACGGTCATGATGACGTCGGCGGGCGAGTTGGCGCCCTCCGCCTGGATACGCTCCTCAAGCCCCTTCGACAGGAACACCGTGTTGACCTTGATGCCGGTCTGCTTCTCGAAGGCCTCGGTGATCGGCGCGATCAGCTCCGGCTGGCGATAGGAATAGATGTTGACCTCGCCGGCCTCTTGCGCGGCGGCGGGGGGTAGGGAGAGAGCGCCGAGCGCGCCGGCGAGAAGGAATGCACGCAAGGCGCGATTCCGGCGGAACGGGACATGCATAAAAAGCCTCCAATTGAAAGGGTTCAAAGCCCCAACATCAAAGGGCAAACGCTGTGTCAGCCCGCGCAGACTATAAATTGTCGAAGATCAGAGTCAACAATTCGGAGCGGAAGAATTGCAATGAAATCAATAATTTAGAAGCGTTCCAAACTGAGCCGCGCGCGACGAACGGGCGCAGGACGGCGCATGGACCACCCGATGAGACGACACATATGGAGGGCGGAATATGACCTCGTTAGGAGAACCCGTCATGCGCACCCGCCTTCTCGCCCTTGCCCTCGCCCTTTCGGCGGCTTTCGCCGTTTCCGCCGGTCCGGCCATGGCGCAGGACAAGCCCTCCCTCGTCACCGTGTTGACGTCGGCGGAGCCGCAGACCCAGTTGATGGCGATGATCCTCACCATGCAGGCCGCCCAGCAGGGCTCCGAGACACATATCCTGCTCTGCGGTCCGGCGGGCGACATTGCCCTCAAGAGCCCGCCTTCCACGGCGCTGGAGCTGCAGAAGCCGCGCGGCATGAGCCCGCAGGGGCTGATGAAGACGATCATGGACAAGACCGGCACCAAGGTGGAGGTCTGCGCCCTCTATCTGCCGAACAAGGGCGTCGGGCCGGAGGCGCTGATCGAGGGCGTGAGCGCGGCCGAGCCCGGCCCGATGGCGGGCGAGCTTCTGGCCGACAACACCCGCATCTTGAGTTTCTAGGAATGCGTTGAGCTTCTAGGAGCCGGCCAGGGCCTGCCATCGGCTCTGCGGGCGCCGCGCGGTCCGGGTTCGTTGTGTCGCCTATGCGGCGGGCGCGGCCGGCGAGCGCCCGGCCACGCAGCGCGGCGGCCTTTCGGTAAGCCGGCCTTCCACCAGCATCAGCGTGCGCGTGGCGATGTCGTTGCGGAAGCCATGGTCGTGCGAGACGAGGATCATCGCCTGCGGCAGCGACAAGAGGATCTCCGTCAGCCTGACCTTGTTGTCGATATCGAGCGCGTTGGTCGGCTCGTCGAGAAGGAGGACGTCCGGCTCCATCGCGAGCACGGCGGCGAGCGTGACGAGCCGCTTCTCTCCGCCGGAGAGCTTGTGGGTGATGCGGTCCCGGTAAGCGGCGAGATCCAGCCGCGCAAGCACCTCCTCCACGATGGCCATCGCCTCCTGCCGGCTCTTGCCGAGATTGAGCGGCCCGAAGGCGACGTCTTCCGCGACGGTGGGACAGAAGAGCTGGTCGTCCGGGTCCTGGAAGACGAGGCCGGCGCGCCGGCGCACCTCGTAGAAATCCTTCTCCTCGGCCCGCTCCGCGCCGAAGGCGACGACGCGCCCGCGGCTTGGGCGCAACAGCCCGACGAGGATATGCAGGAGCGTCGACTTGCCGGCGCCGTTATGGCCGCCGATGCTGAGCCGCTCGCCGGCAGAAAGCGTCAAATCGAGGCCGCACAGAACCGGCGCCCCGCCCGGATAGGCGAAATGGATGTCTTGCAGCGAGATCAGCTCAGACATCGTCGGGGCCCCGCCGGTCACGCCGGGGAGACGGTTTGCGCGGCGATCAGCGAGGCCAGGAAGGCGAGGAGGCCGATCGCGAAGACCGCGTCGCGCCGGCAGAAGGCAAGCTCGTCCAGAAGCGGCAGGCGGCCGGTGAAGCCACGGCATTTCATTGCCGCCAGAATGCGTTCGGAGCGCTCGATCGCCCGCACCAGCATCATGCCGACGAGATAGCCGAGCGAGCGAAAGGTATGGAGGTTGGTGCCGGCGCGGAAGCCGCGCGCCTTCATCGCCTGGCGCAGGCGCAGATACTCCCCTCGCAGGACGTCGACGTAACGCACGGTGAACATGAGGAGATGGACGAGGCCTTCCGGCGCCCTCAGCCGGCTGAGCGCATGGCCGAGCGTCACCGGCTCCATGGAGCCGACGAGCGCCATCAAGGCGAGAATGATGGCGTTGGCCTTCAGCGCGATTTCCAGCGCCTGCCACAGCCCCTGCCAGGTCGCGGCGAACCCGAAGACGGTGAAGATCGGATCGCCCGGCACGGTGAAGGGCAGCATCGCGATGAGGAAGATGATGAAGGTGTCCATCGTCGCCATGCGCTTCAGCGTCGGAAGGGCCGGCAGGCGGGCCGTCAGCATCATCAAGAGCGCCGCGCCAAGGCCAATGCCAAGAAGCGCCATATCGTGCAGCGCGACGATGACCACGGCGAAGAGGACGGCGGCAAGGATGCGGCTGCGCGGATCGACGCCCTGAAGCAGCGTGCGGCGTGCCGCCCCGGTATCGCGCAGCGCCCGCCGCTCGGCCGAAACGAAATGGCCCATCCTTCAGGCCGCCTTCATCTTGCGGCGCGCGGCGAGATAGAAGCCGAGGCCGAAGAGGCCGAAAATGTAGCCAATGCCGCCGAGGATCGACTGCAGGTCGTGCTTCTCCTTGTAAGCGTCGATGTCGCGCCTGAGCGGGATCACCTGCTTCTGCACGGCCTCTGCGATGAGCCGCCGCTGCTCTTCCATCAGCGCATCAAGATCGATCTGCGGCGCCGGAACGCTTGCCGGCGCCGGCGATGCTGAAGGGGGCCCGCTCCCGCCATTCGCCTCGGCGGAAACCGTTGCGGCCGGCGAACCGGCGATTTCCGGCAGCTCCTCGGCCGCCATCTGCACCTCCGCCACATGGCCGGCGCCGAGATTGGCGCGGAAGACATGCGTGACCGCTTTTTCCGGAGCGTAGGTGAAGAAGCCGTCCGCGTCGGTCCTTGTCTCGCCGAGCTTGTTGCCGGCCTCGTCGAAGACCTCCACCAGGATGTCGGATGCCATGTCGCCGCTGGTAAAGCCGATCTCGCCTTCGATCACCGCACCGGAGACGAAGAGGGAGGCGATAACCTTATGGGCGGCCGCCGGCGAGACCGGCAGCAGCATAAGGGCGAGGAGAGCAAGCCGCAGATATTTCATGAAGGGGCTCCCTTCGATAGCGCCGCGGCGAAGGTGACGAAGAGCTCCGGCTTGACACGCCGCACAAGCGCCACGGCGGCGCCTGCGACCAGCGCCTCGATCGCCATCACCGGGATGTGGGCGAAAAAGACGAGCTTGGCGGCCGGCACGAACTCCTCGCCCGAAAGCGCCAGCGAGATGGCGACGAAGCCGGTGGTCAGCGCGATGGCGAGCCCGCCGCCGGCGGCGCCCCAGACCGCCGCCACGGCGGGCGAGGACGAGGCGATCCCGCGCCGGCACAGATAGAAGACGATGACCGCCGGCAAGGCGATGTTGACGGTGTTGACCCCGAGCACGGTGAGCCCGCCGAAACCGAAGAACACGGCCTGGAGCAAAAGCCCGACGAAGAGCGCCGGGAAGGCGGCCCAGCCGAGCACCAGCCCGGCCAGGCCGTTCATGATGAGATGCACGCTGGAAGGGCCGATCGGCACATGGATGAGCGAGGCGACGAAGAAGGCCGCGCTAAGGACGCCCGCCGCCGGCATCTTCTCCGCCGGCAGGCTTTTCAGGCCGAGACCGATTCCGGCGGCGGCGAGCGCCGCCCCTCCGATCAACACTTCGGGCGCGAGCGCCCCGTCGACGATATGCATTGGCCCCTCCCGCCCATGCGGTGGCTAGTTGACGTCGTAGGCGCGCACCCAGATGACCGCGTCCTGCGACAATTCCTTGCCCTCGTGCTCCTTGGCCGGTCCGGTGCCGAGTGCGGCGAAGCCCCAGAAGCCGGCCTTGGGAATGCCGAAGGTGAAGACGCCGTCCTCGTCGCTGACGGCGACGATGGCGCCGCCGGGCATCGGCGAGGCCTTGGGCTCGCCCGGCCGGTTCTCCTCCATCACCGGCTCGGCGGCCATGTACTCCACCTCGATCTCGGCGCCGGCGACGGGCTTGCCATCGGCAAGGACGCGTCCGGTGAAGGTGGAGCCGGAGAGGACGTTGGTCGGCTTGTTGAGCGGCACGATTTCCGTGGCGAGGCCCTGCGGCTCGGCCCAGTCGGTCGGCAGCTGGCCGCGATTGAGATAGGCCTTGGTGATCTGCTGGATGAAGATGTCCTCGCTCTCCTCGTAATAGGGGGCGGGAACGAGGGTGAGGACGTAGTCGCCCGAGCGCTTGGCGGTGAGCATGGCCTCGAAGGCGGCCGCCTCGTTGTCGGCGCCGGTGAAGGTGATGGGCTTCAGACTGGCCTTGAGGTCGATCCTCTCGCCGCGATGCACGGCGAAGAACTCTTCCGGCTCGCCCATATCCATCACGTGGCCGTTCTCCATCGGATGCCAGAAGAGGAGCTTCAGCGGCACCTCGCCGGGCCGCTCCAAATTCACTTCGGGCGTATAGATGAGCTGGAAATGCGCCATGGCGGCCGAAGGCGCCAGGCTGAGGGCGGCGGCAAGGCCGAAGGCGGCAAGTGAAGTGCGTTGCATATCGTGTCGTCTCTCCAGATACCGGCGCGGTCGTTGCGCGCCGGGTTGCGGAAAGGACGATCGGGGTTCGGCGAGGAGAGGGCGTCGGTGGCAATTCCGGCGCCGTTTCCACCGCCAGACGCGCACCCCGGCGTCCGTTGCGGTGCGGCACCGGTTGCCCGGCGTCGCGCGTCAGCGGCAGGTCTCCTGGCTCGCGGGTCGCAGCTAGGCTTCGTCTTCCCGGCGCTTCAATGCGCCAGTGACATCAAGAAGCCCGCTCTCCGCTCACAGTTGCGGGGGCAGCCACGGTTTCGGTCCCTGATGGGTACGCCTCACCGTGTTCCCTTTTCATCCCGGGCGCTTGGCGTCCGAGAACCGATGACGCGCCCTTCGTGCCGTGAGGAGGAGCGAAATGTCAATCCTGCCGAAAGGCGCGGGCGCGGCTGTCCAACTGCCCTATCGCTTTGCGCGCCGCCACCGCTCCGATATTCTCCGCCTTCCGCGGCGGGAGAGCCAGGCAGGCGCGCCGCCGCCAGAGGACAGGCGAGGTGACACGATGGTCAATTCCGTCTTCGGCTCGGTCGGCACGACCATCTTTGAGACGATGTCGCGGCTAGCGGCCGAGGCCGGCGCCATCAATCTCGGCCAGGGTTTTCCCGAGGCGCTGGAGCCGGAAGAGGTGGTGGAGGCGGCTGTGGCGGCGCTGCGCGAGGGCCCGCACCAATATCCGCCGATGCCCGGCCTGCCGGCGCTGCGCCAGGCGGTGGCCGAAAATGCCGGCCGCTTCCTCGGCGTGAAGGTCGATTGGGAAAAGGAGGTGCTCGTCACCTCCGGCGCCACGGAGGCGCTCGCCGATTGCTTCCTCGGTCTCCTGGAGCCGGGCGACGAGGTGCTCGTCTTCGAGCCGGCCTATGACAGCTACATCCCGATCATCCGCCGCGCCGGCGCCGTGCCGGTGCCGATCCGCGTGACGCCGCCACACTGGCGCCTGCCTTTTGAGGAAATCGAGGCGGCGATCGGCGAGAGGACGCGCGCCTTCGTTGTCAACACGCCGTGGAACCCCATCGGGCGCATCCTCAGCGAGGAGGAACTGGGCTTTCTTGGCGAGAAGATGCTGAAGCACGACCTCATCGCCATCTGCGACGAGGTCTACGAGCATCTGACCTTCGATAACCGCCCGCACCGCACGCTCTTTGCCGTGCCGGAGCTGCGCGAGCGGGTGGTGCGCATCGGTTCGGCCGGCAAGACCTTCTCCGTCACCGGCTGGAAGGTCGGCTACGTCACCGCCGATGCGCGGCTGCTTCAGCCGATCGCCCGCGCCCATCAATACGTGACCTTTACCACGCCGCCGGCGCTGCAGGCGGCCGTCGCCTTCGGCCTCAATCTGCCGGCGAGCTATTTCGACGGGCTGCGGTCGGAGCTTCAGAAAAGGCGCGATATCCTCGTCGGCGGCCTGAGGCAGGCTGGGTTCAAGGTGCCGGAGGTGGAGGCGGCCTATTTCGCCATCGCCGATATAGGCGCCGATATAGGCGCCGATATCGGTGCGGAGCGGAGCGCGTCAGGGCCCGGCGACGCCGAGCTCTGCCGCCGGCTCACCTTCGAGGCGGGCGTCACCGCCGTGCCGCTTTCCGCCTTCTACGGCGCCGCCGATATGCGCTCGCATATCCGCTTCTGCTTCGCCAAGCGGGAAGAGACGCTGCATGAAGCGGTGGAGAGGCTGGCCGCCTGGCGCGCGGGCGAGAAGCAGGAACGGCGGGCGGCCGGCTGAGCCGGCCGCTTCTGGCAAGAAAGGGGCCTGACTCAGCGCTTCGACCACTCGTCGAGCGCCTCGATCTCCTCTGCCGTCATCGCTACGACGAGCTTGCCGTTGACGATGCGGGCATTGTCGAGCGGGATGATGACGACATGCTCGCCCATGCCGAGGAAGCCCCCGACCTCGGCGGCGACCGCCATGGAGGTGCCGTCGGAAGAGCCGAGCACGTCCTCCACCTCGCCGATCTTCTCGCCGTCGCTGCCGACGATATCCATGTCGTCGATATCGTCGACGGTATAGCGCGGCGGATCGACGGGGATGTCGACCACCATGTCGTCGTCCTCGATCTCGGCCCAGGCGCCCTGGGCATGGGCGGCGGTGCCGGCCAGAAGAAGGGCGGCGCAGGCGGTCGCGAAATACTTAGTCATCTTAGTATTACCTCCAATTTTCGTCGTGTTGAACGGCGTGCGTCAGCAGGCGAACGGCCGAGGCGGGGATTTGGTTCACGGCGGGAAGCTGGCGGGGCCGGGCGCCGGGCGCAGAAGTGGGCAGCCGCCGGCCGGTGCCGAGACCCCGCGCGCCGAGGCCTTGCTGGCGCGCGGGCGGGCCCGTAAGACGCCTTTGTCGGGGCATGTCCCAAGGGACGGCGCGGGCCGAAAAGCGAAAAGAAGGGGAGGCGCGCCATGAGCGGCTTTGTGCTGGCCATCGATCAGGGAACGACGTCGACCCGGGCGATCGTCTTCGATGCCCGTCAGCATGTCGTCGGGGTCGGCCAGCTGGAATTCCCGCAGCATTTCCCGCGCTCCGGCTGGGTGGAGCACGATCCTGAGGATATCTGGCGCACCACGGTCGCCGTCGTTCGCCAGGCTCTGGCGGAGGCGAACCTGCCTGCCGCCGACCTTGCCGGTATCGGCATCACCAACCAGCGCGAGACGGCGATCGTCTGGGACCGTAAGACGGGCAAGCCCATCCACAACGCCATCGTCTGGCAGGACCGGCGTACCGCCCGCATCTGCGAGCGGCTCGTCGCAGAGGGCAACGCGCCGATGGTGGCGCAAAAGACGGGGCTTCTCATCGACAGCTATTTCTCCGCCACCAAGATCGCCTGGCTGCTGGACAACGTGGAGGGCGCGCGTGCCCGCGCCGAGGCGGGCGAGCTTGCCTTCGGCACCGTCGATACCTGGCTCATCCATAAGCTGACGGGCGGGCGCCGGCATGTGAGCGACGCCACCAACGCGGCGCGCACGCTGCTCTTCGACATAGGCCGCCACGATTGGGACGAGGAGCTCTTGCGGCTCTTCCGCGTGCCGCGTGCGATGCTGCCGGAAGTGCTCGACTGCGCCGCGGAGTTCGGGGAGACCGATCCGGGCATCTTCGGCGTCGCCATCCCCATCCGAGGCGCTGCCGGCGACCAGCAGGCGGCGACGCTCGGCCAGGCTTGTTTTGAACCGGGAATGGTGAAATCCACCTACGGCACGGGCTGCTTCGCCGTCCTCAATACCGGCGCCGAATTCGTGCCCTCGCAGAACCGGCTCCTGACCACCATCGCCTATCGCCTCGACGGCAAGACCACCTTCGCTTTGGAAGGCTCCATCTTCGTTGCCGGCGCCGCCGTGCAATGGCTGCGCGACGAGATGCGCCTCATTGCCCGCGCCGAAGAATCGGGCGAGCTGGCAGCGCGCGCCGACGCCGCGCAGGAGGTTTATCTGGTGCCGGCCTTCACCGGCCTCGGCGCGCCCTGGTGGGACCCGGATGCGCGCGGGGCGATGTTCGGGCTCACGCGCGCCACCGGGCCGGAGGAATTCGCCATGGCGGCGCTGGAATCGGTGTGCTTCCAGACCGTCGACCTCGTTGAGGCGATGCATCGCGACTGGGCGCCGGCCTCCGGCACGGTGCTGCGCGTGGACGGCGGCATGGTGGCGAGCGACTTCACCATGCAGCGCCTCGCCGACCTTCTCGATGCGCCCGTCGACCGGCCGATGGTGCTGGAGACGACGGCGCTGGGAGCCGCCTGGCTCGCCGGAAGGCAGGCCGGCGCCTGGCCGGGCGAGGCGGCGTTCGCCGAGGCCTGGCGCCGCGAGCGGCGCTTTGAGCCGCAGCTTGAGGCGGGCCTGCGCGAGAGGAAGCTCGCCGGCTGGCGCCATGCGGTTCAACGGACCCTTAGCCCAAGCTGAACGCTACTTTTCCTGCTCGATGAGGCCGCGCACGAACCAGCGCTGCAAGACGATGACGACGGCGATGGGCGGCAGCATGGCGAGCAGGGTCGTCGCCATGGTGAGGTTCCATTGCGTGTCGGCATTGTCGGTCGGCAGGGTGCGAGCGACACCGATGACCACCGTCGTCATGTCGGCGCGGGTGGTGACCAGCAGCGGCCACAGATACTGGTTCCAGCCATAGATGAAGAGGATGACGAAAAGCGCCGCGATGGAGGTCGTCGACATCGGCAGAAGAATGTCGCGGAAGAAGCGCAGCGGCCCCGCCCCGTCCACCTTGGCCGCCTCGCACAGCGCGTCCGGCACGACGAGGAAGAACTGACGGAAGAGGAAGGTCGCCGTGGCGGAGGCGATCAAGGGCAGGGTGAGGCCGGCATAGGTGTCGATGAGCGACAGGTTGAGGCTGAGTTCGATGCCGGTCAGCGCCGCGATGGCGGCGAGCGGGCTGGTGACGTTGGCCACCACCTCGTAGGTCGGCACGATGCGCACCTCCACCGGCAGCATCAGCGTGACGAAGATCGCCCAGAAGGCGAGCATGCGGAAGCGGAAGCGGAAATAGGTGACGGCGAAGGCCGACATCAGCGAGATGACGAGCTTGCCGGCGGTGATGCCGAGCGCCATGACCGTGGAATTGAAGAGCTGGCGCTGCAGATCCTCCTTGCCCCAGGCGGCCAGCATGTTGTCGACGAGGTGGCCGGCCGGCAGGGTGAACAGGCTGAGCCGCTCCGCATCGTCGGGCTGGGAGGCGATGACGAGGGCGTAATAGATCGGCACGAAGATGACGAGAAGCCCGGCGGCCAGCACCAGCCAGCAGACGAGCTTGAAGCCGTAGGCGCGCTCAATCATCGTCTCAACCGTAATTCACGCGCCGCTCCACGAAGCGGAATTGCACTACCGTCAGGGCGATGACGAGCCCCATCAGGACGAGCGACTGCGCCGCCGAGGAGCCGTAATCCTGCGCCTGGAAGCCGTCCTTGTAGACCTTGTAGACGAGGATGCGCGTCGCCCCGCCCGGCCCGCCCTCGGTGATGGCGTCGACGATGCCGAACGTGTCGAAGAAGGCGTAGATGAGGTTCATGACGAGAAGGAAGAAGGTGGTCGGGGTCAGCAGTGGCAGGACGACGTCGCGCAGCCGGCGAAGCGGCCCGGCGCCGTCGATCATCGCCGCTTCCAGGAGGGCTTTCGGGATGGCCTGCAGGCCGGCGAGGAAGAAGACGAAATTATACGAGACCTGCTTCCAGGCGGCGGCGCCGACGATGAGCGCCATGGCATCGCCGCCATCGAGCAGCGGGTTCCAGTCGATATGGAGATCGCGCAGCGCCAGCGCCAAGACGCCGAAGGCGGGATGGAAGAGGAACAGCCACAGCATGCCGGCGATCGCCGGCGCCACGGCATAGGGCCAGATGACCAGCGAGCGCAGCACCATGGAGCTGCGCAGCACCTGATCGGCGGCGATGGCGAGCGCCAGGGCAAGAAGCATCGACAAGGCGGTGGTGGCCGCCGCGAAGACGAAGGTGACGCGCACCGAATCCCAATATTCCGGCGAGGCAAAGAGCGCGGCGAAATTGTCGAGCCCGACAAAGAGCATGCGGGAAAGAAACGGGTCGGTCAGAAAGAAGGCCTGAAAGATGCCCTCGCCGGCCGGCCAGAAGAAGACGACGACAAGCACCAGAAGCTGCGGGGCAAGCAGCAACCAAGGCAGTATCCCGCCCTTGAAATAGGCTGCCTTTTCCCGGCTGGCCATGCGAGAGATCTCCGCGTTGCGTGCGAGGCGGCCCGCCGCCCGAAAGCCGGCGGCGGGCCTTGGCGGGAAGGGCTTTATTCGCCGATCGTCTTGGCGAAGCGGGCGAGGATCGGATTGCCGCGCCGCACCATGTCGTCGGTGGCCTCCTGGGCCGTCTTCTTCATCGACCAGATATTCTCAAGCTCCTCGTCGATGATCTCGTCGACCTGGACGAGATAGCCAAGGCGGATGCCGCGGCTATTGTCGCTCGGCGCGCGCAGAAGCTGCTTGATGGCCAGCTCCTGATGCGGGAAGGCCTCGTAATAGCCTTCGCTCTTGGCCAGTTCGTAGGCATCGACGGTGATCGGCACGTAGCCGGAATTCTGGTGCCAATCGAACTGCTTCTGCGCGCTGGAAAGGAACGCGAAGAAGGCGGCCGCGCCATCGTAGACGGGCTTGTCGAGGCCCTTCATGACGAAGAGCCCGCCGCCGCCGATGAAGGTGTTGCGCGGCTCGTCATTGCCTTCCTCGACCGGCAGAACGGAGGCGCCGAAGGTGAAGTCGGCATTGTCGGCGATGCCGCCGTAGCCGGCGGAGCTTTCCAGGAGGATGGCGCAGCGCTCGGCGTAAAACGCCTCGTGGGCGCCGGTCCACTGGCGGCCCTGATATTCGAACAGGCCCTCCTCGGCCCAGCGCTGCAGGCGGTCCAGATGGTCCACGACGCCGGTCTCGTTGAAGATGAGCTGAGCGTCCGGCCCGTCCATGCCGTTGCTCTTGGTGGCGAAGGGCAGGTCTTCGATGAAGCTGTAATTCTTCACCAGCACCCAGGTCTGCCAGGCGGAGGTGACCGGGCAGGCATAGCCGGCATCCTTCAATTTGCGCGCCGCGCCCTCAAGCTCGTCCCAGGTCTTGGGCGGCTCTGAGATGCCGGCCTTGTCGAAGGCGTCGGCGTTGTACCACATCAGCGGCGTGGAGGTGTTGAAGGGCATGGCCATCTGCTTGCCCTCGAACTGGTACATGGCCGCCACCGGCTGAAGGAAGCGCGACCAGTCGACCTCGTGGCCGGCCTCCGCCATCACCTCGTCGACGGGGCGGATGGCGTCGGAGAAGATCACCGTCGGCGCGCCCGGAGCGTGGATCTGGGTGATGGCCGGCTGCTTGCCGGCGCGATAGGCGGCGATGGTGGCGTTGATGGTGTCGTCGTAGGTGCCCTTATAGGTCAGCACGACCTTGTAATCGTCCTGGCTGGCGTTGAATTCCTCCGCATAGCGCGTCAGCACCTTGCCGAGTTTGATGTCCGGCGAGAAGGCGTGCCAGAACGGCACCTCCGTCGCGGCGATGGCCGATGTCGACGTCAGCGAGACGAGGACGCCGGCGGCGAGAATTTCCTTATAGCGCAGCGGCATGACCTACCCCTGTTTGAGCCTCGATCGCGGACCGCGAAAGGCGGCCCGCGGCTGCCGTTGTCGGGCCGCGAAAATAGGGGCTAGTTAAGTTGAGTGACGCCGATATGAATTTTACTTATGAGAAATGTGTCGGGGGGCTATCTCATGAACTTCCAGCAGGCGCGCGCCTTCCATGCCGTGGTGCAGGCCGGCAGCTTTTCGCGGGCGGCGCGGCGGCTCGGCCTCAGCCAGCCGGCGGTGACCGTGCAGGTGAAGTCGCTGGAGGCGGCGCTCGGCACGCCGCTCTTTCTGCGCGCGCGGGGCGGTGCCGGCATCGAGCTGACGCCGGCGGGCCGGCGCCTGCTTGCGCCCGTGCGGCAGCTTCTCGGCCTTGTTGAGGAGATCGAGCATCAGGTCGCCGAGACGCGCGAGCTGAAGCGTGGCGTCCTGAAGGTTGGCATCTCCACGCCCTTCACCATTCTGGCGCTGATGAAGCGCTTCGCCGAACTCTATCCCGGCATCGACGTGAAGCTTTCCGTGGGCAATACGGGCGAGCTGATGAGGGAGCTGGAAGAGGGCCATGTCGACGTCATCGTCGCCTCCCAGCTTGCCCCGCCCGCCCACCTTTGCAACCGCTCCCTCGGCCGCCAGAGCCTGGCGCTCATCGCGCCTCGCACGCATCCGCTCGCCCGGCGGTCGGCGCTTCGCCTGAAAGAAGTATCGGAGCTGCCGCTGCTTCTTCGCGAGGAAGGCTCGGTGACCCGTGCCGTCCTCCTGAAGGGCCTGGAGCGGGCGGGGCTGGCCGTGAGCGTGGCGGCTGAGCTCGGCAGCCGGGAGATGATCAAGGAAGCGGCCGCCGCCGGGCTCGGCCTCGGCGTCGTGCTGGAGGGCGAGATTGGCCGCGACGAGCGCCTGGCGGTCCTGCGCATTGCCGATGGCGGCGATCTCGGCGCCGAAGCGTTTCTCACCTGCCGGCCCGAGCTTGCCGATCTCGGCGCCGTCGGCGCGCTTTTCACTCTCAGCCGCGAACTGGCGCCGGTCTAGAGCAGCTTCGACTTAATCCGGGTCATACCCGGCGGCCTTGAAATAGTGGCGGCATTCCTCGGCGGTGAAGGCTGGCAGGCAATCGGCAACGACGGACCAGAGTTCGTCGACGGTTCTGGCGGCGGCCTTTCTGAGCAGGGCCTTGAGCTTGGAGAAGGCCATCTCGATGGGGTTGAAGTCGGGCGAGTATGGCGGGAGGAACAGAAGCCGCGCACCGGCCTTCTCGATCGCCTCGCGCACGCCGCTGATCTTGTGGACCGGCAGATTGTCCATGACCACGACATCACCGGGGCGAAGCTCGGGTGCGAGAACCTGCTCGGCATAGGCCAGGAACGCCGGACCGTTCA
>NZ_JHZK01000003.1 GCF_000688515.1 Afifella pfennigii DSM 17143 | reverse complement strand
CGCCCTCAAGCGCCACCAGCGCCGAGCCCTTGATTACGGGAATGTCGTCGCCCGGGAACTCGTAGGACGACAGAAGCTCGCGAACCTCAAGCTCCACAAGCTCAAGCAGCTCCTCGTCGTCCACCTGATCGCATTTGTTCATGTAAACGACCAGCGCCGGAACGCCCACCTGACGCGCCAGAAGAATGTGCTCGCGCGTCTGCGGCATCGGGCCGTCCGCCGCCGACACAACCAGGATCGCGCCGTCCATCTGCGCCGCGCCCGTGATCATGTTCTTCACGTAGTCCGCATGGCCCGGGCAATCTACATGCGCGTAGTGACGGTTCTCCGTCTCGTACTCAACATGCGCCGTGGAAATGGTGATGCCGCGCGCCTTCTCCTCCGGCGCCGCGTCGATCTGGTCGTACGCCTTGTACTCGCCGAAGTACTTCGTAATCGCCGCCGTCAGCGTCGTCTTGCCATGGTCAACGTGACCAATGGTCCCGATGTTGCAATGCGGCTTCGTGCGCGAAAACTTCTCTTTTGCCATCTCGCTCTTCCAGGAGGGGTTGGACGGGATTTTCGGCGGGGGTACTACGCTGCAAAGTCGCGGCGCGCAAGGGCCCCGGCGTCACATCTCGCCAGGCCGATCCCGGGCCGATCCCGGGCCGATCCCGGATTGGCGGCGCCGCCCGCCGGTCGCTTCCCGGGCGGCCGCGGTAATGCGAATGCGACAGGAAAGGAATCGATTTCTGGAGCGGGTAGCGGGAATCGAACCCGCATATTCAGCTTGGAAGGCTGCTGCTCTACCATTGAGCTATACCCGCATGCGCCGCATCGCTGGTGGAGGGGGTTGGATTCGAACCAACGTAGGCATAGCCAACGGGTTTACAGCCCGTCCCCTTTAGCCACTCGGGCACCCCTCCAGATGCAGCCTGCGATGCATGGGTCGTGTGGGCTTGGCCACCGCGACCGTTCCGGTGCTTCCAGTGGCGGCGTATATGCAGACGCCGCCGCCGCCTGTCAACGGCTCGTGGAGGAGGAACCGATCGCCATGGAGCGGTTGGCCGAGAGCCATTGCCTGCGCGCCCCGGTGATGCCAAAGACCCCCTTCATGTCCGCTCCTCCAAAGAAAAAGAAACCGCATCCGCCGCGTTCCGGCCCTCGCCGCCGTCCCGCGGGCGGCGCCGCCAGAGGCCGCCAGCCTTTCGGCGAGGCTCCTATCCTCTATGGCATCCACACGGTCGCCGAGGCTCTCGGCAACCCGGCGCGGCGCGTCCATCGCCTGCTCGCCACGGCCAATGCACTCCATCGCTTGTCCGCGATGCTGCCCGACCGGGATTGGCCTGAGCCGGTAAGCGTGCGCGATATCGACCGCCTCGCCGGCGCCGATGCCGTCCACCAGGGCGCGGCGCTTATCTGCGAGCCTCTGCCGGAGCCGGATCTGGCTGACGTCGCCGCCCTGCCCTTGCTCATTGCCCTCGATCAGGTGACCGACCCGCACAATGTCGGCGCGGTACTGCGTTCCGCCGCCGCCTTCGGCGCCGGCGCGATTGTCATGACGGCACGCCACTCCCCGCCGGAGACCGGCGTTCTGGCCAAGGCCGCCTCCGGCGCGCTGGAGCATGTGGCACTGGTGCGCGTGCGCAACCTCGCCAAGGCGCTGGAGGAACTGCGGCAAGCGGGCCATTTCCTGCTCGGCCTCGATGGCGAGGCGCAGGACAGGCTCGGCGAAGACGGTCTGCCAGAACGCCTCGTTCTCGTCCTCGGCGCGGAAGGCAAGGGGCTGCGCGAAAAGACCAAGGCGGCCTGCGACCGGCTGGTGCGCCTGCCGACGCACCCGCCGATCGCCAGCCTCAATGTCTCCAACGCCGCTGCGATCGCCCTTTACGAGGCAAGCCGCCGCGGCACGGCCTCAAGCGCCTAGCGGCAGAGCTGGCGCGGCCCGCGATACGGCTGGAAGGTGCCGGAAGCGGGATCGAAGCTGCGATATTTGGAGGCACAGTAGGCGTACCATTCCGGCGTCCACGGTGCCGGCCGCGCCGCATAGACCGGGGCCGGCGCATAGACGACAGGCGGCGGCGGGGGCGGGGCATAGACCACCGGCCGCTGGTAATAGTAGCCGCTGCGCCGATCGTAATAGTAGGTGTTGCCCTGGTAGTAGTGCACCCGTGGGCGGCTGGCCGCCGCCAGGGCTCCAAGGCCGATCGCCCCGGCGGCGATGCCGGCGGCGAAGGCCGCGTTGCGTCCGTCCTTGGCCTCCGCCGGCGTCGGCATGATCGCCGCCGAGGAGGCCACAGCCACCGCAAGGGCGAGCCCGGTCAGAAAACTTGGCTTCAACATGGTCATCCCTCCACGTTCTGCTTCCGCGCGGCCATCAAAGCTCGGCCGCGCTTTCGATTCCCCACGGGGAGCTTTCGCCCCCTTCCCTGCCGATTCTAAGGCGCTGCTTTGCGCATAGCGCGACCCGTCTCCCCGCCAGCGCGGCGCGCGGCGGTGGCAGAGCCCCACGCCACACTTCCGCATCTCTTCTCACCCGCCTCAGCACGGGCAGAAGCGCTGCTTGCCCGGCTTGTAGAAGTAATAGCCGGTGCGCGGATTGAAGGTCTTGAAGCGCGAGCAGCGCGCGTACCACGTCGGGGTCCAGGGCCGGCAGACGCCGCCATAGGCCGGCGCGGGGCGGTAATGATAGTAGCGCGGCTGGGCGATAGCGCTGCCGAGCGCCAGACCGAAACCGAGACCGACGATGCCGGCGGCGACGTCGCCGCCATATCCGTAGCCGCGGTAATAGGGCCGATAATAGGGCCGGTAATAGCCGCGTCCGTAATAGCGGGGCCGATAGTAGTGCCTTCCGTAGTAGCGGCGCCCACCGTAATAGGAAGCCGACCGGTAGGCCGGGCCGCTATAGACCGATACGCCGCCACCGACGGCATTGGGAGCGATACGTCGCTCCCCGACCTGGACGAGGGGAACGGAAGAAAGATTGCTGCCGAGCGCTGCAGGTGCCCTGGGCATCTCGGCAAGTGCCGGCATAGAGCTCGCCGCGAAGGCGAGGCTCATCACAACCGACACGGTTGCTCTGCGGATCATGGCGGAACTCCTTTACGCCGTCCGGGAGCCCGCGCCCCCCTCTGGCGCCACTTCCCGTCTATGCCTAATGATCGACAGACGGCTTCGTTCCCTGCCGGCCACTCCCGGCCGCGCCCGCCGGCCGTGAAAGCGCCCGCGCGCCGATCCTCGCTCAGCGAGGCGCCGCGCGACCGACCGGATCGAAGAGCGGGAACAGGAACAGCCCGGCCAGAAAGCCGCCGATATGCGCCTGCCAGGCGATGAGGCCGTCGGCACCCGGCACGATGCTCTCAACCCCGAACAGCAGGTTGATGGCGAACCAGACGAGGATGAAGAAGGCCGCGTAGGGGTTGAGCAGGCTCGCCCTGAGGCCGGGATCGGGAATGAGGAAACCCTCTCCCCTGCCCCATCCCCCGGCCAGCGGCCCGCCGGGCGCGAAGGCGAAACGCGCCGCCGCCGCGGTCACGCCGGAGACCGCCGCGGAGGCTCCGATCACCAGCGTCTCGTCGCCCGGCATGGCGACATACTGGGCGAAGGCCCCGGCGATGGCGGCGACGGCCGAAAGGCCGAGAAAGCGCACCGCCCCGAAGCGCCGTGCCACGGCGCTGCCGAAGCTCAGCATCCAGAGAAGATTGACGCCCAGATGCATCCAATCGGCGTGCAGCAGCGCATAGGTGAGCGGCGTCCACAGCCGCGCCGCCTCGCCGCCTGGAAGAAACGCGGCTGCCTCTCCGAAGCGCGCCGGTATGAAACCGAACAGGATGAGGACGGTGACGCCGCTCTGGTAGGGCAGAAAGCCCCGCACAAGGTGGATCGCGAACAATATCCCCGCGACCCAGACAATGACGCGGGGGAGATTGAAGATGCGCTCGCGCTGATCCATGGGCTTTTGAGTTGAGGCTGTTCCAAAAAGGCGGGCCGCCGCAGATAGGCGCAGCGCCGCCGGCCATCAAGCGCTTCGCTGCCCACATGGCAAGCCTGGCCGCGAGAGACGCGAAAAAAACGAGCCCGGCCCACCTTACCGCTCTCAACGCGGATGCGACGCATTTACACACACGGTTAACTTGTGTCGTGCTAGCGTCGTCACAACGCGTTATGTGCATGAGTGATGTCCGCAGCCCCCACCGCGCAGCAATCTAAGATTGCAGACTCGCCTGATCGCCGGAACCATGACCGGTTCGAGGTCAGCCTGCTCGGCCGCTGCATGTTCGCCGATACGCGTGAGCACCCTTGCGAGTTGCGCAACGTCTCCGCCAGCGGCGCCGCGATCGTCAGCCCGCAAAGGGGCGAGATCGGCGAACGGATCATCATCTACGCCGACCAGATCGGCCGCATCGAAGGCATCATCACCCGCCATTCCGACGACGGCTTTGCCATCACCATCACCGCCTCGCCGCGCAAGCGCGAGAAGCTGGCCAACACGCTGACCTGGCTCAACCGTCGCAACGTTCAGAACCTGCGCGACGGAAGGCGGGCGCCGCGGCAGGTGCCGCGCAAGACCGAGGCCCGCGCCATCCTGCCCGACGGGCGCGAGATCGACTGCAAGATCATCGACATGTCGAAGACGGGCGCGGCGCTGGCCGTGACGGCCCGCCCGCCCATCGGCTCACGCGTGCGCCTCGGCAAGCTCGGCGGACGCGTCGTGCGCCATTTCTCCGACGGTATCGCCATCGAGTTCATGCGCATCATGTCGGAGGGCGAGATCGAGCGCGTCCTGAAGGAAGAGCACTTCTTCGACCAGCCGGACGAGAACGGCTCTCAGCTCGCTTGAGCGGCCAGGCTCCCCTTTCCTCCCGCTTCCCCCATCCCGAAACCTTTCTGCCGCACGGCCACGCGCCTGGCCGCAAGCGAGGCGTTTGCGCGCCCCTCGGCGTTTTGCATCTGCGTAAACAAGTGCTTGCTACGACAACGAAAACCCGAGCTTTTGACTTAGCCCGGCTCTAATCTGGTCCCGCTAGTCTTCCTGGAAACGGGGAGACGACAACATGCAGTTCAAAAGAATGGGATGGGCCGCGCTCGGCCTTTGTTTGGTCGTGACGGCACCGGTGACGGCGCAGACGAGCCTGCGCACGACCTCCGTCACCCATCATCCGATGGAGACCAACGAGGCCGTCATGCATACCGGGCGCCGGGCCAGCCCGCCGATCGGGCATCGCGATTTCTGCCGCAGCTTTCCGGCCGAATGCCAGGCGCGCGGCACGAGCGAGCCGATGGTGCTGACGCAAGCGCGCTGGCAGCAGCTGACGCGCATCAACACCGAGGTCAATCGGGCCGTTAAGCCCGTCACCGATCAGGAATTTTACGGCGCCGAGGAGGTCTGGACACTGCCGGACGGCTACGGCGATTGCGAGGACTATGTCCTCATGAAGCGCAAGCGGCTGGTGGATCTTGGCTGGTCGACCGCCAACACGCTGGTTTCCGTCGTCTTCGACGAGGTCGGCGACGGCCATGCCGTGCTCGTCGTGCGCACCGATCGCGGCGACTTCATCCTCGACAACAAGCTCGATGCCATCCGCCTGTGGAGCGAGACGGGATATCGCTACGTCAAGCGGCAGGACGTCTCCGATCCGATGCGCTGGGTCGCCGTCGACGACACGCGCTGGCGCCTCGACGCGCCGACTGCCGGCCTGCGCTGAGAAACTGGGAAAGGCCCGGTCGCGTCCCCACTCTCCCCGTCCGAGACCGGGCTCAGGGGCCGGCTTCCGATAAGGGGCCGGCCCCGAACTTGACGGGGCCTTTCAAATCTCGCCGAACAGCTCGCGAAAGCGGGCGGCATTGGCCACATAGCCGTCGGCGGAGGCCTTCAGCCGCGCCTGCGCCTCGCTGTCCAGCGTGCGTACCACCTTGCCCGGCGCGCCGACGACCAGCGAGAAATCGGGGATCTCCTTATCTTCCGTGATCAGCGCACCGGCGCCGATGAGACAGAAGCGGCCGATGCGCGCGCGATTGAGGATGATTGCGCCCATGCCGACGAGCGTGCCGTCCCCGATCGTGCAGCCATGCAGGATGGCGCGGTGGCCGATGGTGCAATCCTCGCCCACCGTGCAGGGACAGCCCGGATCGGTATGGGCGAGGGAAAGATCCTGGAAATTCGTCCGCGCCCCGAGCGTGATCGGCTCGTTGTCGCCGCGCAGCACCGCGCCGAACCAGACGCCCACATCTTCGCCGAGCCGCACATCGCCGATGACGCTGGCATTGGGCGCGATGAAATAGCGGCCCTCTTGCGGAAGCGAGGGCCGGCGCTCGCCGAGCTGGAAGAGGCTCATGCCGAAACGACGATCAACAGGCTGAGGAAGAGCGTGCCGGCGCAAACGCTCCACAATCCGCAAACGGCGAGCCCGAAGAGAACCGGAACGAGCTTAGTGCCCTCGGAGGCCAGCGCCGCGCGCACGCGCTGGGCGACGATGAAAGGCCCGGCCGCCACGCACAGCAATGCCGTCACCGACAGCGCGCTCCAGGAATAGGCGGTGATGCGGAAATCGGCAGGCTGCGAAGTGACCCACTGATAGAAGCTTGCGACCGTCGCGGCGGCAACGAAACCCGTCACCGCGCAGAACACCAGCACTTGCAACTCCGACACGGCGCCCATCCCGTTTACGCATTATTAACCTATCGCGAGGTTATCCGCGCGGGCGCGCGCAGACAAGCGGGGCGGCAGCGCCACCCACTTCATCGTTCGATTTTTCGTTAATGTGTCGGAATGGCCCGTGGATACCCGCAGGTCAGGCGATCAGGCGCTCAGTCGGTCAGGTCGATTTCCAGGATCGCCATGGAGAAATTGTACGACAGATCCTCATCCTCGTCGTCGCGAAAGATGATGCCGATAAACTCATCGCCGATGAAAACCTCGGCCGAATCGTCCTTGCGTGGGCGGGCCTTCACCGTAATCGTCTCGTTGCCGAAGAGACGGCGCAAATAGGCCTGCAGCTTCTTGAGTTCTTCGATGCTCAACGCTTCTTCCTAGGGCTTGGTGCGCCTCTCCTTGCACAGCGGGAGGCGCTGCACAACCGTCTCGCCCGCAATCGGCGCGGCCGCTGGCGCCCACACCCCCTTTGCCCGGCTTGCGATCAGGATTCGCCGTTGTCGCTCGCCTCGCGCAGCAACTGGTCCATGGCGCGCGAGGGCTCGTCGCGGCCGGCCTCGCCGACGATTCGGGCCGGCACCCCGGCGACCGTCTTCATCGGCGGCACGGGCTTCAGCACCACCGAGCCGGCGGCGACGCGCGAGCAATGGCCGATCTCGATATTTCCCAGCACCTCCGCGCCGGCCCCGATCAGCACGCCATGGCGGATTTTCGGATGCCGGTCTCCGGAGGCTTTGCCGGTGCCGCCGAGCGTCACGTTCTGAAGGATCGACACATCGTCCTCGATGACGGCCGTGCCGCCGATCACGATGCCGGTGGCGTGGTCGATGAAGATGCCGCGTCCGATAGGCACAGCCGGGTGGATGTCGACCTGGAACACCTCCGAGGAGCGGCTTTGCAGATAGAGCGCGAAGTCCTTCTGGCCCCGCTCCCACAGCCAATGCGCCAGGCGATGCGCTTGGATGGCATGGAAGCCCTTGAAGTAGAGCACCGGCTCGATAAAGCGCTCGCAGGCCGGGTCGCGGTCATAGACGGCGACGAGATCGATGCGCAGCGTCTCGGAGAGCTCGGCGCGGTCCTCGTACATCGCCGCGAAGCCGCGCACGATCTGGCTGCCGGAAACGCTCTCATGGCGCAATCTCTCCGCAACGCGGTGCGCCACCGCATCCTCCAGGCGGGTATGATTGAGGATGCTGGAATAGATGAAGCCGGCAAGAGCCGGCTCGCGCTCCACCACGTCCTCCGCTTCGCGTCGAAGCTGTACCCAGACGGGATCGAGGGCATTCGGGCTCGGGGCTGCACGGCTCTGCTCGCCAACCATGGCCTGCTCCTTCATCTGTGCCAAGCGCGCCGGTGTTCCCTTTATGTGGCGCGCGCTACCTCTTCGGCCAGTGCCGATGCGTCGGCCGTCTTCTCGCCTGCCTGCGCGGGCGGGGCAAGGCGCGTCAGAAAGCCGAGAACCGCGCCTGCGAAGACATCGTTGCGATCGCCGGCCACCATATGCCCTGCTTCGCTCACATCCACCACCTGCGCATGCGGGGCAAGGCTAAGAAACTCCTCCACATGCTCCGTCTCCACCAGCTCCGAGCGCGCCCCGCGCACCAGCAGGATCGGGATGGCAAGCCGGCGCAAGGCCTCCTTCAGCCGCTCCTCAACCGCATGCGCGTCGACCGGGCGCGGGCCCTCCAAAAAGCGCGGATCCCAATGCCAGTGGTAGCGCCCATCCTCGCGCAAGCGCAGGTTCTTCTTGAGCCCCGTCAGCGATTTCGGCCTCTTGCGGTGCGGCAGATAGCGGGCGACGGCCTCCGCCGCCTCCTCCACGGTCGCAAACCCCTTGCCGCTGCGCTCGCGCATGAATCCCTTGATGCGCGAGACGCCCTCCGGCTTCAGCCGCGGCGTCACATCGACGAGGACGAGGCCGGCGAAGGGCGGCTCATCGCCTTCCGCGGCCGCCAGCATGGCGGCGATGCCGCCGAGAGAGGCGCCCACGACAAAGGGCTTCCGGCCTTCTTCTGCCCTGACCGTTTCGGCGACGGCGGCAAGATCGGCGGCAAAATCGGCGAAGGCGTAGTGGCCGGCTTCGTGCCAGGCACTGTCGCCATGGCCGCGCTGGTCCAGCGCGATCGCGCAAAAGCCCTTCCCGGCCAGCCGCTTGGCCGCGCCTTGCCAGGCATGCCGGGTTTGCCCGCCGCCATGTAGGAGAAGCACCGCGGGCCCGCTCTCGCCAAACCGGTCCGCCACGAGGCGGATGCCCTCGGCGCCGGCGAAGATATTCTCAGCCATGCCCCAACCGCTCCAGGAAGCTCAACACGGCGGCTTTGTGGGCCTTGTCGCCGACGGCCTTCATGTGATCGCGCCGAGCGATCAGGGCGAGCTCCGCCCCTTGGATCATCTCGGCGAGGTTCTGCGGATCGCCCGCCACCTCGTCCTCCTCGCCGACCGCGATGAGAACGGGCATGTCGAGGCCGGCGAGCTGGGCAGGCGTCAGATTGGCCCGGCCGGCCTCCATGCAGGCGGCGAGAGCCTCAAGGTCGGCGCCCGTGCGCTCGGCGAAAGCCCTGAATCCCGCCGCCAGGGGATGCTCCACCTCCGCCGCCTTCGGTGCGCGAAGGCCGGCGGCGATGGCATCGGCCTGCGGCAATCCCTTGGTGAGCTGATCGCCGAGGCCTCCGATGATGAGGGCTGCGATGCGCTCCGGATGGAAGACGGCCATATGCGCGGCGATCCGGCCGCCGAGCGAATAGCCCATCGCGACGATGCGATTGAGGCGAAGATGGTCGAGCAGCTCGAACTGGTCCTGCGCCATACGCCGCATCGCATAGGAGGAGGTCTCACGCGGCTTGTCGCTCTCGCCATGGCCACGCAAATCGGGCACCAGGACGCGGAAGCCGGCCTCGCTGAGCGCCTCGATCCAGGACGTCTCGTCCCAGTTCACCCGGCGATTGGACGCAAAGCCATGGATGAGAAGAATGGGCGGGCCCTCGCCTCGATCCTCGAAGCGCAGACGAACGCCATCGGACGCTTCAAAGGTCGGCACGGGATGGAGCGCAGCAAATTGACGTGAAGGTAAGCATGGGCAATGCTCTAGCCGCCTGCTCGCCATGTGGTCAACGCAAAGCCGAGATGCGCGAAATTCGGGATTGCCCTGAGGGCGCCTGTCCCTATGCTGCGGCCTCGCCAGAAGGCAAGGATGGATAGGTTCAATGGCCGATAGCGTGGTGCCGCATTTTCACAACACCGACGGGGTTCGGGTCGTGACCATCGGGTCGCGCGAGTTCATGTGTATCGGCGCGTTGCCCCCCTTCGACCATCCGCACGTCTTTCTGGACATGGGCGACGACACGGAGATCGTCTGCCCCTACTGCTCCACCCTCTACAGCTGGGACGATTCGCTGGAACCGACGCAGGCCAAGCCGCCGCAATCCGTCTATCAGGACTGAGCGGCGATAACGGCACTACCATGCGGATAGCCGTCGCCGGTGCCGGGATTGCCGGACTGACCGCCGCGCTGACCCTTGCCCGCGCCGGCTCCCAGGTCACGCTCTACGAACGCTCCGAGCGTCTGGAGGAGGTCGGCGCCGGCATCCAGCTTTCGCCCAACGCCTCGCGGCTGTTGATCGCCATGGGCCTCGGCGAGCCGATTCGAGCCATCGCCTTTGCGCCGCAATGCCTGCGCCTTGGCGACGGCAGGAAGCTGCGCCAGCTCGCCTCGCTGCCTCTCGGCGATTGGGCCGAGCGGCGCTATGGCGCGCCTTATCTGCTGGTGCATCGCGCCGATCTGCAGGACGTGCTCACCGCTGCCATTGGCGAGGAGGAGAGCGTGCGGCTGCGTCTCGGCAAGGCTGTGACCGACATCGAGCCGCAAGCGGATAGCATCTCCTTCCTGGCGGAAGGGCAACGCGAGGAAGCCGATTTGCTCGTCGGCGCCGACGGTTTGCGTTCGGCCATTCGCCGGCGTCTCTTGCACGGGCGGGAGGCGGCGCCCTCCGCCTATGTGGCGTGGCGCGCCACCATTCCCATGGAAGCGGCGCCGGAATGGCTGCCGCGAGACGGCACCTGCGTGTGGATGGGCCCCGGCTGGCACATGGTGCACTATCCGATCCGTCGTGGCGCGCGCCTCAATCTGGTGGCGATCGAGCGGCCGATTGATCGCACCGTCCGGCCGACCCTTCCCGGTGGCGCGCGCGAGATCGCCGCGCTTGTCGGGCTGGTCGACGAGGTGACCCAATGGCTGCCATGGACGCTCAGCACGGTTGACGCGGAGGGCCCTTGGACGGGCGAGCGCACCGTCATCATCGGCGATGCCGCCCATGCCATGCTTCCGACCGCGGCGCAGGGCGGCGCCATGGCCATCGAGGATGCGGTCGCGCTGGCCTGGGCGATTTCGCGCCCGGGCCCCCTTGCCGAGCGGCTGTCGGCCTATGTGGAGGCGCGCCGAAAGCGCATCGCCGCGGTGGCTGCGATGGCGCAAGCGAACCTCAGGGTTTACGCCATGTTCGGGCCGGCCGCGCAGGCACGCAATCTCGTGCTCTCCTCCCTGCCGGGCGCCTTGCTCATGCGCCGCCAGGACTGGCTATATTCCTTTACTGGCTAAGCATTTGCCTGCTGCTGGCGAGGCATTTTCGCGGAACTGAGAAGCAGAGCCGACGTTGTGGCCCCGTAACGGCCGCGCGGCCTCTTCTGCCAAAGTCAACCGCGCGGCCTTGATAGCATCGAAGATGCAAGGAGATACTTACATGATCCGCAGCTTGATGGCGAGTACGGCAATTGCCGCGCTTCTGACGACCGGCGCGATGGCACAGACGCAGCCGGCCGAGAACACCCAGCAGCAGCAGCAGATGCAGGCCCAGGACACCACCGCCCAGGGCGGCGTGAAGGTGATGACGCGTGCCGATGCCAGCGAGGACCTGGCTTCGCAGTGGATGGGCCAGAGGGTCTATTCCTCCGCCTCGCCCGACGCTGAGACGGTCGGCGATGTCAACGACCTTGTTCTCGATGAGAACGGCGACGTCACGGCCGCCATCATCGGCGTTGGCGGCTTCCTCAGCCTCGGCGAGCGCGACGTGGCGATTCCCTATCAGGAATTCCAGGTCACCGAGGATCAGGGCGGCGAATTGCGTCTCGTCTTGAACACCACCCGGGAGGCTCTGGAGAACGCTCCGGCATTCGAGCAAGGCGAGGGCCAGCGCATCTACTCGCAGATGCAGGACGGCCAGGCGGACGAGAACCGCACCGCCATGGATACGGCGAGCGAGCCGCAGGGCGACGCTGAGCGCCAGATGGCCCAGAAGGACGCCGCCCAGACGGACGCCACCGCGACCGATGCCGGCCAAGAGAACGTCGCTTTCCTCCAGTCCCAGGACGACGAGACGCGCATCAGCGAGTGGCTGGGCCGCGAGGTTTATTCCTCCACGGCCAAGCGGATGGTCCCGGGCGCGGGCGGCGCTGCGACGGACGCCACCGGCACCGCGAACATCGGCACCGCGAACACCGGCCAGACTGCGACCGGCCAGGGCATGACTGATGAGGCCACGACTGAAACCGCCGGCACCGAAGCGGCCCGCGCCGATGGTCAGGTCGCCTTCGACCAGCAGATCAGCGTCGGCGAGGTGGACGATATCATCCTGTCCGATTCCGGCACCGTGCAAGAAATCGTCATCGATGTCGGCGGCTTCCTCGGCGTTGGCGAGAAGCCCGTCGCCGTTCCCTTCGATCGGGTGGAGCTTGTAGAGCGCCCCGACAGCGAGGAGACGCGCCTCACCGTCCCGATGACCCGCGCCGAGCTGGAAGCGGCTCAGCCCTTCGACGCTTCGCTCTATGAGGCGGATCGTCTCGCCAGCACTGGGATGGACGACGACAGGACGGCCGAGACGGCCATGACCGGCCAGAGCGGTGAAGCTGCGACGGCCGAGGGCGGCGCCACCACCGCCCAGAAGCAGCCGCAGGCCGATCCTGCCGGCAAAAGCGACATGGCCGCCAAGACCGCCGGAAGCGGCGCCATGCAGGGCGGGCAGGCCTCCGGCACCAGCGCCGACCGTCTTCTCGGCGCCACCGTGTATGGCAGCGCTGAGGAGAGCGTCGGCGAGATCGGCGATGTGATCGTCTCCCGTCAGGGCGATGTGCGCGCCGTCATCATCGATGTCGGCGGCTTCCTCGGCATCGGCGAGAAGCCGGTCGCGGTCGAATATGACCGGCTTAACGTCCAGAAGGATGTGAATGGCGAGACCCGCTACTCCATCTCCGCCAGCGAGGACGAACTGGATCAGGCGCCGGCCTATGAGGACGCGCGCTAAGCCGCACGGCCGAACGCCAGACGAAAAGCCCGCCGGAGCGCCGCTTCGGCGGGCTTTTTTGTGCCCCGCGCTGCCTCCTCACAGGGGCAGGCCGACATAGTTCTCCGCCAGCGCCGCCTGTGCGGCTCTGGAATCGGCGAGATAGGCGAGCTCCGCATCCTGCAGCTTCTGGGCGAAGCGGCCCGTATCGGCGAAGCTGTGCAACAGCGAGGTCATCCACCAGGAAAAGCGCTCCGCCTGCCAGATGCGCGCCAGCGCCCGCTCTGAATAGGCCTCAAGCCCCCGCTGGGAGCGCTCCTGATAATACTCGATGAGGGCCTCGGCGAGGTAGTGCACGTCGCCGATCGCCAGGTTCAGTCCCTTGGCGCCGGTCGGCGGGACGATATGCGCCGCATCGCCGGCGAGGAACAGCCGGCCGAAGCGCATCGGCTCGGCCACGAAGGAGCGCAGCGGCGCGACGCTCTTTTCGATCGAAGGGCCGGTGACGAGGGCGGCGGCGGTTTCGGGGTCCAGGCGCCGCTTCAGCTCCTCCCAGAAGCGCTCGTCGGACCAGGCCGTCGCGTCCTCGCCCGCGGCGCATTGCAGATAGTAGCGGCTGCGCGTCGGCGAGCGCATGGAGCAGAGCGCGAAGCCGCGCCCATGGCGCACATAGATGAGCTCCCCGGAGACCGGCGGCGTCTCGCAGAGAAGACCGAGCCAGCCGGCCGGGTAGACGCGCTCGGCGATATCAAGCGCCCCTTGCGGCACACTCGGCCGGCAGACGCCGTGAAAGCCGTCGCATCCGGCGATGAAATCGCACAGAAGCGTATGTGCGCGCCCCTCATGGATGAAGCGCGTCTCCGGCATATGCCGATCGAAGCCGGAGATGGCGACATCCTCCGCCTCGTAGAAGGTCGGCGCGTCGTCGGCCTCGCGCCGGTCCATCAGGTCCTGCGTGACTTCCGTCTGGCCGTAGATGATGACGCCCTTGCCGCCGGTCGGCCCGGAAAGGTCGATGCGATGGCGCCCGCCGCCGAAGGCGATGTCGATGCCGTGATGGACGAGGCCTTCTTCGCGCATCCGCCCGCCGACGCCGGCATCTTCCAGAATGCGCGCCGAGCCCTCTTCCAGAACGCCGGCGCGGATGCGCGAGAGGACATGGTCCTTGGAGCGCCGCTCCAGGATGATGTTGTCGATGCCGGCCTGTGTCAGGAGGCGGCCGAGCAGGAGCCCGGCGGGGCCGGAGCCGATGATGGCGACCTGGGTCCGCGCCGGCCGGGTCATGGGCGCGTTCCCGCCGTCTTTTGAGCCCGTCGCGCGAGAGCCCTTGTCAGAGCCGGCCGCTGTCGCCGCCCCGGTATCGTTCCACCGCCTCGCTCGCCAACCGCCACAACGCTGTCTCCCGGTGCCTCGCCTCTCTTCCAATGCCCGCCTATTGGTCCCTGCCGCGCCGCCCTTCGCAAGAGACTTCTCGCGCTGGCCGGCTTCGGCCTTGGCCTGAGCGAGCGCCGCCGCGCCGGAAAGGCCGCGTTCGCTGCGCGATAGATGGGCTGGCCCCGCCATCGCGGGCCGTTGATCTTCCACCCCACAATCCTGGCGTGAAATGATAAGGCTTGGACGGACAAAGCCGCTTAAATGGCGCCCGGGAGCCTCCCCCTTGGCTCCTTGAGAAGGGAGCCCGCCTATGCTCGTCAGAACCGTCATGCTTGCCGTTGGCGTCTCGCTGATTGCCGCACCCACCTTTGCCGATCCTCTGCCGTCCTGGAACGACACAGACGCCAAGACCGAGATCGTCGGATTCGTGAACCGCGTCACCGACCCCGATTCCGACGATTACGTGACCCCCGCCGACCGCATCGCGGTCTTCGACAATGACGGCACGCTCTGGGCGGAGCAGCCGGCCTATTTCCAGATCCTCTTTGCGCTCGAAACTTTGCGGGAAAAAGCGAAGGACGACCCTTCAGTGGCTGCGAGCGATACGCTGAAGGCCGCGGTGGCCGGCGACATGGAGACCTTTCTCGCCGGCGGCAAGGAAGCGCTGCTGGAGCTCGTGACCACGACCCACAGCGGCATGAGCGTATCGCAGTTTCAGGACGAGGTACGCGCCTGGCTCGAAACGGCCAGGCACCCCAAGACGGGACGGGCTTACACGCAGATGGTCTACCAGCCGATGCTGGAGCTCTTGAGCTATCTGCGCGACGAGGGCTTTCAGACCTACATCACCTCCGGCGGCGGCGTGCACTTCATGCGCGCCTTCACCGAGGACGCCTACGGCATCCCGACCTCCCAGGTCATCGGCAGCGCCGGCAAGACCAGCTACGCGGTCGTCGACGGCACGCCTGTCCTGATGAAAGACCCCGGAATCGCTTTCATCGACGACAAGGAGGGCAAGCCCGTCGCCATCGACAGCCAGATTGGCAAGCGGCCGATCTTCGCCGGCGGCAATTCCGACGGCGATTTCGCCATGCTCGAATGGACGACAGCCGGAGACGGCCCCCGTTTCGGCCTCATCGTCCATCATACCGACGCCGAGCGCGAATGGGCCTATGATCGCGACAGCCATATCGGGCGGCTGGAGCGCGGCCTCGACGAGGCGGACGAACGCGGCTGGCTGGTGATCGACATGGCCGAGGACTGGAAGACGATCTGGCCGTGAGCATCGGGGGCAAGCTGCGCAAAGTCGTTGCCAGCTTCGCCTGCTGGCTGCTCCTTGCCGTGGCGCAGCTCAGCCCCGCTCTTGCCCAAGCGCCCGCCTATATCGGCTCGCAAGCCTGCGCCGCGTGCCACGAGGACGCTGCCTCCGCCTGGGCCGGGTCGCATCACGCCTTGGCCTGGACCCGGCCGGGCCCCGATACGGTGGTGGCCGACTTCGACGGCACCGAATTCTCGCATAAGGGAATGCTGGCGCGCTTCCGCATCGAAGACGGGGCTTATTATGTCACGGTGACGGAGACCGACCGGTCGCAGCGGGACTACAAGGTGCATTCCGTTGCCGGCATCGCGCCGTTGCAGCAGTATCTTTTGGAGACGGAGCCCGGGCGCCTGCAGAGCTTCGACGTCGTCTGGGACGTGGAGAAGAAGCGCTGGTATCACCTCTATCCGGACGCCGAACTGCCGCCCGGCGACGGCCTGCACTGGACCGGGCCGTACAAGAACTGGAACGGGCGCTGCGCCGAATGCCACGCCACCGGCTTTGAGAAGAACTATGCGCCTGCGACGCGCTCTTACGCCAGCACGCAGGCGGAGATCGGCGTCGGCTGCGAGGCCTGCCACGGCCCCGGCGAGGCGCATGCGGCCTGGGCCGAAGCGCCTGAGAGCTACGACCGCGACGGCTTTCCCGGCCTGACGGCGAGCGGTCTTGTGATCGACTTCGCCAAAGGCGGTCAAGCGACCGAAATTGAGCAATGCGCCGGCTGCCATTCGCGGCGCGAGCCGGTGGAGGACAGCTCTCCCCTCCCCGGCACGCCCTTTCATGATTCCTATCGCCTGTCGCTCTTTCGCGAGGGACTCTACCACCCGGACGGAAGCATCCTCGACGAGGTCTATGTCTATGGCTCCTTCCTGCAGTCGCGCATGTATCGCCAGGGCGTCACCTGCTCCGACTGCCACGAGCCACATGCGACGACGCGGATCGCGCAGGGCAACGCACTTTGCGTGCAGTGCCATTCGCCCGCCGGCAACCCTCGCTTCCCCACGCTCAGGAAGGCGCTCTACGACGACCCTTCGCATCACTTCCACGAACAAGGCAGCGAAGGCGCCCAATGCGCCAGCTGCCATATGGTGGAGCGCGTCTATATGGGCATCGATTGGCGCAGCGATCACAGCTTCCGCGTGCCGCGTCCCGATCTCACCGAGACGACGGGGGCGCCCAATGCCTGCACCGATTGCCATAGCGACCGGCAAGCCTCCTGGGCCGCCGCGGAGCTGGAGAGCCGCTTCCCCGAAAGTCGCTACCGCGGGCCGCATTTCTCTGAGGCGATAGCCGCCGGGCGAGAGGAGCCGAGCTCCGTCGTCGATCTCTTGCTAGAGATCGCCGACGACGCGCAGGAAGCCGGCATCGTCCGTGCCACGGCGCTGGACCTGCTCGGCCCGGTCGCGAACGCCACCATCGCCGAGCGCTCGGCGGCACGGCTTGGCGATGCCGACCCCCTGGTGCGCGAGGCCGCTGTCGCCTTGCAGCGGGGCGCGCCCCCGGTGGAGCGTTTCGAGCGGCTACGACCGCTGCTAGGCGATGAGTTCCGCACCGTTCGCATCGCCACGGCGCGGGCTTTGCTCGACCTGCCCGTCGCCTACATGCCGCCGCCCATCGCCGACAGCCTTCAACGGGCAATGGCGGAATGGCGCCGAAGTCTCGCGGCGAAAGCCGATTTTCCCGAAACTCAGATGGCGATCGGCGGTCTTGCCCTGGTCCTGCGCCAGGGGCCGGCCGCGGCTGCGGCCTTTCGCGAGGCCGCTCGTCTTGACCCGCAACAGCTCGATGCGTGGATCATGACTGTACGCATTCTGGCAACACTTGGGAAAATTGATGACGCCAAACGCACCTTGGATGATGCAATTTCCTTCAATCCGGGAAATAAGACACTTGAGATGATGCAGCCTCAATTGAGTTCGTCGACAGATCAGTGATGGCGGATAACTTAATCGACTGCGCTCATGATGCCGACCACATGGAGACAGGCGAGCCAAACTGGGGGATGGAGGCAGGAATGAGAAGGCATTTGCTCGCAGCGGCCGCGGCCGCTTTAACAATTTCCGGCGCGGCGCGCGCGGCTGACTTGCCCAGCGTTTCTGCTCCGCTTCAGCCGGTGGAGAGCGCGCCGGAGGTCACCTTTGCCATCGCGCCTTACCTCTGGGGAATATCGATGAACGGGAAGCTGGCGCAGTTCGGCCTGCCGACCGTCGAGGTCGATGCGTCGTTCTCCGACATCCTCTCCAATCTGGACTTTGCCGCCATGCTGCTTGGCGAGGTGCGCTATAACCGGCTCTCGCTTCTCTCCGACTTCAACTACTCCAAGCTCTCCATCGACAGAGCCACGCCCCTCGGCATCCTGGCGACCAGCGCGGGCGTCAGCAGCGAGATGCTGCGCTGGTCGTTGTTTGGAGGCTACGAGGTTCTCTCCAACGAGACCTTCACCGTCGACGTCCTTGCCGGCGCGCAGATGATGTCGGTGGAGACCAAGCTGTCCTTCACCGGCGGCTTCCTGGGCGGCGTCTCGCGCACCGACAGCGACACCTGGTTCGATGCGCTCGGCGGCGCGCGTGCCCGCGTCTCGCTGACGCCGCAAGTCTATCTGACCGGCTGGGGCCTCATCGGCGCCGGGCAGTCCGATCTCGTCTGGGACGTCATGGGGGGCGTCGGCTACAGCTTCAACGACAGCATCTCCGCCGTGGCTGGCTATCGCGCACTCAGCGTCGACTATCAGGATGGCGGCTTCAGGTTCGATGTCGTCCAGCACGGACCTATCGTGGGCGGCGTCTTCCGCTTCTGAGGCCAGCCTCTGGCAAGGAAGGTCGCCTACTGGCTACGCCGCGCAGACGGTTTGCGCGCGGGGGGGGGGTGGTGAGCGATGCGTGCCGAACATGCCCTGACGACGGCGCCGGCAATCGGGCGCACGCACGGCGCGTTACGGCCGCGCCCTTGCGCGCTCCTGCCACTTGTTCTGTTGTGCGCGGCCCTGGCGTGGCTCTGGCAGCCTCGTCCCGCGCTGGCGCTTGAGACCGCGCAAGCCTTGGGCGAGGCCTTGGCGGAGCCATGGACCGGCGACCTCGACGGCATGCGCGAGCGCGGCGTCATTCGCATGCTCGTCCCCTTCAACCGCAGCTATCTGTTCCTGGATGGCGGCAAGTTCCGCGGACTTGCCCTCGATTTCGTGCGCGAGTTCGAGAAGCGGTTGAATGCCGGCCGCCGCGATATCGAGCGTACCGCCATCATCGTCATTCCGACAGCGCGCCACAGGCTGCTTGAGGATCTGGTGGCCGGTCGTGGCGATATCGCCGTCGGCAATCTGACGATCACCCCGGAGCGCCGCGAGCTGGTCGACTTCTCCGAGCCGATCCTGAAGGACGTGACGGAACGGCTCGTCACCGGGAGCGATATCTCCGACGTGGCGGACACCGCAGGCTTGAGCGGCCTGGAGATCCACGTTCGCCCGTCCAGTTCCTATTATACCTCGCTTCTTTCCGCCAATCGGACGCTCGCCGCCTCCGGCGCGACGCCGATCGACATCGTTGCGGCGGACGAGGCCCTGGAGGACGAGGATCTTTTGGAGATGGTCCATGCGGGCCTGATCCCGGCGATCGTCGTCGACGACCACAAGCTGCCCTTCTGGCTACAATTCTTCGATGGGCTGAAGGTGCATGACGTCGCCCTGCGCGAGGGCGGAAAGATCGGTTGGGCGATGCGCAAGGAGAGCACTGAGCTTGCCGCCGCCGTGAATACCTTCATCGCCGAGACGCGGAAGGGAACCCTGCTCGGCAACATCCTCTTCAAGCGCTATCTTGAGAGCACCGAGTGGCTTCGGCGCGCCAATGCGCCGGAAAACCGCCGGCAACTGTCAAAGCTGCGCGAGCTTTTCGAGACTTACGGCAAGAGCTACGGCGTCGATTGGCTGCTCGTTGCGGCCCAAGCCTATCAGGAATCGCGTTTCGACCAATCCCTGGTCAGCAGGGCCGGCGCCGTCGGCCTGATGCAGATCAAGCCTTCGACCGCACGCGACGCAAGCGTCGGCATTGCCGACATCACCATCGCCGAGAACAACGTGCATGCGGGCGTGAAGTATCTCCGCTATATCGCCGACCAGCATTTCGCCGATCCGGAGCTCGACGAAATCAATCGTATCCTGTTCGCGCTTGCCTCCTATAATGCCGGGCCCAATCGCATCGCCCGCCTGCGCCGACAGGCCAAAGACCCTAATATCTGGTTCGGCGGCGTTGAGTGGGAGGTTGCGCGCGAAGTCGGTAGCGAGCCTGTGCGCTATGTACGCAACATCTACCGCTACTACATCAGCTTTCGCTCCATGCACGAAGGCCCTGCGGTCGAATAAACGCCATCGCCAAGCCATGGACGTTGCGTGACCGCCCCGGGCCGTCCTGCCGGGAAACCGGAATGCAAGAGGCCGCCCCGGCACCGAGGCCGGGGCGGCCGTCTTGCTTGCTGAAGAGGTAAGGACGGCTACTGCGTGCCGGCCGGCTTCGACAGCATCTCCATCACCTTGTCGAGGCTGAAGCTGGCCGCCTCCTGACGCGGCGGATATTCCTGGAAAGTGGCCAGGAAGTTCGCCACGTATTGCTGTGCCGGCACCAGCATGTAGGCGCGATCGAGCATCCAGTCATAATAGGTATTCGAGGTGCGGTAGCCCCTCTCGTAGGGATCGCGGCGCAGATTGGCCATCAACGGCACGCGCAGGGGCGTCAGCGGCTCCATCCAGGCACGGAACGTGGCCCAGGCCTTCTGCTCCAGGAAGGTGATCTTCCAGTCGGAGTAGCGCAGCGCCATCAGGTCGCCGTCGTCGGAGAAATAGAAGACCTCCTTGCGCGGGCTCTCCTGCGTCTCGCCGGTCAGGAGCGGCAGGAGGTTGTAGCCGTCCAGATGCACGCGGTAGTCGCGCCCCATCTCCTCGACCGTCACGCCGTCCAGAAGCTCTTCCTTGACGTCGCCATTGCCGGCAGCTGCGAGGAAGGTCGGCAGCCAGTCCATATGGTGGACGATCTCGTTCGTCACGGTGCCTGGCTCGATGTTACCGGGCCAGCGGACCATGGCGGGCACCCGCCAGGCGCCTTCCCAATTGGTGTTCTTCTCCGACCAGAACGGGGTCATCCCGGCATCCGGCCAGGTGTTCATATGCGGGCCGTTATCGGTGGAGTAGAAGACGATGGTGTTGTCCTCGATGCCGAGTTCCTCAAGCTTTTCGAGGAACAAGCCGATATGCCGGTCGTGCTCCACCATGCCGTCGGAATATTCATCCTGGCCGGAAATGCCGCGGTTCTCTTCCTTGACATGGGTGCGGAAATGCATCCGCGTGCCGCTCCACCAGACGAACCAGGGCGTGCCCTCAGCCGTCTTCTCCTCGATGAATTCGATGGCTGCGGCAGAGGTTTCGTCGTCCACGGTCTCCATGCGCTTCTTGGTGAGCGGCCCCGTATCCTCGATGTCCTGGGTAATGCCGTCGGCGCCGTAATTAGCGCTGGAACGCAGGACGCCGCGCGGCCCGAAGCGCTCCAGGAAGGTCTCTCCGCTCGGTAGCACCAGATCGCGCGGGTAATCCTCGTTCTCCGGCTCTTCCTCGGCATTGAGGTGATAAAGGTTGCCGAAAAAGACGTCGAAGCCGTGATTGGTCGGCAGATGCTCGTCGCGGTCGCCCAGATGGTTCTTGCCGAACTGGCCCGTGGCGTAGCCCTCCCCTTTCAAGAGGCCGGCAATGGTCGGGTCCTCCACCTGCATGCCCTCTTCGGCGCCGGGCAGGCCGACCTTCGACAGACCGGTGCGGAAGACCGACTGGCCCATGATGAAGGATGACCGCCCGGCGGTGCAGGATTGCTCGCCGTAATAATCGGTGAAGATCATCCCTTCCTCGGCGATGCGGTCGATATTGGGCGTGCGATAGCCCATCAGCCCCTTGGTGTAGGCGGAGATGTTCGACTGGCCGATATCGTCGCCCCAAATGACGAGGATGTTCGGCTTCTCGCCCTCCTGGGCGAGCGCGCCGGATGCAGCAACGACTGTTGCCGCAATAGTCAAGACGCCAAGCGTCATCGGTCTTACGCGACCCATTTTTCCCTCCCGGATGATAAATTTTTCGTTGATCGTTCGATTCCGACGACGTTCCCACACAGATGAGGGCATCACGCAGAATCTCTCCACAGCCTCGCAAGCGATTGTCGATCCACTCAGATTTTCCGCCGGCCGTAGACTTCGCACGCCGGAAACCTTCTTCGCCGGATGCGCTCGCCGAAAGATGTTCTTTCATTTGAGACACTTCAGACTTGTCATTTTACGCCAGTCATCCAAAAATCACACATGGTTTCGCGGCCAATACCGATGACACATGCGGTCGGGATGGGGCCACTGCCGAGCTTTCTGGAGGAGGCGGCGGGGACACGGGCCGTGGAGCGCGTCTTCCGGGCACAAGGTCTACCACTCGCCCTCATCGACAATCCCGCCTGTCTGGTTCCGCTAGCCGCGCTGCACGGGCTCTTCGAATGCGCGGCACGCGAAGCCGGCGATCGCGGTTTCGGGCTCCGCGTGGGGTTGGCGATGACGCCCCAATCCTATGGGTTGTGGGCGGCCTATGCGGCAAGCGGGCTCACCCTTCGCCAGGGCATCACGCGGCTCGCCACGGCCCTGCCGCTGCACCAGACGGGCACGCGTTTTTCGCTTCAAGGCAACGGGAAAGCCACGTGGTGGCATTACTGGAACCCGCGCTGCGGCAATGGCGAAGCTGCGCAGCATTCCAACCATGTGCTGCCGGCGATGATCAGCTTCGTGCGCATATATCTCGGGCCGAGCTGGCAGCCAACGCGGGTAGGCGTCGATTATCCACGCATGAGCGGCAGCAACGTTCTGGAGGATCTGCTTCCGACCGAATGGCATTTCGCCCGCCCAACGGTCGCGCTCGCCATCGCCGATGAATCGCTTGATGCGCCGAGAGCGACGCCTGTCGGCATCGGCGCCGCCTTCACCGCTTGCGATGTCTTCGCCGAGGCCACCCTGCGCGACACGGCGACCCCGCTGACGGAACTGGAGGCGCTTCTCGTCGTCGGCTTGATGGAAGGCTCCACCAAGATTGACAGCATTGCCCGCCTCGCCGGGACGAGTGTGCGCAGCCTGCAGCGCGAGTTGAACCGCAGCGGCGCCTCCTATCGCGAGCTGCTCGACCGGGCGCGGCTGAAGAAGGCGACCGCCCTTCTGTCGGAGACGCAGATCTCCATCACCGACATCGCGCTATCGCTTGGATACAGCGACTCGGCCAATTTCAGTCGGGCCTTCCGCCGCATCACCGGCCAGTCGCCGAGCGCGCTGCGCGAGGCTCAAAGAATGGCCGCGCGCGCTGGCTGACGAGGCCTCGCCGCATCCCCGTCAAGCCATTCGGAGCCGCCTTCGGCGCCGACGCGGCGCCCGCACCAAGCCACACGGCAGGCAACGCCGCGAGCAAATGCGCCGGGAAATCGGCAGGAAGCTGGTGCGGGCGGCGGGACTCGAACCCGCATGGCCTTTCGGCCGAGGGATTTTAAGTCCACAGGGAGCGCTCAAACCCCGCAGAAAACCTAGGCTCTTCACTCAGAGGTGGCCACAGGAAGTGTCCGCCGGGCACACCTGTGGGCACAGTCTCATCATACAGTTCGGCGTCCTAGCTCCGCTGTCTACGCTCCTTGCGCTTCTGGTAGAGGTGAACCCCAGCAGCCACAATTGCTGCGGCCACCATTCCGGCTAGAATCTTCACGACAAGAACCTCCCCGTTGTCCAGGGAGCCCGTCCTAGCGAGGCAGGAGCCGGGCGTAAAGAAGCGCGAACATCACGCCGCCTCCAGTAGCCCGATCAAGCTGTTGAGGTCGTCTGGCCTAATCTGCATGTAGCGCATCGTCGTGGCAATCGAGAGGTGTCCCATCCAGGTCATGACACGCTTCACGTCAGCGCCCCCAAGGATAAGCCGGGTGCAGCAGGTGTGCCGCAGCGTGTGGGGGGTCACGTCGTGGAACCCCAGCACCGACCGCATGTGGTCCCAGCGGTGGCGCATGGTGTTCTTGTTCACCATCGTGAAGGGGCCCGAGTGGTTCCCGTAGATACCCTTACGGCGCCTAAGGATTTCCCTGCTACGCTTTGTCAGAGGGATGGTCCTGGGCTTGCCGGTCTTGGTATGCCAGAAGGTCACGGAGACGAAGTCCTGACCGTAGAACTCCCAATGGGCGGCCATCATCTCCGAGTAACATCTGGCGCCGGTATCAATTAGGAGGACGCACAGGTCGTACATATCCTGATCGCCATGTCCCTTCCAGTAGGCGAGAAGGGCCCTCTCCTCCTGGTCGTCCAGGTAGCGGAAGCGGGTCTGCTCCTCGGATGCCCACTTGATCTTCGGGACCTTGTCAATCACCCCCTCCTCCCGAGCAACACCCAGCATTGACGACAACGCCGCACACTTCCGGTTGATTGTGGCTGGGGCAAGTCCAGCGTCGGCCAGCTCCGCTCGGAACTCGCTAATGTCGCCTGCGGTGATATCCTGGGCGAGCCTGTTGCTCCCAAAGTAGTCCAGTACGGTACGGGCGTTCCTTAACGCCGTAGAAGTGGACCGGAAGTTGGACTGCTCCCAGGTCTCTCGGCGGCACTTCTCAAATAGCCCCCCCAGCGTAGATATGTCCCGGTTCCCAGACCGGCCGGTCTTGGTTGGTGGGAGAGGTCTCATTCGTCCACTGCCAGACGGGCGGCAGCTTCCCAAGCCTTGGCCTGAGCCTCAGTCGCGAACGTCGGGCGGTGTCGAACGCCATCTGCGCCCCGAACGTCCGCCAGCCAGCGGCTACCCCGCCTTCTCGCCATATATCTTCACTCCTCTCTTGATCGCGTCGATGATACGATCCGCCAACCACTCTCCGCGCCTCGTAGGGGCGACGACCTTCGCCCTCGCGTCGAACGGGTCGGAGAGCGCGGTCACGAGGTCATGTCCGGGAAGCTTCTTTCCTCCGTCCTCCCGGTATGTCTCTTTAGAAAGAGCAAGCACGTTACGAGAGACAGCGGAGCGAGAAAGCCCCGTGGCGGAAACAAGGTCTGTCATCTTGATCCCGGGGTTCTCAGCGACAAGGAGGTAGACCAAGAATTGGCCCATCTCCATCTTTGGATCAAACTGCCGCATCTCCTGGACGACCCTGACTACGGCGTCGAGGATCGCTTTTCGCTCATGGCCTCCTTCTGAACGCACTTCCTGCTCCTTCCGAGATTATGTCTCGACAAAGTAGCGGAATTATACCTCTTTCGCTACCACTTTGTTGAGATGTCAGATTTGCTCTTCAAATGTTCGCTGACGAGGTCTCGCAATTTCGCGCGCCCCCACAGTAGCGGGGAACGCACCATCTCTCCGCTGGGATCATGCCCATCCACCAGCGCTCGCAACGCGGTAGTCAAAAACTCGATTGTGAGCGTGACCTCGCGGATTGTCTCCTGGGTCGTCGGCGTCTCATCGGCGGACGCTGAACTCGAAATATCCACGCTTTCCTCCTGAATTTTGGAACGTTAACGGCCCCATGAGGGGACGTTACACCTCATCTAAACATCTGATTGATCGCTGTCTAGGATTTCTTTCCTATTGTGTAGGGCTCCACTTACCAGCTACCGGGAAACCACGAGGTCCATACAGCGACGACGGCAGCGCCGATGCGCACGGCGAGGCGGGTGAGACTCTGCATCTGGGCAATGCCGTCCAGGATCAGCGTGCCGGCAATGAAGGCCAGCGCCTCGGGGCTCTGGTCCTGGATGAGGCGGGCAGCGTGATGCCTGCGCCCGGCGCGGCCGGTCCCCGCACGACCCAGGAACTCGGAGATGGCCTTGGCGGTGGGCTCAATGAGCACGTCAAGCACAGTCTTGACGGAGCGTGAGCGGGTAGCCTGCTGAGCCGCCTTGGCCTCCTGGGCTTGCTTGCGGAACTGATCAATCCCGAGGGTCGCCATTCGGCGCTCCAGCTCGGCCTGTTTCTGCATCATGTCGATCAGGGCGATTTCTCCTACGTTGGTCACAGGAATGGGCACTAAGCACGATTTGCAGCGCCATAGGCCCGCTTGGGCACATTATCTTGTTGTGAGAAGGTGACAATATTCTCAGAAGCGAAGAACCCGCCTTTCGGCGGGCCCTGAGGCTTAGTTTTCCGGGGAGTTTGGTGCGGGCGGTGGGATTTGAACCCACATGGGGACAAAGCCCCGAGGGATTTTAAGTCCCTTGCGTCTGCCAATTCCGCCACGCCCGCGCCATCTCGTGCCTAGCTCGTGAACGCATCCACGACCTAGCTCCGCCATTGCCCGCGGGCAAGGTCAAAGGCCAAGGCCCGGCAGCGATGGCGCCAAAGCGACGCTCCGGTCGATCACCATCTCCAAAAGGCCGGGTCGAGCAGGACGAGCACGGTAAAGAGCTCCAACCGGCCCAAGATCATGGCGAAGGCAAGCGCCAGCTTCGCACCGTCCGGCAAGCTGGAGAAATTGCCGACCGGCCCGACAACCTCGCCCAGTCCCGGGCCGACATTGCCGACCGCCGAGACCGCAGAAGAGATGGCGGTGACGAAATCGAGGCCGAGCCCGGCGAGGATCATGGTGATAATGACCGTCATCCCGACATAAAGGGTCAAGAATGCCAGCACCGAGGGCGGCACGTCCTCCGGAATGCGCCGTCCGGCGTAGCGCAGAGGCTCCACCCTGGAAGGATGGGCAAGACGGCGAATCTGGCGGCGGATGATCGCCCACAGGATGATGAAGCGGTACATCTTGATGCCCCCGGTCGTGGAGCCGGAGCAGCCGCCGATATAGAGAAGAACGAAGAAGAAGCCGATATCGAACTCGCCAAGAAGCGTGTAGTCCATCGAGGCGAAGCCCGTGGTCGTGACCACCGAGACGACGTTGAAGGTGGAATGCGTGAGCGCCTCGTCGAAGGGCAAGGTACCGAGAAGCGTCTCGTGCAGGGCAAGACCGAAGCAGGCGACCGCGAGAAAGCCGAGCAAAGCGCGTATCTGCGGGTCCTTCAGCAGCATCATCGGATCGCCCCGCAGCGCCCCGATATAGGCGACGAAAGGCAGCGCCCCGGCGATCATGAAGAATGTGCCAGTCCACAAGATCATCGGCTCGTCCCAATAGCCGAAAGAGGCATCGTGGGTGGAAAAGCCGCCGGTCGCCACCGTCGTCATGCTGTGGGCGATGGCGTCGAAAAGCGTCATGCCGCCGGCGGCATAGGCAAGGGTGCACAGCGCCGTCAGAGCGACGTAGATCCCGCCGATCCAGGCGGCAATGTCGAAGGACTTGGCCAAGACCTTTTCGGAGCGATCGGAGCTTTCGGCGTGGAAGAGCTGCATGCCGCCGACCTTTAGGAAGGGCAGCATGATGATCGCCATCACCACGATGCCAACACCGCCCATCCATTGCAGGAGCGAGCGCCACAGCTGGATGCCGGGCGGCAGGTCGTCGATCCCGACGAGCACCGTGGCGCCTGTCGTGGTGATGCCGGAGACGGTTTCGAACAGCGCATCGGCATAGCCGATGTCGAGGCCGAGAAACGGCAGCGCCGCAAAGCCGGGCAGGACGAACCACAGCACCGTCGTCAACACGAAGGCCTGCTTGACGTTGAGGCCGATCGGCTTGTCTTCCCGCCCGGCGATGGCGAAGGCGGCGCCGACGAGGGCGGTGATGATCCCCGACAGCGCGAAGATCATCCAGTCCGGATTGCCGGCCGACAGGTCGACCAGTGCCGGCACCGCCATGACCGCGCCGAGAGCGACCAGGAGGAAACCGGTGATGGACAGAATCGGCTGATAGCGCAGCAACGCAAGCGACCCGCAGGCTTAGCCGATGCCGCCGGAGATCGGCGGCTGGAAGGAAAGGCCGAGATCCCAGGGAAAGTAGATCCAGGTATCCTGCGAGACCTCCGTGACGAAGGTGTCGACCAGCGGCCTTCCTTTCGGCTTGGCGTAGACGGTGGCGAAATGCGCCTCCGGCAGCATCTCGCGCACGATGGAGGCGGTCTTGCCGGTATCGACGAGGTCGTCGATGAGAAGCACGCCCTTGCCGCCCCCGCCGCCGATGCCGATCACCGCCTCGCTTACCGGCTTCAGCACCTCCAAGTCGCCCTGATTCTTGTAATCGTGATAGGAGCTCACGCACACCGTATCAATGAGCCGCACCTCCAGCTCGCGGCAGACGATCGCCGCCGGCACCAGCCCGCCGCGGGTGATGCAGACCATCGCCTGAAACGGGCCGGCCCCCGCCAGACGCCAGGCAAGGGCGCGGGCATCGCGGTGAAACTGGTCCCAGGAAACCGGAAAGGCCTTTTCTTGGATCATCGGACGGCCGCTTGCTCCTCGTCTCGGGTAAGGCCTCTTAGCCGGTTTGCAGCCGGCTTTCCACGTCGCTGAGCGCCCTTTCCAGCGCCTCCGGCATGCGCGAGCGCAGGACGATGCGCGTCGTGAAGCGCTTGCCGTCGTGATAGGGATAGGAGCCTATGCGCACCTGCGGATGCGTCTCCTGCAGCGCCGTCAGCCAATCGGCGATATCGCCCTCCCCACGCCCGGCCTCCACGGTCGCCGACAACATCTTCACGCCGGTCGGCAATTCCGGGGCCAGCGCATCCAGCATCGCCTGCATGATCGCCGGCACGCCGGCCATGACATAGACGTTGGAGATGATGAAACCCGGCGCCCCAGACACCGAATTGGCGATAAGGCGCGCCCCTTCCGGCGTGCGCGCCATCCTGAGGCGCGCCTCGTTGAGCTCCCAGCCGCGCCTCGCGCAGCGCTCGCGCAGGATCTCCACGGCCTGCGGATGATGCACCAGCTTCAGGCCAAAGGCGGATGCGACGGCATCGGCGGTGATGTCGTCATGCGTCGGCCCGATACCCCCGCAGGTGAAAACGAGGTCGTAGCTGCGCGACAGCTCTTTCAGCGCCGCCACGATCCGCGCCTTGTGGTCGCCGACGATCCGCACCTCCTCCAGGTCGATGCCCAGATCGCAGAGGTAGTCGGCGAGATAGCCGATATTCTTGTCCTTGGTGCGGCCGGAGAGAATCTCGTCTCCGATCACCAGCATCGCAGCCTGCGGCAATGCCGACCTGCCATTTGTGGAAGCGCTCATGGCCATCCTGTGCCGTCTGGAAACCTTTGCCGCAAGCCCCAATATGGGCCTTTCGGGCGCGCCTGTCTCCGGCCTCGGGAATTCGGTCTTTCCCCCTCCCCAGCGCCAGAGTAGGCTGAAAGAAACGGCAAAGTTCACATCATGCAGCATTCCCTTGCCGGCCTGCAGGAAAAGGCCGCCATCAAGACCTATACGAGCGACGATTTCGCCGGCATGCGCCGCGCCGGGCAACTTGCAGCGACCTGCCTCGACGCGCTCGGCGATCTCGTCAAGCCGGGTGTCAGCACCCAGGCGATCGACGATTTCGTCTTCGACTTCGCCCAGCGCCACGAGGCCGTGCCGGCAACGCTGAACTACCGCGGCTACCGCAAATCGTGCTGCACCTCCATCAACCACGTCGTCTGCCACGGCATCCCCAACGACAAGCCGCTGCGAGAGGGCGATATCGTTAATATCGACGTGACGCTGATTCTCGACGGTTGGCACGGCGATTCCAGCCGCATGTTCGCCATTGGCGCCATCAAGCGGGCGGCCGAGCGGCTGCTGGAAGTGACCTATGAATGCCTGATGCGTGGCATCGCCGCGGCGACGCCCGGCGCCCGTCTCGGCGATATCGGTCATGCTATTCAGTCCTACGCCGAAGCCGAGCGCTGCTCCGTGGTGCGCGATTTCTGCGGCCACGGTGTCGGCCGTGCCTTCCACGAGCCGCCCAACATCCTGCATTACGGCCATCCCGGCGAAGGCTTGCCGATCGAGCCCGGCATGATCTTTACCATCGAGCCGATGATCAATCTCGGCCGGCCGCATGTGAAGCTTCTCGGCGACGGCTGGACGGCGGTGACGCGCGACCGCTCCCTCTCCGCCCAGTACGAGCACACGATCGGCATCACGGAGGATGGCGTGGAGATCTTCACTCTGTCTCCGGCCGGGATCGGCCGACCTTAATCCATCGTGACCGGCGAGCTTGAAGACGTCGGCGCCTCGGCCCACTACTTCGGGCACCGGGAGCGGCTGCGCGCGCGATTTCGCGAGGCGGGCGCCGACGCGCTCGCCGATTACGAGCTTCTGGAGCTGGCCCTTTTCAGCGCCCTGCCCCGCCGCGACACCAAGCCCATCGCCAAGGCGCTCCTGAAGACATTCGGTTCGCTGTCGCAGGTTCTGGCCGCCTCGCCCAAACGCCTGAAGGAAGTGGAAGGCGTCGGTGAGGCCGTGATTCTGCAATTGAAGCTGTTGCGGGCCTTCGCGGAGCGTCTCGGCCGCGACGAGGTGCGCGCGCGCCCGGTGCTCGCTTCCTGGTCGGCACTGCTCGGCTATTGCCGCACCATCATGGCCTTTGAGGAGCGCGAGCAGTTCCGCATCCTCTTCCTCGACAAGAAGAACGCCCTCATCGCCGACGAGGTGCAACAGACCGGCACGGTCGACCACACGCCGGTCTATCCGCGCGAGGTGATGCGCCGCGCGCTGGAGCTTTCGGCGACGGCCATCATCCTCGTCCACAACCATCCTTCGGGCGACCCGACGCCCTCGCGCGCCGACATCCAGATGACGAAAACGCTGGTGGAGGTCGGCAAGCCGCTCGGCGTCACCGTGCACGACCACATCATCATCGCACGCGACGGCCATTCCAGCTTCCGCGGCCTGGGGCTGATGTGAGCCATCGCCGCCATGGGGCCCCGCCTTCAGTTGATGTCGTTGGCCTCCTGCAGCGCGCGCACATAGGCGGTGATGCGCTCCACCTCCTGGCCGCTGACGCCCTCGACGGGCGGCATGTCGCCGAAGTTCCAATGGTGCTGCCGCACGCCTTGCCGAGCCGCGAGCAGGAAGGCGACGTCGGCATGATGACCGGGCTTGTAGATATCGTGCACCAGCGGCGGCCCAACCTGGGTGCCGGACGCGCTCTGGCCATGGCACGAGGCGCAGAACGTCTCGAACAAACGCTCGCCCTCGACCGCCCTCGGCGATAGTTCCGGGACGACAATGGCGGCCTCGATGGGCGCGCGGGCCTCACCCGCAAGCAAGCGGATCGCCAGATAGCCGCCGACCAGGATGACCACCACGGAGAGACCGACGAGCCCCTGTCTCACGGCGCGCCCTGCCCCGCCAGGTCCTCAAGGATCGGGCAGTCCGGCCGCTCGTCGCCGTGGCAGGCCTCTACCAGAACGGCAAGCGTCGCGCGCATCTCCATCAGCTCGGCGACCTTGCGATCGATCTCGGTGATATGACGGCTCGCGATGGCCTTCACATCCGCGCTGGCGCGACAGCGGTCGCCATAGAGCGACAGGAGCTGACGGCATTCCTCGATGGAGAAGCCGAGCGAACGCGCCCGCGCCAGAAAGCGCAGATTGTGCACATGGCTGTCGGAATAGTCGCGATAATTGTTGCCGCGCCGGTCAGGCGATATCAGCCCGATCTCCTCATAATAGCGGATCGTCTTGGCGGGTAGCCCGCTCACCGCGGCGGCTTCACCGATATTCATGGCCTCCTCCTCGCATGAGGAGTGAGATAGGGTTTCCAGTAACTGGAGTGTCAAGCCCGGCCGCGCCGCCTCAGATCGCCGTGATGCGCACCCGGCTGCCGGCGGCGACGGCTTTGAGAACGCGCACATCCGCCACCGCGTCCGCCCAGATATTCACCTCGTCCGCCAAGCGGATCTCACCATCCGTGGAAGCCGGCGTGCGCCCGAAGCCGATAGCGATCACTTTGCCGGCCGGCCAGTAGGCGATTTCTCCAGCGTTGACGACGTTGCGGGCATCCGCCTCGGCGGTACAGGAGGCCGGGACGGCGAAATAGACCTCCTCGCCCCAGGTATTGACACTGGCCTCGACCGGCAGAACGGCATGGATTGCATCCGCCGTGGGGGTATCGCGCAAGGTGGCGTCGAGCGTGACGCCCTCGAAGCTGAAACGCACCCTTCGCATCCGGGCCTCCTGGACAGACACCGCCGCCGCGCGGCGTCCGCCGAAGGCTAATGCAGCCGTCCCTCGAAGGTTGCGAGCCGCACGTCCGTCGGACGCAAGAGCCTTTCATGGGCGATCTCAACCGAATGGATCGCCGCCTCGATCTCGCGCCGCCAATAGTCGAGGAAGCGCTCCAGCCGTGGATGCTCAGGCGCCACGTCGTAGAACTGCCAGACGAAGCTCTGGATGAGGCGCGGTTGGTCGGGAAGATAGTAAAGCACGTTGGCGGTCGTCAGACCGTACCCGGCAAGCTGCCGCCCGAAGTCGCCCCCCTCGACGAAATCACAGTGAGACATGCCCGTCCTCCATCTTCTGCAGGCACAATGATTGCGGCTCGAAAGTTAAAAGTCCACCATCGAGCAGTTCAAAAAGAAAGGAGGGACAGGATATTAGCAGCCTCTACTGAGGAGTGCTGCCAGCTTCGTCTTCCGCCTCGATGTCGTCACCGCGGAATTCGTGCTCCTGGATGGAGGAAATATAAGAGAGGATGTCGTCGATATCTTTGGGTGGCCACTGGAATTCCGGCATCTCGGCGTGGCCGGTGACGATGCCCTCCGCCAGCGCCTCCCAGAGCGTGTCGATCGGGTAGCGCTGCGCCAGGTCGCGAAAGGCCGGCGCAGGCTGCATCGGGCTCTCGCCTTGCCCCCCGACCGCGTGGCAGGGCGCGCAATATTCCTCTGCGAGCTGGCGACCCCGCTCCAGATCCTGCGCCGCGGCGGAACCCGGCAGGAGCAAGCCGATGAAAAGGGCGATTCGGTATCTCCTCATCCCGCGATCCTGCCAGCAAGTGGCGGCAAGCGCCATGATACGCATCAACCGCGTTGCGGCATGGGCAAGCCTACATCGGGACGCAATTCAGCGACCTTGCCATGATTGGAATTTCTCCAGACCGGTTGCGCCGGTTTGAAAATCGCGCATCGATCAACATATTCGTTTTTAGGAATTTAATGTGCCTGGCCCGTCGCCCGGCATTCGTCGACGAAGGGCGCGCCCATGCAAAAGACAGGGCCATCGCTGGGTGACCGACGAGACTTTCTATCCGGCAAGGACGGTGAGCGAGCTCTTGGCGCGTTTCGCCATCGCGCAGAAGGAGCCCTCGCCAGAGCTCAATGGCTGGCTCACGGCCATGCTTGCTCTCTTCCGCCGGCAGATCGACGCGCTGCTGGAAGAGCGCGACCGGGTGATCGCCGCCACTGCCGCGGTCGAAACCGATGGCGCTAAGACCGTCTTGGAAGACCGTGCCCTGCAGAACCTTTGCGAAACCCCGATCGACCTTCTGGCGCAGATAAGCGCGGTCGAAGCGGCGCTGGGCATCGAAACGCCGATCCACCTCGCCTGAGCCCGCCCGAGCTCAACCCCTGTCCACCTTACCGCCGGCCGCCGCCAGCGCCTCGGGCGTGTCGACGTCGAGCCGCGCCGCCTCGCCGATCTCCACCTCGCTCACGTCTTCGGCATGCTCGCCGATGAGGTGGCGCCCGCCGGCATCGCCGCTGACCTGCATCAGTTCGGGGAAGTAGCGCCGCGCCCAAAGCACCGGGTTGCCGCGCTTGCCCGAGGCCGTGGCGAGCACGATCCCCCTACCCTCTTCCGGCGCGAAGGCTTCGATCATGGCGTCGAGCGCCTCCGGCGTCAGCCCGGGCATGTCGGCAAGCACGATGAGCGCCCCCGCCGTCTCTTCCGGCAGCGCCCTCAGCCCCGCCTTCAGCGAGCCTGCAAGTCCGCCCGCATAATCGCGATTGTGCACGAAGCTGACGCAGGCGCCGGCAAGCGCCGCCTCGATCTCCTCGCGCATATGGCCGGTGACGACGATGGTCTCGGAGGTTCCGGCGGCCTGCACCGCATCGACGGTGCGCCGCACCAGCGGCACGCCGTCGAAGCGGGCGAGAAGCTTGTTCGGTCCGCCCATGCGCCGCGAGCGGCCGGCGGCAAGCACGATCGCGGTCACCTTTCCCTTGCCCGCCTCCGGCTGGCGCGGCTGCGGCCGCGAGACGATTTCCATCAACAGCCCGCCGACCCCCATGCCCGTGATGTCCTCCGACCTCACTTCAAGGCCGGCGAGGAAACGATTCAAAACCCAGTCGAATCCATTCTCCTTGGGGCTGCGCGCGCAGCCCGGCGCGCCGATCACCGGCCGCTCGCCGATATGGCCCACGAGGAGGAGATTGCCGGGATCGACCGGCATGCCGAGATGGATGACGGCGCCTCCCGCCGCCTCAATCGCCGCCGGGATGACGTCGGCCGCATCGGTTATGGCGGAAGCGCCGAAGGCGATGACGAGATCGGCCTCGCGGCCGGCCTCCGCCAGCGCCTCGGCGAGCGGGCCCGTCGCATGCGGCACTCGCCGCTCGCTGGTAAGGCTCGCGCCGGCTTTTTCCAGCCGCTGCTCCAGGATCGCCTTCGTCTTGTCGAGCACTTTCGGCTTCAGGCTGGCAAGCTCGGTTGCCACCAGCGCTACTTTGAGCGGCCGGTAGGGCGCCAGCGTCAGCGCCGCCCCGGCTTCACCCGCAAGGCTTTCCGCCTTCGCCACCACATCTTCCGGCAGGGCGAAGGGGATAACCTTCACCGTCGCCAGCATCCTTCCCGCCTCCGCCGAGGCATGAGGCGGCAGCGTCGCCACGGTCAGACCGGCATCGATGCGGTTCAGCCGGTCGATGAGGTTCGGGCGCAAGAGCAGCAGCCCCGCCTTTTCGGCATGAAGGTTGGAGCGGCCGGTGAACGGCGCCTCCACGCTCACGCCCGCCCCGGCGATGGCGCGCGCCACCCGCTCGGCCGCCTCGTCCTCGTGCACGTCGCCTTCCTCCAGGCGTGCCGTCACCACCTCGCCAATGCCGGCTTTTCGGAGCACTGCCAGATCATCGCAGGAAAGCCGCCGTCCCTTCTTGAAGGTGGCCTCTGCCGTCTTCACCGAATGGGCGAGGATGGCTCGCTCGGCTTCGGCGATGGGTGTTGCACCGAACTTCAAGCCGTCTCGCTCGCCGCCGCCGGCGCCTGGCGCAGCGCCGCAATCAACTCCGCCAGCACCGCAACGGCGATTTCGGCCGGCGAAGCGGCGCCGATATCCAGCCCGATCGGCGCGTGGATGCGCTCAAGCTCGCCCGCCGCAATACCTGCCTCCGTCAGCCGCTCCACCCTCTTTCCATGCGTCTTGCGGCTGCCGAGCGCGCCAATATAGAAGCAGCCTGCTGCAAGCGCGGCCTGCAGCGGGTAATCGTCGATCTTCGGGTCGTGGGTGAGCGCGGCGAGCGCCGTATAGGCATCGAGCGGGCGCGCCTTCAGCACCTCTTGCGGCCATTCGGCGATCAGCTCCGCCTCCGGGAAGCGTTCCTCGGTTGCAAAGGCCGTGCGCGGATCGATAATGGTCGTGTCCAAGCCGGCAAGGCGCGCCATCGGCGCCAGCGCCTGGCTGATATGCACCGCGCCTATCATCACCAGCCGCGCCGGCGGCACGGAAACGGTGAGGAAGGTGCGCCCGTCCTCCAACATACCGGAACGGCCGGAGCGCAAGCGCCTTGAAAGCTCCTCGGCGAGAGGATCGCCCGCCGCATCCGACTTCTTCACCAGCCGTGCCTCACCGCTCAGCGTGTCGGTGACGAGGATGGCGGCGCGCCGTGCCGCGCGTTCTTCATTGAGGGCCTCAAGAAGTTCGCCCCTCATTACGATACGGGCTCCACGAAGACCTTGATCTTGCCCCCGCAGGAAAGCCCCACCCGCCAGGCCGTCTCGTCGGCAACGCCGAACTCCAGCATGCGCGGCTCCCCCGCCCCGATCACCTCCAGCGCCTCGCCGACGACCGCACCCTCCACGCAGCCGCCGGAGACGGAGCCCTCGAAATTGCCCGCCTCGTCGATGACGAGATGGCTGCCGACCGGCCGCGGCGCCGACCCCCAGGTCTCCACCACGGTGGCGAGCGCGACCTTCCGCCCTTCCTTGCGCCAGGCCTCGGCGGTGACGAGCGTGTCCGTTTGCATGAGCGTTTGCATCTTGCCTCCCTCAGGCCGCCACCTTCAGCGCCGGGCGGGCCGGCTCCGACAGCGCCTTCACCAAATTCTCGATCGCCTCCAGCGAATGCACCGGCCGGAACTCATCGACATGCGGCAGGATCGCCTTGATCCCGCGTGCCCGCGGCGCGAAGGCGTCAAAGCGCAGAAGCGGGTTCAGCCAAATGAGCCGCCGGCAGGAGCGGCCGAGCCGCGCCGCTTCGGCGCCAAGATCGCCTTCCTCGTCGCATTCCAGCCCGTCGGTGATCAAGAGCACCGTCGCTCCCTGGCCGAGCACGCGCCGCGACCAGTCGCGGTTGAAGGCGTGCATCGCATCGGCAATGCGCGTGCCGCCCGACCAGTCGAGCACCGCCTCAGAGCAGCCTGCCAGCGCCTCGTCGGGATCCTTGTAGCGCAGCTGGCGCGTGACGTTGGTCAGCCGCGTGCCGAAGAGGAAGCTGAACACCTTCCGCCGCGCCGAGAGCGCATGCAGGAAATGCAGCATGACGCGCGAATACTCGCTCATGGAGCCGGAAATGTCGGCGAGCGCCACGATCGGCGGCTCCACCACCCGTCGCGCGCGCAGCTGCGGCAGGATGAGTTGGCCGCCCGAGCGCATGGAGGCACGCACCGTGCGCCGCGGATCCACCGCGCCCCGGCTGGCGGCGACAAGGCGGCGCGTTTTCAGCCTGTCGGCGGTAAGCGTCAGTTCGGCGAGGGCACGCATCGCCTCGGCGATTTCCTCGGCTGTCATCTGGGCGAAGTCCTTGCGCCGCAGGATTTCTTTCTGCGTCACCGTCATGCGTGCGTCGATCTCGATCTCAGGGACGATCTCCTCCTCGCGCCGCTCTTTGAGGCCCGACATCGCCTCTTCCACGCGCGCCGCGCCCGCCTTCGGCCTTTCCGGCTCGGAAGGCCGCGGCGGCGCCATCGGCGACAGCATCTCCAGCATTTTGTCGATGAGGCCGCGCTCGCGCCAGAAGAGCTCGAAGGCTTCGTGGAAGACCGGCCGGTCGGCGCGCTTCTTCACGAAGACGGCGTGCAGCGTCCAGTAGAAATCCTCGCGCGAGCCGATACCGGCGACTTCCACCGCGCGGATGGCATCGACCACCGCCGCCGGGCCGACCGGCAGGCCGGCGCGGCGCAGAGCGCGGGCGAAAAAGACGATGTTGTCGGCGACCTTGCCGCCCCCCGGTCCACCGCCCGTCCTGCCTGCCGGCGCATCGCCAGACCCAGGAACCGGCATGGTCGCGCTCTTGTTCGACAAGCCGCTACTCCGCCGCCGCCAGTTCGCGGCGCGCCTCCTCCAGGAGCTGCTTGGAGGCGCTGCCCTGGATGCGGGCGATGTCGTCCTGGTATTTCAACAGCACCCCGAGCGTGTCGGAAATCGTCTCCGGGTCGAGCGCCACCATGTCGAGCTCCGTCAAGGCGCTCGCCCAGTCGAGCGTCTCCGCCACGCCGGGCTTCTTGAAGAGGTCCTCCTGGCGCAGCCGCTGCACGAAGCCGACCACGTCGCGCGCCAGGCGCTCGCGCACGCCGGGCACGCGCTCGCCGACGATCGTCAGCTCGCGCTCTGCATCCGGATAATCGACCCAATGATAAAGACAGCGCCGCTTCAGCGCATCATGGATCTCCCGCGTTCGGTTGGTGGTGACGACGACGATCGGCGGCTCCGGCGCGCGGATGGTGCCGATCTCCGGGATCGTCACCTGGTTGTCGGCCAAAACCTCCAGAAGGAACGCCTCGAAGGCCTCGTCCGCCCGGTCGAGCTCGTCGATGAGGAAGATCGGCGCGCCGGCGAGATCCGGCTCCAAGGCCTGCAGGATCGGCCGCTTGATGAGGAAACGCTCGGAGAAGACGTCCTCCGTCAAGGAGTGCCGCTCCGTGTCGCCCGTCGCTTCGGCGAGGCGGATCTCCACCATCTGCGCCGTATAGTTCCATTCGTAGACGGCGCTCGCCACGTCGAGGCCCTCGTAGCATTGCAGGCGGATGAGCTTGCGCCCGAGCGTATGCGCCAGAACCTTGGCGATCTCCGTCTTGCCGACGCCCGCCTCGCCTTCCAGGAACAAGGGCCGGCCCATCTTCAGGGAGAGGAAGAGGACCGTCGCCAGCGAGCGGTCGGCGACATAGCCGCCCCCCGACAACAGCTCCAGCGTCTCCTCAATCGATTGCGGCAAGGCTCGTGCGGCCATGATGCTCCCGTCGTCTCAAAGCGTGCGGCTTGTTCAGTGCGCTCCAATATAGGACAAGCCGCGCCCGCCCGCATCCGCCCGGCGAAAAAGAACCGCTGCCCCCCGCCCGCCGGCGCCGCCTTTCCAACGTCCATCGGGAAAGCTAAACCGGAGCCATGGCTGACGACCTTGCCGGCTCCCTCCTCCTTGGCCCGCTCTTCGGCTCCGATGAAATGCGGCGCCTCTTTTCCGACCGCTCCTTTGTGCAGGCGATGCTGGATTTCGAGGCGGGGCTTGCCCGCGCCGAAGCCAAAGCCGGCGTCATTCCCACAGATGCGGCGGAATCGATTTCTGAAGCCTGCGACGCAAGCCTCTACGATATGGAGAAAATCGGCCGCGCCGCCGGCCCCGCCGGCAATCCGGCGATCCCGCTCGTCACGGCGCTGACGCGAAGGGTGGAAGCGCCCGCCCGCGGTTACGTGCATTGGGGCGCGACCAGCCAGGATGTCATCGACACGGCCTTGATGGTCCTCATGCAACGTGCCTTGCGCATCCTTGCCAAGGAACTTGCCAACGCCATGAGCGCTGCCGCCGCGCTCGCCGAGAAACACCGCGCCACGCTCATGGCCGGCCGCACCTGGCTCCAGCCCGCCCTGCCCGTCCCCTTCGGCCTCAAGGCCGCGCTCTGGCTTTCCGGCCTCACCGCCGCGCTGCACGACATCGACCGGCTCCTTGCCGGCGGCCTCGCCGTCCAGCTCGGCGGCGCGGCGGGCACCCTCGCCTTCCTGCAGGACAAGGGGCCGACGGTGCGCGCCGAGCTCGCCGCCTGCCTCGGCCTTGCCGATCCTGGCCTTGCCTGGCACGCCGAACGCAGCCGCGTTGTCGCCGTCGCCGCGGCTCTCGCCGCACTCTCCGGCACTCTCGCCAAGATCGCCACCGACATACAGCTGATGATGCAGGACGAGGTGGGCGAGGCCTTCGAGCCGGCAGCGCCCGACAAGGGCGGCTCCTCCACCATGCCACAGAAGCGCAACCCGGTCGCCTCCGCTGCGATCCGCGCCAATCACCGCCGCATCGCCGGGCTCATGGCGACGCTGACCATCGCCATGGAGGGCGAGCACGAGCGCAGCCCCTCCGCCTGGCCGGCGGAATGGGAGAGCCTCCGCGACCTCTTTATCCTCGCCGGCGGCAGCCTGCGGAACGCGGCCGACCTTCTCTCCGGCCTTGAGTTGGACGAGGACGCCATGCGCCGCAACCTTCAGGCGGAGGGCGGCCTGGCGATGGCCGAGAGCCTTGCCTTTCGCCTGGCGGAGACGATCGGGCGGCAGGAAGCGCATCGTCGTGTCGCCGCGCTGGCGCAAAGAGCGCGCGCTGAGGGCCGCAGCTTGTTGGAGACCGCGACCAACGACGCCGAGCTGGCCACGACGCTTTCCATAAGCGACATCAAGGCCGCTCTGACACCCGAAACCTATCTCGGCTCGGCCGATGCCATGATCGATCGGGCCATTGAGGATGCGCGCCAGGCGCGGGAGGAAACGGATGCCCTATTGTGAGACCAGCGACGGTGAAAGAATCTGGTGGGAGAGCGAGGGCCCGCCGGACGCCCCGCCCCTGCTTTTCTCCAACTCGCTCGGCACCAATCTCGCCATGTGGGACGGCCAGGTCGACGAGGCGGCCGAGAGCTACCGTGTGATCCGCTACGACCAGCGCGGCCATGGGCGCTCCGCCGCGCCTGCGGGCGAGTATACGCTGGAGCGGCTAGGCCGCGACGTCATCGAGCTCCTCGACGCGCTCGGCATCGTCACCACCCGCTTCTGCGGTCTCTCCATGGGCGGCATGACCGGAATCTGGCTCCTCATCCACCATCCGGAGCGCTTCGAGCGGGCGGCGCTGTGCAACACCGCCGCCCATATGCCGCCGCCGGAGATGTGGAACGAGCGCATCCGAGCCGTGACCGAGAAGGGCATGGGGGCGCTCGTCGCCGGCGTCACGGAGCGCTGGTTCACGCCCGCCTTCCGCAAGGAGAACCCGCAGGAGGTGGAGCGCATCGCCGCGCAGATCCGCGCCACCGAGCCCGCCGGCTATGCCGGCTGCTGCGCCGCCATCCGCGATATGGATCAGCGCGCCGCCCTCTCCCGGATTTCCAAGCCCTCGCTCGTCCTCATCGGCGATTGCGATCCGGCAACGACGCCCGAGCAGGGCGAATTGCTTCTCGACAACATCGCCGGCGCCAAGAAGGCGGTGCTGCACGCGGCGCATCTTTCCAATGTGGAGCAGCCGCAGCGCTTCAACGCCGCCGTGCTCGCCTTCCTGCGCTAGGTGGCGCCATGAGCGATTCGCACCGCAAAGGCATGCAAACGCGCCGCGCCGTCCTCGGCGAGGCGCATGTCGACAGGGCCGAGGCGACGAAGACCGCCTTCACGGCCGATTTCCAGGATCTCATCACCCGCTATGCCTGGGGCGAGATCTGGACGCGTCCGGGCCTGAACCGTCGCATGCGCTCGGCCATGGTGCTGACGGCCCTCATCGCCCTCGGGCACTGGAACGAGTTCGCCTTGCATGTGCGAGCCGCGCGCACCAACGGCCTCAGCGAGGACGAGATCAAGGAAGTGATTCTGCAGGCGGCGATCTATTGCGGCGTCCCGGCGGCCAATCACGCCTTCAAGGTCGCGTCGCAGACGCTTGAGCAGCTTCGAGGCGAGGGAGGGCCGCGCGAGAGCTGAATTCGCCTATGGCTCAATGGCAACACAAGCTTGTGAACGGGCGCGGTGGCCTTCCTGGCAATTGACCTCGCCAGGGGCCGGGCGTTAGCACCTTTAACGCTTTCTTCAAGGGTGGGGACGATCCATGCGCGGTTTCGGTCTGGTGGCTCTGGGCACCATGACGCTGGCAAGCCAAATCGCCGCCGCCCCTGCCCTGGCGGCCGACCTGCCGGAATACGCCGAGCCTCCCGCCCCGATCACCACGCCCGCCCCGGTCTCCGAATGGGAAGGCTTCTATAGAGGCCTGCACTTCGGCTGGTCGGCCGACGACCTCGAAGGCCAGAGCGGCGGCGTTCCCTACTCGATGAGCGACGACGGCGGCTTCGCCGGCGGCGGCCTCGGCGGCTACAACTGGCTCTTCGGCAACGTCATGCTGGGCCTTGAGGGCGATGTCGTCATTCACGAGACCAAGACGACGAACGCCGCCGCCAATATCGGCACCGACTTCATCTGGGACGCCGGCGCCTATGCACGCCTTGGCTATGTCTGGGGCCGCTTCATGCCCTTTGTCACGGCCGGCGCGCGCATGGCCGAGATCCATGCCCACACCCTCGCGCCGACCCTCATCCAGGGCGACGTCGTGCGCCATTACGGCTGGTCCCTCGGCGCCGGCCTGGAAGTTGCCGTCTTCTATCCTTTCCGCTTGCGAGCCGAGTATCTTTACACGAACTATTCGCAGGAGACCTATCGCTACGCCGGCACCACGACGAGCGTCGATCCTGAGACGCACCAGTTGCGCGGCGCCATCGTCTTCGCCCTCGGCGACGGTTTTGAGGAGTATCCGCAGACCTTCCTCACCGCGCCGGGCAACAGCTGGTCCGGCTTCTATGGCGGACTTTCCGCCGGGGCGGCCTTCCTCAGCGACGACACCACACTCGCGGGCCTGGGCGCCGGCACCGCCGACGGCACCAGCCTTGGCGGCGGCATGTTCCTCGGCGCCAGCGCCGAATGGGGCAGACTGGTCGGCGGCATCGATATGGACCTTTCCCTGCGCGGCGGCGAGCAGAGCGTCACCATCGCCGGCACGATCATCGACAAGGAGCCGATGTGGGATGCGCATGTGCGCGCCCGTCTGGGCTACGACGCCGGCCACTTTCTGCCTTTCGTCGCCGGCGGCTTTGCCATCACCCAGGTGCATTTCACCCAGGCCGGCACCACCGCCATCAATGTCGAGCCGGCGCGTGGCTGGACCATCGGCGGCGGCGTGGACGTCGCCGTGACCGATCGCATCTTCGCTCGCCTGGAATACCTGCACGACGAGTATCAGGACGTGGCCAACGCGCTGCCGGCCGGCGCCACCTCCTTCGAGCCCTCCGTGGATACCGTGCGCGCCGGCATCGCCGTTCGCCTGCCCTGATCTGCTGGCCCTGATCTGCTTTCCCTCATCCGGCCGGCCTTATCCGGCCGGCTTGATGACATCGGCGATTTCTTTCTCCGCATTGGCCCTGGCCGCGCGATATCCGCAATCAGCACCGGCACCTCCGCCGATCGGATGTATTGTGCGCCCGAAACCCTCTTGCTAAAGGACTGAGGTCCTTCGATGATCGTCCATTGGGAGAGTTGGGCGTTCATCCAACATCCACATAACGCCTTCAGGCGCAGGGGGGAGCTGGTCAACGGACGATGGAGTACTTCGTTCAGCAGCTGATCAACGGGGTAACGCTCGGTTCGATCTACGGCCTCATCGCCATCGGCTACACGATGGTTTACGGCATCATCGGCATGATCAATTTCGCCCATGGAGACATCTTCATGGTCGGCGCTTTCATCGCCCTCACCGTCTTTTTGATCATGCTGGCCATCGGCGTGACGGCGCTGCCGCTGATCCTCCTCATTGTCCTCATCGTCGCTATGCTGTTCACCTCCGTCTGGGGGTGGGCCGTGGAGCGCATCGCCTACCGGCCGCTGCGCGGCTCCTTCCGGCTGGCGCCGCTGATCACCGCCATCGGCATGTCGATCGCGCTGCAGAATTTCGTCCAGCTCACCCAGGGCGCGCGGGTGAAGCCGTTGCCGCCGCAGATCCAGGGCGGCGTCACATTGATGCAGGGCGATGCCGAGACCGGCGCCATCGTCGTGCAGCTCTCCTACATGCAGATCATCATCATCGTGACGACGGTGGTGCTGATGACGGCCTTCTCGCTCTTGATCGCCAAGACCGAGCTCGGCCGGGCGCAGCGCGCCTGCGAGCAGGACCCCAAGATGGCCTCCCTGCTGGGCGTCAATGTCGACCGCACCATCTCGCTGACCTTCGTCATGGGCGCCGCGCTCGCCGCCGTCGCCGGTGTCATGTTCCTGCTCTATTACGGCGTCATCGACTTCTACATCGGCTTCCTCGCCGGCGTGAAAGCCTTCACCGCCGCCGTTCTCGGCGGCATCGGCTCCCTGCCCGGCGCCATGCTCGGCGGCCTTGCCATCGGCCTTATCGAGACCTTCTGGTCCGGCTATTTCAGCGTCGAGTATAAGGACGTCGCCGCCTTTTCGATCCTGGCGATCACCCTAATCTTCCTGCCGTCCGGGCTGCTTGGCAAACCGGAAGTCGAGAAGGTCTGAGATGGCCGACATCGACAAGGTAGGCAGCGCTGAGGAACACCAGGCGCCCGGCGCCTTGGTCGAATGGGAACAGCGCGTTGCGGGCTATCAGGGCGAGCCTCCCTTCGTGCAAGAGCCGGAGCGCGATTCCGCCATCGTCGCGGCTCTGAAGGACGCCGCCATCGCCGCCGGCATCGCCGCCGCCCTCTTCCTCTTCTTCATCGGCTTTCGCACCGACATCGATTTCGGCGGCCTTGAGCTGACGACGCGCTGGCAGGCTTTCGCCATCTCCGTCATCGCCGTCTTCTTCGGGCGGCTTCTCTTCCGCGTCCTCTTCTGGGGGCCGCGCCAGCGCGGTGGCCGCTCGCTTGCCGCGCGCGCCATGGCCAGCCGCGCCGGCACGCCGCTATCGGAGCGGTTCTCGCGCCATTCCGGTCTCTTCGGCAGCTTCGCGCTCGCCGCCGCCGTGCTCTACCCGGTGATCATCCTTCTCGCCTTTCCGCTGAAGGACAAGCAGTTCATCGACCTCGGCATCCTGGTGCTGACCTACATCATGCTCGGCTGGGGACTGAACATCGTCGTCGGTCTCGCCGGCCTGCTCGACCTCGGCTATGTCGCCTTCTATGCCGTGGGCGCCTATTCCTTCGCTCTCTTCGCCCAGTATTTCGAGGTCGGCTTCTGGTTCGCCCTGCCGGTCGCCGGGCTTCTGGCCGCCTTCTGGGGCATCATTCTCGGTTTTCCGGTCCTGCGGTTGAGGGGCGATTATCTGGCCATCGTCACCCTCGCCTTCGGCGAGATCATTCGTGTGGTGCTTCTTAACTGGTATACCTTCACGGGCGGGCCCGACGGCATTTCCGGCATTCCCGATCCGACCTTCTTCGGCCTGGAATTCGCCCGCGGCGACGACAACCTGCCCGGCCTCCTCGGCATCAAATACGATTCCGCCTACAAGCAGGCCTACTTCTTCTACATCATCCTGGCGCTGGCGATGGTCACCAACTTCGTCACCATGCGCCTGAGGCGCCTGCCGCTCGGCCGCGCCTGGGAAGCCCTGCGCGAGGACGAGATCGCCTGCCGCTCGCTCGGCATCAACACCGTCAACACCAAGCTCACAGCCTTCGCCATCGGCGCCATGTTCGGCGGCTTCGCCGGCTCCTTCTTCGCCACCCGGCAGGGCTTCATCTCGCCGGAGAGTTTCACCTTCATCGAATCGGCGCTGATCCTCGCCATCGTCGTTCTCGGCGGCCTCGGCTCACAGGTCGGCGTGGTCATCGCCTCCATCGTCATGATCGGCGGTTTCGAGCTGTTCCGCGACCTTGCCGAATACCGCATGCTCATCTTCGGCCTTTTGATGGTGATCATCATGGTCTGGCGCCCGCGCGGCCTCATCGCCACGCGCGATCCCTCCGCCGTCCTCAAAGAGCGAAAATCGATCTCGGCCGATATGGTCGCCCAGGGCGAGGGCCACTGATGGCGGCCGAAACGCTCACCGCCGCCGAGCCCGCAGCGCCGCATGGCTGGGACCTCGACCCGGTGCTGACGGTCGAGCATCTGACCATGCGCTTCGGCGGCCTGGTCGCCGTCGACGACCTCTCCTTCAACGTTGGGCGCGGCGACATCACCGCGCTGATCGGCCCCAACGGCGCCGGCAAGACCACCGTCTTCAACTGCGTCACCGGCTTCTACAAGCCGACGGAGGGGCGCATCATCATGCGCCACGGCAAGAGTGCCAGCGAGGATGCCATCCGCCGTCTCACCGAGACCGGCGAGCCTTGGAGCGAGAGCGAGGACGGCGCCATCTTTCTCCTGGAGCGCATGCCCGACTTCCGCATCTGCAAAGATGCAAGGGTCGCGCGCACCTTCCAGAACATCCGCCTGTTCGGCGGCATGACGGTGCTGGAGAACCTTCTCGTCGCCCAGCACAACGTCCTGATGGCCGCCTCCAACTTCACCATCGGCGGCATTTTGAACCTCCCCGGCTTCCGCGCCGCCCGCCAGGCTGCCATCGACAAGGCCGTCTATTGGCTGGAGCATACCCGTCTTCTGGAGCGCGCCGACGTGCCGGCCGCTGGCCTTCCCTACGGCGCCCAGCGGCGCCTGGAGATTGCCCGCGCCATGTGCACCGAGCCGCATCTTCTGTGCCTCGACGAGCCGGCGGCGGGGCTCAATCCGCGCGAGACGAGCGAGCTCAACGAGCTGTTGGAGTATATCCGCGGCGAGCACGGCACCTCCGTGCTGCTGATCGAGCACGACATGGGCGTCGTCATGGAGATTTCCGACCACGTCGTGGTGCTGGATTACGGCGAGAAGATCTCCGACGGCTCGGCCGAGCATGTGCGCAACGATCCCTCCGTCATCGCCGCCTATCTCGGCGTGGAGGACGAGGAGGTGGAGGCCGCCGAGGCGGCCGCGCGCGCCGCGGCATCGGCGGCGGCCGCGAAAGGGCGGGCCGAGAATGGGCCGGCCGAGAATGGGAAGGACACGCCATGAGCGGACCGGTCCCGCTCCTCTACACGCGCGGCGTGGAGACCTATTATGGCAACATCATCGCTCTGCGCGGCGTCGACATCGCCGTCTTTGAGGGCGAGATCGTCACGCTGATCGGTGCCAACGGCGCCGGCAAATCGACGCTGATGATGACCATCTGCGGCAATCCGCAGGCCCGCACCGGTCAGATCGTCTTTGACGGCGAGGACATCACCCATCTGCCCACGCACGACATCATGTCCCGCTCCATCGCCCAATCGCCCGAAGGGCGGCGCATCTTCCCGCGCATGACGGTGATGGAGAACCTGCAGATGGGTGCCATGATCTCCAAGAACGGCACCTTCGAGGAGGATCTCAACCGGGTTTTCGACCTCTTCCCACGCCTGAAGGAGCGCCAGCATCAGCGCGGCGGCACGCTGTCGGGCGGCGAGCAGCAGATGCTGGCCATCGCCCGCGCGTTGATGAGCCGGCCGCGGCTTCTCCTCCTCGACGAGCCCTCGCTCGGCCTCGCGCCCATGGTGGTGAAGCAGATTTTCCAGGTCATTCACGAGCTCAACCGCAGCGAAGGGCTCACCGTCTTCCTCGTCGAGCAGAATGCCTTCCATGCGCTTCGCCTCGCCCATCGCGGCTACGTCATGGTCAACGGCAAGATCACCATGACCGGCACGGGCGCCGAGCTTCTGGCGCGGCCGGAGGTACGGGCGGCTTACCTGGAAGGTGGCCGCCAGGAGGCCGCGCAATGAACCTTATCTGGGAAGTCTCCTGGGCTGAGTTCCTCTTCGTCACCGTCATCCTGGCCGGCTCGGCCGCGGTCATGACCGGCCGCGCCGTCGCCGTCACCTGGGGCTCCTGGCTGACGCTGGCGATCTACATCGCCCTTCTCTGCCTGGCGACGCGCTTCATTCACTACGCGCTCTTCGGCGGGACTTTCCTTTTGCCGCCTTCCGACTTTCCGGTCGCGATCTACTACTACTTCATCGACTTTGTGGTGCTGATGATCATTGCCGGAACGGCCCGGCAGATGACGCGCGCCCGGCAGATGGGCGAGCAATACTCGTTTCTATACGATCGCAGCGGCCCCTTCGGCTGGAGGCGCAAGGCTTAAGATTTGTGATCTTCCGTTTTCGGCAAAAGGCATACCATTTGCCGCAAAGATCGGCTTAGATGATCTCAGATTGGGGGAAACCTCGATAACCCGCCGGCGCCGCGGGTAACCAAAGGTGGCGCCGATCAAGACAAAAGGGAGAGTCCGTTGAAGAAAGCATTGTTGGCAGGTGTAGCGCTCAGCTTCGCCATGACCGGTGCGGCATGGGCGGATATTACCATCGCGACGACCGGACCGATGACCGGTCAGTACGCCTCCTTCGGCGAGCAGATGAGAACGGGCGCCGAACAGGCCGTCGCCGACATTAATGAGGCCGGCGGCGTCCTTGGCGAGCAGCTCGTCCTGGAAATCGGCGATGATGCTTGCGATCCCAAGCAGGCCGTGGCCGTCGCCAACCAGATGGCCGGCAAGGGCGTCGTCTTCATGGCGGGCCATTTCTGCTCCGGCTCTTCCATCCCGGCCTCGGCGGTCTATGCGGAGGAGGGCATCGTCCAGATCTCGCCCGCCTCCACCAACCCGAAGTTCACCGACGAGCGCCCGAACCCGGATGGCGGCACCTATCGCGTCTGCGGCCGTGACGATCAGCAAGGACAGGTCGCGGGCCAGTTCATCGCCGAGAACTTCCCGGATACCAAGGTCGCCATCGTCCACGACAAGACAGCCTACGGTAAGGGGCTTGCCGACGAGACCATGAAGGCGATGGAAGAGGCCGGCAAGAACGCCGACCTTTACGAGGCCTACACCGCCGGCGAGAAGGACTACACCGCGCTCGTCTCCAAGCTGAAGCAGGAGGGCATCGGGGTTCTCTATGTCGGCGGCTATCATACCGAGGCCGGCCTGATGGCCCGTCAGATGAAGGATCAGGGCATGGATGTGCAGCTGATCTCCGGCGACGCCCTCGTCACCGACGAGTATTGGGCGATCACCGGCGATGCCGGTGAAGGCACGCTGATGACCTTCTCGCCCGATCCGCGCAAGAGCGAGAAAGCCGCCCCGGTGGTGAAGAAGCTGGAGGACGCCGGCAAGACCACGGAAGGCTACGTGCTCTACACCTACGCCGCCATCCAGGCCTGGGCGCAGGCGGCCGAGGCCGCCGGCTCCACCGACTATGACGCCATCAACGAGGCGCTCAACACCGGAACCTTCGACACGGTGCTGGGCGAGCTGTCCTTCGACGACAAGGGTGACGTCTCGCTGCCGGGCTACGTCTTCTACGAATGGGAAGACGGCAGCTACGACTACCTCAACGCCGAGACCAACTGACGGCGGAAGGCCTCCCGCCTTCGACAAGCACAAGGGCCCCGGCGGTTTTCCGCCGGGGCTTTTCATTTCGCCTTCCTGCGGCTTTGATCGCCTAATGCCCGAAGACCCCTTGCCGCGTGGCCTCATGATCGGCCACGCCGACGATCCCCGCCTGAAATCCGGCGTCACCGTCATCCTCCCCGAGGCACCGGCGGTGATGAGCGCCCACATCGCCGGCGGCGCGCCGGGCGGGCGCGAGCTCGGCCTCGCCGAGCCGCAGGCGAGCGTCGGCGCCGTCAACGCCGTCGTCCTTGCCGGCGGCTCCGCCTTCGGTCTGTCGGCGGCCGACGGCGTTATGTCTTTCCTGGCCGAGCGCGGCCGAGGCTTCGCCGTCGCCGGCTTCCGCGTGCCGATCGTGCCGGCGGCGATCCTCTTCGATCTCGCCAATGGCGGCGACAAGGCCTTCCTGCCCGCCCCGGGACGCAAAGCACCGCCAAACCCCTACCCCGCGCTTGCCTATGAAGCCTGCGAGAGCGCCGCGCCGGCGACCGGTCTCGGCACGCTCGGCGCCGGCGCCGGCGCCACCACCGCCAATCTCAAGGGCGGCTTCGGCTTCGCCTCCGAGCCTCTTGCCGGCGGCGGCATCCTCGCCGCCTTCGTCGCCGTCAACGCCGTCGGCGCCGTCACCCTCGGCGCGGGCCCGCACTTCCGCGCCGCGCCTTTTGAGCGGGATGGCGAGTTCGGCGGGCTCGGCTTTCCCGCCATGATCCCGCCCGATGCGGCAAGGGCCTTGACCAAGCTCGACCCCGCCCCCGGCGCCAACACCACCATCGCCGTCATCGCCACGGACCTCGCCCTCACCAAGGCGGAGGCCAAGCGCCTTGCCATCGTCGCTCATGACGGTCTCGCCCTTGCCATCTGGCCCGCCCACACGCCCTATGACGGCGACACGATCTTCACGCTCGCGACCGGCGAGGTGGCCGTTCGTGCGGGTGCCGACCGCCTGGCGATGATGACGGAGTTGTCGGCCGCCGCCGTGCGCGCCCTTGCCCGCGCCGTGGCGCGCGGGGTCTATGCCGCAAGCCCCGCCAAGGGCGATGCGTTACCCACTTGGAAGTGTCGTTTCGCCAAAGCTTGAGAGAAGGCGCCACCAAAAAAAAGGCTCCAGCAGGCGCCAGGGAGGAAGGATGATCCAAAGGCCGCACGACATCGAGCTCGACCCCGGGGAGATCCGCATCTTGCGCATCATGCAGCGCGACGCCTCGCTCTCCGTCGCCGAGATCGCCCGCGAGGCCGGTATGAGCCAGACCCCGGCCTGGCGCCGCATCAAGCGGCTGAAGGAGAGCGGCATCATCCGCGCCGTCGTGGCGCTGGTGGAGCGCGATGCCGTCGGCCTCGATTTCGTCTCCTACGCCTTCGTCAAGCTCGGCCTGCCGAGCCGGCAGAACATGGAGAGCTTCGACCGCCTGGTGAATGCCTGGCCGGAGGTGCTGGTCTGCGAGCGCGTTACCGGTGCCGTCGACTATCTCCTGAAGATCGTCACCACCGACATCCACGCCTATGACTGGTTCCTGCGCTCCAAGCTTCTGGACAACGAGCTCGTCACCGACGTGCAGTCGCGCATCGTCGTCGCCACGGTGAAGGATACGCCTGCCCTGCCGATAAGGGAGGCATGAGGGGGGAGCGGCTGTTGAAATCCCGCTCTCTCCGTCGTCATCAGAGCCCGCACCGGCAGCCGAGGTCCTTGCCCTGGAGCGGCCGACGAAACCGCGCCCTGTCTGTCGTCATAGCCGACTGCGGCCATAGCATTGCCGCCCCGCATAGCACAGAAAGCCGCGGTCCCTTCCGCATGCCTATACCGGCGAATTCGCGCCGCACGCCCCCCCGCATTGAACCCTTCGTGCCGGCCCACTAAACGGAAGGCGACTGAAGGAGCCTTCCCATATGATTCCGCGTTACGCTCGCCCCGAGATGGTGGCCATCTGGTCGCCTGAGGAAAAATTCCGCATCTGGTTTGAAATCGAGGCCCATGCCCTCACCGCCATGGCCGATCTTGGCATCGTGCCCAAGGAGGCGGCCGAGGTCGTCTGGGAAAAGGGCGGCGCGGCGACCTTCGACATTGCCCGCATCGACGAGATCGAACGCGAGGTGAAGCACGACGTCATCGCCTTCCTCACCCATCTTGCCGAGATCGTCGGGCCCGAGGCGCGCTTCGTCCATCAGGGCATGACCTCCTCCGATGTCCTCGACACCTGCCTGTCGGTGCAGCTCGCCCGCGCCAGCGACCTCCTCCTTGCCGATCTGGACCGCCTGCTCGCCGCCCTGAAGCGCCGGGCCCTGGAGCACAAGGTGACGCCGACCATCGGCCGCTCGCACGGCATCCACGCCGAGCCGACCACCTTCGGCCTGAAGCTCGCTTCCGCCTATGCCGAATTCGCCCGCGCCCGCGAGCGGCTCATCGCCGCCCGCGCCGAGATCGCCACCTGCGCCATCTCCGGCGCCGTCGGCACCTTCGCCAATATCGATCCGCGGGTGGAGGAGTACGTCGCCGAGAAGATGGGCCTGACGCCCGAGCCCGTCTCCACCCAGGTCATCCCGCGCGACCGGCACGCGGCCTATTTCGCCGCACTCGCCGTCATCGCCTCCTCGGTAGAGAGGCTGGCAACGGAGATCCGCCACCTGCAGCGCACCGAGGTCCTGGAGGCGGAGGAATATTTCTCGCCCGGCCAGAAGGGCTCCTCGGCGATGCCGCACAAGCGCAACCCGGTCCTGTCGGAGAACCTCACCGGCCTTGCCCGCATGGTGCGCGCCTATGCCCTGCCGGCGATGGAGAACGTCGCGCTTTGGCACGAGCGCGACATCTCCCATTCCTCCGTGGAGCGGATGATCGGCCCGGACGCCACGGTGACGCTCGATTTCGCCCTCGCCCGCCTTGCCGGCGTCGTGGACAAGCTCGTCGTCTACCCTGAGCGCATGCGCGAAAATCTCGACAGGCTGTCTGGCCTGCACAATTCGCAGCGCGTCATGCTGGCCCTCACCCAGGCCGGCGCCTCTCGCGAGGACGCCTACGCCATGGTCCAGCGCCACGCCATGAAGACCTGGGAGCGCGGCGCCGACTTCCTCGCAGAGTTGAAGAGCGACCCGCAGGTGACGGAGATGATTCCGGTTTCGAAGCTGGAGGAGATGTTCGACCTCGACTATCACTTCAAGCATGTCGACACCGTTTTCGCCCGGGTCTTCGGCGAGAGCTGAGCCGCCGGCATGAAGGCGCGCGAAGCCGACATTCTCATCCATCCGGGCCTTTTCGGCGGCGGGCCGGGTCACTGGTACCGCCGCTGGGCGGCGAAGCTTCAGACCGCGGAGACGATCGAGCAGGATTTCTTCAATCCCGATCTCGCCGCCTGGACGGCGAACGTCATCGCCGCCGTGCGGCTGGCCAAGCGCCCCGTCGTGCTCATCGGCCATTCCGCCGGGGCGCTCACCCTCGTCCATGCCGCCCGCTATCTCGGCGACGGCGCCGTGCGTGCCGCCTTTCTCGTCGCCCCGCCGGATTTCTCGCAAGGTGCCGCGTCGCTGGCGGGGGCGGAGAATTTCCTCCCGGTGCCGGAGGATCCCCTGCCCTTCCCCTCGCTGCTCGTCGCCAGCCGCAGCGATCCTTATTGCGCCTTTGAGGTGGCGGAGGATTGGGGCCATGCCTGGGGCTCGCTCCTCATCGACGCCGGCGATGCCGGCCATATCAACGAGGAATCGGGCCACGGGCCCTGGCCGGAAGGACTGATGGTCTTCGCCCGGATGATGGCGCGGCTTTAGGTGTTCAGGCTTGGCCACGCGCCTTGTGCAGCGCCGCGGCGGCGCCGAAGCTGAGGCACGCCGCGTCGACTCCCGCGCAAACGAGATCGAAGCCCATGGCGTGGTAGCGCGGCCCGAAGGCGGCGTCGGCGGCGAAGATGGCGGCGACCTTGCCCGCCTTGCGGGCGGCCGCGGCGATGCTTGCGATTGCCTCCATCATCTCTTCCAACGCATGGTCGACCGTAATCCCCTCGCTCCAGGCGATGGAGAAGTCGGAGGGGCCGACGAAGAGCCCGTCGATGCCGTCAACGGCGGCGATCTCCTCGGCAAGACGCAGCGCCGCGCGCGTCTCGATCATGGCGAGCGACAAGGTGTCTTCGTTGGCTTGCCGCAGATAGGCACCGCCGCCGGCGCCGCCGGAGAGCTCCACCGCGCGTCCCGGTCCCCAGGAACGCTCGCCGAGCGGCGGAAACTTGGTCGCGGCGGCGAAGGCGCGGGCCTCATCAAGACTGTTGACCATCGGCGCGATGACGGCCGCCGCGCCCATGTCCAGCGCCCGGCTCGCCATATCGAAGCGCCCGACCGGCACCCGCACGATGGCCGGACCGCCGGCCAGCGCCACCCCGCCGATGCCGCGCAAGACGCTCTCGCTGGAATGGAAGCCATGCTGCATGTCGAGCGTCACGGCGTCGAAACCGACCCGCGCCAGCGTCTCCGCGATCAGCGGCTCGGGAAGAACCGACCAGGCGCTGACGAGCTTGTCGCCGGCCTTGAGCCGTTCAGCCAGGCTCGCGCTGCCCATGGCAGCGCGTTCCTAGCGACCGGCCTCGATCTGCTCGGCCGCCTCCACCAGAAGCCGGCGCATGGTCTGGCGAATCTCATCCTCCGAGACGGCGATGCCGGCCGCATCCAGGTCGCCCTTCACCTTGCGGAAGACGTCCTCGTCGCCCGGCTCGTCGAAATCGGCGCGCACCACCTCGCGCGCATAGGCTTCCGCCTCCTCGCCGCTCTTGCCGAGCTTGTCGGCAGCCCACTGGCCGAGCAGGCGGTTGCGCCGCGCCATCGACTTGAACTTCAGCTCCTCGTCGCGCGCGAACTTGTTCTCGTAGGCGTTCTCGCGATCGTCGAATGTGGTCATCGCCGCTCTTTCCCTCGCCGAAATAGGGCCCAAAATCACTGTTGTGTTAGCCGCACTCAGCCGCCTCTGCAATGCCGGTCGGCGCCGGACGAGAAGGTCGCCGGCTGCCCGGCGCCAACATGACGTTGTGCTTGTCCCCGCTTTCGGCTAGGTTCCGCCGCGCAATGGGCGGACCGCGTTGCAAATCCGAGACCCCGCCCGTACCTCTTCTCATCATGATCGTCAGATTGAACCCTATGAACCGTCGCCGCCGTATCTATGAAGGCAAGGCCAAGATCCTCTACGAAGGGCCTGAGCCTGGAACGCTCGTCCAGCACTTCAAGGACGACGCCACCGCCTTCAACAAGAAGAAACACCAGGTCGTCGACGGCAAGGGGGTGCTCAACAACCGCATCTCCGAATATATCTTCAACCATCTCAATGACATGGGCATTCCGACCCATTTCATTCGCCGGCTCAACATGCGCGAGCAGTTGATCCGCGAGGTGGAGATCATCCCGCTCGAGGTGGTGGTGCGCAACGTCGCCGCCGGCTCCTTGTCGGAGCGTCTCGGCATCGAGGAGGGCACGCCGCTGCCCCGCTCCATCATCGAGTTCTACTACAAGAACGACGAACTCGGCGATCCGATGGTCTCCGAGGAGCACATCACCGCTTTCGGCTGGGCCAACCCGCAGGAGATGGACGACATCATGTCGCTCGCGATTCGCGTGAACGACTTCTTGTCTGGCCTCTTCCTCGGCGTCGGCATCCGTCTTGTGGATTTCAAGATGGAATGCGGCCGGCTCTACGAGAACGACATGGTGCGTATCGTCGTCGCAGACGAGATTTCGCCCGATTCCTGCCGGCTGTGGGACATGACCTCCAACGAGAAGCTGGACAAGGACCGTTTCCGCCGCGATCTCGGCGGCCTTCTGGAAGCCTACCAGGAAGTGGCGCGGCGCCTTGGCATCCTCAATGCCAATGAGCGCGTCACCGGCACCGGCCCCGTCCTCGTCCAGTAGGCGTCCCGGCCGGCCATGACGGCCGGCAGCAGGCGCGGCGGAGCCTATGAATGTCGTCATGCCATGGCGCGACCATGGCATCCTTTCTTCGTCCTTCGCGCGACGCAGTGCCTCACGGCAGTAAGAATGGGCACGTCGCCGGTTGTCGTCATGCCATGGCTCGACCATGGCATCCATTCCTCGTCCCTTCCGGCAGAACAAACCCGAAGGCGGCGCGCGAGAGGCGCCGCTAGAGAATGGATTGCCGGGTCAGGCCCGGCAATGACGACAGAGAGGTCATGGGCCGGGCAGTGCTGCCGCCATCGGCCTCGCCCCGCGCCATCTGCGCAGGGACATGTTGATCGAGGCGCCTGCGGGCTCGCCCCGCCGCGCCTTTTTTGCTTAGTGGGCGGAACATCGCCGCCGGCCCGGAAGCGCCGGCCAGCCCTCCGGAGACACGACATGAAAGCCCGCATCTACGTCACCTTGAAGGAAGGCGTTCTCGACCCGCAGGGCCAGGCGATCGAAGGGGCGCTGGCCGCCCTCGGCTTTGCCGGCATCGGTTCGGTGCGCCAGGGCAAGGTCTTCGATATCGAGCTTGAAGAGACCGGCGAACCGGCCGCCGAGCGGCTGCAATCGATGTGTGAGACACTGCTCGCCAATACGGTGATTGAGGATTACCGCATCGAGATGGGATGATGGCGGCGCTCCTTGCGGAGTATCGGGCGCTGCTTGAGAGGCTACCGCCCCTTCTGGAGGAGCTGCAGCGCTGTACCCCGCATCCGCTCACCGAAAGGCGGCATTTTCCGGCCGCGCCGGGCGTCTACGTCATCTTTGAGGGTGCAAAGCCCCTCTATACCGGCCGCTCCAAGAATATCCGCCAGCGCATCGGCAACCATATCGCCGGCCGCGCCGAACAATCGGCCTTCGCCTTCCGCCTCGCCCGCGAGGCGACCGGCCATCTCAAAGCCAGCTACAAACCGCTTGGCTCGCGCAAGCATCTGATGGCGAACGAGGAATTCCGCGCCGCATTCGAACGAACGACGGCTCGCTTGCGTGCCATGTCGGGCCGATACGTCGTCATCGACGACCTCCTCTCCCAACACCTCTTCGAGGTCTATGCGGCGACGGCGTTGAAGACGCCCTACAACGACTTCGCCACCCATTAGGGCCGCACACTTAAGCTGACAGGCGCAGCGGCGCCACGGCAGCGACACGATGGGCTGGCAGGAGAGGCTCAGTCCCGCGCCGCGATGGTCCGATTCGCCAATAGACAGCCATGTCCTGCCTCAAGCCCTACGAGCCGCTGAACACGCTGAAGCCGATTGCCGAAGACGTCTGGATCGTCGACGGGCCCAAAATCTCGATGCGCTATGTCGTCGGCTCCCTGCCCTTCACCACGCGCATGACGGTGCTGCGGCTTTCCGACGGCGGCCTCGTTCTGCATTCGCCGACGCCGCTGACGGAGGAGCTCGCCGCCGCCGTCTCAGAGCTCGGCGAAATCCGCACCCTCCTGGCTCCCAACAAGCTGCATTATTGGTGGATCGGAGACTGGAAGGCGCGCTTTCCGGACGCCACCGCCTACGCCGCGCCGGGCGTTGCGGAAGCGGCGCGGCAGCGCTTTTCCGGCTTCGAGGCGGAAATCACCACCGCGCCTCTCGAATGGGGCAAGGAGATCGCCTGCCTGCCGCTCGTCGGCGGCTTCATGACGGAGCTGGAGCTTTTCCATCGCCCCTCCGCCACGCTCGTCCTCACCGACATGGTGGAGAATTTCCAGGCCGAGCGCATCACCTGCCCGCATCTGCGCCTCTTGATGCGCCTCGGCGGCGTCATGGACCCGGCGGGCTCCACGCCGCGCGATCTGCGCCTCACCTTCTTCGGCCGCCGCGGCGCCGCCGGCCATGCCGCGAAAGAAATGTTGGCATGGCGGCCGGAGCGGGTTCTTCTTGCCCATGGGCGATGCTATCTGGACGATGGAGAGGCTGAGCTTGCGCGCGCCCTCCGCTGGCTCCTCTGACCGGGCCCCGACCGGGACCCTCCCATTAGGAAATGCCGATGCACGCTGCCATCATCCAGTTTCCCGGCACCAATCGCGAGGCCGACATGTCCGCCGCGCTCCGCCTGGCCACCGGCCGCGACCCGCGGCTCGTCTGGCACGGCGAGACCAGCCTGCCGGCCGGCATCGACCTCATCATCCTGCCGGGCGGCTTCTCCTATGGCGACTACCTGCGCGCCGGCGCCATCGCCGCCCATTCGCCGGTGATGCGCGAGGTGGCGCGCCGTGCCGAGGCCGGCGTTCTCGTTCTGGGCGTCTGCAACGGCTTCCAGGCGCTGTGCGAGGCGGGGCTTCTGCCGGGCGCCCTGATGCGCAACGCCTCGCTCCGCTTCGTCTGCCGCGAGGTGAAGCTGGAGGTCGCCGCAACCGACACGCCCTTCACCCGGCTTTATCGCCGGGGCGAGGTCATCCGCTGCCCGGTCGCCCATGCCGACGGCAATTATTTCGCCGATGCCGCCACGCTCGATGCGCTGGAAGGCGAGGGCCGCGTCGTCTTCCGCTACGCCGAAGGGACCAATCCGAACGGCTCGCAGCGCGACATCGCCGGCATCTGCAATGTCCGCCGCAACGTGCTCGGCATGATGCCGCATCCGGAGGACTTCACCGAGGAGGCGCATGGCTGCCTCGACGGGCTGCGGCTCTTCAAGGGCCTTGCCGACGAGCTTTCCGAGAAGGCCGCTTGAGCCGAGCCTTCCCCGGCCAGCCGAGCCGTGGCGCCTTTCTCGGCGCTGCCGCGGCGGGCCTTCTTCTTGCCGGCTGCCTCGGCGGACCGAAGGATTATTTCAGCTACGCCGCCGCATCGGCCCCCTCCTCCGCCACCGCCGGCATCGCCGATGCCATGCGCCGATGCTGGTTTTCCGGCGAGCCAGCCTTTTCCGGCTATATCTACGCGCCCGAGCTGAACTCCTATTCCGGCCGCCCGCGCATCCTCCTCCTGCCCAAAGGCGCGCCCGGCGGCCTGCCGCAGCTCGTCGTTTCGGCCGAGGCGGCCGGGCGGGGTAGCGAAGTCAAACTCTTCGGCCCGCTTCTCGGCACATCCGAAGGCCCGCGTATCCGCGCCGATATCGCCCGCTGGGCTGCCGGCTCCAGCGCCTGCCAGGCATGAATCATTTTCTCGGCAATTGAGCCGAAGCGATTCGAACGTCAGGCAAAATCCCGCCGGCACCTACGCCACAGCAAACTGCCCCGCCGAAGGGCTCTCTCAGTCCCAGAAGGGGCGCCTGCCTTCGCGATAGGCATCGGCGCGCGACAGGCCGATATCCTTCAGTTGCGTATCGGTGAGTTCCAGCAGCGCCCGCCGCGTGCGCCGCCTCTGCGCCATCAGTGCCAGTCTGGCATGGAGCTTGGCGCCGAGAGCGGAACCCTGACGCGAAGCGAGACGGAGCCAGCTCGTGCTGCCTCGAATTGTATCAATTGCACCCATTTTCCGTCTCATTTAGCCAAAATCGTCACCCCAATACTTATGAATTGACACTCCAGCTGCGCGCAAGATATTCAATTGTCACCATGACAACTTGGCTGCCCGACCTTTCCGACGGCGCAGGTCCGCTTTATGCCCGCCTGGCGGACCGGATCGAGCGCGACATCGATGCCGGCATTCTTCCGCCCGGCGCCAAGCTTCCGCCTCAGCGCCATCTCGCTTTCGATATCGGCGTCACCATCGGCACGGTCAGCCGGGCCTATGCGCTGGCCCGCGAGCGCGGTCTTGTCTCCGGGGAAGTCGGCCGTGGCACGTATGTGAGAGCACGCCAGGCGCAGAGCCCGCCGCAGGAGCCGCCCGCCACGACCTTGCCAGCGTCGGCCGCGGCGCGCACCGTGCCGAACGATCACCTGCTCTACTTCGACATCACGGCTGCGCCGGAGATCGGCATCGGCCCGATCCTGGAACGTCTGACGGCGGAGATCTGCCGCGATAGCCCCAGCGACGTCGCCACCTATGTCTGCTCCACCCCACCGCGCTGGCTGGAAGCAGGGGCGCGCTGGCTTGCATGCGCCGGCTGGACGCCCCAGCATGAGGATGTCGTGCCCACGCTCGGCGCCCATGCCGCCGTCATGGCCGTCATCGCCGCCACCACCGCGCCGGGCGACCGCATCGCCTTCGAGCCCCTCACTACGCCTCCATCGCCCGCGGCGCGGCGCTATTCGGCCGCCGCCCGACCATCGTTGCCGCTGACGAGGAAGGCGCCCTGCCGGATGACTTCGAGCGGCTTTGCGCCCAGCAGCATCCCAAGCTCCTCTTCCTCATGCCGGCGATGCAGAACCCGACCGGCGTGGTGATGGGAAAGGCACGGCGCGCCGCGATCGCCGAGATTGCCCGCCGCCACCAGGTCTCTATCATCGAAGACGCCGTCTACGGTGTCCTTAGCATGCAGGACGCGCCGCCGATGGCCGCCATCGCGCCCGACCGGGTCTTCCGTATCGGCGGGTTGTCGAAATCCGTCGCCGCCGGCCTACGCGGCGGCTGGGTCGCCTGTCCGCCGGGCTTTGCCAGCCGCATCAATACCGCCCACAAGATGCTGACCGGCGGCATGCCCTTCCTCATGACGGAGCTTGTCGCCCGGCTGGTCGTCTCGGAAGCCGCCTTCGAGTTGATGGCGACGAGCCGCGCCGAGATCGCGCAGCGCGTCGCGCTGGCGCGGCAGGCTTTGGCCGGGCTTCACGTGCGCCTCAGCGACTTTTCGCCCTTCCTCTGGCTCACTTTGCCCGAGCCCTGGCTTTCCGGCACTTTCAAGGCTGCCGCCGCGGCCGCGAATATCCTCATCTGCGAGGAGGACGAGTTCAAGCCCGCGCGCTGCGACACCGCCTTCCATGGCGTTCGCCTCGGCTTTTCGTCCGTCCCCGACCGCCGGCGCGTCGGCGAGGGCTTCCTCACCTTGCGCCGCCTTCTCGATCAAGGCCCGGCGGGCTACGACAGCTACAACTGAGCTGCGGCCGGCTCGCGGGCCCGGCAGCGCTCCGGCAGGGGATTTTCTTCTCCCACCGGTATGTCGCGCGGCGATCTCGCGCTAAGACGCCGGGCAAGCGGCGCCCCGCCGCGCCGAGGCAGATTCAGGCAGAGACATGCACCGACCGAACGCGCTTCCCATCACCCCCGAGCTTGTCGCCGCCCACGGCCTGAAGCCGGATGAGTATCAGCGCATCCTGGATCTCATCGGCCGCGAGCCGAGCCTGACGGAGCTCGGCATCTTCTCGGCCATGTGGAACGAGCACTGCTCCTACAAGAGCTCCAAGAAATGGCTGAAGACGCTGCCGACCTCCGGGCCGCAGGTCGTCTGCGGGCCGGGCGAGAATGCCGGCATCGTCGATATCGGCGACGGGCTCGTCGCCGTCTTCAAGATGGAGAGCCACAACCACCCCTCCTATATCGAGCCCTATCAGGGCGCCGCGACCGGCGTTGGCGGCATCCTGCGCGACGTCTTCACCATGGGCGCGCGTCCCGTGGCGGCGATGAACGCGTTGCGCTTCGGCGACCCGGAACACGAAAAGACCCGCCATCTCGTCGCCGGCGTCGTCGCCGGCATCGGCGGCTACGGCAATTCCTTTGGAGTCCCGACCGTCGGCGGCGAGGTCAATTTCCATCGCCGCTACAACGGCAACTGCCTCGTCAACGCCTTCGCGCTCGGCATCGCGCGCGCCGACGCCATCTTCTATTCCAAGGCGGAAGGCGTCGGCCTTCCGGTCGTCTATCTCGGCGCCAAGACCGGCCGCGACGGCGTTGGCGGCGCCACCATGGCCTCCGCCGAATTCGGCGAGGAAACGCAGTCCAAGCGCCCCACCGTCCAGGTCGGCGATCCCTTCACCGAAAAACGGCTTCTGGAAGCCTGTTTGGAGCTGATGGAAACCGGTGCCGTCGTCGCCATCCAGGATATGGGCGCGGCCGGTCTCACCTGCTCGGCGGTGGAGATGGGCGCCAAGGGCGATCTCGGTGTTTCCCTCGACCTCGATAAGGTGCCGGTGCGCGAGCGCGCCATGACCGCCTACGAGATGATGCTGTCGGAAAGCCAAGAGCGCATGCTGATGGTGCTGCGCCCCGACAGGCGCGATGCGGCCGAAGCCGTCTTCAGGAAATGGGGCCTCGATTTCGCCGAGGTCGGCACCACCGCCGACGATCTGCGCTTCCGCGTCTCACGCCATGGCGAGGAGGTTGCCGATCTGCCGATCAAGGAGCTCGGCGACGAAGCGCCGGAATACGACCGGCCATGGGTGGCGCCACAGCCCCCCGCCCCGCTCAACCTCGCCAGCGTGCCAGAGCCGGAGGATATCGGCGCCGCCCTCGTCAGGCTCGTCGGCTCGCCGGATCTCTGCTCCAAGCGCTGGATCTTCGAACAGTACGACCATCTCGTCCAGGGCAACACCGTGGTGAAGCCGGGGGGCGATGCTGCCGTCATCCGCGTCGACCGCGCCTTCCATGCCGCCGGCGACAAGGCGCTCGCCCTCGCCTCCGACGTGACGCCCCGCTATGTGGAGGCCGATCCCTTCGAGGGCGGCAAGCAGGCCGTCGCCGAATGCTGGCGCAACCTCACCGCCGTCGGCGCGAGCCCGCTTGCCGTCACCGACAATCTCAATTTCGGCAATCCGGAGAAGCCGGAGATCATGGGCAGCTTCGTCAAGGCGATCGAGGGCATCGGCGAGGCCTGCCGGGCGCTTGCCTTCCCCGTCGTCTCCGGCAATGTCTCGCTCTACAACGAGACCTCCGGCAAGGCGATCCTGCCCACCCCGACGATTGCCGGCATTGGCCTTCTGAAGGATTGGCGCAAGGCTGCCACCATCGCCTTCAAGCGTGCCGGCGAGGCCATCATTCTCATCGGCGCCGCACCGAAGGCCTGGGGCGGGCATCTCGGCCAGTCCGTCTATCTGCGCGAGATCCACGGCCGCGAGGAAGGTCCGCCGCCGCCGGTGGATCTGGCGGCCGAGAAGCGCCACGGCGACTTCGTTCGCCACCTCATCCTGGATGGCCGCGTCACGGCCTGCCACGATATCTCCGATGGAGGCCTTGCCGTGACGCTGGCCGAGATGGCGATGGCGGGCGATCTGGGCGCCGATATCGCCCCGCCGCCCGGCCGCGCCGACGCCGCGCTCTTCGGCGAGGACCAGGCCCGCTATGTCGTCACCGCCAGCGCCGAGGAGGCGGAGAGCATTCTCCTGGAAGCGGAGGCCGCCGGCATCCCCGCCGCGCCGCTCGGCACGGTCGGCGGCGATGCGCTCGCTTTCGACGGCGCCGGCTCGGTGCTTGTGAAAAGCCTCCGCGGGGCGCATGAAGGCTGGCTTCCGGCCTATATGGAAGAGGCGGGAACGCCCTCCCCGAGCTGACATATCCTGAGGGCCGGATTGACCTTTTTCCGGCGATTGCCCACATTCGCCAAGCATGGCCAAGGAGGTGATGGATGCCGATGCAGGCAGGCGAGATTGAGCGGCTGATACGCGAGGCCTTTCCCGATGCGAAGGTCACGATCCGCGATCTCGCTGGCGACGGAGACCATTTCGCCGCCGAGGTCGTCTCCGAGAGCTTCAGGGGCAAGTCGCGCGTCCAGCAGCATCAGATGGTCTATGAGGCGCTGAAGGGCGACATGGGCGGCAAGCTGCACGCACTTGCTTTGCAGACCTCCATCCCCGAGTGATTTGAACGCCATGCGCGCGCGCATGGAAGCAGAGGACGAAGACATGTCAGCCATCAGCGAGTGGATCGACGGCCAGGTGAAAGGCAACGACGTAGTGCTCTTCATGAAGGGCACGCCGACCTTTCCGCAATGCGGCTTCTCCGGCCAGACGGTGCAGATCCTCGACTATCTCGGCATTGCCTATCAGGGCATCAACGTGCTGGATTCCGACGAGCTGCGCCAGGGCATCAAGGAATACACCAACTGGCCGACCATCCCTCAGCTCTATGTCAAGGGTGAGTTCGTCGGCGGCGCCGATATCGTGCGCGAGATGTTCCAGGCCGGCGAACTGCAGCAGATGCTGGAGGAAAAGGGTGTCGCCAAGGCCGCCTGAGGCGGCCGCCTTGGCGGGCGCATCCTCGCCCGCTTACCTGATGACGCCGGCTTCGGCCGGCTGCGAAAACCCCTTTCAGCGTTAAATCCGGCCGGGTGCCGGAAGGATCGGTGCGGGATTCCCGCCCCGAGGAGTCCGCCCCTTCATGTCCTCTTCCTCCCTTGAGCGGGCGGATGCCGAGCCCGCCTCGCCGATCCCCTATGTCGAGTTCGTCGCCCTTGTCGCCACGCTGATGGCGCTGAACGCGCTGGCGATCGACGTCATCCTGCCGGCGCTCGACAACATCAGCGGCGAGTTCGCCCTTGCCGACGAGAACAGCCGCCAGTTCGTCGTCACCGCCTATGTCATCGGCTTCGGCGCCGCGCAGCTCGCCTGGGGCCCGCTTTCGGACCGTTTCGGTCGCAAGCCGGTGCTCCTCGTCGGCCTTGTTATCTACGGCCTCGGCGCCCTGGCGGCCGGCCTTGCCACCGGTTTCTCCATGCTGCTCGCCTGCCGCCTCATCCAGGGCATCGGCGCCGCCGCGACCCGCGTCGTCGCCATCTCCGTGGTGCGCGACGTCTTCGGCGGCAGGCGCATGGCCAGCGTCATGTCGCTGGTGATGATGGTGTTCATGGCCGTGCCCATCGTCGCGCCAAGCCTTGGTCAGCTGGTTCTGTTCGCCGCCAGCTGGCACTGGATTTTCGTCGTGATGGGGCTTTACGGGCTGGGCATGATCCTGTGGTCGGCAATCCGCCTGCCGGAGACCCTCGCCGATGAGTATCGCCGCCCGCTCAGCGCCGGCAAGGTGGCGGAGGCCTTCGCCATCGTGCTGACCAACCGCCAGGCTCTCGGATATACGCTGGCGACCGCGCTCATTTTCGGCGGCCTTTTCTCCTTCCTCAACTCCTCGCAGCAGATCTACGTGGAGATTTTCGATCTCGGAGCCTGGTTTCCCGTCGCCTTCGGCGCCAGCGCCATCCCGATCGCAGCCGCCTCCTTCACCAACTCCCGCCTTGTCGGCCGCTTCGGCATGCGCTTTCTCTCCCACGCCGCCTTGATCGGCTATTGCGCGCTGGCCTTCCTGATGACGCTGGCCTCCGTCTTGACGCCGGGGCTCCTCGGCTTCTGGCCGTTCTTCGTCCTCATCAGCCTCATCTTCTGCCTCTTCGGCTTCGTCGGCACCAATTTCAACGCCCTCGCCATGGAGCCGCTCGGTCATGTCGCCGGCACCGCCTCTTCCGTACTCGGTTTCATGCAGACCTTCGGCGGCGGCTTCTTCGGCGCCATCGTCGGCTATCTCTACAATGGCACGGTGACGCCCTTCGCCTCCGGCCTCACAGTCCTTTCCCTCCTGGCCATCGGCGCGATCTTCATCGCCGAGGGCGGCACCCTCTTCAGGGCCCGTCACGCACCGCTGAAATCGTAAAGCCGGCCGTCGTGCAGATGCGAGGGGCGCACATGCGAAAGCGCCCGTAGCATATTCGCCTTGGTGCCGGGGCGCTCCCGCTCCCAGGTGGCCAAGAGCGCCTTCGCCCGCGCCCGCTCCAGCCCCTCCTGCGAGCCGCAGAGATTGCAGGGGATGATGGGAAAGCCGAGCCCCTCCGAAAGCTTGGCGAGATCCGCCTCGGCCGAGCGGATGAGCGGGCGCAGAACATGAAGATCGCCCGCATCGTTCCTCAGCTTCGGCGGCATCGCCGAAAGCCGCCCGCCGAAGAGCATGTTCATGACGAAGGTCTCCAGCGCATCCTCGCGGTGATGGCCGAGCACCACCGCCGAGCAGCCCTCCTCGCGGGCGACGCGGTAAAGATGCCCGCGCCTGAGGCGCGAGCACAGGGCGCAGAGCGTGTCGCCGGGCTGCGTCTTCTCCATCACCAGCGAATAGGTGTCACGCCGCTCGATCCGGTAGGCGATGCCGTGCTCGGACAGGAAGGTCGGCAGCACTTCTCGCGGAAAGCCCGGCTGCGCCTGGTCGAGATTGCAGGCTAGGAGCTCCACCGGCAGCAGCCCGCGCCATTGAAGGTCGAGAAGGACGGTAAGCAGCGCATAGGAATCCTTGCCGCCAGAGAGACAGACGAGCCAGCGGCTGCCCTTCTCCACCATATCGTAGGCAGCCAGCGTCTCGCGCGTCTCACGCAGAAGCCGCTTGCGCAGCTTCTTGAAAGAAACGCTCGCGGGCGCGTGGCGGAAAAGCGGGTGAACGCCATCCCTACCGCCGTCGGTCTCGGCCGCCTCCGCCTCGTTTGGGAAACTCGTCGTGAAATCTTCCATGGCCAAGCAATGCCTGAGAGCCATGGCGGCCTCAAGGCCGACCCGTGGCGGCGGAAACGAAAAGGGCCGCCCGCAGGCGGCCCCGAAAAAGATGCCTCGCTATCACGCCGTTTAGCGTGAATAGAACTCCACGACGAGGTTCGGCTCCATCATCACCGGATAGGGCACTTCGGAGAAGGCCGGCACGCGGGTGAAGGTCGCGATCATCTTGTTGTGGTCGACGTCGACATAATCCGGCACGTCGCGCTCGGCGAGGTCGCTCGCCTCCAGCACGATGGCGAGCTGCTTGGAGCGCTCGCGCACTTCGATGACGTCGCCCGGCTTGCAGCGATAGCTCGGAATGTTGACCTTGCGGCCGTTGACGCGAACATGGCCGTGATTGATGAACTGGCGGGAGGCGAAGACGGTCGGCACGAACTTGGCGCGGTAGACGATCGCGTCGAGCCGCCGCTCCAGGAGGCCGATGAGATTCTCCGAGGTGTCGCCTTTCAGGCGCGCCGCCTCGTCGTAGATCTTGCGGAACTGCTTCTCGCGGATATCGCCGTAATAGCCCTTCAGCTTCTGCTTGGCCCTGAGCTGCACGCCGAAATCGGAGAGCTTGCCCTTGCGGCGCTGGCCGTGCTGGCCGGGCCCGTATTCGCGCTTGTTGACGGGGCTCTTCGGCCGGCCCCAGACATTCTCGCCCATGCGGCGATCGAGTTTGTACTTGGCGCTGTTGCGCTTGCTCATGACGCTGTCTTCCTTACCGTTTCGTGTTCTCGAAACGCGCCCTCCTCTGCCTTCCTCACGGAAGACCGACAGGGGTCCGGCGAAGCGCTCGCCGAATGCTCCGGCCCGAAACGATCAGGATGCGGAAAACCCCACGGGTGCGGGCCGGCGCGCCTGAAGCGCTCGGCCGCGGCTCATCTATGGTCTTTCGCCGCGCCTGTCAAATCGGCGCGTGCTTCCTCAGGGCGCGCCGTCTGCGGTCGCGGCATCCGCTTTCAGCCCCTGCGCCGCAAGAGCGGCGCGAAGCTGCGCCGGCGGCGCTCTGCCGCTGGTGAAAAGCGCCCTGCCCTCGCCTTCCTTGACCGGCCCGGCCTGAAGCACCTCTCCCAACCGACGGGCGATGGCCGGCGCCGGATTGAGATATGTGACCGGCCAGGGCGCCAGCTCGGCGAAGAGACCGGCGAGGAAGGGGTAATGCGTGCAGGCGAGCACGACGATATCGGTGCGCCTTCCCTCCAACTCCACAAAGCAGGGGGCGATCTGCTCGGCGATGATTGCCCGTTCCACCGCCTCCCCCCGCAAATGCGCCTCGGCGAGGCGGGCAAGATCCGGCGCACCGACGAGACGGACATGCACGAGACTTGCGAAGCGGCGAATGAGGTCTCGGGTATAGTCACGGGCCATCGTGCCGGGGGTCGCGAGCACCGCGACGATGCCGCTCTGCGTCGCCTCCGCCGCCGGTTTGATCGCCGGAACGGTGCCGACGAAGGGTATGGCGTGGCGCGCCCTCAGCGCAGGCAGAACCAATGTCGAGGCCGTGTTGCAGGCAATCACCGCCGCTGCCGGCCGGTGCTCGGCGATGAGATCTCCCATCAGCTCCACGATGTGCGCCGTCAGCGCCGTCTCCTCCCAGTCGCCGTAAGGGAACGCCGCGTCGTCGGCGACGTAGACAAGCTCCGCGCGCGGCAGCTCGGCGCGGATGGCGCGCACCACCGAAAGCCCGCCAATGCCGGAATCGAAGACGAGGACCGACCCCGCCTCAGCTTTCCTCGTGATGCTCCGCACGCGCCTTGCGTCCCTGAAAAGCGGCGATCACGCCGCGCAGCGCGCGCACTTCCATGGTCGTAAATCCCGGCCGCTGTAGGATGGCGCGCAAATTGCGGATAAGCACCGGCTTCTTTTCCGGCGTGCGGAAATAGCCCGTCGGCTCCAGCGCCGTCTCCAGATGCTCCATCAGCCCGACCAGCTCGGCCTTGGGCGCCGGCGTCGTATCGGTGGCAGGGATGGCAAAGCGCGTCGGCAGCTCGCCTTCGGCAAGGCCTGCCTGCAACCATTCGTAGCTCATCAGCAGCGCCGATTGGGCGATGTTGAGCGAGGCGAAGCGCGGATTAACCGGGAAGGTGACGATGGCATCGGCATAGCCGATTTCCTCGTTCGTCAGTCCCCACCGCTCGCGCCCGAAGAGAATGCCGGCCGCCTGCCCCTCGCTTTCGCGCCGGCGGATCTCCGTCGCCGCCTCGCGCGGCCCCAGAACGCGCTTGGGAACCTCGCGCGAGCGCGCCGTGGTCGCCAGCACGACGTTGAGGTCGGCCACCGCCTCGGCGAGACAGGCATAGACCCGCGCCGCGTCGATGACATGATCGGCGCTGGAGGCGGCCGCGCGGGCCTTCTCGTTCGGCCATCCGTCGCGCGGGGCGACCAGCCTGAGATCGGCGAGGCCGAAATTGGCCATGGCCCTGGCGACCATGCCGATATTTTCCCCAAGCTGCGGCTCCACCAGGACGATCGCCGGTCCGCCCGTGGCTGTTTGCGGCGTCTCATTGAGGTTCATACGCGCCGTCCCGCAGGCGTGAAAAGCGCACAAAACCGCGGAAAACTGCGGAACCTTGTGGGCGAGCGCGGATTGTCAGGGCGAAGCGCCGGCGGGCGCAGGAACAGAGAGGACATTATGCGGACCATCATTTACATCGTCGGTCTTATCGTCATCGTTGTTGCAGTCCTGTCGCTGCTCGGTCTCGCCTGAGGCGCGCTCCCGCCCGGCTGTCCATCGTATATCCCTCACCCAGCTTAAGGAATCGGAGCCAAGACCAATGCGCAATATCGTCTATCTTGTCGGCCTTGTAGCGATCATCGTCATTATCCTGTCGCTCGCCGGCCTCATCTGAGCCGGCTCCAAAGCGGCCGGTCGCACGCGACCGGCACCCGTGCGGCCCAGTCACGCCCTCTGCCGTGTTTGCGCGGCGGAGGGCGTTTGCTATAGGGCCTGCGGGGCATTCAAGCTGCGGATCGACGCCAGGCGTCCTCGCGGCACACGCACAGAAAATGACAGGATAGTCCATGGCGAAGATCAAGGTGGAAAACCCGGTCGTCGAGCTCGACGGCGACGAGATGACCCGAATCATCTGGCATTACATCAAAGACAAGCTCATCCACCCTTATCTCGACATCGACCTTCAGTACTATGACCTGTCGATCGAGAATCGCGACGCCACCAGCGACCAGGTGACGGTCGACGCCGCCGAAGCGATCAAGAAGACCGGCGTCGGCGTCAAATGCGCCACCATCACCCCGGACGAGGCGCGGGTACAGGAATTCGGCCTCAAGAAGATGTGGCGCTCGCCCAACGGCACCATCCGCAACATCCTCGGCGGCGTCGTCTTCCGCGAGCCGATCATCTGCTCCAACGTGCCGCGGCTCGTTCCCGGCTGGACCAAGCCCATCGTCATCGGCCGCCACGCCTATGGCGATCAGTATCGCGCGACCGATTTCGTCGTGCCCGGCGCCGGCAAGCTGAGCATTCGCTGGGAGGCGGAGGACGGCTCCGACAGCAAGGAATTCGAGGTCTTCGATTTCCCCGGCGGCGGCGTCGCCATGGGCATGTACAATCTCGACGATTCCATCCGCGACTTCGCCCGGGCCTCGCTCAATTACGGCCTGATGCGCGGCTATTCCGTCTACCTCTCCACCAAGAACACCATCCTCAAGGCCTATGACGGGCGCTTCAAGGACATTTTCCAGGAGGTCTACGAGGCGGAGTTCAAGAAGGAGTTCGACGCCCACCAGATCACCTACGAGCACCGGCTCATCGACGACATGGTGGCGGCGGCGCTGAAATGGTCCGGCGGCTTCGTGTGGGCCTGCAAGAACTACGACGGCGACGTGCAGTCCGATACCGTCGCCCAGGGCTTCGGTTCGCTCGGCCTGATGACTTCCGTCTTGATGACGCCGGATGGCAGGACCGTCGAGGCGGAGGCCGCCCATGGCACCGTCACGCGCCACTACCGCCTGCATCAGCAGGGCCGCGAGACCTCCACCAATTCCACCGCCTCCATCTTCGCCTGGAGTCGCGGTCTCGCCCACCGCGCCAAGCTCGACGACAACGAGGAGCTGAAGCGCTTCGCCGACACCTTGGAGAAGACGGTCGTCGCCACCATCGAATCGGGCTCCATGACCAAGGACCTCGCCCTTCTCGTCGGCCCCGATCAGCCCTGGCTCTCCACCACGGGCTTCCTCGACAAAATCGACGCCAATCTCCAGAAGGCGATGGGCTGAGGCTCGCGCGGCCGCGCTCCCGCGCGGCCTTGCGCATCGCTCCCACCGAAAAAGAAGACGCGGCGCGGGCGGGCAGCCCGCGTCTTTGCTGAAGCGCAAACGGCGCATGCGCCAATGCGGTTATTGTCTTCCCGCCATTGGAGGAAGACCGCCATGCAGGGCGCTGAGATGAGCGAGCCCACCCGTGAAATCGCGCGCTCGGGGAAGACCTCGACGCTGGACCGTTCCGCGCCCCGCCGCTGGCTGAAGGCCGGCAAGACGAGCCGCGACGGACGCGGGCGCCATCTCGCCGCGCCCGCCATCCTCTCCTACGGCTTCCGCCCCTTCTTTCTTCTCGGCGCCCTGACCGCGGCGCTCGCCGTCCCGGCATGGCTTTTCGTCTATCTCGGCTTGCTTGCGCCATCCGGGCCTTTTGCCGGCGCCGCCTGGCACGCCCATGAGATGCTCTTCGGCTATCTCGCCGCCGTCATCGCCGGCTTCATCCTCACGGCGGTACCGAACTGGACCGGACGTCTGCCCTTGAGTGGCGCGCCGCTCGCCGGGCTTATCCTTCTCTGGTTCATCGGCCGGATCGCGGCAAGCTTCGTCGCCGATCCGCTGGCGGCCGTCCTCATGGACCTTGCTTTCCCGCTGGCGCTCGCCGTCGCCATTGCGCGCGAGGTCATCGCCGGCCGCAACGTCAAGAACGCGCCGATCGCCGCCATGCTCGGCATCTTCGCCCTCGCCAACCTTATGCACCACGGCGAGGCGGCCGGCCTCGTCCCCTATGGCTATGCAACCCGGCTTGCGCTCGCCGTCGCCGCCATGCTGATGACCCTCATCGGCGGTAGGATCACGCCGAGCTTCACCCGCAACTGGCTGGTCAAGCGCGGCGTCCCCCTGCCAGCGCCTTTCGGCCGCCTCGACATGGCGGCGCTTCTTGTCACCGCGCCGGCGCTTCTGGCCTGGGTCGTCCTGCCCGCCTTTCCGGCGACCGGCGCGGCGCTCGCGCTTGCCGGGGCGCTTCTTTTCCTGCGCCTTTCGCGCTGGCGCGGGCTCAGCGTCGTGCGCGAGCCGATCCTTCTCATCCTGCATCTCGGCTATCTCTGGCTGGCCTTCTCGCTCGCCCTCCTTGGCGCCGCCATCCTGAGCGGCGGCGCCATCGCCGAGACGACCGCCCTGCACGCGCTTTCCGCCGGCGCCGTCGGCACCATGACGCTTGCCGTCATGACCAGGGCGAGCCTTGGTCACACCGGCCGCGCCATCCAGGCCGACCGGGCGACGCGGGCGATCTATTGGGCCGCGGGCGTTGGCGCGCTCCTGCGCCTTGCCGCGCCTCTCCTGCCGCAATTCTACGTACCGCTCCTCGTCCTCGCCGGCACCATATGGAGCGCCGCTTTCGGCCTTTTCGCGCTGTGTTACGGTCCGATCCTCTTCGCGCCCCGCCTTACGCAGGGCACGCAGACCCATCCGCGCGCCCCTTGAGGCGGGGGGCCGGCTTGTCCATGATCGGCCCTGAGGGGATGCCGGCGGCTGACGCCGCGCCCGCCGGGGGAGAGACAGTGCCGGGCCTTGACCGATCGCTGATAGAAGGGCTGCCTGCCTTTGCGGGCATGCGGCCGCAAGAGCTCGACCGCATACTCGCCGGCGCCCATGCGGCGCGCTTTGCCAAGGAGACAGCGATCTTCGAGCAAGGCGCGGAGGCGACCTCCTTCTTCTTCCTGCTCGACGGCCATATCCGGGTGGTGCGCAATACGGCCGAGGGCCAGCAGGTCATCGCCCGCTACATCAACGCCGGCGAACTCTTCGGCATCGCCGCCGCCATCGGCCGCGACACCTATCCGGCGAGTGCCATTGCCGCGGTCGATTGCGTCGCCCTGGTCTGGCCGACCGGCCTTTGGGCCGATCTCGCCTCGCGCTATCCCGGCTTCGGCGCGCATGCCTACAGAACGCTCGGCCAGCGCCTTCAGGAGACCCAGAACCGGGTTATGGAGATGTCGACGGAGCAGGTGGAGCAGCGCGTCGCCCATGCACTCCTGCGCCTGGTGCGCCAGTCCGGCCGCAAGGTGGAAGGCGGTATCGAGATCGACTTTCCCATCAGCCGCCAGGACATCGCCGAGATGACCGGCACGACCTTGCATACGGTGAGCCGGCTTCTCAGCGGTTGGGAGAATGCCGGGCTGGTGCGCGGCGGCCGCCAGAAGGTGACCGTCACCGACGCGCACGGCCTCCTGTTGATTGCCGAGGGGCGGCGGAAGAAATAGCCGTCTGCGCGCCCACCACCTGCACCAGATCGGCCAGCACCTCCGCTTCGTTGAGGCCATGCGCCGAACAGGCCTCCGCGAGCGTATGAAAGCCGCCGATCGGACAGCCGATGCAAAGCATGTGTCGGCGGATCATCACCGTCAGCGTCGCCGGAAAGGCGCGCATGATCTCGTCCACCGTCATCTGCGGATGCAGCTTCGGTCGCTCCAGGGAAGACGAGACTGTCACGGCTTTCTCCCACCTGCCGGAGCCCTTCAAGGCCTTCGGACATGGTTGAGACTAGCCTGGGCGCATCGCCTGTTCGTTGCGCTGGACCAAAGAACCGGAAATTCAGGCGGCGAGCTCTTCCACGCGGCTGGTGATGGCCTTTAGCGCCGCCTCGGCCCGGCTGCCGTCCGGCCCGCCGGCCTGGGCCATGTCCGGGCGGCCGCCGCCGCCCTTGCCGCCGAGCACTTCCGAGCCGAGGCGCACCAGATCGATGGCGTTGAACTTATCGACAAGGTCCGACGTCACGCCGACCGCCAGCCCCGCCTTGCCCTCGTTGACGCCGACGATGGCGACGATGCCGGAGCCGACGGCCTGCTTGCCCTCATCCACGAGGCCGCGCAGCTCTTTCAGAGCAACGCCCTCCACCAGGCGGGCCATCACCTTGAAGGGGCCGATCTCGCGCACCGGCTGGGCGCCCTCCTTGCCCCCGCCGCCCATGGCGAGCTGCTTCTTGGCCTCGGCGAGCTCGCGCTCCAGCCGGCGCCGCTCCTCCACCAGCCCATCGACGCGCGCCATCAGCTCCTCGGGCCTCACTTTCAGGCGCGCCGCCAAATCCTTCACCCGCCGGTCCTGTTCGGCGAGATAGTGGCGCGCCGCCTCCCCCGTCAGCGCTTCCAGGCGGCGTACACCGGCCGCCACGGCACTCTCGCCGATCACCTTGACGAGCCCGATCTCGCCGGTGGCGCCGACATGCGTTCCGCCGCACAGCTCGACCGAATAATCACGCGCCTCGCCGCTCTCGCCGGGCACTGTGCCCATGGTCACGACGCGCACCTCGTCGCCGTATTTCTCGCCGAAAAGCGCCATGGCCCCGGCCGCTATGGCCGCGTCGCGGTCCATCAGCCGCGTCGTCACCGGCGCGTCCTGCAGGATGATGGCGTTAGCTTCATCCTCCACGCGGCGAACCTCCGCCTCGCCCATCGGCTTGGGATGGGAGAAGTCGAAGCGCAGCCGGTCAGGGGCCACCAGGGAGCCCTTCTGCGCCACATGCTCGCCGAGCGTGTCGCGCAGCGCCTTGTGCAACAGATGCGTCGCCGAATGGTTCGCGCGCACGGTGGCGCGGCGGGCGCTGTCGACTTCCATGCGCACCGCCTCCGATGCCGCAAGCTCGCCCTCCTCCATCTTGCCCAGATGCACGAAGAGCCCGTCGGCCTTCTTCTGCGTGTCGTTCACCCTGAAGAGGTCGCCACGCTCAGAGCGGATGAAACCGGTATCTCCGACCTGTCCGCCCGATTCGCCGTAGAACGGCGTCTGGTTGACGATGACCGCGCCGCTCTCGCCGGCCTCAAGCCTCTCCACCGGCTTGCCCTCGTGCACCAGGGCAAGCACCGCCGCTTCGGCGGTTTCCGTGGAATAGCCGAGGAATTCGCTCGCCCCGTGCTCTTCCTTCAGTGCCAGATAGACCTCTTCCGTCGCCGCCTCGCCGGAGCCGGCCCAGCTGGCGCGCGCTTCCTGGCGTTGGCGATCCATGGCGTCGGTGAAGCCGGCAAGATCGACGCCGATGCCGCGGTTCTTCAACGCGTCCTGGGTGAGATCGAGGGGAAAGCCATAGGTGTCGTAGAGCCGAAACGCCGTCTCGCCGTCGAGCATGTCGCCCTTCGTAAGGCGTGACGTCGCCTCCTCAAGAAGTGACAGGCCGCGCGAAAGCGTTTTCTGGAAGCGGTTTTCCTCAAGCCGCAGCGTCTCGGTGATGAGAGCCTCCGCCCGCGCCAGCTCCGGATAGGCCTGGCCCATCTCGCGGATAAGGCTCGGCACGAGGCTGTAGATCACAGGCTCGCCGGCGCCCAGAAGATGCGCGTGGCGCATGGCGCGGCGCATGATGCGGCGCAACACGTAGCCGCGCCCGTCATTGGAGGGTAGCACCCCGTCGGCGATGAGAAAGCTGGTGGCGCGCAGATGGTCGGCGATGACCCGGTGGCTTGCCCGGTTCTCCTCGTTCGCCTTGACCTTCGTCGCCGTTTCCACCGCCTCGATCAAATGCCGGAAGAGGTCGATGTCGTAATTGTCGTGCACGCCCTGCAGGACCGCCGCGATCCGTTCCAGCCCCATGCCGGTATCGATGGAGGGACGTGGCAGCGGCTGACGCTCGCCGCCGGCCACCTGCTCGAATTGCATGAAGACGAGGTTCCAGATCTCGATGAACCGGTCGCCATCCTCGTCGAAGGAGCCTGGCGGGCCGCCCGGTATCGCCGCCCCGTGATCGTAGAAGATTTCCGAGCACGGCCCGCAGGGGCCGGTATCGCCCATCTGCCAGAAATTGTCGGAGGTGCCGATGCGGATGATCTTGTCCTCCGGCAGGCCGGCGATCTTGCGCCACAGCGAGAAGGCCTCCTCGTCCTCCGCGTAGACGGTGACCAGGAGCCGGGAAGCATCGATGCCGAATTCCTTGGTGACCAGCTTCCAGGCAAGCTCGATCGCCCTCTCCTTGAAATAGTCGCCGAACGAAAAATTGCCGAGCATCTCAAAGAAGGTATGATGCCTGGCGGTGTAGCCGACATTGTCGAGATCGTTGTGCTTGCCGCCGGCGCGCACGCATTTTTGCGAGGTGACGGCGCGCGGCGAGGTCGGCTTCGCTCTGCCGGTGAAATAATCCTTGAAGGGGACCATACCGGCATTGGTGAACATCAGCGTCGGATCGTTGCGCGGCACCAGCGGTCCGGAGGGCAGGATGGCGTGATCGTGCCGGCCGAAATATTCCAGGAAATGGGTCCGGATGTCGTTGACGCTGACCATAATGTGCTACCGAAACGGAAAAAGGCGAGCGGTATCTAGACCGCCCGCCGGAACCTGTCTAGGCGAGGCCGCCGCCCGCCCCCGGCTCCCCACCCAGCGCTTCAGCCCGGGCAAGGAAGAGAGCTAACCCTTCAGGGTTTTCCACCCGGCTATTTCTTCCTGGCCGCCAAGATCCGCGCCTTCCTCGTGGCCGGCAAGGTCCGCGCCCTGCCGCGAGTGTCTTCAGGCGCGCAAGCTGGTCTCCTCGTCCGCCTCCGGCGCGCCCTCGAGCAGCTCGCTGGCGATGAGGCCGGCATTCTGGCGAATCGCCCGCTCGATGGCGTCCGCGACATCCGGGTTTTCGCGCAGGAAGGATTTGGCGTTCTCACGCCCCTGGCCGAGCCGCTGGCTGTCGTAGGAGAACCAGGCGCCGGATTTTTCCACAATCCCCGCCTTGACGCCGAGATCGAGAAGCTCGCCGGTCTTGGAAATGCCTTCGCCATACATGATGTCGAATTCCACCTCCTTGAAGGGAGGCGCCAGCTTGTTCTTCACCACTTTGACGCGGGTCTGGTTGCCCGTCACCTCGTCGCGATCCTTGATGGCGCCGATGCGGCGGATATCGAGCCGCACCGAAGCGTAGAATTTCAGCGCGTTACCGCCGGTCGTCGTCTCCGGGCTGCCGAACATGACGCCGATCTTCATGCGGATCTGGTTGATGAAGATGACCATGGTATGGGAGCGTGAGATGGAGGCGGTCAGCTTCCTCAGCGCCTGGCTCATCAGCCGCGCCTGCATGCCCGGCAGGGAATCGCCCATCTCCCCTTCCAACTCCGCGCGCGGCGTCAGCGCCGCCACCGAATCGATGACGAGAACGTCGATCGCCCCGGAGCGCACCAGCGTGTCGGCAATCTCCAGCGCCTGCTCGCCGGCATCGGGCTGGGAGATGAGCAGATCATCGAGATTGACCCCGAGCTTGCGCGCATAGACCGGATCGAGCGCGTGCTCGGCGTCGATGAAGCCACAAATGCCGCCCCGCTTTTGCGCTTCCGCGACGGTGTGCAGGGCGAGCGTCGTCTTGCCGGAGGATTCCGGCCCGTAGATTTCCACGATGCGTCCGCGCGGAAGCCCTCCGACGCCGAGCGCGATATCAAGGCCGAGCGAACCGGTCGGGACCGTGGCCACTTCCACCACTTGCCCGTCCTGGCCGAGGCGCATGATGGAGCCCTTGCCGAAGGCGCGCTCAATCTGACTGACGGCGGCGTCCAATGCCTTGGAACGATCCATGGATTCTTTGCCTCCTTCGACGACGCGCAGCGGATTCGCCATCGGACTATCCTCCAAAGTCGAGCGGAAGACCACCCGCTCCTTCTTACTTTTCGTACTCTTTTTGTTCCGCATCGTCAACAAAGATCTTTCCGTTTTGTTCTAGCTGGGGTCGGCCCCGATCACGAGGCAAGCGCGAACGCGCCCTCTTCCTTCTCGCATACGGCGAGCCGCCCGGTGGCTACATCGAAATAGGCCGCATGCAGGAAGAGCTCGCCCGCCTCCTCACGTGTCCTCACGAAGGGGAAGGTGCGCAGGTTTTGAAGCGTCTGCAGGATGGAGGCCTGCTCCAGGCGGGCGAGATATTCCTCGCGCGGCAGCTCGCTGCGGCCTTCCAGGCGGTCGGCCGCCGGGGCGATGAGCGACATCCATTTGCCGATGAAGTCGCCTGGCGAGAGCGGCCGCTCCTGTTCGGCGAAGGCGCGGATGCCGCCGCAGCGGGCATGGCCGAGCACGACGATATGCCTGACGCTGAGGGCCTGGACGGCGAACTCAATCGCCGCGGAGACGCCGTGCTGCGAGACTGAGGGCGAGAAGGGCGGCACCAGATTGGCGACGTTGCGCACCACGAAGAGCTCGCCCGGCCCGGCATCGAAGATGACCTCTGGCGAAACGCGCGAATCGCAGCAGCCGATGACCATGATCTCAGGCTTCTGACCTACCTCGGCAAGCTCGCGATAGCGGCTCTGCTCCGTCGGCAGGCGGCCTTGGCAGAAGGCGCTATAGCCTTCCAGAAGCCGGACGGGAAACGACATGCCTGATCTTCCTCGTAGTGGCCCGGCGTCTTCGGCGAACTCCCGCGGCAAGCCCACCGTGAGCGGTCAGGCCTCCAGCGCTTTCTTCACCGCAGTAGCCAGGTCCTTCAGCGAGAAGGGCTTGGCCAGGAAGTGGAATTCCTCGCTTTCGGGCAGGTGGCGGGCGAAAGCGTCCTCCGCATAGCCGGAAACGAAGATGATCTTCAATGCCGGATTGGCTTTGCGCAGCTCTTTCAGGAGCGTCGGCCCGTCCATCTCCGGCATCACCACGTCGGAGACGACGAGATCGACCTCCGCCCCTTCCGTCTCCATGATATCGAGCGCCTCCCTGCCGGAAGCCGCCTCGTGCACCTTGTAGCCGCGCGCCTTCAGCGCCCGCGCCGCGAAGGCGCGTACCGCCTCCTCGTCTTCCACCAAAAGGATGCCGGCGCTGCCGGTGAGGTCCGTCGGCTCCGCCTTCGGCTTGGCCTCGCCCGCCTCTTCCTGCGCCTCCGGCACATGCCGTGGAAACAGGATGGAAAAGGTGGAGCCCTTGCCCGGGACGCTGTCGACGAAGATGAAGCCGTCGGTCTGCTTGACGATGCCGTAGACGGTGGAAAGGCCGAGCCCCGTGCCCTTGCCGGTATCCTTGGTGGTGAAGAAAGGCTCAAACACCTTCTCCATCACCTCCGGCGACATACCGGTACCGGTATCGGCGATCTCGATCAGGACGTATTCGCCCGCCTTGAAGCCCTCGCGGCGGCGGAAGCGGGCGCTGCCGTCTTCGTCGATATTGGCGGTGCGGATGGTCAGTTTGCCGCCCTCCGGCATCGCGTCGCGGGCATTGACGGCGAGATTAACGACCACCTGTTCCAGCTGGTTGAGGTCCGCCTTCACCGGCCACAGCTCGCTCGCATGTTCCGTTTTCAGCTCCACCTTCTCGCCGAGAAGACGATCCAGCAGCACCGAAAGGTCGGACAGGACCTCGTCCAGACGGATGACGCGCGGCTGCAGCGTCTGGCGCCTGGAAAAGGCGAGCAGTTGGCGCACCAGCCCCGCGGCCCGGTTGGCGTTCTGCTTGATGTTCATGATGTCCTGGAACGCCGGATCGGAAGGCCGGTGGTTCGACAAAAGCAGATCGGAAAAGCCGATGATGGCGGTCAGGACGTTGTTGAAATCGTGGGCGATGCCGCCGGCAAGCTGCCCGACTGCTTGCATCTTTTGGCTTTGGGCGAACTGGGCTTCCAGGGCCCGCTGCTCCGTCGTCTCCAGCGCATAGACGATGGCCGCGTCCTCTCCCGGCTCGCCTTCCACGATCGGACTGACGAAGAAGCGGGCGCTGCGGCTCTCGTCCTCGGCGAAATGAGCATCCACCGGCGCGATGTCGCCCTGGCCGTCGATGGCGGCGCCGAGCGCGCTCTTCAGCGCCGCCCGCTCTTCGGCCTTGACAACGCTGGCAAGCTCGATGCGCCGGCCGCCATCGCCGCTGCGGCGGAAGAGCTTCAAGAAGCGCGCATTGGAGAGATTGATGACGCCCTCGCGGTCGACGGAGGCGATCGCCATCGGCGTGTTGTTGAAGAAGCGGATAAATCGACGCTCCGCCGCTTGGCCGGCGCCGGCCTCGCCCGGCGTCACCTCCAGCACGAGGGTACGCGAGGCGCCCAGACGACCGTCGGCGGAAACCGGCACGCGGTGCAGGAGCCGCGCCGGCTTGCGCGTGCCGTTGGCGCGGCAAAGGTCGATCTCCAGCTCTTCCGTCACGGTTTCGCCGCGCGCGCTCGCCGCTTCCAGGAGGGAGAGGCTGTCGGCCGTGACGTATTCGGCGATCTGCGAGCCGCCCGGCTCAAACTCAGCCAAATCGATGCCGAGCCATTCGGCGAGCGTGGCGTTGATGTAGCGGATGCGCCCGTCCGGCTCCATGGAGAAGAAGCCGGCCGGCGCGTGATCGAGATAGTCAATTGCGTTCTGCAGCTCCTGGAAGATGTTCTCCTGGTGCTCGCGATCGCGGGTGATATCGGAGATCAGCCAGAGGACGAGTTGCGGGTCGGCCGGGATCGGATTGACCTTTACGCGGTACCATCGCGCCGCCCCGCTCGTCCCGCCGATAGCGCGCGACATGCGGATCTCTTCCGTGGCGCGCCGGCCTTTCTCGGCTGCCCCGGCAAGTCGGTAGATGGCTTCGGAGGCATCCGGGCTTTCCGCGAACAGCCGCTCCACCGAAACGAGCTCGCGCTCGCCACCACCCAGACGGAAATAGGCGGAGTTGCCGCGCAGCGCCGTGCCGGATCGGTCGCAGATGACGGCGCCATCGCCGATCGCCTCGAAAATCTCCTCCGACAGGGCCGGTGCCCGCGAGGCGGCGGCCTTGGCGCGGGCAAAGCGGATGAAGCCGCCCGCCGCCAGGAAGAGGCACATGACGCCGACGGCCGAGAGCACGCCAAGGCAGATGAGCACGATCAAATCGGCCCATTCGGGCGGCACGAAAAGATAGGAGCCGGCGGCGGCCACGAGCCCGAACGAGAGGAGCACGATGCGGCCAATGCTGTCGCGCCGGGCCTGCTCTTGCCCGGCGCGTGTCGTGTTTTCGTCTGACATCGCTTCGCTGGTCACGGCCATTAAAATTGAGATTAGCCGATTCGGTGTCGCAGCCGCGGCCAGAAGGACAGTTCCGGAAAACCTGCCGCAGGCCGCGTGCCGCATCGGTGCAGCCTTGTTTGAAACAGCCAGGTATTCCGGCTATTCTCGGCGTTTAGCGGCATGGGTTCAGTGTAGCGTGATAAAAGGAGGCGTCCATGCGCGGTTTTCTCGGGCTTCCGGAAGGCGGCCTGTCGTTAGCCATCGTCCTGACGCTCCTTGTCGTCCTGGCGGTGGGGGTTGCGTATATGTGGTCCCTGCGCCGCGCTCCGGGCCGTGTCCGCAGCGCTTCGGGCACCCGTGCCGGTCGCCTGCAGGTCATGGAAGTGCACGATGTCGACCCCAAGCGGCAACTGCTTCTGTTGCGCCGCGATCAGGTCGAGCATCTCGTTCTGATCGGCGGCCCGACCGACATCGTGGTCGAATCGCATATCGTGCGCGGCCGACCGGGCCAGGCCCAGGCGGCTCCCCGGCGCGTCGCACCCGCATCGGCAGCCACGCTCGCGCCGGCCGCCACCCATGCGCAAAAGTCGGCCCGGGCCGCCGAGCCGCGCCTTGCCGAGGCGGTGGCGGCAGCCTCCGTGCATCCTCTGCGCGAGGAGCGCCGCGCCGGCGCGGCGCAGCCGGAGAGCGGGCGACGGTCGCCGACGGCCTTGGCCCCCGCGCCCGGCGCCCCGACGCCGCACCCCCCGGCCGCCGGCAAGCCCGCCGCAACCCCTGCGCCGGCTGCGAGCGCCGCCTCCGGCGCCGCTGCCGCGCCCCGTCCCTCCCGTTTCGGCGAGCCTCCGCGCGCCCGTGGCGACAGCGCGCAGACGGCCGAACCGCCGCCTGCCGAAGAGGCCACGGCGAAGGCGCGGCGCGATAAGGACATGACAGACCGCGCCTCCGGCCAGGCCGCACCATCGCCGGTCCAGGAAAAGCGTCCGGCGGACAGGGCCGCGGCCGAAAGCGCCTATGCCGCCGACGGGGCGCTCGACGAGCCTTCCAGGCCCGCCGAAAACGGTGCGAGCGACAGGCAGGGCGCGGCGGCTGCCTCCGTCTCGCCGAGCCCCTCCATCCCGGCTGCGGCCGCACCCGCCATGGGCAAGGTGCTCTCCGGCCTCTTCGGCGCCAGGCGCGAGGAGAGCGGCAAGGAGCCGGCAGCCTCCGCAGCGCCAAAGCCCGCCGCCGCCCCACCGGCCGATGGGCCGGCCGAGGCGCCGGAAAGCCCCGATTATCCTGCCGAGATGTCGGCTCCTGCCAAGCGCGCCAGCGCGGCATCGCCGGCCACGGAGAGCCACGACGCCGAAGCGCCGGCTCCGGTCACCTCCGCCAAGCCGGCGACGAGTTACTTCCTTTCCGCCCGCAAGGTCTCCAAGAGCGCCCTGGAGGACACCTCCGGCCTCCTCGACGACCTCTCGCTGGAGGATGAGATCGGCGCCGCTATCGGCGTGCATCAACGCGGCGAGACCTCAAGGCCCGCCACGGTCGAGACCGCGCAAGCCGCGCCACAATCGGCCGAGGCGCCGCAGGCGGCCCCGGAAAGCAGCGAGGAAGCGACAGCGCAACCGGCGCCGGCGGAGGAAAAACTGCCGGAACCTGCCGTCACCGAGCCGCCCCCGGAGGAGGCCGCCGAAACGCCCTCCGAGCCGCAGACGCCGGTTGCCGCTTCGGCGGGCGCCGATCCGGGCGCGCTGTCAACGCCCGCGGCCGGCAACGAGGACATGCCAGCCCGGCCGGAAGAAGACGCCGCGCCCCGAGAAAAGGCCGAGGCTGAAGAAAAGACCGCCCCCCTCGCCCACCGCGCCGATGCGCAGAGCGATGGCACGGCCGAGGCGGAGGAGGCCGCCGACGGCGACATCGCTGCCCCCGAAGCGCCAGCATCCTTGCGCGAACCGGAAGAACCTTCGGTCGCCGAATCGCCAGCGAAGCTCGATATCCCCGCGGATAGGGAGTCGCCGCGCAAGGCGGTTGCCAGCCTGGATGTCGAGGAGAGCGTCGTCGCCTTCTCGCCCAAGCACAAGCCGGCAGACGAGGAAGAGGAGGAACTGGAGGACGAGATGGCCCGCCTTCTCGGCGAGCTCACCGGCGACCTCAAGCGACGCTAGAGCACGTCACAAAGCAAAGCGCCGCCGGAATCCGGCGGCGCTTTTTTTATTCGATGACCATTCCCGATTCGCGGCGCTGCTCAGTCGTCGCGATAGACGCGCTCGCGCCTTTCGTGGCGCTCCTGCGCCTCCACCGACAGCGTGGCGATCGGCCTGGCGTCGAGCCGCTTCAAGCTGATTGGCTCACCCGTCTCCTCGCAGAAGCCGTAGCTGCCGTCCTCGATCCGGCGCAAGGCCGCATCGATCTTGGAAATCAACTTGCGCTGCCGATCGCGCGCCCGCAATTCGATGGAGCGATCCGTCTCCGAGGATGCCCGGTCCGCGAGATCGGGATGGTTTTGATTTTCGCGTTGCAGGGCTTCCAGCGTGTCCCGGCTTTCCGCCAGGATCTCTTCCTTCCACGCCAGAAGCTTTTTACGGAAATACTCCCGCTGCCGCTCGTTCATGAACGGCTCATCTTCGCTTGGCGAATACAGTCTGTCAGCCTCCAGAACCATTGGCGTCATCCCACCGTGCCGCCCTCTCCCTGAACCTGCCCTATACGGACAACAAGCATCCGGTGCAAGCGCCGGGATATGAAGCTTTTGTTGAGCCGCCGCACCGTCGTGAAGAGCTAACCTAACGTTAACAGCTGGCCCGGCATTCTAGATAAAATGCATGTGCAAGCGAGTTGTGGCGTATGCGTATCACCCAGGTGCGGCATCCTTGCCCGGAGTTGACGGCCCTGATGGCGGCCGAGACCCGTATCGTTGAATTGATCGCCTGCGAGCGCGCAGCCTTGCGCGAGGGGCGCCTGCTTGCCGCCCGCGCCTACGCCACGCAGCTGCGCGATGCCGCGAGCGCCTATCTGACCAAGCTGCGCGAGGCGCGCGCTTGCCTGTCGAACGCGCCGGACCCGGCAACGCTCGCCACCGAGATGGAGCGCCGCAGGCGCACCTTCGCCGATATCCTGCGCGTGGAGCTGGCCGCGCTCGCCTCTTCGCGCATCCTCTCCACCGAGCGGCTGCGAGCTGCCAAAGAGAAGGCAGGCGAGGCAGGGATACCGTCCGGCCCGAACCTCGGCATGCGCCAGGCAAAGCCGGCGGCCTTCTCGCCCGCCAGGCCCCGCGCGGCCTAGGTCGTGGCTGAGTTCACGACCTGGCGACCGATCGCCGCCGGATCGAAGGGCGTCGTCTGATAGATCTCGTTGATCCAGTTGCCGAAGAGAAGATGACCATGGCTACGCCAGCCATTAACGGGCGGCGCGGCGGGATCATCGTTGCGGAAATAGTTGGCCGGCAGCGGGCCGGCCCCGTCGCGCAGATATTCCTCCTTCAGCGTGCCCGTGTCGTATTCCAGGTGATTGAACATATGCAGCATGCGGCGGGCGGGGTCGCTCAGCAGGCAGAGCCCGGTCTCCTCGCTGTCGATGAGAACGCTCAGACCGGCATCGCCAAGATCCTCCCGGCGAACCTCCGTCCAACGTGAGACGGGTATGACGAAATCGTCCGAGAAGCCGCGCAGATAGGGCGATGCCGGCGCCAGATTGCGGTGCCGGAAGACGCCGAAGGCCTTCCGCTCGAGCGCGTGCTTGGGCACGCCGTGGAAGTGATAGAGGGCTGCCTGCGCGGCCCAGCAGATCATCAGCGCGCGATGCACATGCGTTTGCGTCCAGTCGAAGATGCGCTGAAGCTCCGCCCAATAGCCAACCTCCTCGAAGGCGAGCCGTTCGACCGGCGCCCCGGTGACGACGAAGCCGTCGAAGCGCTCCTCGCGCACATCGCTCCACGGCCGGTAGAAGGCGGCCATGTGATCGGCAGAGGTGTTGCGGGGCACATGCTCGCTCATGCGCACCAGCGTCAGCTCGATTTGCAGCGGCGTTGCGCCGAAGAGCCGGGCGAGCTGGGCTTCGGTGTTGATCTTGTTCGGCATGAGATTGAGCAGACCGATCCTGAGCGGGCGGATATCTTGGCGCACCGCATCGGCTTCGCTCATCACCACGAGCCCCTCCGCTTCGAGGATGTGGCGGGCAGGCAAATGGTCGGGAATCTTGATAGGCACGTCGCGTCGGTCCTTCTTGGCGAGATCGACGCGCGTGGCTTCATCCGTTTGGTTGCCGGCTGGCCACATCCTCCTTGCGGAGCGCCACCTTGCCCGGATTGGCAGGTTGGCGTTGGGCGTCGACCCAACTCGTGATGCGGGAACGACTCTATGGGAGCTCCACAGGCTTGGCAATCGCCGCCCGTGGCGCGAACCGACACAGCCGCGGGATCTATCCAGCGCTCGCCTCTTGCTCCCGCCGACGGTCCTGGCGCTGCATGCGCCAGTAGAGAAGCTGCGTCGCCGCACGCCCCAGAAAGTTGCGCCCGCCGATCGTCCGGTCGAGGAAGGCCGGCAAATACGGTTCGAACAGGCGGAACGTGTCGTCGCCCGCCGCAATCGCGGCCGCGATCAGGCTGCCCCCCATCGCCGTCGTGGCAAGCCCGTGCCCGCCGAAGGCCGTCACCGCCCACAGTCCCGCCTCGCGCCTTCCGGCGAGAAGGCCGATGATCGGCATCGCCGAGCGCTGGTAGCCCATCAGCCCGCCCCAGGCGTGATCCACCGCAAAATCGCCAAGCTGCGGGTAGATCGGCAGGATATCGGCCTTCAGCATTTCCGCCAGCCGCGCCGGCTCGGCCCGTGCCGTGGTGATACGTCCGCCCCACAGAAGCCGGCGCGCCTCGCCTTCCCCGATGAGGCGATAATAGTCGCCGGCCCGGCGCGTATCGGCGATGCAGCCGGTGAAATGTATGGCCTCGTCCAGCTTTTCACCGAGCGGCTCGGAGGTGACGACATAGGTCGCCACCGGCAGGACGGCGCGCTCCAGGGGCGGGTAGAGACCGCTTTGCGTGGCGCTGCCGGCCAGCACGACATGGCGTGCGGCGATCGTCCCGCCGGCCGTCGTCACACGCCAGCCCGCGCCCGACCGGGAAAGCCCGCTCGCCCCGCTCCCCTCATGGATCGCCGCCCCGCTTTCCGCCGCCGCCTCCGCCAATCCGCGCGCATAGGCGAGCGGATCGATATGGAAGGGTTCCGGGTCGTGCAGCGCGCCGAAGTAGCGGTTTGTGCGCAGCGTCTCGCGCACCGCCTCGCGCGGCCAGACTTGATAGGTGACGCCATAATCGCGCTGCATGCGCTCGGCGCGCGCCCTCAGCTCCTCCTCACCCGGATGGCGCACCACCTTCAGCCAGCCGCGCCCGCCGATAATCCCGGCAAGACCGAATTCGTCAATTCGTTGCTGCACGAACTGGCAGCCCGCCCGCGACAGGGTGAAGAGCTTCCTCGCCCCCGGCAGGCCGAGTTTCGCCTCCACCTTGAAGATCGATTGGGCAAAGCCCGGCGACACGAAGCCGCCGTTGCGGCCCGACGCGCCCCAGCCGATGCGGTTCGCCTCCACGAGCGCCACCGAACGTCCCGCCTTGGCCAGGAGATAGGCCGTGGTCAGCCCCGCCAGCCCGCCGCCTATGACGAGCGTCTCCACCTCGCTCTCCCCGGCAAGCGGGGGATAGGCCGGCCCCTCGGCGAGGGCGGCGTAATAGCTCGGTGCATGCGGCTCGGCGGCCATGGGCGAGTTCCTTGCGGGCTGAAGCGTAAGGCCGGCGGTCCGGCAACCGCGGCTCCTCCCGCACATACGGCATGCGGCGCGCCGGGAAAACGCCGCATCTCGCCTCCATTCGCGCGACATGAGCGCCGAAGAAGACGGCAGGAGCTTGCCGACTTCTCGGCCTTTCGTCTAAGCGGGAGGAATGCCGACCTTGCTCCTTCTCCGTCACGCCAAGTCGGACTGGCACTCCGGCGCCAGGACGGATTTCGAGCGCCCGCTCAATCAGCGCGGTCGCAACGCCGCGCGCGCCATGGGCCAACACCTCGCCGATGCCGGCTACGAGCCGGATCTCGTCCTGTGCTCGCCGGCGCGCCGAACCCGCGAGACCCTTGGCCTGGTGGCGGAGAACGTCGTCCTGCCCGTCGACCGGCGCTATCCGCAGAGCCTCTACGAGGAGGTGGAGGAAACCTATGTGAACGTTCTTCGTGCGGAAGGCGGCGGCGCCGAATGCTGCCTTCTCGTCGGCCATAATCCGATGATCTACGAAACTGCTCTGGTGCTCGTCGGCAGCGGCGGCGAGCGCGATCTGGCGCGGCTCAACGCCAAATTCCCGAGCGGCGCACTGGCCGTCCTGGAATTTTCCGGCACCTGGTCCGAGTTGACGCCGGGGACGACACGCCTTGCCCGCTATGTAAGACCGGCCGACCTGGTGTCGTGAGGCCGCACTTTGCGGCGGCCGCCGCTTCTGCCCATATTGGGGCCTGGCAGCGAATCACGACATCTTTCTAAGCACCCTTGGCCCCCACCCTCTCCTTCGCCGATGAAGCGCGCATCGCCTTCGACAACATCCTGGAAGGCGTGCTCGGCCATTCGGCGCAATTGCGCCTCGGCGTCACTGGTCTGTCGCGCGCCGGCAAGACGGTCTTCATCACGGCTCTGGTCCACAACCTCTTGCATGGCGGCCGCTTGCCGTTGTTCGACGCGCATGCTTCCGGGCGTCTCTCCGGCGCCAGACTGCAGCCCCAGCCCGACGACGCCGTGCCGCGCTTCGATTACGAGGCGCATGTGAAGAACCTCGTCGACCGGCGCGTCTGGCCGCGCTCCACCCGGCGCATCTCCGAATTGCGCGTCACCCTGGAGTACGAATCGGCGAGCGGCTGGAAGCGCACCTTCGGCGCCGGCCGGCTTGATCTCGATATCGTCGATTATCCGGGCGAATGGCTTCTCGACCTGGCGCTCCTCAACAAATCCTACGCCGAATGGTCGGCGGAGGCGGTCACGATGTCGCGCGAGCCGCACCGTAAGGGTCTCGCCGCCGCGTGGCACGCTTCGCTGAAGGGTGTCGATCCGCAGGCGGAAGAGGACGAGACCAAGGCCCGCGAGCTGGCGGCGGCCTTCACCGCCTATCTGCGCGCCGCGCGCGCCGACGAGCATGCCCTGTCGATGCTACCGCCGGGGCGCTTTCTCATGCCCGGCGATCTGGAGGGCTCGCCGGCCCTGACCTTCTCGCCGCTCGATATCGGCCCTGGGGCCGAGCCAGAGCCCGGCAGTCTCGCCGCCATGATGGCGCGGCGCTACGAATCCTACCGCACCCACGTGGTCAAACCGTTCTTCCGCGAGCATTTCGCCCGGCTGGACCGCCAGATCGTCCTCGTCGACATGCTGGCGGCGCTGAATGCCGGCCCGGCCGCATTGCGCGATCTGGAGCAGGCACTCGCCGACGTTCTCGCCTGCTTTCGTCCCGGACGCAGCAACTGGCTCACCTCCATCCTGTCTCGGCGCATCGACAAGATCCTCTTTGCCGCCACCAAGGCGGACCATGTGCACCGCTCCGACCACGACAACCTAGCCGCCCTTCTTGCTCGCCTCACCGACAAGGCGGCCAAGCGCGCCGCCTTCGCCGGTGCTGAGGTCCATGTCATGCCGTTGGCGGCGGTCCGGGCGACGCGCGAAGTCACCGTGACGCGCGACGGGCGCCGTCTTCCGGCGATTGCCGGCGTCCCGCTTGAAGGCGAGGAAGTGGCCGGTGAGGTTTATGACGGCGCAACGGAAATCGCCTTGTTTCCCGGCGATTTGCCGACCGATCCGGAATCGATCTTTGAACCGCCAGTTCTGGCCGGCCGCCCCCGCGACATCGCCGATCTGGACGATGGCGAGCTTGCCACCCGGCAAGGGCTGGAGCTGCGCTATCTGCGCTTTCGCCCGCCCAAGCTGGAACGGACAGAAGCCGGCGTGAAGCTCTCCCTGCCGCATATCCGGCTCGATCAGGCGCTGGAGTTTCTTGTCGGAGACCGGCTGCAATGAAGACCGCGCAACGCCGTGCCCCCGAGGCCTTCCGTCTCGACGAGCCTGGAGCCGTCGAGATTGAGGAAGACATCATCGAGGAACTCGACCCGGTCGAGGAGGACGCCGAGCGCGCCGTCACCACCATCATCGAGCCGAAGAAGCGCGGCATCCGCTGGCTAAGGCTCGCGGTTGTGGGCGGCGGCGGTCTTCTCTCGCTCGCCGTCGCCATTGCCATCGATGACCTGATCCGCAGCCTGTTCCAGCGCGCCGACTGGCTGGGCTGGCTGGGGCTCGGCCTTCTCGGCCTCTTCCTCCTGGCGATCCTCGCCATGGTGGCGCGCGAACTCTTCGCCCTCGCCCGTCTCAAGGCGGTGGCAAGGCTGCGACTTGCCGCCGATGCCGCCTTTGAGGACAACGATCCGGAGAAGGCAAGGCGCGTCGGGCGCGATCTTATACGTCAGTACGGCGGCCGCCCGGACACGGCCCAGGGCCGCCGCCAGCTGAAGGAGCATCTCGGCGCCGTGATGGATGGGGCGGATCTCATCCGCCTGACCGAGCGCGATCTCGTTCTGCCCCTCGACGAGCGTGCCAAGGCGGCGATCTCCTCCGCCGCGCGCCGCGTCTCCGTCGTCACCGCCGTCAGCCCGCGCGCCCTCATCGACGTCGCCTACGTGCTCGTCACCTGCCTCGGCCTCATCCGCGCCATTGCCACCATCTATGGTGGCCGACCGGGCTTTTTCGGCCTGATGCGGCTGACCGGCGCCGTCGTCAGCCACCTTGCCGTCACCGGCACCATCGCCCTCGGCGATACCCTGCTGCAGCAGGTGGTCGGCCACGGCCTGGCGGCGCGCCTTTCCACCCGTCTCGGCGAAGGCGTCGTCAACGGTCTGATGACGGCCCGCATCGGCCTCTCCGCGCTCGATGTCTGCCGCCCCGTGCCTTTCGTGGCCCAGCCGCGTCCGCGCCTGAAGGACATCGCCGGCGATCTCGTCTCCTTCACCACGGCGCGCGAGGAGGCCGTCGCACCAACGCCGCGCAATGGGCGTAGGGTTAACGAATGATTGGCATTTGATGCCTATCGTCACGGTCGATTGGGCATTCGTCATCTTCGGAGCTCTTCATGCGCCGTCTCATTCTCGCTGCAGCTCTCGCTCTTGCCGCACCCCTTTCCGTCCCCTCGCAGGCGGCGGAGGTCGATCAGGATGCGGCCCTGTTCATGGAGCGCTTCGGCGGCGCCTGGCGGGGTAGCGGGCGCCTTCTCGTCGGGCCCGAAAGCGGGCTTCGCTTCCATTGCGCCCTGGAGGGCGATCCGAGCCGCAGCCAGATGGCGTTCGGCATGACCGGCCGCTGCTGGACCGGCTCCCTCTCAGCGCCCGTCTACGCCAAGCTGCGCTATAGCGCCGACCAGAAGCAATTCTTCGGCTCCTTCATGGATGGCGCGGAAGGCGACGGCGCCAACATCGTCGGCGAACGCGCCGGCAACGGCTTCATGCTGAAGCTCGTGCGCGGCGAGCTTCAGGGCCGCCTTGCCGCCGAACCGGCCGGTCACGGCAAGATGACGGTCATGCTGTCGCTCTACGATCCGGGCAGCGGCCGCACGGTCCCGGTCGCCGCGATGGGCTTTGCTCGCCCCGGCTCCGATTCCCTGCCAATCTACGACCCGGCGATCACCGGCTCCATCAACCCGGCCCGCGACTAGGCCGCGGCGGCGCCCTTACGCATCTTTCCCGAATCTTCACGATCCTCTGAAAAGGTCGGCGGCCCAGGTTCGGGAGTCTTCATGCGCTTAGCGCCATCCGCCACGCTTTTCGACGATCCAGGTACCGTGCCGGCTTCCGCCGCGCCGGCACGCGGGAGCGGCGTGCTCCGTGGTGAGATATTGAAGGGCCGCGCCGCCCTTGAGGCGCTCGGCCACGAATGGCGGCAGCTCTGCGCGGCAACCCCCAGCAGCGTCTTTCAAAGCCCCGCCTTCGTCGACATCTGGGCCCGCCACTTCACCGCCGACGCGCCGGAAAGGCTCTGGTGCGTCACCGTGCGCCTCGATGGCGAGCTGGCGCTTCTATGGCCGATCGAGATCTGCCGCTGCGAGCCGCTGCCGCTCAGGATCGCCTCCAATGCCGGCGCCCCCATCGCCCAATACGACGAGGTTCTGATCGGCGCCAAGGGCGATCCGCGCGCCCTTATCGCGACTGCCATCCAGACCATGCACGCTGCCGGCGTCGATCTTCTCGTTCTGGAGCGGGTAAGGGCGGATTCCCATCTGGGCGGTCATCTTCCCACCTGCGCCATTCGCCTCGGCGAGGCCGATGTCGCTCCCTTCACCGAAACGGATCCGGCAAGGCTCGCCGCCTTTCTGAAGGGCCGCAAGGCGAAGCTGCGGCGGGACAATGCGCGCCGCAAAAGCGCCCTTGCCGAGATCGGCGAGTTGAGGCTCGACCAGCCTCGGGACGCCGCCACGGCGCGGCGCTGGCTCGACGAGACCATGGCGCTGAAGCGGCAATGGCTGCGCGAGAAGGGCATGGTCAGCCGCGCCTTCCTCGACGGGCGCACCCATGCCTGTCTCGACAGCCTGGCGCAGGATCTCGCCGATGCCGATGGCCCCTTGCGCCTCGCCCTGCCGCGCCTGACGGTCGGCGACGCCTTCGCCGCGCAGGAGGTCGGCCTCGTCCACAACGGCATCTATCACGCCTTCCTGCGCGCCTTCTCACCGGAATTCGCCCGTCACGGGCCGGGCAACGTGCTGACGGAGATGATCCTTGGCTGGTGCGCCGAGAACGGCATTGCGCGCTACGACATGCTGCCGCCCAGCTATCGCAACAAGCGCGAATGGCGGAGCGGCGAGGTGGAGGTGGCCGACTACGCCGTGCCGCTCTCGGCGACCGGCCGGCTCTACCGCAGCGCCGTGATCAGCTTCCTGAAGCCGCGCCTGCGCGATCTCTACTACGCCCTGCCGCACGGCATGCGCAGCTGGCTCGCCGAACGCACATTGCGCCTTTAAGGGCGGGCGGCCGCTCTGGCGCATGGTGCCGCCGTGGCAAGCGCTGATTCGCGTATACGCCGCCCCGCCCCTCCTATAGGACAGACGGGCCATGTCCCGCGCGAGCCTTCCCATCTCCGCCGCCACCGGCTGGCGGACGCCGGCCATCATGCTGATGGTGATGGCCGCGGCCATGCAGATCGCCTTTGCGAGCTGGTGGACGCTGATCAAGAACTTCGCCGTGGACGGGATCGGCCTCACCGGCCGTGAGATCGGCTTTCAGGAATCCATCCGGGAAATACCGGGCTTCTTGTCCTTTCTTGCCATCTACGTGCTCTTCGTCATGCGCGAGCAGACGCTGGCGCTTGTTTCCCTGGCCGTGCTCGGCATCGGCGTCGCCCTGACCGGCTGGTTTCCCAGCGCCTGGGGCCTTTATGCCACGACGCTGATCATGTCGATCGGCTTTCACTATTACGAGACGATGAACCAGAGCCTGGCGCTGCAATGGCTGCCGCGCGCCGAGGCGCCGAGGATCATGGGCCGCATCCTCGCCGTCGCCGGCTTCGCCCAGCTTCTCGCCTACGGCCTCATCGCCCTTGCCTGGAAGACCTTCGAGCTTTCCTATGCCGCCGTCTTCATGATCGCCGGCGGCATCACCCTTGCCATCGTCCTTTTCCTCGCCCTCGCCTTCCCAGATTTCCGCGAGGAGACGCCGCAGCTGAAAAAGCTCGTCCTGCGCCGGCGCTACTGGCTCTATTACGCCCTCACCTTCCTTTCCGGCGCGCGCCGGCAGATTTTCACTGTCTTCGCCGGGCTGATGATGGTGGAGAAGTTCGGCTACGACGTCGGCGACATCGCCCTTCTCTTCCTGGTCAATTGCGTCTTCAACATGCTGTTTGCGCCGAAGATCGGCGCCATGATCGTGCGCTTCGGCGAGCGCACGGCGCTGACGGTGGAATATGTCGGGCTCATCGGCGTCTTCCTCGCCTATGCCGTCGTCGCCAATCCCTGGGTCGCCGCCGCGCTTTATGTGATCGACCATGCCTTCTTCGCCATGGCGATCGCCATGAAGACCTATTTCCAGAAGATCGCCGATCCGGCCGATATCGCGCCTTCCGCGGGCGTCGCCTTCACCATCAACCACATCGCCGCCGTGGGCATTCCGGCCGCCTTCGGCTTCATCTGGCTCGTCTCGCCCGCCGCCGTCTTCATCATCGGCGCGGCGATGGCGACAGGCTCGCTCATCCTGGCGCGCCTCATTCCGCGCCATCCCGACCAGGGGATGGAAGTCGCCTGGAAAGCGCGCCGCGGCCTCGCCCCGGCCGAGTGAACGCCGGAATTGTTTTTCGGTTTTTCCCGAACAGCAGGCCGCCGAGGACGGCGGCTCGGCCATGGCCGCCATCGCCGCGGCCTTTCCCCACTCTGACGCCGGCCGTCATGCCCTTCCTTCAGCCGCTGGAACGGCGCGCCAGCCTCGCCGACAGCCGCTGAGGCGGCCCAAGCCAAGCATGCCCAGACATGCCCAGGCATGCCCAGACATGCAAAGAAACCGGTCGGGGCTCAAGCTCCGGCCGTGCCTTCTTCACCGGGTTGCAGCTTTGGTTCCGCGCGGCCGGCGCAGGCGGGCGAGGAAGCCGGCGAGGCTCTGAAAGTCCAGCCGCATCAGCTCCAGCGGCGAGAGCCCGTCGCGGACGACCTTCGCATCGGCGAAGGCCGGATCGATCTCCAAGCAAAGGCCCTGGCGCATGTTTCGCTCCCTCCGGCGGGCATGCCGCCTTGTGTGGAGAGAGGATTAGACGGCGCCGAGGCCGGGCGATGTGCGCAAATGCACATGGGGCGCGGCGCCGGCCGACCTCCGTCGCTCTTGCCAGGTCAGGCTGCCTCAGATGACGCCGAGCTTCTTCTGCAGCGAGGAGGAAGAGGTCGTGTACTGGAAGACGATGCGCTGGTCGGGGCTGATATGCCGCTTGGCCGCCTGCGCCATCAGCGCGCCCTCGTGGAAGCCGGAAAGGATCAGCTTCAATTTGCCCGGATAGGTATTGATGTCGCCGATGGCGAAGATGCCCGCCTCGGAGGTCTGGAACTTCTCCGTATCCACCGGGATGAGGTTCTCGTGGAGATTGAGGCCCCAATCGGCGACCGGGCCGAGCTTCATCGTCAGCCCGAAGAAGGGCAGCATGCGCGTGCAGGCGACCTCCACCTCACCGTCCGGCGTCTTCACCGTCGCCGCCTCCAGCTGGCCGCCCTCGCCTTTGAGGCCCGTCACCTGGCCCTGTTGGAAGGTGAGCTCGTGCTTCTCCTGCAGGGCGAACATCTTGTTCACCGAATCCGGCGCGGCGCGGAATTCCGGCCGGCGATGGACGAGCGTCAGGTTCTTGGCGATGGGCTGCAGGTTCAAGGTCCAGTCGAGGGCCGAATCTCCGCCGCCGACGATGAGCAGATCGTGGTCGCGGAAATCCTCCATCCGCCGCACCGAATAGAAGACGGAGGTGCCCTCATAGGCCTCGATGCCCGGAATCGGCGGACGCTTGGGCTGGAAGGAGCCGCCGCCGGCGGCGATCACCACCACCTTGGCCTTGATGGTGGTCCCGGCATCGGTGCGCACGCGAAAGCCACCTTCGGCCGTGCGCTCCAGCTCCGTCACCATCTCGCCGAAATGAAATTCCGGCTCGAACGGCTTGATCTGCTGCATAAGCTGGTCGACGAGCCCCTGGGCGGAGATTTCCGGCCAGCCGGGAATGTCGTAGATCGGCTTTTCCGGATAGAGTTCGGCGCACTGGCCGCCCGGCCGGTCGAGGATGTCGACGAGATGGCATTTGAGATCGAGCAGGCCGAGCTCGAAGACGGCGAACAACCCGACGGGCCCCGCGCCGATGATGACGACGTCGGTATCGAAAAGCGGTGCAGTCATGCCTGTCGCTCCGGAATGGTGATGACGAGCCCGTCCAGCTCGTCCCTTACTCTGATCTGGCAGGACAGCCGCGACGTCGGTCGCACGTCATAGGCAAAGTCCAGCATGTCCTCTTCCATCGGCTCCGGCGAGCCGGTGCGCTCGAACCATGCCTCGTCGACATAGACGTGACAGGTGGCGCAGGCGCAGGCGCCGCCGCATTCGGCCTCGACGCCGGAAAGGCCCTCTTTGAGCGCCGCTTCCATGACCGTCGAGCCGTTCTCGGCCTCCACTTCGTGACGGGAGCCGTCCTGGGCGATGAAGGTAATCTTGGGCATGTCCAATCCGTGTTGCGAGGCACGGGTTTAGGGACGCGCCCGGCTATGTCAAGCATGCCTCCAAACTGGCGCTGCTTCGTCGCACTCACCGGCCGCTAAGATGCGCCACCACCTCGGCCACGCAAGCGGCGAGTTCCGAAAGTTCCTCATCGCCTTCAAGCGCCCTTGCTTCGGCCGCCGCGGCAGCGTCCGCGAGCCGCTCCGCCCCCACATTGCGCGCCAGCCCCTTGAGGGCATGCACCCTTTCGGCGCGAATTTGCGGCCCGCTCGCCTCCCGGGCCTGGCGCAGGAGACGCTCAGCCTCGTCGATGAACAAAGCGAGGATCTCGCGCTGCAATTCGCCATCGCCCATGGTCTGGCGGGCAAGATGCGCCTCGTTCAGGATGTGTCTTGGCGCCTGCCTTCCACCCGTCATGGCCTTTCCGCCGCCCTTTGCGGCGTCCCGATTGAAGTCGGCGAAAGCGTCCGCGCTCTTGCGGGCTCCGGCTCAGTCTTATGCCCCCACATTGAGACGAGCCTGCAGCGCGTTCATATTATTTGTAAATTGTCGGGGTGGAAAGCGCGCCAGAGTGGATTCGCGCTTCTCACAGCGTTACAGAATGATTAGGATGCCCCTGCCAAATGGACAGAATGGGCGCTGCCCCTCTCAAAGGACGGGCAGCGTTGCAGTATCGGGCGGCGGCGATCCGATGCGTTCGAGGAGGTTGAGGAGCCCCGGCAAGTTTGGCCGGCGTCCGTTATCCTCATTTGCCGGCCAAGGCTGGCACGGCATCCGTTATAGTCGTTGCGTACGGACCGGAGCGAAGTGTCATGGGTAAAATACCGAAAGCGGAATCGACCGAGGCAGCCCTTTCTGCCGTGGAAGAGGCGCTGAAGATCGACTTCGGTGCCGCTGCGCGCAGCTCGGCCGAGAGCCTCGCCTCCTCCGGTGGCGCGCCGAACGGCGGCAACGCCGCCAGGAAAACCAAGGCGGCCACCCAGCCGGCACCCGCTCCGACCCTGGCTCAGCCCAAGCCGGCGGCCCGCGCCAAGAAGCCGGAGCCGGAGCCGGAGCGCTCGCGCGCCAGCGAGCGCAAGGCGCGGCGCGCCGCCAACGACGACGTGCGCTCAATCGGCAATCTCCTCTACGCCCTGCAGCGCCGGCCCTCTTATGCCCCGTTCTGGACCGCCTTCCTGCTTTCCGCCGTCTGGGCGGGCGTCGGCGCCGCCTTCGGCCTCGCGCTCTGGCCCTCCGAGATCGCCGGCATCACCAGCCTGGACGAGTTCAGCCGCGCCCCGCATCTCGTCGCCCTGGCCGTGGCCATCGTCGTTCCGGTGCTGCTTTTCTGGGTGATGGCGCTGATGATCTGGCGCAGCCAGGAGATGCGCATGGTCTCCCGGACCATGACGGAAGTCGCTCTGCGCCTGGCCGAGCCGGAGAATATCGCCAAGGAATCCATCGTCACCGTCGGCCAGGCGATCCGCCGCGAGGTCGCCTCCATGGGCGACGGCATCGAGCGTGCGCTCGCCCGCGCCAGCGAGCTGGAGGTCCTCGTGCAGAACGAGGTGGCCTCGCTGGAGCGCTCCTACACCGATAACGAGATGCGCATTCGCCGGCTGATCGACGAGCTCGTCAGCGAGCGCGAGGCGATCCTGCAGAATGCCGACCGCATCAAGTCGGCGATGGGCGGCGCGCATGAGACGCTGACCTCCGATCTGGCCAAGACCAGCGACCAGATCCTGTCGACCGCCGACGAGGCGGCGCGGCGCATCGCCGATCTTCTGGCCGAGCGCACCAGCTCCGTCACCGTCGATCTCGGCGAGGCGGGCGAAAAGCTCGTCAGCACCTTGTCGGAGCGCACCGACAATTTCCTGGAGCGTCTCGACCAGACCGGCGAGCGCCTGACCAGCGCCCTCGATTATCGCAGCGAGAATCTCGTCGACAATCTGAGCCGCAGCCAGACCGCCGCCGCCGAGAGCTTCACCGAGCGCGGCAACGAGCTACTGGAGCGCATCCGCGAGGCCCAGGACCGCCTCAACCATACGCTGACGGAGCGCTCCAGCTCCCTTCTGGACAATCTCGGCCAGTCGACGCAGCGCATCGAGAACGCCATCACGGTGGAGGGTCCGGCCCTTGCCGAGCGCATGGTCTCCGAAGGCACGGCCCTGGCCGACCGCCTGACCGGCGCCGCGGAGGATCTGTCCGGCCGCCTTTCCGGCCGCGGCGAAGAATTCACCCAGCGCATGACCGGCAGCGCCGACCAGCTTTCAGAGCGCCTCGCCGGCCATGGCGAGGAATATGCCCGCAAGATCACCGAGACCACCGAGGATCTGTCGGAGCGCCTGTCGAGCCACGGCGAGGAGCTGACCCGGCGCGTCACCACCAGCGCGGAGGATCTTTCCGAGCGGCTGGTCTCGCGCAGCGAGGAGCTGACGGGCCGTCTCACCTCTCGCGGCGAGGAGCTTGCCGGCCGCCTCACCTCCAGCGCCAGCGAGCTTTCGGAGCGGATTTCTGGCCAGAGCGAGGAGTTCGTCGAGCGCATCACCTCCAGCGCCGACGAGGCTTCGCACAAGCTGGCGACGCACGGCCAGGAGGTCGCCGGCGCCATCACCGCTAGCGCCGAGGAGACGGGCAGCCGCGTGGAGCGCGCCACCGAGATCGTCGCCGACGTTCTCGACAGCCGCTCGCGCAAGGTCATCGAGCAGCTCGGCGAAACCGGGCGCTCCGTCTCCGCCGCCATGCATGACGAGCTGTCGGGCGTCACCCAGCGGCTTGAAGACGCCCAGAGCAATATCGCCGCCACGGGCGAGCGCTTCTCTGAGACGCTGAGCGATCAGGTCGAGCGCGTGGAGAAGACCTTCGAGGGCAAGGCCGAGCACGTCACCTCCCTCTTCGGCGACAACGTGGAGCGCGTGGAGAGAAGCTTCGAGGACGGCGCCGATCGCATCGCTTCGCGTCTCGGCGAAGAGGTCGAGCGCGTGGAGAAGACCTTCGAGGGCAGCGCCGAGCGCGCCGCCTCCCGCCTCGGCGAAGAGGTGGAGCGCGTGGAGAAGAGCTTTGAGGGCGGCGCCGATCGCGTCGCCGCGCTCTTCGGCGAAGAGGTCGAGCGCGTCAAGCAGAGCTTCGGGGACGGCACCGAGCGGGTGCAGGCGATCTTCGGCGAGCAGGGCGAGACGCTCGGCTCGCTCATCGATGCGCGCGTTTCTGAGATGGGCGCCACCCTCGACAGCCATCTCGGCGGCTTCGACACCCGCATCAAGGAGAGCGCGGAGAACGTCGCCATTCGCCTCGCCAGCTCCGCGGAAACCATCGAAAGCGCCGTTTCCAGCCGTCTTTCAGGCTTCGAGACGCGCGTCACCGCCCGCATCGGCGATGTCACCGATCGCTTCGCCGAGCGTGCCGACGGCCTGACGGAGACGCTGGACGACCGGCTCGGCCGCATCAACACCGCGCTCGACACGCGGGCCCGCCAGATCAGCGAGACGCTGATTGCGCGCACCCGCGAGATCTCCACCGCCTTCTCGGAGGGCCAGAGCGAGATGTCGGCGAGCCTTGAGGGCCGCCTGAACGAGCTCGGCGAGACGCTGACCTCCAAGACGAACGAGCTGACGGAATCCATCGCCGGGCGCATGATCGAGGTCAATCACGGCTTCGGCGAGCGGCTGATCGCCGTGGAGCAGAGCTTCTCCAGCCGCGCCAATCAGCTTCAGGACGCGCTGGAATCGACCAGCGGCACGCTGAACGACAAGACCGAGCAGCTCAATTCCATGCTCGCCCAGCGCCAGAACGAGCTGGCCTCGCTGATCGACAGCCGCTCCTCCACGCTGATGGAGGCGATCGAAAGCCGCGGCCAGTACGTCATCGAGGGCCTGGAGAGCCAGGGTCAGCAGTTCCTCGAGACGGTGACCGGGCAGACGCAATCGCTCGTCGACGGGCTGGACAGCCGCGCCCGCGACATCACCGATGGCCTCGATACCCGCCGCTCCGGACTTCTCGGCGATCTCGACCGTCAGCGCGAGAGCCTGTTTGAGGAGCTGGACCGCCAGCGCCAGGGCCTGTTCGAGGGCTGGGACGAGCGCAGCCGCGCCACCGCCGACACCATCCGCGCCACCAGCGAGGAATCGATCGGCCGCCTCGACGAGAGCGCCCATGCGCTGCTGTCGACGCTCAACACCCATTCGCACAACATCGTGGAGGCCGTCACCGGCACCAACGATCGCTTCCGCAACGACATCCACACCCTGCTGAGCCGCCTGGAGGAGACCAACCAGCAGCTCGGCGAGGTGCTGAGCTCGTCCGGCGAGCAGCTCTCCACCATGGAGAGCAACCTTGCCACCCAGGCGGAGAGCCTGCGCGGCGCCCTCGCCGCGGCGGCGCAGGACACCTCCACCTCCACCTCCGTCCTGTCGGACCAGATCAAGACGCTGCGCGATGTCTCCACGCATGTGCTGCGCGACATCACCGCCATCGCCTCGCAATTCGACAACCAGTCCGACGCGCTGTCCCAGGCGGCGCGCATGCTGGACGAGGCGAACCGCAGCATGGAAGGCGCCGTCAGCGGCGGCAGCGAGGCCCTGGAAGCGGTCGCCGCCGGCCTCACCGGGCAGGCTCAGGCCGTGGAGGAGCAGCTGTCGCGCCTGACGGGCATGCTCTCCGACACGCTGGGCTCGGCCGAGGAGCGCATCAACGCCGTCGCCGACACCCTCAGCGTCCGCGCCTCGCAATCGGCCCGCAGCGCGACGGAGGAGCTGGCGGCGAGCCTGCACTCCACGGAGGACCGCATCGCCGAGGTCGCGCAATCGCTTTCCATGCGGGCCGCGCAATCGGCCGAGAACGCTTCCCAGGAACTGGAGAGCACGCTCAGCGCCGCCGAGGAGCGCATCGCCGCCCTCACCGAATCCCTTTCCGCCCGCGCTTCCCAATCCACGCAGGGCGCCTCACGGGAGCTGGAAAACACCCTCAGCGCCGCCGAGGAGCGCATTGCCGCCGTTACCGATTCCCTTTCCGCGCGCACGTCCCAAACCGCCCAGGGCGCCTCGCAGGAGCTGGAAAACACCCTCAGCGCCGCCGAGGAGCGCGTGGCCCAGATCGCCCAGGCGCTCGGACGCCGCGCCGAGGAAGCGGCCCGCTCCGCCATCGGCCAGTTCGAGACCATGCGTCTTGCCGCGATCGCCGAAGGCCAGCGCGCCGTGGAGAGCGTCGAGCAGGCGCGCGCGCAGCTGATGGAGCAGCTCAATTCGGTCACCGCCGGCTCCGACGAGAAGGTGCGCGAGGCCAATGAGAGGCTGATGGCCGAGATCACCCAGGCCGTCGACGGCGCCACGGAGCGTTTCTCCGCCACCGCCGAGAAGATGCGCCAGGCAGCCCGCGACATGCAGCGCGAGCTGGAATCGGCCCGCCAGGATCTGGAGCGCGGCGTGCGCGACATGCCGGAGGAGGCGCGCCACGCCTCCGAGGCGATGCGCCGCGCCATCACCGAGCAGATCGACGCGATCTCGGCCCTCACCGATATCGTGGCGCGCCGCGAGGGCACTTCCGGCGGCTATCAGATGCGCGCATCCGCTTCCCCGCGCGCGGCTGCGGCCGAGCCCGCCCCCCAGCGCACCGCCGCCGCGCCGGCCGCGAGCTCCTATGAGGCGCCGGCCGAGCGCACGCTGCCGCGCATGGCGACGCTGGACAGCACCCCGGCCGCCGATTTCCGTCCGCGCGAGGCAGAGCCCCGTCCGGCCGAGCCCCGTCCGGCTGCGCCACGCCCGGCCACCCCGGCGGCGGAGCCCGCCCCCTCGCGCAGCTCAACCGCCTCTTCGGGCGAAGCCTACAGCACCCGTCAGACCGGTGCGGAGCGCGCCGCGCAACCGCGCCAGGGCGGCGGCGAACGCGGTCAGGGCGAGCGCCGCGGCTGGGTGGCCGATCTCCTGCGCCGCGCATCCAGCGACGAGGACGATTATCCGCCCACGCCCGATCCGGCCCCCGCCCCGGCGCCGGAGACACCGGGCCGCTCGCCCTCGCAGGTGGTGGAATCGCTCAATTCCCTGTCGGTCGATATCGCCCGCGCCATCGACCACGAGGCCGCCGTGGAGCTTTGGGAGCGCTATCGGCGCGGCGAGCGCAACGTCTTCACCCGCCGGCTCTATACCCTGCAGGGCCAGAAGACCTTCGACGAGATCCGCCGCAAATACGAGCGCGACGGCGAGTTCCGCCGCGCCGTCGACCATTACATCGCCGACTTCGAGAGGCTTCTCGACCAGATCAACGAGCGCGACGAGGATCCGGCGATGGCCCAGCGCTACCTCGCCTCCGATACGGGCAAGGTCTACACCATGCTCGCCCACGCCGCCGGCCGCCTCAGCTGAGCCAAGGCGTATCGGGCGAACGAAGCATCAGGCGAACGAAGAAGGGCGGCCCGCGGGCCGCCCTTTCTTGTCGTCTCGCAGGTTATGACCGAAAAGCCCGCTCAGATGCGCGCCAGCGTCCAGGCGACGATCTCAGAAAAGGCCGCGTCCATCGCCCGGTTGAGACCCGCCACGATATCGGCGTTGGCCTTTCCTTCCACCGGGCTTTCGGCGCGGAAGGTGCGGCTCGCCACGACCCGCCCGTTGCGGTCGTTGAGGAGCTTGACGTTGAATTCGGCGACGGCGAGGCCGCCGATCAGCTCAAAGGCGCGCACGTCGAGCACCACCTGATAGTCGATGAGGAGCCCCTGCCCCGGCAGGCCAACCGCGCGCACCCGGCCGGTGTTCTGCAGCGTCTCCACCAGCCTCGCCTGCAAGACGCGCGGCAGGTTGTCCGGCCAGGCGGCGTTCGGCAGATAGGCGAGTTCCGCCGGCGTCGGCCGGGCGGCGATGCGCGACGTGTCCAGGCTGGCGAGCGCCGCCGGCACCGGCACCAGAAGCTGCGCCGCCGAGCCGGCGCGTCCCCCCACATCGGCGGGCGCCGTCAGGTCGTAGATGGCGTCCGGTGTTTTCGGCAGCGCCGCGCAGCCGGCAAGCAGGCCCGCCGCCAGCATGGCCGCAAGCGTGCCGGCCCGCCGCCGCGCCGACCCTCGGCGGGCGTATTGCCCTTTGCTCGCGCTCATGCCTCTTTGCTCGTTCATTCCCCCTGCCCCATACGCAGCTACGCTTTGCCGTTCAGCGGCTTTGCAGCGCGCTACCGTCGTTGCCCCCGATAGGTCGGCGTGTTGTCGCCGCCGAAGATAACCTGGCTCGGATCGCGCTCCAGGTTGGAGATCAGCGCATCCAGCCTGGATACCGTGCGCCGCCCCTCATTGATGAATTCCTTCAGGTCGCGCAGCCCCCGGTTGGAAAAATCGTTCACGCCCGAGCCGATACTGCGGGCCTGTTGGTCGAAGCTCTGCGCGGCGCTGCGGATATCGGCCAGCGTCGCCCGCGCCTCGGCGATGAGGCCTTGCCCGGCCTCGCCCGCGCCGTCCTCAAAGCCGCCCAAAAGGTTCTCAGCTTCCGCCGTCAGCGCGCCGAGCCGTTCGGAGACGTCGCGGGCATTGGCGATGATGGTGCGCACATCCTCGCGCGATTCGTTGAGCGTGGCCGCAAAGCCCTTCAGATCGTCGATGGATTGGTTGATGGAGGCGGTATCGAGATCGGCCAGCAGGATCTTGCTCGGGTCGATGCCGGAGGCGATCCTGGCGGCATCGTCGACAACGCCGCGCACCTTTGCCGGATCGACGGCCGACAAAAGGTTGTCGCCCTTCTCGCTCATCGCCGAAAGGCGGGTGACGAGCGTATCGATATCCTCGCGCCGCGCCGAAAGCGTCCCGGCGAGATCTGAAAGCCCGTCCACGGTCGCCGTCACCTTCTCCGGCTCGATGGCCGAGGAGATGCGCTCCAGATTGTCGAGCGTGCGCGACACCTTCTGCGGATCGACCGCATCGAGGATCGGCCCGGTTTTCTCGCGCAGCTCCGCCACCAGCTGTTCGGCGTTCTCGCCGACACCGGTCATGCGCTGGGAGAAGGCCCGCACATCCTCCGAGACGCCGGAGAAGTTCTCCACCAGCTTGCGCACCTCTTCCGAAGCCTCGCCGAGCGTATCGGTGAAGTTGCTGACATTGTCGACGGTGCGCGAGACCTTCTGCGGATCGACCGCGCCCACCAGATTGTCGAGCTTCTCCGACAGGCTGCCGAGGCGGTCCGAGGTGGTGGAGACGGACGAGACCAGGCTTGAGATTTGCTCGGAGTTTTGCGCCAAGGCGCCGGAGAAGGTTTCGATATTGCCGACGATCCGGTCGATGCCTTCCGTATTGTCGGTGATCAGCGTCTCCAGGGCGCGCAGCGTCTTGTCGAGCCGGCCGGTGATCTGCCTGGCGCTGGCCATCAGGTCCTGCATGGAGGAGCGGTCCGCCTCCAGCACCGGCACGCCTGGGCTCGCCTGCCAGATATCGGGCTTGTCGGCCGAGCCGCCGACCATCTCCACATAGCCCACGCCCGTCAGCCCCTGGAAGCCGAGGGAGACCTCCGTATCGGCCTTGATCGGCACGTCGTCGCGCACCGCGATTTCCGCCACGACGCGGCTCGGGTCCTGCGGGTCGAGCGCCAGGCCGCGCACATCGCCCACCTTGATGCCGTTGAACAGCACCGCGCCGCCCTTGCTGAGGCCGGTCACCGAGCCCGGAAAGACGAGGCGCAAGGGCTCGCGGTATTGCGTGCCCTCCGTCCCGGCAAGCCAATAGATGAAGCCGAAGGCAGCCGCCAGCACCGCCAGCGTAAAGGCGCCGATGATCGCAGTATTGGCCTTGCTTTCCATGGTCAGACTTCAGCCTCTAAGGCTCCCGCCGCGCGCGCCCGCGCACCGCAGAAGTAGTCGCGCACCCAGGGATGGTCGAAGCTCTCCATTTTCGCGATATCGCCTTCGACCAGGATACGCTTTTCTCCCACGACCGCGATTCGCTCGACGATCGCGTGCAGCGTGTCGAGATCATGGGTTACCATGACCACGGTCAAGCCTAAAGTCCTGGAAAGATCGTCGATCAACTTGTCGAAGGCGGCCGCCGAGATCGGATCGAGCCCGGAAGTGGGCTCGTCGAGGAAGACGATCTCCGGATCGAGGGCAAGCGCCCGCGCCAGGGCGGCACGCTTGATCATGCCGCCGGAGAGCTCGGAGGGATATTTGCCGGCGTCGCTGGCACGCAGGCCGACGAGCTCCACCTTCAGGACCGCCAACGCCTCCATCAGCGGCTGCGGCAGACGCAGATATTCGCGCATCGGCACCATGATGTTCTCCGCCACCGTCAACGAGGAGAACAGGGCCCCATGCTGGAAGAGCACGCCCCAGCGCCGTTCCAGATCCGGATCGCTGCTTTCGGAGATGTCCTCTCCGAAGGCGGTGACCTTGCCCGCCTGACGCGGCAGCAGGCCCAAAATGGCGCGGGTCAGCACCGACTTGCCGGCCCCCGACGCCCCGACGATGCCCAGAACCTCGCCGCGATAGATATCGAGGTCGAGATTTTCCAGCACCGGCTCGCCGCCGAATCCCACCGTCAACCCGCGCACCGTGATGATCGGCTCGCGCCTTGCGGCCGGCGGCGCCTCGTCTTCGGTCAGGATGGCGTGCTGAGACATGGCGTCCTTAAAAGTCGATCGCGGCGTAGAAGATGGCGAAGAGGCCGTCGACCACGATCACCATGAAGATCGATTTCACCACGGCCGCGGTGGTGTGACGGCCGAGCGATTCGGCGCTGCCCTTGACCGCCATGCCCTCCGAGCAGGCGATGAGGCCGATGATCAGCGCCATGAAGGGCGCTTTGTAGAGGCCCGACAGGAAGGTCGACATGTCGATGCCGTCCTGCAGGCGGTCGATGAAGGCGTCGGGCGTGATGGAGGAATAGAACCACAGCATCATCATGCCGCCGGCCAGATTGGCCATGCCGGCGATGAACGACAGCAGCGGCAGCACCAGCAGCAGCGCCATGATGCGCGGCAGGATGAGCACGTTCACCGGGTCCATGCCCATGACGCGCAGCGCATCTACCTCCTCGCGCATCTGCATGGAGCCGAGCTCGGCGGTGATGGCGCTGCCGGAGCGGCCGGCCACCATGATCGCCGTCAAAAGCAGCGACAGCTCGCGCAAGGAAAGAATGCCGATAAGGTCGACGGCGAAGATCTCCGCCCCGAAGAAGCGCAGCTGGAACGCCGATTGCTGTGCCAGGATGGCGCCGATGATGAAGGACATCAGAACGATGATCGGCACCGCCTTGAGGCCGATCACCTCCATCTGCCGCACGATGGCATACATGCGCGCCGAGCGCGGATGCACGATGACATGTCCGAGCTCGGCCATCACCGCGCCGAGAATGGCCAGGAGCCGCCTGGCGTCCGCGCCGACGGAAACCATCGTCTCGCCGACATCCACCAACAGGCTCTTGCGTTCCGGAGGCGTCGGCTCCTCGTCGTCCGCCAGGGCCGCGCGCACGCGCTCGATGAGCGCGTCGCGGCCGTGGCTGGCGCCGCTATAGGTCACTTCCCGGCCGGCGTTGCGCCAGGCCTTCTCCAGCCGCACCAGGAGGAAGGCGCCTGCCGTATCCAGCGTTTCCAGCCGCGACAGATCGATCTTGAGGCTGCGCGCCCCCCTTGCCTGCTCGCCGACGGCCTGCCGCAGCCCGTCGTCGAGACGCGCCGCCTCGCTGATCGCCCAGACCCCGGACGGGGTGAGGACGAGCTGGTCGCCGACAAGCTCCGCGGTCAGTTGTGACGTCATGGCCTCGCGCAACATCTGGACGGCTGACGCTGCCTTAAGGGCGTGCTAACGGTGCCGCCGTCATCGCGCGGAATGTGCCCGCTGCGGTGGGGCATCACAAGCGCATAAGAGCCACAGTTTTAATATGATCGAGCGTCCCTATTTGATTTTCCTCGGCGACGTGCCGGATGCACTCGCCGCCAAGACGGCCTATGGCATCGTCGATTGGCGCCGCGACTGGTGTCTCGGCCAGCTTCGTCTGCCGGGCTGCAAGGCCGATACCGGCCTTGCCGATATGAGCATCGGCGAGGCCGCCGCCGCCGGCGCGCGCACCTTCATCATCGGCGCCGTCAATCCGGGCGGCCGGCTTCCGGAGCATTGGGTGGAGACGGTGGTGGAAGCGATCGAGGCCGGCATGGACGTGGCGAGCGGCCTGCATGTGCGCCTCGCCTCCTTTACGGCGATCCGCGAGGCCGCCGAGCGCAAGGGCGCAAAGCTGCACGACGCGCGCCACGCCAACCAGACATTCTCTCCCGGCACGGGCAGCAAGCGCCCCGGCAAGCGTCTCCTGACGGTGGGCACCGATTGCTCGGTGGGCAAGAAATACGCCGCCCTTGCCATCGATCGCGAGCTTTCGCAGCGCGGCGTCGCCTCGCAGTTCTGCGCCACCGGCCAGACGGGGGTGATGATCGCCGGGCGCGGCATCGCCATCGACGCCGTCGTCGCCGACTTCATCTCCGGCGCCGCCGAATGGCTCTCGCCCGCCACTGATCCGGCCAACTGGCAGATCGTGGAGGGCCAGGGCTCGCTCTTTCACCCCTCCTTCGCCGGCGTCAGCCTCGGCCTCCTGCACGGCGCCCAGCCGGACGCCTTCGTCATCTGCCACGAGCCGACGCGCAAGACGATGCGCAACGTGGAGGCGCCGATCGCCTCCATCGACGCCGTCATCGAACAGACGCAGCGTCTCGGCAGCCTGACCAATCCGGCGATCCGGCCCGCCGGCATCTGCATCAACACCTCCGCGCTCGAGGCGGCGGCGGCCGAGGATTGCCTTGCAGAGACGGCCGAGCGCTACGGGCTGCCGGCCTGCGACCCGATCCGCACCGGCGTGGCGCCGATCGTCGATCATCTCCTGGCCGAATTCCGATGAGCCTTTCCCTCGACCTGGCGGTGGAGGCCTGGCCCATCGCCGGGGCCTTCACCATCGCCCGCGGCTCGCGCACCGAGGCCACCGTCATCGTCGTCACCGTCAGCGACGGCGAGCATCGCGGACGCGGCGAATGCGTGCCCTATGCGCGCTATGGCGAGACGGTGGAGAGCGTCGCGGAGACGATCCGCGGCCTCGATCTTGACGGCCTTGACCGCCAGGAGCTGCGTCGCCGGCTGCCGGCGGGGGCGGCGCGCAACGCCGTCGATTGCGCCCTTTGGGATCTGGAGGCCAAGGCGAGCGGCCGGCCGGCCATCGTCGCCTGCGGCCATATCGCCGCGCGCCCCGTGGAAACGGCCTACACGATCAGCCTCGGCACCCCCGACGACATGGCCGATGCGGCCCATCGCGCCGGCGAGCGCAGCATCTTGAAGCTGAAGCTGGGCGGCGACGGCGACGCGGAGCGGGTGCGGGCGGTGCGCGCCACGGCGCCGCGCATGCGCCTCATCGTCGATGCCAACGAGGCCTGGAGCGAGAAGAACATCCTGGAGAATATGCGCGCCTGCGCCGAGGCGCATGTGGAGCTGATCGAACAGCCGCTGCCGGCCGACGCGGACGAGATGCTGCGCGACATACCCCATGTGGCGCCGATCTGCGCCGATGAAAGCCTCCACACCCTTGCCGATCTCGACGGCCTTGCCGGCAAATACGACGCCATCAACGTCAAGCTCGACAAGTCCGGCGGGCTGACGGAAGCGCTCGACCTGCTGCGTGCGGCCCGCGCGCGCGGCTACCTCGTCATGGTCGGCTGCATGCTCGGCACCTCGCTCGCCATGGCTCCGGCCGTGCTTCTTGCTCAGGAAGCCGATATCGTCGATCTGGACGGGCCGCTGCTGCTTGCCCGCGACCGCAAGCCGAGCCTTGCCTATGTCGGCACGCTCGTGGAGCCGCCGCCGGCCGGGCTCTGGGGCTGAAGCCCGCGCGGCAGCTGCCAGGCAAGGCCAAGGCCGATGAGGCCGAGCAGCGCCATCAGGGCGAAGGCGGCTTGCGGGGCGATAGTGTAGAGGCCGCCGGCCGCCAGCATGCCGGCACCCAGAACGAGGCCCGCCACGAGCTGGTAGAAGCCCTGCAGCCGCGCCGTATGGCCGTTCGCCGCCACCGCGCCGATCGCCTTCATCATGCCCAGATGCGTCGCCGCGAAGGTCAGCGCGTGCAGGGCCTGGAGGGCGAAGACCAGCGGCGCGAAGGTCACGAAGGCAAAGAGCGACCAGCGCAGCAGCGCGCCGAGCGTGCCGGCGATGAGGAAGCGGCGCGCCCCCCAGCTCACGAAACGATGCGCCAGGAAGAACAGACCGACCTCCACCACGACGCCCAGCGCCCATAGCGCGGCGATGGTGAGATCGGAAAAGCCGAGCGAGCGCCAATAAAGGCTGCCGAAGGCGTAATAGGCGCCGTGGCTGGCCGTGCCGAAGCTCGCCGCCACGATGGCAAGGATGAGCCGCCTGTCGCGCGGCAGGTTGAAGACGCCCCTGCCCCGCCCGACGAAGGCCGCCGGGCCGACCGCCGGCAACAGCGCCGCCGCCCCGATACCGGCGAAGAAGGCGGCGAGTTGCAGCCCGTAGACGGCATCGACCGAGAAGACGGCGATGGCCGCGCCGGCGGCGAAATTGCCGCCGATGAAGGCGACGGAGCCCCAAAGCCGCGTGCGCCCGTAATCGATGCCGTGCCGCACCACGCCCTGCAACGCCACCGCATCGCCGAGCGGTATCAGCGCATGCCAGAAGATAAGGGCCACCGAGGAGACGAGCAGGATGGCAAGGCTGCCTTCCGCCAGGCTGAGCGCCAGGAAAACCGCCGTCGCCGCCGCCGCGTAGAGCATGGCGCCGATACGCAGCTCCCCGAAACGGTCGGCTCCCGCCGCCAGCACGCCGACGATCAGCGCCCGCACCAGCACCGGCAGGGCGACGGTGGCGCTGATCGCCCCGTCCGAAAGGCCCTGCGCCTTCAGCCAGACCGGAAAGAAAGGTAGATAGATGCCGATGGCGAAGAAAGTCGCCGCCAGAAATAGCGCGGCGCGAAATGCATAGGCTCGAGCCGATATTTTGCAACCGCCATTAGCGGTTTCTAAGCTCTTGGCGTGCATTCTGGGTCCGCTATGCCGTAAGGCTTCGTCGAAGGGGAAGAAGCATGCCGCGCGTAATCGAGAAAGGGCTGAGCGATATCGAATACGACACCATGCTCGCCACTCTTTCGGCGACGGTGAAGGGCCGCGCCTTTCTGAGCGAATACGTCAACCGCACGCGCCCGGCGGAGATACGCGGTCTGCTCAACGCCATGTCGCAGCTTGCCGGCACCATTGCCGCCGTCAAGGCGGATATCCGCCCGGGACGCCTGTCCACCGAGCTCATCCGCATCGCCGGGCAGATGCCCAACGGTCCGGAGCGGCAGGAGCTCTTGGTGCTCGCCGCCGGCCTCAAGGACCCTCCTCCCAGCAGCCCCGCCCGGCCACCCGCCATCGACGAGGAGCTGCGCGCCGGCATCGCGCCGATGCGCTCGCTGACGGAGGAGGCGCAAGAGGCGCGCGCCCGGCCGACGGAGCCTGCCGAGGCCGCGTCCGATCCGATCGAGGACGACCTCACCTTCGGCGATGAGAACAAGCTACCCTGACCGGTAGACGGCGAGCGCGCGGGCCAGCATGGCATCGTCGATATTGCCGCCCGACAGGACGATGACGACGACGGAGCCGCGCACATCGACCTTGCCGTCGATCAGCGCCGCGAGCGCGACCGCCCCGCCCGGCTCAAGGACCAGGCGGAACCTCTCATAGGCGAAGCCGACGGCCCGCAAGGCAGCCTCGTCGCTGACGGCGATGCTGCCGGAGAGCTTCTGCCGGTTGATGGCGAAGCTCATCTCGCCGGGCTCGGGCGCCAGAAGCGCGTCGCAGACGGAGCCGGAGCTGCGTTCGTTGCCCACGATGCGGTCGGCGGCAAGCGATCTGGCATAGTCGTCGAAGCCTTCCGGCTCGACCGCCATCACCCGGCACGGCGGAGCCCGCTCGGTGACGGCGAGCGCCACGCCGGCGACCAGCCCGCCGCCCGAGCACGGCGCCAGCACCACATCCGGCGCCAGCCGCATGCCGGCCAGCTCGGCGGCGATTTCCAGCCCTACCGTGCCCTGGCCGGCGATCACCTTCGGGTCGTTATAGGGATGCACCAAGAGCCCGCCGTCCTGCGCGATCAGCTCCGCGGCGATCTCGTCGCGATCCTGGCTCGCCCGGTCGTAGGTGACGATGCGCGCCCCGGAGGCCCTGGTGCGCTGCATCTTCACCTGCGGCGCATCGGCCGGCATGACGATGGTCGCCGGCACCCCGGCGAGGCGCGCCGCCTCCGCAAGGCCCTGGGCGTGGTTGCCGGAGGAGCAGGCGACGACACCGGCCCGCGCCGCCGGCCCGGCCGCCATCACCGCGTTGTAGGCGCCGCGAAACTTGAACGAGCCGGTGCGTTGCAGGCATTCCGGCTTCAGGAACACACGGGCGGCGAATTCCTCCGACAGGGCCGGCGAGCCGATCAAGGGCGTGCGCATCGCCCGACCTTGGATGCGCGTCGCGGCGGCCTCGATGTCGCTGAAGGAAACCGGTAGGGCCATGAAGGCGCAATAGAGCCTTTTGCGCCGCAGTAGAAGAGGCTATGCCGCCACGGCCTCGGGAAGGCCCTGCGCGCCCACCAGATTGTCGCGAAACTGCGCCACGCTCGCCTCCCAGGTGAAGCGCAGGGCAAATTCCCGCGCCGCCTCCTTGGAGAGCTTGAGGCATTGCAGCGCCGCTTCGCCGAGATCCTCCGACAGGACGCCGACCGCCGGATCGGTGACGACATCGGCCGGCCCCGTCACCGGATAGGCCGCCACCGGCAGGCCGGAGGCGAGCGCCTCCAAGAGGACGTTGCCGAAGGTGTCGGTGAGGCTTGGAAAGACGAAGACGTCAGCCCCAGCATAGGCCTGGGCGAGTTCCTCGCCATGCATCTCGCCGAGGAAGACGGCATCCGCAAAGCGCGCCTTCAATTGGCCCAGCGCCGGCCCGCCGCCGATGACCGCCTTGGTTCCCGGCAGGTCGAGCGCCAGGAAGGCGGCGAGGTTCTTCTCCACCGCCACCCGCCCGACATTGAGGAAGACCGGGCGCTTCAGCCCCAGATCGGCGCCCGCGCGCGGGCGGAACAGCTCCGCATCGACCCCGCGCGACCAGCGCATGAGGTGGCGAAAGCCGCGCTCGGCCAGCTCCGCCTCCAGGCTCGCCGTCGCCACCATGCAGCCGGCGCCGGCATTGTGGAAGCGCCGCATCAACCGATAGGAGAGCGACAAAGGCACCGGCGCCCTTGCCCGAAGGTATTCGGGGAACCTCGTATGGTAGCTGGTGGTGAAGCTCTGCCCGGCCTTCAGGCAATGCCGGCGCGCCAGAAGCCCGAGCGGTCCTTCCGTGGCGATATGCACGAAATCGGGCGCGGCCGCCTCGATCATCCTGCCGAGGCGGCGCGCGCTTGTCAGCGCAAGGCGGATATCGGGATAGGTCGGCAGCGGCACGGTGGCAAAGCCCTGCGGCGAGATCACCGTCACCTCGTCGCCGCCTTCGCACAGCAGCTCCTCCACCCGCTTCAGCGAGCGCACGACGCCGTTCACCTGCGGGAACCAGGCATCGGTGACGATGACCAGCTTCACGCGCCGAGCCTTTCGCGGCCGGAATGGTTCGTCCCTGTCATGCGCACTATCTAAGCCGCCACCGCGGTGGGCGCGTGCTGCGGCTCGTTCTCGGCCATGCGGCCGCCGAGCTCGGCCCAGCGGATGATCTCCATCCGCCCGTCATGGTGCTCCGCCACCGCGGTGCAGCTTTCCACCCAGTCGCCGCAATTGATGTAGCGGATGCCGCCCTGCTGGCGCTGCGCGGCATGGTGGATATGGCCGCAGATGACGCCGTCGGTGCCCTGCCGCTCCGCTTCGGCGGCCAGCGCCTGCTCGAAGGCGCCGATGAAATTGACGGCGTTCTTCACCCTCAGCTTCGCCCAGGCCGAGAGCGACCAATAGGAGAAGCCGAGGCGCCGGCGGACGAGGTTCACGTAGGTGTTGGCGCCGAGCGCCGTCACATAGGCCCAGTCGCCCAGGAAGGCGAGCCATCTGGCGTGCCGCACCACGACGTCGAACTGATCGCCGTGAATGACGAGGAAGCGTCGGCCGTCCGCCGCCTCGTGGATCGCCGTCTCGAGTACCTCGATGCCGCCGAAATGGCTGCCGAGATAGTCGCGCAGGAATTCGTCGTGGTTGCCCGGCACGTAGATGAGCTTGGCGCCCTTGCGCGCCTTGCGCAGCAGTTTCTGCACCACGTCGTTGTGCATCTGCGGCCAGTGCCAGTTGCGCCGCAGCCGCCACCCGTCGACGATATCGCCGACGAGGTAAATCGTCTCCGCATCGTGCTCGCGTAGAAAGTCGAGCAGAAGCTCCGCCTGACAGCCACGCGTGCCGAGATGGACGTCGGAAAGGAACAATGTCCGGAAATGCTGTGGCGTGGCCATCGCCCTGCCTTTGCCGTGCTTTGCCTGCCGTTTACGAGACTGGCAAACCCGATTCCGGTATCACTTTGATGACAGGAGCGGTAAGGCGGCGGCGACGCGGTGTCGGCCCTGCGAGGGCCGGCACCCTTTGAGCTGAAGCATAGACCGAAGAGGAGAACGCCATGGATCTCGGCATTTCCGGCAAGACCGCCCTTGTCTGCGCCTCCAGTCGCGGCCTGGGGCGCGGCTCGGCGGAGGCGCTGGCCGAGGCCGGCTGCCGTCTCGTCGTCAACGGCCGCGACGAAAGGAAGCTGGAGGAGACGGCCGAGGCGCTGCGCGCGAAGGGCGCGCCGGAGGTCATCGCCGTTCCCGCCGACGTCTCCTCCAAGCAGGGGCAGGAGCGCCTTCTGGCGGCCGCGGGCGAGGTCGACATCCTCGTCAACAACAATGGCGGCCCGCCCCGCCGTGGCTTCAGGGAATTGACGCGCGAGGACATGCTCTCCGGCGTCACCCAGAACATGGTCACGCCCATCGAGCTCATTCAGGCGGTCATCGACGGCATGGTGGAGCGCCGCTTCGGGCGCATCGTCAACATCACCTCGCTGTCGGTGAAGATGCCGATCGCCGGGCTCGACCTGTCCTCAGGCGCCCGCGCCGGGCTCACCGCCTTTCTCGCCGGCGTCTGCCGCGAAGTGGCGCGCCACAACGTCACCATCAACAACGTCCTGCCCGGCAAGATGGATACCGACCGGCTGCGCGCCGGCATCGCCTGGGCGGCGGAGAAGGCCGGCTCCTCGCCGCAGGAGGTCGCCGAGCGCGAGATGGCCGGCATCCCCGCCGGCCGCTTCGGCACGGCCGAGGAGTTCGGCCGCCTTGTCGCCTTTCTCTGCTCGGCCGATGCCGGCTACGTCACGGGGCAGAATTTCCTCATCGATGGCGGCCTCTTCCCGGCCGCTTTCTGAGGATGCCGGGCCGCCGCGGTTGAGCGAAGCGGCCGCCGCGCCGCAAAAAGAAAGAGGCCGGGGACAAACCCCCGGCCCCTTCGCACCCCCAGCCCGACCCGGCCGGTAGAATGCTGAGAAACGCTCAGTATTTGACGACGAGCGGTTCTTCGTAGCGCGGTCCGCCGAACTTCATCTTCACAGCCGCCGAGATGACGTGCACATGCGCATCCGAGGTGCCGCCGAACGGGCCGTTCGCCGTCGGCCCGGTGCCGAACGGCGCCGCCGGGACGATATCGGTGTCGTCGGCCCGGATGTAGGAATAGCCCAGATCGACGGAGAAGCGCTCGCTCGCCTGATAGCTGGCGCCGGCGGAGAACCACCAGCGGTCGTTGTCCGGCAGACGGAAGGTGCGATTGCCGTTGTCGAGCGGCGACAGCTCGCGCGCGATGCCGGCGCGCACCGTCACGGCCTCGTTGAAGTCGTACTCGCCGCCGAGCGAGAAGAACCAGGAATCGTTGTAGTGGAAGCCGAGCGGCACCGGCGCCGGCGCGCCCGTCAGCGTCACCGTCTCAAAACGGCTCCAATTCGCCCATTCGGCGCCGAAGGCGATACGGAAGGCGTCGGTGATGCGCTGGCGCACGCCGAGCGTCACCGTGTCGGGCAGATCGAAGCCGCTGGAATCGACCTGGAACGTGCCGGCCACGCCCGTGCGCAGCGGGCCCTCCAGATCGTGGTCGATGCGCGAGCGGTAGCCAAGACCGATTTCCGTGCCTTCCATCGGCCGGATCTGGATGCCGGCGGTGACGCCGAAGCCGATGTCGTCGCCATCGTCGAAGGCCGAGATGCCGAGGCCGGGCAGCGCCTGGCCGGTCAGGCGAACCTTGGCGTATTGCACGATCGCGCCGACCGCCAGGGTGACGTAATCGTTGAACTGGTAGGCGATGACGGGATTGCCGCTCAGCGTGAAGACTTCCGTCGTGCCCGCAACGCCCGCCCCGCGCACCACCGAGGTGCCGTTGTATTTGGTGGAAAGACCGAAGGGCGCATTGATGCCGAGACCGACAACCACCTGGTCGTTGATGCGATAGGCGGCATAGGAGTTCGGCACGAAGGCGTTGAGGCCGATATCGCCCTGGGACTGGGCGAAGACCGCCGGCCGCGTCACGTCGACGTCGGAATAGGGCGCGATATAGCTGATGCCGGCTTCCGCCTCAAAGCCCATGACGGCGCTCAGCGTCGCCGGGTTCCAGAACATGGAGGAAAGGCTGCCGCCTGCCGCGACGCCGGCGAAGGACATGCCCTGCCCATAGGCGCTCTGCTCGCGCAGGGCGAACCCGCCCGCCTCAGCGGCGGTCGCGCCGATAGCCGCCAGCAGCGCGCCGGCCGCCACGGAATGGGTGAGCGTCTTGGCGAATCTCGTCATGTTCCTCCCTCACGGACTCAGATCAGCTACACAAAACATTTCGCGAATTTAAGCCCGCACATTGCTTACCTGGCAATATTTCGACTTGGCGAAGCCCTGGTGCAGCCACATTCGGATCGTGTTTGTGACAAAAGCGCCACAAATTCCGTTAGGGCATCCGTAACGTTACTTAACGAATAGTTAACTTCATCAACCTCTCGGCGGACCGTTTGACGGCGCCCCATGCGGGGGCTAGGCAGCAGCCCACATAGGTTCAGAAGGTGAATGTGATGAAGCTTTCGCGTGTTGGCGAAGAAGGAAACGAGAAGCCGGCATTGATCGATGCCGAAGGCAAGGTTCGCGACCTTTCCGGCGAGGTGGAGGATTTCTTCCCGCATCTGATGACTTTGGAGCTGCGCGAGCGTCTGGCGCGCCTCGACCCCTCAAGCCTGCCGGTCATCGACAATCCTGGCCGTTTCGGCCCGCCGATCGCGCGGCCGGGTCACTTCATCGCCGTCGGCCTCAATTATGCAGACCATGCGCGCGAGGCTGGCGTGGAGCCCCCCGTCGAGCCGGTCCTCTTCTCCAAGGCGCCGAGCTCGGTCTGCGGACCTGACGACGACGTCATCATCCCCGTCGGTTCGCAAAAGACCGACTGGGAGGTGGAGCTGGCCTTCCTCATCGGTCGCCGCGCCTTCCGCGTCGACGAGGCGGAGGCGCTTCATCACGTCTTCGGCTACATGGTGTGCAACGACGTTTCCGAGCGCGCCTGGCAGCTGGAGGGCACCGGCCAGTGGATCAAGGGCAAGAGCGCGCCGCATTTCAGCCCGCTCGGTCCGGTCCTGGTCACCTCCGAGGAGGTGGGCGACCCGCAGTCGCTCGGCCTTTGGCTCGATGTCAACGGCAAGCGCATGCAGACCGGCTCCACCTCCACGATGATCTTCCCGGTCGCCGAGCTCATCTCCTATATCTCGCAGCTGATGGTGCTGGAACCGGGCGATATCGTCACCACCGGCACGCCTCCGGGCGTCGGCATGGGCATGCGCCCGCAAGTCTATCTGAAGCCCGGCGACGAGATTCGCCTCGGCATCGACAAGCTCGGCGAGCAGCGTCAGAAGGTCGTCGCCGCCACCGCGTGACCTTCATCCGCCGAGGCGTCTTTCTTTGAGCGGGAGAGCCGGACCCGATCCGGCCCCCGCTCCCCTTTCCCCACAAATCCATTCCGCCTTCGCCCCGCTGCGGGGCATGGCCTTGCGCCGATCCGCGCTGCGGCGGCATGGCAGTCCTTTTGGCCGCCTGCCTTGCCCGCCTATAGTGGGCCCAGTTCCAATCCTGATCCGAACCGATCGGCGGCGCGGCGTCCCGCGCCGCCTCGCAGGGAGGCCCTCTTGACCTATCGGCGCTTTATCGACCGCCTTTCCCCCGTCCAGCTCTTGCTCGCGGCGGCCCTCACCCTGGCCGTCCTCATCGGCCATGCCGCTGCGGCGACCACAGGCCCTCTCTCTGGCCCGCTGGTGGAGGCCGACTGGCTGAAGGCCAATCTCGGCCGCGAGGACGTCGTCGTCCTCGACACCCGCAGCGCCAATGGCGAGAACGATCCTTATCTGGAAGGCCATATCCCGGGCGCGCTCTCCGCCCCCTATCCTGGCGGCTGGCGCACCGAGCGCGACGGCATCCCCGGCCAGCTTCCGCCGCTCCCCGCCCTTGAGGCGCATATCGGCGGCCTCGGCATCTCCGGCGAGGAGACGATTGTCATCGTGCCGGCCGCCGCCAGTTCCAGCGAGTTCGGCGGCGCCACCCGCATCTACTGGACGCTGAAGCTTCTCGGCATCGATGACGTGGCCATCCTCAACGGCGGCTATCGCGCCTGGACGGCCGACGCCTCCGCGCCGCTTGAGAACGAGGCCGCAGAAGCGACGCCGGTCGCCTTCAAGGCGCAGCTGCGCCCGCAGCTTCTCGTCTCCAGCGACGAGGTGCGCCAGCGCCTTGGCGAGAGCTCCACGGTGATGCTCGACGGCCGCCCGCTGAGCCAGTTCGCCGGCAAGGAGAAGCACCCGGCCGCCCAGCGCTACGGCCGCCTGCCGGGCGCCGTCAATCTCGACCAGTCGGTCTTCTTCGACGCTGAGACCGGGCGCGTCGTCGCCAAGGACGCGGCGATGTCGCTCGTGCCGCCCGAAGCGGCCAAGGCGGATGCCGAGATCGTCAGCTACTGCAACACCGGCCACTGGGCCTCCATGAACTGGTTCGTCCTTTCGGAGGTGCTGGGCTACGAGAACGTCCGCCTCTTCGACGATTCCATGGTCGGCTGGACGGAGAACCCGGACAATCCCGTCGACAGCGACCGCAGCCGCTGGGACGACATCAAGTCCTGGTGGAACGGCCAATCCTAAGCAAGGCCTGGCGGGGCGGCCAATCCTCGGCCGCCCGCCGCAGCACGAACAAACAGAAACTGGAGCCATCCGGCCAAAATGTCCGTATCGAGTGAACCCCTCAGCGGCGCCCGGCTCGGCGCGACCACCGGCATAGCCGAGGCGGTCGACCGCACGGCGCTTTTCTTCTCGCTCGCCGCCCTTACCCTTCTCACGCTGCTCATCGGCTACGAAGTCTCGCCGAAAATGGCGAGCCTCTTCCTTATCGGCGCCGGGCTCGGCGTCGCGCTCCTGCACGGCGCCTTCGGCTTCACCGCCGGCTGGCGCAACGTCGTAACCCGCCGCGACGGGCGCGGTCTCAGGGCCCAGCTCTGGGTCATCGGCGCCACCGCCCTCCTCTTCGTGCCCTTGATCAACGGGCTGGTTCCGGGTCTTGCCGTACAGGGTGCCATCGCTCCGGTCGGCACCTCGCTCATCGTCGGCGCCTTCCTCTTCGGCCTCGGCATGCAGCTCGGCAATGGCTGCGGCTCCGGCACGCTCTTCACCCTCGGCGGCGGCTCCGGGCGCATGCTGATCACGCTCGCCGCCTTCATCGTCGGCTCCGTCGTCGGCTCCGTGCACCTACCCTGGTGGCTGGACCGACCCGGCTTCGACCCGGTCAACCTCGCCGAATGGCTGAGCGTGCCGGGCGCGCTCGCCCTCATTCTCGCCGGCCTGGCAGCGGTCGGCGCCTGGACGCTGACGGCGGAGCGCAAGGCGGGATTTGCCGCGCCCGTTTCCGCCGCCGGCCGCTTCTGGCGCGGCCCCTGGCCGCTTCTATGGGCCGGCGCCGCGCTCGTTGTCCTCAACCTTCTGACGCTGCTGATCGCCGGCCATCCCTGGACGATCACCTACGGCTTCGCGCTCTGGGGCGCCAAGGCGGCACAGGCGCTCGGCCTTGACATGTCGGCCTATGAGTTCTGGCAATGGCCGAAGGGGGCCGAGGCGCTATCGACCTCGCTGCTCGCCGACGTCACCTCGGTGATGAATATCGGCCTGGTGCTGGGCGCGATGGCCGCCGCCGCCCTCGCCGGCAGCTTCGCCAAGGCGCCCTTTCCCGGCATGCGCTCCGCCCTTGGCGCCGTCATCGGCGGGCTGCTCATGGGATACGGCGCCCGGCTCGGCTTCGGTTGCAACATCGGCGCCTTCCTCGGCGGCATCGCTTCGGGCTCGCTGCACGGCTGGCTGTGGTTCGCCTCCGCCTTCGCCGGCACGCTCGTCGGCATCCGGCTGCGGCCCCTCTTCGGCCTCGGCAATTAGAGGGGCGGGCTCATGCGCATTCTGCTCCTGGCCGCCGTCGCCGCCGGCCTCCTCCTGGTGCTTGCCGACCACCTGATGTCGCCGCCGCTGCAGGCGAGCACGGGCGGCACCTCCACCGCCTGCGCCCCCTGTGGCGCGCCCTGCCCCTCCACGCGCTAGCGCGGGGAGAGGTGTGACGCGGCGCGCGGCCTCAGCCGCGCGCCGAAAGAAGCGCCGCCTGCGAGACCTTCGACCAGGGCGTCAGCCTGGCGCGGGCGGCCCGGTAGCTCTCGATGATCTCAGCGGAGACCCCGCCTTCCTCCGCCAGCATGTCGAAAACCTCCTCGGAGGCCGTCTTGGCCGCTTCCATGAGGTCCTCGGGGTAAGCGTGCAGCGTGACGCCCTTTTCCTCCGTCAGCTGGCGCAAGGCACGGCCATTCTCCCATTCCGCCTCGCCGAGGCCGCGGATGTTCTCCACCGCCAGGACATGGGCGACCACGGCCTTCAGATCCTCCGGCAGCCCTTCCCAGGCGGCGAGCGAGACAAGCCCCTCGCCGGTGCCGTTCGGCTCGTGGAAGCCCGGCCAGTAATAATGCTCGGCCACCTGCCAGAAGCCCATGGCGAGGTCGGACCAGGGTCCGAGGAACTCCGCCGCGTCGATGGTGCCCGCTTGCAGGGCCGGCACGATCTCCGGCGGCGGCAGCGACACGGGTGTCGCGCCGAGCCGGCGCGCCACCTCGCCACCGAGGCCCGGCATGCGGATCTTCAGGCCGCGAAAATCGTCGAGCGTATTGATCTCCCTGGTATACCAGCCGCCCATCTGGAAGCCGGTATTGCCGGCCATGAAGGGCTTGACGCCGAAGGGCTGGTAGAGCCGGTCCCAGAGCGCCTGCCCGCCGCCATGGTCGACCCAGGTGATGTGCTCCAGCGGCGTCAGCCCGAAGGGCGCGGCGGTGTAGATCGGCGCGACCGCCGCCTTGCCGGCCCAGAACAGCGAGGCGGTATGCGCCATCTCCGCCGTGCCCTCGGCCACGGCGTCGAAGACGGCGAGTGCCGGCACCAGCTCGCCCGCCGCCCGCACCTTGATGCGCATGCGCCCGCCGGACGCCGCCTCGATGCCGGTGGCGATGCGCTCGGCGGTCATGCCCGGCCCCGGCAGGTTCTTCGGCCAGGACGTCACCATCGTCCATTCGATGCGCTCCTGCGCCAGAGCCGGGCGTGCCAGCGCCCCGGCGCCGACGGCGAGCGCGCCTCCGGCAAGAAGGCTGCGCCGTGTCGGATGGCTCATGATCGGTCCTCCCATTGTGCGAAGAAGTGGTGCACCGGGCCGTGGCCCTGGCCGATGGCGAGGCGGTCGGCCGCCGCGATGGCGTTTTGGATGTAGGCCTTCGCCTCGGCGAAGGCGGCGGCGAGCGGCAGGCCCTTGGCGAGCCCGGAGGCGATGGCGGAGGAAAGCGTGCAGCCGGTGCCGTGGGTGTTCCGGGTAGCGATGCGCGGCGCGGAGCGCCAGTCCGGCCCCTCCGCCGTCAGGAGAAGGTCCGCCGCCTCCTCGCCCGTGCCGTGCCCGCCCTTCAGGAGCACCGCGCCCGGCCCCAGGCGCATCAGCGCCTCGGCCTGGCGCAGCATCGCCTCGCCGTCGGCCGCCGGCGCCTCGCCAAGCAGCCGCGCCGCCTCCATCAGGTTCGGCGTGATGACGGCGGCGAGCGGAAAGAGCACATCGCGCAGCGTCGCAACCGCCTCCTCCGCGATCAGGGGATCGCCGGAGGCGGCCACCATCACCGGGTCGAGCACCACCGGCGCCGCCTGCCAGCGCTTCAGCCCCTCGGCGACCGTCTCGATCACTTCCGGGCGCGACAGCATGCCGATCTTGGTGGCGTTGACGGCAAGGTCGCAGAAGACGGAATCGATCTGCGCGGCGACGAAATCGGCCGGCACGTCGTGGATGGCGGTGACGCCTTGCGTGTTCTGCGCCACCAGCGCGGTGATGACGCTGGCGCCGTAGACGCCGAGGGCGGAGAAGGTCTTCAAATCCGCCTGGATTCCGGCGCCCCCGCTGGGGTCGGTGCCGGCGATCGTGAGGGCGATCGCGGTCATTTTGCTTCCTTTGCCTTGATGATCTCGGCGCTGAGGGTCCGCGCCGCCGCTTGCGGGTCCGGTGCCGCCATGATCGCCGAGACGACGGCGACGCCCTCCGCCCCGGCGGCGATGCAGGGCGCCGCCTTGCCGGCGGCAATGCCGCCGATGGCGACGGCGGGAAGGTCGATGGCGCTGACGAGCGCCGAAAGCCCCGCCGTGCCGATGGCCGCGCCGGCATCGGCCTTGGTGCCCGTCTGATAGACCGGCCCGACGCCGATGTAGTCGGCTTGCCCGAGGGCCAGCTGCGAGGCGCGATGCTCCGCGGCGCTGCCGACGGAGATGCCGAGGATTTTTTCCGGCCCGATCAGCCGGCGCGCATCCTGCCCGTCCATGTCGCTCTGGCCCAGATGCACGCCGGCCGCCTCCGCGGCGAGCGCCACGTCGGTGCGGTCGTTGACGATGAGCGGCACGCCCCGAGGCGCCAGAAGCTCCACAAGGCGCCGGGCGATGGCGACGAGATCGCGCGTGCCGGCATCCGGGTCGCGCAGCTGCACCAGGCTCACCCCGCCGGCGACGGCCGCCTCCACCGTCTGGAAGAAGTCGCGTTCCCCGGCAAGCCTCGGATCGGTGACGAGATAGAGCGACAGGTCGAAGGCGCGCCTCATGCGCTCTCCTCGCGGATATCGGCATGCGCGGCGAGCGCGCTCGCATTCATGTTCCACAAGGCGTCGCACAGCTCCGCCGGCAGATGGCCCGGCCCGCGCGGGCAGCGCTCGCCGGCAACCGAGCCGGCGGCGCCGTAGATGGCAAGGCCCGCAACGGCCGCGTGAAGCGGCGGGCGCACGGTGGCGAAAGCGGCGATCGTCGCCGACAGGGCGCAGCCGAGCCCGGTGGAGGCCGGCATCATCTCGTGCCCGCCACGAACGGCAAAGACCCTCCTGCCGTCGGTGGCGTAATCGGTCTCGCCGGTGACGGCGACGACCATATCTTCCTTTTTTGCCAGCGCTTTGGCCGCGGCGAGCGCCGCCTTCGAGCCGGCGGTGGAATCGACGCCCTTGCCCGCGCCCGACCCTTCCGCCAGCGCGATGATCTCGCTGGCATTGCCGCGCACGACCGTCGGCCTGAGGCGAAGAAGCTGGCGCGCGGCCTCGGTGCGGAACGGCGTCGCGCCGGTGGCCACCGGATCGAGGACCCAGGGCTTTTCGGCCGCCCGCATCACCGTGGCGGCACGTTCCATCGCCGTCACCCAGGAAGGCGAGAGCGTGCCGATATTGACGACGAGCGCGTCGGCGATGCCGGCAAAATCGCTCGCCTCCTCCTCGGCATGCACCATGGCCGGCGAGGCGCCCAGCGCCAGAAGCGCGTTGGCGGAGACGGTCATGGCGACGAAGTTGGTGATGTTGTGGACGAGCGGGCGCTTCTCCCGCAATTCGCCAAGGGCGGCGAAGGCCTCGTCGATATCAAGCGTCATGCGTTCCTCGCGCTCGCCCGGCAGGCGGCGGCGACAGAACGGAAAAGGGGTGAAGCTCGGCCCATCCCATCCCTACGCCGGTGCGAGCCGGATCAGGTTCGAGGGGTTGGCCTTTTGCCTCTCAGCCGCCTGCCGGATCGCGGCGGCACCCCCTGAGATTTCACGCCAAGACGTAGAGGCAAGCCGGGCCGATTGCAAGCGGCCTTGCGAGGCGCTCTTGCCGCAAGGCAGCTATTGAGGCGCCGCGGCGCCCTCTCCCCTTGCCGACCAGGCCCGCATCGGCTTTTGTCGGGCCGACAGGAGAAGCCCATGATCCCGTTTTTCGTGCTCATCAAATGCCGGCTCGGCAAGGCCTATCAGGTCGCCACCGAGCTCGCCGACGCCGAGATCGCCTCGGAGATCTATTCCACCGCCGGCGACTACGATCTTCTGGCCAAGTTCTATATCGATCGCGATGCCGATATCGGCCATTTCGTCCAGGAGAAGGTGCATTGCATCGACGGCATCCAGGACACCAAGACGATCATCACCTTTAAGGCGTTCTAGCGGGCTGGGGCTTATCCCTGCGGCGTCGTCACGCTCTTCATCCGCGCCCGCTCCAGGCCGAGCTGGTGCTCGCGGAAGATGATGAAGATGCCGGCGGCGATGACGATGGCGCTGCCCACCCAGACATTGAAGCCGGGCACGTCGCCGAAGACGACGTAGCCGAGCGTCAGGCCCCAGATCATCGACACATAGTCGAAGGGCGCGATGATGGAGGTCTCCGCAAAGCGGTAGGCCGCCGTCACCATGATCTGGCCGAGCCCGCCGAGAAGCCCCGCCGAGACGAGCAGGATGAAGTCCCCGGTCGACGGCATCGTCCAGCCGAAGGGCGCCGTCATCAGGGCGGCGAGCGTCGCCGTCAGCGAGAAGTAGAAGACGATGGAGGCCGTCGATTCGGTGCCCGTCAGCCGGCGCACCAGCACCGCCGCCGTCGCCATCGCCACCGTGGAGGCGAGCGCCAACATGGCGCCGACCATCTCCCGGTCGCCGGCAAAGCCCCGCTCCAAGACTTCAAGCCGCGGCCACAGGATGACGGCGATGCCGGCAAGGCCGATGAAGACGGCGCTCCAGCGGAAGATGCGCACCTTCTCCTTCAAGAACAGCGCCGCCAGGATGACGATCATCAGCGGCGTGCCGTAATTGATCGCCATCGCCTCCGGCAGCGGCAGGCGCTCCACCGACATGAACCACAGCGTCATCCCGGCAAGCCCGGCAAGGCCGCGGATGAGATGGCCGAAGGGCCGTCTGGTGCGCACCGCGTCGGCAAGGCGGCCCTGCACCGCCAGCATGACGAGCAGCGGCACCATGCCGAAGGCGGAGCGGAAGAAGACGATCTCGCCCGGCGGCGCCCGGTCGCCGACGAGCTTCACGCAGGCGAGCATCAGCGTGAAGAACAGCGTGGAGCCGATCTTCAGGAAGATGGCGCGGGTGGCGTCGCTCATCGCCGCCCCGCCGACATGATTGCCGAGTTGCCCTCTCGCCGGGCCGCGCGCCTCACCTCTTGCGTCTTTCTAAGGCTCCTCAGGCTTGGCTGCCGCGGCGGGCGGCCTCGATCGCCTCCCAGACCCGCAAGGGCGTCGCCGGCATGTCGAGATGGCGGATGCCGTAGCCACGGTTCAGCGCGTCGATAACGGCGTTCATCACCGCGGGCGTGGCGCCGATCGTGCCCGCCTCGCCGGCGCCCTTGATGCCGAGCGCATTGTGGGTGGAGGGGATGTTGCGCGTCTCGAAATGGAAGGAAACGGCATCCCAGGCGCGCGGCATGGCGTAGTCGTTGAAGCTCGCCGTCACCAGCTGGCCGTCCTCGTCGTAGACGGTGTGCTCCAGAAGCACCTGGCCGATCGACTGCACGATGCCGCCATGCACCTGGCCTTCCAGGAGCATCGGGTTCACCGTGACGCCGAAATCGTCGACGATGGTGTAGCGCAGGATATGGACGCTGCCGGTATCGGGATCGATCTCCAGCTCGCAGACATGCGTGCCGTTGGGATAGGTGGCTTCCGCCTGGCTGACCTCGCCGATAGCCTCCAGGCGCTCCTTGTCCTGCGTCTTTCCGGCCAGATCGGCGAGCGAGATCGCCCGGTCCGTGCCGACGATGCGCGCACTGCCCTCCGCCAGCTCGATATCGCCGGCCGCTGCCTCCAATTCGCCCGCCGCCAGCTCCTTCAGCTTGCCGGCGAGTTCCTGCGCGGCGCGCTCCACGGAGGGCGCGCCGATAGGGATGGAGCGCGAGCCGCCGGTGCCGCCGCCCTTTTCCAGATGGTCGGTATTGCCCTGACGGACATGAACCTTCTCGTAATCGAGCCCCAGCGGGCCGGCGACGAACTGGGCATAGGCCGTCTGGTGCCCCTGGCCGTTCGCTTGCGTGCCGATGAACAGCGACACCGAGCCGTCCTCCTCCAGCCGCGCCTTGGCGGCCTCCGAGCCGGCGAAGGCGCAGGCCTCGATATAGGTGGCAAGGCCGATGCCGCGCAGCTTGCCGCCCGCCTTGCTCTCCTCTGCCCGCGGTTGGAAGCCTTCCGCCTCCGCCACCTCCAGCGCCCGCTCCATATGGCCGGCGAAATCGCCGGTGTCGTAGAGGCGTCCGGTGACGGTTTCATAGGGAAGCTGTTCGGGGCGGATGAAGTTGCGCCGACGGATCTCCGCCGGCGAAAGACCGCAGACCCGTGCCGCCTCGTCCATCAGCCGTTCGATCGTATAGGCCGCCTCCGGCCGCCCGGCGCCGCGATAGGCATCCGTCGGCACGGTGTTGGAGTAAACGCCCTTCACCGTCACCTGGGCGGTGGCGATATCGTAAAGCCCGGTCGTCATGGAAAGGCCGAGCCAGGGAATGTAGGGGCCGAACTGGGAGAGATAGGCGCCCATATTGGCGAGCGTCTCCACCTTCATCGCCAGAACGCGCCCGTTCCTATCGAGGGCGAAGGCGGCCTCCGTCACGTTGTCTCTTCCCTGCGCGTCGGATTGGAAATGCTCGTTGCGGTCCGACACCCAGCGCACCGGCCGCGCCAGTGCCTGCGCAGCCTTCGCCGCCAGCGGATACTCCCGGTAGGCGAAGGTTTTCGGGCCGAAGCCGCCGCCGACATCGGGGGTGATCACCCTGAGGCGCGAGGGATCGATGTTCATCACCTTGGCGATGGCCCGGCGCATGCCGTGGACGCCCTGCGAGCCGACGGTGATCGTCCAGCTCTTCTCCTCCGGATGAAACTCCGCCAAGACAGCCCGCGGCTCGATGTAGTTGCACACCAGCCGGTTGTTGACGAGCCTCAGCTTCGCCACCTTCTCGGCCTTGGCGAAGGCGGCCTCAGTCGCCGCCGCATCGCCCGCCTCGTAGGTGAAGGCGAGATTGCTGCCATGTTCCGGCCAGACCAGCGGCGCCTCCTCATCCAGCGTGCGGTCCGTCTGCGTCAGCGCCGGCAGCGGCTCGTAGTCGATATCGATGAGCTCGGCGGCCGAGCGCGCCAGGTTGATGTCATCGGCGACGACGAGCGCCACCGCATCGCCGACATGGCGCACGATATCCGAGCACAGAACCGGCACCTCGGCCTTGTGCACCTCGCCCGTGGTGGGGCCGACGGCGAGATTGGGCATGGGCGAAAGGTCGCCCACCTCCGCCGCCGTCCACACCAGATGCACGCCCGCCGCCGCCCTGGCCGCCGAAAGGTCGCCGATGCGGAACCTGGCATGCGCCACCGGCGAGCGCAGAATGAACGCCGTCAGCGCCCCTTCCGGCATCACATCGGCGGTGTAGCGGCCTTGTCCGCGGATGAGCGCGTCGTCCTCGACGCGGCGCGGGCTGGCGCCCAACCCAAATTTCGGCGGAGCCATATCGTTCATGACACGGAGACCTGTTCTGCGGGAAGGATAAGGCAGCAACCTAGCGGCAGGGTGCTGCAAGGAAAGAACCGCTCCAGCTTGACGGATCGCCCGCAACAGCGTCAATAGCCGCAATGCATGGGCCGAGCCGGATGAACGGAAAGAGTGCCGGCTTGGCGATGCGCTTTGGCGCCCTGCCCGGCAATCTGCGCGGCGCCGCCTGGATCCTGCTCGCCACCGTGCTCTTCGCCGTCATGATGGCGCTCATCAAGCTCATCGGCACGCATCTGCCGGTCTCCCAGATCCTTCTCGTGCGTCAGGCGGTGATGCTGCTCGCCGCCATGCCCCTTATCGTTCAGGGCTTTCCCGATTCGCTGACGACGAGGCGGCCGGGCCTGCATGCCTTGCGTATCGCCTTCGCCGTCGTCGCCCTGTTCTGCGGCTTTACCGCGGTGGTGCATCTGCCGCTTGCCGACGCGACCGCCATCGCCTTCGCCAAGAGCTTCTTCATCTCCATCTTCGCCATCCTCATCCTGGGCGAGGTGATGGGCATCCGCCGCTGGGCCGCGACCCTCATCGGCTTTGCCGGCGTGCTGGTCATGCTCAGCCCCACCGGCGCCGGCATCGACCTTTACGCCCTGCTTGCCGTCCTCGGCGCGGCGGCCGCGGGCCTCGTCATGGTGGTCATCCGGCTTTTGTCGCGCAGCGACCGGCCGATCACCATCCTTGCCTACCAGACCGTCTTCGTCGGCCTCCTGATCGCGCCGCTCGCCGTCTGGCAATGGGTCTGGCCGACCTGGCAGGAGGCGCTCCTGCTCATCGCCATCGGCCTCGTCTCGGTGCTGGCGCAGACCTGCAACATCCAGGCCTTCAAGGCCGGCGAGGCGACGGTTCTGGCCTCGCTCGATTATCTGCGCCTGTTATGGGCGAGCCTCATCGGCATCGCCATCTTCGCCGAGCTGCCGTCCTGGCGGACCGTCATCGGCGCTTCCATCGTCATCGGCGCGGCGCTCTACACCGTGCACCGGGAGGCGCGGCGCGGCCAGCGCCTTTCCCGCTCGCCCTCCGGCCGCGGCTATTCCACCTGAGCTGGCGGCACCGGCCGCGACCCCTCCTTTCGACGGGACGCGCCGCCTTGCGGGAACGCTGGCCCTGCGGCGCTCGTTGGCAAGGCGAGACGACGAAGGGAGGCCGACATATGGGCGAAGCATCGGTGGAAGAGCTCTTCCGGCTGATTGAGGATATCGATACCTGCATGCTGACCACGCGCGACGGCGGCAAGCTGCGCTCCCGGCCGATGGGCTTCACCGCCAACCGCGAAAGCCACGAATTCCATCTGTTGACGAAGAAATCCTCCCACAAGGCCGAGGAGCTGGCGGCCCATCCGGAGGTCAACCTCGCCTTCGCCCGGCCCGACCGGCGCGAATTCGTCTCCGTCTCCGGCCAGGCCTACCTCACCACCGACCCAAGGCTGATCGCCGCTTTGTGGACGGGCGAGGCGGAAGCCTGGTTCCCCGAGGGGCGCTCCGATCCGCAGGCCGCCGTCATCCGCGTCGTGCCCTCCATCGGCGAATATTGGCAGGGCCATAGCCGCCTCATCCGGCGCTTCGATCTCATCCGCGCCAAGCGCGCCGACGAGGAGCCGCATGTGCAGGAAAACCGGAAGGTCGAGCTTTAGAGACTTCTGCGATGAGATTGAATCGTTCCGCCTGTTCGCATCGGCAACAAGGCGCTTGGGGATCGGCGAGAGCATAGCGGGGTCGCGCACGAGCCGGGCCCGAAGTGCCTTGCCGCAAAATCCCCGCGGCAGAACGTTTCCATCAAGGTGTGACGCGCGCGCTCCAGGAGCGCGCGCCTCGTACCCGGCGGCTCAACGCCGTCAATCGGAGGGCGACGGCTCCGGAAACGTCCAGGTCCCGTCGAGAATCTCCGGCCGCGGCTTGTAGAGGCGGACGGTGTAATTCCAGTCCGGGGTGATCGGGATGCAGTTCATGCGCCCGTCGTCGCATCCGCCGAAATGGATGGTGTAGGAGCCATTCGCGTTCGGCTTCGCCGTGACGTTGTTGTAGCTGTTCCGCTTCAGGTCGTTGGGCTCCAGATAGCCGTCGGCGTTGTAGACGGTGACCGACCAGAACGCGTCCACGGGCACGTCCTTCACCGTGACGACGTGCGCGGTCTCGCCATCGTTCGCCTCGACGCTATCGATGACGGCGCTGGCTACCGTGGCAGGCTGTCCGGCCCAGCCCGCCATGGCGCCGACCATGTGGTCGATGGGATCGACCTCGTCCTTGCGGCCGAAGGCTCGAGCCGCATTGAAGCCAACCGCGCTCGCCAGATGGCTCACGGCCTTTCGCGCCTCTGCAAGGCTCTCAAGGTCCCAGTCCGGCGTCTCGAACGGCCCCTCGCCGCCGCCCCTCACCTCGATCCCGTCCTGCGCGGCGTGCGCCGCCGCGAGGTCATCGGGATCGGCGACGTCGAGGAACGTGCGGAACAGGAGCATCGCGAAGCGCGTGCCCACCTCTTCCTCGGTCAGCTCGTAGGTCCCCGGCGTCGCTTCCACGAAGCTGTAGTGGTCCTGGCTGATCACCAGCATCGACTGAAACCGGCCGCCGATCTCCGGCAGCGTGACGGTCGCCGGCTCAGAGAGATCGAGCACGACCGCGGAGTAGAGCGTGTCCTGGTTGGCGCGGATCACCGGCTGCGGCTTTTCGGGGTCGGTTGTCTCGCGAAAATGAACGAACTCGCCTATCCCGACGTCGTGGGCGTCCAAGTTGAGCTGGAACATGTGATCGGACTCCGCGCGCACGAGGTTCTGGATCGTAACGTCCTCGGCCATGGCGAGCGTCGGGGCACAGAACGCGAGGATCAGCAGAGGTCGCATCTTCCTATCCCTTCTTGTCAGTTCATCGGCTCGACTTCGGGGAAGCTCCAGCTGCCGTCGAGGATTTCGGGACCGGGCTGGTAGAGCCGCACGGTGTAGTTCCACCCCTCCATGATGGGCAGGCAGTTCACCCGCCCGTCGTCGCAGCCACCGAAATGCACCGTCATCGAGCCATCGGCGTTGCGCGCGCCCATCACCGAATTGACGGTGTAGGCGTCAAGGTCGTTCGGCTCGAAGAAGCGTTGCGCATTGTAGAGGCTGATCGACCAGAAGGCGCCGACCGGCACCTCCGCGGGAACCTCGATCCGGTATTCGCCGACCGGCAGTCTTGGCTCCATGCCGAGATAGAGCGCCTCGTCCTCGGGCAGGCCGCCCCAGCCGACCGCAGTGCCGATCAGATGGCGCACCGGCAGGACATGATCGCGCGCGCCGAAGGCGCGCGAGCTGTCGGGAACGAACGGTGCAAGGTCGATGATGGCCCGCACCAGGCGTTCATAGGCCTCTTCGTCGTAGTTCGGAAGGATGAAAGGCTTCGCCGAGGCGGCTTCGATCGCCATCCGGTCCTGGATGGCGTTGACTTCGGCGACATCGTCGGGATCGGTGGCGTCCACGAGGACGCGCAGATAGACGGCGACATACGGCGTGTCGAAGGTCTCCATGTTGAGCGTATAGGTGCCGCCGCCGTGAAAAACCTCGTTGATGTAGTGATCCTGGTTGACGATCATCGCCGACATGTAGCGCTCGCCCACCTCCGGCAGCGTCAGGCTCGCACCCTCGCTGATATCGACGATCGCGGTGCTGTAGAGCGTGTCGCGGTTCATGCTGACCGTCGGCTGATTGTCGCCCGGGGTCGGCTCGCGGAAGTGATAGAAGCGGTTCACGCCGCCGGAGAGCACGACATACTTCTCGAACTCTATGTCGGTCGCGGCGCGCACGAAATTGTCGATGGTGACGGGCACTTGGCGAGGTTCGGCGACAGCCGCGAGGTCACCTCCGACCGTCTGAGCATTCACGTTCAACGCGCATGCAGCGCCCAGCCAAACGATAGCGATTCGACGCATTTGCTGCCTCCCATACGCGACCGCTTCGCCAGGCCGTTTCGTTAAGGCACGATAGCAAATGGGTAAATCTGATCCGGCTTGGCTCCGCTCAGAGCGACATTCGCCGCGCGGGAGCCTATGAAGGAGCAGCTTCACCGCCGCCATATACTACCACCGAGCGAGGCAGCCTCCACGAACTTTCGTGGCGTGCGACAGCGGGTCTCCACATCGCCATCGCCACGCCGCGCCTCGCCGTCACCGAGCGCAGGTCGATGGACGGGCCGCGCATGGCGCTTCGGCGCAATGGCGGACAGCAAGCGCAGCGTCCCGATCGCGCTTCAGAGCGTCTCAGACGCCCGGCAGCCGGCGGGAGGAAGAGGAGCGAGCGCTAGCCGAAATTGCGGGTGATGACGGTCGCCGACATCGGATCGGCGCCATAGGTCTCGCCCTCTTCCAGGGCGAGGATCTCCGTCAGGCGCGTGCGCGCCCGGCTGACCCGGCTCTTGATCGTGCCGACGGCGCATTCGCAGATCTCGGCGGCCTCCTCGTAGGAGAAGCCGGAGGCGCCGACCAGGATCAGCGCCTCGCGCTGGTCGTCGGGAAGCTGCGACAGCGCGGTGTGGAAGTCTCTGAGGTCCATATGCCCGGTCTGCGCCGGCTGCGAGGCGAGCCTTGCCGCATAGGCGCCTTCCGCATCCTCCACTTCCCGGCCCTTCTTGCGCACCTGCGAATAGAACTCGTTGCGCAGGATGGTGAACAGCCAGGCGCGCAGATTGGTGCCTTCCTGGAAGGTGTCGAACTTCGCCCAGGCCTTCATCAGCGTTTCCTGGACGAGATCGTCCGCCCGCTCGCCATTGCCGCACAAGGATACGGCGAAAGCGCGCAGATTCGGGATGGCGGACAGGAGCTCCTGCCTCAGTGCCTCGGATACTTCCATGTGGGGTTAGATAGGGCGCTAGCTGCGGCGTGTCTTCTGCGAAGAGCGCTCTAGCTGCTCCAAAAGCTCGATAAAACGCTGCGGGACGGGCTCGTTCACCACATCGTCATAGGCGGCACGCAGATGCTTTCCGATCTGACTCTGTATCAACGAATGAGCGCCACGGTAGTGGCCGTCATCGGCAAACATGGTGTCCTCCTGCGGGCGACCGCTCCCCTCCCGGTCCGATTGATCCATCAATTCAACTCCGCTCGAGGTTAACTTCGACGCAGGCGATTCTGTTCCGTCTAAGCAAAATTCCTGGCCCGGTATTTCGGGGCCTCGCGACGCAGGCAAAGGCGCGTTCGGGCGTGTCCCACCGGATGGCCGGAATCGGTCTTCACAATCGGCACCCTGCGCAATTGTCGTCACCGGAAAATCACCCTGCTTAACGAAAGGTAGCATCAATGTGGTTAGCGGGACGTTTACGAGCCTTTCGCTTCCATGACTCATCGCGCCTTGTCAAATACAAATGAGGCGGAATTTGGCGCCCACGGCGGCTCTCCGCCCGCCTTTCCCCCGCTGTTTTGCCCTGCACGGAGGGCACTTACGCAAGCCAGGGCAGCCGGCTAGATGGCGAACCAGAGCGCCGCGCCGCCCAGCACGACGATGGCCAGAGCCATCCCCCAGACAAGGGCGTTGCGGTTGGTTTTGCGCTCTTCGGCCTGCTTGGCTTCGACTTCGCTCAGCTCTTCCCGGGTCATCTTATCTCCATGGTTGGCGTGGCCGGACGGGACCGTCCGAACGGGATGTCGGTCCGCATGGGGTGGCGCGGCATTTCGCCTTCCGCGCCTTGCGACGACGCGTCCCTGGGGCCGATCGTGTTTCTAGTGATGACGGATGGCGTCGATGAGCGCGCCCTTGTGCATCTGCGAGCGCCCCCTGATGCCGATCTCCTTGGCGCGCCGATAGAGCTCGTCCTTGGACCACGCCTCGTAGGCCGGGCTCTTGCCGCCCTTCTTGAAGGGGTGCTGTGCGGCGTTGGCCTTCGCGTTGGCGATGCGCGCCGCCTTCTCCTTGGAATGGCCCTTGTCGCGCAGCTCCTCGTAGAGCTCGTCGTCCTTGACCTGGCTGCCGTGGTTTTTCGCCATCGAACGTCTCCCGTTCGCCGGTCAACGTCACCACCGACAATGCGTTGCGCGAAAAACGAAATTTCTTGCCGGCGGGGATCACGCGCAAAGCGCCGGCGCGAGCGATCGCGCGCAAGGAACTGGACGGGCGCGGCGCACATTCCCAGATCAGCATCCCCTGTGCGTCACCCAAACGCGACCGGCCCCACCGAGGCCGGCGCCAAGGAGAAGCGAAAATGAAAAGCGACTGGATCCGACGGCTTGCCGAGCGCACCGGTTTTCCGAAGATCAGCCTCTACCTGCCGATGGAAGTGCGCGGGGCCGAGACCCAGCAGAACCCGATCCGCTTGAAGAACGCCCTCACCAGGGCGCGCGATCTTCTGGAGGAGGCGGGCGTCGGCGGCCGCACCATCAAACAGCTCACCGACGAGGCCGAGGCTCGCATCGAGGATTTCGATTTCTGGCAGCACCAGGACCAGGCGCTCGCCGTCCTCATCGACGCGAGCGGCATCGACTGGATCAAGCTGCCCGGCGAGGTGGAGGAGCTCGTCCTCATCGGCGAGCGCTTCCATCTGCGCCCGCTCATCCGCATCTTCGCCGATCCCGGCACCGGCCATCTTCTCTGCGTCACGCGCGACTTCGCCCGCCTCTACGACCTCACCCGCCACGACATCCGCCCGGTTGAGGTAAAGGGCATGCCGGACGGCTACGACAAGTTCCGTGGCATGAGCGAGTTTGAGGGCAATGTCGGCTTTCATGCCAACGCCGCCGGCTCGTCGGCCCGCGGCGGCGGGGCGAGCGGCGTGCCGCAATACCATTCCCTCGGTCCCAGCCCGGACGAGCAGGCCGAGGCGGAATTCGATTCCTACCTCGGCGAAGTCGCCCGTGCCGTCGACCGCCACCTGGCTGGCCGGGCGCAGCCCCTGATGCTGGCCGCCGAACCGCGCACGCTCGGCCATCTTGCCGCCAAGCTGCATTATCGCGAGGTCGCCGCCGAGCATCTGAACGTCGATCCGGCCTCCAAGCGCGAGACGCAGCTTCACGAGGCTGCCTGGCCGATGCTGGAGCGGCATGTCGACAGTGGGCGCGCCGAGGCGCTGGAGCGGCTGAGGGCCCGCCTCGGCGACGCCAATGCCGAGGGCGCCATGCGCGATATCGACGCCATCGCCCGCGCCGCGGTGGAAGGCCGGCTGGAAGCGGTGTTCATCGCCCGGGGCGCCCATCTCTGGGGCCGCTACGACGGCGACCGCCATCGTACCGAACTGCTGGAGCGAGAGGCGCCGGGCGCCGGCGACCTCATCGATTTCGTCGCCGTCAGCGCGCTCAACGCCGGCGGGGCGGTCTATTCCCTCGACGGCGAGACCGCCGAGGAGATCGGTCCGGTCGCCGCGCTGGCGCGCTATTAGAGGCTTCTAGGCCGTTTTGGCGAGCGGCGCTGTTTCCGGCGCTCGCTCCGCGGCGATGCCCGCCGGCCACAGCACCGGCAGCCCGGCCGGATGCTGGCGGATGGCGAGCGGGGATGTCAGCCGCACCACCTCGCCGTCGACGGAGGCTCTGGCCTGCGCCTGCCGCAAGGTGATGGTGAGGGCCTCAAAGTGCCTTTCCTCCACGATGGCGCTCCCCCTGAGGCGCCCGAGGCCGAAGGCGGCGGCAAGCTCCAGAAGGTCGGTCCAGCGCCGCGACGTCGCCACGTAAAGGCCGAGCTGGGCCGCGCGCGGATCGTCCGCATAGGGCAGATGCCCATCGCCGAGCGGGTTGTTGCTGACGAGGATCACCGCCGTTGTCACCTGTCTCTCCTCGCCCTGCGCGGCGATGCGCGCGCGGATGAGCGGCGGCCGGCGCAGCGCCAGGCGCAGCGCCCTGGCGCTCGCCAGGATCTTGCCGAGGCGCGAGCCGTAATTAAGCTGCTCGCGCAGGCGGATCATCTTCGGGTGCAGGCCGAGCGTCACATGGTGCACGAATGGCCGCCCATTGACCTCGGCGATGTCGACCTTCTCCGGGCAACCATGCGCCAGCGCCTCGGCGGCCTGCATCATATCGAGTGGCATACCGAGCGAGCGCGCGAAGAGGTTCATCGTGCCCAGGGGCAGGATGCCGAGCATCTTCTGCTGGCGGAAAGCCTCCCCGGCCGCGAAGGAGACGCTGCCGTCGCCTCCGCCCACCACGACCGCCTCGATACCGTCCTGCGCGAAAGCGGCGGAAACCGCCCGGATCGCCTGCGCCCCGCTCTCCCAGCTTAGACGGACATCATGGCCGGCGGCCTGGAAGATGCTGGCGATGCGATAGCCGGTGGAGCGGTCGCAGCCCTTCAGCGTTCCTGAATCGCAGTTGAGGACGAGGGCGAGCTTGAGAGGCCGCGCCGCCCGCCCTTCTGCGTCCTCGCACGCCTCCGGGGCGGGATGCGGTTGCGCCATTACCCCTGCGCTCAGCGCACGCGCAGGAGTTCGTTCTGGGATTTCAGGACCCGGCTCTCGTCGTCCTGCTCGATGAGGTATGCCGGGTTCTCCTCATCGGCCGGGCGGGTGATGGCGTGGCCTTCGATGCTGCGCTTGACGGGCGCGGTATAGATCTCGATCACGCGGCCCTTGCTCCGCCCCTCGCCCCAGCGCCATTCCACGCGCTGACCCTTGAAAAAACGCTGACCCATCATTCTGTCTCAGCCTTGCGGCAGGTCCTTTCCGTATTGCTTCAATGTACCCTTCCGGCCTCACAAATCTGGCTTTTTGGAGTCCTTGAAGCGCTTTTCGTCACCATCGCCCTCCGCCCCGGCCAAATCGTCTCTCTCCAGGATCTCATCGGGCCGCTGCGGCCGATCTTCCGGGGCCCATCCGAACCCTTCAGGGCCGCCCTCGCCGGCCGATTCGCGCGACAGCGTCGCCAGAAGCTCGCGGCCGCGCGCAAGCAACGGGTCGAGCTCTCCCGAAACGTCCATCGACCGCCTTACCTCCAATTCATTGACAATCCCTGTGAGCGCCCGGCGGCGCTCTTTCGCGCTGCCGCGCGCGCTATGGGCGAGCGCTTCGATATCGTCGAGCGTGATGGGCTGGGAAAGGCCCGGCTCATCCGCATCGCCGCCGACGTCGTAATCGGCGGCGGTGGGAACGCCGGGACCGTCATGGCGTTGCGTCATCTTGGCTATCTCCCTTTACCGACGAGAATGCCCCCGCTTGGCGCGTGGTTCCTTTCCCGGCCGGGAGCGGGGGCTTGAAGCGCGCGCGCTGCGGCCGATTTTGAGGACCTTGCGACAGAAAGGCGACCATGACTGAAGGCTCCAACCGGTCACAGGCCGAGGATCCTGCCGACCCACGCCATCGCCCGAACGCCAGAAAGCGTGCCGAGCGCGCAGCCGGCCGCGAGCAGCGGGCCCATGGCGGCTCCGCCCTCACCCACCGCGAAGCGCGGGAAGTGGAAGAGCGGCTGCGCCTTTCCGTGCCGGCCATCTACGAGGTCGTCCGCCAGGAGGGCGAGGAGGAGCTGGAGCGTCCCGTCTCATCGCTGTGGTGGTCGGGGCTGGCGGCCGGCCTGTCGATAGGCTTCTCGGTGGTGGCGGAGGCGGTGCTGCGCCATCATCTGCCGGAGGCGCCCTGGCGGCCGCTGGTGGAGAATTTCGGCTACACGGTCGGCTTCCTCATCGTCATCCTCGCCCGCCAGCAGCTCTTCACCGAAAACACCATCGCGGCGATCCTGCCTCTCGCGGCCGATTTCAGCCGCGTCAACGTTTTCGGCGTGCTGCGCCTGTGGTCCGTCGTCTTCCTCGCCAACATGGTCGGCACCATGGGCGTCGCCGCCTTCAACGCCGTTCTGCCCGGCACGGCGCCCGACGTGCTGGCGGCGATGCTTCAGCTCAGCCGCGAGATGATGGACAAGAGCTGGGCGGAGATGTTCGTGCGCGGCATCGGCGGCGGCTTTCTCATCGCCGCCCTGGTGTGGATCCTGCCGAGCGCCAAGGGCAGCGAGTTCCTGGTGATCGTGACCATCACCTATCTCATCGCCGCCGCCGAATTCACCCATATCATCGCCGGCAGCGTGGAGGCCTTCCTGCTCGTCGCCCATGGCGAGCTCGGCCTTCTGACGATGCTGTGGGACTTCACCCTGCCGGTGCTCCTCGGCAACGTCCTCGGCGGCACGGCGCTCTTCGCGTTGATCTCCTACGCCCAGGTTAAGGAGGAGATCGAGTAAGCAACGCTCCCCATTATACGTTTAGCTGGCGAATAGAAATGCCGCCGCCTTTTCGGCGTCTTCTTGGAACTGCGGCGTTCGCGAACCGTTTGTTTGGCAACACAACGAAACGGAGGACAGCAGCGATGAATTGGGATCGCGTGGAAGGTAACTGGAAGCAGTTCAAGGGCAACATCCGCTCACAATGGGGCAAGTTGACCGATGACGAGCTGGACCAGATCCAGGGCAACCGCGAAGCCCTCGCCGGCAAGATTCAGGAACGCTACGGCGTTGCCAAGGACGAGGCCGATCGCGAGATCGACGCCTGGCTTGCCCGCCACTGATCGGCGGCCCGCTGATCGGCGGCAACGCCTGTCATGAATATAGACGGGGTCGGCACAGCCGGCCCCGTTTTCTCGTTGCTTGCGCCGCCGCGCCACCTGCGCATGCGCCGCGCAAACGTTGCAATGAGAAGCCTGACATGTCTTAAGGGCGCCGTCCTCAAATAGGTGCCCAGATGATGCGCATTGCCATGATCGGGACGGGCTATGTCGGCCTTGTCTCCGGCGTCTGCTTTTCCGAATTCGGCTTCGACGTGACCTGCGTCGACAAGGACGCGGCCAAGATCGAGGCGCTCAACCGCGGCGAGGTGCCGATCTACGAGCCCGGCCTGTCGGAGCTCATGGTCAAGAATGCGGCGCGCCTCACCTTCTCCACCGACCTTGCGGTCGCGGTGGAAGAGGCGGACGTGGTCTTCATCGCCGTCGGCACGCCCTCGCGCCGCGGCGACGGCGAGGCCGACCTTTCCTATGTCTACGCGGCGGCACGCGAGGTCGCCGCCGCCATGCGGCCCGGCACCATCGTGGTGATCAAGTCGACCGTCGTCGTCGGCACCACGCGCGAGGTCAAGCGCATCATCGCCGAGGCGGCGCCGGACAAGGATTTCTCCATCGCCGCCAATCCGGAGTTCCTGCGCGAGGGCGCCGCGATCGAGGACTTCCTGCGCCCCGACCGCGTCATCGTCGGCGTGGAGGACGAGCGCGGCGAGCAGGCGCTGAAGACGCTCTACCGGCCGCTCAACCTGCGCCAGACGCCGATCGTCTTCACCTCGCTGGAGAATGCGGAGATCATCAAATACGCCGCCAACGCCTTCCTCGCCATGAAGATCACCTTCATCAACGAGATCGCCGATCTGTGCGAGGCGGCCGGCGGCAACGTCCAGGACATCGCCCGCGGCATCGGCCTCGACAACCGCATCGGCGCCAAGTTCCTGCATCCCGGTCCGGGCTATGGCGGCTCCTGCTTTCCCAAGGATACGCGCGCCTTCGCCGCGCTCGCCCGCCGGCTCGGCAGCCCCGTCAAGCTGATCGAGACGACGATATCGCTCAACGAGACGCGCATCGCCTCCATGGCCGAGCGCGTCGTCGCGGCCATGGGCGGCAGCGTGGAAGGCCGCACCATCGCCATCCTCGGCATCGCCTTCAAGCCGAACACCGACGATGTGCGCGAGGCCCCGGCCCTCACCCTCATCCCGGCGCTGCAGGCGGCCGGCGCCAGCATCCGCGCCCACGACCCTGAAGCGAGGGAAAGCGCCGCGCCCATCCTCTCCAGCCTCACCTGGTGCGCCTCGCCCTACGAGGCGGCCGAGGGCGCCGACGCGCTCGTCATCATGACGGAATGGAACGAGTACCGCGCCCTCAATCTGACGAAGCTGTCGGAGCTGATGCGCGGCAACGTCGTGGTCGATCTGCGCAACATCTACCCCCTGGAGGAGATCGCCCCGCATCGTTTCGACTATCACAGCCTCGGCCGCCCCGATGCCTTGCGGCCGCGCCACAGCGACGGCTTCGCCCCCGCCCCTCCCCGTCAAGTCGGCGGCACCGGACAAGCCTGAAGGATCGCATGCCCCACGGACTTTCCCATCTCGACCGGCTGGAGGCCGAAAGCCTTCACATTATCCGCGAAGTGGCGGCCGAATGCCGCCATCCGGTGATGCTCTATTCGATCGGCAAGGATTCCTCCGTCATGCTGCATCTGGCGCGCAAGGCCTTCTATCCGGCGCCGCCGCCCTTCCCGCTGATGCACATCGACACCACGTGGAAGTTCCGCGACATGTACGCCTTCCGCGATCGGATGGCGCAAGAGGCCGGCATGCGCCTCATCGTGCATGTCAACGAGGAGGGCGTCGCCGCGGGCCTCAACCCCTTCGACCACGGCGCCAACTACACCCGCGTGATGAAGACGGAGGGCCTGAAGCAGGCGCTCTCCCACCACGGCTTCGACGCCGCCTTCGGCGGCGCGCGCCGCGACGAGGAGAAGTCCCGCGCCAAGGAGCGCATCTTCTCCTTTCGCTCCAAGAGCCATGCCTGGGACCCGCGCAACCAGCGCCCGGAGCTCTGGCACCTCTACAACACCATGATCCACGAGGGGGAATCGATCCGCGTCTTCCCGCTCTCCAATTGGACCGAGCTCGACATCTGGACCTATATCGAGCGCGAGAACATTCCCCTCGTGCCGCTCTATTTCGCCGAGGAGCGCCCGGTGGTGCGGCGCGAGGGCCAATGGATCATGGTCGATGACGCGCGCATGCGTCTGATGCCCGGCGAGGAGCCTCAGACGCGGTTGATTCGGTTTCGCACCCTCGGCTGCTATCCCCTTACCGGAGCGGTGGAATCGAAGGCCTTTTCGCTCGCCGAGGTGATCCTGGAGACGATGGGCGCCACCCAGTCGGAGCGCGGCGGGCGCGCCATCGACCGCGAGGCCTCCGCCTCCATGGAGCGCAAGAAACGCGAGGGCTATTTCTGATGGCGCTGCAAGAGCCGCGAACGTTCACCGGCACCGGCGGCGAGACGCTCGCCGCCCCCGACACGTTGCGCATCCTCACATGCGGCTCCGTCGACGACGGCAAGTCGACGCTGATCGGCCGCCTTCTCTACGATTGCAAGCTGCTTTTGTCGGACCAGATCGCCGATCTGGAGCGCGACAGCCGCCGCCACGGCACCGCCGGCGAGGGCATCGATTTCGCCCTCCTCGTCGACGGCCTGGAGGCGGAGCGCGAACAGGGCATCACCATCGACGTCGCCTGGCGTTTCTTCGCCACGCCGCGGCGCCGCTTCATCGTCGCCGACACGCCGGGCCACGAGCAATACACCCGCAACATGGCGACCGGCGCCTCCACCGCCGAGCTCGCCATCCTACTCGTCGACGCCGCCAAGGGGCTGTCGAGCCAGACCCGCCGCCATGCCCTCATCTGCTCGCTGATGGGCATCCGCCAGGTCGTTCTGGCCGTCAACAAGATGGATGTCGTCGGTTTCGACGAGGTCGTCTTTGCTCGCATCGCGGAGGAATTCGGCGCCTTCGCCAGGCGCACGCGACTTCAGACGATCACCCCGATCCCACTATCGGCGCGCGAGGGCGATAACGTCTCCGCGCCGAGCCCCAACATGCCCTGGTGGCAGGGCCCCGCCCTCGTTCCCTTCCTGGAGCAGGCGCCTTCCGCGCCGGGAACGGAGAGCGCGCCGCTGCGCTTTCCCGTGCAATGGGTATGCCGGCCGGACCGCAGTTTCCGCGGCTATGCCGGCACGCTCGCCTCCGGCCGCCTCAAGGCGGGCGACGAGATCGTCGTCGCAGCTTCCGGCCGTGCAAGCCGCATCGCCGCCATCGGCCTTGGCGAGACGCCGCTAAAGGAGGCGCGCGCCGGCCAGTCGGTGATGCTGCGCCTTGAGGACGAGATCGACATCGCCCGCGGCGACGTCCTCGTGGCGCCCGAGGCGCGCCCGGAGGTCACCGATCAGATCGCCGCCCATCTCGTCTGGATGTCGGAGGAGCCTCTCCTGCCCGGCCGGCCCTATTGGCTGAAGGCCGCCGGCCGCACCGTCTCCGCCCAGGTGAGCGAGCTCAAGCACCATGTTTCCGTCGACACGCTGGAGGAGACGGCCGGCAAGGTGCTGGAGCTCAACGAGATCGGCTTTGCCAACCTGTCGCTGGCGCAGCCGCTCGCCTTCGATCCCTATGCGGACAACCGGGAGACCGGCAGCTTCGTGCTCATCGACCGTTTCAGCCATGCCACGGTCGCCGCCGGCATGGTGGAGTTCTCCCTGCGCCGCGCCGCCAACATCCACTGGCAGTCGCTCGATATCGACCGCGAGGCGCGCGCGCGGCTGAAGAACCAGAAGCCGACCATCCTCTGGTTCACCGGCCTTTCAGGCGCCGGCAAATCGACCGTCGCCAACTGGGTGGAGAAGAAGCTCTACGCCGCCGGCCGCCACACCATCACGCTCGACGGCGACAATGTGCGCCACGGCCTCAACCGCGATCTCGGCTTCACCGACGCCGACCGGGTGGAGAATATCCGCCGCGTCGCGGAGACCGCCAAGCTGATGAGCGATGCCGGCCTCATCGTGCTCGTCTCCTTCATCTCGCCCTTCCGCTCCGAGCGCCGCATGGCGCGCGATCTCGTCGCCGAGGGCGAATTCGTGGAGGTCTTCGTCGACACGCCGATCGAAGTCGCCGAAAAGCGCGATCCGAAGGGCCTCTACGCCAAGGCCCGCGCCGGCAAGCTGAAGAATTTCACCGGCATCGATTCGCCCTACGAGCCGCCGGAGAGAGCGGAAATTCGCCTCGACACCACTTCCGGCGAGCCGGAGGAGCTCGCCGAGGCGATCATCGCCTATCTGAAGGCGCATGGCCGCCTGAGTTGAGCCTCGCGCCAGGCGAAAAGCCCGGCGTGCCGCGCCTTTGCCGCCGGGACGGCCGGGACACGATGTCCGTTGACCGGCGCCTTGCGCGCCTCGATATCAACGCGCGGGCCGGCAAGGCTCGATCTTTCCAAGAGGAAAGGTGCAAACGGGATTCGGCGCCAACGCGAGGCTTCGGCTATGAACAGGTCCATGACGGCAGAAAGACCCTCCTCCCTTGTCATCTGGTGGCACGCCATCCGCCCGCACACGCTGAGCCTGTCGGTCTCGCCGGTGCTGGCGGGCCTGGCGCTCGCCTTCGCCGAGACAAGCCGGCTTGATCCTGCCGTGGCGCTGGTGACGCTGCTTGCCGCCATCGCCATTCAGGTCGGCACCAACCTCAACAACGACGCCGCCGACGCCCTCAACGGCACCGACCAGGCGGACCGCGCCGGCCCGCCCCGCATCACCCAGAAGGGCTGGGCGAGCGCCCGCGAGGTCTTCACCGCCGCCCATGTCGCCTTCGCTCTCGCCGCCCTCGGCGGCATCTATCTCGTCGCCGTCGGCGGCCTGCCCATCCTCGCCATCGGCATCCTGTCGCTGGTTGCCGGCTACGCCTATTCCTCCGGCCCCTGGCCGATCTCGCGCAGCCCCTGGGGCGAGGCCTTCGTCATCACCTTCTTCGGCCTCGTCGCCGTTGCCGGCAGCTTCTATCTGCAGACCGGCTGGTTCGATTTGCCGGCCCTCGTTTTCGGGCTCGTCATCGGCTTTCCGGCGGCCGCCGTCCTTCTCGTCAACAACACCCGCGACCGCGAGAGCGACCACCTCGCCGGCCGCCAGACCCTGGCGATCCGCGTCGGCCCGCATGGCGCGACGCGGCTCTACGCGCTGCTTCTGGCGGCGAGCTTTGTGGCGCTCTTCCCCCTCGCCGCGCTCGGCTTTCCCGGCGCCCTTCTCGGCCTTCTCGCCACTCCGGTCGCGCTCAAGGCCGAGCGCTGCTTTCGCGCCGCGCGCCTGCCGCACGATTACAACAACTGCCTGTCGCGCACCGCCTCCGTGCAGATGTCGCTCTGCGCCGCCGCCGTCATCGGCATCGTCATCCTCGCCTGAGGCGTCTCACCCGCCCTTGGTGGCGAGAAGCCGCCGCGAGCGGCCCTCGAGGACGAGACAGGAAAGAATATCGGTGGCGAACGCGCCGGTATCGATGTCGATGCGGTTCGCCCGCGCCTCCACCTGGCGCACCGGCGTGTGGCCATGCACGACGCAGACGCCGAAATCCGCCTCGCTGGAAAGGAAGGGCTCGCGGATCCAGACGAGATCCTCCTCGCGCTGCGCCGTGAGCGGGCGCGCCGGATCGATGCCGGCATGCACGAAGAGATAGTCGCCGATCCGCTCCATCAGGCTGAGATTTTCCACAAAGGCGCGCAGCCCCGGCCCGATTGCCTCTGTGAGCGCGTCGCGGCAGGCAAGAAGCGTCTCGCGCCTTGCATCCCTGGGGGTCGCCACGCCGAAGGAAAGGATGGTCGCCGCCCCGCCCTGGCTCATCCAGTAAGGCAGGAGCTCCGGCTCTTCCAGGACTTGCAGGAACATCGCCTCGTGATTGCCTTTCAGGCAAAGCCGCTCGTCGCAGACCGGCTCGCCGGCGGCGAGGAATTCCAGCACCTGCCGCGAGGCCGGCCCGCGGTCGACATAATCGCCGAGGAAGATTTCGACGCTCCGGCCGACCGGCCGCGCCGCAAGGTCGGCCTCCACGGCCTCGTAGAGCGGCCGCAAAAGGTCGAAGCGGCCGTGGATGTCGCCGAAGGCGTAGACCCTGACGCCCTGCGGCACGGCGAAGGCGGAGCGCTTTTCCTTAGCGGCGGCTTGATCGCGCATGCCGTCGATATGGGCGCCCCCGGCCACGCTCGCCAGTTGCGCGGCGGATGTCGCCCCTATCCGAACTTGAACAGGATGCCGAAGCCGCCGCGCGGATAGTTCCATTCGATGTCGCCGGTATCGGCGCAGACGATGCGGCAGGTGCCGCATTCCATGCAGCCGTCGGGCGTCACTTCCACCTGCCCCTTGTCGTTAAGGGCGTAGCAGCCGGCCGGGCAGATGCGCGTGAGGGCCAGCAGCGCCTCTGAGGGCATGTCGTGTGGCTTCACCTTCACATGCGGCCGGCCCGCATCGACCACGAAGCGGTTGTGATAGAGCTTTTCCTCCACCTTCACGCCGCTCTCCTCCGTCCTGGCGCCCCGCGCCGTTTCCCGTTTCGCTGTCGTGCCGGCCGTGCCGGCCGGATCGCCCGCCGTTCTCATCGCTTCGCCCTCTCAAGATTTCTCATCGCCCTGCCCTATCGCCAAGCCCTATCGCCAAGCCCGCGCCAGCCGATAGGCGTCGCCGAGAAGGCCCTTGAGGCCGCGGCTTTGCCGGAAGGCGGCCCAGATCTCCTTCTCCTTGGCGCGCTTGTCGGTTCCGTCGACACGCAGCCAGGTCTGCGCCGCCTTGGAAAGGAGCTGCGGATAGAGCCCGAAGAGCCTTTCCTTGTTGCCGTGCAAGAAGCCCGGCAGGCGCCGGTACTTCTTCAGGTCCTTCAACACGAAGCTCTCCTCCAGCCGCTTGGCGTAGAGGGAAAGCTCGGCGGCGGTGAAATCCTGGCGCGTGCGCTTCAGCCGGACGATGGTCTCGCCGGCGATGCGCCCGGTCGTCATGGCGAGGTTGGAGCCTTCGCGATGCGCCGCATTCACGAACTGGCCGGCATCGCCGACGATCACCCAGCCGTCGCCATAGAGCTCGGGAATGGCGTCGTAGCCGCCTTCGGGAATGAGATGGGCGGCGTATTCCTTCACCTCCGAGCCTTCCAGAAGCGGCCGGATCGCCGGATGCGCCTTGAATTTTTCCAAAAGCGCGTAAGGCGCTTCGCCGCTCTCCTTAAAGTCGCAGACGAGGCAGCCAATGCCGACGGAAATCGATTCCTGGTTGGTATAGAGAAAGGCCGTGCCGGTCATGCCGGAGGTGACGGTGCCCATCGCCTCGATGACGACGCCCTCGTCGCCTTTGAGGTTGAAGCGCGCCTCGATCACGTCGCTCGGCAGGAAGTGCATCTCCTTCACCGCCAGCGCCACGGTGTCCGGCTTCAGCTCCTCGCGCAGCCCCGCGCGCTGGCCGACGAGGCCGTTGACGCCTTCGGCGAGCACCACCACGTCGGCCATCACCGTCCCTTCCTCACGGTCGGTCTGTACCCCGATGACCCTGCCCTTGGTGTTGCGGATGAGGTCCTTGACCGTCGTCTCGCAGATGACGGTGGCACCCGCCTCGCGCACCTTCTGGCTGAACCATTTGTCGAACTGGGCGCGGATGATGGTGTAGCGGTTGGGCTTTTCCTCGTTGAAGTCGTCGGAGCGGTAATGCATGCCGGTATAGGAGCGGTCGTCCAGCATCCACAGCCGCTGCTCGATGACATGCCGCTCCAGGGGCGCGTCCTCGCGAAAGTTCGCGATGAGCTTTTCCAGCGCGTCGGCGTAGAGAATGGCGCCTTGCACGTTCTTGGAGCCGGGATATTCGCCGCGCTCCAATTGCAGGACCTTCAGCCCTTCCTTGGCCATGGTGTAGGCGGCGGCGTTGCCGGCGGGGCCGGCGCCGACGACGATGGCATCGAAGCGTTCTTCCACCATGGGCTTGCTCCTATCCGGCGAGGCGGTTGACCGAGAGGCGGCGGGAAAAGGCGCGCGTCAGCGCCGGCAGCACTTCCAGCGCGTCGGCGACGATGGCCAGATGCGCGAAATCGAGGATCGGCGCGCCCGCATCGGTGTTGATGGCGAGGATCATGTCGGCCCCCTCCACCCCGACGCGGTGCTGGATGGCGCCGGAAATGCCGGCGGCGATATAGAGCTTGGGGCGGATGGTCTTGCCGGTCTGGCCGATCTGCCGGTCGGCGGTGATCCAGCCCTTCTGTACCAGCGGCCGCGAGCCGCCGTATTCGGCTCCGAGAACCCTCGCCAGATCCTTCACCAGCTGGAAATTCTCCGCCGAGCGCAGGCCGAGCCCGCCGGCGACGACGATATCGGCATAGGCGAGCTGCGCCTTGTTGGAATCGCGGTCGGCGAGGAAGCGCACCACCTTGGTGACGATCTCCTCCTCCGCCATGTTCAGCGGATGCTCGACGATCTGCCCGGTGCGGCCCGCCTCGCGCTTCGGCATCGCCATGACGCGCGGGCGCACCGTCGCCATCTGCGGGCGGAAGTTGAGCGTGTGGATGGTGCACAGAAGCGAGCCGCCGAAGGTCGGGCGCGTCGCCGCCAGCGAGCGCTCCTCGTCGATGGCGAGTTCGGTGCAGTCGGCCGTCAGCCCGGTGGCGAGCGTCGTGGCGACGGAGCCGGCAAGGTCGCGCCCGAGCGTGGTGGCGCCCAGAAGCAGGATCTCCGGCTTGTAGGTGTTGACGAGATCCGTCAGCGCCTTGGTGTAGGGCTGGTTGCGGTAATGCTCCAGCACCTTGTCGGCGACGAGATAGGCGCTGTCCGCGCCGTGCTCGAAGCATTCGCCGGCCGCCGCAAGCAGCGCCTCGCGCGTCCCGCCGATAAGGATGCCGGCAAGCTCCACGCCGAGCTTGTCGGCGAGCTTGCGCCCCTCGCCCAGAAGCTCCAGCGACACCGGATGGATGGCCCCGTGCTCGTATTCCACGAACACCCAGACATGCCGGTAGGCCTTGAAATGCTCCGGCAGCTCCTTCCTCATCCCGGCGCGGCCGGCGGCGGGGGGCGGGCTCGGCTTGGCGCTCATCGCCATTCCTCCTGGCTGGTGGCGGCGAAGTCTCTGAGGTCCGCCTCGATCGTCGGGTGGCGGGCGAAAAGCTCGTCGATGGCCGCTTCCGCCAGCTCCTCGTGCGACATGCCGGCCCGGCCGATCTCCTCCGCCTTCTCCGCCCGCGGCGTCGGCGCGAAGACGCGCTTCACCACCGTCGGCGAGCCGCGCAGCCCGCAGCTCCCGACATCGGGCACGCCGGCCGCTTCCGCGTTCCACACGGTGATGTCGGCGCTCGCCGCCCGCAGCGCATGGGTCAGCGAGCCGCGGCGCATCTCGTTGCAGCCTTCCAGCATGGTGACGAGCACCGGCAGCCTGGTGGAAAGCACCTGCACGCCGCCCTCCGCGCGCCGCTCCACCTCCACGGTGCCGGCCTCCTCGTCGATCTCGTTGATCTTGGCGACATAGGTGAGCTGGTTGAGCTGCAGCCGCGTGGCGATGCCCGGCCCGACCTGCGCCGTGTCGCCGTCGATGGTCTGCTTGCCGGCGAAGACCACGCTGACCGGTCCCCATGCCTCGCCGATCTTCTTGATCGCACAAGAGAGCGCATAGCTCGTCGCCAAGGTGTCGGAGCCGGCAAAGAACCGGTCGGTCAAAAGCACGCCCCGCTCCGCGCCGAAGGTCAGCGCCTTTCGAAGGCTGTCCTCGGCCATCGGCGGGCCCATGGTCAGCACCGTGACCTCGCCGCCGAGCCTGTCGCACAGGCGAAGCGCCTCCTCCAGGGCGAAGAGATCGTAGGGATTGATGATCGTCGGCACGCCCTGGCGCATGATGGTGTTGGTCACCGGATGCACGCGAATCTGCGCGCTGTCCGGCACCTGCTTGATGCAAACGACGATATGCATCGGCTCTCACCCTCGCTTGGCGCCGGCTTCTTTCCGGCGCGGCCTCAAGCGGACCGCAGCAAACGGCGTGCCAATCGCCGCACCCGACCAAGACATTGAAATCGCTTCGTTTTCGCGAAGCGCCCGCAGCGCGCAAACCCGACTGCAATGTCGCAAAGCCGACAGGGCGCTCATTGCCGCCCCTCCGTCAGGCTGGAAAGCGGCACGAAGGGCCGCCGTGTCGCCGGCCTTTCGCCGCCGGCCTCCTTCAGCACCTTGAAGACGCGCTCCTGAAGCGGCGAGGAGCAGGCGAAATCGTCGTAGGCGCGCCGAAGATGCGCCCTTAGCGCCGCCTCGGCCTTTGCCTCCGGCAAGCCCTCCAGCGTCTCGGCGGCAAGGTATTCGCCCATGCGCTTCAGGATATGCAGGCGGGCGACGGCCAGGAGCTGAGGGTCGTAGGCAACGCCGAGCTCGGCGAAGAACTCCTCCGCGGCGGAGAGAGCGCGCAGCCGTTCCAAAATGCTCATGCCACCGGCTCCGCATCGCCGGGAAGCACCTCCGTTTCGCCGGCAAGCGCCCCGGCCTCGGCGCGCATCTCGGCAAAGAGCGCGGCGATTTCGGCAATCGCCAGCGCCGCCTTCGTCTCCGCGGCCCGCCGGCGCACGCATTCAAGGAGTCTCACCGCCTCCGCCTCTTCCGCCGCGATGCCGAGCGTCGCCAGCGCATGGCGCATCGCCGCCATGCCGGAATGCTTGCCGAGCACGATGGCGCGCTGGCGCCCGAAACGGGCCGGGTCGATGCCCTCATAGGTCGCCGGATCGCGCAACAGGCCGCAGACATGGATGCCGGATTCGTGGGTGAAGGCCGCCGCGCCGACGATGGGCGTGCCGGCCGGGATCGGCCGTCTCGCCGCGGCCGCGACGAGCTCGGCCAGCGCCGGCAGCCGCGCCGGATCGAGCCCGGTGCGCAGGCCCGTCCTATGCTCGATCGCCGCCGCCACCGCCTCCAGCGGCGCATTGCCGGCGCGCTCGCCGAGCCCCAGCACGCAGACCGACACATGCCGCGCCCCGCCGAGGACCGCCGCCAGCGTATTGGCCGTGGCAAGGCCGAGATCGTCGTGGCCGTGAAATTCCAGCTCCAGATCGGAGACGGCGCGCAGCCGCTCGAAGATGGCCCTTGCGGCGAAGGGATCGAGAATGCCGACCGTATCGGCAAAGCGGAAGCGCCTTGCGCCGGCCGCCTCGGCCGCACAGAGCGCGGAGAGGACGAAATCGGGCTCGGCGCGGCTTGCATCCTCGCCGCCCACGGCGACGTCAAGCCCCGCCTCTCTGGCATAGGCGACGACCTCGCCGATCTGCGCCAGCACCTTTTCCCGGCCGGCACGAAGCTTGACCGCCATCTGCCGGTCCGACAGCGGCACGGAGAGATTGACGGCCGAGAGCCCTGTCTTCAGCGCGGCATCGACGTCGGCGCGCGTCATCCGGCACCAGGCGATCGCCCGCGCCCTTGAAAGCGCCGCGCCGATGGCGGCGATCGCCTCAATCTCCGCCTCGCCCATCGCCGGCGTGCCGGCCTCGATCTCGTCGACGCCGGCGGCTTCCAGCGCGAGCGCGATCTGAAGCTTCTCCTGAAGCGAAAAGGCGACGCCGGGCGCCTGTTCGCCGTCGCGCAGGGTGGTGTCGTTGACGACGACGCGCGGCAGTTGGGCGAGCATTCACGCCTCCTCGGTGAGAGGTTCGGCGGGCCGCGCGGCCGGGACGGTCTGGCGGAGCGGCGGCGGCGCGCTGAGCTTTTCCATCACCTCCGGCAGAACCTCCAGCGCACGTTCCACATCGGCCTCGTCGCTGTCGCGCGAGAAGGAGAAGCGCACCGCCCCGAAGAGAAGCCGCGCCGGCAGCCTCATCGCCTTGAGGACATGCGAGGGCTCCGCCATGCCGGAGGCGCAGGCCGCCCCGCCCGAGGCGGCGATGCCGGCCTTGGCGAGAAGGGAAATCAGCGCCTCCGCGTCGATGTCGGCAAAGGCGATGAGCGAGGTGTTGGCGAGCCGGTTGCCGGTGTCGCCGAGCACCTGCGCCTCGGGAAAGCGGGCGAGGATCCCCGCCTCCAGCCGGTCGCGCAGGCCGCGCACGCGCTCGCCGTCGGCAAAAAGGTGCCAGGCCGCCAGGCTGGCGGCAGCGCCAAGGCCGACGATGCCCGGCACGTTCTCCGTGCCGGCCCGCCGCCCCCGCTCCTGCCGCCCGCCGCGCATCAGCGGCGAGAACGGCGCGCCCTTGCGCACATAGAGCGCGCCGACGCCCTTCGGCCCGTGCAGCTTGTGCGCCGACAGCGACAGAAAATCGACGCCCGCGGCCGAGACCCTGAGCGGCAGCCTTCCCACCGCCTGCACCGCGTCGCTGTGGAAAAGAGCGCCCGCCTCATGGGCGAGATCGGCAAGCTCCTCGATGGGAAAGATCGCGCCCGTCTCGTTGTTCGCCCACATGATGGAAGCGATCGCTGTCTTTGGTCCGAGCGCGGCTTTGTAGGCCTCGATGTCGAGCCGGCCCTTGCCGTCGACCGGGATGACACGCACCGTCACGCCGCGCTCGCGGGCAAGATGGGCCGCGAGTGCCAGCACCGCCGGATGCTCCACGGCGGAGGTGACGATCTCGTCGCGCCCATCCGCCGTCGCCAGCGCGGAAAGGATGGCGGTGTTGTTGGCCTCCGTGCCGCCGGAGGTGAAGACGATCTCCCCCTCCTCCGCCCCGATCAGCGCGCCGAGGGCGGCCCTTGCCCGGGCGATCGCCGCCTTGGCCGGCGCGCCCAGCGCGTGCGGCGAGGAGGGATTGCCGAAATCGCCGCCGTAGAAGGGCAGCATCGCTTCAAGGACGAGCGGATCGACCCGCGTCGTGGCGTTGGCGTCGAGATAGACGGAGCGTTTGTGGACCTTTGCCGACATCTCAGCCCTCCGCCTTGACGGGGACGACGCGCACGGGCACGCCGAGCCTTGCCATCAGCTTCATCTGGATGCCGCCCACGGTGACGGAGGCGAGCTGGCAGCCGATGCAGGCGCCCGTCAGCGCGATGAAGACCTTGTTGCCCTGAACATCGACGAGCCGGCAATCGCCGCCGTCGCGGGCGAGATAGGGTCGGATTTCCGCAAGCGCCGCCTCCACGCGCCGGAATTTTTCCGCGCGCATTTCTTCCCGCTCCGGCGCGGCCGGCGCCACGGCGGCGGCCTCCGGCCTGCCGGTGCGGGAGCCCTCGCTACGTTGTACGGAAGAAAGCGGGACAAGAATCGTGCGCCGCGGCGCTGTCCGGCTTTCTCCCGGACGCGGCGCGCCAGCGCGCTTCAACTGGGTCTGCGACATCGCCGCCTCCCTCAGCCGAAGGACTTGCCGCAGGCGCAGCTCCAGGCCGCCTGCGGATTGTCGAAGGTGAAGCCGGCGCCTTCCAGGCTGGAGACGAAATCGACCGTCGTGCCGGCAAGATGCGGCAGGCTCTCCTCGTCGACGAAGAGGCGGATGCCCCCGCTCTCAAAGACGGCGTCTTCGGGCTCGCCGGATGCCACCAGCCCCATCATGTATTTGAAGCCGGCGCAGCCGCCGACCTCCACCATCAGGCGCAGGCCCTCCACGGGATGCTCGGCCCCTTCAATCGCTTGCCGCAGCGCCGATGCGGCCGTCTCGGTGAGATGGATCATGGCAAGGCTCCTTCCGGCAGAGACGGAGCAAGGGCCGTGCCAGTCGCTAAGTGATTGAAAAGGCGGGGCTCGACAGCGCCCGCCAATGTCGGCTTCTTCCCATTGTCGCAAAGCCGACAGGCCGGTCGGAGACGCCGCTCAGATCGCCGCCTCGGCCGCGCGGCGGGTGCGCGCGAGAAGGCTCTCGCCCGTCTCCTCGCCGAAGCAGGCCTCGAAATCGCAGCATTCGGAGCAGGAGGGCGCCGTGCACAGGGCGTAGGCCGCATCGGCGCAGATCGTCCGGTAGAAGAATTTCTTCCACTTCATATCCTGGTGGTTGCGCGCCGCCAGCGGCGCGAAGTGCCGCCGCATCAAGAGGCCGAGCTCGTCGCGGCTTTGAAGGCCGAGATCCTGCCACAGATGGTTTGGCCGCTGCGCCCGGCGCGCCACCATCGCCGCGAAATAAGGCTCCAGCGCCGAGCGCCCGGTGGCAAAGCGCTGCAAGAGGTGAAGAAGCGAGGCCTCCTCCTCGCCGCGTTCCGGCGCTTCGCACGCCGCTATCGGCTCCAGCAGCCAGCCCGCATCGGCGAACAGCGCCTCGACGAAAAAGGCGAGTTCGCCTCCCGCAAGCCCCGAGCCGGCGCAGAGCCCCCCTTCCTCTGCGCCGGCAAGGGCGAGGACCGAGGCGGCGACATGGCAATCGAAGCGATCCGCCGCGCCGCCGCGCCCCGCCATCAGCCGGTCGTAGGTCTCGACCGGCTGCATCCTCAGGCCGCCAGGCTCTCCGGCGCATGCGTCTGCGCGCCGGTGGGACAGACGCGGTAGCAGGCGCCGCAACCGATGCAATTGCCGCCATCGGCGATCACCATCACCTTGCGCTCCAGCTCCTCCTCGTCCTCGTCATCCATATCGACGAAATCGCCGTCCTCGGTGACGCCGCGTAGCGTCATCACGGCGCGGGCGCAGACCTTGAAGCAGCGCCCGCAGCCGATGCAGACCTTCGGGTCGATCGCCGTCAGATATTCCGGCACCCATGGCCGCCCGTCGCGCGTCGCAAACCCTGCCATTTCGTCATCCCCTCGCTTGTCGGGCCCCTTGCTTTTCGGGCCGCTTGCTTGTTGGGCCCCTGCTCGTCGGGCGCCCCCGCGCCCTTGTCTTCACCTCTCAGGCGCGCGCCACCTGCGGATAGGCGGCCATCTCGCGCCGCGCCTCCTCCACCAGCTTCGTCCCCGCCTCCGCCAGCGCCGCAAGGCTTGAAAAGCCGAAGCGGTGCACGTCGCGCAGCGATCTGGCGAGAACGACGAGCTTGCCGGTCGTCACGATCACCCGGCCGAAGCCCTCGTAATGCAGGCTCATCATCGGCGTCGCCATCAGCCCGGTCTCGCGCTCCAGGGCGAGGCCGACGGCGCGGTAGAATTTCTCCACCCGTTCCACCTGGTCGGGGTCCGGGTCGCCGATGATCGGGATCTGGCGCCGCGCCTCGGCCGTGACGACATAATCGCCAAGCAGCTCGCTATCGGGCTTGTCCTCCCAGACGCCATAGGTGTCGTCGGCGCGCAGAAGCGCCGCCAGCGCCCGGATGAACGGCGTGGAGAGCGCCTGCGCGTCGTCCATCACCTGCCGCGCCACGGTCTCGGCCGCCATCGCCCTCACCCCTCGCCCTGGAGGAAATCCAACTTGCGCGGCGCCGCCGCGCCCATCGCCTTGCGCAGCCAGGGCGGCGGCGTTCCCGCCATCATCTGCTGCACGCGCGCGATCACCTCCTCGATCGGCTCCGGCGCCGGCAGCTTCACCGGATGGATGCGCGCGTTGATGACCTTGGCCGCCGATGGCCCGCCGATGGCGAGGCAGAAGAGGAGATGGCAGCCGGCGAGCGCCTCCACCTTCGGGGCGATCCGGTCCTCGCCCTCCTGGCGGTGGGCGCCGCTCTCGTCGGCAACCTCCTCGAAGGCGGCCGCCGCCACGAAACGGCTGTCCCGCGCCGTCACCTCGTAGATGGCGAGTTTCCGCGCCGAGCCGAAATGAGCGTTGAGGCTTTTCATGTCCTGCGTGGCGATGGCAACGCGCAGTTTCGGCTCCCCCGCGCCCGCCTGCCCCACGCCCTCCTCAACCAGCTGCAAATGTCGCGCCAGCATGGCGGCCCTCCTGAAGCGTGACCGCCGGCACCTCGGCGGCCGCAAAATCCTCCGGCCTCGCCTCGCCGATATCGGCGAGGAACATATTCGCCACCTCGTAGAGAAGCTGGCGCGTGCCGGCATAGCCAAGGCTCGTGCGGTGCTGCACGCCGAGCCGGTCGAAGATGGGAAAGCCCATGCGCAGATGCTTGACGCCAAGCCGCTCGGCGGCCTGCCTGCCATGGCTGTGGGTGACGATCATCTCCGCCCCCGCCGCGCCGGCCCTTTCCTCCAGATCCATGAGGTCGCCGACGACGACCTCCTCGCAGGGAAGCGACGCCAGAAGCGGCGAATGCGAACTCGTCGTCACGGCCGTGACGATCTTTGCCCCGAGCCCGGCGAGGAAGAAGGCCATGGCCGTCAGAAGGTCCGGATCGGCGGCAATGGCGATGCGCCTGCCGCCGAGGAAGAAATGGCAGTCGAGCATGGCGTCGAGAAGCTGGCTGCGCTGGCGCTTTATCTCCGGCGGCGCCTCCTGCCCGGAGAGCTTCGACAGATGGGCGATGAGCGCGTCCGCCGGCTCAAGGCCGGTCAGGCTGGCGAAGAGCCGCGAAGGCACCCCGGTCAGCCCTTCCAGCGCCTCGGCCGCCGGGCGCATATGCTCGCCGATGGCGATGGTGGCGAGCGCCTCGCCGAGATCGGCGATGTCGGCAAGCGCCGTGCCGCCGGAGGTGGTCGGCGAGAAGGCCTCGTTCACATGCCCGTCGAGCGAGCCGGAAAGGTCCGGCAGCACCACCGGGACAAGGCCGAAGGCGGCGATCGTGGCCTTCAGCGCGTCGATATCGGCCGCCGTCTGGTGCACGCCGGCAAGCACGTTCACCTGCCGCGCCGCCCTTCCCCGCCGCTCGCCGGGCACGACGAGGCTCTCCATGATGGCGGTCACCGCCCGCGACCATCCCTCCTCCAGCGCCCCGGCATAGTCGGGCGTTGCAGCCATGACGACGGCGGTGCGGTCGAGCTCGCGCCGCCGCCGCAGGATGGCGGCGAGATCGGCGGCGAAATCCTCGCCGCGCGTTTCCATCAGCGCCGTGGAAGCGATGCCGATGAAGGCCGGCTGCATGCGCGCCGCGACATTGACAAGCGCCTCCTCCAAATTCTCCGCCCCGCCGAGCACCGTCTCCACCTCGCCGATGCCGGTGGTTTGCAGCGGCATGTCCTCCTTGAAGTGCCGCACCGTCAGCGTCAGCGCGAAGGAGGCGCAGCCCTGCGCCCCGTGAAGCAGCGGCACCGCCCCGTCGATGCCGAGATAGGCGAGCGCCGCGCCGAGCGGCGCCGAGCTCTTCAAAGGATTGATGGAAACGTCCTTTTTCGGCGCGACGACAATGGCCATTTTTCCTTCCCCCTCAGGCGCTTTGCGGCAAGGGCGCCGGCGCTATCTCGGCGGCTTTCTCGCCCGCCGCCTCCCAGGGCGCCGGGCGGCGGACATCCTCCCAGACCGGGTTGGTGAGCGAGCGCGCCAGTTCCGCGACGAGGTTCGCCATGCCGTCATAGCCGGCATAGGCCTGGTGGCGCTCCTGGTTGATGTCGAGCCAGGGCACCTTGGCCTTCAGCGCGGAAAACTGCGACTTGCCGCCGGAAAGGAGGATGTCGGCCTCGCCGCGTTTGAGGCGCTGGTACATCTCCCGCGCCGGCACGGCGCCGACCATCTGCGGGTCCTCCATCAAGTCGGTGATGCGCGCCTTGTCGCCCTCCGTCGATTTCCTCACCGAGGTGGCGACGACGACCATGCCGATCTCCTGCAGCGCGGAGACGATCGACCAAGATTTCACCCCGCCGGTGTAAAGAAGCACCCGCTTGCCGGCGAGCGCCGCGCGGTAGGGCTCAATCCGCCGCCAGGCGCGCGCCTCCTCGGCTTCAATCAGCGCCTCGGCGCGCTCGCCGAGATCGGCCGGCGCCCCCCTTTCCACCAGCATCCGCGCCAGCGTCCGCAGCGCCTCGGAGGTATCGGAGATGCCGTAGAAGCTGCCCTCGAAATAGGGAATGCCCCAGCGCTCCTGCATCTTGCGGGCGAGGTTGATGAAGGCGGCCGAGCAGCTCACCATCGTCACCCGCGCCCGGTGGGCGCTCGCCACCTCGCGGTAACGCGCATCGCCGGTGATGGAGGCAAGCACCCGGATGCCGAGCTTTTCCAGGAGCGGCTTCACCTGCCACAGCTCGCCGGAAAGGTTGAACTCACCGAGAATCGCGATGTCCGTCGGCCCCGTCCTATCCGGCTCCACCGTGCCGATGACATGCTCCAGGAGCGCCTCGCCGGCGAGCTTGTTGCCGAGATTCTTCGAGCCGGCGAAGCCCGGCGCGTGCACGGGAATGCAGGGCGTGCCGAGCTTTTCGCTGGCATGCTTGCACACCGCGTCGATGTCGTCGCCGATCATCGCCGGCACGCAGGTCTCGTAGACGAAGATGGCCGGCGGGCGATAGCGGGCGAGCGCCTCTTGGATCGCCCCCCAAAGCCGTTTCTCGCCATGGCCCATGACGATATCAAGCTCCGACATGTCGGTGGTCATGCCGAGCCGGTAGGTCTTCGGCCCGGAGGAAGCCACGTTGCGCCCGTCCCAGGCATTGCCCTCGCAGGCGAGCGGGCCGTGCACCAGATGCACCGCGTCGGTGATCGGCTGCAGCGCGATCTTCGCCCCGTCGAAGGCGCAGCCGCCGGCGGCGGCCCCCGGCGTCAGCCGCCTGGCGCAGCCCTTCTTGCGCTCCGCCTCGCTCTTGGCCTGGTTGGTGGCGCAGCCGGGCTCGTTGAAGAGCTCGGCCACTTTCGCCTTGAGGTTCTCGCCCATCGGGGCCTCCCTCACCCGGCCTAGCGGGTCAGATCGAAGGAGATGTCGGCGCCCGCCGCGCCCGCCGCCTCGTCGAGCTTGTCGAAGATGGCGTCGAGCAGCGTGACCAGCACCCTCAGCCCGCCCTGGTAGCCCAGGACCGGGAAGCGGTGATGGTGGTGCCGGTCGAAGATCGGGAAGGTGAGGCGCACCAGCTTGGTGCCGGTGTCGCGCTCCAGATACTTGCCGTAGGAGCTGCCGATGAGAAGGTCGACCGGCTCCGTGGCGAGCAGCGAGCGCATGTGCCACAGATCCTTGCCCGGCCACGCCTTGCAGCCCTCCCCGAAGGGCGAGGTGGCGAACAGCGCCTCCATCTTCTCGCCCCAGGCCTTGGTGGCGTTGGTGGCGAGGCAATGTTTCGGCTCGCCGCCCGTCTCCAGGACGAAGCGGGCCATGCCGTAGACGAAATCGGGATCGCCGAAGATGGCGTAGCTCTTGCCGTGCAGATAGGACTGGCTGTCGGCGAGCGCGTCGACGAGGCGCCCGCGCTCCTTCCTCAACTCCTCCGGGATCGGCTTGCCGGAAAGCTCCGACAGCTTCATGACGAGCTCGTCCGTGCCGGCGACGCCGAGCGGATAATGAAGCGCCGCCGTCGCCTGGCCGAAGCTCGCCGCGTATTCCAGCGTCTTGTGGCTGCAGGCCTCCTGCAGGCTGAGCGTCGCCCTGGCGCCCGCCGCCGCCTCGGTGGCGGCCAGGCTGGTGCCGCCGTCATACATGCGGAAGGCGCCGTCGGAAGGCGTGTCGAACTGGTCGGAGACGTCGGAGAGGATCGTCGCCTTTATCCCCATCAGATAGAGGATGCGCTTCAATTCGCGGTTGTTGCCGACCGCATAGCCGTCGAAGCCCGGCACGATGTTGAGCGTGTCGTTCCTCTCAGCCTCCTTGCCCTTCCAGAAATGCTCCAGAATGCCCTTCAGCATGTTGTCGTAGCCGGTCGTATGGCTGCCGACGAAGGCGGGCGTATGGGCGAAGGGAACGTGGAAGTCCTGCGGGATCGCCTCCTTCTCCTTGGCGTTGATGATGAAGGATTGCAGATCGTCGCCGATCACCTCCGCCATGCAGGTGGTGGAGACGGCGATCATCTTCGGTTCGTAGAGCGCGTGCGCGTTGCGCAGCCCCTCGATCATGTTGGCAAGGCCGCCGAAGACCGCCGCATCCTCCGTCATCGACGAGGAAACGGCCGAGCACGGCTCCTTGAAGTGCCGCGCCAGATGCGAGCGATAATAGGCGACGCAGCCCTGGCTGCCATGCACGAAGCTCAAGGTCTTCTCAAACCCGGCCGCCGCGAAGACGGCGCCGAGCGGCTGGCAGGCCTTGGCCGGGTTGATGCACAGCGACTTGCGGGCGAAGTTCTTCTCCCGGTAGTCCCAGCTCTTCGTCCAGTCGGCGATTTCCGCCACCTTCTCGGCGGGCGGCATGTCCTCCACCTCGGCCCGCTTTCTGGCGAGCATCTCCTGGTATTCCGGCTGGCGGAACAAGGGCGCGTGGTCGAGGACCTTTTCTGCGGATTGCGGCATCTTTCGTCCCTTTCCTGAAGGACGTTGAACGTCTCGGCGGCGCCTATTCGGCGGCTTCCGCCAGCTCGGCTTGGCTTGCGGCCCAGGGCGCGTCGAACAGGCCCCAGACCGGGTTGTTGATGGCCAGATCCATGTCGCGGGCGAAGATGGCGAAGCCGTCATAGCCGTGATAGGGGCCGGAATAGTCCCAGGAATGCATCTGCCGGAACGGCACGCCCATCTTCTGGATGGGGTACTTTTCCTTGATCCCGGAGCCGACGAGGTCCGGCCTGATCGCTTCGATGAAACGCTCCAGCTCGTAGCTGGTCACGTCGTCGTAGATGAGGGTGCCTTCCTTCACGTAATGGCCGGTGCGCTGGTAATCGTCGTTATGGGCGAATTCGTAGCCCGTGCCGGCGATCTCCATGCCCAGATCCTCATAGGCCGTGACGACATGACGGGGCCTGAGGCCGCCGACATAGAGCATCACCTTCTTGCCTTTCAGGCGCGGCCCGTATTTGGCGATGACGGCATCGACCAGCGGCTGGTACTTGGCGATCACCTTCTCCGCGTTCGCCTTGATGGTGTCGTCGAAATGGCTGGCGATATGGCGCAGCGACTGGGCGATCTGGCTTGGCCCGAAGAAGTTGTACTCCGTCCAGGGAACGCCGTACTTCTCCTCCATGTGCCGGCAGATATAGTTCATCGACCGGTAGCAATGGATGAGGTTGAGCCTGGCCTTGGGCGCCCGCTCCAGCTCCTTCAGCGTCGCATCGCCCGACCAGGAAGCGAGGACGTTGAGGCCCATCTCTTCCAGGAGGATGCGCGAGGCCCAGGCATCGCCGCCGATATTGTAGTCGCCGATGATGTTGACGGCGTAGGGGCCGATCTCCTCCTCGTCCGCCTCGCCCTTGCCCAAGACCCAGTCGCGGATCGCATCGTTGGCGATATGGTGGCCGAGCGATTGCGACACGCCGCGAAAGCCCTCGCAGCGCACCGGCACGACGGTCTTGCCGGTCTCCTTCTTCTTCTTGCGCGCCACCGCCTCGATATCGTCGCCGATGAGGCCGATCGGGCATTCCGACTGCACGGTGACGCCCTTGGCGAGGGGGAAGAGCTCGTTGATCTCGTCGATGATCGTCTCAAGCTTCTTGTCGCCGCCGAAGACGATGTCCTTCTCCTGGAAATCGGAGGTGAACTGCATCGTCCCGAAGCTGTCGACGCCGGTCGTGCCGGTGTAGTAGTTGCGCCGCTGCGACCAGGAATACTGGCCGCACCCGACCGGCCCGTGGCTGATATGCACCATGTCCTTGACCGGGCCCCAGACGACGCCCTTGGAGCCGGCATAGGCGCAGCCGCGGACGGTCATCACGCCGGGGATCGACTTGATGTTCGACTTCACCCCGCATGCGCTGACGAGGCCCTCGCTCTCCTCCTCCGCGCTCGGCGCGGCGGCGGCGGCAAGGTGCCGGCGGCGCTTCTTGGCCGCCTTGTCGGGATAGGCTTTCAAGACCTCTTCGATGAGGTCGGCGCTGGCGGCGCCCGCATTCTCGTCATCCAGGCTCATCGCTGTGTCCTCGAAAAGGAAGGTTGGGAGGGCGCTGGCCGCCGCGGCCGCCGCCCCGGTGTCTTGCCTCAGGCCGCTTCCTGCTCCGCCTCCTTGGCGGCGAGCTCGGCGAGGGCCTGCTCCTCGGTCTTCATGATGCCGAAATCGAGCAGCATCTGCTCAAGCTCGTCCATGGAGACCGGCGTCGGGATGGTGCCCTGGCCGGAATTTTCGTGGATCTTCCGGGCCAGCGTCCGGTATTCCTCCGCCTGCTTGGAATCGGGCGCGTATTCGATGACCGTCTGGCGGCGCAGCTCGGCGTGCTGGACGATGTTGTCGCGCGGCACGAAATGGATGAGCTTGGTGTTGAGCTTCTCCGCCAGGGCCTCCGACAATTCGATCTCGCGGTCGGTCTGGCGCTCGTTGCAGATGAGGCCGCCGAGGCGCACGCCGCCCGAATGGGCGTATTTCAGGATTCCCTTGGAGATGTTGTTGGCGGCGTAGAGCGCCATCATCTCGCCGGACATGACGATGTAGATTTCCTGCGCCTTGTTCTCGCGGATCGGCATGGCGAAGCCGCCGCACACGACGTCGCCGAGAACGTCGTAGGAGACGTAGTCGACATCGTCGTAGGCGCCGTTCTCTTCCAGGAAATTGATGGCGGTGATGACGCCCCGCCCGGCGCAGCCGACGCCCGGCTCCGGACCGCCGGACTCCGTGCATTTGATGCCTTTGTAGCCGATCTTCAGAACCTCCTCCAACTCAAGGTCCTCCACCGAGCCGGCCTCCGCGGCCAGACTCAGCACCGTGTCCTGCATCTTGGTGTTGAGGATGAGACGGGTGGAATCGGCCTTCGGATCGCAGCCGACGATCAGGATGCGCTGGCCCATCTCGACCAAAGCGGCCAGGGTGTTCTGCGATGTGGTGGATTTGCCGATGCCGCCCTTGCCGTAGAACGCGATCTGGCGAAGTGAGCTCATATCCTTGTCTCCTCAGTGTCGGGTTCGAGGAATCTCGTCGGCGCTGTGGCCGCCCGCTTTCTTCCACGCAAAGCCCGTGCCAGAAGGCCCGAGAAGAAAAAACAACGTAATGTCAGTGACTTGAGAAAAGGCGCCCGAACGCGCCAACCCGACAGTCGCTGTCCGGTCTCCGACAATCGCGACAGCTCTGCGGCGTCGAGGGGAGGTTTTGTCGTGCGTGGGGGGAAGCTCAGGCGCGCGGCGCCAGTGCCTCCGCGAGGCAGTCCGGGCTCGCGGCCACCGGCAGGATCGCCTGGCTGGCAAGAAAGCGCCATTCGTTGCGCGTCAGCCGCTCCGGCGCCACCAGGGCGTAATGCGGTCCGCGCGATCGCTTCATGATCTGGCGGGCATAAAGGCGCAAGGTCTGCTCGTCGAAGCGGCAGCCGAGAAAGACGAAGCCGCGCTCCCGGCGCCGTGTCTTCACCAGTTCCGGGATCGGCGTCTGGATGTCGATTTCCGTCAGCACTTCCACATAATCGGCATCGGCGACGAGGAAGTTGCCGGCCGGCGCCGCCGCCCCGTGCGGCTTGTAGAGGAGGCTCGCCCAGCCATGCGCCGGCGGCGCGACGATCTCCGCGCCCGTCACGTCGTAAAAGGCATACCAGCGCGCCTCCCCGACGCCGGCGCGGCAAATGCCCTGCGCCTCGCCCCAATCGGAGCGGCACGACAGGGCGGCGCGCATCGCCCCGTCATACCAGGTGTCGACGATGAGCGGGATCTGCGAGAGCCTTGCCAGCGCGCCATGCAGCGCGCTCGGCGTCACCGGCTTGCCGAAGGCTTGCGCCATCAGGGCGTTGAGCGTCTTGCGGTGCCGGCGCGTCTCGATGAACTGGGCGGCGGCGAAAGCATTGCCGCGCGCCCGCCCCGGCAGCGCCACCTTCGCCGCCAGGAAGGCGGCAAGCTCGCCATGGCTTTTCGGAACGCCGCCATCTTCCCCGCCGGCATCTTCCTCAAGAACGCCCGGCCCGAGATAGGGGATGAGCCGGCCCTGCGCGAGCCCGTCGGCGATGGCGGCGAGCGCGGCCCCCCTTTCCGCGACGGCCGGCCGTTCCAACGGGGCGCTCACGCCGACGCGTCCGCCAGCTTCCTGGCCTCCACCGTGATCGGCAGGCGCGTCTCGGCCGGCATCTCCGGCATTTCCAGCACCCAGCCGTTCTTCAGCTTCACCCAGCCGCCCCAGAGCGTGTCGTGCTCGCTCGCCACGATAGGCTCTTCAAGGTCCTTCTTGGCGACATAGGCGAAAAGCCCTTTCGCCGTGCGGCGGATCATCACCTTCATGGCCTCCCCTCCTCCTCGCTCGTCCGTTCTTCGCCGGCCGAAATCAGCTCGCGGGCGAGCATGCCGACGACATGGCCGCTGGCGATGAACTCCACGGCGTAGACGTAGTGGCGCTGCAGGTAGGTGCCGATATCGCGCACATACCCCTCCTCGCCCTTCCTCGCCAGCACCTCGCCGATCTCCCGTCCGGCGAAGGTGCCGTCGTTGCGCACGAGCTTCTCCGCCCGCACGCGCGCGCCCGGCGCGAAGGCCGGCGGGCGGTGAAGCTCGCTCTCAAGCTCGCGGCCGAGGCCCATCGCCACCTCCCGCTCGCTCAGGCCGGCACGCAGGTATCGGGCACCGGGCACACGGCGGCGCATTGCGGGGCATCGAAATGCCCCTCGCATTCGGTGCACGTGTCGGCGTCGACGACATAGGTGTCGCCCTTGAACTTGATCGCCGCGTTCGGGCATTCGAACTCGCAGGCGCCGCACACCGTGCATTGCGACTTGATGATCTTGTAGGCCATGTCGTCTCTCCTTCTATCCGGCTTTCAAGGTTGACCGCCCCGTCTCGCTCGTCGTCGTGAAGGCGGCCGCGTACCAGCCGGCGATGCCCGCCTCGATCCATTCGTAGGCATGGGCCTCGCTGGCCGTAATGCCGGCGGCCGCCAGCTTCTTCTTCGGCGCCTCGCCGATCTTGGCGACGAGGACGACCGCGACGCCTTCCAGCGCCGCGATGGCGCCCTCAAGCGCCTCCGCCTCGCCGAAGCCGCCCTTGCAATAGCTCTCCACCCGGCGCGCCCCCACGAAGCCGACGCCCTTCGCCGACACCTCAAAGACGAGGAATTCCGTGGCATGGCCGAAATGCTGGTTGATGCGCCCGCCGCCGCGGCTCGCCACGGCGACGAGGCGGCTCGGCGCCGCCTCGATCCGGCGCAGCTGCGCCTCCGCTTTTCGTCGGCTTACCGCCAGCTCGCCGCGTTCCCTGACGACCACCTCGCGGTATTCGGCGCGCCCTGCCGGATCGTAGGCGGCCTCATCGGGAAGCTTGCCGAGGGTGAATTCCTGCCCCCGATCCTCGCCGAGAATGCCGACCGCATCGGCCCGGCATTGCCGGCAATGGCGCATCAACCGCGCCCCCTCGCCGAGCCTGTCCTGCAGCGCCTTCAGTTCCATCGGCCGCGGCCCGCGCTGGCCCGTCAGGCCGAAATGGGTGCCGTGCGCGGGATCGGAGATGAGCGGCATGACGTTGTGAAGGAAGGCCCCGGCCTCCTTCATCGCCGCGCCGACCTCCAGAAGATGCGCATCGTTGACGCCGGGGATCATCACCGAATTGACCTTCACCAGGACGGAGCGCTCCACCAGCATGCGCAGCCCGAGCATTTGCCGCTCGTGCAGGATCCGCGAGGCCTCCACGCCCTCCCAGCGGCGATGCTGGTGGAAGATCCAGGGATAGATCCTCGCCCCGACCTCCGGCTCGATCATGTTGATGGTGATCGTCACATGGTCGATGCCGAGCGCGGCGATCTCCTCCACCCGTTCCGGCAGGGCGAGCCCGTTGGTGGAAAGGCACAGCGTCAGGTCGGGGATGGCCTCCCGCACCGCCTCGAACGTCGCCTTCGTCCTTGCCCAGTCGTAGCAGGCGTCCCCCGGCCCGGCGATGCCGAGGACGGAGAGCTGCGGCACCGCGTTGGCGACGGCGACGACCTTCCTCGCCGCCTCCTCCGGCCTCAGCCGTTCGGAGACGACCCCCGGCCGGCTCTCATTGGCGCAGTCGAATTTCCGATTGCAGTAATGGCACTGCATGTTGCAGGCGGGCGCCACGGCCACATGCATGCGGGCGAAATAACGGTGCGCCTCCTCCGCATAGCAGGGATGGTCCTTCACCTTCTCCCAGATCTCGGCCGGCATCGCGCCCGCCCCGCCCGGCGCCCCGCAGGCCCCTGCCGCGCAACCATCCTTGCCGAGCTCGGCGCGCATCGCCTTGCTCGAGCTCGGCCCCTTCAGACCGTCAAGAGAGATAAGCTCCGCCACGCATGCCTCCGCGCCATGACCCGCAAGCCGGCCCGCGAGACGACCTCGCAGGCCTTCAATCGCAACGCAGCAAAGCCCGTGCCAGAACGCGGCAGGCGCGATTTCAGAGGCTTAGGGCGAAAAGCGCACGGGCCTCCCTGTCGCCCCTTCGACAGGATTGTCGGGTCTGCGACACAGCCCCGGAGCGTCGTCGGCCGGCGCGTCAGAACCGCTTGATGGGGATGGAGTGCTTTCGGAGCGCGTAGCCGATCTGGCGCGGCGTCATGCCGAGAAGCCGCGCCGCCTTGGCCTGCACCCATCCGGCCTTCTCCATCGCCTCCACCAGCCGCTCGCGCTCCGAGCGTCCCTCGCCCCCTGGCACCGGGCAGGCCCCCGGCGCCGGACAGGCGCTCTCTGCCCGCTCGCCCACGGTGGAGGCGGCCGCCTGCGCCGGCGGCGCGGCCCTGCCGCTTGGCGAGATTGCGGCCGGCATCACCGGCAGCGGCGTGAAGCCGCCGGGAAAGGTCGGCGCCGCCGGGCTTCTCGTCCCCTGCCACAAGACGGAGGAAAGGCAGCCCTCATCGCGGCAGGCGAAATCGTCGGCGGTGATCTTCGCCCCGCGCGCCAGCGTCGCCGTGCGCCGGATGCAGTTCTCAAGCTCGCGCACATTGCCGGGAAAGTAGCACCCGGAAAGAAGCTGCATCGCCTCCGGCGCCAGCATCAGCGCCGTGCCATGCTCCTTGTTGAAGCGGGCAAGGATGTCGGCGGCCAGGAGCGGCACGTCGCCGGAGCGCTCGCGCAGCGGCGGCAGGAAAATCGGCACGACGGAGATGCGGTAGTAGAGATCGGCGCGGAACTCCCCGCGCGCCACCGCCCCCTCCAGGTCGCGGTTGGTGGCGCAGACGAGGCGCACATCCACCTTGATCGATTTCGTCCCACCGACGCGCTCGAACTCGCCCTCCTGCAAGACCCTGAGGAGCTTGGCCTGGAAGGCAGGCGAGATCTCGCCGATCTCGTCGAGGAAGAGCGTGCCGCCATCGGCGAGCTCAAAGCGCCCCTTGCGCTGGGCAATCGCGCCGGTGAAGGCGCCCTTCTCGTGACCGAACAGCTCCGATTCCAGGACGCTCTCCGGCAGGGCGGCGCAGTTGAGCTTGACGAACGGCCCCTCGCGCCGCGGCGACAATTCGTGCAAGGCGCAGGCGAAGAGCTCCTTGCCGGTGCCCGATTCCCCGCGCAAGAGCACGGCGGAGCGGCTGCGCGCCACCACCTTCACCTTGTCGAGCGCCGCCATCAACGCCGGGCTCTCGCCGACGATGCCGCCCACCTTGCCCGTCGCCGGCGTGATCTTCGCCGCCGAAAGCTGTTTCTCCAGCCGCCGCTGCTCCTCCATCAGCCGCTCGCGGTCGCGCGCCACGGTTCTGTGCAGCCTGAGCGTCTGGCCGACGAGATTGGCAATCAGCGTCAGAAAGCGCACATCCTGGTCGAAGGGCACATGCCCGAGTTCCGAATAGGCGCGGTCGATGGTCAGCGTGCCGATGACCTCGCGCTCCTCCTTGATCGGCACGCCGATCAAGGAGAAGGGCATGTCGTCATCGGGCCCCCAGCCGGCGAGGTCGGAGCCGGCGAACAGCCGGTCGGTGCGCACATTCGGCACCACCAGCGGCATCTTGGTGGCGATAATGCGCCCGATCGCCTCTTCCGGCAGGCGGCGGAAGTAGCGCTGCGCGCTCGCCTCGCTCCAGCCGGAGCCGACGACGATCTCAGGCTCGCCGCTCTTGTCCAGAAGCGCGATCAGCCCGTGGCGCATGTCCAGGAAGCTGGAAAGAAGCGACAAGACGCCGGCCAGCGTCGTCTCCAGCCGGTTCGGCAAGGCGAGAAGCTTGGAAATCTCGTAGATGCCGGTCAGCTCCACCTCCGCGCGGCTCGCCGGCCGCGGTAGGGCGGAAGGGATCGGTGTGGCTGCAATCGTCACGGCAGGTGCTCCGCAATGCGCCCCGGCCGGGCGCTCATACTGTGTTCAAACCTCTTGTGCATATGCGAAAGAAACGGGCATCGGCATGAGAGGGGCCGCCGCCGAAAAGCGGCCCGAAAGCCGCATCGAGGCTGCAAGAATTCTGAAGAGAACGCCTGGCCACCTTTCATCCACCGATCCGCCTCTAAGTCTATCGATGCAGAATCCGTGCCAGACGCCCCCTATATCGCCGCAAATTCTTGCTACGTCTTGACGTATATCAAGGTCGCCTTGCCACCACGACGTAAGCTGCGCAACTGGGGAGACATGCCGCCGGCGGCCCGACAGCAGGAAAGGCTCTCCCCGGGGGGAGACGGGACCATGGGAATCCTCAAGGACATTCTGGCCAAGCTCGGCATCGCGCCGGGCGAAACGCAAGCGCCCGAGACGCGCGGCGCGGCGGCGTCGGCCGAGCCCGACGAGCCTATGGGCGACGCGCAGGAGGCAGCGCCGGCCGAGGCAGCGCCGGCCGAAGAGCCGCAGCCGAAGCCGCCCGGCGAGGAGCCGCGAGGCGGCTGAGGAACGCCCTGCGCACGAAAGGCCGCGAGCTCCGTCGACCGTTCGGCCCCTTCTTGCGGCCGCACGGTCCCGAACCGCCCTCAGGCGCCATCCGCTAAGTGCTTGAAAAGATTGGTGGGTGAGCAGGGACTCGAACCCTGGACCCGCTGATTAAGAGTCAGCTGCTCTACCAACTGAGCTACACACCCGTCCGTGTGGGCGCTGTATAGTGTCGCCGGCCCGCCTCTGCAAGCGCTAGCCGGCTTGCAAAGGCGCGTTTGCGGGAGAAATTGCCTTTCCGCCCGCTCTTCGACAATTTGGGCACCCACCAGCATAGCGGCGGCCCTCCCATGAACGCACCCCTCTTTCCTCCCCTTGCCTGCCACATCGGTGGCCACAAGCTTCCCGGCGGCGGGCAGATGCTTCTCACCGAGAATCCGGCGACCGGCGAGGCGCTGGCGCATTTCGCCGCCGCCGATGCCGCCGCCGTCGACCGCGCCGTGGCCGCCGCCGCCGCCGCGCAGCGGCACTGGCTCGCCATGGCGCCGGCCGCGCGCGGGCGCGTGCTTTATCGCGTCGCCGCCCTCCTGCGCCAGCGGGTGGACGACTTGGCGCGGCTGGAAGTGTTCGATACCGGCAAGCCCATCCAGGAAGCACCGGAGGCCGATATCGGCTCGGCCGCCGATTGCTTTGAGTTCTTCGCCGGCCTCACCCAGGTCGTCCACGGCGAGCACATGCCGCTGACGGACGAGGCCTTCGCCTATACGCGGCGCGAGCCGTTCGGCGTCTGCGCCGGCATCGGCGCCTGGAACTATCCGCTCCAGATCGCCTCCTGGAAGACGGCCCCGGCACTCGCCGCCGGCAATGCCATGGTCTTCAAGCCGAGCGAATTGACGCCGCTGACGGCCCTGAAGCTCGCCGAGATCGTCGAGGAGGCCGGTGCCCCGGCCGGGCTCTTCAACGTCGTCCTCGGCGCCGGCGAGACGGGCGCGGCGCTGACCCGCCATCCCGGCATCGCCAAGGTCTCCGTCACCGGCTCCGTGCCGACCGGGCGGCGCGTCATGGCGGCGGCCGCCGAGACCTTGAAGCACGTCACCATGGAGCTCGGCGGCAAGTCGGCGCTCGTCGTTTTCGCCGATGCCGACATGGATGATTCGGTTTCTGCGGCGATGCTCGCAAACTTCTATACCCAGGGCGAAATCTGCTCCAACGGCACGCGCGTCTTCGTGCATGAATCGATAGCGGAGGAATTCCTCGCAAGGCTCGTTGAGCGCACCGAAAACATCCTTGTCGGCGACCCGCTCGATGCGGCGACGCAGATGGGGCCGCTGATTTCCGCGGCGCATCTTGAAAAGGTGCTCGGCTTCGTGGCGCGGGCCGAGCGCGCCGGCGCCAGGCTCTTGACCGGCGGCAGGCGCCTGACCGGGGACGGGCTCGGCAACGGCCATTTCATGCGGCCCGCCATCTTCGCCGCCTGCCATGACGGCATGGAGATCGTGCGCGAGGAGATTTTCGGGCCGGTGATGAGCGTGCTCACCTTCGCCGAGGAGGAAGAGGCGGTGAGAAGGGCCAATGCCAGCCAGTACGGCCTCGCCGCCGGGCTGATGACGCGCGACCTTGCCCGCGCCCACCGCGTCGCCGCCGCGCTTGAGGCCGGCACCGTCTGGGTGAACGCCTATAACCTCACCCCCATCGCCATGCCCTTCGGCGGGGTGAAGCAATCCGGCATCGGCCGCGAGAACGGCCTCGCCGCGCTCGATTTCTACACCGAGCGCAAGAGCGTCTACGTCAATCTCGGCAAGGTCGAGGCGCCCTATTGAGGTGGCCTCGCGCCACGAAAGGCTGCCGAAGGAGAGGCATATGTCGCTGAACGAAGACCCCGCATTCTGGGCCGCCGCCGGCAAGCACCTGACCCGGTACGGGCCGAGCTTTGAGAAGATCATCGTGGAGCGGGCTGCGGGCAGCTTCGTCTACGACGCCGATGGGCGGGCGATTTTGGACTTCACCTCCGGGCAGATGAGCGCCGTCCTCGGCCACACCCATCCCGATATCGTGGCGACCGTCGAGCGGCAGATGGGCGAGGTCGCCCATCTGTTCAGCGGCATGCTGTCCCGGCCCGTCGTGGAGCTCGCCACCCGGCTTGCGGGCCTCGCGCCCGGCCTTGAGCGCGTGCAGCTTCTGACCACCGGCGCGGAATCGAACGAAGCCGCCATCCGCATGGCCAAGCTCGTCACCGGCGGGCACGAGATCGTCGCCTTCGCACAAAGCTGGCACGGCATGACCGGCGCGGCCGTCTCCGCGACCTACAGCGCCGGCCGCAGGGGCTACGGTCCGGCCGCTGTCGGCTCCTTCGTCATTCCCGCGCCGAACGCCTACCGTCCGCGCTTCGCCCATCCGGACGGCACGAACGACTGGCAGAGCGAGCTTGACGACGCCTTCTGGCTGATCGACCGCCAGTCGACCGGCAATCTTGCCGCCTTCATCGCCGAGCCGATCCTGTCGAGTGGCGGCGTCTTGGAGCTGCCGCCCGGCTATCTCGCCGCGCTGAAAAGCAAATGCGAGGAGCGCGGCATGCTCCTCATCCTCGACGAGGCGCAGACCGGCATCGGGCGGACAGGCCACATGTTCGCCTTCCAGCGCGACGGCGTCACGCCCGACATCATGACCCTATCGAAGACGCTCGGCGCCGGCCTGCCGCTCGCTGCCGTCATGAGTGCCGAGGAGATCGAGGAAAAGGCGTTCCAGAAGGGTTTTCTCTTCTACACCACGCACGTCTCCGACCCGCTGCCGGCGGCGATCGGCGTGACGGTCCTGGATGTGGTGGAGCGCGACGGCCTCGCTCGGCAGGCCGCAAGGCGCGGCGAGCGCCTGCGCCAGGGCCTCCTGGCGCTGCAGCAAAGGTTCGAATGCATCGGCGACGTGCGCGGGCGGGGCCTACTTCTCGGCCTGGAAATCGTCACCGACCGGAAGACGAAGGCCCCTGGCTACGAGCTTGGCGTCGCGATCATGGAGGAGGCCATGAAGCGCGGCCTCAGCATGAACATCGTCAAGCTCCTCGGCATGGGCAGCGTCTTCCGCATCGCCCCGCCGCTGACCGTTTCCGATGCCGAGATCGACCGGGCGGTCGAGATCATGTCGGACGCGATCGAGGCGGCCGTCAGCGCGCATTGACCGCCGGGCCGACGGAACCGCCGCGCCGCCCGCCGGCTTGCGGGGACCCCTACCGATAGATCAGCCAGGCATAGGCATAGACGGCGCCGAACAGCACCGGCTGGTGGAGAAGATAGATGATGAGCGAATAGCGCCCGGCGAAGGCGAGCGCTTCGGATACCGGCCCCTTCAGTGGCTTGCCCAGCACCCGGCGCGCCGCCTCGCTCGCAACGATCAGCCGCCCCGCCACGATGCCGCCCAGCACCACCCCGAACCAGGGAAAGACCGGCACGAAATCGTTGCTCACCGGCCAATAGGTCATCAACCCGAGGAATTGCAGATAGCGCCAGTTGAAGGCCGGGCCGGCGAGAAATTCCGCCCCGAAGAGGAAGAACAGCGCGGCGAGCGCGACGAGCCAGGTCGGCAGGCGCAGGAAGGCGAGCCCGAGTACGCTGGCAAGCGCGATCTGGTGCAGGATGCCGAAGAAGACATAGGCGCCCGGGAAGGCGAGATAGGTGACGAGCGTGATCGCCGCCGCGCCCGCCACCACCTGGGAAAGCCGCTTCAGGAACGGCCGCGCCCGAATGCCGGAGCGATGCGCCAGGACGAGGCTGACGCCCACCAGCGCCAGGAAGGATCCGGCGATGGAGCGCGCGAAGACGATCCATCCCGGCGAGCTGGCGACCTGCGCCTCGGTGAAGCCGAAGAAGGCGAGATCCCAGGAGAAATGATAGACCGCCATGGCGACGAGCGCCGCGCCCCTGGCGACGTCGATCCAGGGCAGGCGCGCGAGCCGTCCGGCGGCCGCCGCCGGTTCGAGGCGCGCTCCCGCGCGCCCCGCCCTCGTCTCGTCGATCTCGGCCGCCGGCGCTTTTCGCTGCAAGAAGGCTCCGCCTGCCCTTGAGGCCCGGCCGCTCAGACGGCGAGGCGCTGCGGATGCAGGCGCTCGCCGCGGGCGATCAGCTTGTTGACGGCGGCAAGATACGCCTTGGCCGAAGCCACCAGCGTATCGGGATCGCTCGCCCGTCCCGTCATCGCCCGCCCGTCCTCATCTTCCAGGCGCACCGAGACTTCCGCCTGCGCGTCGGTGCCGCCGGTGACGGCATGCACCTGGTAGAGCGCCAGCGTCGCCTCGTGCGGCACCAGGCCCTTGATGGCGTTGAAGGCCGCGTCCACCGGCCCGTTGCCGCTCGCCTGGAAGGTGCGGTGCGGGCCGCCCTCCTGGCTGATCGTCAGCGTCGCCGATTGCGGGCCCATCGTGCCGGCGATGACGGTGAGCGCCTCCAGCTTGATGCGGTCGGCGGCGTTGGCGATGTTCTCGTCCACCAGCGCCTCGATATCCTCGTCGAAGACGTGCTTCTTGCGGTCCGCCAGCGCCTTGAAGCGGTTGAAGGCGTCGGCGAAGGCGTTCTCGCCGAGCTCGTAGCCGAGCTCCTTCAGCTTGGTGCGGAAGGCGTTGCGGCCCGAATGCTTGCCCATGACGAGGTTGGTCTTCGACACCCCGACCGATTCCGGCGTCATGATCTCGTAGGTCTGGGTATGTTTCAGCATCCCGTCCTGGTGGATGCCGCTTTCGTGGGCGAAGGCGTTCCGCCCGACGATGGCCTTGTTGTACTGCACCGGGAAGGAGGTCGCCGCCGCCACCATCTTGGAGGCGCGCGTCAGCATCTTGGTGTCGATGCCGGTATGATAGGGCAGGACGTCGCGGCGGGTGTCGATCGCCATGACGATCTCCTCCAGCGCCGCATTGCCGGCCCGCTCGCCGATGCCGTTGATGGTGCATTCGATCTGCCGGCAGCCGCCGGCGACCCCGGCCAGCGAATTGGCCACCGCCATGCCCAGATCGTTGTGGCAATGCACGGAGAACACGGCCTTGTCGGCGTTCGGCACCGCCTCGCGCAGGCGGATGAAGAGGTCGCGATATTCGTCCGGCGTCGTGTAGCCGACCGTATCGGGGATGTTGATGGTGCCGGCGCCGGCGTTGATCGCCGCCTCAACGCAGCGGCACAGGAAGTCGAACTCGGTCCTTGTGCCGTCCTCGGCCGACCATTCCACGTCGTCGACGAAGCCCCGCGCCCGCGTGACCGATTCGGTGACCAGCCGCAGCACCTCTTCCGGCTCCTTCTGCAGCTTGAATTTCATGTGCACCGGCGAGGTGGAGATGAAGGTGTGGATGCGCGGTCGCTTGGCGTGGCGCACCGCCTCCCCCGCCCGGTCGATATCGCCCGGATGGGCGCGGGCGAGGCCTGCGATGACGGCCGTCTTCGCCCGCCGGGCGATCTCCGCGACCGCCTGAAAGTCGCCCTCGGAGGCGATCGGAAATCCCGCCTCGATGATGTCGACGCCCATGGCGTCGAGGAAGGCGGCGACCTCCAGCTTCTCCTCGAAGGTCATGGTGGCGCCGGGGCATTGCTCGCCGTCGCGCAAGGTGGTGTCGAAGATGACGACGCGATCGCCCTCGGCGCGTACTTCGTCGGTGATGGACATGTCTTGTATCTCCTGGCCGGTCACCCGGCTGGCCTACCTGGAGGCGCTGAACGTTTCACTTCAAGGTTCGCTTGATCCCCTGAGTGTCCGCCCTGCGCAGCTTGACAAGCCCGGGCTGTCGACGCTCAGGGGCGCCTAAGGAGAAGCAGGTCGAGCGGAAGGGCCGTGTCGCGCAAGGCGCGGCCGGCCGCCAAGGCGCTGCGATGTGTCGCTTCAAAGCGCATCGTTGTGGCGTCTCGCTCGTATCCGTTGCGTCTATTTACGCCCGCTCGGGTAAAAAATCAACGAAGGCCCGCCCGGACCGGCTCAGGCGCTGAGCATGCCCTCCATCACCCTGACCGCGCCGCCGCCGATGCGCACATTGGCAAGGCTGGCGCGGCTGACGGTGATCTCCAGGCGGATGATCGAGGGCCTTCCCATCTCGTAGCCCTGCTCGATCAGGATGGCGTGGTCGCCTTCCGTCGGCTGGTCGAATTTCAGCACCGGCCCGGCGAAGGCGGCGGCCGCCGAGCCGGTCGCCGGATCTTCCGCGATACCGGCTGTCGGCGCCAGCATGCGGGCGCGGAACTGGTGGTCGTGGCCTTCCGGGTCGCGGCAATAGAGAAACACCCCGTCCTTCTTGAAGGTCGCCTCCCAGGCCGGCGCGATCGCCTCCACGGCGGCGAGCGCGGCGCGGTTCTGCACCGGGATGAAGTAATAGGGCACGCCCGCCGACCAGACGCTCGGCCGGTGATTTTCGAACAGCAGCTCGCCGCTGGTCAGCCCGCAGGCCGCCGCGATCGCATCGGACGAAGGGGCCGGGCCGATCTCGGCCGGCAGTTTGGGGCAGTCGAACTCGGCGAAGCCGGAATGGTCGAAAAGCCTGACGCCGCAGCGCACCGGGCCGATCGCCTCCTCCAGCACCACCACCGCGTCCTGCTCGCCCTCCGGTTCGCCGAAGCGCTCCGCCGCCAGGCACACGGCCGCGCCCACCGTCGGATGGCCGGCGAAGGGCAGCTCGCAGGCCGGGGTGAAGATGCGGATCTTCGCCGAATGCGCCGGATTGTCGGCCGGCTCCACGAACACCGTCTCCGACAGGTTGAATTCGCGGGCGATCGCCTGCATGGCGTCCTGGGCCAGGCCCTCCGTATCGAGCACCACCGCCAGCTGGTTGCCGGCAAGGGCTTTCTCGGTGAAGACGTCGTAGATTCGGTAACGGCGCTGCATGTGGCTCCCGATCGCTGCTTAGCCGGACCTAGCGGAAGACGACCCGGCGCACCAGCCCACCGATGGTCAGACCCTGAACGACGACGGAAAAAACCACCACCACATAGGTCGCCACCAGGATCGGATCCTTGGCCGCGCTCGCCGGCAGCGACAGCGCCAGCGCCACGGAGATGCCGCCGCGCACGCCGCCCCAGGTCAGCACCGGGATGGAGCCGGCGGTGAAGGTGCGTTTGAGCGACAGCAGCGTGATCGGCACCAGGACGGCGACGAACCGCGCCATCAAGACGAGCGGGATGGAGGCGACGGCGAGCCCGGCCAGCGAGGGATCGATGGCGATGATGACGACCTCCAGCCCGATGAGCAGGAAGAGGACGGAATTGAGCAATTCGTCGACAACCTCCCAGAAGCGGAAGAGATAGCCCTTCGTCTCCTCGCTCATCGCCATGCGCTGTCCGCGATTGCCGACGACGAGGCCGGCGACGACGACGGCGATGGGCCCCGACATGTGCAGCGCCAGCGCCATCGCGTAGAGCCCGGTGACCAGCGCCAGGGTGATGAGGATCTCCATGGCGTAATCGTCGATCGAGCGCATCAGCCGCACCGCGGCCCAACCGCCGGCGAGACCGAGGAGCACGCCCCCGCCCGCCTCCAGAAGGAAGATCTCGCCGATTTCGATCGCTTGCAGCTCCCCGCCCCCCGCGGCGATCGCCACAAGCACGGTGAAGACGACGATGCCCACGCCGTCGTTGAAAAGGCTCTCCCCGGCGATCTTCACTTCCAGGCTCTCCGGCACGCGCACCGATTTCAGGAGCGACAGGACGGCGACCGGATCGGTCGGGCTGATCAGCGCCCCGAAGACCAGCGCCCAGGCGAGCGCGATATCGACGCCGAGCCAGCGCGCCAGGAAGAAGAAGCCGAAGCCGACGATGGCGGTGGAGATGACGACGCCGAGGCTGGCCATCAGCCCGACCGCCCATTTCTCGTCGCGCAACAGGCCGATATCGACATGCATGGCGCCGGCAAACAAGAGGAAGGCCAGCATGCCGTGCATCAGCGTCTCGAAGAAATCGACCTGACCGACGATGCCGGCGAAGGCCTCGCCCACTTGCATGCCCGGCAAGAGCGCGTCGAGCGCCAGCACCGCCAGCGAGGCGCCGAGCGCCATGACGAGCATGGCGATGGTGTGCGGCAGCCGGATGAAGCGCTCGTTGAGCCAGCCGAACAGCGCCGAGACGACCAAGAGCAGCGCCGAAATATCCAAAAGACTGAGCATCGCCTCCCCCCGGGGCTTCAATTCTGTGCGGTTTATTGCTCCCTGGCGCCGCATCTGCTGCGCACCGGGCCGAAAATGCAAGCACTGCGAGCGATCCATGCTCGCAATAACGGGCGGATCGACCGTCAGAATTGGCGTTGCATTTACGCTTCCTGAACGGCCCTCAGCTTAGGATGGAGCACCTAAGAACAGGAATGTAAAACGATGGAAGGACAGGAAAAGCGCTCTCAGCATCGGGCCAGGGCCTTGAAGGGTGCCAAGATCGTGCTCAACAGCCGGCATTCGACGATCGACTGCCTCGTGCGCGACCTCTCCGAAGACGGCGCCAAGCTGAAGGTGGAAGACCCCCTCAACGTGCCGGAGAGCTTCGAGCTCCTGATGGGCGCCGATGAGAGCCTGCGCCGTGCGCGGGTGATCTGGCGCGAGGGGCAGTTCGTCGGCGTCAAGTTCGAATGAACTTCAATGAAAAGGGGCGCCGCGGCGCCCCTTGACGGTTCAGGCCTTCCGGAAGGCTCAGTTCTTATCTTTGTCGACGAGCTGGTTCGCCTTGATCCAGGGCATCATGCCGCGCAGCTTGTCGCCCACTTCCTCGATCGGATGGGCGTCGTTGAGACGCCGCGTCGCCTTGAAGCGCGCCTGCCCGGCCCGGCACTCCGCCATCCAGTCGGAGGTGAACTTGCCGGTCTGGATGTCCTTGAGGACGCGGCGCATCTCCGCCTTGGTCTCCTCGGTGACGATGCGCGGGCCGGAGACGTACTCGCCGAATTCGGCCGTGTTGGAGATCGAGTAGTTCATATTGGCGATGCCGCCCTCGTAGATGAGGTCGACGATGAGCTTCACCTCGTGCAGGCACTCAAAATACGCCATCTCCGGAGCGTAACCGGCCTCCACCAGCGTCTCGAAGCCGCCGCGGATGAGCTCCACCAGGCCGCCGCACAACACCACCTGCTCGCCGAAGAGATCGGTCTCGCACTCCTCCTTGAAGGTCGTCTCGATGATGCCGGAGCGCCCGCCGCCGATCGCCGAGGCATAGGAGAGCGCCAGGTCGTGGGCATTGCCGGTGGCGTCCTGGTCGACGGCGATGAGGCAGGGCACGCCGCCGCCGCGCTGATATTCGGAGCGCACCGTATGGCCCGGCCCCTTCGGCGCGATCATCAAAACGTCGATGGTGTCCTTGGGCTCGATCAGCGAGAAATGCACGTTGAGGCCATGGGCGAAGGCGATCGCCGCCCCGTCCTTCAGGTTCGGCGCGATGTGCTCGGCATAGGTGTCGCCCTGCAACTCATCCGGGATGCACATCATCAACAGGTCGCCCCAGGCGGCAGCGTCGGCGACCGACATCACCTTCAGGCCGGCCTCTTCGGCCTTCTTCGCCGAGGCGGAGCCGGGACGCAGAGCAATCGCCAGCTCCTTGACGCCGGAATCGCGCAAATTCAGCGCATGGGCATGGCCCTGGCTGCCATAACCGACGATGACGACCTTTTTGTCCTTGATGAGATTCACGTCCGCATCGCGGTCGTAGTAAACGCGCATGAGGCCACCCTTCCTGAAGGCATGAGAGCCGGCCCGCATGGCGGGGCCGGATGATGAGATCGGCGGCGTTCTAGCTGGCGGATGCGTCAGGGGCAACCAGGGGCTTGCCGCCCCTCCCGCGGTTGCGCCGTCAAGGCCAGCCCTCGCCTCCCAAGAGCGCGCGCCTGCCGGCCGCCCATCCCCGCCGGGCGCCCTCCCCGAAGGCCGACTGCTCTTGCGCATCAACGGCAAAGAAAATCAGCATATCCAATAAGTTGCCTACCAAAAACAAAGAAAAAAAACACAATTGTCAATAAATCTTCATATATGATAGGAATATACTTCTAAGATGAACATCTTTACTTCTGATTTCATGCATGATAACCCTACGTAAACAAGAAGACATGATGCGTCTTGCGCATGTCATCAAGAGCGGGATTCTGTCAAATGGCGCGCTGGTCCAGCTACAATATCTTTGCGCCGCAAGAAGATGGCGCCGCCCTGTGCTTCAATGCGCGCACCGGCGCCATCCTGCGTCTCGACGCGGCGCGCTACGCCGAAATCCTCCGCGAAGAAGACCTCGACGACGACGTCTTCGCGTTGTTTTTCGAACAGGGCATCATCGTGGAGGACGACACCGACGAGATCGCGCTCATTGAGGCGCGCCACGAGGAGGCGCGCGGCGACCCTTCCTCGCTCTCCATCACCATCGAGCTGACGGAAGCCTGCAATTTCCGCTGCGCCTATTGCTATCAGGCCCACGCCAAGGAGCATCTCACCGAGGAGGCGGAGCGGCGCATCGGCCTCTTCCTCGCCCGCAAGCTCGATGAGCTGAGCCATCTGCATATCAACTGGTTCGGCGGCGAACCGCTCACCCGTCTGCCGGTGATGCGGCGCCTGGCGACCCGGCTCGCCGCGCAGGCGCGCGAAAGCGACTGCCGTGTGACCCAGCATGTCACCACCAACGGTTATCTCTTGACGCCGGACGTCGCCGCCGAGTTGAGGGAGCTCGGCATCGGCAATGTGCAGATCACGCTCGACGGGGCGCGCGCCGCGCACGACGCCTCGCGCCCGCTCGCCTCCGGGCTGGGCAGCTACGAGCGCGTCCTGGCCGGCTGCCGCAACGTCATCGACGCCGGCATGGAGCTGCTGGTGCGCATCAACCTCACCCGCCTCAACTGCGATACGGTGGAGGAATTGCTCGACGACCTCATCGCCCACGCCATCACGCCCGACAAGGCGGCGATCCATGTCGTGCGCGCCGTCGATCACGGCAATCTCGGCGAAGGCCCGGCCTCCATCTGCTTCCGCAATGCCGAATTCGCCGAGCGCTGGGGCCGCATCCTGGAAAGCGTCGCTCAGCGCGGCTTCGGCACGCCCTCCGTGTCGCCGATTGCCTACAACTGCCCCTTTGACCTGGAGCAGGCGGTGATGATCGGCCGCGACGCGAGCCTGCGCCAATGCTCTTCCACCGACGGGGTGATCGCACAGATCGGGCCAGACGGCGAGGAAGTGAAGGCGGGCGGCGCCTATCAGCGCATCAAGACGCACCGGCCGACCGACGACGCGGGCTGCCGCAGCTGCCGGTTCCTGCCGCTGTGCATGGGCGGCTGCGCTTATCTGCGCGAGCGCGGCGAGGAGGCATGCAATCCGGAGCGCTACATCATGCCCCAGCTCGTGACGCTCTATGCGCGACAGAGCTCTCCTCAAGAAACGGAGAGGATAGGAGGAAATGATGGCTGATCTTCAGACTGCGCTCGACACCACCGTCAATTGCTGCAACGGCCGGGTCGGGCGGCGCATCATGGAGCTGGCGGCGCAGGACGAGCGCTTCGCCCGGCTCGCCCAGCCGACCGGTATCGAGCTCGTCCAGGCGGCGGCCAAGGCCGGCCTTGCCGCTTCCGATACCGTCAATTGCTGCAACGGCCGCGTCGGCCGGCAGATGAACCTGAAGGATATCGTGGCCGAGCTTTCCGCCACGGCCGAATGATCGGCGGCGCCAAGCCGTGCTGAGTTGGAGGCCTCGCCATCGGCGGGGCCTCATTGCGTGCCGGCAAGCGCCGCCGCCCCGCTTTCGGCCGCCGCCGCGGCCATCGCGGCGATGATCTCATCGCCGACGCCGAGCCGCCAATGCAGCCGGTCCCAGTAATTCTCGTCCTTGCGCGTCATCTGCGAAGGCACGCGCAGATCGACATAGGCCGCGCCGTGGCGCCCGGCGAGTTCGGCCACCCGCCGCTTGCATTCGCCCTCCCGCGCCGCCTCGCGCGAGCCCGGCACCGGCTGGGCGGCGACATGCACCGGCATGAAGGCGAGGATGACGGTCGAGCCAGGCGCCCGCCCCAGGATATCCTGAAGCCATGAAAGAGCCGGGAAGCGCCAGGCCGCGCGCATGGCCGCATCGGCCGCGAAGGCCGGTTCCACCGGTCGGATCGGATGCCGGCCGTCCGGCCAAAGATGCGCCCGCGCCTTCTCAAGGCTCCAATTCGCCTCCCCGCCGGTGAAGTCGCCGAAGCCGTCGCCGTCGTAGCGTGGCCTCTCCAGCCCGAGCCAGCGCCCCACATGCCGTCCGGCGATCTCCACCGTCTTGAAGTTGAGATGATAGAAAAGCGCCGGCCACAGGCGCTCGCCGTAAAGCCATTCGGGAAAGCCGCGCGGGGTGATGCGATGCGTGTCGGCGTCGTCCGCGCACCAGACGACATCGAGGCCGACGATGAGCGTGCGCGGCGGCCCGTTCACACGCTCGAAGAGATCGAAGACGCGGTATTGCTCGAAGGCGCGGGCGGAGTTCATGGCAAGGTTGGCGAAGGAGCCTCCGAAGGTCTCTTCCAGCTCCGCCGGCCGCAGGAGCCGGCTCGTGGAGGTGCCGAGCACCAGGCTGTCATGGACCTTCCGGCGGACGATCTGCGGGTACATGTAGCGCTGGTTGACGTCCATCAGCGCCCGCTCGCCGGAAAAACCGATCGGCGAGGCGCCGTAAGGGTCGATGACGAGGACGAAGGCGAGGAGCGCGGCCAGAAGGCCGGCCGCCGTCAGGATGAAGGTGCTGGCATAGGCCTTCCACATCGCCGCACCTCAGAACTGGAAGTAGATGAAGCTGACGGGCGCGCCCTCGCCCACTTCAAGGACGGCGGCGACGAAGCCGGCGGCCGCGAGCGCGGCGACGGCGCGATAGGGCTTCAGCTGCTCGAAGGCGAAGGTCACGCTCGCGGGCCCGAGGACGGCGATGGCCGCGCCGACGGCAATCAGCGCCCAGCCCTCGCCGGGCGCTGCCCCGCCGAGCCCGGCAAGGCCGGCGAGCATCGCCGTCGCGGAAGCAAAGTCGACGGCCCGGAAGAGCACCCAGCCGATGAGCACGAAGCCCATGGTGATGGCCCAGCTCACCACATAGGGCAGGCGCACCGGCACGGCCCCGAAGCCCCGCGCCACGATGAGGCCGGCGCCATGCATCAGCCCCCAGACGACGAAGGTCCAGCCCGCCCCGTGCCAGAGGCCGCACAGCCCCATCGTCGCCATGGCGGCGAAGACGTAGCGGCGCGTCCCATGGCGGCTGCCGCCGAGGGGGATGTAGACGTAGTCGCGCAAAAAGCGAGACAGGGTGATGTGCCAGCGCCGCCAGAATTCCTGCAGGTTGCGGGCCCTATAGGGCGCGTCGAAATTGGTCGGCAGGCGGATGCCCATCACCATGGCGAGCCCGATCGCCATGTCGGAATAGGCGGAAAAGTCGAAGAAGAGCTGCAGCGAGAAGGCGAGCGCGCCGCTCCAGGCATCGCCGAGGCCGGGCGCCCCGCCGGTGGCCGCCGCGAAGGCGCCATCGGCGATCGGCGCCAGCTGGTCGGCCAGAAACACCTTTTTGAGGAGCCCGATGACGAACAGCGTCGCGCCGCGCCCGATGCGCTCGCCGAGCCCCGGGCGCAGCGGATCCTGGTCGAATTGCAGCATGATCTCGTTGTGGCGCACGATCGGCCCGGCAATCAGCTGCGGGAAGAAGCTGACGTAAAGGACGAAGCGGCGCAGCCCGTAGCGCGGCGCCACGCCGCGCTGCGCATCGGCGAGATAGGAGATGATCTGGAAGGTGTAGAAGCTGATGCCGATCGGCAGGATGAGGGCGCTGCGCGGCAAGGGCTCGCCGAGAAGCGCCTCCAGGCTCTCCACGGCGAAATCGGCGTATTTGAACAGTGCCAGCACGCCGAGATTGAGCGCGATCCCGAGCGGCAACAGGAAGCGGAAGCCCGGCCGGGCAAAGCGCACCAAGAGCCAGCTCAAGACCGCCTGGCCAAAGAGCAGCGGCAGGAAGCGCGCGTCCCACCAGCCGTAGAAGAAGGCCGAGGCGACGATGAGCATCCATTCGCGCGCCACCATCCGTCGCGCGAGCAGGAAGAAGGCGCCGAAGACGACAGGCAGAAAAAGCAGCAGGAAGACCTGCGACTGAAAGAGCAACGCGGCCGCTCCTCTGACGAGGTTTTCGCGCCGATCAGGCGGCGCGTCTTACTTTCCCCATAGCCGCTTTCATCGGCACTCACTATGACCGGATCGGCACGCGGCGGCGTCGATTCGTGCCGTCATCCTTGCAAGCGCCCGCCTCGCCCGCGCCCGCAGCGCGCCTCACTTGACGATGGTGATCTTCTCCGCCGCCCTGGTAATGGCGGTGTAGAGCCATCGCGCCCGGTTGTCGGAAAAGGCGAAGCTCTCGTCAAAGAGGACGAGATCGTCCCATTGCGAGCCCTGCGCCTTGTGCACGGTCAGCGTGTAGCCGAAGTCGAAATCGTCGAAGCGCCGCTTCAGCGCCCAGCCGGGATCGGTGTCGGGGTCCTCGAAGGCAGATTTCAGCACCCGCACCTTTGCCTTCGGCCCGCTCGGGCCTTCGTCGAGGGCCGAAAGCAGGAGCTGCAGGCCCGGCCCGCGTGGCGCCCCGACGCTGTCGACCGACCACAGGCTGCCATTGAGAAGCCCCTTCTTCGGGTCGTTCCTGAGGCAGACCAGCCGGTCGCCGAATTGCGGCAACGCGCCCTCAAAACCCTTCAGTGTCCTCAGCCGTTGGTTGTAGAGCCTTCGCGTGCGGTTGCGCCCGACCAGCACCTGGTCGGCGGCCAGCACGATCTCCTGATCCACCTCCCGCTTGGAGATGACGCGGCTGTCGCCGTAGCTGCCATAGTCGATGCGCGCCCCCTCCCGCGCCCGCATGGCAAGGTCGATGATCGGGCTCTCGCGCGCCTGGCGGTGCACCTCGGTGAGGAGAATGTCCGGCTCCGCCTCGGTGAAGAAGCCGGCACCGCCCTCCCCGGCCTTCACCGGCGGCAGCTGCCCGGGGTCGCCGAGGACGAGGATGGGCGTGCCGAAGGATAGAAGGTCGTGGCCGAGCGCCTCGTCGACCATGGAGCATTCGTCGACGATGACGAGGGCTGCCTGCGCCACCGTGCTGGAGCGATTGAGCGAGAAGGTCGGCGTCACCGTCGTCTTGCCGCTGGTCTCGTCCTCCACCGCCTCCTCGCCGCGCGGACGGTAGATCAGCGAATGGATGGTGCGCGCCTTCTCAGCGCCCCGTGCGCGCAGCACCTGCGCCGCCTTGCCGGTATAGGCGGCGAAGAGAACCTCGCCGTCGACGCCCTCGGCGATGTGCTGGGCGAGCGTCGTCTTGCCGGTGCCGGCATAGCCGAAAAGGCGGAAAATCTGCTTTTCCGGCTTCTTCAGCCATGTCGAGACGGCCTTCAGCGCCGCATCCTGCTGAGGGGAGAACTGCATCGCCGCTCCTTAGGCGAGACGGCGCGCGAAGGCCAGCCTACGGTCCTCGAGAACCCCTCTGATGCCGAGTTAGCCTCCGAGCAGCAAACGGGCTCGGCCGACCGAATAACCGCGATGCGACAACCTACCATCGCGGTTCCACATTGACCCCGCCGTATGCAGCGGCCATATAATAAGCTCAAATAGCCCCCTGTCGGACTTGGCCGGAAACGGTCCCCGGCAGGGTTTTTTTGTCGGGGGAGATCGTCCGGTGGAAGGAAGGCGTGTTTACGCTATGGCCTTCGTCGACGGACAGAACCTCTATCGACACGCCAAGGACGCGTTCGGCCACCACCATCCGAACTACGACCCGATCAAGCTCCACAATGCCGTCTGCGCTGCAAACGGCTGGACGCCTAATCTTGTGCGCCTTTACACAGGCGTTCCTGACCCAAAACACTCTCCGATGTGGGCTGGCTATTGGAGCAACCGGGTCTTAGCTTTGAAGCGAGCAGGCGTTCACGTGACAACCCGTCCGATACGCTACAATCCAGAAACCAGAGTAACACCTTCAGGCGAAGAGCTTGTCATTTACGTCCCTAAAGAGAAGGGCGTCGATCTTCGACTTGCTCTCGACCTCCTCAAGTGTGCACGGAAGCGTCAGTTTGATGTTGCGGTCCTATTCAGCCAAGACCAAGACTTAGCGGAGATCGTCGATGAGGTGAAGGAGATCGCGAAAGAGCAGGAGCGCGAGATACGGATATGCTGTCCTTTTCCTCATGGGCCGCATGCAACCTCACGGCGCGGTGTTGACCGGACGGACTGGTTCCCCATGAATCAGGCGTTCTATGATGCCTGCCTCGATCCTCGCGACTATCGCCCAGCACGTAATCGATAAACTACTTTAAGATAGCGCTGAGATCTCACAAACTCGCCAATCAATAATCTACCCTCACGCAACACCCCGTCCCAGTCACCGGGTTCGGGCTCGCCGTCTCCGCCCCCTGGTTGAAGCTCGCCGTCACGGAAAAATCCGTCACCTCGTCGTTCGGCTCCACGCAGCTTTGCCCGACGATGGAGGCGATGAGGTCGAGCGGGCCGCCGGTCGTCACTTCGAAATCGTTGGGGCTGCCCTGCAACACGCAGGCGTCGACGACGATGGGCGCCGTCTGCCAGTTCGGGTTCTCCGGATCGACGAAGGTGACAACCTGGTTGCCCGCCCCGTCGAGCGAGGTGGTGAACTGCCAGTTGGGCTCAAAGCCGCTGCACTGAAAGCGGATGTCGAGACAGGCATCGGCCGCAAGCGCGCCGGCGGCCGGCAAGGCGCCGGCAGCAAGTATCAAAGAAGACAGGATCAAGTTGAGCGAACGCCGCATCGCAAACTCCCTCCCTTAGGGACATCCAGGAGCATGTCCTTATCGCCGGACAGGATAGCACAATGGTGTCGCGAGCATGACCGCCCTGAGAGCGCCCGGAGATGACCGGCGACAATGGAAAGGCGACGCAGAGGCACCCGGGAGAAAGAACCGCCACCACTTCCGGCAACGAGAGCCCCGCGCACGGCTTACTGTCGTGAAATGACAATACGTGCCGATTATCGTGATGTAAGCTTGCGACGAAAAAGCTTGGATTTCGCCGCTTGGGCACTCCGAACTTCAAGCCGGGCGCCCTGAACTTCAAGCCGGGCACCCTGAACCGCAATAGGACGAACGGGGGTAAGCATGCGGGTTTCGGCGATCTTCGCGGCCGGTCTCGGCCTTCTGCTCGGGTTCTCTTTGTCGATGCCATCGGATGGCGGCGAGGATGGCGGCAAGGCCGCCGTCTCCATCGAGCTGGCCATGCCGTCGGCGCTCGCGCAGCCATACCACAACCGAGGCGTGGCCCGGCGGACCGCGCGGCGCACCTCCCGGCGCGTGGTCCGCCGCAATACCCTGCCGGCCGGCTGCGCCTGGAGGGCGCCCTATCATTATTGCGGCGGCGTCTATTACCAGCCGGTCGTGGAAAGCGGGCGCACGGTCTACATCGTCGTCAATCCGTAGGCAGCGTTCCAGCGCCCTCGCCCGCCGGAACGAGGCGCGGGCGGGCCTTTCCGGCGAACGGAAGATCCACAGCGGAAGATCCAAAAAAAAGCGGAAGATCCAAAAAAAGCGAGGGATACTTCGATGCCTTCATCCTTGTTGAAAGCGGCGGCGGGGCGCGCCGCCCTGGCCGCCGTTCTGCTCGTTGCCGCCATGCCCCTTTCCGGCGCCTCGGCGGCCTCCGTCTTTGAGGCCTGCTCGGAGGAACTGACGAGCTATTGCGGCGAGGTCACGCCGGGCAACGGTCGCATCGCCGCCTGTCTCTACGCCCATGAGGACAAGCTTTCGGAAGGCTGCGACGCCGCCATCGTCGAATTGGCCGACCAGCTCGACTGGTTCATGGCGAGCCTGACCGACGCGCTGCAAACCTGCGCGCCCGATATCGAGAAATTCTGCGCCGCCACGGAGCTCGGCGAAGGCCGCATCTATCGCTGCCTCGCCGCCCATCGCGAAGCGCTGGCGCCCGAATGCCAGGGCGTCGTCACCGGTATCGCCGAGCGCCTGACGAAGGAATAGGCGAAGCGGCCCTCGGATGCTGCGAGATCACACCGCGCGGCGCGGCGTCGTCCCCGGCGCTGCCCTTAGCGCAGCATCGGCCACAGCGAGGCGACGAGCGCCAGGCTCATGGCGATGTTGAACCATTTCAGCCGCACCGGATGGGCGAGCCAGTCCTTCAGCGCCGAGCCGAAGCCGGTCCACAGCACGATCGCCGGGGTTGAGGCGCAGAAGAAGGCGCCGATGACGGCGCCCGCCGTCAACAGATAGGCGTCGGGGTCGGTGAAGGCGGCGATCGCGGCAAGGCCCACCACCCAGCTCTTCGGATTGATCAGCTGGAACAGCGTCGCCTGGCCGAAGCTGAGCGGGCCGCGTCCCGTCTCCGCCTCGTGGATGGCGCGCGAGCCGGCGATCTTCCAGGCAAGGTAGAGAAGGTAGGAACCGCCGATCACCTTGAGGACGATGTAGATGGCGGGAAAGCGCTCCACCAGCGTCCCGATGCCGAAGCCGAGGGCGAACAGCAGCGCCATGAAGCCGACGATGGTGCCGATCATATGCGGCACGGTGCGGCGGAAGCCGAAATTCACGCCCGAGGCGAGCAGCATCAGATTGTTCGGCCCCGGCGTCAGCGCCGAGACGAGCACGAACAAGATGAGGGCGGAAAGGACTTCCGGCGACATGAAGGCAGCCTCGGCGGCGAGAACGAGCTGGAGCGCCCCGCGCAAGGAGCTCCCGCGGGGCGAAAGGGCTTAATGAGCAGAAAGGCGGCTCAGGAAGGCTCCGCTCCGCGCGACAGGGCGGCCACGCCCGTGCGGCAGACCTCGACGAGCCCCATGGGCTGCATGATGGAGATGAACTGCTCCACCTTGGTGGAGCGACCGGTCATCTGAAAGATGAAATGCTCCGTCGTGGCGTCGACCACCTCCGCCTTGAAGGCGTCGGCCAGCCTCAGCGCCTCCAGCCGCTTCTCGCCCTTGCCGGCGACCTTGACGAGGGCGAGCTCGCGCTCGAGCGGCTTTTCCTGGTTGCGCGCCCTTGCCACCTCCGAAAGGTCGGTCACGCGGTGCACCGGGACGAGGCGCACCAGTTGGTTCTTGATCTGCTCCAGGACCGCGCGCGAGCCGCGCGTGACGATAGTGATGCGCGACAGATGCTTCTCGTGCTCCGTCTCCGACACGGTGAGGCTCTCGATATTGTAGCCGCGTCCGGAGAACAGGCCGATGACGCGGGCCAGCACCCCCGGCTCGTTGTCGACCAGGACGGAAAGCGTATGCGCCTCCTCCGGATCGTGCCGCTCCTCGATGAAATAGGCCGAGGCGGGCGGCGTCAGGGCCGGCTTGCCGGTCATCGTCGTAGGATCGCTCATCTGTCTGGTCTCATCTTTGTCAGGCGCGAGCGCCTCGCGCCGCCGCCATTGTCACACGAGAGCCTTGCCGCCGGCAAAGGCCGCTTCCGCCTCGCTGTCGGCCTCCGCCGGCAAAATCATCTCGTTATGCGCCTTGCCGGAGGGAATCATCGGGAAGCAGTTCTCAAGGTTCGCCACCCGGCAGTCGAAGAGCACCGGCCGCTTCACCTTGATCATCTCGGCGAGCGCGTCGTCGAGCTCGCCCGGCTTCTCCGCCCTGATGCCGACGCAGCCATAGGCCTCCGCCAGACGCACGAAGTCGGGCAGGGATTCCATATAGGAATGCGACAGCCGGTTGCCGTGCAGGAGCTGCTGCCACTGGCGCACCATGCCCATATAGCAATTGTTCATGATGAAGATCTTGATCGGCAGGTCGTGCTGCACCGCCGTCGACATCTCCTGCATCGTCATCAGCACCGAAGCGTCGCCGGCGATGTCGATGACAAGGCTATCAGGATGCGCCACCTGCACGCCGAGCGCCGCCGGCAGCCCGTAGCCCATCGTGCCGAGCCCGCCGGAGGTCATCCACCGTTTCGGTTGGTCGAAATGGTAGAACTGCGCCGCCCACATCTGGTGCTGGCCGACCTCGGTGGTGATGTAGGTGTCGAGATCCTTCGTCGCCGCATAGAGCCGCTCGATGGCGTATTGCGGCATGATGACGTCGGCGTTCGGCCGGTAGGCGAGCGAGCGGCGCGCCTTCCAGGTGTCGATCTGCTTCCACCAGGCCCCAAGGTCGGGCTTGGGCGCGCGCGCCTTCCAGTCCTTCAGCATCTCGGCGAGCACCCGGCCGACATCGCCGATGATCGGCACGTCGGCGCGCACGTTCTTGTTGATGGAGGAGGGGTCGATATCGATGTGGATCTTCACCGATCCCGGAGAGAAGGCGTCGGTGCGGCCGGTGATGCGATCGTCGAAGCGCGCCCCGATGCACACCATCACGTCGCAATCGTGCATGGCCATATTGGCCTCGTAGGTGCCGTGCATGCCGAGCATGCCGAGCCAGTTCTTGCCCGAGGCCGGATAGGCGCCGAGCCCCATCAAGGTGGAGGTGATGGGAAAGCCGGTCGCGGCGACGAGCTCGCGCAGAAGCTGGCTCGCCTCCGGCCCGGAATTGACGACGCCGCCGCCGGTGTAAAGGACCGGCCGCCTGGCGCTCGCCATCAGCTCCACGGCTCGCTCTATCTGCGTCGGGTCGCCGTTGAGGCGCGGCTCGTAGCCCTGATAGGAGGAGCGGCCCTGCCCGTTCGGCCGGTAATAGGTGCCGGTGGCGAACTGCACGTCCTTGGGAATGTCGACGACCACCGGGCCCGGCCGGCCGGTGGTGGCGACATGGAAGGCCTCGTGCAGGATGCGCGGCAGCTCGGCGATGTCGCGCACCAGCCAATTGTACTTGGTACACGGCCGGGTGATGCCCACCGTGTCGCATTCCTGAAAGCCGTCGGTGCCGATGAGATGCGTCGGCACCTGGCCAGTGATGCAAACGAGCGGGATGGAATCCATCAAGGCGTCGGTCAGCGGCGTGACCATGTTGGTGGCGCCGGGGCCGGAGGTGACGAGGACGACGCCGGGCTTGCCGGTGGAGCGGGCATAGCCTTCCGCCGCATGGCCGGCCCCCTGCTCGTGGCGCACCAGGATGTGCCGGATCTCCTCCTGCTGGAAGATCTCGTCGTAGATCGGCAGGACGGCGCCGCCCGGATAGCCGAACAGGTGCTCCACGTCGTGGTCCCGCAAGGCCTGCAGGACCATTTCCGCGCCGGTCATTTCTTTACCCATCGTCCTCTCCGAATAGCCATCATCGGACTACGCTTCATTTCGGCAATAAAAAAGGCCCCCGAGGGAGCCTTGAGCGCGCACCACCTTACCTCGCGGCGACCTAGACGGCCACCCCGGCGGTGCGCGACGATACGATAAGCAGAGCTTTCGACATGCGCCGCTTCTAGGCGTATTGCCGGCAAGGGTCAAGCGAGGATCGTATCTCGGCCCTGGCGGGGGCAAGACGAGAAGACCTGCCCACTCTTGCACAATCGGCTCCCTCCGGCCAAAGATCATCGGCTGGGGGACGCGCATACGCCGCGCACACGAGTGACGGGCAGAAGCCTCGATGCGCCTATTCGACTGTTTCATCTTCAACGACGAGCTGGACGTGCTGGAGATTCGCCTGCGCGAGCTCGGCGATGTTGTCGACCGCTTCGTTCTGGTGGAGGCGAGCGAGACCCAATCTGGCCGCCGCAAGCCATTCTATTTCGAAGAGAACCGGTCCCGCTTCGCGCCTTACTTGGAGAAGATTGTCCATGTGAGCATCGACTTCCCCGATTGCCTGCCCCCGGCGCGCGGCAAGCGCGCCCGCGAGCGCATTTGGGAGCGCGAGCATTATCAGCGCGATCAGATCGCCCGCGGCCTTGCAGAGGCCGCGCCGTCCGATCTCGTTCTCATCTCCGACGTCGACGAGATCGTGCGGGCCGACGCCCTCGCTGCGGTGCGCGATTCCGGCCGCGCCGGCGACCGGCTCACCGTCTTCGAGCTGACCACCCACCGTTTCCATCTCGATCTGTTTTATCCGGACGAGACCTGCCTGTTGTGCTCGCGGCTGCTTGAGAAACGGCATCTTTCGACGCCGCAGCTGGTGCGCATGGCGCAGGCGCGCATCAGCAAGCGCCGCCGCTATCCCGATCCCCTCGGCCAGGCCCTGCTGCGGTTGAGGAACCGCGTTTCCAGCGGCATCGGCCTTCCCGTCGAGATCGTCCCGCAGGCCGGCTGGCATTTCTCCTCCATGGGCGATCTCGCTGCCTTTCGTCGCAAGCTGGGCGCCGTGACGGAGGGCCCGATGGTGACCGCCGCCGGCGTGGAAGCTGCCTATAGGCGCTTTCGTCAGGGCCTTGCGCCCTATCCGCGCGAGCGCCTGCCGGCCTGCGTCGCTTCCGGCGATTTCGACCATCTCCTCGCCGCCGCCCCGAGCGGTTGAAAAAAGAGGCCTCATCTTTGCCGATTACCAGAACGACCTTCCTTTCCCCTCATCGCCGCATGCAAGGTGCCTCGCCGCCCATCCGGCATCGCCAAACTCCGCACTTATGGCCCCAAACGTGTAGACTTCGCCCGCTAATGCGCCCCAGCCACGACCCGCGATCGCTTTAGGAACCATGGACGCCACTCTCCCGCCGAGCCGCTATCAGCGCCTGCGCATGGCCCTGGGCCGCACGCGCAAGCAGATCCTCCTGGCGCGCGTGGCGCTGTTTGCGCTTCTCATCGCCGCCGTGGGCGCCATCCTGTTTCTCGCCCTGCGCGCCGACCGCACGGACGATTGGGTGGAGCACACACTGCGGATGCGCGGCGAGATCGAAGGGCTCCTGACCACCCTGCGCGAGGCGGAAGGCGCCCAGCGCGGCTATCTGCTGACCGGCGATGCCACCTATCTCAACCCCTATCGCCCCGCCGTGACCGTGCTGCCCGATCAGATCGACAAGCTGCGCGTTCTCCTGGCCGACGATCGCGCCCAGACCGCCCGGCTCGACGCGGCCTCCACGCTCTTGCGCAGCCGTGTTGCGGAGATGAACGAAACCATCGAACTCTTCGCTTCCGGTCGCCGGGAAGAGGCGCGCAGGCGCGTGGAGGAGCAGGGGCGCGCCGTCTCCAACGGCATCGTGCAGCAGCTCAACGAGCTCGACGCGGAGGAGGTGCGCAACCTCGCCCTGCGCCAGGCGCGACAGCGCCAGGACCGCGACCTTCTCCTCATCGCCATCGTCATCGCCCTGCTCGCCACAGGCGGACTGGCGACGGCGCTCCTGCGCGCCGAGCGGCTGCATGTCGCCGAGCTCAACGCCGCCAACGCCTCGCTGGAGGAGCGCGTGCGCGCCCGCACCGCCGAACTGGAAAGCGAGCGCCATCGCGTGGAGACCCTCCTCAGCGACGTCAATCACCGCGTCGGCAACAACCTGTCGATGGTCTCCTCCATCCTCGCCCTGCAGGGGCGCAAGACCGACAATGGCGAGGCGCGCGCGGTCCTCGATGCGGCACGCGAGCATATCGGCGCCATCGCCTCCGCCCAGCGGCGCCTGCATCTTCTCGCCGGCCGCGACACGGTGCGGCTCGATACCTATCTGGAGCCCCTTCTGGAGGATTTGCAGGAGCTCCTGGCCGGCCGCGCCGTCGCCCTGAAGCTCAATGCGGAGCCGCTTGAGCTGCGCAGCAAGGATGTCGTCTCCATCGGCATCATCGTCAACGAGCTCGTCACCAACGCCATCAAGCACGCCTTTCCGCCGGGCGAAGAAGGCACGGTGCTGATCCGCGCCCGGTCGGTGAGCGAGCCCGGCCCCGGCTACGTGGTGGAAATCCTCGACGATGGCATCGGCTATCACGAGAAGGAGGGGGCGGGCGAGCAGGAGGGGCTTGGCCGCGTCATCGTCATGTCGATGTCCCACAGCCTCGGCTCCGAGATGCAGACCCTGCCCGCCGACCCCTCCAACGCGGAGCGCCCCGGCACGTTGCACCGTCTCTTCGTGCCCTCCAAGGCGTGAGCCCCGCCGACGCGCCGGCTCAAGGGCCGAGCGCCGTCCAGCCCTCGCCGAGCTGGTGCCGCAGCCAGGTAAGCTGGCGCTTGGCGTAGCGCCGGCTTTCCCGCTGCGCCTCGGCCACCGCCTCGGCAAGGCCGATCTCGCCTGCAAGATGGGCCATCAGCGGAGGCACGCCGATGGCCTTCATCGCCGGCAGGTCGGGGGCAAGGCCTCGGGCGCGCAGCGCCCGCGCCTCCTCCAGCGCCCCCGCCTCCATCATCGCCTCAAAGCGCGCCTCGATGGCGCCGTAGAGCGCTTCGCGCTCCGGCAGCAGGACGAAGCGCCGGCCCTCCGGCACCGGCGCGCCCGCCCGCCCGGCGCGCCGCCATTCCAGGATCGAGCGCCCGCTCGCCAGGAAGATCTCCAGCGCCCTTGCCAGTCGCTGCGTGTCGGAGGGCCGGATGGCGGCGCGTGCCTGCGGATCGACCTCGGCGAGCCGCTCCGCCAGACCCGCCGGCCCCGCTCGCGCGGCGAGTTCTCCCACACGCGCCCTGACCTCGGCCGGCACCTTCGGCATCGGCGACAGCCCCTCCGTCAGCGCCTTGAAGTAAAGGCCCGTGCCGCCGACAAAAATCGGAGTCAGCCGCAGCTCCCGCGCCTCTTCCAGCGCCGCCGCCGCCTCGCCGAGCCAGCGGCCGGTCGAATAACGCTCGGCGACGTCGACATGGCCGAAGAGCCGATGCGCCACCTCGCCGAGCTCATCCTGGCGCGGGCGCGCCGTCAAAATCTGAAGGTCGCGATAGACCTGCATGGAATCGGCGTTGATCAGCATCGCCGGTCGCTCAAGGGCCGCCAGTTTCTCGGCGAGGTGGAGGGCGAGCTGCGTCTTGCCGCTCGCCGTCGGCCCGGCTATCAGCACCACCTCTCCCGCCCCGATGTTTTCAGGATCGATCCGCATGTCCTTTGTCCTAACCCTGATCGGCTGCAAGGCGAAGGCGCCGCTCCATGAGGCGCTGCTGGATGCGGTGAAGGCCGCCCTCCACGCGGCCGGTCTTCAGCCGGGCGAGACGCATTGGCTGTCGGCTGAGGAAGCCTGCGACCTTGCCTTTGCGGGCGATCCGGCCGCCGCCCTTCAGGCGGCGCGCGGCGCCATCGGCGAAGCGCCGGTCGACCTTGCCGCCCTGCCCGCGGAGGGGCGGCGCAAGCGGCTCCTCATCGCCGACATGGATTCCACCCTCATCGACCAGGAATGCATCGACGAGCTCGCCGCCGAGGCCGGCCTCGGGGAGAAGGTCGCCGCCATCACCGCCCGCGCCATGGCCGGCGAGATCGATTTCGAGCCGGCCCTGCGCGAGCGCGTGGCGCTTCTGGAGGATCTGCCGGTCGCCATCGTGGAGCGTCTGCTTGCCACCCGCATCACCTTGAAGCGCGGCGGCGCCACCCTTATCGCCACGATGCGCGCTCACGGCGCCCATACGATCCTCGTCTCCGGCGGCTTTACCGTCTTCGCCGCCGAGATCGCCCGCCGCCTCGGCATCGACGAGATCCACGCCAACAAGCTCCTGGAAGCGGATGGCCGTTTCACCGGCAAGGTCGCCGAGCCGATCCTCGGCCGCGATGCCAAGCTTGCCACGCTGAAGGCGGCGCTCGCCCGTCTCGGTCTTCAGCCGGCCGAGGCGCTCGCCGTCGGCGACGGCGCCAACGACGCCGCCATGGTCCGCCATGCCGGCCTAGGCGTGGCGCTGCACGGCAAGCCCGCCCTGGTGCGCGAGGCCGACGCCGATATCCGCCATGGCGATCTTAGCGCGCTTCTCTATCTTCAGGGCTATCGCCGCGACCAATTCTGCGTGCCGACGGAGACGACGTGACAAGGCTTCGCAGCGAGCGCCTCATCCTGCGGCCTTGGGAGGAGCGCGACCGAGACTTCTGGGCCGCCCTCAACGCCGACCCTGAGGTCATGCGCTTCTTTGAGAAGGTGCGCAACCGCGCCGAATCGGACCGCGTCTTTGCGCGGCTTGAGGCGCATTTCGTCCGCCACGGATTCGGCTTCTGGGTGCTGGAGCGCAGGCTGGACGGCGAGGCGGTCGGCTTCACCGGCCTGCAACACGTCGATCGCGCCCTGCCCTTCGCCCCGGCGGTGGAGATCGGCTGGCGGCTGAAGCGCAGCGCCTGGGGCGAGGGCTATGCCAGCGAGGCGGCCCGCGCCTGTCTCGCCTATGCCTTCGATGTCCTGCGGCTTGAAAAAGTCGTCTCCTTCGCCGTGCCGGCCAACGAGGCCTCTCTGGCGGTAATGCGGCGCATCGGCATGCAACGGGCTCCGGAACTGGATTTCGACCACCCGTTCCTGCCGCGCAATTCGCCGCTGCGGCGCCATATCACCTGGCTGATCTCTGCGGAGGAATGGCGGCGCGCCGGCGCAGCCGGCGGCCCGTAAAGCCTTGCAGGCCCTATTGCGGCGAGGAATCCTCCGCCGCATCCGGCTCCGGCTCCAGCCGCAGCGCCACGAAGCGTAGCTGCCCGCCGGGGCTTGCCACCAGAAGCAGCGCCGACTGCCGGTCCTCGCCGCGCAGCTCCGAAACCCGGCGGGTCACGTCCTCGGGCGTGGAAACCGCCTCCTGGCCGACCTCCACGATGACGTCGCCGGGCTGGATGCGGTTCTCCTCCGCGGCGCTGCCCGGCTCCACATCGGTAACGAGCACGCCCCGCGTCTCGCTGGGAATGCCGAATTCGGCGCGCGCATCCGGCGTCAGCCGCTGCAGCGCCAGGCCGAGCGTCATGGTGGCGTCTTCTTCCTGCACATCGGGTCCGCTATCCTCGCCGCTGCGGCCGGCGATCAGCTGCTCTTCCTCTTCCAGCCGGCCGAGCTCTGCGCGCACCGTCAGCTCCTGGCCCTTGCGCAGCACGGTCACCTCCACGTCCTTGCCCACCGGCGTATCGGCGACGATGCCCGGAAGGTCGCGCATGGAGGGAACCTCTCTGCCGTCGAACTCCACGATGACGTCGCCCGGCACCAGCCCCGCATCGGCCGCCGGCCCGCCTTCGGTAACGCCGGCGACGAGCGCGCCCTCCGCGCTGTCCATGCCGAGGCTTTCGGCGATCTCCTCGGTGACTTCCTGGATGCGCACGCCCAGCCAGCCGCGGCGCGTCTCGCCGTATTGGCGCAGCTGGTCGATGACCGGCACGGCGATCTCCGCCGGCACGGCGAAGCCGATGCCGATCGAGCCGCCGGTCGGCGAGATGATGGCCGTGTTGATGCCGACCACCTCGCCGTCGAGATTGAAGAGCGGCCCGCCGGAATTGCCGCGGTTGATGGAGGCGTCGGTCTGGATGAAGCGGTCGTAGGGGCCGGAGTTGATGTCGCGCTCCAGCGCCGAGACGATGCCGACCGTCACCGTGCCGCCGAAGCCGAAAGGATTGCCGATCGCCATCACCCAGTCGCCGATCCTGAGCCTTTCAGAATCGCCGAAGCGCAAAGCCTGCAGCGGCTTTTCCGGCTCCACCTTGAGGAGCGCCAGATCGGTCTTGGAATCGCGCCCGATGACCTCCGCCTTCAACTTGGTGCCGTCGGCGAAATTGGCGATGATCTCGTCGGCCTCGGCGATGACGTGGTTGTTGGTGACGATGATGCCGGAAGGATCGACGACGAAGCCGGAGCCGAGCGACTGCACCCGCCGCGAAGGCTGATCGCCCTCGTCCTGATTGCGGTTGAAGAAATCCTCAAAGAATTCCTGGAAGGGCGAGCCCTCCGGCACTTCCGGCACGGGAATGCCGCGCGAGGCGCGCACGCGCTGCGAGGTGGAGATATTGACGACGGAGCCGAGAAGGCCCTCCGCCAGATCGGCGAAGCTGTCGGGGGCCGGGCGCGCCTGCGCCAGGCCGAAGCCGCCGCTTGCCATCAGGGCCAGCACCAAGAAGAGGCGCAATATCGCCTGCCTCGCCCGCTTGATGCGGAAAACTGCCTCGCTCATGGCTCACCTCCACCTGCCGGACCCTCGCCCGGCTCGCCGTTCACGCCCGTGCCAGCCATACGATTGCCACGCCGAGCACCGCCGAGACCAGCCCCACGGTACGAAGCGTGTCCGAAGGGCTGGCGACGGCCTGTTCTGCGACACGCTTCATGAAGTCGGGAAATAGCGCATAAAGCGCGCCTTCCAGGGCAAGAACGAGGCCGAGGGCGACGAAGATGTCGCTCATTGCGTCGTCGTCGCCGATCCTGCCTCGCCCTGTTGTGCCGTATCCGACGCCCCGTTCTCAACCGCCCCGGTCCCTTCCGGCGGCAGGGCGCCGCCGTCGGTGCCGCCGGGCGGCAGCGTGTCGAGCGGCGGCAGCGGCTCGTCCTGCACCTCCGGCGCGATCCGCGGCAGCGGCGCGTCGGCACCCGGACCGCCCGCGCCCGGGCTGGCTGACTCAGCACCTGCCAGAGCGTCGCGGAAATAGCGGAAGAACTCCGAATCCGGCTGCAGCACCATGGTCGTGCCGGTTCCCTCGATCGCCCGGTTATAGGCGAGCATGGAGCGGTAGAACTCGAAGAACTCCTCGTCCTGGGTGAAGGCGCGGGCGAAGATGGAGTTGCGCTGCGCATCGCCCTCGCCGCGCAGAACCTCCGAATCGCGGTTGGCTTCGGCCACCGTCACCTGCGCCTCGCGGTCGGCCTCCGCGCGGATCCGCGCCGCTTCCTGCGTGCCGCGGGCTCTGAGCTCGGCGGCTTCCGCCAGACGCTCCGCCTTCATCCGGTCGAAGGTTTGCTGCGAGACTTCCGGCAACAGGTCGGTGCGCTTGATACGCACATCGACGATTTCGATGCCGAGATCGGCGGCGAGCGGGCGAAGCTGATCGCGCACGTCGCGCATCATCTCGATGCGCTGGTCGGAGAGCGCCGCCTCGAAGGAGCGCTGGCCGTAGACCCGGCGCAGCGAGGCGTCGAGACGCGTCTGCAGGTTCTGCTGGGCGATTTGCAGGGAGCCCGAAACGTTCTCGCGGAACTCCGCCGGATCGACGATGCGGAAGGCGACGAAGGCGTCGACGAGATAGCGCCGGCCGTCGCGCACCTGCACGCGGATGTCCTCGATCTCGAAGGAAAGGATGCGATCTTCGATGATCTGCACCGTCTCCACGAAATTGGTCGGGATCTTGAAGTAGATCCCCGGCTCCTTGATCACCCGGGTGATCTCGCCGAAGCGCAGCACCAGCGCCTGCTGGCGCTCGTTGACCACGAAGACGGACGAATAGACGAGGATGAAGAGCACCGCCAGGACGGCGAGGATGATCCACAAGCGTCTCACTGCGAGCCTCCCTGGCTGGTGCCGGTCGCCGTCGTCTGGCCGCTGCTGCGGCTCTGGGTGGAGCGGTCGCGCTGGAGCTCGTTGAGCGGCAGATAGGGCACCACGCCCTGCTGGCCTTCGCCCGTCTCCAGGATGACCTTGTTGGAATCGCGCAGGACTTCCTCCAGCGTCTCAAGATACATGCGCTTGCGCGTCACCTCCGGCGCCAGCCGGTACTCCGCGAAGATGGACAAGAAGCGCTGCGCCTCGCCTTGCGCCTCCGCGATGGTGGATTCCTTGTAGCCGCGGGCCGCCTCGCGGATTTGCGAGGCCTGGCCGCGCGCCTCGCCCAGGCGCCGGTTGGCGTATTGCTCCGCCTCGCGCTGGAAACGGTCGAGATCCTGCTGGGCGCGCTGCACCTCCTCGAAGGCGTCGGCGACTTCGGCCGGCGGATCGGCCCGCTCCAGCTGCACGCCGACGACGGTGATGCCGGCGCCGTAATCGTCGAGCGTCGTCTGCAGCTGCTGGCGCACCGCCTCTTCCACTTCCGCGCGCCGCTCCGTGCGCACTTCCTCGGCCCGCGAACGGCCGACATATTCGCGCATGGCGCTTTCGGCGATGCGGCGCACGAAGGCTTCCGGATCGGCGACGTTGAAGAGGAATTTCTTCGGCTCTGAGACCCGCCAGATGACGGAGAAGACGACATCGACGATGTTCTGGTCGCCCGACAGCATCAGGCTGGCATCGCCGCTGGTGCGGTTGGTGCTGGTGCCGATGGTCTCGCGGCGCTGGCGGATATTGACGATCTCCACCGTCTCCAACGGCCACCAATGGAAATGCAGGCCCGGCCCGGCCACGTCGTCCTTGGGCTGGCCGAAGACCAGCTCCTGGCCGAGCTCGTCCGGCTGCACCTGATAGACCGCGTTGGTCAGCCAGATGGCGACGAGCACGATGACGATGAGAGCGGCGATCGCCTGATTGCCGCGCCCGCCGGAGGGAAAGACGCTCTTCAGCCGGTCCTGGCCGCGCCGGATAAGGTCTTCCAGATCGGGCGACTGGGGGCCACCTTGCGGCTGCTGCGGACCGGAGCCCCAGGGCCCTCCGCGATTGCCGCCGGACCCGCCCCAGGGACCGCCATTATTGTTGTTCCAGGGCATTCAGCCTCCTCGTTACGCCCGGCCCCAATCCGGGCACGAGCCACCCCAAAGTGTCGCGCGGGTTATAGGTAACCGCAGCCAGCCCTTCAACGGAGCGGCGATGATAAAGCGGGCCGTTCGAGCGATATGTCGCCCGCATGCGGCGAGCGATGGTCCGCAAATGGGCATTTTTGCCTGGGCACGCAAGAACGAAGCCGGCAAAAGCCTCAGCCCCGCTCCAAGATGGTGAAGACCGCGCTTGCCGTGTCGCCCTTTCGCGCCGTCAGCGCCTCGCGCGCCACCTCGCGCCACGGACCCCTGTCGAAATCGGGAAAGAAGACGTCGCCCTGCGGCTCCGCCTCAATTTCGGTGAAGTAGATGCGCTCCGCTTGCGGCAGCGCCTCGGTGAAGAGCGAAGCGCCGCCGATCACGCAGATTTCATCGGCGCCGAGCCGCTTCGCCGCGGCCTCGCCGAGGCGAATGGCCCCCGCGAAGCTGTGCGCCACCTCCACGCCGGGCGCCGCGAAGGTCGCGTCGCGGGAAAGCACGATATTGGCGCGCCCGTCGAGCGCCCCCGGCAGGCTCTGGAAGGTACGCCGCCCCATGATCAGCGGCTTGCCCATGGTCGTGGCGCGAAAGCGCGCGAGATCCGCCCGCGAGCGCCATGGCAGCCCCCCTTCCCGGCCGATCACCCCGTTCCTGGCGACGCCGACGACGATGGCGAGCGGCACCTCGCTCACACCGCCACCTTGGCGGCGATATGCGGATGCGGGTCGTAGCCGAGGAGATCGAAATCCTCGTAGACGAAATCGAAGATGGAATGCACGTCGGGGTTCAGCCGCATCTCAGGCAGCGCCCTCGGCGCGCGCGTCAGTTGCAGCTTCGCCTGCTCGATGTGGTTCAGGTAAAGATGCGCATCGCCGAAGCTGTGGATAAACGCGCCCGGCTTCAGCCCGCTCACCTGCGCCATCATTAGCGTCAGCAGTGCGTAGGAGGCGATGTTGAAGGGCACGCCGAGAAAAATGTCGGCCGAGCGCTGGTAGAGCTGGCAGGAGAGTTTTCCCTCCGCGACATAGAACTGGAAGAGGCAGTGGCAGGGCGGCAGCGCCATCTTGTCGACATCGGCCGGGTTCCAGGCGGTGACGATCAGGCGGCGTGAATCAGGATTGGAGCGAATGCCCTCAACCACCTGAGCGATCTGGTCGATCTGCCGTCCGTCCGGCGCTGCCCAGGAGCGCCATTGCCGGCCGTAGACGGGGCCGAGATCGCCGTTTTCATCGGCCCATTCGTCCCAGATGCGCACCCCGTTTTCCTTCAGGGTGCGGATGTTGGTGTCGCCGGCGAGGAACCACAGAAGCTCGTGGATGATGGATTTCACATGCAGCTTCTTGGTCGTCACCAGCGGAAAGCCGTCTTCGAGCTCAAAGCGCATCTGATGGCCGAAGACCGACAAGGTGCCGGTGCCGGTGCGGTCCTCCTTCTTCGTGCCTTCGCCGAGCACGCGCGCGAGCAGGTCGAGATATGGCTGCATGGGGGCAATCTAGGGCGATTCTTCGCCGTGGGCATCGCCGCGGCAAAAAGCTTCCCCAGCCATCACAGAAGCGAAAGCTGGCCGTTGCCCTTTCCCGTCGTTGCCGGCGCGTCCAGCCCGGCAAGGTGGCAGGCGACGAGGTGCTCGATGGTCGGGCGCACGCTGTCGAGGCGGATGGTTCTGAGGCGGCCGGTGGCCGATAGGATGAGGAGCCCGTGCATGGCCGCCCACAGGCCGCGCGCCGATTGCCGGGCACGCGCCGCGTCAATGCCCGTGCCATGCGCCGCGATGGCCGCCTCGATGCCCGCGAAGAGGCGGTCGATGGAGGCCTGATGGGGCGCCTCCGCCCCGCCCTCCGGCATCTCGCTCTCGAAGACGGCGAGCCAGCGCCGGCGATTGGCCTGGACGAAAGCCATGTAGCGGTCGGCGAAATCCATCAGCACCGCGCGCGTCGGCCGGCCCTGCGCCTTCACCCCGGAGATCGCCGCTGCAAGGTCGGCGAAGGTGCGCGCGTTCACCGCCGCGATCAGCCCCCCGAGATTGTCGAAGACGTTGTAGGTGGTGCCGACGGCGACGCCGACCTCCGAGGCGACGCGCCGCGCGGTGACGGCGCCGACGCCCTCCTCGGCGATGATCCTCTCGGCGGCCTCGATCATGGCCGCCTTGAGATCGACGCTCCTGCGCCTCGCGCCTTTAGCTTCAGCCAATGCACCCTCCAACGCCCCTTCATTAGCCCAAGGCCGCGGCCCTTGCCACGCAGACTTGAACAACGTTCAGGGGAAAGCTGACAAGAACATCGTTCATGAACGATGTTCACCACTCGAATGAGGGAGACAAGGATGATCGCCTGTTCGCTCAGACCCTTTGCATGGATGGCCCCTGCGCCGGCAAAGCCTTCCCTGCCCCCTTACGCCTTTGAAATCGCCGCCGCCTTGGCCTATATTCGCGGGTGCCGGGGCAACCCGGCTATGGCGATAAATGGTCTGCGTAATAAGCCTATCGGACCCGGGGGCGGTACCCGGCGCCTCCACCATCAACGGCCCAGGGCGCGACCTGGCAAGGCCCGGCGACGACGATCAAGGGCCGCTGCTGATGGGGGCGAAATAGGATCGACGAGGGTGTAAAGGCAGCGCTTTCGCCCGGCATGGTTCCGCCGTTATCGGGCCGTTTCAATAGTTGCCAACGACAACTATGCTGAGGCTCGTCTCGCTGCGTAATGCAGCCTGACTGCTTCGATTGAAGCCCTGGCGGTTAGCCCCGTCAGGCGGGGTCCGGAGGCACCTGGCAACAGAAGCCTCCAATTCCTTACCTCCACCCCGGCTCGCATCCCACCCGGTGCAGAAAACTGTGCCGTGGCAGCCGGAAAGCGGCCGAGCCATATTGCTCGTCGCCCCTGCGCGACCTACCTTTCAGCCATGGCGGCCGACCTTATCCGATACGACGTTCTCACCCAGGAAGCCCTGCGCGGCGTCATCCGCAAGGTGATTGCCGAAGTGGCGCAGACCGGGCTTCCCGGCGAGCATCATTTCTTCATCACCTTCGACACGCGCCATCCCGGCGTCAGGATCTCCTCGCGTCTGAAGGCGCAGTATCCTGAAGAGATGACCATCGTCCTGCAGCATCAGTTCTGGGACCTTTCCGTCACCGATACGACCTTCGAGGTCGGCCTTTCCTTCAACGGCGTGCCGGAACGGCTCCTGGTGCCGCTGCGCGCGGTGAAGGCCTTCGTCGACCCGCATGCCAGTTTCGGGCTGAAATTCGACGTGCCTTCCGCGGACAATGAGATGTCGGCGGAGGCCGGCCCCGATACGCCCCTCGGCGAGCTCGGCCCGCCTTTGCCGAGCCCGCTGCCGCCGGCCATCCTGGAGCCCGGCGCCGGCGAGGCCGCGCCCTCTCCCTCCGGCAAGAAGAAGAAGGCCGCTCTCGCGAAGGAGGGCGCCGCCGGTCCGGAAGATGCCGAGGCCAAGGAGGGCGCCGAGGTCGTCTCGCTCGACGCCTTCCGCAAGAAGAACTGAGGCCCTGCGCGGTCGTCGCGCCACGCCGGATAGCTCCCTCTTGCTCCTTTGCTTCGCGGATGGGAAAAGGCGGCGAACCCGCCGCATCTGCAGAGTGAAATGACCCAAGACACCCGCACTGAGACCGATTCCTTCGGTCCGCTCCAAGTCCCGTCCGACAAGTACTGGGGCGCGCAGACCGCGCGCTCGCTGAAGAATTTCGACATCGGCGCCGAGCGCATGCCGCGCCCGCTCGTCCGCGCCCTCGGTCTCGTCAAATGCGCCGCCGCGGAGGTCAATCGCGATCTCGGGCAGCTTGACGCCAAGCTCGCCGAGGCGATCTCCGCCGCCGCCCAGGAGGTCGCCACCGGCAAGCTGAACGATCATTTCCCGCTCGTCGTCTGGCAGACCGGCTCCGGCACCCAGTCCAACATGAACGCCAACGAGGTCATCGCCAACCGCGCCATCGAAATCCTCGGCGGCACGCTCGGCTCCAAGGAGCCGGTGCATCCCAATGATCACGTCAATCGCGGCCAGTCCTCCAACGACACCTTCCCGACGGCCATGCACATCGCCGCGGCGGAAGAGATCGTCCACCGCCTGATTCCGGCCGTGGAGCATCTGCGCAGCGCCCTCAACGGCCGCGCCAAGGCTTTCGCCCAGATCATCAAGATCGGCCGCACCCACACCCAGGACGCGACGCCGGTGACGCTCGGACAGGAATTCTCCGGCTATGTGGCGCAGCTCAGCTACGCCCTGGAGCGCATCCGCGAGGGCGTCGACTATCTCTTCGAGCTCGCCCAGGGCGGCACCGCCGTCGGCACCGGCCTCAACGCCCATCCCGATTTCGCCGAGAAGTTCGCCGCCGCGGTCGCCGAGGCGACCGGCCTTCCCTTCCGCACGGCGCCGAACAAGTTCGAGGCGCTCGCCGCCAACGACGCCTATGTCAACGCCCATGGCGCCGTGAACACGCTCGCCGTGTCGCTGTTCAAGATCGCCAACGATATCCGCCTTCTCGGCTCCGGGCCGCGCTCCGGCCTCGGCGAGCTCATCCTGCCGGAGAACGAGCCCGGCTCCTCCATCATGCCCGGCAAGGTGAACCCGACCCAATGCGAGGCGATGACCATGGTCTGCGCGCAGGTGATGGGCAACAACACCACCATCACCTTCGCCGGCAGCCAGGGCCATTTCGAGCTCAACGTCTACAAGCCGGTCATGGCCTACAACATGCTGCAGTCCATCGACCTTCTCGCCGGCGCCTGCCGCTCCTTCGCCGATAATTGCGTTGCCGGCATCAAGGCGAACGAGGCGCGCATCGACGAGCTGATGCGCCGCTCCTTGATGCTGGTGACGGCGCTGGCGCCGAAAATCGGCTACGATAACGCCACCAAGGTCGCCAAGGAGGCGCACAAGAACGGCACCACCTTGAAGGAGGAGGCGGTTCGGCTAGGCTTCGTCAGCGAGGCGGAGTTCGATGCGATCGTGCGACCGGAGAAGATGATTGGCCCGCACTGAGGAGCATTGAAGGGCAGGCGAACGGGAGGCGTGGATGGCCGAGATCGTCAATCTGCGGCGTGCCCGAAAGGCGAAGGCGCGGGCCGACAAGGCCGAGGCCGCTGAGGAAAGCCGGGCAAGGCACGGCCTTTCCAGAGCGGAACGGCTTGCCGCGCGCCGCGTTCGCGAAGAAGAGGCGCGCCGTCTTGACGGCCACCGCCTCCGGCCCGACGGGCCCGCAAGCGAATGAGATCCGCCATGCCGACCGCAATCCGCTTTCTGCCGCTCGCCCTGACGCTCCTGCCGGGCCTCGCCCTGGCGCAGGAGGATCCGACGAAGGGCGTGCGCCAAATCCTTCCGATGTCGCCGAGCACGCAGACCGAGCAGCCGCTCGCCCCCTCCAGCGGGGCGGAGCCGGCCCAGCAGCCGGCCTCGCCGCCCGCCCCGTCGGCCGCCGAGACCCCGAGCGCGCCCGAGCCGCAATCGATGCCCGAACCGGCACCGCGCCAAGAGGCCGCCCCGGCCCCCGAACCGGCCCCCACCCAGCCGACAGAAGCCCAGCCAACCGAGACCCAGCCGGCCCCAACTCAGCCGGCCCCAACTCAGCCGGCCCCAACTCAGCCGGCAGATGCCCAGCCGGCGCCTTCCGCCGAGCCGCCCGGCGCGGCCGCGATGACAGAGACCCCGGCCGATTACGCCTGGCGCATGAGCCGCACCGAGACGGGGGCCTCGGCCTTCATCGCCGGCTGCGATGAATGCGATGACGTGCCGCTCAGCGTCACCTGCACGATTTCCGGCAACGACGTCACCATTCGCCCCGCCCTCGGCGTGGAGGGCGCCAATCAGGGCGATCTCGTCGAGGTCGCCTTCGAGATCGACCGCGACATCTTCCGCCGCGACGGCCGCCTCGCCTACAGCGAGCTCGATGCCGCCTTTCTGCCTGAGATCACGGTGGAGCCTTCCGATCCGATGCTTTACGCCCTGGCGCTTGGCAACGACCTGACCGTGTCGATGGGCCAGCAGCGCGCCAGGCTGACGCTGAAGGGCTCGGCCGCGGCCTTGCGTTCCATGCGCGCCGCCTGCGAGGCGCCTGCGCCCAGCACCGCCCCGGTCGGGCCTTCCGCGCCGCTCCAGCCGATCCAGCCGATCCAGCCGCCGGGCGGCATCCTCATCGTTCCGCCCCCGCCCGGCTCGGGCGGCTGAACGGAAGAAGGGGTGAGGAAGCGTTCCGTCGTCATCGCCGGCCATCCGACCAGCGTCAGCCTGGAAGAGCCGTTCTGGGAGGAGCTGAAGAAGATGGCGGCGGCGCAGGGCAAGCCGGTCGGGCGGATGATTGAGGAAATCGACGCCGCGCGCCAGGGCGACAACCTTTCCTCCGCCGTTCGCATCGCCGTGCTTGCCTATGTGAAGCGCGAGGCCTCTTAGAGCGTCTTCTGAAACAGGCCGGCGCTCACCGCCCGGAAGACGTCCTCGTCAATTCGCCGCCGGCGGCAACAGGTTGAGCGGTTCGCCCGTCGCAGAGCCGGCCGGAGGCGCCGGAGGCGGCAGCGGCTCCTCCAGGATCCGCCCCAGACGGCGCGCAAAGGCCTCCTGGTCGTCGGAGCTGCCGGCGGGCGTCGGGCTGCCGGCGGGGGTTGGCGCGGCGCTGGCTTGCGGCTCTGCGGCCCCTTCGCCATCGCCGGCTCCGGCCGGAGCCGGCTCCTGCGCCTCCGCTTCGGCCGCCGCCGCCGCGGCTTCGTCCTCCTCCACCTGTCTTACCGTCGCGGCCGCTTCGGCCGCCGCTTCGGCCTGCCGCCTCGCCTCTTCGGCTCGTCTTTGCTCTTCTTCGGCCCGGCGCCGAGCCTCCTCGGCCCGCCGCGCCGCTTCCTCGCGCTCGCGCGCCTCGGCCTCGGCGGCAAGGCGTGCCGCCTCCTCCGCCTCGCGCTTCTTGCGCGCTTCCACTTCGCGCTGCCGCCTCAGCTCGCGCCGCAGCCGGTCCGCCTCCAGGATTTCCGCCTGCAGCTTCTCCACCCGCTCCACCTCTTTCTCAAAGGCGCGCACGGTGAGAAAGCCGAGGAACGGCGTGACGTCGATGCTGCGCTCCGGCGCGCGGACGGGCCCGGCGAAGACGATGCCCACCTCCGGCTCCGCCCCCGTCACCTTGTCCTCGCCCGCATCCACCTTCAGCGACCAGTCGGAGGTAAGCCTCATGCGATTGAGGTCGATGGCGGCGTTGCCGAGCATGGTGGCGCTGCCGGCCCCCTCCAGCTTCAGCGTCGACAGCCGCACCATCCCCGAGGTGACGGCGAAGGAGCCGGTGGCGCGCTGAAAGGCGAGCGTGCCGGCGTCGAGATGTCCCGAAAAGGCTTCCGCCACCGGCTCGCGCTCCAGCTTCAGCCCGGCATCGGCGGCGCGGATGATGGAGCCGAAGGCCTGCGGGTTCGTGTAGCGCAACAACCCGTCCTCCAGAGTGAAGGAGCCGCTGCCGTTCAAGGTGGAGACGACGCCCGAATAGGAGCGCCCGCGCCCGGTCATTTCCATGGAGGCGGAAAGCCGCCCGTTGGCGACGGCCCGCCCCTCCTGCTGCCAGGCGATTTCGGCCAGCAGCGCGTCGGCGAGCGCGGCGCGCAAGGTGACCGGCCGCGCCCCCTCGCCGGCGCCGATCGCCAGCGCCCCGGTGAGCCGCCCGCCGGCGAGATCGGCGGAAAAATCGTCGAGCCTGAGGCCGCCATCTACGTAGCGATAGGCGAAGGAAGCGTTGCGCAGCTCCTTGCCGAGGCCGCTATCCGCCCTCTCCGCGCGCACCGCCAGGTCGAGCGACACCCCTTCCGGCAGCGCCGGGCTGAAGGCGGCTTCGGGCCAGCCCTCGGCGCCGTATTGCGGCTTGACGCCGAGCGCGGTGGCGGCGGCAAGCGGCAGCGAGACCTCCTGAAGGCGCAGCTCGCCGCCGAGCTTCAGCCCGCCCTCGCCCCTTGCCGCGGTCAGATGGCCGCCGACCCGGCTGCCCTCGAAGCTCGCCTCGGCAAGCTCCAGCCGCGCCTGGCCCGCCGTAACGGAAAGCTCGCCCTTGGCGGCCATGCCGTGCCCCTCGCCGATTCCCGGCAGCGCCACGCCGGCCAGAAGCAGCGCCGTGTCGATGTCCTCCGTCGCCACCGACACCTCGCCCGTCAGCGAAGGCTCCGCCGCGCCCCTCTCGCCGCGTCCGGCGAAGGCGAAGCTGACGCCGGCCGCCTCGCCGCTGGCGCGCACGCTCCCGCCGGCCTTCGCCGAGCCTTCCAGCGTCAGCGACAGCCGCGCCGGCCCGGTGCCCGGCAGCGGCACGATGTCGAGGCCGAGCTGGCCGGCAAGCGCCGAGGTATCGTCGGAGCGCAGCAAAAGATCGGCCCGGCCGGCAAGTTCCTCCAGCCCCCTCAGGCCGGCGCTGCCGTCGGCGGTCAGCGAAACCTGCGTGCCGCCGAAGCCGCCGGAAAGGTCGAGCGTGAAGGCGCCGCCGGCCGTCGCCGTCGCCGAAAGCATCGCATCGGCGGGCGAGAGCGCCTCGGCGCGGCCCTCAAGCTGTTCGGCGAGCCGGCTCGCCGGCAACAGGCCGCGCAGGAAGCTCGCCGCCCCGGCAAGGCTTTCGGCGCGCATTTCGGCCGAGATGCGGCCCTCCGGCGCGCCGAAGAATTCCTCAATCCGCCCGCTGGCGGTGATGTCGGCGCCGGCGAGCCCGGTGAGCGAAAGGTTAGAGATATCCAGGCTGTTGCCGGCAAGAACGCCGGAAAGCTGCGCTTCTTCCGCCCGCGCCCCGCCGGCCGAAAGGCCGCCGGCGGAGAGCGACAGCGCCACGCGGTCGAAGTCGCCGTTCCTCAGCCTGTCGCCGGCGAGAAGGTCCAGAACGGCCCGGCCTTCTTCCAGCGCCAGTTCCTGCGCATCGAGCTCCACCTCGGCGAAGGCCTCCTCGGCGCGCTCGAAGCGGCGTACCGACAGCTTGCCGGACACGCTTCCCTCGCCGATCTCCGCCAACAGCGAGTTGACCTCCTGCAGGCGCGGCGAAAGGTTGAGATCGGCCTCGATCTGAAAGCGCTTCAAGATCGCCGCCTCGCCCGCCTCCCCGCGCCACCAGGCGGCGAAGGCGGCCGGCCGCTCCGAGCGGATGCGCCCATGCCCGCGGAAGGCCGGCATGTCGGTGGCCAGTTCGCCGGAAACGTCGATGCGCGTCGCCCCGGGCAGGACGGCGGAGAGGATGTCGATGGTCCAGCCCTCGCCGCTCGGGCGCACATCCGTGCCCACCGCCTGGATGACGCTGCCGCCGACGACGAGCCCTTGCGCATCGAGGGTGATGAGGCCCGGCATCTGCGGCACCGGCACGTTCTTGAGCCCCGCGATCAGTTCCTCGGCGGCCTGCGAGATGGCGATCGGCTCGTCCGCGCCGCCGCCCAGCGCCCGGTCCAGATCGATCTGCCTTGTATCGAAGGAGAGCCGGAAGCTCGGCTCCGGCGTGAAGCTCACCTCGCCGTCACCATGCACCTGCACGGCCGTCGCCTGCGGGCCGCAGGCGAGGACGAATTCCTCCGAGACGAGGCCGTCATGGGAGAGGCGGAACTTTCCCTCGCTCTTCATCAGCGCCAGCGGTGACATCTGCTCGGGCGCGGCGCCTTCCTCCGGCGGCAGCCCTGCCAGGGTGAAGCTCCCCTCGTAGCTCGGCCCCTCCTCGCCGCGCAGCGTCAGGAAGCCGTCGGCGGCAAGGCTCACCGGCCGGCCCGCCGGGATGAGCAGGAGCTTGGCCGGAACGTTCCCGTCCTCGCCGAGCCGTCCGGCCGCGATGTCGATACGGTAGCGCTCGCCGCCCAGAACGAAGCCGCCTTCCAGCCGGCCGGGGCCTTGCAGCGTGCGCGCCTTGACCTGGGCGTTGAGCCCCTCGATCCGCCAGCTGGCGCCGCGCCGGCTGTCGACGACCGTCATCGTGCCGTCCCGCACCGCCATCTCGCCGAGCGAGACCTGGCCGGCATCGAAGCCGCCGAGCTGCAGGCCGCCTTCGTCCGGCGCCAGATCGGCGATGTCGACGACGAGGCGCGGACGCTCCAGATCGATGGAGATGACGTTGATCTCGCCCTTCAAGAGGCCGGTCAGCTCCACCTTGGCGCGAACGCCGCTGAGGAGGAGGAAGGGCGCCTCCGCCGGCCCGATGCGCATATCGGCAAGGCTCAGCGTCGGCGTCGGCAGGATCGCCAGATCCGTCTCCCCCTCGACGCTCACCGGCACGCCGAGCGAGGCGGAGAGCTTGTCGGCGATTTGCTGCCGATAGGAGCTCCAGTCGATCACGTATGGCGCGATCAGCGCGGTAAACAGCACCGCGATGATGGCCAGGCCGACCGCGATATAAAGCCTTCCCAGAATCTTCTCCCTTCACCTGGGCCGTAAACCTAAAGGCGCATGATCTTGCCGGGATTCATGATGTTCTGCGGGTCGATGGCGCGCTTGACCGCGCGCATGACCTCGACCGCGCCGCCCAGCTCGCGCTCCAGATAGGCCTGTTTGCCCTGGCCGATCCCGTGCTCGCCCGTGCAGGTGCCGTCCATGGCGATCGCCCTGGCGCTGATCCGCCCGGCCAGCTCGCGCGCCTTCGCCAGCTCCGCCGGATCGTCGATGTCAATCAAGGCCGAAACATGGAAGTTGCCGTCCCCGACATGGCCGACGATCGGCGCGATCAGGCCAAGCTCGGCGATGTCCTCCATGGTCTCGCGCACGCAATCGGCAAGCCGCGAAATCGGCACGCAGGCATCGGTCGCGAAGGCACGCGCGCCCGGACGCAGCGCGGTGGCCGCCCAATAGGCGTCGTGGCGCGCCTGCCAGAGCCTTGCCCGTTCCTCCTCGCGGCTCGTCCAGGCGAAACTGCCGCCGCCGAATTCCGCCGCGATCTCGCCGAACAGCTCCGCCTGTTCGGCGACGCCCGCCTGCGTGCCGTGGAATTCCACGAAAAGCGTCGGCGCTTCCGGATAGTCCAGCTTGGAATAGGCGTTGCTGGCGCGCATCTGCAAGGTGTCGAGAAGCTCGATCCGCGCCACCGGTATGCCGTGCTGGATGGTCGCGATCACCGTGTTGCAGGCCGCCTCCACGTCCGGGAAGGAGCACACCGCCGCCGAAATCCCCTCCGGAATGCCCTGCAGGCGCAAGGTCAGCTCGGTAATGACGCCGAGCGTGCCCTCGGCCCCGACGAGCAGGCGGGTGAGGTCGTAGCCGGCGGAGGATTTCTTCGCCCTTTGCGCGGTGCGGATGACGGAGCCGTCAGGCATCACCGCCTCAAGGCTGAGGACGTTGTCCTTCATCGTGCCGTAGCGCACCGCGTTGGTGCCGGAGGCGCGTGTGGAGGCCATGCCGCCGAGGCTCGCATCGGCGCCCGGATCGATCGGGAAGAAGAGCCCCGTATCGCGCAGATGCTCGTTGAGCTGCTTGCGCGTGACGCCCGGCTGCACCACGCAATCCAGATCCTCCGCATGCACGGCGAGGATCTTGTTCATCCCCGAAAGGTCGATGGAGATGCCGCCGCAGGGCGCGTTGAGATGGCCTTCCAGCGAGGAGCCGGCGCCGAAGGCGATCACCGGCACCCCATGTTCGGCGCATATCTTCACCACATCGGCGACCTCTTCGGTGCTCTCGGCGAACACCACCGCGTCGGGCGGCTGATTCTCAATCCAGGTCGTCGTGTGCCCGTGCTGCTCGCGCACGGCGCCGGAAACGGAAAGGCGCGCGCCGAAGCGTTCGCCGAGAATGGCGACGACGCTGGCGATGCCGCCCTCGTTGCGGGCAAGCTGCTCTGCTAAGGCCATGTGGCGGCTCCCTGGGAGCTCTCCTCCCATCTCGCGTGGGTCAAGACCCGTTCATCCGGTCGAAATGGTACGTGCCGATGGGTGCCGATGGAAGCGGCAAGCCCGCTGGAAGTCTTCCGACTTTCAACGACTTGGCGCGCATCGAACCGCGCCGAGCCACCCTATCGCAAGCCTGGCGGATAGGGCCTTGGGCTGCGCCTGCGAACCGCGCGGGCACAGGAGCCGCGGCCCCTTCCTCCGGGGCAAAAGCGCCGCTCTGCATGCTTCTTCTTGCAGCCTTCGCCATCCAGGTCGTCATTTCGATCACGCAAATGAGTCCTGACCTCATATTTCTGGCAACATGCGGCGCTGGCCGGCCGCGCACAAGGGCCGGCGCCCGATCGTGACGCAGCCATGAGAGACAGCCCTGTCATGTCCAGCACAAGCACAGTGCCGTACCGCGCTTCCACCATGCACGTAAAAGATGAATGGATCGACTATAACGGCCACATGAACGTTGCCTATTACGTTCTCCTCTTCGACCGCGCCATCGACGAAGCTTTCCTCACGGTCGGTCTCGGTCCCGAATATGTGGAAAAGCGTCGCGCCTCTTTCTTCACCGTGGAGTTGCACGTCCATTATCTGCGCGAGCTGACCGCCGGCGCGCCGGTCTTTGCCACCTGGCAATGCCTTGGCGCCGACGACAAGCGCATCAGGAGCTGGCTGGAGCTTTTTCACGCCGAGGAAGGTTATCTGGCCGCCGCCTGCGAGCAGATGCATGTGCATGTCGACCTTGCCGCGCGCCGCTCCGCTGCCTTTCCGCCCCATATCAGGCAAAAGCTCGACGAGACGCTGGCGGCGCATCAAGCGCTGCCCTTCCCGGAACGGGCCGGCGCCGCCATAGGCAACAAGAAGCGATGAGCGATCAGCGGCTTGCCGCCGCTGCTTGAATCGCTTTCGCGCGGTTGTCGGACGCTCTCCCGCGGTGCATAAGAAAAGCATCCGCCCGCCAGCCGTTCCCGCTTGAAGCGACGATGCGTGCCACAATCAAACGTCTGCCAAGCATCGTCTGGAAAGGCATCGAGCCCAATCTTCGCTACTTCCTGAGCAGCCGCCAGCCGCTCGTCTGGCTACTCGCCAACATCATCGGCCTGTGCGTCGGCGTCGCCGCCATTCTGTTTCGCCTGGCCATCGGCCTCTTCCAGCTTCCCTGGCTCGGCACGATGAGCGAGCGGGTCGCCACCGCCGCGGCGGCGACGCCCTGGTATGTCATCCTCCTGGCGCCGGCCTTCGGCGGCCTCATCGTCGGCATCATCCTGCAGCGTTTCATGTCCGGCGACCGGCCGCTGGCCGTCGCCGACGTCATCGAGGCGCGGGTTCTGGGCGGAAGGCGCCTCACCTTCCGGCAGGGCATGTGGACCACGCTGGTACATTCCGTCTCGCTCGGCTTCGGGGCGAGCGCCGGGCGCGAAGGCCCTGTCGTGCATCTCGGCGCGGTGCTGTCGGAAAGCTTCTGCCGTCTGATGCGCATCACCGGCGTGCCGGAGAAGACCTTGATCGCCTGCGGCGTCGCCAGCGCCGTCTCCGCCTCCTTCAACGCCCCCATTGCCGGCGTCCTCTTCGCCCACGAGGTGATCCTCGGCCATTACGCCATGAGCGCCTTCGTGCCCATCGTCATCGCCTCGGTGGTCGGCGGCATCGTCTCGCGCCTTTATTTCGGCGAGGTGGCCGCCTTCACCGTGCCGGAATACGCCATCAACTCCTATCTGGAGGTGCCGGCCTTCGCGCTTCTCGGCCTCACCTGCGCCGCCGTCGCCATCATCTTCCAGTTCGCCCTGATGGGCACCGAATACACCGCCCGCTCCGTCAAGATGCCGCTATGGCTGCGCCCGGTCCTCGGCGGCCTGATGGTCGGGGCCATCGGCGTCTTCTTCCCCGACATTCTCGGCGTCGGCTACGACACCACCGACAAGGCGCTGCAAGGCTCGCTCGCCATCTCCACCCTGTTTGCGCTTCTCTTCGCCAAGACGGCGGCGACGGCGATCACCCTTGCCTCGCGGCTTGGCGGCGGCATCTTCTCGCCCTCGCTCTATCTCGGCGCCATGACCGGCGGCGCCTTCGGCCTCATCGCCGCCTCCGTCTTTCCCGACATCGCCTCCGGCAACGGCGTCTACGCCATCATCGGCATGGGCGCCGTTGCCGCGGCCGTTCTCGGCGCGCCCATTTCCACCACCGTCATCGTCTTTGAGCTCACCGGCGGCTACGCCCTGACGCTCGCCCTCCTCTTCACCGTCTCCATCGCCGTCGGCATCACCTTCGCCGTCCACGGCCGCTCCTGGTTCCACTGGCAGTTGGAGACGCGCGGCCTGTTCGTCTCGGAGGGCCCGCACCGCTATCTCATCGGCACCGTGCGCGTGCGCGACTTTCTGGAGCCGCTGCCGCCGGAAAAGCGTGAGGAGGCCGAGCCTTTCGATCCGGGCGGCGGCGAGCCCTATCTCAGGCCCGCCGACACCCTGGAGGCGGCGCTGAGGACCTTCGACAGTTCCGGCGCCAGCACCGTGCCCGTGGTCAGTCCCGACGATGCGACCAAGGTCATCGGCCATGTCAGCCAGATCCGCGCCCTGCGCTACTTCAACCGGGCGCTCATCCGCCAGTCGGAGGAGGAGCACCGCTGAGGCCCGCCGCCCGTTCCGGCATCGGCCAGAAGCGGAAGAGCGGGCCCTCGCGCCCGTAGATCGGATCGGTATCGGGCACGGCGACCTTCCCGGCCGCCTCTTTCGCCGCCTCCGGGTCGCTCTCCTCCGGCCGGCAGATATCCCCCTCCTGTCCGGGCGGATAGGCGCCGACGATGGAGAAATCGTCGCTGGCGCTGACGAGCTTGTGGCCGACCCCTGCCGGAACGACGATGACGTCGCCCGCCTCGATCTCCGCCTCAATGCCGTTCTCGCCGCCGAGCGCCACCCGCGCCCCGCCCGTCACGCAGGCCAGCGCCTCGTGCCCGCGCGTATGGAAGTGCCAGAACGGATAGATCGACCACACCCACACGCCCTGCCAGCGGTTGCGCGTGAAAATCGTCTCCGCCGCCCCGGCCATCCTGACCGGCTCGTCGAGCCCGCCGCGATAGATAAGCAGCGGCAGCGTGCTGTTCGGGATATTCCCGGACGGCCCGAAGACGTAATCCTCCACCGCCACGCTTGGATGCAGGTCATGCGTTGCCATTGTGCCCTCCCGCATTCGTCTTGTTCCCATCGTCAATGCGCAGCGCCCGGCAAAGTTCGCGCCCGCCCTTGTCGATCCAGGTCTGATGTCTATCCAGGTCCTATCCGGGCCCGCTCCTGGACTGCTCCCGCACCGGCCTTAAAACCGTTCCGGCTTTGCCCTATCTTGGCGACAGCGAATCGAAACCCCATGACCGATCAGAACGCCGGCCGCAACGCCCCCTTCCCCGACGATCCGCCTGCCTCGAAGGTCGGCGGCCACCTGCCGCGCGCCGGGGGCATCGCCGCGCGCGCCGCCGCGCAGATGGCCGGCCCCCCGCCCTATCTCGCCGGCCTCAACGCCGAGCAGCGCCAGGCGGTGGAGACGACGGAGGGGCCGCTCCTGGTGCTGGCCGGCGCCGGCACTGGCAAGACCCGCGTCCTGACCACCCGCATCGCCCATATCCTCGCCACCCGCCGCGCCTTTCCCTCGCAGATCCTCGCCGTCACCTTCACCAACAAGGCGGCCCGCGAGATGAAGGCGCGTATCGCCGCCCTCATCGGCGAGCAGATGGCGGAGGGCATGCCCTGGCTCGGCACCTTCCATGCCATCGGCGTCAAGATCCTGCGCCGCCACGGCGAGCTCGTCGGCCTCAGGTCGGACTTCACCATTCTGGACGCCGACGACCAGATCCGCCTGATGAAGCAGGTCATCCAGGCGGCCAATATCGACGAGAAGCGCTGGCCCGCCCGCCAGCTGGCGAACTTCATCGACGGCTGGAAGAATCGCGGCCTGTCGCCTGAAAAGATTCCCGATTCGGAAGCCTACGCCTTCGCCAACGGCGCCGGCCGCGAGCTCTACGCCGCCTATCAGGCGCGCCTGAAGACCCTCAACGCGGTCGATTTCGGCGACCTTCTGACGGAATGCCTCACCCTCTTCCGCGAACAGCCGGACGTGCTTGCCTCCTATCAGGAGCGCTTCCGCTACATGCTCGTCGACGAGTACCAGGACACCAACGTCGCCCAGTATCTTTGGCTGCGCCTCTTGGCCCAGCGCCCCGATGGCGAGGCGCCGAACATCTGCTGCGTCGGCGACGACGACCAGTCCATCTATGGCTGGCGCGGCGCCGAGGTCGCCAACATCCTGCGCTTTGAGCGCGATTTTCCCGGCGCCACGATCATCCGCCTGGAGCGCAACTACCGCTCCACCGGCCACATCCTCGCCGCCGCCTCCGGCTTGATTGCCCGCAACGAGAGCCGCCACGGCAAGACGCTCTATCCCGCCACCGAGGAGATGGGCGAGAAGGTCGCCGTCGCCTCCGGCTGGGATTCCACCGAGGAGGCGCGCGCCATCGGCGAGGATATCGAGCGCAAGCAGCGCCAGGGCGTCTCGCTCGACGAGATCGCCGTCCTCGTTCGCGCCTCCTTCCAGATGCGCGAGCTGGAAGACCGCTTCATCACCCTCGGCCTGCCCTACCGCGTCGTCGGCGGCCCGCGTTTTTTCGAGCGCCTGGAGATCCGCGACGCGCTCGCCTATCTGCGCGCCACCGTCAATCCGGCCGACGGGCTCGCCTTCGAGCGCATCGTCAACACCCCCAAGCGCGGCCTCGGCGCGGCGACCATCCAGCTTCTGCACGCCCATGCCCGCCGCCGCGACATTCCCCTGATGGCGGCCGCCGGCGAGCTCGCCGCCACCGAGGAGATCAAGCCCAAGCAGCGCCAGGCGCTCGACGGCCTGGTGAAGAGCTTCGCCCGCTGGGCCGAGGCGCTCGCCGATACCCCGCATCCGGAGCTTGCCGAGATCATCCTGGAGGAGAGCGGCTATATCGAGATGTGGCAGCGCGACCGCTCGCCGGAAGCGCCGGGCCGGCTGGAGAACCTCAAGGAGCTCGTCAACACGCTCGGCGAATACGATTCCCTGCCCGCCTTCCTGGAGCATGTCTCCCTCGTCATGGACGCCGAGAGCGCCGACACGCAGGAGAAGGTCTCCTTGATGACGCTGCATTCGGCCAAGGGTCTGGAATTCGATGTCGTTTATCTGCCCGGCTGGGAGGAGGGTCTCTTCCCGCATCAGCGCGCCCTCGACGAGAACGGCCGCGAGGGGCTGGAGGAAGAGCGCCGGCTCGCCTATGTCGGGCTGACGCGCGCCCGCCGCCACGCCACCATCTTCTTCGTCGGCAATCGCCGCACCCACGGCCTGTGGCAGTCGACGCTGCCCTCGCGCTTTCTCGACGATTTGCCGGAAGCGCATGTGGAGGTGGCCGAGCCGGCGAGCTACGGCGGCTATGGCAGCGCCTATGGTGGCTATGGCGGCGGCGCCTACGGCGCCTCGCGCTTCGACGAGGCCTTCGGCTCCGCCTATCGCACGCCCGGCTGGCAGCGGGCGCAGTCGAACCGCGGCCGCGCCGATCCGAGAAACCGCGCCGGCGGCGGCCCGCTGACCCTGGAAGGCGAGCTCATCGCCAAATCCGTCATCGGCGGCACGAGCCCCTATTCCGTCGGCGAGCGGGTCTTCCACCAGAAATTCGGCTACGGCACGATTTTCACCATCGACGGCAACAAGCTGACGGTCGATTTCGAGAAATCGGGGCGCAAGCGCGTCGTCGACAGTTTTGTGGAAGCGGCCTGAGGCAGGCCTGATCGCTGCCCCAACGGAGCGGCATCGAGGCCGCCGCGGTCATCCCAACGCCCCAGCCGGCCAGGACGACCATGAACGCTGCGTTTGAGACTGTCGTCATGCCAAGGCTTGACCTTGGCATCCATGCCGCTCCGCCCCGAATGCCGAGACATGGATGGCCGGGTCAGGCCGGGCCAGGACGACAACGAAAGCTGATCTTGAATGGGCCCGGCCGGCCAATCGATGCCGAGCTTAGCACTCCATCCCCGTGACGGAGGATGCCAGACAGCCTCGTCGAAGCGGCGTCGACCTTGTCCACGCGGTCTCGCTCGCGTAACATGTAACGCATGAGCGGTAAGGCGACGAAGAAGCCGGCGGAGAGGGTCAAGAGCTATCGTGAGCGCATGCGCACGCGCGGTCTGCGGCCCGTTCAGCTCTGGCTGCCGGACACATCGGCTCCTGGTTTCAAGGAGCGGGTTCGCCGCCAATCGGCGGCGATCGCCGCCTCTCCGGGAGAAAAGGAGATGCTCGATTTCGTCGAAGCCGCACAGGAATGGCCGCCAGAGTGAGGCGCGGCGACATCGTCACAGTCATCATTCCCGGGGATTAAGGCAAGCCTCGCCCGGCTCTGATCATCCAGACCGATATCCTCAATGAGGCACATGCAAGCTTGGTGGTATGTCCTTTCACCAGCCAAATCGCGGCAGCACCGGAATACCGCATCGATTTCGTGCCGAGCAGCGGCAACGGCCTGACACAGCCTTCCCAGCTCATGGCCGACAAGGTGATGACCATCCCCCGCCACCGTTTGGGCAAGCTGATTGGTTCCTTGACAAAGGATGAGATGAGCCGGGTCGAACGCGCCCTCGCCTTCGTCCTCGGCTTCGCCGACAGGCCGGAGGTTGCGCCCTGAGCCGGACCCCTTCGTTGCGAGGCCACGCTTGAAAACCCGGCTCCCTACCCTCTAATCCCTCTCTTCCTGGTTCGGGGGGCCGATGCACGACCTGATTAGCAAGATCGCCTTGATCGGCGCCGCGGGAATTGCCGCCCAGTGGCTCTCCTGGCGTTTCCGCATGCCTGCCATCGTCGTTCTGTCGCTTGCCGGCATCGTCCTCGGCCCGCTCCTCGGCCTCATCGATCCGGCCGCCGATTTCGGCGAGTTCCTGCGTCCCCTCATCGCCGCGGCCGTCGCCATCATTCTCTTTGAGGGCGGGCTGACGCTGCATTTCAGCGAGATCCGCGAGACCTCGGCGGGCGTGCGCCGCCTTGTCCTCATCGGCGGCCCGCTCGGCTTTCTCTTCGGCACCCTTGCCGGGCACTATATCGGCGGGCTGAGCTGGGAGACCTCCGCCGTCCTCGGCGGCCTCTTCGTCGTCACCGGCCCGACCGTCATCATGCCGCTCCTGCGCCAGGCGCGGCTGGCGCAGCGGCCGGCCTCGCTCCTGCGCTGGGAAGCCATCGTCAACGATCCGGTCGGCGCCATGTTCGCCGTCTTCGCCTTTGAGGCGGTGCTGGTCATCCGCTTCCAGCACGAGCTATCCGACGTCGCCGCCGCCGTCGCCGTTGCGGCTGTCGTGGCCGTCGGCGGCGCCTGGCTGCTCGGCAGGCTGCTCATCGTGCTCTTCTCGCGCGGCCTGGTGCCGGAATATCTGAAGGTGCCGCTCATTCTCGCCGCGGTCCTCGTCGCCTATGCGGCCACCGACGCGCTCCTTTCCGAGGCCGGCCTCGTCGCCGTCACCGTTCTCGGCATCACCCTCGGCAATTCGCGCATCGCCAGCCTCGACGAACTGAAGCGCTTCAAGGAGACGATGACGGTGCTTCTCGTCTCCGGCGTTTTCGTCATCTTGACGGCGACCATCACCACGGCCGATATCGCCGCCCTCAACTGGCGCGTGGCCGCCTTCATCGCCGCGCTCCTCTTCCTCGTTCGCCCCGCCTCCGTCCTCATCGCCACCATCGGCAGCGGCCTGAAGCTGTCGGAGCGCCTGCTGGTCGGCTGGATCGCCCCGCGAGGCGTCGTCGCCATCGCCGTTGCCGGCCTTTTCGGCGCCGAGCTCGCCGGCATCGGCGTGGAGGACGGCACCATGATGGTGCCGATCACCTTCGCCGTCGTCTTCGTCACCGTGGTGGTTCACGGCTTCACCCTGCCCTGGCTGGCGCGGCGCCTCGGCCTTGCCGCCGAGCTTCGCCCCGGCATCCTCGTCGTCGGCGCCTCACAGTTCAGCAAGGCGCTGACGGACCGGCTGCGCGAGATGAAGATCCCGACGCTGATCGCCGACCGCAACTGGTCGCGCCTGCGCCATGCCCGCCTGTCGGAGACGCCCACCTATTGGGGCGAGATCCTGTCCGACCCGGCCGAGCATGCGATCGAGTTCAACCGCTTCGACTATCTCATCGCCGCCACCGACAACGACGCCTACAACGCTCTCGTCTGCACCGATTTCGGCCCGCATTTCGGCCGCACCCACGTCTTCCAGATCGGCCGCGAGCGCGACGAGGACAGCGCCAGCAGCAAGAACCTCTCCGTCACCATCGGCGGCCGCCCGCTGCTTGCCTCCGGCGCCTCCTACTGGGAGCTGGAGCAGCGCCTGACGACAGGCTGGCTGATCCAGGCGACGCCGCTCTCCAAGGAATACACCTTCGGTGCCTATCGCGCCGAACGCGGCGAGGCCCTGGAGATCATCCTGCATGCGGGCCAGGACGGCAGCATCGCCTTCGGCGACCAGGCGCGCGAGCGTGCGAGGAGCAATCAGGGCCGGGTGCTCGCCATGGTGCCGCCGGAGGAGGAGAACGAGGACCGCAAGGCGAAGAAATCCGTCCGGCGCAAGGCGCAGCGCGAATCCTCAAAGCCCCTGCATGCCCGCACCGCCCAGGGCGGCAAGAAGCTGCGCGGCGACGCCGAGCCGGCGGAAAGCTCCGGCGCCGAGAAAGACGAGAATGACCAGAAAGACGCCGCGGGCGCCGCTCCCGGCGAGAGCGAAAGGCCGAGCGAATGAGCTGGCGCGCATCCTTGCGGGCGGAGCGGACATGCCTCGAGACGCTGGCCGACCGCCTGGAGGCGGCCTTCGCCGAGGAGGGCGCGGTCGTCTCCCTGTTCGAGGCGCCGCCCGGCTGGCAGCTCGATCTTTATTGGGACGGCGTCGGCGAAGCGGCGCTGCGCGAGGCGCTTGCCGGCGCGCTCGGCGCGCAAGCCTCCGGCTTTGCGGTGGAAGAGCTTGCCGAAACCGACTGGGTGGGCGAATCGCTGAAGGGCCTGCCGCCGGTTCCCGCCGGCCGCTTCCTCGTTCACGGCGCGCATGATCGCGACAGGCTGCCCGCAGGCCGCACCGCCATCGAAATCGATGCCGGCCAGGCTTTCGGCACCGGTCATCACGAAACCACGCTCGGCTGCCTTCAAGTCCTGGACGGGCTTGCCAGGCGTCAGAGCTTCTGCAACGCGCTCGATCTGGGCACCGGCACCGGCCTTCTCGCCATCGCCCTGGCAAAGCTCACCCGAATGCCGGTCCTTGCCAGCGATATCGACCCCATCGCCGTGCGCATCGCGGCCGAGAACGCCCGCCTCAACCGCGTCGGCCATCTGGTTGAGGCCATCGCCGCGACCGGCCTTTCCCATCCACGCATCCGCACATCCGCGCCCTTCGACCTCATCATCGCCAACATCCTCGCCGGTCCCTTAATCGCGCTTGCGCCCAAGATGCGCCGCCATCTCGCCCCGGGCGGCACGGCCCTTCTTTCCGGCATTCTCGCCCGCCAGGCCTCGCGCGTCGTCGCCGCCTATCGCGGCCAGAGCTTCGCGCTTGAAGCCGAGCATCGCTTCGGCGAATGGAGCGTCCTCGTCCTCGTCCGGCGCGACTGAGGTTGCGGCTTAGAACCGAAAATCGCTTGCCCGGTTCTTCGCGATCTCGGCGCGCCGAAAGCCGAGCCGGCGCAGCTCCTCGTCGTCGAGGCGCGAGAGGTAAAGGTTGATTTCCCGCCTGGCGCCGCAAAGCCGCGAGGCGGCCATCGCCCGCGCCAGGCGTTTTAGCAGGCCCGGCCCGGCGGCGTAGCCGTCCGGGGCCGGGCAATCGCTGCGCATCGACATAGCTGGCCATCCTTCATCGCCTGCAAAGCCCCCGTTCCTGCCCGCTTGCGGGCGGGCGAGGCCCGCGCCTCAGGCGCGGGCGCCTCGCTTGAAGCCGATGCGCGGCTTCGGGCCGGCCCAGTCGATGGGCATGAACAGCGAGGCCTTGTAGAGCAGCGCGTCGGGCTCGGGCCTGCGATAGCGCTCCATCTCCGTCTCGCGGCCGGCTGCCATGTCGGCGGCCACCCGGCCGACCTGGTCGGGCTCGATGCCGATATCGCGCAGGATTTCAGGCGAAAGACCGCGAAGCTCCTGGGCGGCCTTGCGCCGCCGGCGCGCCCGCATCATGTTTTGAATGAACTGCATTCATCCTCTCCTTGAGCTTTATTCAGGCTCGATCAGCTTTTCTTCGCCGCTCGATGGAGAGTAGGTTAGGAGGAACAGCGCATAGACGCGAACGCGCAAGGCGCAAGCTAGAATGAATGGCATTCAAGGAACTAACGCCCATGCCGGATGAAAGATTGCCGCCACTGCCGCCGCTGCATGCGCTCAGAAGCTTTCACGCGGCGGCGCGCTTCGGCCGTTTCCGCGAGGCGGCGGCCGCGCTCGGCCTGACGGAATCGGCCATCAGCCACCAGGTGCGCAAGCTGGAGGATTATCTCAGCGTGCGGCTTTTCGAGCGCCGCGGCAATGCCGTCGCCCTCACCCTCGTCGGCCAGACCTATTTCGACGAGATCGACCCGGCCTTCTCGCGTATCCGCGCCGCCACGGAGGCGTTGTCGGGCCCCTGCTGCCGCGTCTCGCTCACCCTGCCCTCGTCGCTGGCGACCTTCTGGCTGATCCCGCGTCTCGGCCAGCTGGAGAGCGAGTTGCCGGAAATCAACCTGCAGATGTCGCCCTCCAACCGCGTCGTCGACCTAAAACGCGATCAGATCGACCTCGCCATCCGCCACGGGCGCGGAAGCTGGCCGGGCCTTGCCGCCGAGCATCTCTTCGACGAGCAGAGCTTCCCCATCTGCCGGCCGGGCTTTCTTGCCGAGGGCACCTCGCCGCAAGAGGCGCTCGCCTCCGCCCGCCTTATCATCAGCGCCGCGCATCCGCCCGAATGGACCGAATGGGCGCAGGCGCGCGGCCTTGCCCCGCCGCGCCTCGATAACGCCCTGACCTTGGAGGGCACCGAGCAGATCCTGGAGGCCGCCGCCGGCGGTCTCGGCCTTGCCATCGGCCGCCGCCCCATGGTCGATCGCTGGGTGGAGGAAGGCCGTGTGGAAGCCCCCTTCGGCACGGCCGACCAGAGCGGCTACGCCTATTTCCTCGTCTATCGCCAGGACGGCGAGCTCACCGTCCCGGCCCGCCGTCTCGCCCGCTGGCTGATGCGCATCTGCAAGGGCGAGGCGGCCGCCGCCGCCCTCTTCGCCGAAAAGCCCGTCGCCCCCGCCTGAGGCCTCAGCCGACCAGCGGCCGGCAGGCATCTTCCAGAAACGCCCGCTCCTCATCCGAATAGCCCGGATAATAGGAAAGGCTCGCTCGCACCCTGGTATGGTAGCAGTCGAGCCAGGCGATCTCGGTCGGCGTCAGCAGCAGGGGATCGATGAGCCGCCGCTCGAAGGGGGCGAGCGTCACCGTTTCGAAGGAGAGCATCGGCCGGTCCCCGCCCGGCACCTCCGCCGCCTCGCGCACGATGACGAGATTCTCCAGCCGGATGCCGAAATCGCCCGGCCGGTAATAGCCCGGCTCGTTGGAGACGATCATTCCCGGCTCCAGCGGCGTATGCCCGGTCTTGGCGATGCGCTGCGGCCCTTCGTGCACCGACAGGAAGGCGCCGACGCCGTGCCCCGTCCCGTGGTCGAAATCGAGCCCCGCCGCCCACAGCGCCGCTCGCGCCAGGGCGTCGAGCTGCGCCCCGCTGGTGCCCTTGGGAAAGCGCGCCGTGGCGATGGCGATATGCCCCTTCAGGACGCGGGTATAGCGGTCGCGGAAGAGCGTCAGCCGCTCCGCCGGCGCCTCGCCGACTAGCAGCGTGCGCGTGATGTCGGTGGTGCCGTCGAGATACTGCCCACCCGAATCGATGAGATAGAGCTCGCCCTCCTCCAGTCGCCGGTTGGAGCCCTGCGTCACCCGGTAATGGTTGATGGCCCCGTTCGGTCCGGTGGAGGAGATGCTGTCGAAGGCGATATCGACAAGCTCCGAGCCATGCGCCTTGGCCGTCTGCGCGCGCAGCTTCTCCAGGCGCCTTGCCGCGTCGATCTCCGTCACGCTGCCCGGCGCCTGGCCGCCGAGCCAGGAGAGGAAGCGCAGAACCGCCACCCCGTCGCGCTGCTGCGCCGCCCGCGCGCCGGCAATTTCCGCCTTGTTCTTCCTCGCCTTCGGCAGGAGGACCGGATCGGCCCCCTCCACCACCTCGCCGCCGCCGGCCTCGATCGCCAGCGCCAGCGCCTCGGCGGCGCCCTGCGGGTCGTAAAGCACCTTCGTTCCCATCGGCAGGGAGGAGAGCGCCGGCGCGAGCGCCCCCGGCTCGCCGATCTCGGCGATCTCGGCAAGCGCGCTGCGCACCTCGTTGGAGAGCTTGCGCCCGTCGATGAAGAGCTGCGGCTTGCCCTCCGCCGGCGCCAGCGCGAAGGCGAGCACCAGCGGCGCATGCGGCACGTCCTTGCCGCGGATGTTGAACAGCCAGGAGATGGAGGCCGGGTCGGCGATGACGGCCGCCTCCACCCCCTTCTCCTTCAGCCCGGCCTGCAGCTCGGCGATCTTCTCTTCCGCGCTGCGCCCGGCAAGCGCCTCAGGATAGAGGCTGACGGCGCCGGTCGGCGGCTTTGGCCTTTCCCGCCACAGCGCATCGAGCGGGTTTTCCTTAAGCTCCACGAGCTCCGCGCCCGTCCGCGCCAGCTTCTTTTCGAAGCTGCGGCGCTGGCCGCGCGTCATCAGCCAGGGATCGTAGCCGATGCGCGCGCCCTCGCCGGCGCGCTCGGCAAGCCAGTCCGACGGCAGCGTGTCGTGGATGGCAACAGGCGTGAAGGCGGCCTCGTCCACCTGGCTGGCCGCCTGCACGGTATAGCGCCCGTCGACGAAGAGCGCCGCCTCGTCAAGCAGCGCGATCGCCGTGCCCGCCGAGCCGGTGAAGCCGGTCAGCCAGGCGAGCCGCTCCGCCGATGCCGGCACGTATTCGCTCTGATGCTCGTCGGCCCGCGGCACGATGAAACCGGCAAGCCCGGCCTCGGCAAGGCGGGCGCGCAGCGCCGCCAGCCGCTCGCCCGAGCGGGAGGCGTCGCTTTTCTCTGAAAAATCCTGAAACATGCCGCTTCCTTAGGCTATCGGAGCGCGGCGGGAAATGGGGATCGGCAACGCTTCTCGCCGCTGCGGTGAAAACCCGCCCTGTCTCCCTTCCCGGCTCAGCCGACGAGCTTCAGCCAGGCATCCTCGTCGATGACCTCCACGCCGAGCTCGGCCGCCTTCTTCAGCTTGGAGCCGGCGCCGGGCCCGGCGACGAGAAGATCGGTGCGCGCGGAGACCGAGCCGGACACCTTGGCGCCGAGCCGCTCGGCCATGGCCTTGGCCTCGTCGCGGGTCATCTTCTCCAGGGCGCCGGTGAAGACGACGGTCTTGCCGGCGACCGGCGAGGTCGACTGCACCCGCTCCGCCTCCTGCGGCGTCACTTCGCGCAGGAGCTTTTCGATTTCCTCGATATTGTGCGCCTCGGCGAAGAACTGGACCACCGCCTCGGCGACCACCGGGCCGATCCCGTCGATGTCGTTCAGTTCCTGCCAGGCCGGCCCCGCCTCGCCGCCGGCGGCCCGCGCGCCTTCCATGAAGGCGGCGAAGGTGCCGTAATGGCGCGCCAGCCTACGCGCATTGGTCTCGCCGACATGGCGGATGCCGAGCCCGTAGATGAAGCGGGCGAGCGCGATCTGCCGCCGCTCGTCGATGGCGGCGAAAAGGTTCTTCACGCTCGTCTCGCCCCAGCCTTCGCGGTCCTTCAGCTTCTTCAGCGAGGTGCGCTCGCGCTCCGCCAGCGTGAAGATGTCGGAAGGATGCTTGATGAGCCCGTCGCGCCAGAACGCCTCCACCTGCTTGGCGCCGAGCCCCTCGATGTCGAAGGCGGCGCGCGAGACGAAGTGCTTCAAACGCTCCATCGCCTGCGCCTCGCAGACGAGGCCGCCCGTGCAGCGCCGTACGGCATCCGTACGGCCGCTCTTCGGGTCGTGCTCGCGCACCGCATCGGAGCCACAGACCGGACATTTGTCCGGGAAGACATAGGGCTCCGCATCCTTCGGCCGGCGGGAAAGATCGACGTCGAGGACTTGCGGGATGACGTCGCCGGCGCGTTGAATCAGGACCGTATCGCCTTCGCGGATGTCCTTGCCGTCCCTGATCTTTTCACCGTCGCGCCCGATCCCCTTGATGTAATCCTCGTTGTGCAGCGTGGCGTGCTTGACGACGACGCCGCCGACGGTGACGGGGGCGAGCCTTGCGACCGGCGTCAGCGCCCCGGTGCGCCCGACCTGGATGTCGATGCCCTGAAGCACCGTCGTCGCCTTCTCCGCCGGGAATTTGTGGGCGATCGCCCAGCGCGGCGAGCGCGAGACGAAGCCGAGCCGTTCCTGCAGGGCGAGCTCGTTGACCTTGTAGACGACGCCGTCGATGTCGTAGCCGAGCCGCGCCCGCTCCGCCTCGATGTCGCGGTAATGCGCCAGCGCCTCTTCCACATCGGCGCAGAGCTTCATGAACGGATTGGTCGGCAGGCCCCAGTCGCGGAAGGCCTGCATCATCTCCCATTGGGTCTTGGCGGGCACCTCGCTCGTCTCGCCCCAGCCATAGGCGAAGAAGCGCAGCGGCCGGCGCGCCGTCACCGCCGGGTCGAGCTGGCGCAAGGAGCCGGCCGCCCCGTTCCTCGGATTGGCGAAGAGCCGCTCGCCCTCTTTCTCCATGCGCGCGTTCAGCGCCTCGAAATCGGCGTGGCTCATATAGACCTCGCCGCGGATTTCGATCACCTCCGGCGCGCCCTTGCCGAGCTTTTCCGGCACGTCGCCGAGGGTGCGCAGATTGGCGGTGACGTCCTCGCCCTCGGTGCCGTCGCCGCGCGTCGCCCCGCGCCTGAAAACCCCGTTCTCGTAACGCAGCGAGGCCGACAGCCCGTCGATTTTCGGCTCCGCCAGAAGCGCCACCTCCTCGCCCTCCTTCAGGCCGAGGAAGCGGCGGATCCGCGCCAGGAAGTCGTGGACGTCCGCCTCCTCGAAGGCGTTGTCGAGCGAGAGCATCGGCACGGCGTGGCGCACCTTGGCAAAGCGGCCGGAGGGCTTGGCGCCGATTTTCTCGGACGGCGAATCGGCCCGCTTCAGCTCCGGATAGCGCGCCTCGATGGCCGCGTTGCGCTGACGCAGCGCGTCATAGGCGGCGTCCGATATCGTCGGCGCGTCTTCCTCGTAATAGCGCTTGTCATGCGCGCCGATCTCCGCGACGAGACGGGCAAGCTCCTCGCGCGCCTCTTCAAGTGTCAGCGTCTCGGCCGGCTTGTCGGCGAGCGCGGCGGCATCGGCCTTGGCCATCTCAGACCGCCTCGCCGACGATCAGGCGTTCGGCGGCCGCGCGCGCCTCCTCCGAGATGGTGGCGCCCGCCAGCATGCGGGCGATCTCCTCGCGCCGCTCTTCCTTCTCCACCCGCGTGACCTCCGTCGCGGCCCGCTTGCCGCCCTCTGCAAGGCTCTTGGAAATGACGAAATGACCGCTGGCGCGGGCGGCCACCTGCGGCGCGTGGGTGACGGAAAGCACCTGCACGCGCTCCGCCAGCCGCGCCAGTCTCTTGCCGATGGCCTCCGCCACCGCGCCGCCGACGCCGGCGTCGATCTCGTCGAAGACGAGGGTGGGCGCGGAGCCGCGATCGGCGAGCGCCACCTTCAGGACCAGCAGGAAGCGGGCGAGCTCGCCCCCGGAAGCGACCTTCATGATCGGCCCCGGCGCGGTGCCCGGATTGGTCTGCACCTGGAAGGACACCGCGTCGAAGCCGTCCGCCCCGCGTCTGGCCGTGTCGCGGTCGATGGCGACGAGAAAGCGCGCCGCCTCCAGCTTCACCGCCGGCAGCTCCCCGCCGACCGCCTCTTCCAGATGCCGTGCCGCCTCGGCGCGCTTTTCCGACAACAAGCTCGCCGCCTCCTCGTAGCGCCGGTCGGCCTCTTCCACCGCCGCCTGGAGCGCGGCAAGGCGCTCATGGCCGCTGGTGAAATCCTCCAGCTTGGCGGCAAACTCCGCCGCCAGGCCCGGCAGCGCGTCGGCCTCGCAGCGATATTTGCGCGCCGCCGCCCGGATGGCGAAGAGCCGCTCCTCAATCCGCTCCAGCTCGCCCGGATCGTGATCGATCTCGTGCAGCGCTTCCGCCAGCCCCGCGCGCGCATCCTCCAGCCGGTCGAGCGCCTCGCCGATCGCGCCGACGATCTCGTCCATCATTTCCGGCAGTTCTTCGCGCTTGCGCTCCAGGCGCCTTAGAAGGGCAGCGAGATCCGGCACCGGCGAAACCGAGCCGCCCAGCATCTCCTGCGCCTCGGCGAGATCGCCGGCGATTTTTTCCGATTGCATCAACAGCCGGCGGCGGTCGGCGAGCCGCTCTTCCTCGCCGGGCTCCGGCGAAAGGGCCTCCAGCTCCTCCAGCGAGGCGCGCAGATAATCGGCCTCGCGCTCGGCCGCTTCGATGGAGGCGGCAAGCTCGGCGGCCTCCTTCTGCGCCCGGCGCAAGGTCTCCGCGCGCCGCGCCACCTCCGCGCGCTCCGGCTCCAGGGCGCCGAAAGCGTCGAGCAGCCGGCGATGCTCCTCCGCCGAGACCATGGCGCGCTCGTCGTGCTGGCCGTGGATTTCGACGAGCAGATGCCCCAGCTCGCGCAACAGCGTCACGCTGACCGGCTGGTCGTTGATGAAGGCGCGGCTGCGCCCGTCCGCCGACTGGACGCGCCGCAGGACGAGCGTGCCTTCCGCCTCGATGCCGTTCTCCTCGCAAAGGAGCATCGCCGGATGCGTGGGCGCCGGCTCGAAGACGGCCCGCACCTCGCCCTGGGCTTCGCCGCTGCGCACCAGCGCCGCGTCGCCGCGCGCCCCCAGCGCCAGCGCCAGCGCATCCAAGAGGATGGATTTGCCGGCGCCCGTCTCGCCCGTCAGCACGCTAAGGCCGCGGGCGAACTCGATCGACAGCCGGTCGATGAGAACGATGTCGCGGATGGTCAGGTGGGCCAGCATGGCCGGCGGAGGATATCAAGCCGATGGCTGAGACCGGAAGGCCCTTGAGATCCACGATCCCTGACTTTCGCTGGGCGCGACGCCCTTGCCGGCGAGCAGGCGGTAGGAATCCTGGTACCACTGGCTGTCCGGGAAGTTGTGGCCGAGCACGGCCGCCGCCGTCTGCGCCTCGTTGACGATGCCGAGCGCCAGATAGGATTCCACCAGGCGGTGCAGCGCCTCTTCCACGTGGCGCGTGGTCTGATAGGCCGTCACCACCGTCTTGAAGCGGTTGATGGCGGCCAGATACTCCCTGCGCTCCATGTAGTAGCGGCCGGTCTGCATCTCCTTGCCGGCCAGCTGGTCGCGGCCGAACTCGATCTTGCGGCGCGCATCGTCGGCATATTCCGAATCGGGATATTTGCGCAGGATCTCGCCATAGGCGAGGATGGCCCGCTGGGTCATCTCCTGGTCGCGCGTCACGTCCGGAATCTGCCGGTAATACGATTCGGCGACGATGTACTGGGCGTAGGCGGCGTCCTCGTCGGCCGGGTAGAGGGTGACGAAGCGCTTCGCCTGGTTGATCGCTTCCTGATAGTCGCCGCGCTTGTAGCTGGTAAAGGCCGACAGCACCATGGAGCGGCGCGCGTATTCCGAATAGGGATGCTGCTTGTCGACTTCCTCGAACTTCTCGTTCGCCTCGCGGGTGTCGCCCTCCTGCAGCAGCGCCAGGCCCTGATTGTAGAGAAGCTCGGGCGGATCGGTGGAATCCTCGCTCGCCGTCTGCGAGCCGAAGAGCGAGCAGCCGCCGAGGGCGGCGGCGAGGAGGCCGGCGGCGAGAAGGCGCAGAGGCTGGGAGGCGGCGTCAGAAAGGGTCATGCATTCCTTGCGGGGTGGGGTCAGCACCGCGCCTCCATAACCAAGAAACGGGTCGGCTGCAAAGTCGTCACGCTCACGCAGAGCGCGCCGACCGGGCGCTGACCGGGTCGGCGCAAGCCTCACCATCAAAAAATGGCTCAGTTGTGGTCGCCGGCCACGCTTGTCAGGAAAGCTCGGGGGCGAAGGCCGGCGCGCAATAGCCGGCAAGCGCCTCGCTCTGTTCCGCGTGCGGGGGCCGGGCCTCGCCGGCGACGTACCAGCTCCAGGCGGCGCGGTCGGCAAGCAGCGCCTGAAGCGCCATGGCGTTGATCTTGTGGCCGCCGCGATAGGAGCGGTAATGGCCGATGATGGGGGCGCCGGCCAGCGCCAGATCGCCGATGGCGTCGAGAAGCTTGTGGCGGACGAATTCGTCGGGATAGCGCAGGCCTTCGGCGTTGAGCAGCTTGCCGTCGTTGATGACGACGGCGTTCTCCAGCGAGGAGCCGAGGGCGAGCCCCTTGGCCCACAGCTTTTCCACGTCCTGCATATGGCCGAAGGTGCGCGCGCGGGCGATCTCGCGCTTGAAGCTCTGCGGGGTGAGCGCCAGGCTCGTCTTCTGCCGGCCGATGACGGCGCAGTTGAAGTCGATCTCCACGGTGAAGCGGCGCGTGGTGTCGGGAAGGAACTCCGCGAAGGAGGAGCCGTGTTCGACCCTGACGGGCTTCACAAGCTTGATGGCGCGCACCCGCGCCTTCTGCGCGACGATGCCCGCCTCCTCCAGCGCCCCCACGAAGGGCTCGGAGCTGCCGTCCATCACCGGAACCTCGCCGGCGTCGATCTCGATGAAAAGATTGTCGATGGAAAGCGCCGAGACAGCCGCCAGGAGATGCTCCACGGTGGCGACGGAAAGGCCCGACGGCTCGCCGAGGATCGTGCACAGCTCCGTTCCGGCGAGCGCGGAAGAACGCGCGGGTATCGCCACCTCTTTGCCTTGCCCGTCGCGGCGCAAGAAGACCACACCCGTACCGGGATCGGCAGGGCACAGGCGCAGCGTGACGGGCTTGCCGCTATGCGTGCCGACGCCCGTCAGCACCGCCTCGCGGCGAATGGTTCGTTGCGATCCATCCCACGGATATACCATCAAGCCTTGCCCTTCCTCGGCCCCGTTCGGTCGCTCCAACGACGACCAGCGCTGTCCCCCACAGCCGGCGAACCGATGGCGCGAAAGCTAGCAGCAGCGGTCACATTCTCGCCAATCAAGCTTTCTTACCTTTTGTTACCGATATCCGGCTTCCTTCACCCCCTGTAAAACTCATTTAAAAACATATGCTTAGATGCAGAAATGGCCCCGGGCAGAAGGTCGCCGGGGCCATCTCTCACACAAGTCGTTACCGTATTTCAGCTCGATTGGCGCCGCAGAAAGGCCGGAATCTCGAGCTGGTCGTCCTCGCCATGGGCCGAAGCCGGAGAGGCGCGGCCATGCGGGTCGAGCGTGCCGCGGGCCGCCGTTTCCTGCGCGCGTCGCTGCTGCGGACGTCCGAACGTCTCGCCGACATTGGAACGCGCGGGCGCACGCTCCGCCGCGGTCGGCTCCAGCCGCGGCTCCGCTTCCAGGCTGCGCTTGGCGCGCGGTGCGACCTCTTCCTCGCCCTCCACATGCTTGGAAAGCCCGTGGGTGATTCGCGCCAGCAACGAGCGCGGACGGCGATCCTCGTGGCCCCCCGAGCCCTCGCCGGCTTCGCGGCTGGCATGGATCTGCCGCTGGGCGATGGCGGGGAAATCCTCAACCTTCGGCATGCGAGCGCCGGCCGGCCTCGGGCGCTCCGCGGCCGGAGGCACGAAAGCCTCCTGGCGGCGGACCGGAGCCTCCTGCACGCGCTCCATTTCGGTCTCCGGCTCGCGCGGCGCGATCAGGGAGGGTTCCGGCCGGAACGGCCCGATACGGATGGAGCGCTCCTGACGCGCATCGCCGCGTCCGCCGGCCTGGCCCGCCGCACCGGCGCCGGCCTGGGCCGCGGGGCGGGCAGCGGCCTGATTGCCGTTGCCGGCGGCCGGACGCGCCATGGCAAGCTCGCGCTCCAGATCCTGCGCCATCGCTTCCTCGAAGCTGGCCGGGCTTCCGCCCTGCTTGCCGGCCTGTGCCGGATGCGCTTCGCCGCGGCCCGGGCCGGAAGGCGAGCCGACGCTCTTCAGGCGCCGGGTCAGTTCCTGCATGCGCTCTTCGTTGTCGTTCTCGATCGAGCGCTCTTCCCGGTCGATGCCGGTGGCCACGACAGAGACGCGGATAACCCCCTCAAGGCTGTCGTCGAAGGTGGCGCCGAAGATGATGTTGGCATCGCCATCGACTTCCTCGCGCACGCGGCTGGCGGCCTCGTCCACTTCGAACAGCGTCATGTCCTTGCCGCCGGTGATGGAGATGAGCAGCCCCTGCGCCCCGCGCATGGAGACCTCGTCCAGCAGCGGATTGGCGATGGCCTTTTCCGCCGCTTCCACCGCGCGCTTGTCGCCGGAGGCCTCGCCCGTGCCCATCATCGCCTTGCCCATGGAGCGCATGACGGAGCGCACATCGGCGAAGTCGAGGTTGATGAGACCGTCCTTGACCATCAGGTCGGTGATGCACGCGACGCCCGAATAAAGCACTTCGTCGGCCATGGCGAAGGCGTCGGCGAAGGTCGTCTTCTCGTTGGCGACGCGGAAGAGGTTCTGGTTCGGGATGACGATGAGCGTGTCGACATGCTCGGTCAGTTCCGTGATGCCGGCATCGGCGAGGCGCATGCGGCGCTGCCCCTCGAACTGGAACGGCTTGGTGACGACGCCGACCGTCAGGATGCCGGCTTCGCGCGCCGCCCGCGCCACGATCGGCGCCGCGCCCGTTCCGGTACCCCCGCCCATGCCGGCGGTGATGAACACCATATGCGCGCCGGACAGGTGATCGTTGATCTCGTCGATCGTCTCCTCGGCGGCGGCGCGGCCGATCTCCGGTTGCGAGCCGGCGCCGAGCCCTTCCGTGACCGCCACGCCCATCTGCACGACGCGTTCGGCGCGTGACATGGTCAGCGCCTGGGCATCGGTGTTGGCGACGACGAAATCGACGCCCTGAAGTCCCGCCTCGATCATGTTGTTGACGGCGTTACAGCCTGCGCCGCCAACGCCGAAGACGGTGATCCTCGGCTTCAGTTCCGTCAGGTCCGGCATGTGCAAATTGATACCCATCGTCTCGTCCTTTCGCCGCTGTCCTCGCGTCGGGCCCGTTCCCTGCCCGCGCCAATTCTCGTCCCATGTCACGCCCCGCTCTGCCGTCAGGCGGGGCTAGAAGCTCTCTCGTATCCACCGCCCCATGCGGCCGAGATACCCGTCCGTGCCGGTTCCCAGGAGCCGGCTTGGCCGGCGCGTGCGGAACTGCTCGATGCGTGCCACCTGCGGATAGGCGATGAGCCCCATCGATGCCGCGAAGGCCGGTCCCCTGACCGCCTCCGGCAGGCCGCCGACGCCGACCGGTCTGCCCAGCCGGACGTTTCGGCCGAGCACCCGCCGCGCGGTCTCCGAAAGCCCGGTGAGCTGGCTCGCCCCGCCGGTCAGCACCACCCGCTTGCCCACCACGTCTCCGAAGCCGGAGGAATCGATCATGGAGCGCGCCATCTCCAGCGTCTCCTCGATGCGCGGACGAATGATGCGCGTCAGCGTGGAGCGCGGCACCGCATTGGGCGCGTCGCGCTCGTCCTCGCCGACCGGCGGCACCGTCAAAATGTCCTTCTCGTCGGAGATCGAAGGCAGCGCCGAGCCATGGCGCGCCTTCAGCCGCTCCGCATCGGCAAGGCTGGTGGAAAGCCCGCGGGCGATATCCATCGTCACATGATGGCCGCCCACCGGCACGGAGGCGGCATGGATGAACTGGCCTTCGTAGAAAATCGACAGGCTCGTCGTGCCGCCGCCGAAATCGAGGCAGGCGACACCGAGCTCGCATTCGTCGTCGACGATCGCCGACAGGCCCGAGGCGTAGGGGGTCGCGACCACCGTTTCCACTTCCAGATGGCAGCGGTTCACCGCCAGCTCCAGATTGCACAGCGGCGCGTCGTCGGCCGTGACCACATGCATGTCGACGCCGAGCTCCCCGCCCAGCATGCCGCGCGGATCGGAGATGCCGCGATGGCCGTCGAGCGAATAGCCGATCGGCAGGGAATGGATGACCATCCGGCCGGGTCCGATGGAATTGGCGCAGCCGGCGCCGAGGACGCGCTGGATGTCGCTTTCGCTGACGGCCGAATGGCCGAGCTCGACGGAGGCGGAAAAGGCCTCCGAACGCAGGCGACCGGCCGAAAGGTTCACGATGACGCTGCCGATGGTCATCTCCGCCATGCGCTCGGCGTGATCCACGGCGATGCGGATGGCCTTCTCCGCCTCCTCCAGATCGACGACGGTTCCCGACTTGATGCCGCGCGAGCGCGTCAGGCCGAAGCCGATCACCTCCGCCTCGTGCGTGCGCTTCATGGAAAGCGGCTCTTCGGCGGGCTTCAGGCGCGCGATCAGGCAGGCGATCTTGGAGGAACCGACATCGAGCACGCTGACGATCGCCGTGCGGCGCGGCGACAGCGGCTTGATGCGCGAGCCGGCGTTGTCGGTGATGGCGTTCAAATCGCGCCCCCAGCCTTCGCCAGCCTGCGGATGACGGATTCGTTCTCCTCCATGATGGCCTCTGCCATCGCCTCGTTGAGACCGAAGCGGACCCGGTCCTTCAGGCGCAGATCGATGACCAGGATTTCCCGGGCGAAGACCTCGTCCTCCGCTTCCAGGCGTTCCAGGCGGTCCAGCGCTGCGTCGACGTCACCCTCCGGCAGCTGCACCGTGATGCCGTTGTCGGTGACGAGGTTCCAGCGGCGCTCCGAAACGAGCACGCTGCTTCTGACGCGGCGGGCGATGTCGGGATGGGTGTCGAGCGCCGCCAGGAAGTCTGGCGCCCGTTCGTTGGCGCCGCGACCGACGAGGAAGGGCAGGCCGGAAAAGCGCACGTCGTCATAGGCGGTGATGACGACGCCGTCCTTGTCGATGAGGGAGATCACCTCCTCGTTCTGCCAGAGCGCATAGGGCACGCGCTCCACCAGGGCGATATCGAGGCGGTTGGGATAGAATTTGCGGATTTCGGCCGCCTTGACCCAGGGAAGGTCGGTCAGCCGGTCGCGCGCCGCTTCGGCGTCGAAACCGATCAGCGAGCCGCCGGCGATGTCGAGCCGCTCCAGGATGACCAGCTCCGGCGTCTCGCGATTGCCGGCGATCTCGATCCTATCGATGCCGAAGAAGGTCGCCGTGACCACCCGGTCCAGGAGCGTGCCGAGATGCCCACCGGCCACCAGGCCGTAAAGGATTGTCGCGCCCAGGAAGGAGATCGCCGCGATCTGCCCGTAGGGCTTCTGGCGGCGCGTCTGCATCTTTTCCACGATACGGCGCAGGCGCGCCGGCACGATACGGCGCACATGCTCGCCGAGCGAGGCGCTGAGCGTATCGATACGCCCGCCCTGTTCAGCCAGCCATTCGCCTATCGTAGGCACGATGCATCCTCCACCAGCCAGGTCACCAGGTCGCCGAAATCGTGGCCTGCATAAGCGGCCATTTCCGGCACCAGGGAGGTCGGCGTCATGCCGGGCTGCGTGTTGACCTCCAGCCAGACGAGATCGTCGCTTTCCTCGCAGTACCGGAAGTCGCTGCGGGAAACGCCGCGACAGCCGATGGCACGATGCGCCTCCAACGCAAACCTGCGGATATTTTGGTAAACAAAGGGTTTAAGATCGGCTGGCAGAATGTGTTTGGAGCCGCCGGCGACGTATTTGGCGTCATAATCGTAGAAGCCGTGACCGACGGGCACGATATCGATGACGTCGAGCGCTTCCTCCTCGCCCGGAGGCCCCATGACGGCGCAGGTGAGCTCGTGCCCGGCGATGAAGCGCTCCACCATGACCTTCTCGCCGAAGGTCCAATCGTCTCCGATCAGCGATTGCGGCGGATGGGCCTGGCCTTCCGCGACGATGACGACGCCGAAGGAAGAGCCTTCGCCGATCGGTTTCACCACATAGGGCGGCGCCATTACATGGGCGCTGACGGCCTCCTTGCGGCTGACGACCTTGTGCTCGGCGACCGGCACGCCGACCGGTTCCACCACGGCTTTGGCCTTCACCTTGTCCATGGCCAGCGCCGAGGCGAGCACGCCGGAATGGGTGTAGGGGATTTCCAGGATCTCCAGAACGCCCTGGACCTTGCCGTCCTCGCCGAAGGGGCCGTGCAGGGCGTTGAAGGCGACATCGGGCCTCAGCTCGGCAAGTACGGCGGCGATATCGCGGCCGACATCGATGCGGCTCACCTCAAAGCCGCGCTCTTCCAGGGCATCCGCGCAGGGCTTGCCGGTGGCAAGGCTGACCGGTCGCTCCGCTGACCAGCCCCCCATCAGGACTGCGACGTGTTTCCCACCTGCCATAGTTGCGCCCCTCGCCCGACGGCTGCGTCTTGATTCGAGCCGTCACTGTCGAAGGGAAAAGGTTAGAAATCGTTAACTATGCCGCCGGCCATGTCGGGCCGCGTAAGGCGCCTCAATCCTCGCCGAGGAAAGGCTCCACCGCGCCGCTGGCGCCGAAGCGGCCGATACGCTTGATCTCCCATTCCAGGCGAACGCCGCAATCGTGCAGGACGCGCGCCCGCACCGTCTCGCCGAGAAGCTCCAGATCGTAGCCGGTGGCCTCGGCCGCGTTGATGAGGAAGTTGCAGTGCAGCTCGGAGACCTGCGCCCCGCCAATTCTCAGTCCGCGGCAGCCGGCGGCGTCGATCAGCTTCCAGGCGCTGGCGCCCGGCGGGTTCTTGAAGGTCGAGCCGCCCGTGCGCGTCTTGATCGGCTGCACGCTCTCTCGGTGCCTCTGCACCTCGCCCATCGCCGCCTCGATCTCCTGGCGAGAGGCGGGCTCGCCCTCAAACAGGGCTTCGATGAAGACAAAGTCCTTGGGAGCCGAGGCGTGACGATAGGCGTATCCCATCTCCGCGTTGGAGAGGACATGGCGCGCGCCGCGCCGGTCGATGGCGACCGCCTCCACCAGTCGTTCGCGGGTCTCCACGCCGTTGGCGCCGGCATTCATCCTCAGCGCCCCGCCGAGCGCTCCGGGAATACCGTGATAGAAGGCAAAGCCGGAAAGCCCGGCTTCCAGCGCCGCCTTGGCCAGGAGCTTGTCGGGCAAGGCGGCGCCGGCGCGGATGCGCCGGCCTTCCACGCTCACCTTGCCGAAACCGCGTCCCGACAGGCGAAGGACGACGCCCTCCACCCCGCCCTCGCGCACCAGCAGGTTCGAGCCGAGCCCGATCACCGTCACCGGCACGTCTTGCGGCAGGGCGCGCATCAGAAAGGCGAGATCGTCCGCATCGGCCGGCATCGCCATCAGCTCGGCCTTGCCGCCGGCGCGGAACCAGACGATCGGCGCGAGCGGCTCGTTCTCCTTCAGCATGCCGCGGAAACCGGCGAGCCGGTCCCCGAGGCTGGCAAGAAGGCTCAAGCCGCCTTCTCCAAGGTGGCGAGCTGTTCGGCCAGCGCATTGGCCCATTTGGTGATGGAGCCGGCGCCCAGACACAGAACGACGTCCTTGGGCTGGGCGATCTCGGCAATCAGCGGGGCGAGCGCCATCTCGCTTTCCAGGGCGCGCGCATCGCGGTGGCCGCCGGCCCGCAGCCCGTCGACGAGGCTATCGCGGTCGGCCCCTTCGATAGGCTCCTCGCCGGCGGCGTAGACATCGGCGACGACCACCGTATCGGCTTCGTTGAAGCAGGCGCAGAACTGGTCGAAGAGGTCGTGCAGGCGCGTATAGCGATGCGGCTGCACCACGGCGATGACGCGGCCCTCGGCGCTGTCGCGCGCGGCCTTCAGCACCGCCGCGATCTCCACCGGATGATGCGCGTAATCGTCGTAGACGCTAACGCCGTTCCAGCTGCCGGCCAGCGTGAAGCGGCGCTTCACCCCGCCGAAGCTCGCAAGTCCCGCGCGTATCTGCTTCTCCGTGACGCCGAGGGCGCGCGCAACCGCGATCGCCGCCGTGGCGTTGGAGACGTTGTGAATGCCCGGCATCGGCAGTTCCAGATCGGTCAGGCTCTCCACCTCGCCGGTGAGGCGGTCGCGCCGCTCGACGGAAAAGTGCGAGCGGCCTGGCGTGAAGGTGACCGAATGGAAGCGCACCTCCGCCTGGGGGTTGGCGCCGTAGGTGACGACGCGCCGGTCCTCGATGCGCTTGACGAGGGCCTGCACCTCCGGATGGTCCAGGCACATGACGCCGAAGCCGTAAAAGGGCACGTTCTCCACGAAGTCCGTGAACGCCTCGCGCACCTTCTCAAACGAGCCGTAATGATCCAGATGCTCCGGGTCGATATTGGTGACGACGGCGATGTCGGCCGGCAGCTTGACGAAGGTGCCGTCGCTCTCGTCCGCCTCCACGACCATCCAATCGCCCTCGCCCATATGCGCGTTGGTGCCGTAGGCGTTGATGATGCCGCCATTGATCACCGTGGGGTCGAGCCCGCCCGCCTCAAGCAGCGCCGCGACCATGGAGGTGGTCGTGGTCTTGCCGTGGGTTCCGCCGATGGCGACGGCCGATTTCAGGCGCATCAGCTCCGCCAGCATCTCCGCGCGCCGCACCACCGGCAGGCCCCTCGCCCGCGCCTCCTTGAGCTCCGGATTGTCGCGCTTGATCGCCGAGGAGACGACGACAACCGCCGCTTCGTGGAGGTTCTCCGCCCGGTGGCCGATGACGATCTTGGCCCCCTTCTCGCGCAGCCGCGAGACATTGGCGCTGTCGGAGACGTCGGAGCCCTGCACCCGGCAGCCCTGATTGATCAGCACCTCCGCGATGCCGCTCATGCCGATCCCGCCGATGCCGACGAAATGGATCGGACCGATATCGTAGGGCATTCTCATCACTGTTTTCCCCGATCGCGCAGCGTCTCCACGACGTCGGCCAGTCTTTCCGCCGCGTCGGGCCGTCCCGCCTTTCTCGCTGCGGCCGCCGCCTCGGCCAAGCGATCCGGACGCGCTATCAAATCGGCCAGCATGGATGCAAGCTTTTCGGGCGTCAGCTCCCTCTCCTCCACCAGCCAGCCGCCGCCGATATCGGCAAGCAGGCGGGCATTGGCCGACTGATCCTGATCGAGCGCGTAGGGAAAGGGTATCAGGATCGCAGGACGGCCGATCACCGCGAGTTCGGAGACGGTGGAGGCCCCCGCCCGGCTGATGACGAGATGGCTTGCGGCGATGCGCGCCGGCAGATCGTCGAAGAAGCTGGCAAGCTCGGCGGCGAGCCCGTAGCCGCCATAGGCGCTCTTCGCGCCTTCAAGGTCTTCCGGGCGGCATTGCTGGGTGATGGCGAGCCGCCCGCGCGCCTCTTCCGGCAGCCGCGCCACCGCTTCGGGCACGAGGGTGGAGAAGGCGCGCGCGCCTTGGCTGCCGCCGAAGACGAGGAGCCGAAACCTTTCGTCGACCGCCGGCGGGTCGTAGGGGCGTTCCGCCGCCTCCAGAACCGAAGCGCGCACCGGATTGCCGGTGAAGCTGGCCTCGCCGGCGCCGGCCGCGCCCTGAGGATCGGGAAACCCCGTGGCGAGCGCGGCGCCGATTTTGACGAGCAGCCGGTTGGCGCGCCCCAGCACCGCATTTTGCTCGTGCACCAGGGCCGGCACGCGAGAAAGGCGCGCCGCCATCACCGGCGGCACGGTCGGATAGCCGCCGAAGCCGACGACGACATCGGCGTCAAGGCCCGCGATGAGGCCGCGCGACTGCATCACGCCGCGGCCGAGCTTGGCGGCCGAGGCGAGCGCCTTCAAAGGGTTGCCGGCGGAGATCGTCGCCGCCTCGATGGAGAAAAAATCCTCTTCCGGCACGCCGGAGATATAGGCCCCGGCGCGCTTGTCGGTGGCGATGGCCACGCGCCAGCCGCGCGCCAGGAGCGCTTCGCGCAGCGACAGGGCCGGGAAGAGATGGCCGCCGGTGCCGCCCGCGGCGAGCAGCGCCGTGGCGGACGCGCTCATACCTGGCCGAAGGCCGCCGGGCGCGGCACCACGGTCACCTTTCGCTCCACCCTCTCGCGCGACAGGGCCAGGATGAAGCCCATGACGAGGGCGCTGGAGATCATTGCCGAGCCGCCATAGGAGATGAAAGGCAGCGTCATCCCCTTGGCCGGCAGGAGGCGCAGATTGACCCCCATATTGATGAAGGCCTGCAGCCCGATCTGGATGGATAGGCCGGCGATCGCCATGCGCTCGAAGGCCTGGCGCCGCTTCAAGGCGTGCAGCAATCCCCGCATCACGATGAAGCCGAAGATGGCGATCAGCGCCAGGCAGAGGATGATGCCGAATTCCTCGGCGATGACGGCGAAAACGAAATCGGTATGGGAATCGGGCAGGATGCGCTTCATCACCCCTTCGCCCGGCCCCGAACCGGACCAGCCGCCGCGCTCAAACGAGCGCATGGCGACATCCACCTGATAGGTATCCCCGCCCTCCGGATTGATGAAGCGGTCGATGCGCGAGGTCACGTGCGGGAACATGGCATAGGCGCCGAAGAGCCCGGCGACCGCGATGCCCGCCAGAACCCCGACGATGGGCAGCGGCACGCCGGCGAGAAAGAAGACGGCGCCCCACACCGCGAAGACCAGCACCGCCTGGCCGAGATCCGGTTCGGCGACGAGCAGCGCCGCGGTGATGATGAGAAGGATGACCGCAAGCAGCCTTCCCGGCACTTCCGGGTGCTTGGAGCCTTCGGCGAACAGCCAGGAGATGATGACGATGAAGGCCGGCTTGAGGAATTCGGAGGGCTGCACCGACAGGCCGGCGATATAGATCCAGCGCCGCGAGCCCTTCACTTCCTCGCCGACGAACAGGACCGCGACCATCAAGATCAGCGAGACGACGAGGATGAAGGCGGCGGCGCGCCGGACCTGTCGCGGCGTCAGGAAGGAGACGAGAAGGATGATGGCCGCCGCAAGCGGCGCATAGACCGCCTGACGGATGGCGAAATGATAGGTGGAAAGGCCGAGCCGTTCGGCGACCGGCGGGCTCGCGGCGAAGGACAACACGATGCCCGCGGCCAGAAGAAGCAGGACCAGGAAGAGCGTCGTGCGATCGACGGTCCACCACCAGTCGGAAAAGGGCGAGCGGTCGCGGCGGCTGATCATCGGACGGCCTCCTCTGGCGCCGGGCCGGGCGTGTCGGCGTCATGAAGCGCCGCCACGGCGGCCGAAAAGGCGCGGCCTCTCACCTCGAAATCGGCGAATTGATCGAAGGAGGCGGCCGCCGGCGACAACAGCACGACCGGTTCTGCGGCAGGATCGAGCGCCGCGTCCTCGGCGGCGAGCGCCACCGCCCGCGCCAGCTCGCCGGCCAGCATATGCGGCACGCGGCCGGCCAGCGTGGCGGAGAAAAGGTCCGCCGCCTCACCGATGAGATAGGCCTTGGCAAGGCGTGGAAAGAGGTCGCTCAGCCCGTCGATACCGCCCGCTTTGGGTCTGCCGCCGGCGATCCAGTAGATCGGCGAAAAAGTGGAGAGCGCCGGCGCCGCCGCCTCCGCGTTCGTCGCCTTGGAATCGTCGACGAAGAGCACTCTGCCGCGCCGGGCGACGATCTGCATGCGGTGCTCAAGGCCGGGAAAGCTGCCGAAAGCCGAAGCGATCGCATCCGGCGCGACGCCGAGTTCGCGCGCCGCGGCGAAGGCGCAGGCGGCGTTCTGCCAATTGTGCTGCCCGCGCAAGGCCGGCAAGGCGGACAGATCAAGGCTCTCTCCGCTTTGCGCATCGCGCAGAAGCCCGGTCTCGTCGACGCCGACTTCCGCCGCCGTCCCACGCACGCTGACGCGCTTGATGCGCGGATGGTCGTCTTTGGCGGCAAGGCCGGCTGCGACCTCGCGCATCGCCGGCTCGTCGACGCCGAGGATGGCGAGATCCTGCCCGCCCATCGCCTGGAAGATGCGCGCCTTGGCACGGCGATAGCCGGCCATGTCGCCATGCCGGTCGAGATGGTCCGGCGTCAGGTTGAGCCAGACGGCGACGCTCGGCCGGAATCGATGACAGAGGTCGAGCTGGTAGGAGGAAAGCTCCAGCACGTAGACGCTGTTCTCGCCGGCGAGCGGTTCCAGATCCAGCGCCGAGCGGCCGATATTGCCGCCCACCTCCACCTGCCACCCGGCCTCGCCGAAGAGATGGCCGAGAAGCGCCGTCGTCGTCGATTTGCCGTTGGTGCCGGTCACCGCCACGAAGCGTGTCTGCTGCCCCGTTTCGCGGTAAAGGAGCTCCACGTCGCAGACGATCTCAAGGCCGGCGGCCTGCGCCATCGGCACGATCGCATGCGGCTGCGGATGCGTCAGCGGCACGCCCGGCGCCAGGGCCAGTGAGGCCATGGCGCGAAAGTCCCAATCCTCCGGCGGGCGCACCGCCGCGCCGGCTTCCGCCGCCTTTTCCCTCGCCTCGGTCCTGCCGTCCCAGGCCAGCACCTGCGCGCCGCCGGCAACGGCCGCCCTTACCGTCGCCAGGCCGCTGCGCGCGAGCCCGAAAACCCCGATCGTGCGCCCCTTCAGATGGGTGAGCGGGACCGTCATCGTCTCACCGCAGCTTCAAGGTGGAAAGACCGACGAGGGCGAGCACGACGGCCACGATCCAGAAGCGGATGACCACCTGCGGTTCGGTCCATCCGAGCTGCTCGAAATGGTGGTGTATCGGCGCCATCTTGAAGACGCGCTTGCCCGTCAGCTTGAAGGAGGCGACCTGGATCATCACCGACAGCGCCTCCATGACGAAGATGCCGCCGATGATCGCCAGCACGATCTCGTGCTTGGTGGCGACGGCGACGGCGCCGATCATGCCGCCGAGGGCGAGGGAGCCGGTATCGCCCATGAAGATGGCCGCCGGCGGCGCGTTGAACCAAAGGAAGCCGAGCCCGGCGCCGATCAGGGCGCCGCATAGAACGGCCAGCTCGCCGGTTCCGGCGACATAGTGGATCTGCAGATAATCGGCGAAGCGCACATTGCCGGCGAGATAGGCGATAAGCCCGAAGGAGGCCGCCGCGATCATCACCGGAACGATGGCGAGCCCGTCGAGCCCGTCGGTGAGGTTGACCGCATTGCCCGCCCCCACGATGACGAAGGCGCCGAAGACGACGAAGAAGATGCCGAGCTGAATGACGGTGTCCTTCAGGAACGGCAAGGTCAGCCCCGAGGCGGTCTGCGGCTCGCCCACCCGCATCATCACATAGACCGCAGCTCCGGCGATGACCGCCTCCAGGGCGAGCCGCGCCTTGCCGGAAAAGCCCTTATCGGTCGCCGCGCGCACCTTCAGATAATCGTCGTAGAAGCCGATGAGGCCGAAGGCGAGCGTCACGGCCAGCACCGCCCAGACATAGATGGAGGAAAGGTCCGCCCAAAGCAGCGCGGAGACCAGGACGCCCATCAGGATCATCAACCCGCCCATCGTCGGCGTGCCCGCCTTCTTGAAATGGGTCTGCGGTCCGTCGGCGCGGATGGGCTGGCCCTTGCCCTGGCGAAAGCGCAGCACCTCGATCATCGCCGGACCGAACAGGAAGACGAAGAGCAGCGCCGTCATGGTGGCGGCGCCGGTTCGAAAGGTGATGTAGCGGAAGATATTGAGGACCGAGAAATCGTCCGCGAAGGTCTGCAGGTAGGCGAGCATGCGTCTCAGCTCTCGTCTGCGGCGCGAGCCGGCGGAAATCGGCTCTTGATCGCCTTCACAAGCCGGCCGAGCCCGGTGGCGTTGGAGGCCTTGACGACGATCACGTCGCCCGGCTGCAGCGCCTCCATGAGAATCGGTTCAAGTTCGCCGGTCTCCTTCGCATAGGCCCCTCGCACCTCTTCCGGCAAGTCCTCCCATAGTTGATGCATCAACGGCCCGACGAGAAAGACCGCATCGGCCTTGGCGTCGGCGAGGTCGGCGGCGAGCGCCCGATGAAGCTCGCCCGCCTGCTGGCCGAGCTCGCCCATATCGCCGAGCACGGCGATCCGGCGTCCGTTCTTGCCCGGCTTGGCGTCCTTCAGAAGCTGGATGGCGGCCTGCATGGAAGCCGGATTGGCATTGTAGCTCTCGTCGATGAGCGTGAGCGTGCCCTCGTCGCAGGCCAGAACGTGCCGGTCGCCGCGCCCGGGCGGGGCCTTGAACTCTTCCAGGGCGAGCGCCACGCTCTTCACATCGGCGCCGAACAGATACGCCGTGGCGAGCACGGAAAGCGCGTTGCGCGCCAGGTGTCTGCCGGGTGCGCCGAGGCGGAATTGCACGGTGTCGCCGAAGACGTCGACGGTGACGCGACTGCCTTCGCTTTCGCCCATCAGCCCGACGAGACTGACATCGGCGTCCGGATGCTCGCCGAAGGTGATGACACGCGCGCCCGCATCCTTGGCGCGTGCCACGAGCTGGTCGAAATAGGCGTTGTCGCGGTTGAGGATCGCGGCCCCGTCCCGCTCCAGCCCGTCGAAAATCTCCGCCTTGGCGTCGGCGATCGCCTCCATGCTTTCGAAGAATTCCGTATGCACGGCTTCCACGGTGGTGATCACCGCCCCATGTGGGCGCACCATCTTCGACAGGGGCGATATCTCTCCGGCATGGTTCATGCCGATCTCAAAGACGCCGAAGGCCGTCTCCGCCGGCAGGCGCGCCAGGGTCAGCGGCACGCCCCAATGGTTGTTGAAGGAGGCGACCGGGGCGTGCGTCGGCCCGACTGCCGAAAGCCCGAGCCGCAGCATGGACACCGTGCCGGTCTTGCCGACCGATCCGGTGACCGCGACGATCTTCGCCTCGCTGCGCTTGCGCGCCGCCACCGCCAGCCGCTCCAGCGCGGCGAGCGGATCGTCGGGAACGACGACGACCGGCTCGCCCTCGACGCTGTCGCGCCGCTCCTGCCCGACGACGGCGAGCGCCGCGCCCGCCTTGAGCGCGGCATCGACGAAATCGTGGCCGTCGAAACGATCCCCCTTGATGGCGAAGAAAGCCTCGCCCGGCCTGACGCTGCGGCTGTCGATGGAAATGTCGGCGAGTTCCGCCGGCGCCGCGCCCTCAAGCTGCCCCCCGACGGCGGCAAGGAATTCTCCTGCCTCCCACAATGCACTCATACTGCCTCGCTCGTTAGCTCGGCGAGCGCGGCGCGGACTTCCTCCTGATCGCAGAAGGGCCGCACTTCCTCGCCGATGGTTTGCCCCGTCTCGTGGCCCTTGCCGGCGATCAGCAGGACGTCGCCGGCCTGCAGGCCCGCGATGGCCTCTCGGATCGCCTCGCGCCGATCGCCGATTTCCATCGCCCTCGGCGCGGCCGAAAGGATGGCCCGGCGGATCGCCGCCGGATCTTCGCTGCGCGGGTTGTCGTCGGTGACGATCACCCGGTCGGCGGCGAGACTTGCCGCCTCCCCCATCAGCGGGCGCTTGCCGGCATCGCGATCGCCGCCGGCGCCGAAGACGACGATGAGCTCTCGGTCCGCATGCGACCGCAGCGCCTGCAGCGCCGCCGTCAGCGCCGCGGGCTTGTGCGAGTAGTCGACGAAGATCTTCGCTCCGTTCGGATGGCTCCCGGCGAGTTCCAGCCGTCCGGGCGCGCTGTGAAGCTCCGGCAGGGCTGAGAGCGCCGTCTCGATCTTGATCCCCGCGCCGATCGCCAGCGCCGCCGCCATCAGCGCGTTGGCGACCTGGAAATCGCCGATGAGCGGCAGCGGCACATAGCGGTGCTCGCCCTCCACCTCCAGGAGCAGCCTCGCCCCGTCCGGCATGCGCGTCATCGACAAAAGCTTCAGCGTCTCGCCGGCCGCGCCGACGGAGAAGTAGCGCAGGCCGCGCCGCTTGGCGATGGCGGCGACCGCCCGCGCCTGGCGTTGATCGGCATCGGCGACGGCGACGGCGCCCTCTTCCAGCAGCGTGTCGAAGAGCCGGAGCTTGGCCGCCAGATAGTTCTCCACGCTCTTATGGTAGTCGAGATGGTCGCGCGACAGGTTGGTGAAGCCGCCCGCGGCGATTTTCACGCCGTCGAGCCGCCGCTGGTCCAGACCGTGGCTGGAAGCCTCCAACGCCAGATGCGTGACGCCGGCATGGGCGAGATCGGCGAGCGTGCGATGCAGGCCAACCGGATCGGGCGTCGTCAGGCCGGGGGTGGATTGCCCGTCGGATGTGACCAGCCCGACGGTGCCGAGGCTCGCCGCCTTCTTGCCCGCATGGGCGAAGATCTGACGCGCGAAGACGGCGACGGAGGTCTTGCCGCTGGTGCCGGTGACGGCGACCACCTTTCTCGGCTGACGGCCGAAGAAGGCGGCCGCGGCGAGCGCCAGCGCCCGGCGCGGGTCGGCGGCGCGAATGACCGGGATGCCCGGATCTTCGGCAAGCGGCGCCGTCCCGGTCAAAATCGCCGCAGCGCCGTTCGCCACCGCCTCCGGCAAGAAGGCCGTGCCGTCCGCCTGGCTGCCCGGCAGCGCGGCGAAGAGCATGCCGCCGCTCACCTGACGGCTATCGGCCGTCAGCCCCGTCACCGCGAGGCGCCCGGCCTTTTCAGGCAGGCGGGCCTCTTCGGCGAAGAGGCTTTTCAACTGTCGCGGCGGATAGGACCTGCCGTCGTTCGTGACTTTCCCGCTCACCTGCGCTCACTCGATGGCTGCGACCGTCGTCGCCGGCCCTTCCTCAGGATCGGTGAGCAGCGGCGTGACGCCCAGCATCGGGGCGATGCGTCGGATGATGGCCGCGGTCGTGGGTGCGGCGTTCAGGCCGGCGGTGGCCGCCATTCCCTCTTTCTCCGGCTTCGGCTCGTCCACAACGACAAGCACGAGATAGCGTGGCTCGTCCATCGGAAAAGCGGCGAGGAAGGCGTTGCGCCGCTTTTCGGAGGAGTACTTTCCGTCGACGACCTTCTCCGCCGTGCCGGTCTTGCCGCCGACGCGATAGCCCGGCACGGCCGCCCGTCTGCCCGAACCCTTCAGCACGTTGAGGCGCATCAGCTTGCGCATCGCCTCGCTGGTTTCCTCCTTCACCACGCGCTGCGCCAATTGGGCGGCCTGCTTCTCGCTGCGCGGACGGAAGGTGGGAGGCACCAGATAGCCGCCATTCATCAGCGCCGCGCCCGCCACCGCCGTCTGCAGCGGCGAGACGGAGATGCCGTGCCCGAAGGAAATGGTCACCGAGGAGATCTTGCTCCATTCGCGCGGCTTCAGCGGCGCGCCGGTTTCCGGCAGCTCCGTCTTCATCTCGTCGAGAAGGCCGAGGCGACCGAGAAACTCCTGCTGCCCCTGTGAGCCCACTTCCAGTGCCATCTTCGCCGTGCCGATATTGGACGAATAGATGAAGATTTCCGGCACGGTGAGAACGCGGTTCTTGGCGTGGAAGTCGGTGATGGTGAAATTGGCGATACGCAGGGGCTTGCTGGCGTCGAAACTGTCGCCGAGGCCGACGAGGCCTGAATCGAGCGCCATCGCGGTGGTGAAGGCCTTGAAGGTGGAGCCCATCTCGAAGACCCCGACCGTGGCGCGATTGAAACGGTCCTTGTCGAGAACCTGGGCGCGGTCGTTGGGGTCGTAATCGGGAAGAGAGCTCATGCCGAGCACCTCGCCGGTCTTGATATCGAGGACGATGCCGATGGAGGCGATGGCGTCGTAGCGCTCCATGGCGCTGGCGAGCTCGCTGCGCACGGCGTGCTGCACGCGCAGATCGATGGAAAGCTCGATCGGCTCCAGGCCCCGCTCCACCGCAAAGCCCGCCTCGTGCAGGTCGGCGAGGCCGTTGTCGTCGATGTATTTCTCGATGCCCGCAATGCCCTGATTGTCGACATTGACGGCCCCGAGGATATGGGAGGCGGTCGGCCCGCCCGGATAGAAGCGGCGGTTCTCGGAAAGAAAGCCGATGCCCGGCAGGCCGAGATCGTGGATGCGGCGGCGCTGCGCCGGCGTGATCTCGCGCTTCAGCCAGAGGAAGCCGGCATTGGTGGCAAGATCGCGCCGCAATCTGGCGCGGTCGAATTCGGGGAAGACCAGCGAGAGCTGTTCGGCGGCCTCGTCGGGATCGACCACGCGCCGCGGCTCGGCGAAGAGCGAGAAGGTCTTGATGTCGGTGGCCAGGATCTCGCCGTTGCCGTCGATGATGTCCGGGCGAGCCGCCGCCACGTCGGAGGCCGCGCCGGCCACCGCCGTGCCTCCGGGGTCCGACGCGACGCCGAGATGCACCAGGCGAACCGCCAGCGCCGCGTAAAGCAGCGCGAAGACGGCGATCGCCATGATCACGCGCCAGCGCAGGCGCTCGCCGCCTCGCTCCTCAAGGCCGTCGGCGGAAGGCCGCCTGGCGACATGACGCCAGCGACTTTCCGGCCAGGCATCTGGCGCGACGGGATCGGTTGTAAGGGGCATAGAGGCGCTCATTGCAGCGCTCCCGTCGGTTCGCCGGTGAGCCCGGTCAGAAGCGCCCGGTCGCTGTCGCTCGGGGCAATGACGCGCATGGGGATGCGCGAGGGATCGGCAAGTTGCTTGGGCTCCACATGGTCAAGGCGCAGAGCCTCCTGGTGGCGCTCCACCAGCTCTTCCACCCGGTCCGGCTGGTTGAGCACGCTCCATTCGGCCCGCAACAGCGAGATCGCCTCCCTCTCCTGGTCGACCTTGCGCTGCAGATCGGCGACCTCCTGGGCGACGCCCTCGGCCTGATATTTGAGGTTGAAGACGGAAAAGGCGGCGATGAGCGCGGCGGCGATCGCGGCAAGGTTGAGCAGGCGCGTCATTGATAGGCCTCCGGGCCGGGAATGCCGGCGAGCGCCGGCACGCCGAGAAGGCGCATATCGAGCTCGCGGGCGGGCGCGGCGGTGCGCGCCCCCGCCCGCAGCCGGGCGGAGCGGGCGCGTGGGTTGGCGGCGATCTCCGCCTCGCCGGGCGCCGCGCCGCGGCTGAGGATGTGGAAGGTCGGGGCGGGGCCGGCGAGGAAGGGCTGATGGCGCGAGCCGCGCTGTTCTTCGCCGCGGTTGCGCAGAAAGCGCTTGACGATGCGATCCTCCAGGGAATGGAAGGCGACGACGACGAGCCGGCCGCCCTCTTTGAGAACCCGCTCGGCGGCAACCAGCGCGCCGGCCAGTTCCTCCAGTTCGCGGTTGATGAAGATACGCAGCGCCTGAAAGGTCCGCGTCGCCGGATGGATGGGCGCGCCCTGGGCTCTGCCGCCGCTGGCCGCCTCCACGATGCGGGCGAGCTGCACGGTGGTGGAAATCGGCGCCTCCTGACGCGCCTGTGCGATGGCCTGCGCGATCCGGCCGGCTTTACGCTCCTCGCCGAGCCCGCCGATGATGCGCGCAAGCTCCTTTGCCGGGGCGCGGTTGACGACATCGGCCGCCGTCACGCCCTCGCCGGCCATGCGCATGTCCAGCGGACCTTCCAGGCGGAAGGAAAACCCTCTGCCCGCCTCGTCGAGCTGCATGGAGGAGACGCCGATATCCAGCACGACGCCGTCCGCCGGAGCCATCCCGGCCGTCTTGGCGATCTCGTCGAGCTCGGAGAACCGGCCTTCCACCAGGATGAGCCGTTCGCCGAACTCCGCCTTGAGCGCCTCGCCTCCGGCAATGGCCGTCGGATCGCGATCGATGGCCAGCACCGTTCCGCCGGCTTGCAGGATGGCGCGGCTGTAGCCTCCGGCACCGAACGTGCCGTCGATATAGCGCCCGCCGGGCCTGACGGAGAGCTGGCGCATCACCTCCGCCAGCATCACCGGGCGGTGGCGCGCGCTCCCATCCGCGCCGCCTTTGGCGCCCTGCGCGCTCACGCGCCCGTCTCCCCGGCGGCGGGACCGCGCTTGCTCTTGCGGCCGAGAGAAAGCTTCAGCGAGCGCAGATGCTCGCGCGCCGCCTTCTGGCGCTCGCGGAAGCGCGCCTCTTCCCAAATCTGGAATTTCAGTCCCTGGCCGGCAAACAGAGCCGCGTCGGTGATGCCCGTCACCTCGCGAAACTCCTCCGGCAGCATGATGCGCCCGTCCTGATCGATCTTCAGGACGCGGCTGTCGGCATAGAACGCCGTGGAAAGCGTCTCGTAATCTTCCGAGAAGGTCTCGAAATCGGCGAGCTGCTCGCCGATCGCCTGCTGCAGGCGGGCGCCGCCTGCATCGATCGCCGGCAAATCGAGCGCGGGATAGCAATAAAGGCCCTCCTGCCCTTCGCGGGACAGCACGGCGCGGAACGCGGCGGGAACCGAGACCCGACCCTTGGCGTCGAGCCGGTTGATATAGGTCGCCACGAACCCGTCCATGCCCCTTTCGACCCCACGGCTGCGCGCTTTCGCGCACGTCCTGCCCCCCGATGCCCGGCTTTGATCCACCCGTTCGCCGCACGCCGTTCCGGCCCCTCGGAACGTCTGACCTCACGCTGCGGCCCGGGATGCTATGGGATACCATGGGACCAGATGGTTTGCAATGGAATCGTCCGGGCGGAAGCAGAGACAAGCCTGACCGGGAAGATTGCCGGCACAGGGTAAAGAGAGGGTAAGCGCGGCCTCGCTCTGCGGCGGGCGGAGCCTTGGTTCGGGCGGTCGCGCTCGCCCTGCTTGCGGGAACACAAGGCTTGCTGGAACCGTTACGGAAGGCATGCGGGGCAATGGGTCGGCCGTCGGCCGATCGGGTGCCGGCCTGGCGGCCAAAGGCAGCGCGGCTTCACTGGCCGCGCTGCCTTCACATTCGGCTGGCGCCTCGCCTCTTCGCCTGCGGCCGACGCGCTTTCGCTGCGTGCCTTGCGCGCCTTTCCCGCCCCCTTTAGGGACACGGGGGTATGCAACGACCCACGCGGGCCCACGCGGGCGAAGAGCGCCAACGAAGGACGGACGATGAGCATCTGGTCGCGCCTTGGCGACTTTCTGGAGCGCACCGGCGCCACCATGGCCGGCCTGCGCGACGCGCTTTTTCAGCTCGCCAGCTCCGAGCGGCGCCGCGACATCACTTTTACCATCGCCATGATCGCGCTCTCCGCCAAGATGGCCAAGGCCGATGGCATCGTCTCGTTCGAGGAGACGGAGGCGTTTCGGCGGATCTTCGCCATCCCGGAGGCCGAGGCGCGCAACGTGTCGCGCATCTACCGGCTGGCGGCCGGGGATATCGCCGGTTTCGAGGCCTATGCGAACGATGTCGTCCGGCTGCTCGGCGACGATCCGGCCATGCTGGAAGACATTCTCGATGCGCTCTTCGCCATCTCCAAGGCCGACGGCGCCATCCATGAGCGCGAGCTCGTCTATCTGGAGCGTGTCGCCGCCATCTTCGGCTTCGACGAGCGGGGCTTTGCGCGCATCCGCGCCCGCCATGTGCGCGGCAGCAAGGCCGATCCCTGGCTCATCCTCGGCGCCGACCCTTCCTGGGAGCCGGAGAGGCTGAAGGCGCATTACCGCCGCCTGGTGCGCGAGAACCATCCCGACCGGCTTGTCGCCCGTAACGTGCCGGAGGAATTCATCGCCATCGCCAACGATCGGCTGGCGGCGATCAACGACGCCTGGAATGCGATCGGCGGCGGGGCGAAAGCGGCGCCCGCCGGCGCGGGCCAGGGCCGTTGAGCCTGGAGCCTCCCGCCGATGGCGCACAATGGCTCGCCTCGGCCAATTTCGACGACCGCGGCGAGGCGGAGGTCGACATCCTCCTCCTGCATTATACGGGAATGGAAGACGAGGAGGCCGCGCTTGCCTGGCTCCGCGACGCCCGCTCCAAGGTCTCCTGCCATTATTTCGTCCGCGCCGACGGCCGCATCGTCAAGATGGTCGGCGAGGAGCATCGCGCCTGGCATGCCGGCAAGGCCGCATGGGCGGGAAACACCGATATCAACGCCCGCTCCATCGGCATCGAGATCGCCAATTGGGGCCATGCGGCGCAGGAGGCCGGCTTTGCCCTGCCGCCCTTCGGCGAGGCGCAGCTCGCCGCGCTGACGCGCCTTTGCCGCGATATTCTCACCCGCCACGCCATCCCGCCGCGCCGGGTGCTCGCCCATTCCGATGTCGCCCCCGGGCGCAAGCGCGATCCGGGCGAGCTCTTCCCCTGGGCGCGGCTCGCCGCCGCCGGCATCGGCCACCACGTCGAGCCTGCGCCGCTCGACCTTGCCGGGGAGCGTCTTGTTGAGCGCATGGAGGGCCCGGCCGTCGCGCGCCTGCAGGCCCTGTTGGCGCTCTATGGCTACGGCATCGCCGTCACCGGCGCCTATGACGCGGCGACCGCCACCGTGGTTGCCGCCTTCCAGCGGCATTTCCGGCCAGAGCGCGTCGACGGCATCGCCGATCCCTCCACCCGCGACACGCTGCAACGCCTGCTCGCCGCGCTGCCCTGAGCCTCAGAATGGCCGCTTGTGCGCCGCAATGGCGCCTACCGCGCTGCAACAAATGACCTTGGAACCCGCACATTCTCGCCACAGCCTGCCCTTAGGCGCCGCGCCGAACGAAACGGAGCGAAGGCAAGAAGATGAAAGCTCTGCTTGCGACGGCGGCGTTCGCCGCTGCGTTGGCCACCCCAGCCTGGGCGGGTGATACCCAGGCTTCCAAGGTTCTGATCATCGCCGCCGGGCAGCAAGCCGCTGCCCAGGCCAGGCCCTCTGGCGCAGACGATCCGGCCGCCGCCGAGACCGGCGAGCCGAAGTCCGATGAGCCGAAGTCCGACGAGCCAAAGTCCGGCGCCGCGAAGGCTGCCGCGGTCTTGCCGCCGGCGGCAAAGCCCGAAGCCGCCTCCGGCGGCTCCAAGGCGCTGATCATCGCCCGCTCGCGCGCCTCGCAGCCGGCCCACAAACGCATTGAAGGCAAGAGCCTTGCGGGCAAGAGCCTTGCGGGCAAGGAGCGCAAGAGCGCCGCGGCCAAGACGCCCGGCGAGGCCGAGCGCAAGACGGCGCGCCTCAAGGGCGGCAAGAAGGCTGGCTCCTCCATCCAGGCCCTGGTCTCCAAGGTCGCCGCCACCCATGGCGTTCCGGCCGCCCTCGCCCATGCCGTCGTCACCGTGGAGAGCCGCTACAATCCCCGCGCCCGCGGCGCCGCCGGCGAGGTCGGCCTCATGCAGATCAAGCCGGCGACGGCGCGCGGCATCGGCTATCGCGGCTCCATCGCCGCGCTCTACGATCCTGAGACCAATCTGGAATGGGGCATGCGCTATCTCGCCCGCGCCTATCAGCTTGGCGGCGGCACGGTCTGCGGCACGGCCTTGCGCTACAATGCCGGCCATTACGCCAAGCGCATGACGCGCCACACCAACGCCTATTGCGGCCGCCTGAAGGCGGCCATGGCCTCCGGCGGCAGGGAGGTCTGAGGCGCCGGGCCGCCCCGTCTCGGAGCGGCCCGACATGCATCGAAGAAAAAGCCAGCCGGCCTGTAAGCCGGGTTCTGTACGGCCGCGGTCACCCGCGACGTGACGGCCATTCATCTTGAACGCCGGTTGCCCGGCGCTTCTCGCGACCCACCCGGGCGGCTGGCCTGGAAACCGGCCTGGGGCTTGATGGCGCATCGAACGCCGCCCCTCGCCGCCCCTTTTCGGTCTTGCTCCCGGTGGGGCTTGCCATGCCGTCCGCATTGCTGCGTCCGCGGTGGGCTCTTACCCCACCCTTTCACCCTTGCCTGGGCCGAAGCCCCGGCGGTTTTCTCTCTGTGGCGCTTTCCCTAAGGTTCGCCCGTCCCGTCTCCGGGAAGGCTCCCTCGCCGGGCGTTACCCGGCACCGTGTTTCCTTGGAGCCCGGACTTTCCTCTCCGCCGCCCTTTCGAGCCCTGGCGGAGCGGCCGTCCGGCCGGCTGGCGCCTGACAGGTGGCATCGCGCCGCCACGCCGTCAATGGCGCATCGGCCCTATCAACGCATCGATCGTCTGTTCACGGCCGAGGGGAATTTGCCGCAGAGCCGGCAACTTGGCGCGTACGGCGTCATGCCGTACATTGTCGCCAAGGGAGGATTCCATGCCGCGTCAGAACGTGAAATCCGCGCGTATCGAGGCGCGCATTGCGCCCGATGCCCTCGATGCCATCCGCCGCGCCTCCGAAATCGAAGGCCGCTCCTTGAGCGATTTCGTCGTCGCCGCGGCCGAGGCGGCGGCCCGCCGCACATTGGAGGAGGAGCGCCTCATCCGCCTGGCGGCGGAGGACCAGCGGCTCTTTGTGGAGACGCTTCTGACGCCGCCGGAGCCGCACGAAGCGCTCCGCCGCGCCGCGCGCCATCGCGAGCGCCTTCTCGGCAAGTCATGAGCGCCCCGGCCTTTGATGTCGCGCCGCTGGCCGCGCAGGCTTTTCCCGGCTTTGCCTGCGGCAACGGCGCGCTCGACCGGTATCTGTCGCAGCAGGCCGCGACAGATGTCCGGCGCGGCCATGCCGCCTGTTTCCTGGCCGTGGAGGCGAAAAGCGGCAAGCCTGCCGGCTATTACACGCTCTCAGCCGTGGATATCCTGCTGCCCGACCTGCCGGAAAAGCTGGCCCGCGGCCTGCGGGGCCGCCCGCTCCTGCCCGTCGCCCGCCTCGGTCGGCTCGCCGTCGATCGCAGCTTCCAGGGTCGCGGGCTCGGCGCCGCGCTCCTCGTCGACGCCGCCCGGCGTTGCCTGCAATCGCAGGTCCCGGTCTTCGCGCTCCTTTCCGAAGCCCGCAGCCTGGAGGCGAAAACCTTCTGCCGGCGCCACGGCTTTCTTCCGCTCGGCTCGGCCAATGGCCGCCTCTTTGCCCCGCTTGCAAGCTTCGCCGCTTTGCTCAACGCGCCGGATCTATAGCGCCACCGCCGCCCTCGCCGCCTGGTCGTAATGGCCCGAAAGGGCGCGCATCAGCGCCGCCATGCGGCTCATCTCCTTCTCGTCGAGGCCGAGCGCCCTGATCGCCTCCACCAGCAGCTTCTCGCGGATCTCCCGGTAGCGCAGGCACGCCGCCTCCCCCTCCTCCGTCACCCCGACGGCCTTTTCCTTGCCGATGCGGCTCGCCGTCACCAGGCCGAGCCGCTCCAGCTTCTTCAGCGTGTAGCTGACCGTATGGGTGTCCTCGATATTGAGGACGAGGCAGATATCGGAGACCGTCTTCACCCGGCCACGATGGTTGACCGTATGCAAGACGAAGACGTCGAGCGCCGACAGGCCCGGCACGCCGGCCGCCGCCATGCAGCGCACCATCCAGCGCCCGAAGGCGTGATGCGTCATCTCCAGGGCGAACTCCACTTCCGAAAGGGCGGGCATGCCGCTTGCGGCGAGATGCGAAGCGGAGACGATCGGCCCGATCTCGGGCGCGGGCTTCTTTCTCGTCGCCATCGCTAGCGCGCCATCATCGTCTGCGGCAGCCACAGCGCCAGCTCGGGGAAGAGCGCGATCAGCGCGACGCCGATCACCATGATGAGGAAGAAGGGCAAGGCCATCATTGCGATCCTGAAGATGTTGTGCCCCGTCATGCCCTGAAGGACGAAGAGGTTGAAACCGACCGGCGGGGTGATCTGGCTCATTTCCACGACAAGTACCAGATAGATGCCGAACCAGATGAGGTCGAAGCCGGCCTGCTCCACCATCGGCAGGATGACGGAGGTCGTCAGCACCACCACCGAGATGCCGTCCAGAAAGCAGCCGAGGACGATGAAGAGCAGCGTCAGCGCGGCAAGCAGCGAAAACGGCGACAGCTCCATCGCCCCAATGGCGGCGGCGAGCTGGCGCGGAATGCCGGTGAAGCCCATCGCCACCGTCAACACCGCCGCCCCGACCAGGATGAAGGCGATCATGCAGGAGGTGCGCGTGGCGCCCATCAGCGCCTCGGCGAAGCTCTGCCGCGTCAGCGTCCCGGTCGCCAAGGAGAGAAGCAGCGACAGGACGACGCCCATCGCCGCCGCCTCCGTCGGCGAGGCAAGGCCGGCATAGATGGAGCCGATGACGCCGACGATGAGAAGGACGACCGGCAGGAGCCGCCGCGCGGCGCGGTATTTCTCCGCCAGCGAGGTGGAGGGCCCGGCCTCCGGCATGCGGCCGCGCTTGATGAGCGACCAGAATATGACATAGCCCATGAAAAGCGCCGCCAGCATCGCTCCCGGCACCACGCCGGCGATGAACAGCCGCGCGATCGATTGCTCCGTCGCCGCCCCGTAGACGATGAGGATGATGGAGGGCGGGATGAGGAGCCCCAGCGTGCCGGAGCCGGCGAGCGTGCCGATGGCCATGCGCTCGTCGTAGCCGCGCGCCCTCAGTTCCGGCAGCGACATCCGCCCCACCGTCGCCGTCGTCGCGGCGGAGGAGCCGGAGACGGCGGCGAAGATCCCGCAGCCGAGGATGTTGACGTGCAGGAGCCGTCCGGGAATGCGCCGCATGAAAGGGGCAAGGCCGGCGAACATGTCCTCCGACAGGCGCGTGCGGAACAAAATCTCGCCCATCCAGATGAACATCGGCAGCGCCGTCAGATCCCAGGAATTGGAGGCGCCCCAGGCCGCCGTCGCCGCCACCGCTCCGGCCGGCACGTTGGTCATCACGAAGATGGCGACAAGCGCCACGCCGAGCAGCGCCACCGCCACCCAGATGCCGAGGCCGAGCGCGAAGAGCAGGCCGAGCGCCAAAAGGGCCGAGGCCGCGCCGAGCTCGCTCATTCGCCGCCCCCCTCCTCAAGCTCCTCGCCCTCATGGCCCGCGAAGAACGGCTCATGACCGGACAATACCCGGACAAGGTCGTCGAGAAGCGCGATCGTCAAGATGACGAGGCCGGCCGCCATCGCCGTCTGTGGAATCCAGAGCTGGATCGGCACGATGCCGAAGGAGACCTCGCCGAAGCGCTTCGATTCCAGCGTCAGCGCGACGGCGTACCAGGCAAGAAGGCCGGTCAGCGCCGCCGCGCTCGCCAGGGCCACGATATTGAGCATGCGCTCAGCGCGCGGCGGAACGCTGTGCACCAGCAGGCTGACGCGGATATGCGTGCCGTGCCGGAAGGTGGAGGCGAGCGCCAGGAAGGAGGCGGCCACGAGCAGGAAGCCGGCGATTTCCGCCAGCGAGGGCACGAGAAAGCCGTAGATCGGGAACCCGAGCAGCTTCAGGACGAGATCGGCGAGCCGACCCAGCACCTGCAAGAAGACGAGCGCGGCGATGGCCACGATCGCGGCTGCGGCCGCGACGCCGGAAGCCGCATAGAGCGTATCGAGCGCCCTGCGCACCTTTGTCTCCGATCGAGGGTGAGGCGCAGGCCGGCGACCGCCGGCCTGCCGGAAGAACTACATGCTTCTGAAACTTTCCAGCACCGCCGTGCCGCTCTCGCCCGCTTCCTGCGACCATTCATCGGCCATGGTGGCGCCGATCTCCTTCAGTCCGCTCATCAGCTCCTCGGAAGGATCGGTGACGGTCATGCCGTTTTCGGCGAGCGTCTGCGTCTGCGCCTCTGTCTCCTCGCGCGAGGCCTCCCAGCCGCGCGTCTCCGCCTGCGCGGCGGCCTCCATGATCGCCTCCTGCTGCTCCGCCGGCAGGCCCTCGAAGGCGGCCTTGTTGACGATCACCATGTTCTTCGGCAGCCAGGCCTGCGTATCGGTATAGACGTTGACGTAATCCCAGGCCTTGGAATTGGCGCCGGTGGAGGGCGAGGTGATCATCGCCTCCACCCGGCCGGTGGAAAAGGCCGTCGGCAGGTCCGGCACCTCCACCTGCGTCGGCACGGCGCCGGCGAGCTGCGCCAGCCGCTCCGTCGCCGCGTTGTAGGCGCGCATCTTGAGGCCCTTCAGATCGTCGACGGTGTTGATCTCCTTGGTCGTGTAGAGTCCCTGCGGCGGCCAGGGCACGGCGAAGAGGAGCTTCAGCCCCTGCTCGTCCAGGACCTTCTCCAGCTCCGCCTTGGAAGCGTCGTAGAGCTTCTTGGCGTCGTCGTAGCTGGTCGCGACGAAGGGCACGGAATCGATGCCGAAAATGGCGTTCTCGTTGGAAAGGCGCGAGACCAGCACCTCGCCGATCGGCACCAGGCCCTTGCGCACCGAATCCTTGATTTCCGGATGCTTGAACAGCGAGCCGGCGGAATGGATAGTGATGACGAGACCGCCATCCGTCGCCTCTTTCACATCCTCGGCGAATTCGGCGATATTCTGGGTATGGAAATTCGTGTCGCCATAGGGCGTGGGCATGTCCCAGCCGGTCTGGGCCGTGGCCGTGCCGGCAAGGAAGGTGGCAGCGATGGCGGCACCGACGAACTCTCTCAGCATTGACGCTCTCCCTTTCGTTATGCGGCCCTTCGGCGAAGGCCGTTCCCGCCTGCGCCCCTTCCACGAGGCTCGCGCCGCGCGAAAACGGGCTGCGGCTGCGGCAATCGTCATCTTTTGGCGAGGATTTATCAACGTTATGTTGACGTTTTATCGACCTCGTGCTTTCCAATCCGCTTCTTCTCGGCCGCAGGAGGGGCGATCGTGACACAAATCGGCGCATCCGGGAAATGGGACTTCTGGATCGATCGCGGCGGCACCTTTACCGATGTCGTGGCAAGCGGCCCTGACGGGGATATCCGCGCCGCCAAGCTCCTGTCGGACAATCCCGGCGCCTATGAGGATGCCGCCATCGAGGCGATCCGCCGCTTTCTCCAGGTGCGGGAAGGCGAAGCCATCCCGCCTGAGAAGATCGGCACGGTGAAGATGGGCACCACCGTCGCCACCAACGCCCTCCTGGAGCGCAAGGGCGAGCGCACCGCCCTCCTGATTACAAGGGGTTTCCGCGATGCGCTGCGGATCGGCTACCAGGCGCGGCCCGACATTTTCGCCAAGAAGATCGTCCTGCCGGACCTTCTCTACGAGCGCGTGGAGGAGGTGGAGGAGCGCGTGCGCGCCGATGGCACGGTGGAGGCCGCGCCCGATGCCGACAAGCTCCGCGCCACGCTGACGGCCTTGCGCGAAGACGGCTTTGCCGCGCTCGCCATCGTCTTCATGCATGCCTGGAAATACCCCGCGCACGAGGCCGAGGTGGCGGGGCTGGCGCGCCGCATGGGCTTTGCCCAGGTCTCCGTCAGCCACGAGGTCTCCCCGCTGGTCAAGCTCGTCGGGCGCGGCGACACCACCGTGGTCGACGCCTATCTCTCGCCGATCCTGTCGCGCTACGTGAAGCGCGTCGCCGGCGAGCTCGGCGCCACCCATGCCACCGACGGGCCCGACGATCATCCCGGCGCCGATCCCGGCAAGGGCCCGCGCCTCATGTTCATGATGTCCTCCGGCGGGCTGACGGCGGCCGAGCTCTTCGCCGGCAAGGACGCCATCCTGTCGGGCCCCGCCGGCGGCGTCGTGGGCGCCACGGAGACGGCGCGCATGGCCGGTCTCGACAGGATTATCGGCTTCGACATGGGCGGCACCTCCACCGATGTCTCGCATTATGCCGGCGAGTTGGAGCGGGCCTTCGAGACGGAGGTGGCCGGCGTCAGGATGCGCGCCCCGATGATGCGCATCCACACCGTCGCCGCCGGCGGCGGTTCCATCCTGCATTACGCATCCGGCCGCTTCCAGGTCGGCCCGGATTCCGCCGGCGCCCATCCCGGCCCCACCGCCTACCGCCATGGCGGCCCGCTTACCGTCACCGACGCCAACATCATGGTCGGCAAGATCCGCGCCGAGCATTTCCCGGCGATCTTCGGGCCCGGCCAGGACCAGCCTCTCGACGTCGATGCCGTGCGCCGCGGCTTTGAGGAGCTGACCGAACGCATCGCCGCCGACGAGGAGGGGCGCCGCCGCTCGCCGGAGGAGATCGCCGACGGCTTCCTCAAGGTCGCCGTGGAGAACATGGCCAACGCCATCAAGAAGATTTCCGTGCAGCGCGGCCACGACGTCACCCATTACGCGCTTTCCTGCTTCGGCGGCGCCGGCGGCCAGCATGCCTGCCTCATCGCCGACCGGCTCGGTATGGAGAAGGTGCATATCCACCCCCTCTCCGGCATCCTCTCCGCCTACGGCATGGGCCTTGCCGATGTGCGCGCCAACAAAAGCCGTGCCGTCGTCGTGCGCCTGGAGGAGGAAGCGGAATCAAAGCTTCAGGAAGTTGAATCGGCACTTGAGGAAGAAGCGCGCAAGGAGCTTCAGGATCAGGGCATAAGCGATTCCGCCACCGAGGTTTTCGCCCGCATTCATGTGCGCTACGAAGGCACCGACACGCCGCTGCCCGTTCCCTTCGGCTCCGCCGAGGCGGTCCGCCGCGCCTTCGAGGCGGCGCACCGCGCCCAGTTCGGCTTCATCTACGACGACAAGCCGCTGATCGCCGAGCAGGTGGAGGTGGAGGCCGTCGGCGGCGGCGCCGACATCGCGGAGGCCGACGAGCCGGCCGAGCCCCATGACGTGAAGGCGGAGGAGACGGCCCGTTTCTTCTCCGGCGGCGCCTGGCACGAGGCCGCCATCGTGAAGCGCGCCGCCCTTGCCCCCGGCGCGCGCCTCAAAGGCCCCGCCCTCATTATCGAGGATCACCAGACCATCGTCCTGGAGCCCGGCTGGTCGGCCACGATCACCGCCAAGAACCACATCCTCCTTTCCCGCACGGAGGCGCTGAAGCGCGATCACGCCATCGGCACCAAGGCCGATCCGGTGCTCCTGGAAATCTTCAACAACCTCTTCATGTCCGTCGCCGAGCAGATGGGCGTCAGGCTGCAGAACACCGCCTATTCGGTGAACATCAAGGAGCGGCTCGATTTCTCCTGCGCCGTCTTTGAGCCGGAGGGCGCGCTGGTTGCCAACGCCCCGCATATGCCGGTGCATCTGGGCTCCATGGACCGCTCCGTGGAGACGGTGCGCGAGAACAACCCGGACATCGCGCCGGGCAACGTCTACGCCCTCAACGCCCCCTATAACGGCGGCACGCATCTGCCCGACATCACCGTCGTCACCCCGGTCTTCGACGAGGCCGGCAAGGATATCCTCTTCTGGGTCGCCTCGCGCGGCCATCACGCCGATGTCGGCGGCACGGCGCCGGGCTCCATGACCCCGCGCGCCACCACCGTCGACGAGGAGGGCGTGCTCATCGACAATTTCAAGCTCGTCGACCGCGGCCGCTTCCGCGAGGAGGCGTTGCGAAACCTCCTCACCGACCATCCCTTCCCCTGCCGCAACCCGGAGCAGAACATCGCCGATTTGAAGGCGCAGATCGCCGCCAACAAGAAGGGCGTTGCGGAGATGCGCAAGATGGTGGCGCAGTTCACCCTGCCGGTGGTGCAGGCCTATATGCGCCATGTGCGCGACAATGCGGCGGAAAGCGTGCGCCGCGTGGTGGAGCGGCTGAAGGATTCCTCCTTCCAGATCGTCACCGACCAGGGCGCCACCATCAAGGTCGCCATCACCGTCGACCGCAAGAACCGCTCCGCCAGGGTCGATTTCACCGGCACTTCGGAGGCGATGGAGAACAACTTCAACGCCCCGGCCCCCGTCACCCGCGCCGCCGTGCTTTATGCCTTCCGCGTCATGGTGGAGGCGGACATTCCCATGAATGCCGGCTGCCTGGAGCCGATTGAGATCGTCATTCCCGAAGGCTGCATGCTCGCCCCCGACTATCCGCGCGCCGTCGTCGCCGGCAATGTGGAGACGAGCCAGCACGTCACCAACGTCCTCTTCGGCGCGCTCGGCACCCTCGCCGCCTCCGAGGGCACGATGAACAACCTCACCTTCGGCAACGACACCTACCAGTATTACGAGACCATCTGCTCCGGCTCGCCCGCCGGCATCTTCAACGACGGCACCGGCTTTGACGGCACCGACGCCGTGCATGTGCACATGACCAATTCCCGTCTCACCGATCCGGAGGTCCTGGAGATGCGCTATCCGGTGCTTCTGGAGGATTTCCACATCCGCCACGGCTCCGGCGGGCGCGGCAGATGGCATGCCGGCTCCGGCACGCGCCGCACCATCCGCTTTTTGGAGGCGATGGATTGCGCCATCCTGTCCTCGCACCGCAACGTGCGCCCGCACGGGCTTGAAGGCGGCGAGGATGGTGCCTGCGGCAGGACCGAGGTGCGCCGCCTTGACGGCTCCCTCGACATCCTCAAAGGCGCCGACCAGACGTTTCTGGAGGCCGGCGAGGCGGTGATCGTCACGACGCCGACCGGCGGCGGCTTCGGGAGGGCGGAGAGCTAGACCCGCCCCACCCTTGCGCGCGCCTTGCCTCATCCTCATTCTGCTGCCATGGCGCGCACGCTCATCGTCATTGGGCTTGTCTTCCTGGCGGCCGGGCTCCTCTGGCCGCTTCTTGCGCGTCTCGGCCTTTTCCGCCTGCCGGGCGATATCTGGGTGGAGCGCGAGAACTTCACCTTCGTCTTTCCGATCACCACCATGGTCGTCGTCAGCATCGTCCTGTCGCTGATCCTCTGGTTACTCAACCGCTAGATGTGATCTTTCGCTCGCTTGCCGGCCTCCCCCTACCCGCCGCGATCCGCTAAGCTCACCGGCAAAACCGCTGGAGATTTCATGTCGCGCACCCTATTCGCCGCCGCCTGTCTCGCCCTTCTGACCGTCCCCGCCCTGGCCGCGGCCTTTCCCGACGAGGGCGAGCGCATCGCCCGCCAATGGTGCGCCGAATGCCATGTCGTCGCCGAGGATCAGACGAGCGCCAGCGCCGCCGCCGCGAGCTTTGCCGCGATGGCGGAGAAATACGCCGACGACGGCATGGGCGCGCTCGCCGCCTTCCTCGCCGACCCGCATCCCTTGATGCCGGATATGAGCCTGACGCGGCAGGAGATCCGCGATCTCACCGCCTATATCGCGAGCCTTGCGGAAAAGGGCGGCAGCTGATGGAAAATCCGCCGGCCCAAGGAAGCTGAGAGGTAACGAGCACGCCGATGACGCCGAAGAGACTGCGCGAGCTTTATGGCGAACCCTCACCGCGCGCAGCCGCGAAGGTCACGTCGAAATTCGACAAGCATTGCCGGCGGTTCATCGAGAACGCGACCTTCCTGGTGCTCGCCACATCGGACGGCGAGAACCTCGACGTTTCGCCCAAGGGTGATCCGGCAGGCTTCGTCGCCGTTGAGTCGGAAAGCACGTTGCTGGTGCCCGACCGGCCCGGCAACAACCGCGTCGACGGATTGATGAACATCCTGCGTCACCCGAAGGTGGCGCTGGTCTTCATCATCCCCACCGTCGGCGAGACGCTGCGTGTCAACGGAACTGCCGAGATCTCCGATGACCCGGCCCTGTGCGCCCGGTTCCAGGTGCGCGGACGAAGCCCGAAGACCGTCCTGCGCATCACCGCGGAGGAGGTTTTCCTGCATTGCGGCAAGGCCCCCATGCGCGCCGGCCTGTGGAGGCCGGAAACCTGGCCGCGGGCTCGCCCGGTCGCCTCGCTCAACGAGATCGTCCGAGACCACAGCGGCGTTCCCGTCGATTCCCTGGAGCAGGCCGCGGTCGAAGAGAAGGATCGCAAGGCGCTCTATTGAAACGACGGGCTGCGGCGGCCGGCCTGAAGGCGCTCGCCGCCTCTCTTGCCGGAAAATGCCGGAAACGGACCCCACGCCCTCACGTTTCGCGAGCGCAGCGGCATGGATGCGAAGGCGGGGCCTTGGCATGACGACAAGCGCGCACACTGCTCAACGTCAATTGTCGTCATGGCCGAGCCCGACCCACGGCTGTCCATGCCTGCGCGCCCGCGGCGGCTTGTTTTTCGTGCGTGGCCTCAGAAGGCGCTTTGCGGGCAGTAGGTCGCCTGGAAATGCGCATAGGCGTCGCGCAGCTCCGCCTCGCTCGCCGGGATATAGCCGAAGCGGTTGCCCTCCACCTCCTGGCAGGGAGGCTTTCTGGGCGGCTCGCACCGCTCCACCTTGGCGCCGAGATAATCGACCGGCGTCGTCGCCTCTGGCGCGCGCGCGTCGCGCTCCAGGACAACCATGCCCCTTGCCCGCGAGAAGTCGTAGCGCATCATCACCGCCGCATTGTCGCCGGTGATCTTGACGTCGTAGCGACAGGCATCGACCTTTCTCAATTCGTGCTTGAGCTTCAGCCGATAGGCCTCGCCGCCCGCGAAGGAGCGCTCGTATTCCAGGCTCCAGACGCCTTCGCCGGCAAGCGGCGTCACCGTCCTGACACCGCCATCGGCATCGACCACCCGCTTTTCCTCCCCGCCCGGGCGCACGCCCGAGACCATGAAGGCGACGGTCTCCTCCGCCGATTGGGCCTCCGCCACGCCGGTGACGGCCATCAAGGCGATGACGGCAAGGCCTGCTGCCTGATAGCGCAACGATGCCTCCTCAGCTTGCGAGACCGCTGGCGGCCGGCCAAGGCCACCTCCGCGCCTCGTATCGCCAAGCCATAGCACGTCGCCGCATACGAAAAAGCCGGCCCGTTGTCGCTTCCGCGCCCCGGGCCGGCCTTGAGAAAGGGCAAGGCCGCCGTCTTGGCCGGCAGCCTTCCGCGGCGCTCCTCTTAGTTGAGAGCCGTCAGATCCGTCGCGGTCTGCTGCTCGCCGCGCATCTCGATGTCGAAGAAGACGATCTGGTCGGGCCGCAAGGTGGCAAGCCCGGCCTGCTCCAGGGCGGAGCGATGGACGAAGACGTCCGCGCCCTCGTCGGGGCGGATGAAGCCATAGCCTCGGCGTGGATCGAACCAGACAACGTTTCCGGTATGCATTTTCGTTTCCTTGTCGAATCGCTTCCGCGCCACGCGTTCCTCGCGTCGGCGGCGGCTGGCGATGGTTGATTGCTTGGGGTGTCGCGCCGCCCGGCTCAAGCCAGACTATTGGGCGCGGGCGACCGTTCGGTCACCGTTTGATGACACGCATATGGCGCTGAAAGCGGGCGCTTTCAAGACGGCGCCGGAAAAGCCGGCAGGCGCGTCCCGTCGCGGCGGCCTCGCTCAGGCCTCCTCGGCCAGCCGATCGACCGTCTCGATATAGGGCTTCAGGTCGATGATCGGCGTGCCATCGAAACAATCGAGCGCGTCGACGGCGATGCGGCCCGCGCCATGGTCGATATCCTTCACCCGCACCAGGGATAGCCCGATCGGGTTCGGGCGCACCGGCGAGCGCAGGGAAAACAGCCCCGCCGGCGTCTCGCGATGCTTCGGCGCCTGGATGATAAGGTCGCGCCGCGCCGAGCTCATCCACATCAACACGAAGATGGCTTTGCCAGGCGCGATATCCTTCAGCCCCGGCCGAAACGGCGCGTCGATCTGAAGCTGAAAGGCAAGCTCGGGCGCCTCGGCGAGCCGCTCGCGCACCTGGCGCATATTGCGCGGGCAATCGCGCTCCGGCCGCCAGGGCGTAAAGGCACGGCCGATGAAGACCAGACGCGCATCGTCGGCGGTCTCGGCGGGATCGAAGGAGAGCGCCACCTCGCCCTCGCGGATCGGATTCTCAAGCATGCCGACAGTAAGGCGCGGGCCGGCGCTGCAATCAAGCGCCCGATTGCCGCGAGCGGAACGGAATGGATGCCAAGGTCAAGCCTTGGCATGACGACAGTCTCAGAGCCCGGCGCTTGTTCATCGGGCCACCTTTGCCCCTTACGCTGTCGTTATGGCCGGGCTTGACCCGGCCATCCATGCCAGGGCGCCCGAGCCGCGGTATCGAGCCGCGTATGGCAGGCACCCCGCCACACGCGCCAGAACCCTCTCCCCGCCGAGGGAGAGGGTGGCTGCCGGAGGCAGCCGGGTGAGGGGGAAACCTCAGCACGCTCAGAGCCAAATCGCGCGCACAGCGCCGCTAAAAACGCCCCTCTTCTCCCGTCTGGGCGGAGGGGCCAGACGTAGCCGGACCGTGAGCGGGCGGAGGCGCGCCACACTCCGCCGCCCCCACGCTTGGCGCGCGGAGCGGAATGGATGCCAGGGTCAAGCCCACGGCTGTCCGGTTTAATTTCACGCCCATTGCAGGAGCATTTGGTTGGGGTCCTTGGACGGCTCTGGGGGTGGCTCGATCAGGC
>NZ_JHZK01000002.1 GCF_000688515.1 Afifella pfennigii DSM 17143 | reverse complement strand
AGGCTCAAGCCACCGAATCCTGCAAAACCGAAACCTTGCGAGAGACCGAAATCCGTCGACTATCAGCCGCTTATGCGTTCTTCACAGTCAACTGACCCGGCCATCCGTGCCTCGACAGTTTCCGGGCCGGCGCCTGCATCCGCCGAGCCGGGTTCGCTATGCGGCTTAGGCTTCGCTCAAAACGCCGTTCTCTGGCGCATTGCGGCCGCCAGCGTGCCCTCGTCGAGATAATCGAGCTCGCCGCCGACCGGCACGCCATGGGCAAGGCGGGTGACCTTCACGCCGGAGGATGCCAGCTCGTCGGTGAGGTAATGCGCGGTCGTCTGGCCCTCCACCGTGGCGTTGACGGCAAGGATTACCTCGCAAACCTCCGGCGCGGCGGCGCGGGCAATCAGCCCGGCGATATTGAGCTCCTCCGGCCCGATACCGTCGAGCGGGGCGAGCACGCCGCCGAGAACGTGGTAGCGCGCCTTGGTCGCCGCCGCCCGCTCCAGAGCCCACAGGTCGCCGACATCCTCCACCACGACGATGGTGGAGGCATCGCGCGAAGGATCGGCACAGATGGAGCAGGGGTCGCGGCTGTCGATATTGCCGCATTCAGAGCAGATGCGGGCCGCCTCCGCCGCCTGCCGCGCCGCTTCCGCCAGAGGCAGAAGCAGGCTCTCCTTCTTCTTGATGAGGGCGAGCGCCGCCCTTCGCGCGGAGCGGGGCCCGAGCCCCGGCAGGCGCGACAGAGCGGCGATCAGTCTTTCGATCTCCGGCCCGACGGGGGAAGCGGCCATGAATGAGCAAGACCTCCTAGAAGGGCAGCTTCATGCCCGGCGGCAGCGGCAGGCCGGAGGTCATCTCGGCCATCTTCTCCTGCATCATCTGGTCGGCCTTGCCGCGCGCATCGCCCACGGCGGCGACGATGAGGTCCTCCAGGATCTCCACCTCCTCCTCCTTCATCAGGGAAGGATCGATCTTCAACCGCTTCAGGCCGCCCTTGCCGTCGACGACGGCCGCAACCAGGCCACCGCCGGACGAGCCGTCCACTTCCGTGGCGGCGATCTCCTCCTGCATCTCCTGCATCTTCTCCTGAAGCTGCTTGGCCTGCTTCATCATCCCCATCAGGTCGCGCATCACATGTCCTCGTCTGGTGTCTTCGTCTCGTTCATGCCGGGATCTGCCTCGCCGGCCTCGTCCGTTTCCGGGGCGGTCTCGCGCACCTCCACCACCTCGGCGCCGGGAAAACGCTGCAACAGCTCCTGAACCTGCGGATCGGCCTTGGCCTCGTCGCGCAGCCGGGCGCGATGCGCCTCGCGCTCCTCGCGCAGGGTCTTCTGCCCGTTCGCCGCCTGGCTCAAAATCACCACCCAGCGCCGCCCGCTCCAAGCGGACATGGCCGCGGACAGACGCTGGGCGAGATCGGCGGGCGCCTCCTCGGCGATCGCCACTTCCAGCCGCCCCTCCTCGATGCGGACCGGGCGCACATGCCGCTCCAGGGCGTTGAGGAGAACGATGTCGCGGCGCGCGCGCGCCTCCGCGACGATATCGGCGAAGCTTTCAAGCCGCGGCGAAGGCGCGGCCGCGGCACGCGGCGCCGGCCGGTCGTGGCGGGCGGGCTCGGCCTGCGGTCCGCCGCCGCTGCGCATCTGCGTTCGCCCCGTCGAAGCGGCAGAGGGGGAGGCAGCGACCGAAGAAGCCGGCGTTGCCGAAGCGCCGCTGGCGCCCGACCGCTCGTCCCTTTCCGGTGGCGCGCCCTGGCGGTCTTCCTCGTCGGCGAGCGCCCTCAGCGCCTCTTCCGGCGTCGGCAGCTGCGCGGCGTGGCAAAGACGCACGACGACCATGTCGGCCGCCTGCTCCGGATGGCCGGCGAGCCCCGCCTCCTCGATGCCCTTCAAGAGAATCTGCCAGGCGCGCGACAGGACCGAAAGGGCGAGCGCCTTGCCCAGCGCCTCGCCGCGCACGCGCTCCGTCTCGGAGACGGCGGCGCTCGCGCCCGCTTCCGGCGCCAGCTTGGCGAGCGTGACGTAATGACAGAAGCCGGCAAGGTCGGTGAGCACCGTCACCGGGTCGGCGCCGGCCGCGTGCTGGGCGGCAAGCTCCTCCAGCGCCCCGGCGGTGTCGCCCGCCATCACCTTCTCGAACAGGTCGACGATGCGCGCCCGGTCGGCGAGGCCCAGCATGTCGTGGATGGTTTTTGCCTCCACCTTGCCGGCGCCATGCGCCACCGCCTGATCGAGGATGGAGAGCGCGTCGCGCACCGATCCCTCGGCGGCGCGCGCCACCATGCGCAGCGCCTCCGCCTCCACCTCAAAACCCTCCTTCTCGGCGATACGGCCGAGATGGGCGATCAGCTCCACCGCCTCGATGCGCTTCAAATCGAAGCGCTGGCAGCGCGACAGCACCGTCACCGGCACCTTGCGAATCTCGGTTGTGGCGAAGATGAACTTCACATGCGGCGGCGGCTCCTCCAAGGTCTTCAACAGCCCGTTGAAGGCCGCCTTGGAGAGCATGTGCACTTCGTCGATGATGTAGACCTTGTAGCGCGCCGAGGCCGGGGCGTAGCGCGCCGAATCGATGATGTCGCGGATATCGTCGATGCCGGTATGGGAGGCGGCGTCCATCTCCATCACGTCCGGATGGCGGCCCTCCATGATGGCACGGCAATGCACGCCCTCCTCGGTGAACTCCACCGTCGGCTCGCCGCCGCCCTCCTGCGGCATGTAATTGAGGCCGCGGGCGAGAATGCGCGCCGTCGTCGTCTTGCCGACGCCGCGCACGCCGGTCAGCATCCAGGCATGGGGAATGCGTCCGGCCTTGAAGGCGTTCTTCAAGGTGCGCACCATCGCTTCCTGCCCGATGAGATCGTCGAAGCGGGAAGGACGGTATTTGCGGGCGAGGACCTGGTAGCCTGGCGCTGCGCTCATTCTGCCTTCATAGGCTTTCGTTCCGCCGCCGTGAAGGCGCAGGGGGCCGTGTGCTTGAATGCCGGGAAAAGGAGACTGGCAGACGACCCGCGACGAATTCGTTAGGGCTGCTTCCTTCCGGACCTGACCCGATTGGCGAAGGACGCGTCCGCCGCCAGCCTCCCGGTCCCTATATGAAGCCTATGCGCCGCGCCCGCAAGGGAGCGCGTGAAGGCGCTTTGTCTCGCCCGTCAAGCCTCGATGGCGTCGGCGATCTCGGCGACGAAGGCGGCAAGGTCGTCGGTGACGAAATCGACATGCTCGGCCCCGTCATGGCCCTCCATCTCCCATTCGGCATGGAACACCTCACGCGTTCCGGAGGGAACGACCAGCACCGTCGTCATGCCGATCGATTTGGGCACGGAGAGATTGCGCGCCAAATCCTCGAACATCGCCGCCTTCTCCGGGAAGACGTCGAAGCGGTTGACGAAGCGCTCATAGGTCAGGCGCTGCGGCTTGGGCAGAAGCTCGGCGGCGACGATATCGAAAATGTCCTCGAAATGGTCTTTGAAGCCGAGCTGCTCGGCGGTCTTCAGCGCATGGGCGCGCGAGCCGTTGGTGAAGATGAACTTGCGGCCCGGCAGGCGTTCGATGGCGGAGGCGAGCGCCGGGTCCGGCTTCAGCGCCGAGCGGTCGATGTCGTGCACATATTCCAGGAAGGAATCGACGTCGACCTGGTGCTCCAGCATCAGGCCGCGCAGAGAGGTGCCGTGCTGCTCGTAGAAGTCCTTCTGGATACGGTGCGCCTCCGTCTCGTCGACGCCGAGAAGTTCCTGCACATAGGAGCGGATGCGCTCGTCGATCTGCACGAAGAGGTTCGTGTCGCGCGGATAGAGCGTGTTGTCGAGGTCGAAGATCCAGGCTTCGATGCCACGGAAGGCCGTCAGCTCCTCCGGCCTGTGCGGGGCGACATCTTCGGCTGTCAGGGGGTTCATGCGGCTCCTTTACGGGATTCTCCGCGAAAGTGCACGGGGAGAGTGCGCCGAAACACGGCCCGGAAGACGCCGCGCGGCGGGAAGAAGAGGCGCTCTGATGCTTCGAGCGCGGACCGGAATGGGTGCCAAGGTCAAGCCTTGGCATGACGGCAGTCTCCGAGCACGGCGCCAAGCGCAACGCGCTATCGCGCCTTTCTGGCGATCCAGGTGCCGCTGCAGGCCAGCGTCGCCGATTCCCACGCCCCGTTGCCGAAGGTCGAACGCAGCGATCCGGTGGCGTGCACGACCTGACCTTCGTGGCGGAAGGTGATGACCACCCGGCCCTCGCCACTGACGTCCCCGCTGGCGCGCGAGGTGAAGCGGCCGGTATAGCGCACGCTGCCCTCGCGCACGGCAACCGGGATGGCGAAACGGCGGTCGCAATCGCCGTATTCGGAGATGACGGTAACCGACCACCTTCCGTCGAAGGGTGCCGCCTTCGCACCGGCCGGGGCGAGGCAAGCGACGGTGACGGCGGCGATGGCAAGGCGGGCTTTGCGCATGGTCCCCTCTTGCGGTCTTGCTCCATACTTGCTGAAGCGGATCGGCCGTAGAAAGTTCCCCTACGGCCGGATCAGCGTGCCGGCGCCGTGGGCGGTGAAGAGTTCCAACAGGACGGCATGCGGCGCCTTGCCGTCGACGATGACGACGCCCTCAACGCCCCGTTCCACCGCTTCGATGCAGGTCTCCACCTTGGGGATCATGCCGCCATGGATGGTGCCGTCGGCAATGAGCGCGCGCGCCTGGGCAACGGTGAGCTCGTCGATAAGCTCGCCGTTCTTGTCCAGAACGCCGGAAACGTCGGTCAGGAAAAGAAGCCGCGTCGCCGCAAGCGCCCCGGCGATCGCCCCGGCGAAGGTGTCGGCGTTGATGTTGTAGGTCTCGCCGTCGCGTCCCGGCGCCACCGGCGCAATCACCGGGATCATCTCCGAGCGCGCGAGAAGGTCGAGCAGCGTGCGGTCGACCTCCACCGGCTCGCCGACGAAGCCGAGATCGACAATGCGCTCGATATTGGAATCGGGGTCGGTGACCTTGCGCTTCAGCTTCTCGGCGAAGACCATGTTGCCGTCCTTGCCGCAAAGCCCGATCGCCCATTCGCCCTCCGCGTTGATGAGGGCGACGATTTCCTTGTTGATGGAGCCGGCGAGCACCATCTCCACGACTTCCACTGTCTTTTTGTCGGTGACGCGCAGGCCGCCCTGGAACTGCGAGGCGATTCCCACCTTTTTCAGCATCTCCGCGATTTGCGGCCCGCCGCCATGGACCACGATCGGGTTGACGCCCGATTGCTTCAAAAGGGCGATGTCGCGGGCGAAGGCCTTGGAAAGCTTAGGCTCGCCCATGGCATGGCCGCCATATTTGACGACGATGGTCTTGCCCTCGTAGCGCTGCATATAGGGCAGCGCCTCGGCCAAAAGCCGCGCCTGATTGCGGGCTTCTTCCGGGGTGATGGCGCTCATGCCGGCAGCCTCCCGCAATCAGGTGGAGGCGCTGCTTCTGAGGGTGCGGCGGATGCGGGAGAAAGAGAGGAACGGGACATGGGCTGGCCGGTCAGTCGAGGCGCTCGGTCTCTAGCAGGGCTTCGCGGCCCTGCCAATCGACGAGGCTCGCCACGGCGTCTTTCAGCTCCTCAAGCCCCTCGCCCCTCAGGCTCGACGTGGCGATGATCTGAGGGAAGGCCGCCGGGCGCCTGGCGATCGCCTCACCTGTCGCTTCGATCAGGCGGGCAAGCTGGCCGGGCTTCGGCTTGTCGGCCTTGGTCAGCACGATCTGATAGGTGACGGCCGCGACGTCGAGCTCCTTCATCACCGTCAGATCGGCCGCCTTCAGCCCGTGGCGGGCGTCGATGAGAAGGAAGACGCGCCGCAGCGTCGCCCGTCCGCGGAGATAATCGTGGATGAGCGCCGTCCAGTCCGCGACCTTCTCCTTGGGCGCCTTGGCGAAGCCGTAGCCGGGCATGTCCACGAGGGCGATCGCCGGCTCGCCCGTCTGCGCCCCCGGCATGTCCGGCACGAAGAAATTCAGCGCCTGGGTGCGGCCGGGCGTCTTGGAGGTGCGGGCAAGGTCCTTCTGCCCCGTCAGCGCGTTGATGAGGCTCGACTTGCCGACATTGGAGCGGCCGGCGAAGGCGACCTCCACAGGCCCTTCCCGCGGCAGGGCGGCAAGGTTCGGCGCAGAGGTGACGAAGCGCCAGGGATGGGAGAAAAGGGCGTTTGCGCGCATGGCGGGCCTCTTAGCAGAACCTTTGCGTTGAGACACGCCGCCATGCCGGCGATCACGCGGCCGCGCGCGGGTCCCGCCCCTCCCAAAAAGGCCGGCCTCCCGGCGCTGGCGTCGCTATTCGGCCGGCGTCTTCGACTTCTTGCCGCCGATCATGCCCTTCAGATTGTCCCACAGCTCGATCTTGACGCCGTGCTTACGCATGATGAGCCCCTGCTGCAGCGCCGACAGGAAGTTGTTCCACGCCCAGTAGATGACGAGGCCAGCCGGGAAGGTCGCCAACATGAAGGTGAAGATGACCGGCATCCAGTTGAAGATCATCTGCTGGGTCTTGTCGGGCGGCTGCGGGTTCATCCGCATCTGGACGAACATCGTCACGCCCATGATGATCGGCCAGATGCCGAGATGCAGGATGGCCGGCGCGTCCCAGGGCACAAGGCCGAAGAGCGTGAAGAGGTTCGTCGGATCGGGCGCGGAAAGATCCTTGATCCAGCCGAAGAACGGCGCGTGGCGCATCTCGATGGTGACGAACAGCACCTTGTAGAGGGCGAAGAAGACGGGAATCTGGATGAGGATGGGCCAACAGCCGGCGAGCGGATTGATCTTCTCGCGCTTGTAGAGCTCCATCATCTCCTTCTGCATCGCCGGCTTGTCGTCCTTGTAGCGCTCCTGCAGCTTCTGAATCTGCGGCTGCAGCTTCTTCATCTTCGACATGGAGGCGTAGGATTTGTTCGCCAGCGGGAAGAAGACGATCTTCACAAGGACGGTCACCGCCAGGATGGCGAGGCCGAAATTGCCCAGGAAGCGGAAGAGGAAGTCGATGACCTGGAACATCGGCTTCGTCAGGAAGTAGAACCAGCCCCAGTCGATGAGAAGGTTGAGCCGGTCGATGCCGTAGCGGCTCTCGTAATCGTTGAGGAGCTGGCTGACCTTGGCGCCGGCGAAGAGCAGCGTCTCGTTGCTGGCGACGCCGCCCACCGGCACGCTGACCGCCTCGCCGAGGAAATCGGCCTGATAGGTGGGAAGGGCGCCGCTGTCGCCCCTGAGGAAGCGGCCCTGGAAGGGCGTATCGCCGCCGGGAATGAGGGCGGCGGCCCAGTATTTGTCGGTGATGCCGAGCCAACCGTCGGCAACCTTCGGCGGCGTGACCTGCTCGTCGTCGAGGTCGGAGTAATCGACCTCCATCAGACCTTCCTCGCCGAAGACGCCGATCGGGCCCTCATGCAGGATGTAAAAGCCCGTGGTCTGCGGCTGCCCGTAGCGAATGATGACGCCGTAAGGATAAAGCGTCACCGGCTCGCCGGTGCTGTTGGCGACGCTCTGGGTGACGGTGAACATATAGTTCTCGTCGACGGCGATGGTGCGCTTGAAGATAAGGCCGGCGCCGTTGTCCCAGAACAGCTCCACCGGGCTGCCCGGAGCCAGCGTCTCGCTCTCGGTCGTCTGCCAAACGGTGTCGGCGCCCGGCACGGCCGGCCCGCCCTGCGCCGTCACCCAGCCGAAATCCGCATAATAAGGCGTCGCTCCGCCCACTGGCTGGAAAAGCTCGATCAGCGGGCTCTCGGGATCCGGCGTCTCGTGGTAGCGCTTGAGGAAGAGTTCGTCGATGCGCCCGCCGCGCAGATTGATGGAGCCGGTGAGCGCGGGCGTGTCGATGGCAAGGCGCGGCGCCGCTTCGCCGGAGGCTTGTGCGCCGGCGGCCGGCGCGGCGGCCAAGCCCTCGGCGGGGGGCGCCTGCGGCGCGGCTCCCGGTGCTTGTGGCGCCACCCCCGGGGCGGGTGGCACCTGGGCGCCGCTTCCGGCGGAGGGAGCCTGCGTGCCGCTCTCTGCGAGCTGCTGCGCGGCCTGCTGCTGTTGGCGCTGCGCCTCGATCTGCGGCCCGGCGACGAAATACTGCCATGCCAAGAGGATGCCGAGCGACAGAGCGATGGCGATGAAGACGTTGCGGTTATTGTCCATCAGCGTGCTGTCCTCTGGCGCTTGCGCCACTTCTGCCCGCGGCCGCGCTTCTGGCGCTGCCGGCTCTTCGCCGGTTCCGGCCGCTCCGTCTCGCCCTTCGCCAGGGCCTCTTCAAGCTCGACCACCATGCCGGCGAAATCCGCTCTTAGCGCTTCGGGGCGAGCAATGACCACATGGTCTCTTGGCGCACCGGACGCAACATGCTCGGCCCTGCGGAAGGCTTCCTTGAGGCGCCGGCGGATACGGTTGCGTATCACCGCCTTGGGCGAGACACGCCTGGAGACGGTGAAGCCGACGCGCGATGCGACGCCCTCAGCCCCCTGTCGGCTTTCCAGGATGAAGGCGCGGCGGGCTTGCCGCCTGCCGCCGCGCACGGCCAGGAAGTCGCGCCGCTTCTTCAGGCGCTGCATGGCCGGGGCGCTCTGGCGCCGCTCGCTCAGGCCGAAAGGCGCTTGCGGCCCCTGGCCCGGCGCCGGGCGATCACCTTGCGGCCGTTCTTGGTGGCCATGCGGGCGCGGAAACCGTGGCGGCGCTTGCGCACCAGGCGGCTCGGTTGGAAAGTCCGTTTCATAGTCGTTCTGCCGCCTGCGGCAGCCCTCAAGCTGGTGAACGGAAGTCAGCCGGTATCTTCGCGACCCGCAAAGCTGCTTCGATGTTCGGAATTTCGCCCGCGCCCGGTCATCCGCGCAACGGTGCTTTTCGCGTGCGCGATATAGTGTCAATGCAGCGGCGAAGTCAACGCGCGGCAGAAGCGAGAATGCAACGCGTGCGAACGACGTCGCGCTCGTCACGGCGCGCGTCACGGTGACGTGACATTACCCGTCGCATGGCATCAATTCGGGGTGAGAAAGCGGCATGGAAGGCTTTCGCCACCTACCTTGCGGGTGCAGGGTGCCGGCGCCAGGGCGCTGCCGGCCCTTACGAAAACCAAAGCAGGGCTCGGCGCCTGCGACAGAAACACAGCCATGGGGGCCGATAAGGTGTCGGCAGACAAATGCACGCAAGAGCGCGATGAGGCGCGCAAGAAAGGCACGGCGGAGCTCGTTCGATGGCTGCCTGCCATCCTCGTCGTCGTCGTTCTCGCCACCTTCTACGTCTTCGGAGGGCACCGCTACCTGTCGATGGAGGTGCTCGCCGAGCAGCAGGAGGCGCTGAAGGCACATGTGGAGGCGCGCCTGCCGCTTGCCGCCAGCCTCTACGTCCTGACCTATGTCGCCCTTGTCGCGGTCTCCTTTCCGGGGGCGAGCATCGTGACGATCGCCGGCGGGCTGATGTTCGGCTGGATCGTCGGCGGCACGCTCTCCGTCATCGGCGCGACGATTGGCGCCTGCATTATCTTCCTCATCGCGCGCACCTCGATCGGCGAGGCGCTGGAGCGCCGCGCCGGTCCGCGCCTGAAACGGCTCGCCGACGGCTTTCGCGAGGACGCTTTCCACTATCTTCTCTTTCTGCGGCTTGCGCCGATCTTTCCCTTCTGGGTCATCAATCTCGCTCCGGCGCTTTTCGGCATGCGCCTCGGCCCCTATGCCCTTGCCACCTTGGTCGGCATCCTGCCAGGCACCTTCGCTTATTCCTATTTCGGCGAGGGTCTCGGCACGGCTTTCGACGCAGAAGGCCCGACGGTTTCCCCGCAGCTTCTCATCGGTTTTGCCGTTCTGGCCCTTGCCGCTCTTCTTCCCATCGTGTTGAAGCGCTGGCGGGGAACCGGGCATGCCGACGATAAGCAGGAGACCGCCGCGCCATGCGCGGAGCGACAGCCCGGCGCGGAGAGGATGTGAGCGAGACCATCGAACCGGATATCTGTGTCATCGGCGCGGGCTCGGCGGGCTTGACGCTCGCCGCCGCCGCGGCGGCCTTCGAGGTGCCCGTGGTGCTGGTGGAAAAGGCGCGCATGGGCGGCGACTGCCTGAATACCGGCTGCGTGCCTTCCAAGGCGCTGATCGCCGCCGCCCGCCATGTCGCCCTTATCCGCGAGGCGCCCTTGTTCGGCGTCGATGCCGGCAAGCCGCAGATCGATTTCTCCGCCGTCAACGCGCATGTCCATCGCGTCATCGCCTCCATCGCTCCCAACGATTCGCAAGAGCGCTTCACCGGGCTCGGCGTGCGCGTCATCCGCGAGGAGGCGCGTTTTGCCGATCCGCGCACGCTCGTTGCCGGCGAGAGCGAGATTCGCGCCCGCCGCTTCGTCATCGCCGCAGGCTCCTCGCCGCGCGTGCCGCAGATCGAGGGCCTGGACCGGGTTCCCTTTCTCACCAATGAGAGCCTGTTCGACCTGGAGAAGCTGCCGAGCCATCTCATCGTCATCGGGGGCGGGCCGATCGGCCTGGAAATGGCGCAGGCCTTCCGCCGGCTCGGCTCGGACGTGACCGTGCTTGAAGCGGCGCGCATCCTCGGCCGCGACGATGCGGAATTCGCCGAGATCGTTCGCCGCCGCCTTGTTGGCGAGGGCGTCGTCCTTCGCGAGGGCGCCAAGGTGGCGCGTGTCGCCCGGCGGGGCCGCTACGGCGTGAGGGTGCACCTGCAGAGCGAGGAAGGGGAAGTCGATCAGGTCGACGGCACGCAGCTTCTCATCGCCGTCGGCCGCCGCCCCAATGTGGAAGGGCTCGGCCTTGCGCAAGCCGGCGTCGATTTCGATGACAGCGGCATCCGCACCGATGCCCATTTGCGCACCTCCAACCGGCGCATCTACGCCATCGGCGATATCGCCGGCGGCTTCAACTTCACCCATTGGGCGAGCTACCAGGCCGGCCAGGCCCTGCGCTCCATCCTCTTCCGCTTCGGCGGCAAGGTGAACCCGGATCTCATCGCCTGGGTGACCTATACCGATCCGGAGATAGCCCATGTCGGCCTGACGCTGACGCAAGCGCGAACGAGGTACCGCGACGTCCGTATCCTGCGCTGGCCGCTCGCGGAGAACGATCGCGCCGAGGCCGAGCGCTGCACGGAAGGCTTCGTGCGGGTGCTGACGACGAAACGTGGCAAGATCGTCGGGGCCGATATCGTCGCCCGCGGCGCCGGCGAGCTCATTGCGCCCTTCGCTCTTACCATCGCCAAGGGCCTGCATGTGCGCGATCTTATGGCGATGGTGCTGCCCTATCCGACGCTGGCGGAAGCCGGCAAGCGGGCCGCAACGAGCTTTTACGTGCCGGTCCCGGAGGCCGCCAAGCGGGCGGCGCGCCTGTTGCGGCGTTTCGGCTGAAGCGCCTGCCCCCGCAAGCGCGCAGGCCAGCATGCGGCCCCTGCCTCTTGACGGGCTCGCCATGTCGGTGCGCAATGCCGCAAGGAGGCACGCGCGAGGACGGCCCAATCGGCCGGAGACGATGTGACAGCGAGCTCAGAGAAAGGCGGCCGTTTCGGCCTCCGCCTTGGCAGATGGCTCGCCCGCGGCCTGTCAGCCAAGCTGCTCATCCTCACCATCGCCTTCGTGATGGTGGCGGAAATCCTCATCTATGTGCCGTCCATCGCCAATTTCCGCAATATGTGGCTGAGCGAGAAGCTGGAAGCAGCCTCCATCGCCGCCCTCGCCGCCGCCAGCGAGGATGGGCCCGTCCTTTCGGAAAAGATGCAAAAGGAGATCCTCAACGCCATCGGCATGCAGGCGATCGCCATGCTGAAGGACGGCCAGCATATTCTCATCGCTTCCGGCGGCCCGCCGGGGGATATCGCCGCCCATCACGACCTGACGCGCACGCGCCCGCTCGCTTCCATTCAAGCCGCCTTTGCGACGCTTCTCTTCGGCGGCGGGGAGCGGCTCATCCGCGTCTCCGGGGAACCGCCGCGCGGCATGGCCGTCTTCGAGATCGTCCTTGCGGAGGACGATCTCAGGCAGGCGATGCTGCGCTATTCGCGCAATATCCTGCTGTTGTCGCTGGCCATCTCCATGATCACCGCGGCACTGGTCTATCTGGCGCTGCGCCTGATGATCGTCAGCCCCATCCAGCGGCTCGCCGCGCGCATGCAGGATTTTTCCGACAATCCGGAGGACGCCAGCCGGATGATCGAGCCTTCCGGCAGGAGCGACGAGATCGGCCGCGCCGAGGAACAACTGGCGACGATGCAATCGGCGCTGCGCGACATGCTCAAGCAGCGCCGACATCTCGCCGACCTCGGCCTCGCCGTCTCCAAGATCAACCACGACCTGCGCAACATCCTCGCCTCGGCGCAACTTTTCTCCGACCATCTGGCGACGGCGGACGACCCCCTGGTGCGCCGCATCGCGCCCAAGCTGGTGGGCACCATCGACCGGGCGATCGGCTATACCCGCTCCGTTCTGTCCTATGGCAGCGCTAGCGAGGCGGAGCCGGTACGCCGCCTGGTCTCGGCACGGCGCCTGGTGGAGGACGTTGCCGAGATTCTCGGCATCGGGGGGCAGGATTGCGTGGCTTTCGACAACCGCGTGCCGGCCGATCTGGAGGTCGACGCCGATCCGGACCAGCTCTTCCGCGTCATCCTCAACCTTGCCCGCAACGCCCAGCAGGCGCTCACCTCCGACGAGAGCGGCGCGGTCATCCGCCGCCTCTGGGTGGAGGGCGAGCGCCAGGGCACGGTGGCGCGCCTCAGGGTCTGCGACACCGGGCCCGGCCTGCCGCAAAAGGCCAAGGACGCGCTCTACGAGCCCTTCAAAGGCTCCGCGCGGCCGGGCGGCGTCGGGCTCGGCCTTGCGATCGCCCGCGAGATCGTCGCCGCCCATGGTGGCGAGCTCAATCTCCTGGAGCGGCCCGGCGCCGGCGCCGTCTTCGAGATCGTCATCCCCGACCGGCCGGTGAGCCTTGCGGCGATCCGCGACCGCCGCAAGGCGTGAAAAGGGGCGCGAACGCTGACATATCCGATCAGGTTCTCGCCGCGCCAACCCCCTGAGGATGGCGCCTCGAGGCGCTTGCATTCGGCCCGCCGAGCAATTAGGTGTGGCGCTCCGCAACGCGCGGTCGCTGACCCGGCCGCGCCATCGGCACGCACCGGTAGCTCAGCTGGATAGAGCACCAGACTACGAATCTGGGGGTCGGGGGTTCGAATCCTCCCCGGTGCGCCATTTGCCCCCGCTCCATTCGATGCATTCGGTCCGTTCCGAGGACATGGATAGCAGCTCCTACCTACGACATAGGTGAAAAACCTCGTGCCGGACGGGGCGGCGACGGTCCGCAAGGTTCTCTGTTCCAGATCGATAAATCCAGATCAGGCCCCAGCGAGGACGTCATGGGCGACGCCGGCGATCCAGCGCAGCGCCGGCTGCCTCGCGCGCAATCGCCGCAAAAGCTTCGGCAAGGCGCGGACGCGGCCGCGCCAGCGGAAACAAGACGCCGTAGCTGAGTTCCAGGGCCGGCCGGAAAGGCCTCACCGCGACGCCATCGGAGGCGAAGGCGCGGGCGGTGAAGGGGTCGGCGACGGCAACCCCCAGCCCCGCCGCCACCATCTGGCAACTGGAGATGGTGGTATGCGTCTCGATGGTGCGGCTGCTTCGGCGGATACCGCGCTCCTCAAACAGCCTGTCGAGCCGGAAGCGCATCAACGTCTCCGGCAAGGGCGATACGAAGGGCTCTTCGGCGAGATCCTCGGCGCGAATCGCGCTCTTGCCGGCCAAAGGATGTGCCGCCGGCAGGAGGCAAACCGCCTCGGCGTGGGTGAGCGTCTCGGCATGTTCGGCCGGATAGTCGACGGGCAGAACCACCAGGGCGATATCGAAGCGCTGCCGGTCGACCCAGCTGCGTACCTCGCGGCGGAAGACCACCTGCAGCGTGGCGCGCAAATTGGGGTGGCTCGCGCGCAGGCGCTTCAAGCATGCAGGCACCAGCGCGAAGGCGAGCGGCGGCGAGGCCACGATGGTGAGGTCGCCTGGCGTCAGATGGCGGATATCGCGCACCGCCGTATCGAGCCGGTCGAGCCGCGACAGCACCTCGTCCGCCTCCTGCAGCAACCATTCGGCTTCTTCGGTCGGAATGAGCCGCCCATGCCGGCGCTCAAACAGCGGCGCACCGAGATGGCCTTCCAGCTCCGAAAGCAGCCGGCTGACGGAAGGCTGCGACAGCCCGAGGGCCTCGGCGGCGCGGGTCGTGGAACCGGCGACCATGAGCGCGCGGAAGGCGTCGAACTGGCGGATGTTGAGACGCCGGGCCATCGCGCGACTCTATACGAATTCCAAATAGCAGTATCCAGAAACATTCTTTGACCGAATGCCTGTCGGCTCGTCAGGGTTGATCGTGCAATCGGCGTCTCGCTGGAGGCCGCGCTCCCCCAGGCGACTTCGCGAGAGCCCGAACCCATGGAGGAAGCGACGATGGAGATGATCAAAGAGCGCGCAGCGCCTAGGGTGGAGCGCCTGAACGAGGCGCTCGGCGCGCGAATGGTCGGGTTCGACCTGTCGAAGCCGCTGTCTCGTTCCGACATTGAGACGATCCTGAAGGCCTTCGCCGAGCATGCCGTGCTGGTGTTTCACGGCCAGAAGCTGGAGCCGGCGGACCTTTCGCGCTTCACCCGGCATTTCGGGCCCTTGGAGGTCCACCATATGGCGGAGCTGCCCTTCCCGGATTTCCCCGAAGTGCGCATCCTTTCCAATGTGCGCAAGGACGGCAAACTGATCGGCGCCAACCGGGCCGGAAGGCACTGGCATTCCGATCTCTCCTATTTGGATGAGACTGGGCTTGCGACCTTCCTTTATTGCGTGGAGACGCCGCCCGCCGGCGGCAACACCAAGTTCGCCGATATGGCGGCGGCCTATGAAGCGCTGCCGAAAGAGATGAAGCGGAAGGTCGACGGCAGGACGGCGATCCACGACCGCAACTTCCGCTATTCAGAGCTTTATCCGGACCGCAAGCCGCTGACACCGGAGCAGATCGCCGCCGTGCCGCCGAGCGAGCATCCGCTGGTCATCCAGCATCCGGTGACGGGCCGCAAGGCGCTCTTCGTCGCCAAGGACGTCGTCTCGCACATCGTCGGCATGGAGGAGACGGAAAGCCGCGCCCTCATCGACGCGTTGGAAGCCTTCGCCACGCAGGATCGCTTCGTCTATTCGCACCCATGGCAGGTCGGCGATCTCGTCGTCTGGGACAACCGCTCGACGCTGCACCAGGCAACGCCCTATGACGAGGCCGAGTACCGGCGCATCATGTACCGCACGCAGTGCAAGGGCAGCGTGCCAATCCCAGCAGTCGCCTAGAAGCCTGGCGATTCGCCAGGGCAAGGCTACGCCGGTGCAAGACGGCGCGGCCCTTCTGCGTCGTGGCGGGCGTTCCGCTCAGGCGAGGCCCGCCTCCTTACGCACGGCGGCGTTTAGCGCCCGCGCGCCCTTGGCGAGGAGGCCGAGATCGGTGCCGCAGGCGACGAAGGTGAGCCCTTCTTTCAGCCACATGGCGCCGAGCGCGGCGTCGGCGACGAGAATGCCCGTCGGCTTGCCGGCGGCCCGCACCCGCGCGGCGCCGGCGCGGATCGCTTGCGTCACCTTTTCGTGCCCTGGCTGACCGATGAGGCCCATATCGGCGGAAAGATCGGCCGGCCCGAAGAACACCCCGTCGACGCCATCCACCGCGGTGATCTCGTCGACCCGCTCAAGCGCCGATTGCGTCTCGATCTGGACGAGGACGGCAGTCTCCGCCTCGTAACGCTCCAGATAGTCGCCGACATCGCCGTAGCGGTTGCCGCGATGCGACAGCGACACGCCCCGAACCCCGCGCGGCGGATAGCGGCAGGCCTTTACCGCCGCTTCCGCCTCTTGCGCATTCTGCACCATGGGGAAAAGCAGCGAGGTGGCGCCAAGATCGAGCAGGCGCTTGACCATCACCGGCTCGTTCCAGGGTGGGCGCACCACCGGCGCCACCGAGCCGTTGCGATAGGCCTGCAGCTGCGACAGCACGGATCTGAGTTCGTTCGGCGAATGCTCCATGTCGATCAGCGCCCAATCGAAGGCCGTGGTTGAGAGAATGTCCGCGACGATGTTGCTGCACAGGGCGCTCCAGATGCCGACCTGCTGCCGGCCGGCCCGGATCGCCTGCTTGAAACGGTTTTGCTCCAGTTGCACGCCTTGCTCCTTCACCTTGCGCTGAGATCGATGGCCTGTGGCTTGCCCTCGCCCGCCGAGCGCGCAATCGCCTCCAAGAGCGCGGTATTGGCGATCGCTTGCTGGCGCGTCACCGGGAAGGCCTTGCCGCCCGAAGCGGCCTCGGCGAAGGCTTCCAGCGCCGCCTGCTCCATCTGCGAGGCGTCCATCTGACGGGTCTGCGGCGCCTCGCCGAGAAAGCGGGTGGTGAGGATCGTCTGGAAACGAATCTCCGCCCAGCCCTCGGAGCCGTAGACCTGAAAGCGCCAATCATCGGGCGTCGCCGTCAGCGTGCCGAGATAGCCGGTGCCGCCGTCGGCAAAATCGATAAGCATCGTCGTCGTATCGTCCATTTCCGCCTCAAGCACCTGGCGCAGGCTCTTGGCCTCCACGCGCGCGGGCGGACCGAGAAGGTCGATCATCAGGTCGGTGAGATGGATGCCCTTGCCGGTCATGCCCCCGGCCGGGCTTTCCGCAGCGTTCGCTCGCCAGGTACTCGTCGTGTGGCGATAGCCAGAAGGACCGGAGAAGTTGCCTTCCATATGCAGGATACGGCCGAGCCTGCCGTCACCGACGAGACGTTTCATCTCGCCATAGGCCGGCAGGAAGCGTCGGTTATGGGCGAGCGCCAGGACCACTCCCGCCTTTTCGCAGGCATCATAGGCATCCGCCGCGCCTTTCGCCTCGAGCGCCAGCGGCTTCTCGCAGAAGACGTGCTTGCCTGCCTCGGCCGCCTCTAGGATCTGCGCCACATGCATGGAATGCGGCGTGGCCAGAAGCAACGCGTCGATATCGGGGTCGGCGAGCAGCCCGGCCCAGTCGTCGTCGACCGGAATCCCCGTCTGTGCGGAAAATTCGGCAGCCTTCGCCGGCGTGCGCGTGACGCCGCGGGAAATACGGATCTTGTCGCTCTTGCCGTGGATGGCCCGCACCAGAACCTGGCCCCAGCCGCCGAGGCCGACAATGGCGGCGTTGATCATGAGGTTCCTCCTCAGACGAGCGTTTCGGGATTGACGACGAGATCGCGTTCCAGCCGTCCGTCGAAGAAGCCGATGACGTTTTCCGCGCAGGCAAGGGCCATGCGCTCGGCGCATTCGCCGGTGAAGGCGGCCGAATGCGGAGACAGCACGGTTTTGTCGTGCTTCAAGAGGGGGTCATCGGGACGCGGCGGCTCGCTCTCGAAGACGTCGAGCCCGGCGCCGGCGATCTGCCCGCCATCCAAGGCGGCGAGAAGGGCCGCCTCGTCGACGAGCCCGCCTCGCGCCACGTTGACGAGGAAAGCATCCGGACGCATCGCGCCCAACGCCACCGCATCGATGATATGCGTCGTTGCCGCGGTCTTGGGGGCGTGGACGCTGACGATATCGGCCTGTGACAAACCTCCATGCAGGTCGGGCGCATGCTCGATGCCCTCCTCTGCGAGCTGCGCTGCTTCGACGAACGGGTCGAAGACGACGACCTGCATGGAGAAGGCGCGGGCAAGCCGGGCGACCTTACGGCCGATCCGACCATAGCCGACCAGAAGAACGCGCCGGCCGGCCAGCTCACGGGCCGCGAAGCTGTCGCGGATGGCAAAATCGCCTCCGCGCACGGCCCGATCGTAACGCGGAATCCGCTTCGCCAGCGCCAGCATCAGCGCCAACGCATGCTCGGCGACAGCGCCGGAATTGACGTCGCCGGTAACGGCCAGCGGAATGCCGCGCGCTGTCAGCGCCGGCAGGTCGACGGTATCGTAGCCGACGCCGTGACGGGCGACGCATTTGAGCCGGCGGGCAACGCCGATCAACTCCGCATCGATTGCCGTCATGCGCACGATGATGGCGTCGGCATCCGACACGGCATCGAGGCGCTCCGGCGGATGGTCTGGATAGGCGGCGAGGTCGAACCTACCGTCCCGGCGCAATCGCTCCTCTCCCGCCTTGGCGATTTTGCCGAAGACGACGAGCTTCAGCTTTTCCTGGCCTGGGGTCACGCGTTTGTCCTCTCGTCCCTTCTGCCCGGCTATGGCGCAAGGCCGGGCACGGCTCGATGGAAGGCGTGCGGGGGCATGCGCAAATGCACGCCCTTAAGCTTCCTTGGGTCTCCCGTTGGGGCGGGCCGCCGCTTCCGGCAGCGCGCCTAGGCGCTCTTGGCTTCTTGCGGGCTGAAGCCGATATCGCGGCTGATCGCCATGCCTGCTTCCACCACGAGCGGCGCCATCTGCGTCATCCGTTCAGGCGTCAGCCGGATCTCCGGCCCGCGCAGGCTGACGACGGCGACAAGCGAGCCGGTGGCGTCGAAGACCGGGGCGGCCAGGGCGGTGCTGCCGAGCGTCACCTCGCCGATGGAGGTGGCATAGCCGTGGTGACGCACAGCCTCCAAGGATTTGAGGAAGGATTGCTTGTCGATGATCTTGTGCGGATTGACCGGCTTCAGCCGCGTCATCTCAATGATCTTGTTGCGCTCTTCCTCCGGCATATAGGCCATGATCACGCGGCCGGAGGCCCCCGCATAGATCGGTACCGCCGAGCCGACGGATGGCACGATGCACAATTCGTGCAAGGCATCGAGCGCCAGCACGACGACGCGGTCGAGCCCGCGCGGGCAAACCAGCGACACCGATTCCTCTGTCGCCTGACGCAGCGCCTCCAGATGACGCAGACTGACGCTGCGCAGATCCGATCGCCAGGCGGAGGTGAGCCGCCAGACGCCGGGGCCGACGGTGTAACGCCGCGACTTCGGATCGCGCCGCACCAGATCCGCCTCCTCCAGCGTGAACAGCAAACGCAGCGCGGTCGCCTTGTCGATCTTGGTTCCGCGGCTAATCTCCGTCAGCCCGAGCGGCTCATCGGAACCTGCAACCATGAAGAGAATGCTGATGGCGCGTTCAACGGCACGGACTGGAATCACGGCAGAACCTCGAGTTTCAAAGAGTGAAACGGGTAGCAGATCATACCCAATTCGCCAAGGGGGTCCGCCGCGGCTGTCGCCCCCGCGCGAGCTTGCCGGTTCTAAGGCGGCGTCTGTTCGGACGGCATCCATATTTCAACTCCCGGATGTTATTCGTTGGAGGGCATGAGAAAGCGCAGAAGCAACCGCGCAGCGACGATGATGACGGCGATGCGCGCCACCTGAACGCTGACGACGATCGAGACATCGGCGCCGAGGGCGAGCGACATCAGCGCCATCTCGGCGATGCCGCCGGGCGCGAAGCTCAGCAGGATCTGGTCGAAGGGTAGCGTCGTGGTGCCGGCGACGAGAACGGCAGCGGCAGCAGCGGAGGCGATCATGATCAAGCTGCCGATGAGACCGAGGCCGACAAGGCCCGCGGCCTCTCGCCCCGTCACCAGGTTGAAGCGCGCCCCGACGGAGGTTCCGAGAACCAGCTGGGCGGCGGCGACGAACTCGCTCACAGGCTTCACCTCCGTCGCGCCGCCAAGATGGAGGACGGCGCTGAGCAGCATTGGACCTATGAGAAGCGCGGCGGGAAGGTTGAGGCGCCTGGCGCCGATGGCCCCGAGGACAGCAAGCAGCGCGATCAGGCCGATATCGAGCCAGGCTACCTCAGCGACGGAGATGGAGAGCGGGTTGGCGCCGCCGGAATAGGTGAGGCCCTCCGTCACGCGGAACCAGAGCGGGATCAGCATGACGACGGTGAAGATGCGGGTCGCCTGCAGAAGGGCGACGGAGGTCGTCCCCTTTCCGGTCGATTCGGACAGGACGATCATCTCGGCCAGCCCGCCCGGCATGGCCGCAAACAGGGCGGGCGCGGGTTCAAGCCCGCCAAAGCGGCGATAAAGGAGGAAGCAGGCAAACGCCGCTGCGGCCATGGCGAGAAGCAGCACGACGAGCCCGAAGGCAACGCTGCCGAGCGCGCCGACGGCTTCCGGCGTAAAGGCGCTGCCGAGCGAGACGCCGAGAACGGCCACCATCACCGAGCGCAACTTACGGGGATTGCGCAGCGGGGCGTTGAAGATCGAGGCGAGCGCACAGGCCGCCATGGAGCCAAGCATCCAGGGCAGCGGCATGGAGATGAACAGGAAGGCCTGCGCCCCGAGGAAGCCGATGGCGAGCGCCAGAACCTGACCGGCGAGGCGCCGGCGGTCGACGGTCTGAAGCTGGCGGCGCAACCGCCATCTCAGACCGTGCGGGGCGTCCGGCGCCGCCATCAGGCGACAAACGCCTTGACCAGAAGCCCGGCAGCCGTCGTCAGCAAGGTCACCAGAACGATGCTGCGGAACTGCCGCTCGTCGACAAGCTGGCGCAGGCGGTTGCCGGCCAGCATGCCTAAAAGCGAGGGGATGACCGCGACGAGCGAGAACAGAAAAAACCGTGGGTCGACCAGCTCCCAATAGAGAAAGAAGATCATCGTCGGGACGATGATCGCCAGATAGGAAAGGCTGATCGCCGGGATGAAGACCTCCTTGGGCAGGCGCAACGCTACATAGTAAGGCACTAGAAACGGCCCGGCGAGCGAGGATAGGCCGGCGCTGAGGCCGGCGGCGAGCGCCACCGGGATGCCGAGAGGAAGCCGCAGTTTCTCCGGCAAGCCGAAGCCGGGCTTTGCCACCAGGAACGTCGCGGCGAGGATCGTGACCGTGCCCATGAAGGCGAAGAGCAGGCTCGGCGGAGCGAGCCTCAGCATGCCGACCCCCAGGATGGTTGCGCCGAACAGCGTGAGGAAGATCGGCCAGTGCCGGAGCACCTGCGAAGAGGCGCCGCGCTGCGGGCGCGCCTGCGCCAAGTTGATCGACATGGCCGGAAGCTGCACGACGGCAACGGCGATCGGCACGCTGGTGACGAGCGCGATCAACGGCACGGCGACCTGCGGCAGGCCGGAACCGGAAACGCCTTTGACGATCCCGCCGAGGAAGCAGCCGAGGAGCGTGGCTGCGATCACCGTGGGGCCGATCTCCATCTTCTTTCCAACCGGTTTGGTGATTTCTGGCGCGAGGTCCGGCGGCAAGGCCAGGGCCGCCTGAGATGCCCGCCGGCATCGCAAGCCCGCGCGGCCGGCTGCGCATTCAATTCGCGACCGACTTCAGCCCCGCGGCCTCAACGCCGGCCGCGGCGAATGCCTCGTCGCGCGGCCCCGCATCGCCGCTGATGCCGACGGCGCCGAGCAGGGTGCCGTCGGGATGAAAGATCGGCACGGCGCCCGGATTGGGCAGAAGCTTACCCTGCGCCGCCACCGCGAGCGCCTGGATGAAGCTCGGATTGGCCTTCGCCTTGTCGGCCAGATCGCGGCTAGAAGAGCCGAAAGCGACCGCCCCCCAGGCTTTGCCGCGCGCCACGTCGATGCGAAACATGCTGGCGCCGTCCTGGCGCTGCGCCGAAACGATGTGGCCGGCATCATCCAGCACCACCACGGCGATCGGCTTGCCCTCGTTTTCCCGTGCCGCCTGAAAGCTGCCCTCGATGATGGCGTTGGCTTCGGCAAGGCTCAGTCGCGTCATCAGCATCTCCCGCTCAGCCACGCCCGGCATGGGCGCGCGCTGCATCCTTCGTAAGGCTCATTTTATGCAACAGTGATTTACGAAGCGAAACAGATATTTTATGTTCGAGGCGATTTCGCGGCTTTTGACCGTGGATTGACACGCAAAACAGGCAACCGGAGTCCAGCTGGTGAGCGAAACTAGGAATAGAAGTACGAAGACGGAAGGCGCCGCGAAGGCGGGCAAGGGACGCTACCACTTCGCCATGAAGGAGCTCGACATCGTGCCGGCCGGCACCGGCTATTCCACCTCCAGGGGCGGCGTCGTGGAGGGCGAGCGGATGCTCGTCGGGTACATCCGCAAACCGCAGGGAACCGGCTCGCGGCCGCATTCGCATCCCAACGAACAGTTCAACTACGTCATGAGCGGCACGCTGCGGGTGGAGATCGACGGCCAGACCTTCGAGGCGCCCGCCGGCACCCTCGTCTACGTGCCCGCCAATGTGGAGCACTCCATGGTCGCCCTGCCCGGCGAGGACGTGATGTTCCTCGCCATCAAGGATCTGTCGCACGGCATCATCGGCAAGGCGACCGACGGCACCATGTCCGGGCCCCGCTACATGGAAGGCTTCAAGCCGCAAGAGGCTTGAGGGCATCGGCCGGGGCCCGCCACCCACGGCCGAGACAACGACAAGGCGAGAGGATGGAAACAGCCCATAAGGCCGACAGGCCGTCAAACGAGGGAGAGACATGCTGAAATCGCTACTGAAATCAGCCGCTTCGCTCGCCGCGCTCGCGGCACCGCTGGCTTTGTCGGGCGCTGCCCAGGCAGCCGGCGACTATCCGTCGGAGCCGGTCGAGCTCGTCTGCACGACGTCGCCAGGTTCGGGCGCAGCCGCCTGGTGCAATATGATGGCGGAGGAACTGAAGAAGCCGGACTATCTCGGCGTGCCCGTGAACGTCGTCTTCAAGAGCGCGGGCTCCAACCACGAGCCGGTCGTCTACGTCGCCAACCAGCCGGCCGACGGCTACACGATCATGCATATGAGCGGCAGCTTTCCAGGCTACTTCAACCTGCCGCATTTCACCAAGAGCTATGACGACTTCCAGATCATCACCCGGGTCGAGCAAACGCTTTACGGTATCGCCGTGCGCTGCGACGATCCGGACATCAAGAGCTGGAAGGATCTGGCCGCCTACGCCAAGGCCAATGCTGGCGAGCTGGCGATGGGCTCCAACAAGGTCGGCTCCATCCATCATCGCCATCACGTGCGCATCGCCGACGACGAGAACGGCGCGGAGCTGCGTTTCGTGCCCTATCAGGGCACCGGCGGCGTGGTGAAGGACGTGGTCGGCGAGCATCTGCGCGTCGGCTTCGCCCAGCCCGGCAAGTGGAACAGCCATATCGAGGCCGGCACCATCTGCCCGATCCTCATCCTCAACGAGGAGCGGCTCGACCACCCCTTGTGGAAGGATGTCCCCTCCGTGCCGGAGGTCGGCATGACCTATGACATCCCGCATCAGTGGCAGGGCTTCCTGGTCAAAAAGGGCACGCCCAATGAGATCATGGATACCCTGGCCGAAAACATCAAAAAGGTGACCCAGTCGGACGCCTATGCGGCGTATATGGAGCAGAATCCGCACGTCATCCCGAATTTCGAGGATGACCGCCAGAAGCTCTCCGACGACTTTTACCAGGCGCTCGACGATACCCGTAAATTCATGATCGATAACGGCATGATCGACGGCTGAGACGCCGACGGCACGGCGCAGGCGGCCGGTGGTGTCCGTCTGCGCCGTGTCTTCCCATCTTCGACATGGCAGGTGTGGGATGACGCAGCCCCGGCAGTCAGACGCGGCGCGCGGTGACGTGCGAAAGGCCGGCACCGGCGGCTCATCCCTGCGCGAACTTCAGCTTCCCAAGAGGGGCGCGCTGCTGGCGACCACCGTTCTCATCATGCTGGGCCTCGCCATCCTCTACATCAACACCTACGAGATGGCGCCCTCGCTCCTGCCGGGCTACCCGGGTGACGCTTTCTTCCCGCGTCTCGTGCTCGGTTTCACCGCCATCTGTGGCCTCATTATCCTGGGCGGCGGGCTGTTGCGCGCCGCCCAGCGCGGCGACGAGGACGACACCCAGCCTGCGCAGGCGGACAGGCTCACCATCGACTGGCTGGAGACGGCGATCATCGCCGCTCTCGTCATCGCCTACATGCAGCTCCTGCGCCCCATCGGCTTTGAGATCACCACCACCGTCTTCCTCGGCGCCCTCCTGGCGCGTCGCCTTTTCATGCCCTGGCCGCGCGCCCTGCTTCTGGCGACGCTCATCGGCGCGGCAACGACGCTTGTCCTCTACCTCGTCTTCGGGCTCGGTCTGAAAGTGGCCATCCCGCTGCTTTTCCTGCCACTTTACCTCTACTGACCGGAGGCGGGATTGGACGTCATCCTGACGCATCTCGCCGGGGCGCTGGGCAATCTGACCAGCCCGACCATGCTGCTGGTGCTCCTGGCCGGGGTCTCGTTCGGCATCGTCCTCGGCGCCCTGCCCGGCTTCGGCTCTTCCCAGTCGCTGGCGCTGCTCTTTCCGCTGACCTTCGCGATGCCGACCGATCACGCCATCGTCTTCTTCCTGGCCATCTACTCGGCGGCCGAATACGGCGGCTCCATCCCGGCCATCCTCATCCGAACGCCCGGAACGCCCGCCCAGGCGGTGACCGTGATCGAAGGCTATGAGCTCGCCAGAAAAGGCTTCGCCAACAAGGCGCTGAAAATCTCGCTCTTCTCCGGCGTCATCGGCGGCCTCACCAGCACCATCATCTTCATCCTCTCCGGCACGACGCTCGCCCTCATCGCCCTGCAATTCGGACCGGGCGAGATGTTCGCCCTGGGCATCTTTGGCCTCTCCATCATCGGCTCCTTCTTCGGGCGCGATCCGGCACGCGGCTTTCTGGCGACGGGCATCGGCCTGTTGCTGGCGACGGTCGGCAGTTCCGGCTTCGGCGGCATGCGCTTCACCTTCGAGCAGGCCTATCTGTCGGAAGGTCTGCCGCTCGTGGTCGTCATCATCGCCTTCCTTGCCGGGCCGGAAGCCTTCCGCCTGCTGGTGGAGCACCGCAAGACGGTGGAGCCGAAGAAGAGCGTTCTGGAAAGCCGCCAGGAGCGTGAGAAGGACCGCGTTACCCGCGCCGATGCGCGCCGCCTCGTTCCGACCTGGATCCGCTGCAGCCTGATCGGCACCGGCATCGGCGCCATTCCTGGCGCCGGCGCCTCGGTCGGCTCGCTCATCGCCTATAGCGAGGAAAAGCGCTGGTCGAAACGCGGCAAGGAGTTCGGCACCGGTGTGGAAGAGGGCCTCGCCGCCCCGGAGACGGCCAACAACGCCGTCGTCGCCGGCACGCTGGTGCCTTCCCTCACGCTCGGCATTCCGGGCTCGGGGGCGGCGGCCATCCTCTTGTCGGTCCTCATATCGAAGGGCGTCGTGCCCGGGCCGTTGCTGTTTCGCAACGAGCCGCTGTTGATCACCACGATCTTCGTCGGCCTTCTGTTCGTCAATTTCTGGCTGCTCGTCATCGGCATCTTCTTCACCCGCGCCTTCGCACTGGTGGCGAAGGTGCCGCGGCGCATCCTCGGCCCCTTCGTCATGCTGCTGATCATCCTCGGCACCTACGCCTACAACACCTATCCGGCGCATGTGGTGATGGTGCTGATCCTGTCGCTCGTCGCCTATTGGTTCCACAAGATCGAGGTGCCCGTGGTGCCGATCGTGCTTGCCTTCGTCATGGGCCCGATCGTGGAGGAGAACCTGTCGCGGGCGCTCACCATCCATGCCGGAGACATCCTGGTCGTGCTGACGCGCCCGATCACGCTCGTCATCCTGGCGCTTGCCATCATCACCGCCACCTACAGCGTCATCGCGCACAGAAGGTCGCTGAAGGAAGGACACGAGGAAAGGGTGGAGGAAGAGTAGGCGCGCAAGAAACAAGTGCGCATGAGGACAGCCGCGCCTTCGGCCGAGCGGCTTGTGCGGTCGAGTTCGCGCTCAATACCCGTCTCTGCCGCCCGCGCCAGAGATGGACCGCGAACAGCCTCCAAGAAGCTCTCCGGTTTCTTCACGGCCACATTTGCGCAGTCCCCCAGCATCGGCCGCGCCGTCGCTATTGCTGGCGGCGGACGATGGAGGCGCGGCGCATCTGTAACGTGCGGACCACCATGTCCCATCATGCGGGCCACCGTGCAGGCCCTGGGGCGGATGCGGCCGCCCTCGGCGTCGAGAACGTGGCCCACGGTTGCGGATAGGCGCCGATACCGGTTCACTGAAGCGCCAGAAGACGAAACACCGGGAAGGAAACGCTATGAGATCGATCGTAGCCTTCGCCTGCGCTCTCATGACGAGCGCGCTTCTCGTTACAGCGCCCCGGGCGGCGGAAATCTCGTTGTCCTGCAGCGCGCTCGGCCTGGAGCACGAGATCTGCCGGGCCGGCGCGGACCGCTGGGCGCAGCAGAGCGGACACACGGTGACGCTGGTCTCTACGCCCAATTCGGCGACCGAGCGGCTTGCGCTCTACCAGCAGCTCTTGGCGGCGGGCGCGGGCGATATCGACGTGTTACAGATCGACGTCGTCTGGCCGGGCCTGCTGGGCGCTCATTTCATCGACCTCACACCCTACGCGGAGGGCGCGGCTTCAGGGCAATTCGAGACGATGATCGAGGCGAACACGATTGACGGGCGGCTCGTCGCCATGCCGTGGTTCGCCGATGCCGGGGTGCTCTATGCCCGCCAGGATCTCCTCGACGCATACGGCCGTGAGATGCCGCAGACCTGGCAGGAGCTGAGCGAGACCGCGCAGTACGTCCAGGAGCGGGAGCGCGAGGCGGGGAACGACGATTTCTGGGGCTATGTCTGGCAGGGCCGCGCCTATGAAGGCCTGACAACGAACGCGATCGAATGGATCGCCTCCCATGGCGGCGGCACCATCGTCGACCAAGCGGGCGAGATCACCGTGAGCAACGAGGCCGCGGCGCAAGCGCTCGGCAAGGCGGCCGGCTGGGTCGGCACGATCAGCCCGCCGGGCGTCCTCAACTACGCCGAGGAGGAGGCGCGCGGCGTCTTCCAGAGCGGCAATGCCCTGTTCATGCGCAACTGGCCTTATGCCTGGGCGCTCGCCCAGGCCGACGACAGCCCCATCCGCGGCAAGGTTTCCATCGCGCCGCTGCCAAGGGGCGGCGAAGACGGTCGCCACGCGGCGGCGCTCGGGGGCCAGAGCCTCGCCGTCTCGCGCTATTCGCAGCATCCACAGATCGCCGCGGACCTCGTGATATTCCTGACGAGCCAAGAGGAGCAAAAGCGTCGCGCCATCGAAGGTTCGTTCAACCCGACGCTCCCGGCGCTCTACGACGATGATGAGATTCTCGCCTCGGCGAGCTTCATCGGCGAATTGTCGGATGTGTTCGCAAACGCCGTCGCCCGCCCCGCGGCGGCGACGGGTCAGGATTACAGCCGCGTTTCGAACGCCTTTTTCAACGCGGTTCACGGCATCCTTTCCGGCGAGCAGGAGCCCGGGGCGGGCCTTCAGAGCCTTGAGCGCGAGCTCACGCGCATCAAGCGGCGCGGCTGGACGCAGTGAGCCAAGCGGGCACGCGTGCCGCCGCCCGATCGCGAAGGCACTCCGCGCTCAGCCACAACAGGGTGCGTGCGGCGTGGATTTTCCTCGCGCCGATGCTGCTGACGCTTCTTCTCGTCGCCGGCTGGCCACTCGCACGCACCATCTGGTTCAGCTTCACTGATGCTCGCCTCGGTCGCATTGGCGAGAACGCCTTCGTCGGCTTCGACAACTACCTCGCGTATTTCGACGGCCAGTGGCTCGGCGTTCTCGCCGATGGCCTTTGGTGGCAGTCGGTCTGGAACACCGTCTGGTTCACCCTCGTCTCCGTCTCGATCGAGACGGTGCTCGGCATGATCATCGCGCTCGCCCTCAACCAGGTTTTCCCGGGACGCGGGCTTTTTCGCGCGATCGTCCTGATCCCGTGGGCGATCCCGACCGTGATCTCGGCTCGCATGTGGAACTGGATGCTGCACGACCAGTTCGGCGTGGTAAACGACCTCCTCATGAAGCTCGGCTTGATCGCCGCCCCCATCGCCTGGACCGCGAATGCCGACACGGCGATGTGGGCCGTCGTCATGGTCGATGTATGGAAGACGACGCCCTTCATGGCGCTCCTCATCCTCGCCGGCCTGCAAATGCTGCCGGACGACCTCTACGAGGCCGCCCGCGTCGATGGGGTCCATCCGGTCCGCGTCTTCTTCCGCATCACGCTGCCGCTGATCCGTCCGGCGCTGATGGTCGCGATCATCTTCCGCTCGCTCGACGCGCTTCGCGTCTTCGACCAGGTCTACGTCCTGACCTCGGCGGCGAGCGACACGATGTCGATGTCGGTCTATGCGCGTCAGGAGCTCGTCGAGTTCCAGGATGTGGGGCTCGGATCGGCGGCGGCGACGCTCGTCTTCCTCGTTATCGCGTTGGTTATCGTCGTCACGCTCGTGGCGGCTCGCCTGCGCCTCGGGGAGGCCGGCGAGCGATGAGGTGGCGTCGCAGGCTCGGCCGCATCGGCTTCTGGCTGCTGATCGCGGCGATCACCGTCTTCGCGCTCTTCCCCTTCTACTACGCCGTCATCTCCTCGTTCCGCGCCGGCAGCGACCTGTTCACCGTCGCCTACTGGCCGGAGGCATTCGACCCTTCGAACTACGCGGCCGTGTTTCAGCGCCAACCCTTCGGCCGCAACATCGCGAACTCGATCGCCGTCGCCGCCGCGGTCGTGACTTTGTCGCTGGTCCTCAGCCTAACGGCCGCCTATTCGCTCGGCCGCGTGCGTTTCCGCGGCCGCACCACTCTCCTCTTCACCATCCTGTCGGTCTCCATGTTCCCCCAGGTCGCCGTTCTATCGGGCCTTTTCGAGCTCATCCGGGTCTTCGGCCTTTACAACAGCCTGCCCGGCCTCGTCCTTGCGAACCTGATCCTCACTCTGCCCTTCACGGTGTGGGTGCTGACGACCTTCATGCGTGAGCTTCCGAAGGAGCTGGAGGAGGCCGCCATCGTCGACGGTGCCGGGCCCTGGACGCTGGTCTGGCGGGTCTTCCTGCCGCTGATGGGACCGGCCGTGGTGACGACGGGGCTGCTTGCCTTCATCGTCGCCTGGAACGAGTTCCTGTTCGCGCTGACCTTCACTCTGTCCGACGAGAAGCGCACGGTCCCGGTCGCCATCGCGCTGATGAGCGGGGCGAGCGCCTATGAGCTTCCCTGGGGCAACATCATGGCGGCCTCGGTCGTCGTGACGTTGCCCGTCGTCGTGCTCGTCCTCGTCTTCCAGCGCCGCATCGTCTCCGGCCTCACGGCGGGCGCCGTGAAAGGATGAGGAGGCGGGTGCCGTGGCGGGCGTGAGGCTGTGCCAGGTGAGGAAGCACTTCGGGCGGACCGAGGTCATCCGCGGCGTCGACCTCGATATCGCCGACGGCGAGTTCGTGGTCTTCGTCGGCCCGTCGGGCTGCGGAAAATCGACCCTTTTGCGCCTCATCGCAGGGCTTGAGGAGGTGAGCTCGGGAGCCGTCCTCATCGCCGGCAAGGACGTGACGGAGGCGCCGCCGAAGGCGCGCGGCATCGCCATGGTCTTCCAGTCCTACGCCCTCTATCCGCATATGACAGTGTACCAGAACATGGCCTTCGGCCTTGAGCTCTCGGGCGCCCGCAACGCCGAGATCCGCGCCCGGGTGGAGCGCGGCGCCGAAATGCTCCGCATCGGGGAACTTCTGGAGCGCAAGCCGCGCGAGCTCTCCGGCGGCCAGCGTCAGCGCGTCGCCATCGGGCGGGCGATCGTGCGCGAGCCGAAAGTCTTCCTGTTCGACGAGCCGCTGTCGAATCTCGACGCGGCCCTGCGCGTACAGACGCGCGTGGAGATCGCAAGGCTGCATGCGAAGACCGGGACGACTGCCATTTACGTGACACACGACCAGGTCGAGGCAATGACGCTCGCCGACCGGATCGTGCTCCTGAACGAGGGACGCATCGAGCAGGTCGGCGCCCCACTCGATCTCTATCACCGTCCCGCAAACCTTTTCGTGGCCGGCTTCATCGGCTCGCCGCGCATGAATCTGCTGCCGGCAACGGTCGCCACGATCGAAGCGGGGCGGCCTTCGCTGCGCCTGCCGGGCGGATACGAGATCGCGCTCCCGGCGGGGCCCGGCGAGCTTGAAGCGGGCGCGAGCGTGACGCTCGGCGTGCGGCCCGAGCATCTTGGCCTCACCCAAGGAACCGGCGGTTTCGGCGGGCCCGTCGAGCTCGTCGAGGAGCTCGGCGAGAGCCATAACGTCTATGTGCGCCTTGCCAGGGACCACCTGATGACAGTGCGCGGCGAGGGCGCCGCCTCATCGCGCGTCGGCGAGCGGGTGAGGATCGACCTGCCGCCGGGCGCGGTCCATCTGTTCGACGCCGCCGGCAAGGCTCTCCGCCGCGCCGCCCCGGCTGGTTGAGCCCCGCATCCTTCCGTCCCGATGCTCCGCTGGGCCCGCGCCAGCTAATAAATCGCCGGCTCTTCCACCGGCGCGCCGAAATCCCTCTCCAGGAAATCGAGGTCGCAGCCCTCATCCGCCTGGGTGACATGGCGGGCGAACATCCAGCCATAGCCGCGGGCATAGGGCGGTTCCGGCGTCTGCCAGCGGCGTCGCCTTTCCGACAGCTCCGCCTCGCAGACCTCCATGTCGAGCCGCCTCGCCGCAACGTCGACAGCGACGATATCGCCGGTGCGAACGAGCGCCAGAGGCCCGCCGATATGCGCTTCGGGCGCCACATGTAGGATGCAGGCGCCGTAGCTGGTTCCGCTCATGCGCGCATCGGAAATACGCAAGATGTCGCGCACGCCGCGCGCCAGAAGCTTCTTGGGAATGGGCAGCATGCCCCATTCCGGCATGCCCGGCCCGCCGAGCGGCCCGGCATTGCGCAGTATGAGGACATGGTCGGCGCCGACCTTAAGGTTCTCGTCCTCCAAAGCCGCTTTCATCTCAGGATAGGAATCGAAGACGAGCGCCGGGCCGCGGTGATGCAAGAAGCGCTTGTCGCAGGCGGCCGGCTTGATGACGGCGCCGTGCGGGGCGAGGTTGCCTTTGAGGACCGCAATCGCCCCCTCGGCATAGACGGGGCTATGGAATGGGCGGATGACGTCCTCGTCATAGACCTCGGCGCCGTACAGCTCTTCTCCGAGGCTGCGGCCCGAGACGGTCGTGGCATCGAGATGAAGGTGGTCGGCGAGGCGCGAAAGCAGCGCTCTCAGGCCGCCCGCTTCGTGAAAGTCCTGCATCAGATATTTGGCGCCGCTCGGGCGCACATTGGCGAGGACCGGCACTTTGCGGCCCGCCCGGTCGAAATCGTCGAGGGAAAGCGGAACGCCGGCCCGCCGCGCGATCGCGATGAGGTGGATGACGGCGTTGGTGGAGCAGCCCATGGCAAGGGCGGCGGTGAGCCCGTTCTCCACCGCCTCGCGGGTGACGATCTTCTCAGGCGTCACATCCTCCCAGACCATCTCCACGATGCGCCGTCCGGAAGCGGCGGCAAGGCGGATGTGATTGGCGTCAGGCGCCGGAATGGAGCTGCCCCCGGTCAACGTCATGCCCATGGCGTCGACGATGCCGGTCATGGTGCTCGCCGTGCCCATGGTCATGCAGTGCCCGTAGGAGCGGTTGGTGCCGGCGAGAATGCCGTTCCAGGTCGCCTCGTCGATCGCGCCGGCCCGGAGTTCGTCCCAATACTTCCAGGCATCGGAGCCGCTGCCGAGGCGCGCACCGCGCCACGTGCCGTTGATCTGCGGCCCACCGGGCAAATAAATCGCCGGATAGCCGGCACTGATGGCGCCCATGAGAAGCGCCGGCGTGGTCTTGTCGCAACCGCCCATCAAGACCGCGCCGTCGACCGGGTGCGAGCGCAGCAGTTCCTCGCATTCCATCGCCAGCATGTTGCGGTAGAGCATCGTTGTCGGCTTGACGAAGGTCTCCGCCAGCGAGATCGCCGGCAGCTCCAGGGGAAAGCCGCCAGCCTGCAGGACACCGCGTTTCACATCCTCCACCCGGTGACGGAAATGCGCGTGGCAGGGATTGATATCCGACCAGGTGTTCAGAACCGCGATCACCGGCCGGCCGGCCCAGTCCTCGGGTGAATAGCCCATCTGCATCGCCCGCGCCCGATGCACATGCGCGCGCAGATCGTCCCGCGCCAGCCAGCGGGCGCTACGCAAATTCTCGGGCGCGCGACGCTCGCCCATGGCAATCCCCTCCCGGTCGATGAATGTCCCGCTTCCTGCCCGAGCCCTCCCTGTTCATGCGGGCAGGACACTTCTTGATAAACCATAGTTTCACATGGCAAAACGAAATCGGCAAGAACAGGAGGACATCCCATGGGGCCGGAAATTCTTCTGGCGGCGAAGCTACCACCGGAGCATGCCGCAGCGATCGAGAAGGAGTTCACCGTGCATCGCCTCCTGGAGGCGGATGACCGGGACGCCTTTCTGCGCCAGGTCGGGCCTTCTGTCCGCGGCGTCGTGACGAGCGGCGTACGCGGCTTTGACAAGGCGCTCCTCGATGCGCTGCCCCTTTGCGAGATCGTTTCCGTCTGGGGCGCCGGGCTGCAGGCGCTGGATCTAAACGCCGCCCGGGCGCGCGGCATCGCCGTCACCAACACCCCGGACGATTCCAAGATCGCGGTCGCCGAGCTCGGCATGGCGCTGCTTCTGGCGGCCGCGCGCTGGGTGCCGGACGGTGACCGCTTCGTCAGGGACGGCCGTTGGGCGAGCGAATCCTACAGTCGGCTCGGCACCGGGCTTGCCGGCAAGACGTGCGGCATCGTCGCGCTCGGCACGATCGGGCGGGCGGTGGCGGCACGCGCCGCCGCCTTCGACATGCGCGTCGCCTATTTCGGCCCGCGCAAGAAGGACGATGTCGCCTATCGCTACTATGCCGACGTCAAGGCACTGGCGGTCGACAGCGACTTTCTCGTCCTGTGCTGTCCGGAGACAGAGGAGACGCGCGGCCTCATCGACGCGGACGTGCTCGCCGCGCTCGGGGCGGGAGGCATCCTCGTCAACGTCGCGCGCGGCAAGGTGGTCGAGGAGGCGGCGCTGACGGAGGCGCTTGGCGCCGGCACCATCCGGGCCGCCGCCCTCGACGTCTTCGCCAACGAGCCGGAAGTGCCGGAGGCGCTCAGGCGCTCGGAGCGCCTCGTCGCCGTCCCGCATATCGGCACGCAGATCGAAGACGTGCGCGAGAAGCGCAAGAGGCTGACCGTTGAGAACCTGAAAGCCTATTTCGCCGGCGAACCGCTTCCTGGCCCCGTCCATGTGCCCGGCTAGCCCCGCTCAGAGATCGACATCGTGGCGCGGGCGGTACCAGTTCGCGGCCTCCCGCGCGATCCGTTCCACGTCTTCCTCCAGCAGGAAGCCCTCCGCCTGCAGCCTCTGCGCCGCGCCTAGGACGGCCTGCCGGAATGTGTCGGCATCGCCGTAGCGCTCGGCGATGGAAGGACGCGGATCGCCGCTCATCTGCCTTTCGCCACGGGTCTGCGGAAACGGGATCGTGCCGCCGGAGAATTGATGCAGCGCCCCCTTGCCCTGGCCTTCGGTGCGCAAATTCCAACCCGTATAAGTGCCAAGCGGCGCCGCAAGAAGTGGGGCGCGGAGGCCGGCGACCTCGTTGCCGTCGGCATCGACCGACGGCACCAGGATTACATAGCCCTCGGCGTCCGCAAGGCGCGGCGGCTCCTGCAACACCCCCTCTTCCTCCTCCGGCCCATAATCGAAGAGCGGCAGATCGTTGGGCGAAGCCGGCAGCGCTACGCCGGGAATGGCCACAAACTGCTTCCGCCAATCCGCATAGGCGACGAGGGTGTCGTCAGCCCGCCGCGGTACCCGGCTCGGCGGCGGCGGGACGCCCTGGCTCGCCCAGCGGTCGAGCGCGTCGAGGAGCGCACGGAAGAAGGGCGCCGTCGGCACGACATTGCCAGCAAGCTGGCAGGCGGGGTTCCGTGTAGGCTCGGCGGGCGCCAGGAAATGCTGCGTGGAGGCGAAGAGGTAGAGCCGTACGCCCGGCGGCTCGTCGAGGTCGCTGCCTTTCGTATCGGTATGCACCAGCGAGCCGCGCCGCTGCCAGTACTCCGTCGAGCTCTGAGTATGGATGACGAGCGGGTCGTTGTCGGGGCGTTTCAGGATCGCATCCGTCTTGCCGGTGAGATGGTCGGTCGTCTCCCCATAGGCAAAGGGGAAGCGGTCGGCGAAGTTCTCATGCGCCTCGTATTGCTGGCCGGCCATGGCCGAGCCTTGGGCGAAGCGGTGGTTCAGCCACATCCTTCCCGCCCCGGAAACATGCGGCATCACCGCATCGAAGACGCGCCCGCCCTGCGGGTCGGCGTTGAAGCCGCGATAGATGAAGTCGCGCAGAGCACGCCCGGTCTGCGAGCGGCCCCAGCCATAGACCTTGTCGATCGCCCCGGCGAGCGGGTTCGCCTCACCGTCCTTTTCCCGGCGCAGGAAAGCGAGGAAGTCGCGCACGCCCGCATAGCCGAGGCCGAGGACGAGCGGGTCGCGCGCCTCGTAGACGAGCTCGTAGATCCAGCCCGGCTTGAAGCCTGCCTTCAGATGGATGTGCTCCGCCGATGGGATGAGGGCGCTCTCGGCGCCCTGTGCGTCGAGACCCTGGCCGCTTTCCAGACGGGCGAAACACCATTCAAAGGGCGGTATCGTCTCGCGCGCATCCTGCGGGCAGCGCCGCCGCGTCAACCGCGCTTTGGCCGTATCGCGTGAGACGGCGGGATAGGATCTGACCGAGACCATGCCGCTCAGCGGCAGGGTGGTGATGCCCTCCCGCTCCACGACATATTCGCGGCGGATGAGCCCAGTGATCGGCGCCTCCGGCTTTCGCGCCACCGGCGCGTCGAAGATCATGCGCCCATCGCCCGGCCACAAATCGCCCTGCCAGGCGAGCCAGGCGAGCGCATAGCCGCGACGGAAGAGAAAGCCGTTGCCGGCATCGGCGAGGCTTTCCGGGTCGTTGCCGGCCGGCGCGTCGTTGAAATGCTGCAGCGCGCGGATGTTGCCGCGGTTGCCCCAGTCGAAGAAGAGCCGGCGGTTGCCGCGGGCCGGATCGACCGGCTTCAGGATCAGGAAATCGGCGGCGAAGGCGACGCTTCCATCCCCCTCGCGCGGTGCGAAGGCGATGTCGGCGATGCCCGCCTCACCCGGCGCCTCAGGATCGACGGCGAAATGCGCCCGGCCCTTCAGCTTCTCGTAGGCCCCGGCCTCGCCGAACCTCGCCCCGCCGGCAAAACCCGACCGAAGGTCGATCTGAAGCCGGACCCCCGCGCTCATCCCTCGGCGGGGCGCGCCAAGAGCGACAGGCCGAGCTCGGCGCGACGCCTTAGCCAGGGGCTCGGCCTGTAGCGCGGCTCGCCATAGGCTTTCTGAAGGTTCTCCAGGATCGTCAGGACGCGCTGCGGCCCAAGCTGGTCGCCCCATTCCAGCGGCCCCAGCGGATAATTGAGGCCAAGCTTCACGGCGGTGTCGATATCCTGAGGGGCGGCGATGCCCTGCTGGGCGATATGGCAGGCGACATTGACGACCATCGCCAGAATGCGCTGGGCGACGAAGCCGGGGCTATCCTCGATGAGGCTGACCTTGGCCCCATCTGCCGCGAAAAGGCCGCGCGCGGCCCGGCGCGCCTCTGCCGTGGTCGCAGGCGAGGCCATCAGGACGCGGCGCGTGTCCAAGGCAAGCAACAGGTCGATGCCGAGCGTGCGCGCTGCAGGCAGCTTCTGTGCCGCCACGCAGGAAGAGACGTCCTCGCCCATGGGCGCGACGAGGACGAGCGCCTCGGCGCTCGGCGCCTCGCCGCTCTCAAGGCTGGCGCCGGCGGCGGCGAGGATCGGCTGAAGCTTCCGCCGCGCCTCCGCCTCGCGCGGCGGGACCCACACCCTTACGTCGGCCGGCGCGGGCGGCGCTTCGGCCTCAGATGGCGCCTCGGCGCCGTCGCGGTAATCGTAGAAGCCCTGCTTCGACTTACGCCCCAGAAGCCCGGCGGCGAGCCGCGTATCGCTGAGCGGCGAGGGCCGGTAGGCCGGTTCGTGATAGTACTGCTCGTAGATTGCCTGCATCACCGAATGGGCGACGTCGAGACCGACGAGATCAAGGAGCTCGAAGGGGCCGAGGCGGAAGCCCGCCGCCTCCTTCATGATGCGGTCGATCGCGGCGGGCGCGGCGATGCCTTCAAAGACGATGCGCAGCCCCTCCGGCATATAGGCGCGGCCCGCATGGTTGACGACGAAGCCCGGCGTGTCGGCGCAGGCGACCGGGTGCTTGCCGATGCGCTCAGCCAGCGCCAGCAGCGCCTCCACGCATGCCTCGCTCGTCTTGAGCCCGCGGATCACCTCCACCAGCTTCATCAGCGGCGGCGGGTTGAAGAAATGAAAGCCCGCGACGCTCTCCGGCCGCTTGGTCGCGGCGCCGATCTGCGTCACGGAGAGGGAGGAGGTGTTGGTGGCAAGGATCGCGCCCTTGCGGAGGATGCCGTCGAGCGCGGCGAAGATCTCTTCCTTGATTGCGATCTTCTCCACCACCGCCTCGATGACGACGCCGCAATCGGCAAGCTCTTCAAGCTTCTTCGCCGGGCGGATGTTCGCCTTGGCCGCCTCTGCCGCCTCGCCGCTGATGCGGCCTTTCTCCACGGCCCGGTCCAGCATCTTGCCGACGAATTCCTGGGCGCCGGCGAGGGCGGCCGGGTCAGTGTCGAAGAGCCGCGTGGCGATGCCGGCGCTGGCGCAGACCTGGGCGATGCCGCGGCCCATCGTGCCGGCGCCGATGACGCCGACGACGAGATTCGGATCGTGCGCATCGATGACGCTCATTTGCCGGAAAAGCGTCCCGGGCGCTTCTCCAGGAAGGCGGCGACGCCCTCTTCCTTGTCGGCCGTGGCATTGAGGAAATAGTAGCTCTGCCGTTCCAGCGCGAGCGCGGCGTCGAGCGGGGCGTTGAGGCCTTTCACGACCGATTCCTTGATCTTGGCGACGGCAAGCGGCGGCATTGCCGCGATCTTCTCGGCGATGGCGAGCGCGGTGGGGAGCGTCTCCTCGTCGGCGGTCAGATCGGTGACGAGGCCGTGCCGCCAGGCGGCTTCGGCCTCGAAGCGCTCGCCCGTCAGCATGTAACGCAGCGCCACATGCTTGCCGGCGATCCGGGCAAGGCGCTGGCTGCCGCCGCCACCCGGCATGATGCCGAGCCGCACCTCCGGCAGGCCGAAACAGGCGCCGCGACCGGCCACAACGATATCGCAGGCGAGCGCCAGCTCGCAGCCGGCGCCGAGCGCATAGCCATTGACGGCGGCGATCAGCGGCTTTTGGAATCCGCCGACGCTCTCCCAGAAGGCCTCGATGCGCCGCGCATGGATATCCGGCGGGCTCGCATCCTTCATCTCGCCGATATCGGCGCCGGCCGCGAAGGCCTTGTCGTCGCCGGTGAGGATAACGGCGCGCACCTCGCAAGCCTCGCTTGCCTCGGCCAGCGCCTGCATCAGGCCGCGCCGCACGACGAGGTTGAGAGCGTTGCGCGCCTGCGGCCGGTACATGCGCACAAGCCGCACCGCTTCGCTCGGCGTTTCGACAATGACGGACTGAGCCTCGTTCATGGTTGCATCATTCAGGGCTGCATCTATTGCACTTGATAAACCAATGGTTCAAAATATTGGACACCTTAGGCGCTGAACGTTACCGCCGCAAGGTGGTCGCCCGGCGAAATCCCGCACCCAGACGAGCCCGCATGGCCCTCGATCCAGACGTCTTCCAGCAGCTTCTCGACACGATCGGCCGCTTCACCCGCGAGGTTCTCGTGCCGGCCGAGAGGACGGTGGAGGAGGAGGACCGCATCCCCGACGGCGTTCTCCTGCAGATGAAGGAGATCGGCCTTTTCTCCCTCACCATTCCCGAAAACTATGGCGGACTCGGCCTTGGCATGGAGGAAGAAGTCCGCGTGCTGTTTGAGGTCTGCCAGGCCGCACCGGCCTTCCGCTCCGCCTTTGCCTCCACCATCGGCATCGGCTCGCAGGGCCTCGTCATGGATGGGACGGAAGAGCAGAGACAGAAGTACCTGCCGCGGCTTGCACGCGGCGAGATGCTCGCCTCCTTCTGCCTGACGGAGCCTGATACCGGCTCCGACGCCAAGGCGCTTCGAACCGCGGCGAGGAAGACCGATGGCGGCTACGTGCTGAGCGGCACCAAGCGCTACATCACCAATGCGCCCGAGGCCGGGCTCTTCACCGTCATGGCGCGCACCGGCACCCAGGAAATGGGAGCGAAGGGCGTCTCGGCGTTCCTGGTGGAGGCCGGCGCGCCAGGTCTTTCGCTCGGCAAGGTCGACCGCAAGATGGGCCATCATGGCGCCCATACCTGCGACGTCATCTTCGAGGATTGCCAGGTGCCCGCCGATGCCCTCCTCGGCGGCGAGGAAGGCAAGGGTTTTTCAACGGCGATGAAGGTGCTGGACCGCGGGCGCATCCATATTGCCGCGGCCAGCGTCGGCTATGCCGAGCGGATGATCGGCGACGGCCTCGCCTATGCGCTCGAGCGTCGCCAGTTCGGCCAGCCGATCGCCGAATTCCAGCTCGTCCAGGCGCTGCTCGCCGACAGCCGGACGGAGGCGCTGGCGGCCCGCAGCCTGGTTCTCGACGCGGCCCGGCGCAAGGATCAGGGCGAGGCGATCACCGGCATGGCCGCGGCGGCAAAGTATTTCGCCAGCGAGATGGTCTGCCGTGTCGCCGACCGCATGGTGCAGTTGCATGGCGGCGCCGGCTACGTCGCCGACTACCGTATCGAGCAGCTCTACCGCGATGTCCGGCTCTTCCGGCTCTACGAGGGGACCTCGCAGATTCAGCAGCTCATCATCGCGCGCGACATGATCCGTCGGGCGCGTGCCGAACAAGGACCTTGAAACCAAGGGGAACGCCATGAGCGAGACGGAACGACTCGGCCCGGACGCCGAGTTCGAAGAACGGCTCAAGGAAGGCCGGTTCTGCATCCAACGCTGCGAGGATACCGGCCGGCATGTCTTCTATCCCCGCCGCTTCAGCCCCTATTCGGGCTCCGACAACCTTACCTGGGTCGAAGCCTGCGGCAACGGCAAGGTCTATTCCACGACCATCATCCGCCAGAAGCCGGAGCGCGGCGGCGACTACAATCTTTCCATCATCGAGCTGGCCGAAGGCCCGAAGCTCATGAGCCGCGTGGAAAGCGTTCGCCCTGAAGAGGTGGCGATCGGCATGGCCGTCAAGGCGCGCATCGCCCGCGATGGCGATACCGCTTTCGTCGTCTTCGATCCGGCGTAGGTGCGATGATGGGCAATCTCAAAGGCGCCGCGGCCATCGTCGGGGCGGGCACGGCCGGTATCGGCCTCGCTCCGGGGCGCTCGCATCTGGAACTCATCGCCGAGGCCTCCAAACAGGCGCTGGAGGAGGCCGGGCTGACGATGCGCGACGTCGACGGGCTGTTCACGGCGAGCCTCGTCAACTTCTTCCCGACCCTGACGACGGCTGAATATCTTGGCCTGAAGCCGGCCGTCACCGTCGGCACCAATCTCGGCGGCGCCTCGTTTGAGGACTACGTCATCCAGGCGGCGATGGCGCTGCAAGCCGGCCTCTGCAAGGTGGCACTGATCTGCTACGGCTCCAACCAGCGTTCAGCCTCCGGCCGCCATACCACTATGGCCGACATGCCGAAATACGAGGCGGCCTATAAGCCGCGCTTTCCGATCGCCGCCTACGCGCTCAGCGCCGCGCGGCACATGCACGAATTCGGCACCACGCGCGAGCAGCTCGCCGAGGTGGCGCTGGCGGCGCGCAAATGGGCGCAGATGAACCCGGAGGCGAGTGAACGCGGCGAAACCACCCTGGAAGAGGTCCTTTCCGCGCGCATGGTCTGCGATCCGCTTTCCGTGCGAGATTGCTGCCTGGTCACCGACGGCGCCGGCGCCATCGTCATGGTGGCGGCCGAGCGCGCCAGGGACATGGCGAAGGCGCCGATCTATTTCCTCGGCGGGGCGGCCGCCACCTGGTATCGGCAGATCTCAGCCGCCGAAGACCTCACCGTCACCTCGGCCAAGGAGAGCGGCGAGCGGGCCTTTGCCATGGCCGGCCTTGCGCCAGAGGACGTCGACGTCGTGGAGCTCTACGACGCCTTCACCATCAACACGATCCTGTTCCTGGAGGATCTCGGCTTCTGCAACAAGGGCGAGGGCGGCGCCTTCGTGTCGGGCGGCGGCATCGCGCCGGGCGGTCATCTGCCGGTCAACACCAACGGTGGCGGCCTCTCCTGCTGTCATCCGGGCATGTATGGCGTCTTCCTCCTGATAGAGGCGACGCGGCAGCTGCGCGGAGAGGCGGGCAAACGGCAGGTGAAGGGCGCCGAGATCGCGCTTTGCCACGGTAATGGCGGTACGCTTTCCGCCGAGGTGAGCGTTCTTCTAGGCACCGAAGCCGCGCTTTGAGGCGACCGGGGCCGGCGGCCCCGACGGAGGCGGAGTTTGCCTTCAGGCCTCGCCCTTCGCCACGTCTTCCTCGCCGGTCACCTTGGCAATCGTCTCGCGGTCGCGGCGCTCGCGGATCGTCTGGCGCGTGGAATAGAAGACGACGAGAGCGATAAGGCCGATGAGCGCCAGCGAGATAGGCCGCTGCAGGGTGAACAGGATCGGGCTGCCATGCGAGACCACCATCAGGTCCCGCAAGCCGTTCTCCGCAATCGGCCCGAGGATGAGGCCGAGCAAGACGCCCGCCGTGGAGAAGCGATAGGCCATCATGAAATAGCCGAGGACGCCGAAGGCGATCATCAGCCATACATCGAAGAGGTTGTGGGAGTTGGTGTAGGTGCCGAGGACCGAGAAGATCAGGATGAGCGGTGCAATCAGGCCCTTCGGGAACACCGTGGAATAGGCAAGAAGCCGCGCCATCAACGCGGCTAGAACACCCATGACGATATTGGCCAGGATAAAGCCCCAGATGACGGTGTAGACGACGTCGGGATTGTTGGTGAAGAGCCGCATGCCCGGCTGCAGCCCATGGATGATCAGCGCGCCGAGGATGACCGCCGCCGAGATGCCACCCGGCACGCCGAGCACGAACATGGGAATGAGCGAGGTCCCGGTGGAGCCGTTATTGGAGCCTTCGGTCGCCGCCAGGCCCTTGATCTCGCCCTCGCCGAACTTGTCGCCGGGCTTACCGCGCCGGATTTCCCAGGCATAGGCGATCCATTGCGCCACGCTCGCTCCGGCGGCAGGGATGATGCCGAGGACGAGACCGCAGCTCCAGCCGCGCACCAGCGACCAGCGCACATGATGAATTTCGGAGCGTTTGGGAAACAGGTTCCAGCTAAGCTTCGTCACCCCGGCGATGGTGTCGTGCGCCGGGCCGAGGCAGAGCTGCAGGCCTTGCGCAAAGGCAAACAGGCCGATGATCGCCGGCATGATGTCGATGCCGGAAGAAAGCGGCGTGATGCCGAAGACGAAGCGCGGAAAACCGGAATAGAGGTCGATGCCAACGGTGGCCAGGAAGAGGCCCAGCATGCCGGAGATGAGACCCTTGGCGAGCGCGCCGAAGGAGACGGAGGCAATCGCTGTCAGGCCGAGAATGGCGATGAGGAAATACTCGGAGGGACCGAAGAGAAGGGCGACCTGAGCGAGGGGTGGGGCGAGCAGTAGCAGGACGAAGCCGCTCAAGAGCCCCCCAACGACGGAGGCGAAGGTGGAGATACGGATCGCCTCGACGGCCTTGCCCCGCCGGGTGAGCTCGTAGCCCTCGATGGACGAGGCGGCCGAAGCGGAGGTGCCGGGCGCGCGCAAAAGGATGGCGGAAAACGAGCCGGCATAAATGCCCGCGGCGTAGCAAGCCACCATCATCACCAGCGCCTGTTCGGCCGGCAAATTGAAGGAGACCGGGATCATCAGCGCGATCGCCATGGGCGGGCTGAGGCCGGGAATGGCGCCGATGACGAGGCCGACGGCCACGCCGATCAAGAGCACCAGCATCACGTCGACCGACAACAGAGCCGTGGCGTAGCTGAGCGCCTCAATCAGCACAGCCGGCTCCTGCACTCGCGCGGGACGACGCGGTTCATACGGCAAAACCCTGAGGCAGCCGCGCGCCCAGGAAGGAGACGAAGAAAAGGTAGATGAGCGGCATAACCACGGCCAGCGTGGCGCCAAGCATCAGCCAGTTGCGAACCCCGAGCAGGGCGCTGATGCCGACGAGATAGATCGCCGTCATCGTGAAGAAGCCGACCGGGAACATCAGGGCGACATAGAAGATCGTCAGGACGACGACGATGATCGGCTTCAGATTGTCGAAGCCGAAATCGAAATCCACCGGCGCGGCCCGCTCCGGCTGACGGCGGCCGGCAAGCGCCATGGCGATCCAGTAGAGGCACAGTACGATGGTGGAGGCGGCCGCGAAGATGGGGAAGTTGCCGCCGCCGGCCGGCAGATCGGCAGCATGCCAGATGACCAAGCCGGCAATCGCCAGGATGCAAAGGGCCGTGATGATCTCGCCGACATAGCGCGGCATTTATGCGCCTCCACGTCGCAACGCGGTCACATGGTTGCCGCGCCCTTCGGATCTTGCAGAGCGCGGCAACATTTGGCCGATCGATCGGCGCGCCGGCCAAGCTCGCCGGCGGGCCGAAAGCCATGATCAGCTATCCTGTTTCCAGTACTCGACTTCCTTGACGCTTTCTTCGGTCTGCTTGATGAAATTCTGCAGATCCTCGCCGCTTACTTCCCAGATCTGGCTGGACCCGGCCTTTTCCTTGTCGCGGTATTCGGGGTTGGCCTGCGCCTCGGCGATGGCATCGGCGAGCACCTTGTACTTCTCATCGGGAAGGCCCGGCGCGGCCACCAGGGTGCGGCCGGCGAAGCAAATATTCTCCACTCCGACGGCTTCCTTGAAGGTCGGCACATCCGGCAGGAAGGGCGAGCGCTCTCGGCTCAAGACGGCGAGCGGCTGCATCTGACCGTCCTCTATATAGGAGACATAGTAGGAGATATTACCGGCGACCGCGTCGGTATGCTCGCCGAGCAATTCCTGCACCTTCTTGGCGTCGTTGTTGGCGTAGACCTTGCCGACCTCGAAGCCGTCGATCTTCTTCTCCGCGAAGGCAAGGCCTTGATAATCGTCCGAGCCGACCGCCGTCGTGCTGACGACCACTTCGCCCGGATTTTCCTTGGCGTAGTTGACGAACTCCTCCAGGCTGGAGAAGCGTTCATCACCCGTTCTGACGACCCACAGGCACGGATCGAAGGTCTGCCCGGAGATGAAATTGAAATCCTCCACCGTCTCGCTGCGCCCCATCTTCGGGTCGAGATAGGCGAAAACATGCGGCAGGTTGACGAGGCCGATCTTGTGATCGTCCTCTCCAGGATCCCATTTGGCCATCTGGTCCCAGGCGACCCAGCCGCCGCCGCCATCGATGTTGACGACATTGACGGGCACGCCGAGCGCCTCTGACAGATATGGCGCAAATAGGCGGGCGCTACGGTCGGTGCCGCCGCCGGTCTTCCAAGGCACGACGAGTTCGATCGGGCCACTCGGATAATCCTGGGCGAAGGCCGGTGCCGCCGACAGCGCGATAGCTGCGGCGCAGCCAAGCGCCAGCGCCTTGGCGCGCATCGGAAGCCCATTGAAAGAAAGTTCCATCCATTCCTCCCTTGATTTGGTCCGCGTCGCGGTGACGCGCAGGGTCCGCTTTCTGGGAGCGGCTATAGCGTATCTCTCCAAGGTTGTATCGCTCTGTCAACCGGAGTTTCAAAAATCTACCTCATTGTGCGTTTTGAAACAATCAGTGCATCGAGTCCGAGGGCGCCTTCGCCTTCCGCTCGCACCAAGAGTGGATTGATCTCCAGGCTGTCGATCTGGTCGGCATTCGCCGCAACGATCTGCGAAAGGCGCGCCACGATCTCGGCAAGAACCGGCAGATCGGCTTTCGGCCGGCCACGCGCGCCCGCAAGGATCGGCGCAATCTTGAGCCGCCCGATCAATTGCGTGGCGGCTGCAGGGTCGATCGGCGCGCAGGCGCTGACCGTATCGCGCAGCACCTCGACGAAGACGCCGCCGACCCCGACCGTCACCAGCGGTCCGGCCACCTCGTCGATATGGCCGCCGACAATGAGTTCATGGCCGCCGGTCAGCATAGCGGCGACGAGAACGCCTTCGACCTCGGCTTCCGGCGCCGCCTCGCTTGCGCGCGCGAGGACGCGATCGTAGGCGGCAGCGACCGCCTCATCGTCCCAAAGGCCCAGAACGACGCCGCCGATCTCCGATTTGTGCGCAATATCCGGCGAGGCGAGTTTCACAACCACCGGAAAGCCGATGGCGCGTGCGGCCCGACGCGCCTGCGCCGCCGATCGCGCCAAGCGCTCTTCGGCGAAGGGCAGGCCGGCACGGGCGAGGATCGCCTTGGCCGCATGTTCGGAGAGAGCGCCGCCGTCAAGCGGAAGGTAGAGCTCCGGCGATGCGATCGGCCCCGGCACATCGCGCGCTTCAAGCGCGCCGCGAATATCGGCCAAAGCGCCGAGCGTCTCGATCAGTCGAGAGGGCTCGTCGATCTGGATGTAGCCAAGCTCCGAAAGCTCCCGCCGCACCGCCTCCGGGGCGAGCATACAAATCCCGAGAACGCTTTCAGGATGCTTGGCCCGCAGCTCGCGAAAGACGTTCATCAACGGCTCGCGAAGCCGCGGTGCGTGGGCGAGCGTCGTCAAAAAGATGGCGAGGGCGTCGCAGGCGCCACTGTCCAGCACCGCATCGACCGCCTGTGCGAAAAGGTGCGGCTCGTTGATGATCTGCGCCGTCACGTCGATCGGATTGGCAACGGAAGAATGCGGCAGGAGGGTTGAAAGGCGCTCCTGCAGCGCCGGCGGCAGGGCGGGCACGGCAAGGCCGAAATCGGCGCAGCGATCGGCCATCAAAATGCCGACGCCACCCGACATGGAGACGAGCCCCAGGCGGCGCCCTGCCGGCAGCCGGCCTGCGGCAGCGGCCGCGGCAACGTCGACGAAGTCGTCAACGCTTTTCACCCTGCAAACGCCCGTTGCCCTGAACAGCGCCTCAAAACCCTCGTCGGCGCCGGCGATGGCAGCGGTATGGGAAAGGGCGGCGCGCGCGCCCTCTTCGGAGCGGCCGACCTTGATGGCAATCACCGGTTTGCCGGCCCGGCGCGCCCGGTCCAGGGCAGCGCGCAGCTTCGCCCCGTCGCGGCAGCCCTCCAGATACAGCATGATGACGTCGGTGGCCGCGTCGCCCGCAAGGAATGCGATTATATCGGCGGCATCGAGCACGCTCTCGTTGCCGGTGGTCACCCATTTACTGAGACCGAGGCCGCGCTGCCCGGTCAACGCCAGGACATGTGCCGCGAAGGCGCCGCTCTGGCTGACCACGGCAACGTTGCCGGGCCTTAGCGGCGCAACGTCAAGGGCCAGCGAGAAGGTCGCCGTCACGCCGGTCCGCACGTCCATGGCTCCGAGGCAATTCGGCCCGAGGATGGCCATGCCGCTCGTCTCCGCGACGCCGCGGATTCGCGTCTGCAGCTTCTCGCCCTCCGCCCCTGCCTCGGCGAAGCCAGAGGAAAAGACGATGGCGGCGCCAATTCCGACTTCGGCGCAGGCTGAGAGCGCTTCCACCGCGGCAGACGCCGGAACGCTGATCAGCGCCAAATCGATACGGGTGCCGACGGCTGTGACGGAGGGGTAGGCTGCCAACCCCTGGATCTCGGTGCGGCGCGGATTGACGGGATAGATATTGCCGTCAAAGTGGCGTTTCAGATAGGCGACGAGGCGCCCGCCAATGCGCTCCGGGTCCGCCGAGGCGCCGATCACGGCAATGCTGCGGGCCGCAAACAGCGCTGCAAGCGCCCGCCGATGCTGCGGCTGCCTCTCGCTCACACGCATCTTACTCGTCATCCGACAGATGCACGCGGCCCATGATCTGCGGCAAAATCAGAATGACCACGGACAGGCCGAGGAAGAGGAGCACGATCGGCCGGTCGAGGAAGCTCAGGATGTTTCCCTGGCTCATGATCATCGACTGGCGGAAGGCCTCTTCCATCTTGCCGCCGAGGACGACGCCGAGGATGACCGGCGCCAGGGGGTAGCGAAAGCGCCGCATGTAATAGCCGACGACCCCGAAAACGCAGAAGAAGACGAGGCTGGTGATGAGCCCGTCGCTGACGAAAATGCCGATCATGCAGATGGCGACGATGAGCGGCAGGAGCAGCCGGCTCGGCGTGTGCAGAATCTGCACGAAGAGCCCGATCAGCGGCAGATTGAGGATGAGGAGCATCAAGTTGCCGATGTAGAGGGCGGCGACCAGCGTCCACACCACGTCTGGACGCTCCAGAAACAGCATCGGCCCGGCCTGGATGTCGAGAACGAGAAAGGCGCCGAGCATGATGGCGGTGGTGGCCGAGCCCGGCACGCCCAGCGCCAGCATCGGCACGAAGGCGCCGGCGCTGGCGGCGTTGTTGGCCGATTCCGGGCCAGCCACACCCTTGATCTCGCCCTTGCCGAAGCGCTCCGGATGATCGCTGATCTGGCGTTCCGTGGCATAGGAGACGAAGGAGGCGATGCCCGCCCCCGCCCCCGGCAGGACGCCGATCGCATAGCCGATGACGCCGCCACGGAAGATGGCACCGAGGCTCTCGCGAATCTCTTTCAGCGTGATGTAGATACGGTAGGAGATGAGCTTGCCGAAGGTGTCGCTCTTGACCGCCCGGGCGTTCACCAGGACCTCCGATAGCGCGAAGAGGCCGAGCGTGACGGAAAGGAACTGGATGCCGTCCCACAACGCCGGACTGCCGAAGGTGAAGCGCTGAATGCCCATCAGGTCCTGGCCGACCGTGGCGATCATCAGGCCGAAGACGAGGGCCATCAGTGCCTTCAGGAGCGAATCGCCGGCAAGCGCGGAAACCGCGGTCAGGCCGAAGAGATAAAGCGCGAAGTATTCCGGCGCGCTGAAAGCGAGGGCTATCTCCGCCACGATGGGGGCCAGCAGCATCAGCCCGACGACGGCGATGGTGCCGGCGATATAGGAACCGATGGCAGCAATGCAGAGCGCCGGGCCGGCCCGGCCCTGCTTGGCCATTTCGTGACCGTCCAGACAGGCGATGACGGCGGAGGTGTCGCCCGGCACACGCAACAGGATGGAGGCCGTGGAGCCACCATACATGACGCCGGTATAGGTCGCCGCCAGCATGATGATGGCGCCGACAGGATCGAGCGCGTAGACGATCGGCAGCATCATCGCCAGCGCTCCCGCCGAGCCGATGCCCGGCAGGACACCGACCGCCGTACCGAGAAAGGCGCCACCGAAGGAATAGGCGAGATATTGCGGCGTCAGCGCGAGCTCAAAACCGCCTAGAAGCGATGACCAGACGTCGCCATACACCGCCTTCGCCCGCCCTAGAACAAGAGATGGCGCAGATCGCCGATCTGCGGGACCATCCGGTCGAGAGGCAGGAAGGTGCCCATGGGCAGCTCGGCCTGTAGGAAGACGAAGAAAAGGAAGAACAGCGCCGCGGTGACGACGAGCGCATAAAGAACTGCCGATCTTATCGGCTCGCCGAGGGCGATCATCGTGGCAGCGAAGAAGAGGAGCGTGGAGGGAATGAAGCCGAGCGGCGTTAACAGGAGCGCATAAGCGAGGACCAGCACCACCGGCCAGAGCTCGCCCACGAGCGAGGCCATGATCCGCTGCGCCTCGAAAGGCTTCTCCTCCCGGCGCTCAAGCCGGCTGCGCGCGAGATAGACGAGAGCAAGCGCTACGCCGATCACCGCCAGAATGCGCGGGAAGTAGGCCGGCCCGACCACGTCGGAGCTCAAGGTGCGGTAGAAGGAAAAGGTGCCGAGCCCGTAGGAAATCGAAAGCACGAGGAAAAGCGTCGCGAGCAGCCGCTCGCCGGTGAGGGCGTGGGCGAGGATGCCTCGCCGCCCGTGCGCCTTGCTGCGCACATAGACCTTGCGGAGCGTCTCCTGCTCCTCGTTCATCGCCGGGCCCAGCCGCGTGCGGCCTATTTGCTGATGAGATTAAGCTCTTCGGAAAGATCCCGATAGGCCTTAGCTTCCGCATTGAGCATTTTTTCAAGCTCCGCGCCGGAAATCCATACCGGCGTCAGGTCATTGGTCTGCACGTATTCCTTGAAACTGTCGCTTTCGCTGACCTTCTTGAGAAGGTCGCCGTAGTAGCTCCGCGCCTCTTCAGGCACGTCAGCCGAGGTCCAAAGACCGCGATATTGCTGCAAGACGGGAAAATCGTAGCCCGCCTCCTCGAAGGTGGGAACGTCGGGCGCAAAACTCAGCTTGTTGCTGGTGCCGACAATACGCATGCGGCCGGCATCGACGAATTTCTTGACCTGCGCCGGGTTCTCCAGAATGAAGTCGACATGCCCGCCGGCAAGCTGCAGCACGCCCTCATCGTCGAAGGGCGTATACGTGATGTCGACGCCCTGGCTGTCGGCGAAGAGCTTGCCCACCAACGAGGCGACTTGGCCGACGGCGCCGCCGCCCTGGATGACCTCGCCGGGCTTCTCCTTGGCCGCGGCGACGATGTCGTTGATCGACTGATAGGGCGAATCGGCGTGCACAACCATCAAGAGCGGCGTCACCACATTAATGGCGATGCCCCTGAAGGAATCGCGGTTGACGTCGGAGCGGGCGAGGATTGGATTGTTGATCTGCGAGGGCGTCAGCACCTGCACCACATGCGGATTGCCGGCGTTGGTCTGGGCGACATGCTGGCGAGCCTTGGCGCCGCCGGCGCCCTGAATGGAACGCAGATCGATCTCTTGCCCCATCAGCCCCGCATCCTCGATCGCCGCCTTGACGGCGGCGCCGTAGGCATAGGTGGAGCCGGTCGATTTGGTGTGCACCACGATCTGGACGTCTTCGCTCGGCTCCCATGCGAGGGCCGACGGCGCGGCGCCGAACAGACCGACGCCGAGCGCCAGTCCTGCGGCGATCGTCCTGAGGCCGGCGCTCCCGGTCTTGTTAGGCATCCTCGTCCCTCCCGGTTGAGATGCGGTCGCGGCGACGCCGGCGGCCAGCACTTCATATGTTTTCATTTAATGATACGAGTTTCAAAAAACATGCGACAAGCCAGATGCTCTGTCAACAGCATGCCCCGCTGACGAAGGAGCGATACCCCCTTCTCTTTCTTCAGTAAGCTGCGGGGCAACACATCCTGTTCGCCAAAGCCTGCTGCGAGATGCTTGCGGCTCTCGCTCCGAAATGGTTCTATCTAAAGATACGAAGTTGCGTTGGATGAACCAACAATTAGCCAACAAGGCGCCTGCAGAGGACGTCGCACCCATGCCGTTCCATCGTTTCGAATCCATCGAATCGAAGCTCCTCACCCCGCATCTGTCGTCGGGCAGAGCGCCTATCATCGAGGGCAGGTATCTTTATTTCTGCCTCAATCAGAAACAGGCGGGAACCGGATCGGAGCTGCACTACCATCCGAACGAGCTCTTGATCTTCGTCCTGAAGGGCAAGGTGAATGCGGTCGTCGGCAAGGATCGGCGCATCGTCGGGCCAGGCGCCTTCCTCATGATCCCGCCGAATGTGCGCCATTCCATGAAGGCGACGGAGGACGGTGACTGCGCCTATCTATACATCAAGGACCGCACCTGGACGGTGGTCGGCATTGGCGCCGACGAGGCGCCGCCGGAGCGCGCGCTGACGGTGGAGGAATCGGCCGCGATCGCCTCCAAGCGCGTCTCCGGGGGCGTCTCCGGGGGCCCTGCCAGAGCAAGACCGGCGGGCAATGGCGAGGCCAGTCAGGCCATCGTGGAAGGCGTGCCGGACTGCTACTATCAGCTGGCGGATGCAATCGAGGCACCGTTGCGCTGCGCCAGCCGCAGGGAATGGCTGGAGGGAGAGCGCTGCGGCTTCGGCTTCTTCGAGTTCCCGCGCGCCGGCGAGCTGGCGAGCGAGGCAAGCCCCCACGAGCAGTTCGTCTACGTCTTGAGCGGCAGGCTGACGGCGGAGGTCGGCAACGATCGCAACGACATGCGGACAGGCGACATCGCCGAGATCGGCAAGGGCGTCCCTTATCGCCTCGCCAGCGACGGGAACACGCCTACCCGCTTCGTTAGCGTGCATTCACTCGCCGTCCTGGAGGAGGCGATCGAGCAAGCCCATGGCTGAGACCTCCATGCCGCACGCGCAGACCAAGCCCGGTATCCGCCTCGAGCGCGTCGGTTTCGTCGGGCTCGGGCGCATGGGCAACCCTATGGCGCAACACATCGCCGAGGCCGGTTTGCCGCTGACGGTCTTCGATCTCAGCCGGGAGGCGATCGACCGATTCTGCTGCGAAAGGAGGGCGCGGCCGGCCCGCTCCCTTCCCGATCTTGCGGCCAACGCCGACATCGTCGTTTTGATGCTGCCGACGAGCCGGGAGGTGCGTGCGGTACTGATGGGAGAAAGCGGCGAGGACGGCCTTGCCGCGAGGCTGGCGCCCGGCAGCCTCGTCGTCGATTCCTCCTCCTCCGATCCGCTGGAGACGCGCGCCCTCGGCGAGACGCTGGCCAAGCGCTCGCTCGTCATGGTGGACGCGCCCGTCGCCGGCGGCGTCGTCTTCGCCAAGGACGGCACGCTCGACATCCTTCTGGGCGGCACGCGGGATGCGATCGCGCGGGCCCATCCCGTCGTCACCTGCTTCGGCGAGCGTCTTTTCCCCTGCGGACCGCTCGGCGCCGGCCATGCGATGAAGGTGCTGAACAACTTCGTCAACGCCGAGGCCCTCATTACCTATGCGGAAGCACTGACCGTCGGCCTCAAATTCGGCCTCGACCTTCAGGTGATGATGGAGGCCCTGACCTCCGCCACCACCGGGCGCAACCATCCCTTGGAGAAGAAGATCGGACGCCAGGTGCTGACGCGCGACTTCGCTACCGGCATGGCCCTGTCGCTCATCGCCAAGGACGTCAGACTGGCGCGCGGCCTGGCGGACGGCGTTGGGATGGAGGCACCGGTCATGGCGAGCTGCCTGCAGCTGTGGCAGCGCGGCAGCAAGGAGATCGGCGCAGCCGTCGATCAGTCGGAGATCGTCAAGCTGTGGGAGCGCGAAGCCGGCCTTACCATCGCCCCGCAGCGGGCGAGCGAGGGACGAGGTGTCACCGACGATTGACGCTCTTGAAGAGGGTTCACTTAATATGTAAATGAAACAAAGTTTCTTTGTGCAAACCTATTAATTGGCGAAGCGCGCACCGCTTCGACCGGGGACGGAAGGAGCGATGATGGCTGCAACGACCGCGTACAAGGTGGGAAAGCTGATTGATGGCAACGGGGGGCCGGTCATCGACAACACCGTCATCGTCGTGGAGGACAAGCACATCAAGGAGGTTGGCGCGGCTTCCGATATCCGCATCCCGGAGGGCGCCACACTCGTGGAGGAGCCTGGCCTCACCGCCATGCCGGGCATGATGGACCTGCACATCCATCTGTGCATGTTCAACAATCTCACTTTCAAGAACTATCGCGTGGCGCAATGGGAGGTGACGCCCGAGCTGCAGCAGATGTACATGCTGTTCCACGCTCAGCTCTGCCTGGAACGCGGCTTCACCACCTTGCGCGACCTCGGCATCATGTCGACACGCGGACTAATGACCGATCAGGCGGTGGCCGTGCGCGACGCCATCGACAACGGCATCCTGGGCGGGCCGCGGCTCATCTGCGGCGCCTTCACCGTCGGCACGGGCTCGCATCTCGACCTCATCATGCCACGCGCCTCGCTGCGCAACCCGGAGGCGACCGCCGACGGGCCGGACGAAATGCGCAAGCTCGCGCGCAAGAACCTGTTGAAGGGGGCGGACTGGCTGAAAACCTGCGCATCGGGCGGGGGCGGCACCGATCGCGAGGCGCCGGATGTGCGCAACCATACCCAGGAGGAGCTCGACGCGGTCTGCGACGAGGCGCATGCCCAGCACCATTTCTGCTCCATCCACTGCTTCACGCCGGACGCGCACCGCATGGCGATCAAGGCCGGGGCCGACACGATCGAGCACATGGTCTTCCATGACGAGGATTCCATTGCGCGCATCGTGGAAGCGCAGATCCCGGTGACGCCGACGCTCTTGCACCGCACCGACCATGCGATCGAGATCCGCCGCGAGATCGGCACGCCCAACTTCACCCTGGAGAAGATGAAGACGATCCAGCCGAACTGCTTCAACACCTTCCAGGTTATGCACAAGGCGGGCGTAAAGATCGCCATGGGCACCGATATGGGCTTTGAGCCCGATATGGGCAGCAACGCCTCCGAGCTCGCCATCTATGTCGATCTCGGCATGACCCCGATGGAAGCGATCGTCACGGCAACGAAGAACGCCGCCGAAGCGCTGCACAGGCAGGAGGAGCTCGGCACGCTGGAGAAGGGCAAGCTCGCCGATATCGTCCTCGTCGACGGCAACCCGGCAGAGGACATCAAGGTCCTGGAGCCGCGCGAGAACATCAAGATGGTGGTGAAGGAGGGCAAGCGCTTCGTCGATCGCCGCGAAGGTGAGGACGTGCGGGTCATCCCCCACGAATACGGTTCCTGGCGGATCGCCGACGCCTAGGCGGCGACTGAGCGCGACAGGACAGAAGGCGTTTGAAGCGGACAGGCCATGACTGAGCCAAGACTCCCCATCACCATCCTCACCGGTTTTCTCGGCAGCGGCAAGACGACCCTGCTCAACAAGCTCCTCCGCCAGGAAGCAATGGTGGGCACGCTCGTCATCGTCAACGAATATGGCGAGGTGGGGCTCGACCATCTCCTCATGGAAACGCCTGAGGACGAGACGGTCCTTTTGTCCAACGGATGCCTGTGCTGCGCCATTCTCGGCGATCTCGTGGTCACGCTGTCCCGCCTTCTGGAGCGGCGGCAGAAAGGCGAGCTGCCGCCCTTCGACCGGGTCGTGATCGAAACCACAGGGCTCGCCGATCCGGCGCCGCTGCTGCAGACGGTTCTGTCGGACGAGGAAATCTCGACCGCCTTCCGTCTCGATGCCGTGGTCACTGTCGTCGATACGGTCCACGGACGGGCGCAGCTCGATATGCATTTTGAATCCGTCAAGCAGGCAGCCGTCGCCGACCGCATCGTCTTCTCCAAGACCGATCTCGCCGGCCCGGACGAGCTTGAACGCCTGACGGCCAAGCTCCGGCGCCTCAACCGCAGCGCCCGTCTTTTGACGGCGGTGCGCGGCGAGATCGCCGCCGAAGAGCTGCTCGGCGACCGGCCTCAGGAGCGCGACTGGTCCGCCTGGCTCGGCGCCCAGGACATCGAGCGCGAGGCCGGCACCGCCGGTCGGCATCATGGCCACGCGCAGCACGGCCAAAGCCATCCCCATCGTCACGGGCACGACCATGGCGCGGCGGAGGACGGCATCGCGACCTTCTCGCTTCGCCGCCCCGGCGAGATCACGGCCGACGGCCTGCGTCTGTGGCTCAACGCCCTCGCCCGCTTTCGCGGACCGAACCTTCTGCGCGTCAAGGGCATCTTCAATGTTGAGGGCAAGCCGATCGTCGTCCACGCGGTGCAGCATCTCTTCCACGAGCCGGAGAGGCTAGCCGCCTGGCCGAGCGAGGAGCGCGACACGCGTATCGTCTTCATCGCCCAGGACCTCAATCGCGGCGAGATCGAGGCGACCCTGTCTGCACTCGATTTCGGAACGGGCGGTAAGGAGGCCGCGCCAAACCTCTTCAATGCGCAGGACTACGTCCGCTTCGTCGACGCCTTGCGCGGCTTCGACCCGGTGGAGCGCTACTAGGTCGCGCCGGTCGGCGCCGCCCGCCCCGCTCTAAAGCGGCGCCGGGCCGACCGAGGAGCCGCCGCAGACATGCAGGACCTGGCCGGTCACGAAGGAGGCTTCGCGGCTGAGGAAGAAGGCGATCGCATGGGCGATCTCCTCCGGCTCGCCGAAGCGGCCCATCGGCACGTCGGCCAGGAAGCGCTGGCGGTTCTTTTCTGCCGCCTCGCCCGTTAGATTATTGCGCACAAACATCTCCGTCGCCGTCGGCCCGGGCGAGACGACATTGGCGGTGATCCCCTGGGTGGCGAGCTCCAGCGCCCAGGTGCGGGTCATGCCGATGATGCCGGCCTTGGCAGCACCATAACTGGAGCGCTTTTCGCGCCCTAGGGCGCCGCGGCTGGAAAGATTGACGATGCGCCCGTAGCGGCGCGCACGCATGCCCGGCAGGAATGCCTGCGTGACCTGTATCGTCGTGCGCAGGTTGAGATCGACGACGCGGCGGAAATGGTCAAGATCGATGTTGCCAAGCGGCTCCAGGATGTTGAGCCCGAGATTATTAACGACACCCTCGACCGCGTGACGGCCGGCAAGATCGGCGAGAACTGCCGCGCTCGCCCCTTCGTCGCCGAGGTCGACCGGCACGAAAACGCCGGGGAAGCCTCGCGGCTCCGAACGGGCAAGCCCGATCACCTGAGCCCCCTGCGCTGCGAGGCGCTCGGCCGTTGCAAGGCCGATACCCTTGCTGGCTCCGGTGATGACGACGGTTTCGGCCACGGCCTGCCTCCAAGCTTGATCTCATGCGCCATGCTGAATAAAACACAAGTGCGCTGTGTGAACCATATTGATCGCACCATGACGGCCAAGCATGCAGCGAAGGCCTGAAAGGCGCCGGCGAAATGGAGGACGAGATGCCCGCCCGCGACCCTGCGCCAGCACAGCGGCCTTTCCAGGCGCCCGCGAACCGCCTGTCATGAACCGGCTCTTCTCCCCGCTGAGGCTGAGGGAGCTGACCCTTGGCAACCGCATCCTCGTCTCGCCGATGTGCCAATACTCCGCCGTCGATGGGAAGATGGGCGCCTGGCATGTCGCGCACCTCGCCTCGCTGGCGCTTTCCGGCGCTGGGCTGCTGACCTTCGAGGCTACTTCCGTCTCGCCGGAGGGACGCATCTCCGCTTTCGACGCCGGCCTTTACGACGACGCCACTGAGGCAGCGATGGCGGAAGTGCTCGCCATTCTGCGCGAGGCGAGCCCGATACCGCTCGGCATCCAGCTCGGCCATGCCGGGCGCAAGGCCTCCAGCCGCCGGCCATGGGAGGGGCGCGATCCTCTGCCGATAGAAGAGGGCGGCTGGCAGACCCTCGCCCCTTCGGGGCTGCCGATAGCGCCCGGCGGCCCGGTGCCGAGGGCGATGGATGAGGCCGATATCGAAGCCTTGCTGGCGCGGTTCACCGCATCGGCGGAGCGGGCGGACCGGCTTTGCTTCGACTATCTGGAGGTCCATTGCGGCCACGGTTATCTCCTGAGCTCCTTCCTTTCCCCGCTGGCCAACCATCGCCGCGACGCCTACGGCGGCAGCCTTCAGAACCGCATGCGCCTGCCCTTGGAAGTGGTGCGCCGCGTGCGCGCCGTCTGGCATAGCAAGAAGCCGCTCGGCATCAAGATCAACGGCTCCGATTTCGCCGAGGGCGGTTTCACGCTGGAGGAGGCCGGACGCTTCGCCGCCGAGCTCGGCGCAGAAGGGATCGACCTCATCACCGTCTCCGGTGGGGGCGTCGATCCTGGCCAGAAGATCGCGCTGGGGCCTGGCTATCAGGTGCCCCTCGCCGAGCATGTGCGGCGGCAATCCGGCCTTGCCACGGCCGCCGTGGGCCTCATCGTCTCGGCAGCCCAGGCCGAAGAGATCGTCGCTTCCGGCAAGGCCGATGCGGTGGCGCTCGCCCGGGCGATGCTCTTCGATCCCCGCTGGCCCTATCACGCGGCGCTGGAGCTTGGCGCCGAACACGCCTATCCACCCCAATATGAACGCGCTCATCCAAGCATCTGGCCCGGCGCAGCCCTGACGCGAGCGGACCGAAGTGGCTGATGAGTGGTCGGGGGCCTTCGTCTGCAAGGCGCGCCAGCGGGACCTGAAGCCATGCTAAGAGCCTTGCAGGTTTTCACGGCGCGGCGCGGCAATCTCTCCAGACGCTCCCTCTCGCTTACCCTCGCGGTCGCCGGGACAGCGTTAGCCGGGCTCCTCGTCATTCTCTCCCTCGGCGCCGGAGCGGACGACGCCGAGCTGCGGACCTGGGCTCTGGTCGTCCTCGCCATCACGCTTTTTGCCACCCATGTCCTGCCGGAGCATGTGACGGCCCTCACCATCATGCTCTTGGCCGTCCTCGGCGAGGTGGCGCCAACCGCCGTCATCTTCTCCGGCTTCGAGGTCGGCGCGCTGTGGCTGCTTTTTTCTGGCATCATCATCGGTAACTCCGTTCAGGAGGCGGGGCTTGGCGTGCTCCTCGCCCGCCGGCTACTCGGCCTCTGGCGCCTCAGCCTCGCCCGGGCCATCGTCTTGCTCGTGGTGATCGCCGCTCTTCTGGGCTTCCTCGTGCCGGCGACGATACCGCGCATCATCCTTCTGATGCCGATTGCGCTCGGCATCGCCGAGGCGATGGAGCTTCGCCCCGGCAGCAAGGGCTATACCGGCCTCGCCATTGCCGTCGGTGCCGGCACTTTCTTCCCCGATTTCGCCATCGTCACGGCCAATCTGCCGGCCGTCGTGCATGTCGGCGCCATCGAATCGATCTACGGCGTCGCCATCTCCTACGGGCAATACCTTTTCTACCATCTGCCGGTCACCGGCATCTTCCGCGCCCTGGTGCTGGTGGCCGCGATCCTCCTTCTCTTTCGCCAACCGGCCAGGGAGGTCGCCGACATCAAGGCAGAGCCGATGAATCCACGCCAGCGACGGCTTGCGGCGGTCCTGGTCCTGGCGCTCATCTTATGGATGACGGACGTCTTCCACGGCGTCCATCCCGCCTGGGTGGCGATGGGCGCCGCCGTCGTCATCCTGTGGCCGGCGATGCAGCTCATCAGCCCGACCGCCTTCAAGGACAAGATCAACTTCGCCCCAGTGCTCTACATCGCCGGCATTCTCAGCATCGGCGCCATCATGATCCATAACGGGCTGGACGAGACGGTAAGCGCCTTTGCCCTCACCTTCGTCGATCTCGGCGTGACGAGCGATTTTCTGAACCTCTATCTGGTGACGGCGCTTTCTTCGGCCATCTGCATGGTGACGACAGCGCCCGCCGCGCCCATCCTGCTGGTCCCGATCGCCGGCGATATCAGCGCCGTCACCGGCCTGCCACTCAGCGGCGTGCTGATGGCCGAGCTCGTCGGCTTCACCACCATGCTCCTGCCCTATCAGGGTCCGCCGCTGATCGTCATGCTGAGCCTTTGCGAAGTGCGGGTCTTGGATCTCGTCAAGGTCTGCCTCATCCTCGCCGCGGCCATGTTTCTTGTCGGTGTGCCGCTCACCTATCTTTGGTGGAAGGCAATCGGGCTCTTGTGAGGCCGCTCGCAGGAGGGCCGAAGGCGAGGCGCTCGGCGCGGGCCCCTTGGCACGGCAAGGTCCCACCCTCGGCCGCCATTCTGGCACCTGGAAGCGACCGGTTGACTTTCGGCGCGCGTCAGCCGATATGCCTTGCAACGTCTCGCTGCCGCGTGAGCAGCTGGCGCCGTTGAAGGAGACCTTGCGGCTCGCATGCCGTCAGACCTTCCGGCGCAAGAGACCTACCGGCAAAGGCCATCCAGCCACAGCCGTTTTCCAAGCAAGTTCCCACTTCACGCGGGGTTCTGACGGTCGGGCGACCTGAGGACATTTCGGTCCCGGGCGAGCGCCCGCCCGCAACCGCAGATGAGAGCGCCCCGCTCAGGCGGCGGACGCCATTCTCGTTTGACTGTCGACATGGGCGGGCCGCCACGAGGGCGGCCTTCGTCCCTGAAAGGTTATATTTTGATCCGTTTCGATCAGCTCGGGCTTCACCCGATGATCCTGCAATCCGTCGCCGCTCTCGGCTTCGAAACACCGACCCCCATCCAGACGAAGGCCATTCCGCCGGCTCTGGCGGGCCGCGATGTCCTCGGCCTCGCTCAGACCGGCACCGGCAAGACGGCCGCCTTCGGCCTGCCCCTCGTGCACAAGCTCATGGAGGAGGGCGGCCGGCCCCGGCCGCGCGAGGTCGCGGCCCTCATCCTCGCTCCGACGCGCGAATTGGTGAACCAGATCGCCGCCAATCTCGATGCCTATGTGCGCGGCACGAAGATCACCGTCGCGACCGTCGTCGGCGGCGCCTCTATCGGCAACCAGATCCGACGCCTGAAGCGCGGCACCGACATCCTCGTCGCCACGCCCGGCCGGCTCCTCGATCTGACCGAACGCGGCGCGGTGCATCTTGGAAGCGCCCGCTTCCTCGTCCTCGACGAAGCCGACCAGATGCTCGATCTCGGCTTCATCCACGCGCTGCGCCGCATCGCCAAGCTGGTCGGCACGCCGCGCCAGACGCTGCTCTTCTCCGCCACAATGCCAAAGCAGATCGAGGAATTGTCGCGCGCCTACCTCGTCGATCCGGTCCAGATGGAGGTGGCTCCTCGCGGGCGCACCGCCGACAAGATCGCTCAGTCGGTGCATTTCGTCGCCAAGACCGAGAAGCCCGCCCTGCTCAGGGAGTGCCTGGCGGAGCGCCCGGACGATCTCTCCCTTGTCTTCGCCCGCACCAAGCATGGCGCGGAAAAGCTGATGAAGAACCTCGTCAAGGACGGCTTCGCCGCCGGTTCCATCCATGGCAACAAGAGCCAGAACCAGCGTGAGCGGGCGATTCGCGCCTTCCGCGACGGAGACATCCGCATTCTCGTGGCGACCGACGTTGCCGCTCGCGGCATCGATATTCCCGGCGTCAGCCACGTCTACAACTTCGATTTGCCGGAAGTGCCAGAAAGCTACGTTCACCGCATCGGCCGCACGGCGCGGGCCGGCGCGGCCGGCGAGGCGGTCGCGTTCTGCGCCCCAGAGGATGTGAAGCTTCTGCGCGGCATCGAAAAGCTGACGGGCGTGCCGATCCGCGTTGCCAGCGGCCAGCCTGCAAGGGCAGACGAGGCGCCGGCCGCAGGCTCCCCCGGCGGTCGCAAGCGCGGCCAAGGACGCCCCGCACGGCCCGCCCCTTCCCGCGAAGACGGGAAGACAGGCAACCGGGAGGCGAAGCCGGCGCGCGCCGCCCGGGGGCGTAGCCGTCGTCCCAAGCGCCGCCTCGCCGCGGCGTGATGGCGCTATGCGCAGCAAGCGCCTTGCTGCGGCCGCATTCCCGGCTTAAAAGGGCGTATCGACTTTGGCCGGACGACTTGGCCGTATCGCCTGGCTCGCTGGGCGCGCGTTCAGACTTTCTCCCAAAACTCGATCTTCCCGCACGGGCGCAAAGCGCTCGTGCTGCCTAAAACGCGTCAGCGAAAGGATACTATGATGGCGATCGGCACTGTGAAATTCTACAACGCCCAGAAGGGCTACGGCTTCATCCAGCCGGAGGATGGCGGCAAGGACGTTTTCGTCCATGCCACGGCCCTGGAAGCGGCCGGCCTGCGCGGCCTGGTGGAAGGCCAGCGCGTCTCCTTCGACGTGGAGGCCGACCGGCGCTCCGGCAAGAGCGCTGCGGCGAACCTGCAGCCGGCATAAGGAAGGCCGCCCGCTCCAGGCGAGCGGGCGCCACCTGTCTTGAATTCCCCGGCAGGGCGCGATGCGCCCTGCCGTTTTCGTTCGCCCTCAGATACTCCGGCCGGCAGGACGCCACGCCACCCCGTTCCAGGCATGCACGGCAATGTCGATGCTCCCCGCCTCGATGGTAATGGCGTTGTAAGCGTTCGGCTCGCCCCTGAGCCGCGTGGAAATGGAAGTCGCCGCCTGCGCCACCAGGATCGGCGCATGTGCGGCCCGGCGGGCGCCTGTAGTGGGCGGCACGCCCTCGCGCTCCCCTCCTGGCGAACCGTGCCGGCGCACATAGGCCATGTGAAAATGGCCGGAAAGGACCAGCCGGACCCCGAGCTCGGCGAAACGCTGCAAGGCCAGATCGGCACGTTTCACCGGGCGCATCTCGCCCCCCTCTTCTGGCAGCAAGAGAGGATGGTGCGCCACGACGATGCGCAGAGCGGCGGGGTCCGCCTGCTGGAATCGTTTGCCGAGGGCGTCGAGCTGCTCGCGGCTGATGGAGCCGTGCGACCAGTTGAGCCCGCGCCGCGCCCGCCGAGAGGTCTTGAGCCCGGCGAGCGCCACGCCGTCCATCTCCAGAAAGGGCTCCAGATCGTCGTCGATATAGCTGCGATAGCGGCGATAGGGATCGAGAAAACGCTGGATGAGATGGAAGGCCGGGATGTCGTGATTGCCGGGAACGGCGAAGACTGGCATCGGCAAGCTGGAGAGAAAGGCCGCCGCCTCGGCGAATTCTCTGTTTCTTCCGCGCTGGGCAAAGTCGCCACTGACGACGACGAGATCGGGCGCTGTCTGAATGAGGTCCTGCGTCAGCGATGCCGCCAGCACCGGATCGTGCCGGCCGAAATGCAGGTCGGACAGATGCGCAATCAGCATGAGGCCGCCTTGGCGGCAGGCTCGGCCAGGCTGGCGTCCTGTTCAGCGCTGTCGAGCACACTCCCCGTCTCCATCACAGGCGCCAGGACGGATATCGCGCCGGCAAGGATGCGCAGGCGCAAAGGCGTGGCGAGCCGCTCCACCTCGCCGTCGATCATCACCTTCAAGAGCCACCGGCGCGAGTGCAGCGTCACCCACTCGGCCTGACGGATCATCAAGGCATCGTCCCGCCGCCAGCGCCCGAGCAACATGCGCAGGGTGAGCCGTAGGAAGTCCTTGAAAGCGAGCCGGCGCAGCGCGTAGACGGTGAGCCGTCCCGCATCGAGCCGCGAGCGTGCGAAAAACCGGCCGAGCCCTTCATCATAGGCATTGTTGGCAATGGCGATGGCCCGCACCCGGAGCTTTTCGGCACTGGGGCGGCCGTTGATGGTGAGGACTACACGCATGTCGCGCGCTTCGCCGAGCCGACGCAGGAAGGAGATGAGAAGCCGGGCGAGCGCGGCAAAGCTCTGATTCTCCCGGATTTTCTCGCGCTCCTCGGCGATCGCCGGGGCAAGGCCGATGACCACCTTGTGCAGGAAAAGACGGCCGTTGACCTCGCCAGCATCGATGCGCCGCGGACGCATCCGGCCAAGCGCCACGATCGCCTCGCGAAGATCCATCGGTATGCCGAGGTCGCGGGCAAGAAGATTGGCCGTACCGAGCGGCAGGATTGCAAGCGTCTTGCCGCCGCGCGCGAGAGCGGACGCCACCGTGGTCACCGTGCCGTCGCCACCGGCCGCCACCACGATATCGGCATGCCCCGAAGCCGCCGCTGCCGCCCGATCGGCGAGCGGCCGGTTCATATCCACGTCGATCTCGACCTCAAAACCAGCCTCAGCGAGGCGCTCGGCGAGCTCCCTCGCCGTCAGGCCCGCTTCGGCGGAAGCGCCGGAACGTTCGTTGAAGACGACATGGAGGCGAGGCTGTTCCATCTTGCGCGGCTCGGCCGGATGTTCTCGCTGGTGAAACGTGCCGTCGCGCCGCCGGTTCAATCCCTCACCTCCTCGCCCGGCCTCGCCGAGTTGGCGGCGCCGAGGATCGTCGGACCGGGCACGGCAAGGGCGCTCAGCGCAGGGAATTAGCGTAGTGGTGCTGCTCGCTCAGGCAGAGCGAGACACGCTGCTCCACGGGCCTGTCGTCGAGCCCATAGGCAATGCGGTCGATGCGCAGAAGCGGCGCGCCTTCCGGGCAGCCAAGCGCCGTGGCCTCCGCCCGGCCAGCTGCCACCGCCTTCAGTCGCTCCTCGGCGCGGGCGATAGTGGCGCCGAAGCGACCCGCGTAAAGAGCATAGAGATTGTTCGGCAGCGGCTCCTCCCGGTCCAGATGGCGGAAGCGGGCGAAGGGAAGGACGACCTCCTCCACGATGAGCGGAACACCGTCGAGGCGGCGCAGCCGTTTCAAGCGCCAGATGCGTGCACGCGATTCCAGCGTCAGCAGAGCGGCCGTCTCCGCATCCGCCCGGTCGGCCCGTAGCGAGACCGCGGTGCTTTCCGGGAAGGGCGCGCGGCCATCGTCGGGGCGCAGGCGAAAGAACTGGAAAAGGATACGCCCCTCCTCCGGCTCGGCCACGAAGGTGCCGCGTCCCTGGCGACGGACGAGGAGGTGATCGGCCGCCATGGCGTCGAGCGCCTTGCGCACCGTGCCCTGGCTGACGCCGAGTTCGGCGGCCAAGCGCTGCTCGCTCGGCAACAGCATGCCCGGCGGCCACAATCCCTCGATCATGCGGCCGGTCAGCCGTTCGCGCACCTGCAGATAGAGCGGCTTGAAGAGAGGGCCTTCCTGTTTGGCCCTCTCCTTGGCCGTCGTCTCCGGCATGTCCTTGACGCTCGCTTCCGTCATGTCTTATGTCTTATATAAGACTTCTCGTCGCAGCGGAAGGGATCGAGCTTCCGCCGGGCCATTTCGGCGAGGCCGACGGCCCTCATCGCATTGCCTGGGAGGACAAATGAGCCAGCCGCATCTTCTCGTGCATGAACAGGCCGACAATGTCGGCGTCGTGGTGGTGGAGGGCCTCAAGGCCGGCGCCGACATGCTCTGCGTCGTCACCGCCGACAATTCCTCCTTCCATTTGACCGCCAAGGCGGACGTACCGATCGGCCACAAAGTGGCACTGAAGGACCTGAAGTCGGGCGACACCGCGATGAAATATGGCGAGGATATCGGCCGCTTCGTCGCCGATGTGGAGAAGGGCGGCCATGTGCACGTCCACAACCTGAAGACCAAGCGCTGGTAACGAGGAAGCGCCGCGCGCTGGCACCCGGCCGCGCATGACCGCCGGCTCAGCCCAGGCCGGCCGATGACAGGGAGACCCTATGATGGCCTTGAACGGCAAATCGACGATCCGCGCCTACCGCCGCGAGAACGGCCGGGTCGGCGTGCGCAACCACGTCGTCATCCTGCCGGTGGACGATATCTCCAACGCGGCCTGCGAAGCCGTGGCCAACAACATCAAGGGCACGATGGCCCTGCCGCACGCCTATGGCCGGCTGCAGTTCGGCGAGGATCTCGACCTGCATTTCCGCACCATGATCGGCACCGGCTCCAACCCGAATGTCGCCGCCGTCATCGTCATCGGCATCGAGCCTGGATGGACGCAGCGCATCGTGGAGGGCATCGCCAAGACCGGCAAGCCGGTGGAGGGCTTCGCCATCGAGCAGAACGGCGACCTGAAGACCATCATGGACGCCTCGCGCAAAGCCAAGGAATTCGTCCATTGGGCGTCCGAGCTGCCGCGCGAGGAATGCAGGATGTCGGAATTGTGGATCTCCACCAAATGCGGCGAGAGCGACACCACGACCGGCCTCGGTTCCTGCCCTACCGTCGGCAACATGTACGACAAGCTGATTCCGGAAGGCATCTACGGCGTCTTCGGCGAGACGTCGGAGATCACCGGCGCGGAGCATATCTGCAAGGAGCGCGCCGCCAGCGCGGAGGTCGGCGAGCGCTGGTATGCGATGTGGAAGGCCTATCAGGACGAGGTCATCGAGGCGCACAAGATCGACGACCTTTCCGAAAGCCAGCCGACCAAGGGCAATATCGAAGGCGGCCTGACCACCATCGAGGAAAAGGCGCTCGGCAACCTTGAGAAAATCGGCCGCTCCTGCCGCTACATCGACATTCTGGAGCCGGCCGAGCAGCCCACCAACGGCCCCGGCCTCTACTTCATGGATACGTCCTCCGCGGCGGCCGAATGCGTGACGCTGATGGCGGCCGGCGGCTATGTCATCCACACCTTTCCCACCGGCCAGGGCAATGTCGTCGGCAACCCGATCGTGCCGGTGATCAAGATCTCCGCCAATCCGCGAACCTTGCGCACCATGTCGGAGCATATCGACGTCGATGTCACCGGCATCCTGCGCCGCGATATGACGCTTGAGGAGGCGGGCGATACGCTGATCGACATGATCGGGCGTACCGCCAATGGCCGCAGCACGGCCGCGGAGGCGCTCGGCCACCGCGAATTCGTCATGACCAAGCTCTATCGCAGCGCCTGAGAAGGAGCGCAGGCGCAGCTTGGCCATTCAGCCTGACACGATCGCCTCTGGCACAAGCGTCGGTCCGCCAAAAAAAAGGGCCGGTCGACCCGCCCCCCTGGCCGACCGGCGCCCCCCGGAAACGATGTGGCCGCTAAACGGCCGTCGAATGCGTGGCCGCGCGCGTGCCGAAATAGGTGTCGAAAGAGGCCGCCACCGAGCGCACGAAAGGCCGGCCGCGATCGGTGACCACGAAGCGGTCGCCGACGCGGGCAAACAGCCCGTCCGGATCGGCCTCGGCGAAATAGCGCGCATCGTTGATGACCGGATCGGCCAGCGCCCCGAAGCGCGCCTTCAACGCCGCGCCGGAGAAGGCGAAGTCACACAAGAGCCTCTCAATGACGAAGGCGCGCACCCGGTCGGTATTGGAAAGCGTGAAGCCGCGCACCGTGGCGAGCTTGCCTTCCTCGATGGCCGCCGTGTAGCGCCGGTTGGTCTTCTCGTTCTGCAAGTAGCCCTGCGGGAGCTGGCTGATGGAGGAGGCGCCGAAGCCGATGAGCGCATCCGCCTGGTCGTCGGTATAACCCTGGAAGTTGCGGTGCAGCCGACCCTCCCAGGCCGCCACGGCCAGCGAATCCTCCGGCAGGGCGAAATGGTCAAAGCCGATGCGCTGATAGCCGGCGCCGGTGAACAGGGTCGCGGCCCGGTTCGCCTGGGCGAAGCGCTCCACCACGTCCGGCAGCGACTCGTCCGGGATCATCTTCTGGCGTGGGATGACGTTCGGCACATGCGCGTAGCCGAAGAGCGCCACCCGGTCCGGCTTCAGCTGAAGGATCTTCTTCACCGTGCTGATGAGATTGGCGCGGCTCTGATAGGGCAGGCCGTAGACGAGATCGACGTTGATCGACTTGATGCCGACGGCGCGAAGACGCTCGGCCGCCGATTGCGTCTCCTCAAAGCTCTGCATGCGGTTGATCGCCGTCTGCACCTTCTTGGAGAAATCCTGCACGCCGATGGAGGCGCGGGTGAAGCCGGCCTCGCCGATCGCGGCGACGCGCTCGTCGTCAAGCTCGCGCGGATCGACCTCGACGGCGAATTCCGCCTCGCCCGCGCTCGGAAAGGCGTCGCGGATGGCGCCGGCGAGCCCGATGATATCTTCCGGCTTCAAGAGCGTCGGCGAGCCGCCGCCCCAATGCACGCGCTCCACCTTCAAATCCGGCGCCAGCGTGGCGACGAGCTTCAGCTCATCCTTCAGCGTCTGCAGATATGGCCGGATAGGGTCGTAGCGCAGGACGTGACGGGTGGTGCAGCCGCAGAACCAGCACAGCGTGTCGCAGAACGGAATGTGCAGGTAGAGCGAAGCGGTGGTGCCCGGCTTCAGCTCGGCGAGCCATCCCCGCGCCACCTCGTTATCCACCTCCTCGGTGAAGTGCGGGGCCGTCGGATAGCTCGTGTAACGCGGAACCGGGGCGGAGTATTTGTGGACGAGATCGGGAACCATGGCCGCATCTTGCGGACAGTGCCCCGGTTCGCCTTGATCGAGGTCAATCAAGGCCCCACCGATCCGGTCGGCAGCTTCATTGGCGGCATAAAACCTTGCTTTCAAAGCAGAAGAGGGCGCCAATTTGTCTCAACGGTCCCAACGAAGAAGGGCCTGTAGAAAGCCGAAAACCCAAGCGAGCAACACGGAGGAAGCTATGAAGAGATCCGTAATCAAGGCGATGGCTCTCGGCCTCGGCCTGACCGGCCTCGGCGGCGCGGCGCTGGCGCAGGATTTTCCCGAAAAGCCGGTCGAATACATCATCCCCTTCGGCCCCGGCGGCGAATCCGATATCTCCGCGCGCCTGCAACAGCCCTTCTTCAAGGACAAGTTCGGCCAGGATCTGGTCATCTCCTACAAGGAAGGCGGCGGCGGCGCGGTCGGCTGGTCGCAGCTCAATACCATGGCCGATGACGGCTACACGATCATGGGCGTGAACCTGCCGCATATCGTCATCCAGCCCGCCCAGAAGGATGTCGGCTACACCACCGACGGCCTGGTGCCGGTCTACTGGTTCCACTACACGCCCGACGCCATCGTGGTGCGCGCCGACAGCGATTTCCAGACGCTTCAGGATCTCATCGACTATGCCAAGGAGAACCCCGGCAAGCTCACCCTCTCCGGCTCCGGCAAGGGCACGGCCAACCATCTGGCCCAGGTGAATTTCGACCAGCTCGCCGAGATCACCACCACCTATGTGCCCTTCAAGGGAACCGGCGCGGCCGTGCAGGCGCTGCTCGGCAACCAGGTCATGGCCGAATGGGGCTACACCACGGTCGGCTCGCAGCAGGGCGACCAGGTGCGGCTTCTGGCCGTCGCCATGGAAGAGCGGCACCCGCTCTTTCCCGACGTTCCGACCTTCAAGGAGCTCGGCTTCGATCTGGTCGGCGGCGCCTATCGCGGCATCGCCGTTCCCGATGGCGTCTCGGAGGAGACCCGGCAGGCCTGGTCTGAGATGATCGGCGAAATCAACGCCGACCCGGATTTCCAGAAGAAGATGCTCGACGGGGGCTTCGCGCTCATCGACGTGCCCTATGGCGACATGCAGGGCTGGATAGACGAGCGCCGCGATCAGTATCTGTCCGCGGCCAAAGAAGCCGGCATCCTCAACTAGCGGGCATGCTGGCGTCTTGCCCGGCAGCGGAAGGCGCCAGCCGAGCTCCGGCCGCCCGCTTGTTGCGGGCGGTCCGTCTCCTTTCATCGATCGGCCAGTTTCATGACGGGCTTTGAGCACTTCCTGGAAGCGCTGACGCCGCTCAACCTCGCCTTCGCGCTGCTTGGGGTGACGGCGGGCACGGTGATCGGCTCCATCCCCGGGCTGACGGCGACGATGGCCGTCGCCGTCCTGGTGCCGCTCACCTTCACCCTCGCCCCCGCCTCCGCGCTCATCCTTCTCGGCGCCATCTATACCGGCGCCATCTATGGCGGCGCCTATTCGGCGATCCTCCTCAACACGCCGGGCACGCCCTCGGCGATCGCCACGACCTTCGACGGCTATCCGATGGCGCGCCGGGGCGATGGCGACCTCGCCGTCACCATCGCGTGCCTTGCCTCCGTCTGCGGCGGCCTCGTCGGCGCTCTTTTCCTGTTGACGCTCGCCCCGCCCCTGTCGCGGGTCGCGCTCGCCTTCGGCCCGGTGGAATATTTCTGGCTGGCGATCTTCGGCCTTTCGCTCATCGCCGCCTTGTCGGAGGGCTCCCTGGTCAAGGGGCTCGCCGGCGGCGCCTTCGGCCTGCTCCTTTCCACCATCGGCGTCGCGGAAGTCTCCGCCGATATCCGTCTCACCTTCGGCTCGCAGGTGATGATCGGCGGCATCCAGGTGGTCGCCGCCCTCATCGGGCTCTACTGCATCCCGGTCCTCATCGATCTCGTGGCGACGCCCGACCGCCATCTGAAGGTGGAATCGACCTCGCGCGGCTTCCGTCTCGGCGAGGCCTGGGGCTCCCTGTTGAGGAACAAGTTCAACCTCCTGCGCTCCTCCGTCGTCGGCACGCTCGTCGGCATTTTGCCGGGCGCCGGCGGTTCGGTCGCCGGTCTCGTCGCCTATTCGGAGGCGCGGCGCACCGCCCGTCCCGATCAGGCCTACGGCAAGGGCGAGCCCGGTGGCATCCTCGCCACCGAATCGGCCAACAACGCCACCGTCGGCGGCGGCTTCATCCCGACCCTCGTCCTCGGCATACCGGGCACGCCGCCCGATGCCGTCATCCTCGGCGCGCTCCTGGTCCAGGGCGTGCGCACCGGACCGCAGCTCTTCGAGGCGCAGGGCTCCATCGTCTACACCTTCGTCTGGGGCCTCTTCCTGGCGACGCTCCTGATGCTGCCGACGGGCCTTCTCATCGGCCGCTACGCCTACAAGACCATCGTCACCATCCCCAAGGCGATCCTGGTTCCCGCCGTCGCCTTCATGACCGTCATCGGCACCTACGCCATCCGCAACAACGGCTCCGACGTGGTGATCATGATCGTGCTGGGGGCGATCGGCTGGGCGCTGGCGCGTTTCGGCTTCGCCGTCTCGCCCATCGTGCTCGGCCTCATCCTCGGACCGATCGCCGAACAGGGCTTCGTGCAGGCCTGGACCATCGGCACGGCCGTCGGCGATCTGCCCGGCATGTTCTTCGGCCGGCCGATCTCGCTCGCCATCATCGCCTTCACGCTGCTGTCGCTGCTCTGGCCGCTGGTTAAATCGCGCATCGCGCGCTGGCGCGAGGGGCCGGGCATCGGCATGGTTCTGGCGCCGACGAGCGAGCGCGGCCCGGTCGATACCGGCTCCCTCGTCGTCGGTCTCCTCCTTGCCGGCATCGGCGTCCTCGCCCTTGTCGACGCGGCCGGCTACAGCGATCCGGATTCGGCGGTCTTCCCGCAAGCCGTCGCTATCGTGCTCATCCTCGCGTCCCTGACGGCGGTGGTGCGCGCGCTCCTTGGCCTGCGCAACCGCGCCGCGCCGCATCCCGGCTCGACAATCCGCCGCGTCGCGCTGCTCCTCGTCATGCTGGCGGCCGCGCTGGCGCTGCCGTGGATCGGCTTCCTCGCGGCGATGATCGGCGCCTTCATGGCCCTCATCCTGGTCGCCATGCACGACGCCTGGACCTTGCGCCGGGCGCTCCTCTTCCCGCTCGCCGGCCTTTTCATCGTCATCGCCTTCACCGCGCTCTTCCGCTACGCGCTCTACGTGCCCTTGCCGGAAGGCCGCCTTTTCTGAGACATCTTCCGAGACCCCATGCCCGACATCGTCATATCCGAGTTCATGGACGAGCCCGCCGTGGCACGCCTCAAGGACCGCTTTTCGACGCTTTACGATCCCGGCCTCGCGGAGGCGCCATCGCGCCTCAAGAACGAGATAGCGGAGGCCCGCGCCCTTATCGTGCGCAATCGGACGCAGGTGAGCGCAGACCTCCTGTCGGGCGCCGACGGGCTGGAATGCGTCGGCAGGCTCGGCGTCGGTCTCGACAATATCGACATGGCCGCTTGCGAGCGTCGGGGCATCGCCGTCTATCCGGCAAGGGGCGCCAACGACCTCTCAGTCGCCGAATATGTCGTCACCGCCGCGCTGATGCTCCTGCGCGGCGCCTATCTCGCCTCTGACCGCGTGACCGCCGGAGACTGGCCGAGGCAGGCGCTGATGGCGGGCCGAGAGGCGAGCGGCAAGGTGATCGGCCTTATCGGCTTCGGCGGCATCGCCCGCGCCGCGGCGAGCCGCGCCCGCGCTCTCGGCATGGAGGTGGTGGCGAGCGACCCGCATGTGCCGGCGAGCGACAGGGCCTGGGCTGAGGCCCGCAAGGTGGAGCTGGAGACGCTGCTTGCCGAAGCCGATGTCGTCAGCCTGCACCTGCCGCTGACGGAGACGACGCGGCATCTCATCGACGGCGCCGCCATAGCCCGCATGAAGGCGGGCGCCGTCGTCATCAACGCCGCGCGGGGCGGCGTCGTCGACGAGGAGGCGCTCGTGGACGCGCTCCGCCAGGGCCGGCTCGGCGGCGCGGCCCTCGACGTCTTCGAAACCGAGCCCTTGACCGCCGAGGCGGGCGGCCGCTTCGCCGGCCTTTCCAACGTCATCTTGACGCCGCATATCGCCGGTCTCTCGGTGGAGGCGAACGAGCGCGTCTCCGGCGTGACCGCAGACAGCGTGATCCGCCATCTGGAGGGCGGCAAATGACGAGGCGTCTGACGCTTGCCGATATCGACGACCTCATCCGGCGCGCGCTCCTTGCCTCGCGCGTCAGCGAGGCGAACGCCGCTTCCGTCGCCAGAGCGCTGACGGGGGCGGAGGCGACCGGCCAGGCCGGCCACGGCCTCAGGCGCCTTTCCGCCTACGCCGCGCAGGCGCGCAGCGGCAAGGTCGATGGCCACGCGGTGCCGCGCGCAGAAACGACGCGGCCGGGCACGCTCGCCATCGACGCGGCGAACGGCTTTGCCTATCCGGCGCTCGACCTTGCCGTTGAGACATTGCCGGAGATGGCGCGCCGTCAGGGCGTGGCGCTCGCCGGCATCCGCCGCTCCGGGCATTGCGGCGTCGTCGGCCTTGCCGTGGAAGCCTTCGCCGAAAAGGGGCTGGTGGCGCTGATGTTCGCCAACACGCCGGGCGCCATGGCGCCCTGGGGCGGCCGCCGAGCGCTCTTCGGCACCAATCCGATCGGCTTTGCCGCCCCGCTCGCCGGCGCCGATCCGGTGGTCATCGACTTGTCGCTCTCCAAGGTGGCGCGCGGCAAGGTGATGGCGGCGAGGCAGAAGGGAGAGACGATCCCGGAAGGCTGGGCCTTCGACCGTGAAGGAAGGCCGACGAGCGACCCCGCCGAGGGCCTTGCCGGCACCATGGCACCGCTCGGCGAGGCCAAGGGCACGGCGCTGGCGCTGATGGTGGAGATGCTTGCCGCGGGGCTCACCGGCGCCAACTATGCCGGTCAGGCGAGCTCGTTCTTCGATGCTGAAGGCAGCCCGCCCGGCGTCGGCCAGACCATCATCGCCATCGATCCGGCCGCGCTCGGCACCGGCGCCACCGCCCGCTTCGCCGAGCTCGCCGAGGCGATCGCCGCCGACGGCGATGCGCGGCTGCCGGGAAGACGCCGCCAAGCCCTTCGACATGCGGCGGAAAAGGGTGGCATCGATCTCGCCGACGAGCTAATCGCCGAGGCTGAGGCGATCGCCGCAGGAACACGGGAGTAGGACATGCTGCAGAAAGCGCATTACTGGAAGCGCGAAGCCAACCTCATCGGCGGCGAATGGGTCGGAGCCGATTCCGGCAAGACCATCGATGTCATCAACCCGGCGACCGGCGAGACGATCGGCACCGTGCCCAATGCCGGCCGGGCGGAGACGGAGCGCGCCATCGCCGCCGCTTCGGCCGCTTTCGAAAGCTTCAAGGCGACGACCGCCGCGGAGCGGGCCAAGCTTCTGCGCGACCTGCATGACGCCATCATGGACAATCAGGATCCGCTCGCCGAGCTTCTGACCATGGAGCAGGGCAAGCCGCTGGCGGAAGCCAAGGGCGAGGTCGGCATGAGCGCGGCCTATGTCTTGTGGTTCGCCGAAGAGGCCCGGCGCATCTACGGCGATATCGTTCCCTCGCCCTGGGCGGACCGCCGCATCATGGTGACCAAGGAACCGGTCGGCGTGATTGCCGCCATCACGCCGTGGAACTTCCCCTCCTCCATGCTGTCGCGCAAGATCGGCCCGGCCATCGCCGCCGGCTGCACCGCCGTCGTCAAGCCGGCCACGCAAACCCCCTATTCGGGCCTTGCCTGGGGCGCGCTGTGCCAGGAGGTCGGCATTCCCGACGGCGTCGTCAACATCGTCACCGGCTCGGCGCGCGAGATCGGCGGCGCCATCATGGAAAGCCCGGCGGTGAAGAAGGTTACCTTCACCGGCTCCACCGAAGTGGGCAAGGTGCTGCTCAAGCAGGCCGCCGATACGGTGAAGAAGGTCTCCATGGAGCTTGGCGGCAACGCGCCCTTCATCATCTTCGACGATGCCGATATCGACCGCGCCGTGGCGGGCGGCATCGCCGCCAAGTACCGCAATTCCGGCCAGACCTGCGTCTGCACCAACCGCTTCTACGTGCAGGCCGGCATCTACGACCGCTTCGTGGAGAAATTCGCCGAGGCGGCGAAGAAGCTGAAGGTCGGCTCCGGCCTGGAGGAAGGCACCCAGCAGGGGCCCCTCATCGACGAGAACGCCGTCGCCAAGGTGGAGGAGTTGATCGCCGACGCGGTCGATAAGGGCGGCAAGGTCGTCGCCGGCGGCAAGCGTCACGAGCTGGGCGGCAGCTTCTTCCAGCCGACCGTCATCGCCGAAGCTTCCAACGAGATGCGCTTCACCAAGGAGGAGATCTTCGGCCCGGTCTCGCCGCTCTACAAGTTCGAGACCGAGGAAGAGGCGATCCGGCTCGCCAACGATACCGAATACGGCCTTGCCTGCTACTTCTTCACTCAGGATCTCGGCCGCGCGTTCCGTGTTTCCGAAGGCCTGCAATACGGCCTCGTCGGCGTCAACGAGGGCGTCATCACCACCGAGGTCGCGCCCTTCGGCGGCGTCAAGGAATCCGGCCTCGGCCGCGAAGGCTCCAAATACGGCATCGACGATTATCTGGAGATCAAATACGTGTGCATCGGCGGCCTTGGGATGTAGCTCGCCGCATTTTTCGCAATGCGAGGCCGCGCAGATGGCGCGGCCATCTTCGCTTCAGAGCAAAGTGGCGCGGGGATACCAAGCCGGGCCAATGGCGTCTCAGAAGCCGGTCCGCGTTATGTGACCTCGCGGCGACGGCGGATAGATGGGCGGTCGAGACATGGATGGCCGGGGCAAGCCCGGCCAAGACGACAACGAGCGTTGAGCTGAAGGGCCGCCTTCTGCAGGCGCTCTACCGGCGCCGCGAGAGAGGCACACCGTGTGTTATGGCAGGTGCCATCCGGCCGGCGCCACCGGGCGCAGCTCCGCGGCCTCCAGCTCCGCCAGCCATGCCAGAGCGGGCCGCCCTCTCACCGGCGCTTGTGGCCACAGATCGCAGAGCGGCTTCAGGGCGAAGGCACGCTCGGCGAGAAAGGGATGCGGGATAGCAAGGCCCGCCTCCTCCACCTCCGTCTCGCCATAGACGAGGATGTCGATATCGATGGCGCGCGGACCCCAGCGCGTCTCGCGCACGCGGCCGAGTTGCCGCTCCACGCCGAGGATCGTCTCCAGAAGCCCGCGCGGCGAAAGCGTCGTTTCGACGAGGAGCGCGCTGTTGAGGAAATCCGGCTGATCGGTCATGCCCCAGGGCGCGCTGGCATAGATCGGCGCGGAGGCCAGCACCTTCACCGCGTCCCGCGCTTGCAGCAGCGCCGCGGCTTGGCGGAAGGCCTCGGCCGGCTCGCCGAGATTGCCGCCGAGGCCGAGGACGGCCCTGACGCCTCTCATGGTTCGCGCCACGGGCCTTCCTGACCGCGAATGGCCTGCGTCATGGCAAGCGCGTCGGCATGGGCGGCAACGTCGTGCACGCGCAAGATCGCGGCGCCCTTTCCTGCCGCCCAGATGCCGGTAGCGAGCGTGCCGAAGAGGCGATCGCCGACATCGCGCCCCGTGACGCGGCCGATGAAGGTCTTTCGGGAAGTCCCGACAAGCAGCGGCAGGCCGAGGACATGCAGCTCGTCAAGCCGTGCCAGAAGGGCGAGGTTCTGCGCCAGGTTCTTACCGAAGCCGAAGCCCGGATCGAGCACGATGCGGTCCTCCTTCACGCCGGCGCGCCCTGCGATCTGGAGCGATTTTTCGAAGAAACGCAGGCAGGCGGGGACGGGATCGCCCTCAGTCCCGCTCGCCGCGCCGAACAGGGCCGGATTGTGCATGACGACGAGCCCGGCGCCGTAGCTCGCCACGATCTCGGCCAGTTCCCGATCGCCCTGCAAGCCGCGCACGTCGTTGAGCACCTCCGCGCCGGCTTCAAGCGCCGCCACGGCGACTTCGGGCTTGACCGTGTCGAGCGAAAGGACGGCCGGGCCGCCGGCGAGCGCTTCGATCACCGGCAGAACGCGCCGTTTCTCCTCCCCCGCCGGCACGCGAGCGCCGCCGGGCCTGGTCGATTCACCGCCGATATCGAGCAGCGCAGCACCTTCTTCCCGCAACCTCGCCCCAGCCGCAATCGCGGCGGCAGCGTCGAAATGAAGGCCGCCATCGGAGAAGGAATCGGGCGTCGTGTTGATGACGCCCATGATGAGCGGGCCTTGCCCCTTGCCGGCCGCGCCGCGCCAGGCGGCGAGCTGCTCGGCAAAGCGCCGGCCCCGATCGGCACGGTCTGCGCGAAGCTTGGCCATTTCGGACATGGGGATGCTCCTAGCGGTGCAGCCGCGTGAGGCCAAGGCCCGGAATTAACGCGGCCTTATCGCCGATCGGCCAGAATGCTCAGCATGCATATCAAATGGAGAAGCCGGATGTCGGCGCAGAAGCTCAAAATCCTGCATGTCTTCCGCGCCCCGGTCGGCGGTGTCTTTCGTCATGTCTGCGATCTGGCCGAGATGCAGGCCGAAGCGGGACACGAGGTCGGCTTCATCTGCGATTCCCTCACCGGTGGCCCGTTCGAGCTTGAAAAGCTCGCCAAGGTGGAGGAGATCCTCTCCCTCGGCCTGGTGCGCACGCCGATGAACCGGCCGATAAGGCCCAACGATGTCGGAGCGTTTCGGCGGGTGCGCGCGCATGCGGCTTCGCTGGGGCCCGACATCATCCACGGGCACGGCGCCAAAGGCGGCGTTTTCGCCCGCCTGTCGGCGGCGGCGGAGCGGCGGGCCGGGCGGCAGGTCGCCACCTTCTACACCTTGCATGCCGGCAGCCTGAATTTCGATCCGCGCTCGGCCAATGGACGGCTCTATTTCGGCGTTGAACGGATGCTGGAGCTGGTGAGCGACGGGCTCATCCACGTCTCCGCTTTCGAGGCCGCCACCTATCGCGAGAAGGTCGGCATCCCGCGCTGTCCGGCCTATGTCATCCATAACGGCCTGAGGCCGGAGGAATTCCAGCCGCTGGCAAGCTCCGACCGGCAGGCGGATTTTCTGGTGATCGGCGAGCTGCGACCGGCCAAGGGCATCGATGTCTTCCTGGAATCGCTTCGGCTGTTGCAGGATGCCGGCCGCAGTCCAAGCGTCATGATCGTCGGCGGCGGCGCGCCGGAGGCCCTGGAAACGTATCCCCGCCTGGCCGAAGAGCTGGAACTGAAGAACGTGGCGTTTCATCCCCCCATGCCCGCCCGGGAGGCTTTCGCGCGCGCCAGATGCATCGTCGTTCCCTCGCTGCACGAATCGCTGCCTTACGTCGTCCTGGAGGCGGCGGCGGCGGGGATGCCGATGATCTCGACCAATATCGGCGGCATTCCGGAGATCTTTCTGGGCGAGGAGGCGCGTCTCATCGAGGCGGGCAACCCGGCGGTGCTGGCGCATGCCTTGCACGATGCGCTCGACGACCTGCCGCGGCTCGCATCGGAGGCGCAGGCCCGGCAACAGAGCGTGCGCGAGCGCTTCTCGCTCGCCGGCATGGCACAGGACATCGAAGCGGTGTATCGCGATGCGCTGGCGCGCCGCCGCGGCGAGGTCTCGCAGAACCTTCGCAGCGCCGCCTGAGCGCCCGGCCGGCCGGGCCCGTCAGTTCGCCGCCTCGATGCCGGCTCGCTGGCGCAGGAAACCCGGCCCGTCGCCCAAGATCGCCTCGTCGAGCGAGCCGATCATATCCGGCTCCTTGCCGTCATAGGGCAGTTCCCGCAGCACCTGGCGTATGAGGTTCAGACGCGCCCGACGCTTGTCGTTGGCGCGCACGACATGCCAAGGGGCGTGCGAGCTGTGGGTGGCTTCCAGCATGCGGTCGCGCGCCGTGGTGAACTCGTCCCAGGAAGCGACGGCGGCAAGGTCCACGGCCGAGATTTTCCAGGATTTCAATGGATTGTGGCGGCGCTGATGAAAGCGCAGCATCTGCATCTCACGGCCGATATTGAGCCAGAACTTGAAAAGATGCACGCCGTCGCGCACCAGCATGCGCTCAAAGTCGGGCGCCTCGCGCAAGAAGGATTGCGCTTCGGTCCGGCTGCAAAACCCCATCACCGGCTCCACCACGCCGCGATTGTACCAGGAGCGGTCGAACAGGACCATCTCGCCGCGGCTCGGCAACTCCTCCACATAGCGCTGAAAGTACCATTGTCCGCGCTCGCGCTCGGTCGGCTTGGCGAGGGCGACGATGCGGGCGTGACGCGGATTGAGGTTCTCGCGCATCGCCTTGATGGCACCGCCCTTGCCCGCCGCGTCGCGACCCTCGAAAACAACGACGATGCGCTCGCCGCTCGCCTGCACCCAGGCCAGAACCTTCACCAATTCGTGCTGCAGATGTCGCAATTCCTCCTCATAGGCACGACGTTTCAACTTGCTGGCGTAAGGATAATGATCGGATATGAGGGCGCCCTCGCGCACCCAGGCGGGCAGTCGCGGGGTATCGAGATCGAAAAGCGGCGTGTCCATGCTATTCATGCCAGGACCGATTCGCTGACGCTCAACTGAAACATGCTTTGTTTTACAGAATTATCGGGCCATTGACGAGAGCGAGGCAAGTGACCGACGAACCGAAAGCGGAAGAAAGACGGGACGAAAGCGCACCGATGCCGCTGATGCGCCTCGCGGCGGCCCGCCTGCCGCTTATCGTCACTGCGCTGGCGGCCGTTTCGGCCAGCTTCTTCTTCCAGGTCCCCGCCCTCTTCTCCTTGCTGGCCTTCGCGCTGGTCGCGGCGACACTGACGATGACGCGACCGACAGAACGGACGCGGCGGAACCTTTCGGGGATGCGACGGGCGCCGATCGTATGGCCCGACACCGGCATGAAGGCAGTCGCCCAATCGCTGCCGTCTCCGACCTTTCTCCTGGATATCCAAGGCGTTATCCGCTTCGCCAACGAGCCGGCGATGCGCACCTTCTCGCAGGCCCGGGCCGGCGACACGCTGTCGATGACGATCCGCTCGCCGCGGCTCCGCGAGGCGCTGCAAGCTGCCGTGTCGGACGAGAGCAGCACCTTTGAGTATCGCGAGCGCAGCGGCGCGGAGCTCGTCTTCGTCGTGTCGGTGCGGCCGGTGCATCACGCGGCGGCGGAGGATCCTTTCATCCTCGTCCTTTTCGAAGACGTGACGGAGCGCCGCGCGGTCGCCCGCATGCGCGCCGATTTCGTCGCCAATGCCAGCCATGAGCTTCGCACGCCGCTCGCCTCGCTGTCAGCCATCATCGACACTTTGCAGGGCGCGGCCCGGGACGATCCGGCGGCGCAGAGCCGTTTCCTTTCCATCATGCACGAACAGGCGGAACGCATGCGCCGGCTCCTCGACGATCTCCTGTCGCTGTCGCGGCTGGAGATGCGCGTGCATCAGCGGCCCGGCGAGCGTGTGGATCTCGGCCAGGTGGTGCGCCGCGTGGTCGACGGCATGAAGCCGCTCGCCGGTGAGCTGGGCGTGTCGATCTCGCTCGCCATCCGCGACGAGCCCTTGATCGTGCTCGGCGACCAGGACGAGCTCCACCAGGTCTTCCAGAACCTTGTCGAGAACGGCCTCAAATACGGCAATTCCGGCGAGCGGCTGGAAGTCGATCTCGGCCGGGTCGCCAACGGCGCCACGATTTCGGCGAGCGTTACCGATTTCGGCCCCGGCATCCCACAGGAGCATCTGCCGCGACTAACGGAACGCTTCTACCGGGTGGATGTCGTCTCCAGCCGGGAGAAGCAGGGCACGGGCCTCGGGCTTGCCATCGTCAAGCACATCCTGACGCGCCATCGCGGCCGCCTGGAGATCGCCAGCACGCTGGGCCGTGGCGCCACCTTCACCGTGCGCCTGCCCGCCGCGACGACAGGCGAGAACGGCGAGAGCGCAACGCCCGCAGCGACGCAGAACGCGGCAGAGCGGTTGTCGGCGGATGCGTGAGGGACGAGGCGCACGCCGTTGCGGCGGCGCGCGGCTTGGAGCGAGGTTTCCTTAGCCCGAGGTTCTTGCCCGCACAAAGAACAAGGCGGGGCCGAGGCCCCGCCAGTTTGTTACGCCAGTTTTCGGGAGGAAACTGGTAATCCTGCCTAGCCGTGGGCGACTTTGCGCACGCGCCGGCGCGCATCGGTGCTCTGGTAGGCTACGCCCGCATGATACTCGCAATAGGGCAGACCTTCCAGTGAATCGCACCCGCAGAAGTGGAAGTCCTCGTCGGAGGGATCGCCGATCGGCCATTTGCAGGTGCGCTCGGTGAGCTTCTCGATAGGAAGACGCTTGGCGATGGGCACAACAACGGAATGCGCCGGGCGCAGTTCCGGAACCATCTCGACCTCCTCCTCCGCCTGCAGCGCCGTGGCGCCGATGGTCACGGTGCGCCTCTGGCGCGGCGCCGGCGCTGAACGTGTCCGGCGCGCCCGCTTGATGATGGAGGTCGGCTGGCCACGGCCGGAAAGGCCGAGGCGGTGAATCTTGCCGATCACGGCATTGCGCGTCACGCCGCCAAGCTCTCCCGCGATCTGGCTGGCGCTGAGGCCCTCCTGCCAGAGCTTCTTGAGGAGATCGACTCGTTCATCGGTCCAGGACATGGTGTCTTGGCTCCCTCATGGTCGGTGTGAGACGGAATCCCTCTGCCGTCACAGGGCGCCGGGCGCCTGCGCTGACGCAATAACTAGTGGGAGAACATCGTCCGCCGCACGACATCTCGTGCTTAACGGTTTCTTAAGCTACATGATCGGCTGACTCCCCGACAAGAGTCGGAACGTCATTTCCGCGATTTTCCCCCGCTTAGCGGCAAAAGTGAGTCAAGAAAGTCACAACCTCGGCTCTTTCGTCCGGCCGGAGGCCGCATTGCGCCCCCGCGCGGCCTCATGGTAGAGGGACTGAGCCGCCCCGAAAGGCGGCTTTTCGTTTTTCTAACATCCCGATCGGATGATGCCATGACGGCCGCAGACCAAGCCTCATCGCCTCTTTACGCCACCTATGCCCGGGCCGAGCTCGCCTTTACGCGTGGCGAAGGCGTCTGGCTGGAGACGGCCGCCGGCGAGCGATATCTCGACCTGATGGGCGGCATCGCCGTCAACGCCTTCGGCCATGCCCATCCGCATCTCGTCGAGGCGCTGAAGCGGCAGGCGGAGAAGCTCTGGCACGTCTCCAACATCTTCGAGATCCCCGGCCAGCGCGAGCTCGGCCGCCGGTTGTGCGAGGCGAGCTTTGCCGAGGCCGTCTTCTTCACCAATTCCGGCGCCGAGGCGATGGAATGCGCCATCAAGACGGCGCGTCGCTACCACTACGCCAAGGGCGCGCCGGAAAAGCACCGCATCGTCACCTTCGAGGGGGCCTTCCACGGGCGCACCCTGGCGACCATCGCCGCCGGCGGACAGGAGAAGTACCTGCAAGGCTTCGGTCCCAAGGTGGAGGGCTTCGACCAGGTGCCGCTCGGCGACCGCGAGGCGCTTGCGGCGGCCATCGGGCCGGAGACGGCGGCGATCCTGATAGAGCCCATCCAGGGCGAGGGCGGCGTGCGACCGGTGCCGCACGATTTCCTGCGCTTCATCCGCGCATTGTGCGACGAGCGCGGCCTCTTGATGATGCTCGACGAGATCCAGTGCGGTATGGGCCGGACCGGCCGGCTCTTCGCGCATGAATGGGCCGGCGTCACGCCCGACCTGATGGCCGTCGCCAAGGCCATTGGCGGCGGCTTTCCGCTCGGCGCCTGCCTTGCCACGGAGGCGGCTTCGGAAGCCATGGTGGTCGGCACGCATGGCTCCACCTATGGCGGCAACCCGCTCGCCATGGCCGTCGGCAACGCCGTCCTGGACCTCGTGCTGGCGCCCGACTTCCTGCCGGAGGTGCGCCGCAAGGGCCTCCTCTTCAAGCAAAAGCTCGCCTCGCTCACCGACACCTATCCCGACCAGATCCTGGGCGTGCGCGGCGAGGGGCTGATGCTGGGGCTGAAATGCGCCGGGGCCCCGGGGCCGATGGTGGAGCTTCTGCGCCAACACGGCGTCCTCACCGTGGCGGCCGGCGATGACGTGGTGCGCGTCCTGCCGGCGCTGATCATCTCCGAAGCGGAGATGGACGAGGCGCTCGCGCGCATGGAAGCCGCGCTTGCCGCGGCCGCCGGCAGCTCGGCGGCGGCGTGAGAGGATGACCGCCATGGGACCGCGTCATTTCCTTGACCTGTCGGAGATTCCCTCCGCGGCGTTGCATGCGATCCTGGAAGACGGCAAGCGCCTGAAAGCGGAGAAGAAGAGCGGCGCGCCGCTGCCGCGGCCGCTCGACGGGCGGGTGCTGGCGATGATCTTCGAGCAGCCCTCCACGCGCACGCGCATCTCCTTCGACGTCGCCATGCGCCAGCTCGGCGGCGATGCCATCCTATTGACCGGCAAGGAGATGCAGCTGGGCCGCGGCGAAAGCATTTCCGACACCGCCAAGGTGCTGTCGCGCTATGTCGACGTCATCATGATCCGCACGCTCGATCACGACATGGTGGCGGCGCTCGCCGAGCATGCCACCGTGCCTGTCATCAACGGCCTGACGCGGCGCTCGCATCCCTGCCAGCTGATGGCCGATCTGATGACCTTCGAAGAGCATCGTGGGCCGCTGAAGGGCAGGAAGTTCGCCTGGCTCGGTGATGCCAACAACGTCATGAATTCCTGGGTGCACGCGGCCGAGCGCTTCGGCTTCGCGCTCGACATCGCCGGCCCGCCGGAATTGATGCCGGAGGACGGCATTCGCGTCTGGGCGCACGAGAAGGGCGCCATGGTCCGCTTTCTCGCCGACCCGGAAGAAGCGGCGCGCGAGGCCGATTGCCTCGTCACCGACACCTGGGTGTCGATGGGAGACGACGAGGGCGCAAGGCGCCACAATCTCCTCAAGCCCTATCAGGTGAACGAGCGCATGATGGAATGCGCCAAGAAAGACGCCATATTCATGCATTGCCTTCCCGCCCATCGCGGCGAGGAGGTGACAGCCAGCGTGATCGACGGCCCGCAATCGGTGGTTTTCGACGAAGCGGAAAACCGTCTGCACGCGCAAAAGGCGATCCTTGCGTGGTGTCTTTCGGAGCCGATGTGAGCGTTCAGGACCAAAGCGATTTCATTGCCGGCGCGGACGACCGGGCCCTGCCCTTTCAGGTCGATCCGCTCGATGTGCGCGGCCGCGTCGTCACCCTCGGCCCGGCGCTCGATGCCATCCTCGCCCGGCACGACCTGCCGCGACCGGTGAAGGTCCTGCTCGGCGAAGCGGTGGCGCTCGCCTCGCTGCTGGCCACCTCCCTGAAGGACACCGGCCGCTTCATCCTGCAGGCGGAAACCGACGGGCCGGTCTCGCTCCTCGTTGTCGATATCCGCACGCCCGGGCAGATACGGGCGACCGCCACCTGCAACCGCGAGCGGGTGGAGGGGGTCAGCGAGGCGGGACGCGCCTCCAGTGCCGACCTCCTGGGCAGCGGCACGCTCGCCATGACCATCGAGCAGGGCCGCAGCGGCCACCGCTATCAGGGCTATGTGAAGCTGCAGCACGAGAGCCTGGAAGCGGCCGCGCATGCCTATTTCCGCCAGTCGGAGCAGATCCCGACGCGCGTGCGCCTCGCCGTTGCGGAGATCCTCGATCGCGGCGAGGCGGGCGAGGCGCGCCAAGCCTGGCGCGCCGGCGGGCTGATCGCGCAGTTCCTGCCAGACTCGCCCGACCGTATCACCGTGCGCGACCTGCCTCCGGGCGATGCGCCCGAGGACGCCGAGCCGCCGCACGAGGCGGAGGAGGACGATGCCTGGGTGGAGGCCGCCGCCCTCGTCGATACGGTGGAGGACGTGGAGCTCATCGATCCCTCCGTCCCGGCCGAACGGCTGCTTCTGCGCCTTTTTCACGAGCGCGGCGTGCGGGTTTTTGACGCAACGCCGCTCGAAGACCGCTGCACCTGCTCGCGCCAGCGCATCGCCGCGGTGCTGGAGCAGCTTCCCGCGGAAGAACTGACCGAAGCCGCCGAAAGCGGCGCCATCGCCGTGCGCTGCGAGTTCTGCGGCAAAGAGTACCGTTTCGATCCGGATGGCCTTGGCAAGAACGACGTCTGACTAATCTGTAAGTTGCCGGGCGCCTTCTGGCCGCCATATCGGTTCAGCCTCGGTTCACGCAGCATCGCTAGTGTGGGCCGGAGCTTGCGGCCCCTTGAGCCGCGCAGATGAGAGGATACGACGCTGAGCGACAAGGCCAAGACGCCGCGCCTGGTGATCGATACCGGCGAGCCGGCCCGCGAGGCGCCCTCGGGGGAGGGGACGAGCTTTGCGCGCGGCGCGCCTTCGCCGCAACGCGCGCCCGCCGCGCCATCCCCCAAAACGGCGCCGGCCGCCGCCGGCAAGCCCCGGCCCGGCCGGGCCGTCCTGAGCGGCCTCGTCCAGCTCGGCCTCGTCATCGCCGTCCTTGCCGCCGCCGTCGCCGGCATGCGCTATCTGACGGCCAGCGCCCCCAAGGGCCCGGCGCGCGCGCCGACAGAGCAGGTCTATACGGTGGAGCGCCAGGAGGTGGTCCGCGGCGAGCACCAGCCGCGCTTTTCCGTCTTCGGCAATGCCGTGGCGAGCGAAAGCTTGGAGCTGCGGGCATTGGTGTCGGGCGAGATCGTTTACGTCGCTCCGCAACTGGAGGCCGGCGAGAGGGTCGAACAAGGCCAGGTGCTGGCCACCGTCGATCCCTTTCCCTATCGCGGCGCGGTAACGGAGGCGCGCGCCAATCTGCGCGAGGCGGAGGCGAGCCTTGCGGAACGCGAGGCGAGCATCACCGCGCAGGAGACGGCGCTGAAGCGGGCGCAGGAGCAGCTGGAGCTGGCGCGCACCGATCTTGAGCGCGCCGAGGCTCTGCGCGCCCGCGGCACCGGAACGCAGCAAAATCTAGAGCAGCGCCAGCTCGTGCTCAGCCAGCGCACCGCCGCCGTGGAGCAGGCCGAGAGCAGCCTTGAAATCGAGCGCGCCCGCGCCGAGCAGCAGCGGGCCGTCCGCGAGCGCCTCGCCTGGAAGCTGGAAGAAGCCGAGAGGAACCTCGCCGATACCGAGCTGAAGGCGCCCTTCGACGGCGTCGTCGTCAGCGAGACGGCCGGTGTCGGGCGCAAGGTCAGCATCAGCGACGTCATCGTCACGCTCTACCGGGAAGGCTCGGTGGAGGCCCGTTTCGTCGTCAGCGACCGGCAGTTCGGCAGGCTTCTTTCCGACGAGGCCGGCGTTCTCGGCCGAGAAGCGGAGGTGACCTGGACGGTGGGCGGCAAGGGCGTCACCTACGCCGCGGAGATCGACAGGATCGGCGCGGAAGTTCTCGCCGATCGCGGCGGCGTGGAGTTGTTCGCCCGTATCACCGAGGAGAACCCGCCGGTGAAGCTGAGGCCGGGCGCCTTCGTGGAAGTGACGATCCCCGACAAGCTTTACGCCGGCGCCGTGCGCCTGCCGGAGACGGCGCTTTATGGCGGCAACGCCGTCTACGTCGTGGAGGACGGCCGCATGCGCCGCCGTCCGGTCGAGGTGGCCGCCGATGACGGCGCCGACATCATCGTCACCTCAGGGCTGGAGCCCGGCGAGGAAGTGGTGACGACGCAGATCGCCGATGCGCGCGAAGGCCTCAAGGTCGCCGCCCCCGGCGAGAATCCGAGGCCGGCGCAAACCATGTCGCTGGGGCACGGATCGTGAGCGGCGCGCCGGACGAGGCCGGCGCTTTCCCGCGCCGCGACGCCGTTCCCATCATCCAGCTCTTCGCCCGTCACAATAACGCGGCGAACCTGCTCATGGTGCTGATGATCCTCTTCGGCATCTTCGCCCTCATCAAGATCAACACCCAGTTCTTCCCCTCCATCGAAACCGACACGGTGTCCGTCTCCGTCACCTGGTCGGGCGCCAGCGCGGAGGATGTGGAAGCCAATATCCTCGATGTCGTGGAGCCGGCGGTGCGCTTCCTGGACGGCGTCGACGAGGTGCGCTCCACCGCCCGCGAGGGCAGCGGCACCATCACCCTGGAATTCCAGGAAGGCGCCGACATGCAGAAGGGTCTCGCCGACGTGGAGGCCGCGGTGGCGGCCATCACCACCCTGCCGGAGGACGCCGAAGAGCCCAAGGTCTCGTTCCGCCAGTGGCGCGAATCGGTGGCGCGCCTCGCCGTCACCGGCCCCTATTCGGAAGCGACGCTGAAGGCGATCGCCAAGGACGTGCATGACGGGCTGATCGATGCGGGCATCGATTCTGTAACCTATACCGGCCTTCGAAGCGAAGAGCTGGTGGTGAGCGTCGCCGAGCGCGACCTGCGCCGCCTCGGTCTTTCCATCGGCGAGGTCTCTTCCGCCATCTCAGGCAACAGCCGCGACCTGCCCTCCGGCAAGCTGGAGACGACGGTCTCGCGCCAGATCCGCGCCCTTTCCGATGCCGGGGACCCGGAGGCGCTGAAGGATATCGAGGTGAAGGCCTTCTCCAGCGGCGAGCGCGTGCGCCTCGGCGATTTCGCCGAGGTGGAGGAGCGCTTCGACCCGGACGACAAGGAAGGCATGACCCGCGGCCAGCGCGCCATCGAGCTCTTCGTGGAGCGCTCGGCGAGCGCCGACACGCTCGCCACGGCCCGGCTGATGGACGATTATCTGGAGAGGGTGCGCCCCACCCTGCCGCCGGGGGTGGAGATCCTGAAATACGACGTGCGCGCCGACGCGGTCGCCGACCGTATCGGGCTGCTCGTCACGAACGGCCTGCAGGGGCTCGTTCTGGTCATCGTCATCCTGTTCATCTTCCTCAACGGCCGCATCGCCTTCTGGGTCGCGGCCGGCATCCCCGTGGCGATGATGACGACGCTCGGCGTCATGTATGTGAGCGGCCAGACGCTCAACATGATGTCCCTCTTTGCCCTCATCATGATGCTCGGCATCATCGTCGACGACGCCATCGTGGTCGGCGAACACACCGCCACGCGCTCCTCCATGGGGGACGACGGCGTTAACGCCGCGATCACCGGCGCCGGCCATATGACGGCGCCGGTGATCGCGGCGAGCCTGACGACGGTCGCCGCCTTCGCGCCGCTGTTTCTGGTGCGCGGCGGCATCGGCACCTTCATCCAGACCCTGCCGCTCGTCGTTATCGCCGTCATATTCGCCAGTCTCATCGAGTGCTTCCTGATCCTGCCCGGCCATCTCGCCCATTCGCTGAGCCGGGCGCGCCAGGCCGGCTGGTCGATGTGGCGATGGATCTTCGCCTCGCTCTTCGTCGCCGCCGCGCTCGTGCTTCTCCTGCGGCCCGGCATGGGGGAGCTTCTCGCCCAGCCCTGGCTGTCGCGCGTGGAGACCGGGTTCGGGGCCCTCGCCGGCCTCCTCCAGACGCTTCTCATCGTGCTCGCCGCCATTTGCCTCGGCGCGCTCGTGGAACTCCTCTTCGCCTTCGCCGCGCGCCGACGGGCGGCGAGCACGCATCGCCGCAACGCGCTGCGCCGCGCCCTCGACAACGGCTTCGACTGGTTCCGCGACCGCCCCTTCAACGGCATCGTCACGCTCGCCTATCGCTGGCGCTATGTGACGGTGGCGCTGGCGGTGGCGAGCTTTCTGATGAGCATCGGGCTGGTGCAGGGCGGGCGCGTCTCCTTCGTCTTCTTCCCCTCGCCGGAGGCGGAGACGTTGCGCGCCCGCGTGGAGTTCAATGCCGGCACGCCGCGCCAGCAGGTGGAAGAAGCGGTCGCACGGCTGGAAGGTGCTTTGTGGCAGGCGAGCGGAGAGCTCTCGCCCGAGAAGAAGCTCATCGTCGCCTCCTTCACCACCATCGGCGAGGCCGGCCGCTCGGAAGGCGACAATCTCGCCGAATTCCGCGTCCAGCTCGTCACCTCCGAAGAGCGCGACGTGCGCACCCCCGAAATCGTCCGAGCCTGGCAGGAGGCCGCGCCCGACCTTGCCGGCGTCAAGCGCTTCGCCATCTACGAGATGCGCGGCGGACCGCCGGGGCGGGACATCGATATCCGCTTCCGCGGCGCCGACGCGGCAAGCCTCAAGGCGGCGGCCGAGGAAGCGCAGGTGGCGCTCTCCGCCTTTCCCGGCGTCTCCGGCGCAGCCGACGATCTTCCCTACGGCAAGCCGGAGCTCGTCATCCGCCTGACGCCGCGCGGCGCGGCGCTCGGCTTCACCAACGAGGAGGTCGGCCGGCAGGTGCGCAACGCCCTGGAAGGCGCCATTCCGCGCCGCTTCGCCAAGGGCGACGAGGAGGTGACGATACGCGTGCAGCGCAAGCTGCGCGAGGAGGGCACGGCGGCGCTGCGGGCTCTGGAACTGCGCACACCCGACGGCTTCTACGTGCCGCTGGAGGAGGTTGTGGAGCTTTCCGAGCGGCAGGGCTTCGCCACCATCCAACGCGTCGACGGCAAGTCCACGGTCTCCATCACCGCCGATGTCGACCTTGCCGAAACCAATCCAGGCGCCGTGCTCGCCGAGCTCAGGAGTTCCGGCGCCATCGACCGCATCGCCACCGAATACGGCGTGGAGACGCTCTTCTCAGGCCGGGCGGAGGAGCGTCAGGATGCCTTCGCCGACTTGAAGCTGGGCAGCGTTCTGGCCCTCGGCGTCATCTACATCCTGCTCGCCTGGGTCTTCGGCTCCTATCTCAGGCCCGTGGCGGTGATGCTCATCATTCCCTTCGGCTTCGTCGGCGCGACCTTCGGGCATTTCGCGATGGGCTTCGATCTCACCATCCTGTCGCTCTTCGGCCTTCTCGGTCTCGCCGGCATCCTGGTGAACGATTCCATCATCCTGGTGGCGCGCCTCGACGACCGCCTGAAGGCGGGCGACAACCTGGAGGAGGCGGCGATCGGCGCCAGCCGCGACCGGCTTCGCGCCGTGCTTTTGACCTCGCTGACGACGATCGCCGGGCTTGCCCCGCTGTTGACGGAAACGAGCCTGCAGGCGCAGTTCCTCCTGCCGATGGCGATCACCATGGTCTTCGGCCTCGCCTTCGCCACCTGCCTGGTGCTCTTCCTGGTGCCGGTCTTCATCGGCATCGGCGGCGATATCGCCGCCATCTTCCGCTTCGCCGCCGGCCGCCACGCGCCAGCCAGCGCGCGCTGACCTTATGCCGCCGTCGCGCGCCGCCGACCGGTTTTCCCCGGCGCTCGCCCGCTCGATTTGAGTGTGACGACCGGCTGTGTAACAACCGCCTCGCTCAATGACATGAAGATTCGTAACGCCAGCGGCGCGCCGCTGGTGCAGGAGACGCCATGACCGCACGACATCGTATTCGCTTTCCCGCGGCCGAGAGCAAATCGCTCTCCCAGAGCGAGGCTTTCTTCTTCCTTAGGGAGAATGACAAGGAGTTGCGCCTGCGCTTTCACGATTACGACGCCATCTACGAGCGCCCCGGCCTTTACGAGCAGCTTTTCTACGATCGCCTGAAGTGTTCCTCGCCGAGGAAGGTCGGCGAGATCCTGAAGAGCGCCCTCGACGCCAACGGCATGGCGCTGTCGGAGCGGCGCGTGCTGGATCTGGGCGCCGGCAACGGCATCATGGGCGAGGTGCTGAAATCCTACGGCGTCGCCCGCCTCGTCGGCGTCGACATCATCGCAGAAGCGCGCAAGGCGGCCGAGCGCGACCGGCCGGGCGTCTACGACGCCTATTACGTCGCCGACTTCACCGACCTTTCCGACGATATGCTGGAAGAGCTTCAGGGCTGGTCCATCGACTGCCTGTCTTCGGTCGCTGCCCTCGGCTTCGACGACATTCCCATCAAGGCCTTCCTGCAGGCGCTGCGCCTCGTGGCCGATGGCGGCTGGGTCGCCTTCAACATCAAGGAAAGCTTCCTATCCAGCGCCGACCAATCCGGCTTCTCGCGCTTCATCCGCGAGCTGATCTTCTCGCAATATGTCGACATCCACCATCTGGAGCGCTACCGCCACCGCCTGTCGATGGAAGGCCTGCCGCTCCATTACTTCGCCTTCGTGGGCCAGAAGCTCGCCGACATTCCGCCGGACTTCCTGAAGCGCTGCGGCATCGAGGAATAGCGCGCCGGGAGCTCAGAGCCTTCTGTGCTCAGTTGAGGAGCATCTTGACGCCCGGCATATCGAGCGAGAAGGCGGGAATGGCGACGGAGAAGGCCGTTCCCGTCTCGCTCACCATATCGTAGCTGCCGACCATGATGCCGGACGGGGTGGCGAGTGGGCAGCCGCTGGTATAGCGATAGGACTGGCCAGGGTCGATCTCCGGCTGCTCGCCGACGACGCCCGCCCCATGCACCTCTTCGATCCGCCCGGCGCCGTCGGTGATCTGCCAATGACGGCGCAGGAGCTGCACCCGCTCGGCCCCGTCGTTGGCGATCTCCACCGTATAGGCCCAGAAATAGCGGCCCATCTTGGGGTTGGATTCGTCTTCCAGGAAAGTCGGCTCCACCGAAACCGTGATCTTGCGGGTCGTGGCGCGGTACATCTTGGCTAGGCTCCTCGCTCAATCCCCTTCTGCGCGAGATGATCGGTGCTGGCAAGCGCCTCCGTTCCATGTCGAACGCAACCTTCGTCGAATACTCTTCCGATAAATTTCATGTAAAAGTTGCATTCTTATTGCATACTCGCCTCGAGGGTTCCCGGGCAGCCCCGGAAGCCTCCCGTGGCTGGGGGACGAGAAAAATGAGGGGGGCGGGCAGGACCGGCCATGCCGGCATTGCCGCGAGGCGGCAAGAGGGCGGGGCATCGGCATGGCGGCAACCGGCAAGGCCGTCGCGCGCCACGAATGTGCCCGCCGATATCGCCTTTCTGGCCCACGTCGGCATCGCCCCCAGGGTTCTGACGATGGCGAGCCGGCTCGCCCGCCTGCGCGGCACGGCCGCAAGCCATGAGCTGCTTTGCCTGAAAAGCTTCGATGCGAGCCTCTACTGGCGTTGCCTGGCGCGCGAGCTCGCCATCGGCTTCGTGGCCGGTCCGGAGGGCCTGGCAGCCTATCCCGCAGCTCTTCCCGCCGATACGCAGGCGGTGCGGGCGGCGCGGCAGGCGCTCGTCATCTTCGCTGGCCGGCCCGTCCTGCTCGTGGCCCCTATCGGCGAGGGCGAGGTCAGCCGCCTTTATCGGCTCTTGTCGCAAACCCCGTCGCTGCGCCAACGCATCGCCATCGCCGCGCCCCAAACCATTCGCGCCGTGCTGCTCGCCCACAGCGCCAAGGCGCTCGCCTTCAGCGCCGCCAACCGGCTGGCGCGGGCGGCGCCGACGCTTTCGGCCCGGCACACGGGCTCGTCGATGGCGCGTCTTTCCATCGCCGCCGTCACGCTCCTGCTCATCGCGGCGGCCGCCTCGGCCCCCTTCGCCGTCGGCGCCCCGGCGGCCCTGGCGCTCTGCGCCTTCTTCCTGCTTGCCATCCCCTTCAAGGGCGCGGCGGCCTTCTGTTGGCCGAGCGAGCGCGCCCCGCCGCGCCTTTGCGACAAGGAATTGCCGCCCTATTCGGTGCTCGTTCCCCTGCATCGGGAGGCCGGCGTCGTCGCCGATCTCGTCAAGCATCTGAGCCGCATCGACTACCCTTCCTCCAAGCTGCAATGCCTGCTGTTGATCGAGGAGGACGACGCGCCGACGCTCGCCGCGGCAAGGTTTCATGCACGCCATCCGCGCTTTGAGATCGTCGCGGTGCCGGCCGGCGAGCCGCGCACCAAGCCGAAGGCGCTGGTTTACGGCCTTTCCTTCGTCACCGGGCGCTATTGCGTCGTCTACGATGCCGAAGACCGCCCGGAGCCCGACCAGCTGCGCCTGGCGGCGGCCCAGTTCGCCGCAGATCCCGCCCTCGGCTGCGTCCAGGCGCGGCTCACCACCGACAATACGGAAAACCTCATCTCCGGCCTGTTCACACTGGAATACGCCGCCAATTTCGACGTACTCCTGCCGGCGCTCGCGACCTGGCGCCTGCCGATCCCGCTCGGGGGAACCTCCAACCATTTTCCCGGCCTTCGGTAGCAAACGCACCAAGGGCGGGGAGCGCTGAGATGACGCATTTATTCATCAAAACCGCAGGTAGAATGCCAGCGTCCTACACCAATTTTGGGGGAACGTTGGCATGGACGCGGTTTTTCGCCACTACGTTGAGTATGTCGTGGATGAGGCTGTGCCGGTGGGCGACGTGGCGGCGTCTTTGCTGGCGAACGAAAGGCTGCTGCGGCAAGCGATCCCAGCCCTTGAAAGCCTTTTCCCCGGCATCAAAATCGAAACAAAGCGCGTATCGCTTCCATCGCTTTCCCAAGAATCTCCGCTCAAGGAGCTTTTTGCGTTTGCCGTTGTGATGACGTTTCAAAAGGACCTGGAGAAAGAAGTGCCAGACTTGATCTCCGGAATGCTCGGCGTGGAGGTGTCAGATAAGTACGACACCCTTCTAACCGTGCTCGTAATGATCCTGGCAATTTGGGGTATTAGCAAAGGATTCGAAAAGCTCTTCCCGGGCAAGAAGAGTACGAACCTTGATGAGGAGCGCGCTCGTCTGATCAATGTGGCTGGCGATCTGATACAGGTCTCGCCGGAGCACGTAGAGAGTGCGATCGATGCAGCCACCACCGGCCGGCGCTCTCGCTCTATTGCATCCTCTGCTGGCCGTTTTTTCCTTCCAAGCCGAGCGTCTGGCGCAGCGGAAGTGCGGTCTCACAACCCTGACGCGTCGATAAAGCGGGCTGCTGTTGAGGAAGCGCGCTCAGCAATCGGCGTCTCACTTTCCGATGACGATGAGACGGACGCCCAACCCGAGTCCGAATTCAAACTTGATGTCGATATCGAGTTACATGCGTCGGACCGGGACAAAACGAGGACTGGTTGGGCGGGCCATATTCCAGGCGTTTTCGAAGATCGTGTGCCCATGCGAGTCGATAAGTCTATTACGCCGCAAAGCCTTTTCGGTAGGACGCGCCTGCATGGGGACGTCTACATCGTGTACGACGTAAAGGACGACGGAGAGCTAGCGCCGCGGGAATTCCTTTTGCTTCGGCTCAAAAACTAGACAGCAAGGTGCGTGGTACCAAGCGCCTCCATACATGCCAGCATGAACGCCGCCGTGAACTTCCCTCGGCTCACCTTGTTCCTCAGGTTCCGCTCATCCTCCTTCACGCCGATCTCTGCCAGCTTCTCCACAAGTTGCGCATAGGTCACCTGCTGCCGGGCCATTTCACCCCGGATGACCCCGCGCGCCTTCGCCTCCCAATCCGTCCGTTCCGGCATGTCACACTCCTATGATGCATTTTGTCATCATATAGAGTGCTTTTACCATTGACAAGGTGACACTCAATCATCATATCTAGTGCACACGCACTGGAAATGATGACAAATGGCGCAGCACTTCCTCCTCTCCGCAGCTTCCCGCACCCTCTCCCTTAAGGAGATCTACAAGGACGGCGAGGAAGCGGCCTATGAGACGTTCAAGCGCCTGCGCTGGCAGGAGACGGACGGCACACCGGTTTGCCCGAAGTGCGGTTGCCTGGACCACTACGAGATCAGCACGCGCCGCAAGTTCAAGTGCGCTGCCTGCCATCACCAGTTCTCTGTTACCTCCGGCACAATCTTCGCCAGCCGCAAGCTCGCCTTCTGCGATATCCTCGCCGCGATCTGCCTTTTCGTGAACGGCGCAAAGGGCATGTCTGCGGTCCAGTTCTCCCGTGATCTGGACGTGCAGTACAAGACGGCTTGGGTCATGGCGCACAAGCTGCGCGAGGCTCTTGCGGCCGAGACGACGGACGCCACGCTTGACGGTGACGTCGAGATCGACGGTGCCTATTTCGGCGGCCACGTCAGCCCGGAGAACCGCAAGGAAGACCGGAAGGACCGGCGCGAGAAGGAGAACCAGTCCGATCGCCGCCGCGTCGTCATCGCCCTTCGCCAGCGCAAGGGCCGCACGCTCTCATTCGTCCGTCATCGTGAAGCCGAAGGCGTCGCCATCGCCCGCACGCGCCTTGCCGACAAGACGCAGCTTTTCGCAGACGAGGCCACGCATTGGGATGCGCTGGAGCTGCATTACGGCGTTGGCCGCATCAACCACTCGCTGGCCTACAGCGAGCTTGATGGCCGCCACACGAATTGGGTTGAGAGCTATTTCAGCCGCCTCCGCCGCATGGTCGGTGGCCAGCATCACCACGTCTCGGCTCGCTACCTGTACCAGTATGCGAACCACGCCGCTTGGCTGGAGGATCACCGCCGCCGCTCAAACGGAGCGAACGCCCATGCCCTTCTCGGCGGCGCGCTCAATCATCCGGTGTCGCGGGTGTGGGCTGGGTACTGGCAGCGGGCTCAATAGCGAGCTTTTCACTCAAACGTCGTCGCCGCCTAATTTGCTCGTAGCTTCCCCGGATTCCTTCGTTGCGAGCCAGCTCTTGCTCAATAAATCGGTCAACCGCATGTCGGACAATATCCGTCGCCGAAGCACCCCAGGCGGCTTCGCAGAAGTCGTCCAGCTTTTCATCCCAAGCGGCGCCGAGCCGGAAACGCGCGCCGGTTGTACGCTTACGGCCCATTGACCCTCATTGTACATCAATGTACAAATCATAGCGAATCGAGCGAGTGGACAGCACCGATGCCATTTGCTTGGATAAAAAAAGAGAGGCGGGCTAGCCGCCTCTCCATCTCACGGGATGGGTGAAGGGTCTCTGCTACGCGTCGTAGACAGGGGCGTTGTATGAGCCCTTCACCAACCCAATCGCATTCAGGCAGTCGGACTTATTCCAGTACGACTCCCCGTGCGCGATGATCTCGTGGTTGTTGGCCTTGAAGCGCCAACGCCACTGACCACCGGATCGGTACACTTCGTAGTACCCGGTGGTGGTTGCCATACAGGAATCTCCTTTCATGGCAGTTTCAGAATACGCCACGCATCTGTTCAGCTACCGCTTCGAGGGCAGGTCCTATACCGTAGACATCGTCGCCAAGGATGCCGAAGAGGCGAAGGCAAGGCTGAAAGCGCTTGCTTGGGCCGAATACGACGGCGTCTTGGTTGCACGAGTTCCTGCGGCGATGGGGCCTCTTGCTCGACTCGCGGTCGCATTCCGCAACGCAACGCACGCTTTTTTTAGCTGATTCGTCAGCGTGGCAGCCAGGCCCGCCGCGCCTTCGTCAACAGCTATTGATTCAATATATTGTGGACGCGGATATGTCATCCACAAAATATGTGCCGATCCAGAATCATCCTGCACTCGTCGGCCGCGCTGCGCCGTCATAGCGTGCCCCAGTCGCCGCAATCCCGCGCCTTGATCTCCAGAGCCTCATAGCGGGCCATTTCCAAGAGGTAGGCAAGGAAGCCAAAACCGGCATTCCTGGCCGCGGTCGATAAAGCAAACAGTTCTTCAGCCGTATTTTCTGCGCTGAACGGCGGCGCCCACTGAGCATCGCACATTGTTTCGCCCCCAAATATTGCTTTTGTACGATATGTTAGATCGACATTCAATAATACGGAAATATCCAAGAGCTTTAGTATCTGCTCCACACGATGTTGCCGTGTCGATCCGTGGCCCGCTTTACGCCGCCGTCGTTCTCCATGCTCCGCAGCGCCTTCCCCACGCGCTTCGTCAGATCGGAGACGTAGCGGCGATCTCTGGCGTCGTGGCCGCTCAGGCTGACGATCTCTTGCGCGATCTGCCGGCTGGTCAACGGTTGTTCAGCGTCCCGCAGAACGCCGCGCACGGCCCGCGATAGCTCTCCCCTGCCGAAGATCACTTCCCGCTTCTGTCGCGGCGTCTGTGCATCCAGATCGCCACTGTAGCCGAGCACGTTCAAGGTGCGGTCGATAGCGCCTATGTCGTTCTTGATTTCGGCAAGGCGGTCGCGGATGCGCTCCGCCTCGTTGAATAGGTCGGCGCGCTTGCGGAGAAGGCCGGATATCGTGTGCTCGAATGTCTGCGTAGTAGCTAGTCGAGCTATGTCCATCGTGTAATCTCCCATCAACAATAGTCGAGAGGGAGGACACGCAATGGCAAATTAGTTCGTGGCTTATGACCTCATGTCGCCCGGTCAGAACTACGACGCCGTACGACAGGCCATCGATGCGCTAGGGCCGTGGTATCAGTTCCAGTTCTCACTCTTTTACCTCAAGAGCGACATGTCGCTGCAAGCTGTCCACGACGCGATCCGCAGGGTCATGGACCCGAACGATCGCCTTTGCGTCATCGCCTCGACCGCTGCCTATGTGTCGACCTACCCCCAACCTGACATTGACGAACTCAACTTCGTCTGGTTCTCGCCCGGAAGCTGAATACCGGGGGCCGCCTGATCCAATACGGTTCATGCTGCTTCTCCTATTCTAGTGGAATCAGCGCTTTGGCGCTTCTCCGGTGATGGTGCGCTTGATACATAAGGCCGCATTTTCCCGTGCGCGTCCTCAAAGATGTCGGCGCCTGGGATCCCTACAACGTCACGGAGGACGCCGATCTCGGCATCCGTCTCGCCCGCTTCGGCTACCGCACCGCGACGATCTTATCGCGCACCTTCGAGGAGGCGCCGATCAGCCGGCGGCAATGGCTGGCGCAGCGCCGCAGATGGCTGAAAGGCTGGATGCAGACCCTCCTTGTCGTGTTTCGGCCCGCCGGTGCGAACGTGCCGGCGCTGAAGCCGGCCGACAAGCTCAGCGTCCTGGCGATTCTCGGCACCGGCGTCGCGGGCCTGCTCATCTTTCCGCTGGTGCTTTTCGGCTTCGCCGTCCTCTTTCTCGTGCATGGCGGGGTGCCTGCGCCGGAAACCCTGGTGGCGCGCACGCTTCTCGTCTTCGCCCTGTTCAACGGCGCGTTGCTTCTCCTCCTATCCGGCGTGACGGCGCTGCGCGGCCTCCTTGCCATCGGCCGGCTCGACCTTGCGCCACTGATCGTTCTCCTGCCCTTCTATTGGCTGGCGATGTCCTTCGCCGGCTGGCAGGCTCTGGCGCAATTGCTGCGCCAGCCCTTCCTGTGGGAGAAGACCGATCACGGCCTGTCGCGGCGGCGGCGCACGCCCGCCGCCCCGCGCGCGCCGTCAGGCCATGCCGGCCCACCCTTGCCAGCGCGCCGCCGCAGCCTTGCGACGTTGCTGCATGCCTCGCGCCTATTGAGAGGAAGCGCAGAGCGATGCTAGGAACCGCGCCGGCCGCGCTCACCCATCGCCTATCGACCCTGCCGGCCGGAACGTCTCGTCGCCCGTTCGCCCGCAGGCCCGTTTTCGGCCTCCTTCGGGTGGCATCAGGCTGAAAAACGGCAAGCTTCTCCGATTCGGCGTGCTTGGATACGCCTCCCGACAACGCGGAAAGGCATAGATGGCACTTCTCGTCCAATCCCAGCATCATTCGAGCCTTGGCGATTACGAGCGCATTCTGCATCTCGGCGGCGGCGTGCGCGATCTGCGCGCGGAAGCGGAGACGCTGATGCCGCGCCTGCAGGGACGGCGCATCTTCATGATCAACAGCACCGCGCAGGGCGGCGGCGTCGCCGAGCTCCTGCCCGGCCTTATCGGCCTGATGCGCGATCTGGGCATCGACGCCAACTGGCTGGTCATGCAGGCGGACGATCCCGCCTTCTTCACCCTGACGAAGCGCCTGCACAACCTCATCCACGGCCATGGCGACGGCGATCTCGGCAATGGCGAGCGGGGCCTTTACGAGCGCGTCAGCCGCGATGTCGCCGCGGCCGTGAAGGCGCATCTTTCCCCCGGCGACGTCCTCGTCGTGCACGACCCCCAGCCGATGGGCGCGGGCGCCATGCTGCGCCGGGAGATGGACATCACCGCCATCTGGCGCTGCCATATCGGCCTCGACGACGAGACGCAGGAGACGCGCGCGGCCTGGAGCTTCCTGGAGGAATGGGCGCTGCCCTACGACCATTCGGTGTTCACCGCGCCGGAATACATCCCGCGCTGCCTTGCCGGGCGGGCCACCGTCATCCGGCCTTCGATCGACCCTTTGAGCGACAAGAACCGCGATCTGTCGGTACGTAAAATCGTCGGCATCCTCGCCAATGGCGGCCTCATCCGCACCTCCAGCCCGATCGTGACGGAGGTCTATCCGCAGATTGCGGAGCGTCTGCAGGCGGACGGAAGCTGGGGACCGGCGACGGAGCCGGAGGATTTCGGGCTCCTGTTTCGCCCCATCATCACCCAGATCTCGCGCTGGGACAGGCTGAAGGGCTATTTGCCGCTGATGCAGGCCTTCGTCGCCATGAAGAAGCGGCTGAAGGAGGACGGAGATGCCTGGCCGGCGGAGCGACGCCGGCCGCTGGAGCTCGCCCGTCTCGTCCTCGCCGGGCCCGACCCGGCTTCCGTCACCGACGATCCGGAAGGGCTGGAGGCGCTGGACGAGATACGCGCCGCCTATTGCGGCCTTGCGCCCGATGTGCAGCGGGCGATCGCCGTCATTTCCCTGCCGATGGCGTCGAAGCGTCACAACGCCCTTCTCGTCAACGCCCTGCAACGCTGCTCCGACGTGGTGGTGCAGAACTCGCTGCAGGAAGGCTTCGGCCTCACCGTCACGGAGGCGATGTGGAAGCACGCGGCGATCCTCGGCTCCTCCGCCGCCGGGCTGCGCCAGCAGATCCGCCCCGATCTCGACGGCTGCCTCATCAAGAACCCGCAGGACCCGCACGAAATCGCGCTCGCCCTGACCGACCTGTTGCAGGATCAGGAGCGGCGCGAGGCCTTCGGCAGCAACGCCCAGCGCCGGGTCCACACCGATTTTCTGGTCTTTTCCCATATCCGCAGCTGGCTGCGCGTCATCGCCTCGACGCTGGAGGGGCGCTACGCCTGAACTCTTCCGCTTGGCCCGTCCGCCGGCAAGAGCCGCACGGAAAGCGCCAGGACCGGCGCCGCCAGGACAATCCACCCCTGCCAACTGCCGAGCGTGAGGAGCGTGGCGAAGCTCGCCAGGCACCAGAGCGCCGGCACGGGCATGATCAGCCAGGCCGAGCGCGGCTCCACCAGCATGGCGCCGACGGCAAGCGTGACGATCGCCGTCGGGTCCGGCGCGAGCGCGAAGAGCTCCGCGCTCGCCAGCGGCCTTGCGGCAACGAGCGGCAAGAGGGGATGCGCCAGGAGGGCATAGGCAAGGAGCCCGGCGGCGGCGAGCAGGCGCGGGCTCCAAGGTGCCGCCAGCGCACCACCTCGTCCCAGGAGGAGACCGAGAAGAAGCCCCGCCTCGGCGAGGAAGAAGGGGATCGCATAGGCGATCGCCCAATTGACCGGCAGATAGCGTTGCCACAGGAAGCTGACGGCGACGAGGAGCCAGGCGGCGGCGAGGATGAGGAAAATGGCCGGCGCCGCGCCACGCCGCTGCCGCAGCGCCAGAAGAAGCACCGCTCCGCCGGCGGCGAGCGCCACGAGCTGCAAGGGCCAGAGCGCGGCGTCCTGCAGCTCAAAGAGCCGCCAGTAGACGCGCTCTGAGAAAAGCAGGAAGTCGGCCGGCCGGTAGCTCCACCCTTCCAAGACGGGCATTCCCACGAGCGCGGGCCGAAAATCAGAGCCCGCCGATGGCGGCCGAGATGCGCTCGCGCATCGCCGCGTCGGGGAGCGGACCGCCGGAAGCGGCCATGTTCTCGCTGGCATGCTCCGGGCGCGTCGTCGCCGGGATGACGACGGTCACGGCGGGATGGGCGAGAATGAATTTCAGGATTAGCTGTGCCCAGCTTGAAGCGCCGATTTCGGCGGCGAAATCCGGCAGCTTCTCGCCCTCCAGCCGGCGCGTCAGCGCCCCCTGGCGGAAGGGACGGTTGACGATGACGGCGGTGCCGCGCTCGGCCGCGAGCGGCAGGATGCGCTCCTCCACCTCCCGGTCGAGAGGATTGTAGGTCACCTGCACGGCATCCAGCGTCTCACGGGCCATGATCTCCTCAAAGAGGCCATGGCGGCGGCCTTCGGAGGTGGTGATGCCGACATAGCCGATCTCTCCGGCCGCCTTCTTCTCAAGCAGCATCGGCAGATGCGCCTCCCAGCCGCGCAGATTGTGCACCTGCATCAGGGAAAAGCGCGGCACCTTCCACGCCCGGCGCGATCGCGCCATCTGGGCAGGCCCTTCCCGCTGCGAGGAGGTCCACACCTTGTCGGCGGCAAACAGGCCCTCAGGCCGGCCGAGCCTGTCGAAGCCGTAGCCGAGCGTTGCCTGGGAGGAACCGTACATGGGCGAGGAATCGATCACCCGCCCGCCGCCGGCGAAGAAGGCCTCCATCACCCGGGCGCTGCGCTCCAGGAGCAACGGATCGTTGCCGACATTGAAGGTGATCCAGGTGCCGAGCCCGACCGCCGGGACCGCCTCGCCGCTGGAGGGGATGCGGCGCGTGCCGGGCGCCGCCCCGGCGGCGAGAGGAAAGCCGGGAAGGGAGGCCCCCGCCGCCATCACCGCGCCGGCGACAAGGAGCGCGCGGCGGCTCGGCAGAAAGGACGAGGGAGAGGCGGCGAATAGCGGTTTCCTGCGCATGCGCCCTATCTGGCGCGGCGGGCGCGCGGCGCAAAGGCGCCGGCAAGGCACCAATGGCCACAAAGCCGTGAGCCGGCTTGCAGCCTGCGGTGTGGGGCGCCTCAGGGGGAAGTGGAGCGGGCGATCGGGATCGAACCGACGACATTCAGCTTGGGAAGCTGACGTTCTACCACTGAACTACGCCCGCGCCGGAAAGAGAATTGGCGAGCCGCACCGCTTCCGTCAAGCTTCATTCGCCTGGCGGGTGCCTGGCGGGGCGCCGGACGGGGGGCCAGGCAGGCGCAAGTCGGGCGCCCGACTTGCCACCGCGATGCCGCGAGGAACGCGCCGCTAGGCCGCCAGCTTGCCGGCGAGCGCTTCGGCGATCAGCCGGCGCGTCTCGGCGATGCCGTAGAGCGCCACGAAGGAGCCGAAGCGCGGGCCCTGATCCTGGCCGAGAAGCACCTGGTAGAGGCCCTGGAACCAGTCGCGCAGCTGAGCGAAATCGTGCGCCTTGCCGACCGCGTAGACCTCGTTCTGGATGGTCTCGCCATCGGCATCCTCCGGCAGGCCGGCAAGCCTTTCGTCAAGGTCGGAAAGCGCCGCCCGCTCCGTCTCGCTCGGGACGCGGAAGCTTTTCTTCGGCCGCACGAAGTCGTGGTAGTAGCGGATGGCGTAGCCGACCAGCTCGTCGAGCTTGGGATGGTTTTCCGCCGTCGCGCCGGGCGCATAGCGCGAGATGAAGCCCCACAAGACCCGCGCATCCTCCGAATTGGAGGCCGAGACCAGGTTGAGCAGCATGGCGAAGGAGACCGGCATATCGACGACCGGCGGCTCGCCGGAATGGATGTGCCAGACCGGGTTGGCGATCTGCTGCTCCGGCGCCTGGTCCCGATAGGAGGCGAGGTGGGAGAAATAGTCGTCCACCGCCCGGGGGATGACGTCGAAGTAAAGGCGCTTGGCCGAGCGCGGCTTCTGGAACATGTAGAGGGCAAGGCTCTCCTGCGAGGCATAGGTGAGCCATTCCTCGATGGTGAGGCCGTTGCCGCGCGACTTGGAGATCTTCTCGCCGTTCTCATCGAGGAAGAGCTCGTAGTTGAAGCCTTCCGGCGGGCGCTCGCCGAGAGCTTTGCAGATCTGCGAGGCCAGGCGCACCGAATCGATGAGATCCTTGCCGGCCATCTCGTAATCGACCTTGAGCGCGGCCCAGCGCAGCGCCCAATCGGCCTTCCACTGGCACTTCACCTGCCCGCCGGTGACGGGCACCGTCACCTCCTCGCCGGTCTCCGGGTCGATATAGGTGATGGTGCCGGCTTCAGGATCGCGGGCGATGGTCGGCACCTGCAGGACGACGCCGGTGCGCGGACAGATCGGCAGAAAGGGCGAATAGGTCGCCTGCCGCTCCGGGCCCAGGGTCGGCAGCATGATGGCGCGCACCTCATCATAGGCGGCGAGCATCTTCAAAAGCGTCGCGTCGAAACGCCCGCTGGCATAATATTCCGTCGCGGAGGCGAATTCGTACTCGAAGCCGAAGCGGTCGAGAAAGGCTCTGAGGCGCGCATTGTTGGCGGCGCCGAAGGTGCCCTGCTCGTGACCGAAGGGATCGGGAATGCGCGTCAGGGGCTTGCCGAGATGGGCGCGCATCATCTCCTGGTTGGGCACGTTGTCCGGCACCTTCCTGAGCCCGTCCATATCGTCGGAGAAGCAGATGAGGCGTGTCGGCACCTCGTCCTTGGTCAGGATGCGGAAGGCGTGGCGCACCATGGTGGTGCGCGCCACCTCGCCGAAGGTGCCGATATGCGGCAGCCCGGAAGGGCCATAGCCGGTCTCGAAGAGAATTTCCCGCGGGCCCTCTTTCTCCACCCGCGCCACCAGCTTGCGCGCTTCCTCAAAGGGCCAGGCCTTGGAGACGCGGGCGGCCTCAAGCCATTCCTGCGGCAGGTTGTGCATCTTCGTCTTTCCCGTTTCGGATCGTGCCGGCGGCGACGGACCGGCCCGCCGGCGCCTTATGTGCCGCGCGGTCTAGCCCAGCCGGCGAGGAAGGTCGAGCCACAGAAGCGCTACCCAGCCTTGCAGCGCGTCCTTCAAGGACCTAGCTAGCGTCAGATCCTCACCCGGCTATCGAATGGGAGCCCGCCATGCCGTCCGTCTCCACCCAGGACGCCCTCGTCTATGCCATGATCACGGTCTCGGCCGCCGATGCCGACATGGCCGATCCGGAGCTGCAGACGATCGGCGAGCTGGTCGACAGCCTGCCGGTCTTCGAAGGCTACGACACCTCGCTGCTGCCGAAGGTCTCCGGCGTGGCGGCGGAGATCCTGGCCGGCGAAGACGGGCTTGAGAACATGCTGTCGCTCCTGGAAGACACGGTGCCGGAGCGCCTGCACGACACGCTCTATGCGCTCGCCGTGGAGGTCGCCATCGCCGACCGCAATCTGCCGCAGGAGGAGCTGCGCTTCCTGCAGCTTCTGCGCGACCGGCTGGGTATCGACAAATTGACCGCCGCGGCGCTGGAGCGCTCGGCGACGGCGCGTTATCGCAATGCCTGAGAGCGCCCAAAGCTCGGCGCGGGAGAGGCGATGAGCTTCGGTTTTCTGTTCACCGAGGCCGGGATCCGGCTTCTTGCCTTCCTAGGCATCTTCGGGGCGATGGCCGCCTTCGAACTCGCCGCGCCGCGGCGCGACGCGCATCCGCTCAAGGGCCGGCGCTGGGCGACCAATCTCGCCATCCTCGTCATTGACGTGGTGAGCCTTCGCGTCATCTTCCCGATGGCGGCGGTGGGCGCGGCGCTTTACGCGGAGGCGCAGGGCTTCGGCCTGTTCAGAGAAATCGGCATGGCGCCGCTGCTTGCCGGCATCATCGCCTTCCTCCTGCTCGACCTCACGGTCTGGGCGGAGCATGTCGCCTTCCACAAGATCCCCTTCCTGTGGCGCGTCCACCGGGTGCATCACGCCGATGTCGACGTCGACGTGACGACGGCGCTGCGCTTTCATCCGATCGAAATCCTCATCTCCATGGTGCTGAAGGCGTGGCTCGTCGTGCTTCTCGGGGCGCCGGTTCTGGCCGTGCTTGTCTTCGAGATCGTCCTCAATGGGGCGGCGATGTTCAACCACTCCAACATCCGCCTGCCGGAGCGGGTGGACCGTGCGCTGCGCTGGGTCATCGTGACGCCCGACATGCATCGCATCCACCATTCCATCCAGCGGCGCGAGACCGATTCCAATTACGGCTTCAACTTGTCCTTCTGGGATCGGCTGTTTCGCGTCTACACCGAGGATCCGGAGGGCGGACATATCGCCATGAAGCTCGGCATCGCGGCGCATCAGGACGCGGCGCCCTCGCGGCTCTTCTGGTCGCTCCTTTATCCCTTCCGCCGCGGAGCCTGAATGGACGCGGCAACGCAAGGGCTGGAAATCCGCGAGGCGGGCGAGGCGGACCGCGCCGCCGTCCTCAATATCGAGCGCCGCGCCTTCGCCCAGCCGGAGGAGGCGGAGCTCGTCGCCGACCTTCTCGCCGACCCAACGGCCGAACCGCGCCTGTCGCTCCTGGCGCTCTTCGACGGCGAGCCCGTCGGCCATATCCTCTTCACCGCCGCCGAGCTGGAAGGCGCCGGGCGCCGGGTGAAGGCGGCCATCCTGGCGCCGCTCGCGGTGCTGCCGAAGGCGCAAGGTAAGGGCTGCGGCGGGGCGCTCATCCGCGAGGGGCTGAAGCGGCTTCAGGCGGAAGGCGTGGAGCTCGTCTTCGTCCTCGGCCATGCCGATTACTATCCGCGCCACGGCTTCGTTCCGGCCCTGCCCCACGGGCTTGAGGCACCGCATCCGATCCCGCCGGAGCATCACGATGCCTGGATGGTGCAGGCGCTCAAAGAGGACGTCCTCGGCATGCTGCGCGGCACGGTCCGCCCGGCGAAGACGCTCGCGCGCCCCGAGCTCTGGCGCGAGGACGAAGAGCCGGCCTAGAAGAGGCTCACCGGGAAGTAGCGCAGATAAAGCTCGGCATAGGTGCCCTTGCGGTAGACTTCGCGCAGGGCATAGTCGAGGGCGTTCTTCAGCTCGGCCTCGTCCGGGCGCACGACGATCTTCAGCCCGTCGCCGAAATAACGGTCGCTGAGATAAGGTCCGCCGGCGAAATGGCAGCACGCCTCGGAGCTCTCGCCATGCAGCCAGAAGGAAAGCCGGAGCGCGTCGCCGAAGACCGCCTTCAGCCGCTTCTCCTGCAGCGAATTGAGCGCGGCCTGCATGTTCTGGAAGCAGGCGACGTTGAGATCGGGGAAATAGCGGTCGAGATAGGCCTGATGGGCGCTGCCGCAGACGGTGCCGACGAACTCCCCCGCCGGGGCGCCCGGATCGAACGCCGTCTCCTTCAAGGTCACGAAGCGAGCGGGAACCTTGAGATAGGGCCGCGTCGCCAGGAGCGGCTCGTCCGCCTCCGGATCGGGCGCAAGGCCGGCGATCACCGCATCGCCTTCCTTGTCGCGCAGCGCTTTCTCCAGCGTCTCGAAAGGCCGCGTCTGCACCGCGCATGCGGTCTTCAAGACGTCGCAGACGGCGCGGATGAGATCGATGTCGAAGCCGATCAGCGCCCCGCGCCGGTCGCGATAGGAAAAGGGCGGAAAATCGTTGGTGGCGAGAAAGCGGATCGGCCCGATCGTGTCGGCATTCGGGCGCTCGATGCGTGAGCGCGGGTCCCAGAAATTGGGGATCACCGGCTCCTGGGCGCGCGCCACGCCGGCCACCAGAAGGGCGAGACAGCCTAGGGCGAGAAGAATCCTCGACAAGGACCACCCACGATCACGTTGATTGTCGTTTCCGTTCATAGAGCCTTCGGCCGCAAACGGCTAGGTTTCGCCAAGGAGAAGAACATGCTGGACGGCGTTATCCGAAAAAACGTCGAGCCCTGGCTCGACCGGCTGGGCAAGGGGCTTGCGCGCCTCGGCCTCACCGCCGACCAGGTGACGCTCGGCGCCTTCGCCATCGCGCTTCTCGCCGCGCTCGCCATCGTGGCGCAGGCTTACGGCCTGGCGCTCGGCCTCATCCTCTTGAGCCGGCTCGCCGACGGGCTCGACGGCGCGCTCGCCAGAGCGACGACGACCACCGACCGCGGCGGCTTCCTCGACATCACTCTCGATTTCGCCTTCTACGGCCTCATCCCGGCCGCCTTCGCGCTCGCCGATCCCGGCGCCAACGCGCTCGCGGCCGCAATCCTCCTGCTTTCCTTTTACGTCAACGGCGCCAGCTTCCTCGCCTATGCCGTGATGGCGGAAAAGCGCGGCCTGAAGACCGACAGGCGCGGGGTGAAGTCGCTCTATTTCACCACCGGCCTCGCGGAGGGGGCGGAGACGGTCATCGTCTTTTGCCTCTTCTGCCTCTTCCCCGGCGCCTTTGCCGCGATCGCCTATCTCTTCGCCGTGCTGTGCTTCGTCACGGCCGCAGCGCGCATCCTGCTCGCCTGGCGCACCTTCTAAGATGGGAGCTCAGGAAGCCGCGCGCATCCGCTCCGTCCCGGCGAGCGCGGCGTCAAGCGCGGCTGACAGATCCTCGGCAAGGTCGGCGGGGTCTTCCAGGCCGACGGAAAAGCGCAGCATGCCGTCGGTGATGCCGAGCCTTGCCCGCTCCTCCTCCGACACGCTCTGATGCGTCGTCGTCGCCGGGTGGGTGAGAAGGCTCTTGGCGTCGCCGAGATTGTTGGAGAGCTTGATCACCTTCAGCGCATTGGCGAAGGCAAAGGCCGCCGCCTTGCCGCCGGCGAGCTCGATCGCCATCATCGTGCCGCCGGAGCGCATCTGCCGGCAGGCGAGCGCGAATTGCGGATGGTCGGCGCGGCCGGGATAGGCGAGGCGCTCCACCGCCGGATGCATGGCGAGAACCTCCGCAAGGCTCGCCGCCGTTTCGGCCTGGCGCGTGACCCGCAGCTCCAGCGTCTCCAACGATTTCAGCAACACCCAGGCGTTGAACGGGCTGATCGCCGGGCCGGTATGCTTGAGGTACGGAATAAGCTTCTCGCCCACCCATTCGGCGTTCGACAGGACGACGCCGCCAAGGCATCTGCCCTGGCCGTCGATATGCTTGGTCGCCGAATAGACCACCGTATGGGCGCCCAGTTCCAAGGGCTTTTGCAGGACGGGCGTGGCGAAGACATTGTCGACGATAAGCCGCGCCCCGGAGGCCTTGGCGATCTGCGCCACCGCGGCGATGTCGATCAGCTCCATCGTCGGATTGGCCGGGCTTTCCAGGAAGAACGCCTTCGTCTGCGGCCGCACGGCGGCGCGCCATTCATCGAGCTTGGGCCCGTCGACCAGGGTACAGGCAACGCCGAGCCGTGGCAGGAATTCGGAGACGACGTAAAGGCAGGAGCCGAAAAGGGCGCGCGAGGCGACGATATGGTCGCCCGCGGCGATATCGGCGAGAAGCGCCGCCGTCACCGCCGCCATGCCGGAGGCCGTCGCCTTGGCCGCCTCGGCGCCTTCCAGAAGCGCCATGCGCTCCTCGAACATGGCCACGGTCGGGTTGGCGTAGCGCGAATAGACGAAGCCGGGATCCTCGCCGTTGAAGCGCGCCTCGGCGGCTTCCGCGCTCGGATAGACGAAGCCCTGCGTTAGGAACATCGCCTCGCAGGTCTCGCCGAAGGGCGAGCGCACCGTCCCACCGTGGACGAGGCGGGTCGCGGGGCGGAGCTTTGCTTCCTCGCTTTTGTCTTTATGCGTCATCGGGCGCGTTCCCTCCAGAACAACGAAACCCGGCCGGGCCGCCGCCAGACCGGGTGGAACACACCCCGACCTTTTAGCGACTTGTTTTACGTGGCTGCAAGCCGGCCGGCCAAATCACCACGGGATATCGCAGCGCTTAGCGCCTCGCCGGCTTGGCGTCAATGGCCGCTTGGGCTAACGGAGTTCGATGGACGAGCCGGGCGGAAGAGGCGGCATCGGCGCGGGCATCCTGCCCGATACGGCGATCCGAGCACTCATTGAGGCGGGCGAGCTGCGGCTCGAGCGTCCGGCCGACACCGAGCAGGTGCAGCCGGCGAGCCTGGATCTGCGCCTCGGGGCGCGCGCCTTCCGGGTGCGGGCGAGCTTTTTGCCGGGGCCAGAGCATAGCGTGGCGGAAAAGCTGGAACGCTTCAGCCTGCACGCCTTCGACCTCAGCGAAGGCGCCGTCCTGGAGACCGGCTGCGTCTATATCGTGCCGCTTCTGGAAAGCCTTGCCCTGCCCGCCGGCCTGGAGGCGAGCGCCAATCCGAAAAGCTCCACCGGGCGCCTGGACGTCTTCACCCGCGTCATCGCCGACCGCGCCCGCGCCTTCGACCAGGTGGCGGCGGGCTATGCCGGCCCGCTCTACCTGGAAATCTCTCCGCGCACCTTCCCGATTCTGGTGCGCACCGGCTCCCGCCTTGCCCAGATCCGCTTCCGCCGCGGCCGCGCCCGGCTTGACGACAGCGAGCTTGCCGACCTGCATCGCCGCGCCGCGCTCGCCAGCGGCGAGCCGCGCTTTGCCGGCGGGCTTGCCGTCTCGGTCGATCTGGCCGGCGAGTTTTCCAGCGGCGAGGGCCTCATCGGCTACCGCGCCAAGCGCCATACCGGGGTCATCGACGTCGACCGCCCGGGCGCTTATCGCATCGCCGATTTCTGGGAGGAGCTCAGGCCGAGCGCCGATGCCGGCCTCATCCTCGACCCCGACCAGTTCTACATCCTCGCCTCGCGCGAGGCCGTCACCGTGCCGCCCGAGACGGCGGCGGAGATGGTGCCTTTCGACCCGCTGGTGGGCGAATTCCGCGTCCACTATGCCGGCTTCTTCGATCCGGGCTTCGGCCACGAAGCGGCCGGCGGCTACGGCAGCCGCGCCGTCCTGGAAGTCAGAAGCCGGGAAGTGCCCTTCATCCTGGAGCACGGCCAGACGGTCGGCCGCCTCGTCTACGAGCGGATGGCGGCGCCGCCGACAAGGGTCTACGGCGCCGGCCTTCGCTCCAACTATCAGGGCCAGGCGCTGAAGCTATCGAAGCACTTCCGCGCCTGAGAGCCGCTACGCCTCCAGCCCCTCGAAAAGCGCCGTCGACAGATAGCGCTCGGCGAAGGAGGGGATGACGACGACGACGTTCTTGCCGGCAAATTCCGGCCGCCGGCCGAGCGCGACGGCGGCCGCGAGCGCCGCCCCGGAGGAAATGCCGACGGGAATGCCCTCCAGACGCGCGCAGAGCCTGGCGTAATCGAAGGCCTCCTCGTTGCTCGCCTGGAGCACCTCGTCGTAGACGGCGGTGTCGAGAACGGAAGGGGCGAAGCCGGCGCCGATGCCCTGGATCTTGTGCGGGCCGGGCTGACCGCCGGAAAGCACCGGGCTGTCGGCCGGCTCCACGGCGACGACGTGAAGGTCGGGCTTGCGCTGCTTCAACACCTGGCCGACGCCGGTGATGGTGCCGCCGGTGCCGATGCCGGAGACGAAGGCGTCGATATTGCCGCCGGTGTCGTTCCAGATCTCCTCGGCCGTCGTCTTGCGGTGGATCTCGGGGTTGGCGGGGTTGTCGAATTGCTGCGGCATGACGGCGCCCGGCGTTTCGGCGATCAGCTCCTCGGCCTTGGCGATCGCGCCCTTCATGCCTTTCGGGCCTTCCGTCAGGACGAGATCGGCGCCCAGCAGGCGAAGCATCTTGCGCCGCTCCACCGACATCGTCTCCGGCATGGTGAGGATGAGCCGGTAGCCCTTGGCGGCGGCGGCGAAGGCAAGGGCGATGCCGGTATTGCCGGAGGTCGGCTCAATCAGCACGGTCTTGCCGGGCTCCGCCCTACCCTCACGCTCCAGGGCTTCCAGCATGGCAACGCCGATCCGGTCCTTGACGGAGGCGATCGGGTTGAAGAATTCAAGCTTGCCGAGGAGATGCGCCTTGACGCCCTTCTCGGCGGCGATCTTGTCGAGCCGGACGATGGGCGTGTCGCCGATCGTCTCGGTGATGGAATTGAAGATGCGGCCGCGCCCGGGGCGCCTTGCCGCCACGTCGCGCTCAAGGGCCTGCTCGTTCATGGCATCCTCCGATGTGTTCCTGTCGGCCAACACCCTAAGGCGGAAAGACGTTCCATGCGAGGCGGCCCTGTCTCGGCCAGCGAAAACGCGCAGAACGCTTTTGCGGCGGAGGCGGGAGAAAGAGAAAGCCTTTGCCTTGAACTGGCGCCGAAGCCTCAGCACAGGCGGCCGGCGGCTGGCCGCGACGGCTCAATGGGCGTGGCGCACCCAGCGCTGTTCACAGGCCGCCTTGCCCCATTGGCCGCCGGTGAACTCCTCGGCGAGCCGGAAGCCGTGGCGCTCGTAGAGAAGGCGGGCGGCATCCAGACCCGTCAAGGTCCAAAGATGCGTCTCTGCAAAGCCCTTTTGGTCGCAGAAGCGCAGCGCGGCGGCGATCAGCCGGCCCCCGAGGCCGGCGCCGCGCAGGCCGGGCTCGACGATGAACCATCTGAGATGCGCCCTCGCCTCGCCGAGATCCTCGCCGTCGATGGCGATGGCGGCGACGACGCGGCCGTTCTTGTGCGCGTACCAGAGCTGGTTCTGCGGCCGTTCCAGCCGGCCGACGAATTCGGCGATGTCGCGCGCCACCTTCGCCTCGAAGGCCGCGCCGAAGCCGACAAGGGCGCTGTAATGGCGCGCATGCAGCGTCGCCACCGCGCCGATGATGCCGGGCACATAGCCGGTCTGGAGATCAAGAGCGGCCGGGGCCGGGAAGGCGACCTCACCGCAGCGGGCCGCCGTCAGCGCCCCGGCGTAGGTCTCAAGCCCGGCGAGTACCCGTTGGCGCTCCGGCTGCGAGAGCGGGCGCAGCGCCGCCTCCACCTGGCGCTCGGCGAAGGCGGTGATGGCGGCGAAGAGACGCTCGCCCTTGGCCGTCAGCGACAACAGCTTGACGCGCCTGTCCGCACCGGAACGGCTTTCCCGCACGAGCCCCTTTTGAAGGAGCGGGCCGAGAAGACGGCTGACGGTGGATTTTTCCAACAACAGGATGTCGGAAAGCTGCCGCGCCGAGACCTTGCCGGCAAAGCCGATCTCCATCACCGCGTGCACCGTGGAAGGCGACAGGCCGGTGCCGGCGATGGTCTTGTTGAGAAAGCCGAGCTCGCGCACCAGAAGCCGCGAGGCGGCGCGGATATCGGCGACGAGATGAGAGTCGGTTGCGAGCATGATCGCATTTATCGTTGTGCATTATAGTTGTATATGCCAACGATATGTCGGACCCATGCGGCGGTCAATGGAAGTGTCCGGGCAGGTATCCGGCCGCCCACAGCCGGATACCTGCAACGAAAAAGGGCCGGCGCGCGGCCGGCCCTTCCTTGCATCAAGGCGTTTGGGAAGCCGCCGGCTCAGCTGGCGTCCTCGGCCGCGGCGCGAGCCTCGTCCAGCCAGGCGTTCCACTGCTCCTGATGCGCGGCGATCCAGGCATCGGCATGGCGCTCCATGTCGGCCTCGCTATCCTCGCCGTCGCGCATCTTCAGGTTCTGCGCGGAGATGTCGTTGGAGGAGAGCTTCATGATGGAAAAGAGCTTGGCGGCGGCCGGATTGGCCTCGGCGAACTCGCGATTGGCGATGATGCGCTGGTTGTTCGCCTGAAAGCCGTAGTTGGAGCCGTCCGGCAGGGCGGTGTCGACGTCCTGGCGCTCGCCCGGCAGCGAGGAGAAGGGCACGTTCAGCCACACGACGTCCTCGCCCGGCACCATGACGCCCGACACCCAATAGGGCGTCCAGGTGTAGTAGAAGATCGGCTCGCCCTGCTCGTAGCGGGTGATCGTATCGGCCATAATGGCCGAATAGGAGCCCTGGTTGTGGGTGACGGTGTCGCGCAGCTCGAAAGCGTCGAGCTGGTGCTCGATCACCTTCTCGCAACCCCAGCCCGGGGTGCAACCGGAAAGGTCGGCCTTGCCGTCGCCGTTATTGTCGAAGAGCTTGGCGATCTCCGGATCCTTGAACTGGCCGAGATTGGTGATGTCGTGTTCTTCGGCCGTCTTCTTGTCGATCAAGTAGCCCTGCAGCGCGCCCGGCGAATAGATGCCTTCGCGGTAGATCTTCTCATCGCCCCCGGCCTCTTTGTAGAAGTCGATATGCAAGGGGTCCCAATGGGTGGCGAGGAAGGTGCCGTCGCCATTGCCGATCGCCACGTGACCGGCGGCGTATTCCAGCTCCTTGATATCCTCGACCTCGTAGCCGAGCTCCTCAAGCGCCTTCATGACGAGAAGGGTCTGGAAGGTTTCCTCAGCGATGGAGGATTTGAGCGGCACGACGTTGATGCCCTCGCCGGGCATCGACTGCGCCATGGCCGAGCTTGAGAGGAGGACGGCGAGGCCCGTGGCAGCCGCCAGGCTGCGCAGGCTGAACTTGGTTGGCGAATGGAGCATAGGCTGATCTCCCTGTGGTTCGTTCGTGTTTCAAGATTGTGGCCCGCCGCAAGCATCGGCGACAGGCAGGCAAGGCCTTGAGGCGCCGGGCGCCTTAGGCCTCGCTGGTCTTCGGTTCGGACTTGGGCCGAGATCCGGTCCGGCCCATCGCCCGGCGCACCAGGCCGACAGGGCCGCTCTCGTACCAGGCAAGGTTGCCCCGATCGCGCCGGGTCACGCCGAGCGCCTGGGTCATGCGGTCGATGATGATGGCCAGGATGACGATGCCGATGCCGCCGACCGTGGCCAGGCCCATATCGAGCCGGCCGATGCCGCGCAGCACCATCTGCCCGAGGCCGCCAACGGCGATCATGGAGGCGATGACAACCATCGACAAAGCCAGCATCAGCGTCTGGTTGATGCCGGCCATGATGGTCGGCATGGCGATCGGCAATTGCACCTTCGTCAGAAGCTGCCGATCGGAAGCGCCGAAGCTTCTCGCCGCCTCGACGAGATCGCCCGGCACCTGGCGGATGCCGAGATTGGTGAGGCGGATGAGCGGCGGCAGGGCGAAGATGATGGTGACGATGACGCCCGGCACGTTGCCGATGCCGAAGAGCATGACGATCGGCACCAGATAGACGAAGGCCGGCGTCGTCTGCATGGCATCGAGGATCGGGCGAACGATCTGCGCCGCGCGGTCGCTGCGCGCCAGCGCGATGCCGGTCGGCAGGCCGATGAGAATACAGAAGAAAACCGAGGTGAAAACGAGAGCGAGCGTGACCATGCTCTCGTCCCAGGCGCCGATGAAGCCGACGAAGGCGAGCGAGAGAACCGCGCCGATGCCGAGCCGCGGGCCGGCGGCCTGCCAGGCGAGAAGCCCGATCACCGCCAGCATGAGAACGGCCGGCATACCCAGCAAGGCCCCCTCCAGGGCCGACAGAACGCCATCGATCGGCCAGCGGATCGCCTGGAAGACCGGGCGGAAATTGGCCACCAGCCAGTCGAGGAACTGCTCCACCCACTCATTGAGCGGAATGATGGAATGGTCGAAGGGATGCAGGATGTCGAAGCGCTGCTCCTGGGCGGGCGCGGCCTGGCTGAGCCAATCGGTACTGGCCGGGGCCTCGCCGCCGGTATCCCCCCCGCCGGAAGAGCCCCAGGGATTGGTGCCGCCGCCGGAGCCGCCCCCCGATTGCGCCATATCCGTGGCTTCGGAGGCCTGCGGCGAAGCGCCGGCAGGCTCCTCGCCAGATGAGGACGTCGCCGATTGGTCGGCGCCGTTCGCCGCGGCCCATGGATTGCTCGTGGCATCAGGCATCTTGCGGGCCCTCCCGGTTCAGCGCCTCCAACAGAAGGGCACGCGAGACGACGCCGATATAGCGGCCCTTGTCGTCCACCACCGGCAGGCCGCAAGGCGCCGCCGCCACGGGGCCGATGATCTCGCCGATCATGGTGGAGGCGGAAATCGGCTCGATGCCGGGCAGGAAGGCCCGGCGCAGCTCCGGCTTATCGCTCTTCACCTCCTTCTCCAGAGAGGCGGCCGAAACGACGCCGTGGAAATGCTGGCCGCGATCGACGACATAGGCGAAGTCGCGATCGGCCTTGCCGATGCGCTGCAGGGCGCTGCGCACATTGCCGTCCCGCTCCACCACCGTCACCTGCTCCTTCACCGCGACATCGCCCGCGCTCAGAACGTTGGAGACGTTCACGCCGCGGAAGAAGGAGGAAACGTAATCGTCGGCGGGATTGTTCAAAATCTCGTCGGGCGTGCCGACCTGGATGACGCGCCCGCCCTCCATGATGGCGATGCGGTCGCCGATACGCATGGCCTCGTCGAGATCGTGCGAAATGAAGACGACCGTGCGCTTCTGCTCCTCCTGCAAGGACAGAAGCTCGTCCTGCATCTCCGTGCGGATCAAAGGATCGAGGGCGGAAAAGGCCTCGTCCATCAGCAGGATCGACGGGTCGTTGGCGAGCGCGCGGGCAAGACCGACGCGCTGCTGCATGCCGCCGGAGAGCTCGTTCGGGTAGGAATGGCCCCAGGCCTCCAGCCCCACCTGGGCGAGCGCCGCGTTGGCGCGCGCCTCGCGCTGGGCCACGGCAACGCCGTCCAGCTCCAGCCCGAACGCCGCGTTCTGCAGCACCGTCAGATGCGGCATCAGGGCGAAGGATTGGAAAACCATGGAGATGTGCCGGCGGCGGAACTCCATGAGCTCCTTGTCCGACATCTTGGCGATGTCGGCACCCTTCACCACGATCTCGCCGGAGGAGGGCTCAATCAGCCGGTTGAGCATGCGCACGAGCGTCGACTTGCCGGAGCCCGACAGCCCCATCACGACGAAAATCTCGCCTTCGCGCACGTTAAAACTGGCGTCGCAGACGCCAACGGTCATTCCAGTCTTGGCAAAGATTTCGTCCTTGCCGAGACCGTCGTTATAGAGGGCGATCGCCTCGCCCGGTTCGTCGCCGAAAACCTTGAAGAGATTCCTGACAACAAGCGTGTCGCTTTCGCTCAAACCGCTTGGCCCTTGCATTCTTGCTATTCTTGGAAGGATTTCACTTGGCGGCAAGGGGTATGCGGGGCTGGCACCGATGTCAACCTTGCAGACCTATCGCCATTCGTCGAAATGCCGTGCAAATGCTGGCCAGCGTATCGACAGTGCCTTGCAAGAGGGCCGCCTTCCGGCCACAGGCGCACGAGGTGCGCCGGGGCGCCATGCCGCGCTGTCGTCGCATTCGCCCGCTCTTCTGTGCGCCGGAAAAGGATGAACCGATGCCGCCCCGCAAATCGCCGCCGATGCTGGCTCCCGCACTCGCTCTGGCACTGGCGTTTTGTCTCGTCGGCCCCGCCGGCGCCGCGACGCTGAAGGCCGGACTGACCGGACCGAACCAGGAAGACAGCTTCCACCGTCAGATGCTGGAGAGACTGAAGCGGGTGGCCGAGGACGGCGAGCCGGCCCTCAGCATCGCCATGCCCGCCGCCGAGACGCAGGCGCGCCCGGCGGAATTGCGCCGCGCCCTCGCCTCCGGGCGCATCGACATCGCCGCCCTGCCGCTGGCGGCCGCCGGCGGCGACAGCGCCCTTACGGCTGCCCTGCTTCCCGGCCTGGTGCGCGACCTTGGCCGGGCCAAACGGCTTTCCCGCTCCGCCTTCGCCGCCGTGTTACGCGAAAGGGCGGAGGCGGCCGGCCTGGTGGTTCTCGCCGATGCCTGGCTGTCGGGCGGCATCGTCTCCGCCGATGCCTGTATCGGCGAGCCCGCCTCGCTTTCCGGCAAGACGCTGCACGCCGAAGCGCCGGCGCTGCGCACGCTCCTGGTCAAATCCGGCGCGGCGGTCGCGGAGACGCCGCGGGCGCGGCTCGCCGAGGCGATGGCCGGGGGCGTCATCGACGGCGCCTTCGCCTCTTCGGAGACGCTTCTGCAAGAGGGCCTGACCACGACCGTCAAATGCCTGACCGCGCCGGGCGAGGCGGCGCTCTTCGTCAGCTACGAGCCTATCGTCATGGCAAAACCCGCTTTCGAAGCGCTCGGCGAAGAGGAGCAGAAGGCGCTGAAAGCGGCTGGCCAGAAGGTTGCCGAATGGGCCGGCGAGGCGGCTGTGGAACTGGAGGACGAGCTGACGCGGACCTATGCGGCGGCCGGCGTCAAGGTCGAGGAGATGGACCGCGCCGCCTTCGATCAATGGCTCGCCGTCGCCAAGGAATCGGCCTTCCGCGATCTCGTCCGCGACAGCGATGTCGGCAAGCGGCTGATCGACGAGGCGATCAGCCTGAACTGAGGGCCGCGCAACCTTCAAGCAAGGCCTTGCCATGAGGCGCGGCGAGGCGCCATGGAAAGCGCATGGACCGCAATCTCTATTCCCGCCTCGCCGCCTTTTTTCCCGCCGACGCGCCGGGCACGCGCTTCGCCGAGCTCGGCGAGGGCAGAACCTACAGCTACGGCGATGTGGAGGAGGTCTCCGCGCGCTTCGCCAACGCCCTTCTCGCGCTCGGCGTGCGGCCCGGCGACCGGGTGGCGGCGCAGGTGGAAAAGAGCATCGAGGCGGTGATGCTCTATCTCGGCACGGTGCGGGCCGGGGCGGCGTTCCTGCCGCTCAACACGGCCTATACGCCGGCGGAGATCGACTATTTCCTTGCCGATGCGGAGCCGGCCATCTTCGTCTGCGATCCCGCCAGGGCCGCGACGCTGCGGCCGGTCGCGGAGAGCAAGGGAGCGCGGCTTGAGACGCTCGGCGTGTGGCGCTCGCCGCAGCTATCGGCCGGCAGCCTCGCCGACAGGGCGCTCAGCGCCTCGCCGCGCTTTGCCACCGTGCCGCGCGGCGACGACGACCTTGCCGCCATCCTCTACACCTCCGGCACGACGGGGCGCTCCAAGGGCGCCATGCTCACCCACGACAACCTCGCCTCCAACGCCCTGGCGCTGCGCGATATCTGGCGCTTCACCGACAAGGACGTCCTCCTGCACGCCCTGCCAATCTTCCACACGCACGGGCTTTTCACCGCCATCAACACGCTGATGGCCGCCGGCGGCCAGCTGATCTTCCTGCCGCGCTTCAGCGTCGATGAGGTGATCGCCGCCCTGCCGCGCGCCACCTCGATGATGGGCGTGCCGACCTTCTACACGCGGCTTCTGGCCGACGCGCGGCTCAGCCGCGAGCGCGTCGCCCATATGCGGCTTTTCATCTCAGGCTCCGCGCCGCTCACCGCCGCCACGCACGAAGCCTTCGCGGCGCGCACCGGCCACGCCATCCTGGAGCGCTACGGCATGACGGAGACGAGCATGAACACCTCCAATCCCTATGAGGGGGAGCGGCGGGCCGGCACGGTCGGCTTTGCCATCCCCGGGGTGGAGCTGCGCATCGCCGATCCGCAGACGGGCGAGGAGAAGACGCAAGGCGAGATCGGCGTCATCGAGGTGAAGGGCCGCAACGTCTTCAAGGGCTATTGGCGCATGCCCGAAAAGACCGCCGCAGAGTTCCGGAACGGCTTCTTCGTCACCGGCGATCTCGGGCTTATCGACCAAGACGGCTATGTCCATATCGTCGGACGCGCCAAGGATCTCATCATCTCCGGCGGTCTCAACATCTACCCCAAGGAGATCGAGGCCGCGCTCGACAGCCTGCCGGGCGTCGCCGAATCGGCGGTCATCGGCGTGCCCGACGCCGATTTCGGCGAGGCCGTGATTGCGCTTGTCGTGCCGGAGAATGGCCTCCGCCCGCAGCCGGAGAGACTGGCCGCGGCGCTGCGGGAGCGGCTTGCCGGCTTCAAGCAGCCCAAGCGAATCGTCTTGGTGAAGGAATTGCCGCGCAACGCCATGGGAAAAGTTGAAAAGGCGCGTCTTCGCGCCAGTTTCGCCGAGGCTCTGCATGTTGATCAGGCAGGCGAATGAAGCGATTTCCTGCAGGGGCTTCTGTTAGGGCGTTGAACCGCGACTGCTAAGTAGGCTAACTTCCCGCGCCATTTTGCTTTCAACGTGTCGCCGATGCGAGGGGGGATCGCCGCGCTGACCGCGTTGCCTTCCGCCAGCCGGCGGAGTCGCTTTCCACATTTCACGAGGGACACAGCTGATGGACGCTGCCTCACCAGCCAAGCCCATGCGGCATATCGCCAGCGCAGAGGACATGCGCAGGCTGATCGTCGACAAGCTCATCTATTCGGTCGGCAAGGATCCGCAAAACGCCGTGCGCCAGGATTGGAGCGCGGCGCTGATCCTGGCCGTGCGCGACCAGCTCGTCGACCGCTGGATGCAATCGACGCGCAAGGCGTACCGGGAGGACCAGAAGCGGGTCTATTACCTGTCGATGGAGTTCCTGATCGGCCGGCTGTTGAAGGACACCATCCTCAATCTCGGCCTGGAGAAGCATGTGCGCGAGGCGCTGGCGTCGCTGGGACGGGATTACGAGCAGATCTTGCGCTCAGAGCCCGACGCCGCCCTCGGCAATGGCGGCCTCGGCCGGCTCGCCGCCTGCTTCCTCGATTCCATGTCGACGCTGGCCATCCCCGCCCATGGCTACGGCATCCGCTACGAGAACGGCCTGTTCCGCCAAAGCCTCGCCGACGGGTGGCAGACGGAAGAGCCGGAGGACTGGCTGGTCACCGGCCATAACTGGGAGTTCGAGCGGCCGGAGGTCATCTATCACATCCCCTTCGGCGGCCAGGTCGTGGAACGCCATGACGGCCGGCGCCACTGGCAGGCGGCCGAGGTCATCCTCGCCGCCGCCTACGACACGCCGATCGCCGGCTGGCGCGGCAGCCATGTCAACACGCTGCGCCTGTGGGCGGCACGGCCGGCCACGCGCATCGATCTGGCCAGCTTCAACCGCGGCGAATACCTGACGGCGATGGAATCGGCGGTGCGGGCGGAGACGATCTCGCGCGTGCTCTATCCGGACGACACCACCGACGAAGGCAAGAACCTGCGTCTGCGGCAGGAATTCTTCTTCACCTCCGCCTCGCTGCAGGACCTGTTGCGCCGCTTCCTCTCCGACCATCCGGACCTCAGGCAGTTGCCGGACAAGGTCGCCATCCAGCTCAACGACACCCATCCGGCGGTCGCCGTGGTGGAGCTGATGCGCCTGCTCGTCGACGAGCACGGCATGGGCATGGACGAGGCCTACGACATCACCCGCAGAACCCTCTCCTACACCAATCACACGCTGATGCCGGAAGCGCTGGAGCGCTGGTCGCTGACGCTCTTCGGCGCGGTGCTGCCGCGGCATCTGGAACTGGTGCGCTGGATCGACGAGCAGCATCTGAGAACCGCCGCGGCGGCCCAGCGCTCGCTCGACCTGGAGCGGCTGCGCATCGTCGATCACGGCAACGGCAACGGCCATGGCGTGCGCATGGGCCATCTCGCCTTCGTCGGCAGCCACCGCGCCAACGGCGTCTCGGCGCTGCATGCCGATCTGATGCGCCGCACGGTCTTTCACGATCTCGATCAGGTCTATCCGGGGCGCATCATCGGCGTCACCAACGGCGTGACGCCGCGCCGCTGGCTGCATTCCTGCAACAAGCCGCTGAGCGACCTTCTGGAAGAGACGATCGGCGAGGCATGGATCGGCGACCTTGAGGCGATCAAGGCGCTGGAGCCCTTCGCCGACGACGCCGCCTTCGGCGAGCGCTTCCACGCCGCCAAGCGCATCAGCAAGGAGCGCCTTGCCGCCGAGATCGAAGAGCGGCTCGGCCTCAAGGTCTCGCCGGACGCCATGTTCGACGTGCAGATCAAGCGCATGCACGAATACAAGCGCCAGCTCCTCAACATCATGGAGGCGGTGGCGCATTATTTCGCCATCCGCGCCGAGCCGGATCGGGACTGGACGCCGCGGCTGAAGATCTTCGCCGGCAAGGCGGCGCCCGGCTATCAGATGGCCAAGCTGATCATCAAGCTCATCAACGACGTGGCGCGGGCGGTGAACAGCGATCCGGTCATCGGCGACCGGCTGAAGATCGCCTTCATCCCCAATTACAACGTCTCGCTGGCCGAGCGCATCATCCCGGCGGCCGATCTGTCGGAGCAGATCTCCACCGCCGGCATGGAAGCCTCCGGCACCGGCAACATGAAACTGGCGCTCAACGGCGCCATCACCATCGGCACGCTGGACGGCGCCAATGTGGAGATCTCCGAGCGCGTCGGCGCGCAGAACATCCATATTTTCGGCCTCACCGCGGAGGAAATCGCCGCCCACCGGCTTGCCGGCTTCGATTCGCGCGCCGTCATCGAAGCGGACCCGATCCTGAAGAGCGTCATCGACGCCATCGGCTCCGGCGTCTTCTCGCCGGAGGAGCCGGGCCGCTTCCGCGCCATCGTCGACCGGTTGACCTATGACGATTTCTTCTTCGTCACGGCCGACTTCGCCGCCTATCTCGACGCGCAGCGGCAGGTGGACGAAGGCTTCAACGACCGGCGGGAATGGACGCGCCGAGCGATCCTCAACACGGCCCGCGTCGGCTGGTTCTCCGCCGACAGGGCGATCCGCGATTATGCCCGGGAGATCTGGGGGGTCGACACCCCGCCCCCCTCTGCCTTCGCCGAGGCGGCGGAATAGGCTTTCAGGTCCCTTCAGCCCGTCGCCACCTCGCCGCGAGCTTCCTTCGCGGCGAGAAGCGCGGCCGCCCGCTCCACCAGACGCGCGGCCACCGCGTCCTTACCCATGCGCGGCCACGCCTCCTCGCCGCGCGCGGTGACGAAATGGACGGCGTTCTCCTCGCCGCCCATGATGCCGGTCGACGGCGAGACGTCGTTGGCGAGGATGACGTCGCAGCCTTTCCTCGCCAGCTTGGCGCGCGCATTGGCGACGACATTCTCCGTCTCGGCGGCGAAGCCGACAACGAGCCCCGGGCGCCGGGCGTGACGTGAGAGCGTGGCGAGGATGTCGGGGTTCTGCGTCAGGCCGAGCGACAGGCCGCCATCGCCGTCCTTCTTCATCTTCTGCCGCGCTTCCTCGGCAACGCGCCAATCGGCGACGGCCGCCGCCATGATCGCGATATCGGCCGGCAGCGCAGCCTCTACGGCTTCCAGCATCTGCCGCGCCGTCTCCACCTTCACCGTCTCAACGCCGGCAGGAGGGGCAAGCGCGACGGGGCCGGAGACGAGGGTGACGCGCGCGCCGGCGGCGGCGAAGGCGGCGGCGATGGCATGGCCCTGGCGGCCGGAGGAGCGGTTGGCGAGATAGCGCACCGGGTCGATGGGCTCGTGCGTCGGCCCTGAGGTGACGAGGACATGCCGGCCGGCAAGCGGGCCAAAGCCGGCGCCGAAAAGCGCCTCGACCGCGGCCAGGATCGCTTCAGGTTCGGCCATGCGCCCCATGCCGGCCTCGCCCGCCTCCGCCATCTCGCCCGCCTCCGGGCCGACGAAGCGGATGCCGTCGGCGGCAAGCCGGCGAAAATTGCGCTGCGTTGCGGCATGCGCCCACATGTTCGGGTTCATCGCCGGAGCCGCGAGCACCGGCCTGTCGGTGGCGAGCAGCACCGCGCCGGCAAGGTCGTCGGCGATGCCGGCCGCCATCTTGGCCATGCGGCTCGCCGTCGCCGGGGCGAGGAGAACAAGATCGGCGTCGCGGGCAAGGCGGATATGGCCGATATCCTCCTCCGCCCGGCGATCGAATAGCTCGGTGAGAACCGGGCCGTGGGCGAGCGCGCCAGCGGCAAGCGGGGTGACGAATTCCTGCGCCCCCCTGGTCATGACGACGCGCAGATCTGCTCCCGCCTTCTTCAACAGGCGGATGAGCTCCAGCGCCTTATAGGCGGCGATGCCGCCGCCGATGATGAGGATAATGCGCCGCCCGCCAATGTCGCTCACCGTCATAGCCTTCGGCCCTTATCGGCCGATCCCTTGCTTGCCGCGGCGCGACGATAGGCCAAGAGCGTTACCCAATCCAATCGCCGGCAAGCACCCTTGCCTTAGAAGAAGCTGACGACGGCGAGGACGGCAAGGGCGAGACCGCCGATCCTGACCGCCCAGCGCGTCCAGAAAAGCTCCTTGGCGGAAGCGTCGGCGAGCCTTGTCACCGTCTCCTCGTCGAGCTTGATGCCTCCGGCGGAGAAGGCCGCAAGGCGGTCGACCGCCGATTCCACCCGCGTCAGCGTGCCGGGAAGCCGCTCCACGAAGCCGCCGATCTGGCGGATCGTATCGGCCGCGTCCTCCAGTCGGCCCGCCGGGCCGAGATGGCGCTGCATCCATTCGGTGACGACCGGCTCGGCGGCGGCCCACATATCGAATTCCGGATCGAGCCGGCGCGCCACGCCCTCCACCACCACCATGGTCTTCTGCAACAGGATGAGCTCGGGGCGGGTCTGCATGTTGAACAGCGCCGTCACCTCAAAGAGCAGCCCGAGCAGGCGGGCCATGGAGATCTCGCTCGCCCGCTGACCCTGGATCGGCTCGCCGATGGCCCTCAGCGCCTGGGCGAAATCCTCCGCCGTATGGATCGGCGGCACGTAGCCGACCTCCAGATGCAGCTTGGCGATCTGCAGATAGTCGCGCTTGATGAAGCAGTAGATCACCTCGGCAAGGAAGCGCCGCTCCTTCGGACCGATGCGACCCATGATGCCGAGATCGACGGCGACGAGCTCGCCGTCATGGTCGACGAAGAGATTGCCCTCATGCATGTCGGCATGGAAGAAGCCGTCGCGCAGGGCGTTGCGCAGGAAGGACTGGACGACGGTAAGGGCGAGCCTTTCCCGGTCGATGCCTGCCTCCACAAGCGCCTCGGTGTTGCGCAGCTTGATGCCGTCGATCCACTCCATGGTGAGGACGTCGCGGCCGGTCAGCGACCAGTCGACCTTCGGCACGCGAAAATCCACGTCGTCGGCGATGTTCTCCGACAGCTCCGAATAGGCGGCCGCCTCCAGACGCAGATCCATCTCCAGAAGAACGGTGCGCTCCAGCGTCTGAACCACGGCAACCGGCTTTAAGCGCTTGCCCTCCGAGGACAGGCCCTCCAGGAAATGCGCCCCGGCATAGAAGGTCTCCAGGTCGCGCTGGAAGCGGCCGCGCACATGCGGGCGCAGCACCTTGACCGCAACCTCGCGCTCCTCGCCGTCGAGGAGCATGGTGGCGTGATGCACCTGGGCAATGGAGGCGGCGGCCAACGGCTCGGAAAAGGAGGTGAACACCCTGTCGACGGGACGGCCGAGATTGGCGGCAATGATCGCTTTCGCCTCCTCGGTCGGAAAGGGAGGCATCTCGTCCTTGAGACCCGACAGCGCCTCGGCCGCCTCGTTGCCGACGATATCGGGCCGCGTCGCCAGGAACTGGCCGAGCTTCACATAGGAGGGGCCGAGCTGGTGCAGACGCGCCGACAGGCGCCGGCCGCGCTCGGCGCCGGAAAGGCCGCGCGGCTCGAACAGGCGCAGGAAGCGCACGCCGCGCGCCGGCCCTGGCGGCAGCTCATCGATGTCGACGAAGCCGAGGGCTCCCGCCCGGACGATATGGAATCCCGCCTTGGTAAGGCGGAAGAGACTTAACACGCTGGCGATCCTGGCCCGTTGCTAGAGCTTCCAACCGGAATGGAGAGCGACGATGCCGGCGGTATAGTCGCGATAGCTTACGCGCTCAAAGCCCGCATCGGCGATCATGGCGGCAAATCGCTCCTTGTTGGGGAAGACGCGGATCGATTCCACCAGATACTGATAGGAGTCGCGATCGCCGGTCACGACGCGGCCGATGGTCGGAATGACATGAAAGGAATACGCCTCGTAGGCCTCGCGGATGAGGGGCATCGACACCGGGGTGAATTCCAGGCAGAGGAAGCGCCCGCCCGGCTTCAGGACGCGATAGGCTTCGCTGAGCGCCTTGTCCAGCCGCGGCACGTTGCGGATGCCGAAGGCGATCGTATAGGCATCGAAGCTTGCATCCTCGAAGGGAAGCTCCTCCGCATTCGCCTCCACATAGGTGAAATGGGCGTTGCGCCGCTTCTCGGCCCGCTCGCGGCAGACCTCCAGCATGGAGGCGTTGATATCGGCGACGGTCACCTCCGCATGGCCTCTGGAGCGGTCGGCGATGCGAAAGGCTATGTCGCCGGTGCCGCCCGCCATGTCGAGCACCTTGTAGGGCCGGCCCGATTGCGGCGGGGCGAGCCAGGAGACCATGGCGTTCTTCCATAGCCGGTGCAGCCCGCCCGACATCAAGTCGTTCATGATGTCGTAGCGCCGGGCGACCGAGTGGAAGACCCCATCGACGCGGCCCTGCTTTTCCTCCATGGCTACCTCCTGGTAGCCGAAGCGGGTCTTCTCGCTCATCTACATGTCCTCTGAAGGCTGATGTCTTGCCGTTGGCGGGCGAATGTGGCCGGACCATAACCAATGCGCGATTGCCGCGCCATGCGGCGAGGCGCAAGAGGCGAACGAGTGGGCGAAGCATGCCGGAACTGCCGGAGGTGGAGACGATCAGGCGGGGTCTTGCCCCCATCCTGGAAGGGCGGAAGATCGAGAAGGTGGAGCTGCGCCGCCCGGATCTACGCTTTCCCTTGCCGCAAGGTTTCGCCAGGCGGCTTCAGGGGCGGCGCATCGTCCATATCGGCAGGCGGGCGAAATATCTCCTGGTGGAGACGGCGGGCAAAGCCGGCAAGGAAGCCGGCGGGCCGATCCTCGTCATGCATCTGGGCATGACCGGCTCCTTCCGCTTTGAGGGCGCGGTGGAGATGACGCCCGCCGACGGGCGCTATTTTGAGGGCAAGAAGAAGAGCGAGCACGACCATGTCGTCTTCCATCTTTCCGGCGACACGCGGCTCATCTTCAACGATGCCCGCCGCTTCGGCTTCATGGACATCGCCGAGGCCGGCCGGCTTAGCGAGCATCCGCTCTTTGCCCATCTCGGCGTGGAGCCGACGGGCAACGCGCTCACCCCGCAATTCCTGGCCGCCCGGCTTGCCGGCCGCAGAGCCCCCCTGAAGGCGGCGCTGATGGACCAGCGGCTCGTCGCCGGGCTCGGCAACATCTATGTCTGCGAGGCGCTGTGGCGCGCGAAGCTGTCGCCAAGGCGCGGCGCCGGCTCGCTGGTGCGCAAGGACGGGCGCCCGACGCAGCGCCTGGAAGCGCTGGTGGAGGCCATCCGCGCCGTCATCGCCGAGGCCATCGCGGCCGGCGGCTCCTCCTTGCGCGATTATGTGCAGGCCAACGGCACGGTCGGCCGCTTCCAGGAGAGCTTCGCCGTCTATGACCGCCAGGGCGAGCCCTGCCCGCGAACAACTTGCAGCGGCACCGTTGCCCGCATCACGCAATCGGGACGTTCCACGTTTTACTGCCCCCTCTGCCAGAGGTGAGAGGGTGCTGCCAGCTCCCGCCTTGCCGGGAGGGCGCAAGAGGATTAGGCATCGGCGAAGGGCCTTTCGGGAGGGAAGAATGGGCTACGATTTCATCCTGGTGGAAAAGCGCGGGCGGGCGGGGCTCATCACGCTCAACCGGCAGAACGCGCTCAATGCGCTCAATGCCGGCCTGATCAGCGAGCTCAACGCCGCGCTCGACGATTTCGAGGCCGACGAGAAGATCGGCGCCATCGTCATCACCGGCTCCGAGAAGGCCTTCGCCGCCGGCGCCGACATCAAGGAGATGAAGGATCTCGATTTCGTGGAGGCCTATCGCCGCGATTTCATCACCTCCTGGGACCGCGTCGGCCAACGCCGCAAGCCGCTGATCGCCGCCGTCGCCGGCTATGCGCTCGGCGGGGGCTGCGAGCTCGCCATGATGTGCGATTTCATCATCGCCGCGGAGACGGCCAAGTTCGGCCAGCCGGAGATCACGCTCGGGGTCATGCCGGGCGCCGGCGGCACGCAGCGCCTCACCCGCTTCGTGGGCAAGGCCAAGGCGATGGATCTGTGCCTCACCGGCCGGCTGATGGACGCGGAGGAAGCCGAGCGCGCCGGCCTCGTCTCGCGCATCGTGCCGGCGGGCGACCTTCTGGAAGAGGCGGTGAAGGCGGCGCAGAAGATCGCCTCCTTCTCCCTGCCGGCGGTGATGATGACCAAGGAGAGCGTCAACCGCGCCTACGAGACGACGCTCGCAGAGGGCGTGCGCTTCGAGCGCCGGCTGTTCCACGCCATGTTCGCCACGGAGGACCAGAAGGAAGGCATGACCGCCTTCGCCGAAAAGCGCGAGCCGCAGTTCAAGAACCGCTGAGCGCAAGCCGCCGAGCCCGACCGCCGAGCCTGCGGGGGCCGGCGCCGCTTCTGCGCCCAGGCGCTTGTCAAGCGCGCCCGGGCGCCGCACCATAGGGCGGAGATTTCCCTGGCGTGGGGCCCGCCGGCGATATGGACGATTTACGGGCGATACCTCTCTTCAAGGATCTTGGCGAGGAGCGCGCCAAGGCGGTGGCTTCGCGCTGCCGCTGGCGCAATTACGACACCAACGAACTCATCATCGACTACGAGGACGAATCCGACGAGGTGCATTTCATCCTCGCCGGCAAATGCCGCGTCCTCTTCCGCTCGCCGACCGGACGCGAGATCATTCTCGGCGAACTCGGCGAAGGCACCTATTTCGGCGAGCTCGCCGCCATCGACGGCACGCCGCGCTCGGCCAACGTCACGGCCATGCATCGTTCCCGGCTGTGCATCATGCCGGGGCGGCTGTTCATGGACCTTGCGACCGAGGTGCCCTCCGTCAGCCGGCACATGCTCGCCAATCTCGCCGGCCTGGTGCGCTCCCTCAACGCCAGGCTCGCCGAGCATTCCTTCCTGCAGACCAAGGAGCGGCTCTACGCCGAGCTCATCCGCCAATCGAAGCCGCGGACCGGCCATGAGGGGCAGCGCATCGTCTCGCCGCCGCCCTTCCATCACGATCTGGCCAACCGCATCGGCTGCCGCCGCGAGGTGGTCTCGCGCGAATTGTCGGCGCTCGCCAAGGCCGGGCTGACGGAAAAGAGCCGCGGCGGGCTCATTCTGTGCGACCCGGACGAGCTCAACCGGCGCATCTCCAAGGCGATGGAGAAGTAGGCTCCGCCTTCGCGCCCTTTTGGGGCGTTGAATCCGCCCCCGCTTTCGGCGCAGCATCGCGCAAGGCCAGCCGAGCGAGACGCCATGCCGACCGATCTTCGCGCCGAAATCCGCGCCGCCCCTTATCAAGACGAAGCGACAAGCATCGCCCGGCGCCTTGCCGCCATCCCGCTCGACAAGGCGGCACGGGAACGCGCCGCCGAAGCGGCAAAGACGATGGTGGAGGCGCTGCGCGCCGATCCGGCGCCGCATCTGATGGAGCGCTTTCTGGCCGAATACGGGCTTTCCACCGACGAGGGCGTGGCGCTGATGTGCCTCGCCGAGGCGTATCTGCGCGTTCCCGACGCGCCGACGCTCGACGCGCTCATCCGCGACAAGATCGGCGGCGCCGATTGGGGCCGCCATCGCGGCAGCGCCGATTCCCTCCTCCTCAACGCCTCCTCCTGGGGGCTGATGCTCACCGGCCAGCTTTACGGCGCAAAGGCTTCCGGCGAGCAGGCCGAGGCGCATCTCCTGCACACGATGCGCCGCATGGTGCAGCGCGTCGGCGAGCCGGTGGTGCGCACCGCCGTCGCCCAGGCGATGAAGATGCTCGGCGCCCAGTTCGTTCTCGGGCGCCATATCGAGGAGGCGATGCGGCACGCCGCGCCGCTGCGCGAGAAGGGCTATCGCTATTCCTACGACATGCTCGGCGAGGCGGCGCGCACGGGCGAGGATGCGGAGCGCTATTTCCGCTCCTATGCCGGCGCCATCGAGGCCATCGGCCGAGAGGCCGGCTCCGGCGATATCGCCGCAAGGCCTTCCATCTCCGTGAAGCTCTCGGCGCTGCATCCGCGCTACGAGACGGTGCAGCAAAAGCGCGTCCTCGCCGAGCTGACGCCGCGGCTCACCGATTTGATCGCGCTTGCCCGGCGCGCCGGGATCGGCCTTTCCGTCGACGCGGAAGAGGCCGACCGGCTGGATATCTCGCTCGACGTCATCGAGGCGGCGCTGGCCTCAGACGCGGCGCAGGGCTGGGACGGCTTCGGCTTCGTCGTCCAGGCCTTCGCCAAGAGCTCTGCGCCGGTGCTTTCCTGGATCGCCGAGCTTTCCCGCCGGCGCGGCACGCGCCTTGCCGTGCGCCTCGTCAAGGGCGCCTATTGGGATTACGAGATCAAGCTCGCCCAGACGCTCGGCCTTCCCGCCTATCCGGTCTTCACCCGCAAGGCCTCCACCGACGTCTTCTATCTCGCCGGGGCGGGCTTTCTCCTTGCGAACGCGGAACATCTCTATCCGCAATTTGCCACCCACAACGCCCATACCGCCGCCGCCATCCTGGAGATGGCCGAGCCCGATACCGCCTTCGAGTTCCAGCGCCTGCACGGCATGGGCGAGGCGCTGCACGAGAAGCTGCGGCAGGCGACGGGAAGGCCCTGCCGCATCTATGCGCCGGTGGGCGTGCACAAGGACCTCCTCGCCTATCTCGTCCGCCGGCTTCTTGAGAACGGCGCCAATTCCTCCTTCGTGCACCAGCTTCTCAATGCCGAGGTGCCGGCCGCCGAGCTCGCCGCCGACCCGATCGCGAAGGTGGAGGCGGCAAAGCCGCTCGCCCATCCGCATATCCCGCTGCCGCCGGACCTCTTCCGGCCGGAGCGGGCGAATTCCAAGGGCTGGAACATCAACAACGCGCTCGACCTTGCCGCGCTGGAGGAGGCGATGGCGCCCTTCCGCGACAAGCTGTGGGAGGCCGCACCGCTGATCGGCGGTGAAAGGAAGGATGGCGAAAAACGCCGGCTCCTCAACCCGGCGCGGCGGGCGGAGGAGGTGGGGACGGTGCTTGAAGGGGACGCTGAGAGCGCGCGGCTGGCCGTCGCCGCCGCGGCACAGGCGGCGCCCGCCTGGGGGGAGAGGCCGGCAGAGGAGCGGGCTTCGATCCTGGAGCGGGCGGCCGATCTTTATGAGGCGAACGCGCCGGAACTGATGGCGCTCGCCACCCGCGAAGCCGGCAAGACGCGGCTCGACGGCATCCTGGAGGTGCGCGAGGCGGCCGACTTCCTGCGCTATTACGCCGCCGAGGCGCGGCGCCTTCTCGGAGCGGACGTGTCAGGGGAGGCGCGGCGCCAGGCACGCGGCGTCTTCGTCTGCATCTCGCCCTGGAACTTCCCCCTCGCCATCTTCACCGGCCAGGTCTCCGCGGCGCTCGCCGCCGGCAACGCCGTCGTCGCCAAGCCGGCCGAGCAGACGCCTCTGACGGCGGCGCGGGCGGTGCAGCTCCTGCACCAGGCGGGCGTTCCCGGCGCGGCGCTGAATTTCGTTCCCGGCGAGGGCGGCACGGTGGGCGCGGCGCTGACGGCCGATCCGCGCATCGCCGGCGTCTGCTTCACCGGCTCCACGGAAACGGCGGTTCGCATCGACCGGGCGATGGCGCAAAACGCTCCCGCCCGCGCGCCGCTGATCGCGGAAACCGGCGGGCTCAACGCCATGATCGTCGATTCCACCGCCCTGCCGGAGCATGCGGTGCGCGACATCGTGCAATCGGCCTTCCAGTCGGCCGGGCAGCGCTGCTCGGCGCTGCGGGCGCTCTTCGTGCAGGAGGATATCGCCGGCCCGCTCCTGAAAATGCTTCAGGGCGCCACCCGCGAGCTTGTCGTCGCCGATCCCTGGGAGCCGGCGAGCGATGTCGGGCCGGTGATCGATGCGGAAGCGCGCGCCGGCATTGTGGATCACGTGGAACGGCTGAAGGCGAAGGGCCGGCTCCTCTTCGAGCACCCCTACGTGCCGCAGGAAGGCACTTTCGTCGCGCCGGTGGCGCTCAGCCTCGATGCCTTCTCGGAGCTGAAAGAAGAGATTTTCGGCCCCGTCCTTCATGTCGTGCGCTTCAAGGCGGAGGAGCTCGACAAGGTGGTGGAGGAAATCAACGCCGCCGGCTACGGCCTCACGCTCGGCGTGCATTCGCGCGTCGACCAGCGCGTGGAACGCATCTGCGAGCGGGCGCGCATCGGCAATATCTACGTCAACCGCAACCAAATCGGCGCCGTGGTCGGGGTGCAGCCCTTCGGCGGCGAGGGGCTTTCCGGCACCGGACCGAAAGCCGGCGGGCCGCATTATCTCCTGCGCTTCACACGGCCGGCAAGGCCGCCGGAAGCCGTCGCGGACGCCGCTTCCAGGCTGGCCGTTGCGCCGCAATCGCTGTCGCTTGAGGATTTTTCAAAGCTCGCCCCGGCGCGCGACTGGGAAGAGAATTCGGCGCGCATCATGATGCTGGCGAGCGCCGCCAGCAGCCTGCCGGAGGCGCCGCAAAAGGTGGCGCGGGCGGCGATTGAGGCGGCGCGGCCGCAGATCGCCGGCATCCTCGCCCTGCCCGGCCCGACCGGCGAGGCCAACCGGCTCGGCCTTCATGCGCGCGGTGTCGCGCTCTGCCTCGGCGGCGAAGCGGGCGGGGCGCTGCTCGCCCAGACGGTGACGGCGCTCGTTGCCGGCAACCGCGTCGTCATTCCCGCGTCACGGGCGGACGAGGCCGTCCTGGCGCTTGCCGGCGCTCTCGGCGAGATCGTGCGGCCGAAGCGGCTCATCGTCTTCGTGCAAGGCGAGCCGGAAGAGCTGGCCGCAAGGTTGCCGCGGCTCGGCCTCGTCGCCTATGAGGTGCAACAGGCGCCGGGGGACGAGACGGCGCGCCGCATCCGCCTCGCCCTCGCCGGGCGCCAGGGCGCACGCGTGCCGCTCGTTTCGCTCGCCGACGGCGTTGCCCTCTTCGCCACCGAAAGGGTCGTCTCCATCGACACGACGGCTTCGGGGGGCAATGCCAGCCTTCTCACGCTCGGGGAGGAGTGAGCCGGCCGACATCAAGCTGCAACTCTCTTCCGGCTAGGCAGTTAGAAACAAAAGGGGGCGGCTGGACGATACCGGCCAATGACATAGCTCGAGCCTTGCCGGCGCCGTGCTCAAGCGCCCAGGTTCGAAACCAACCGCCCGAATAGGGGGACCATGCAGAAAGGCCTGAAAAGCGCCGACCGTTTGTTGCTTGCGCTTGCCGACAATAGGGTCGCGATCGAAAAGGTAACGCCGGAGATCGATGGCGGCCGCTTCGCCGCCAAGGCCGCCATCGGAGAGATCGTCGTGGTGGAAGCCGATATCTTCTGCGACGGCCACGACATCATCGATGCCGCGCTCCTTACCCGTCGCAAGGGCGAGGCGGCCTGGCGCGAGACGCCGATGCATCTCTTCGACAACGACCGCTGGCGCGCCGCCTTCTCGCCCTGCGAGAACACCACCTACGAATACACAATCATGGCCTGGCGCGACCTCTTCGCCAGCTGGCGCGCGGAGACCGCCAAGAAGCACGCCGCCGGCCAGGACATCGCCGTGGAGCTCAACGAAGGCGCCCGGCTTCTGACCAAGACGCTGACGGAGAGCGAGCGGCTTAACCCGGAGGCCCGGGCGGGGCTGCAGATCGCGGCGGAGGAGCTGAAGGCCATCGCCGAGACGGGCGAGCAATTCTCGCATCTGATGGACGAGCGGCTGATGGAGACGATGCGCGCCGGCGGGCTGCGCACCAACGTCTCCTATTACGCCCGCGTGCTGGAGCTCATCGTCGACCGCAAGCGCGCCGCCTTCTCCGCCTGGTACGAGCTCTTCCCGCGCTCCATGTCGGACGATCCGGCACGGCACGGCACCTTCCAGGACGTGATCAGGCACCTGCCCTATGTGCGCGATCTGGGCTTCGACGTCCTCTATTTCCCGCCCATCCACCCGATCGGCCGCAAGAACCGCAAGGGCCGCAACAATTCGCTGACGCCGAGCCCGGACGATCCCGGCAGCCCCTACGCCATCGGCGCGCAGGAGGGCGGGCACGACGCCATCCATCCGGAACTCGGCACATTTGAGGATTTCGAGCGGCTGGTGGAAGAGGCGAAGGCGCACGGGCTGGAGATCGCGCTCGACTTCGCCATCCAGTGCGCGCCCGACCATCCCTGGATCAAGGAGCATCCGGAATGGTTCGACTGGCGACCGGACGGCACCATCAAATACGCCGAGAACCCGCCGAAGAAATACGAGGACATCGTCAACGTGCATTTCTACCGCGAGGCCATTCCGGGCCTGTGGTACGCGCTGCGCGACGTCGTGCTCTTCTGGGTCGGCCACGGGGTGAAGATCTTCCGCGTCGACAACCCGCACACCAAGCCGCTGCCCTTCTGGGAATGGCTGATCGCGGAGGTGCGGGGCGAGCATCCGGAGGTGATCTTCCTGTCGGAGGCCTTCACCCGGCCCAAAATGATGAAGCGGCTCGCCAAGCTCGGCTTCACCCAATCCTATTCCTACTTCACCTGGCGCAACACCAAGGAAGAGCTGACGGAATATCTGAGCGAGCTGACGACGACGGAATGCCGCCACTTCATGCGGCCGAACTTCTTCGTCAACACCCCCGACATCAACCCCTTCTATCTGCAGCAGAGCGGACGGGCCGGCTTCCAGGTGAGGCTGTTCCTGGCCGCCACCCTGTCGCCGAACTATGGTGTCTATAATGGCTTTGAACTCTGCGAGGCGGCGGCGATCCCAGGCAAGGAGGAATATCTCGATTCGGAAAAATACGAGATCCGCGCCTGGGACTATGACCGCCCCGGCCATATCAAGGACGATATCCGGCGCCTCAACGATCTGCGCAACCGCCATCCGGCGCTGCAGCAATTCGCCAATCTGAAATTCTATAACGCCTATAACGACGCCATTCTCTATTACGCCAAATTCACCGACGACCTCTCCGACTTCCTGCTCTTTGCGGTCAATCTCGACCCGCAGAACGCGCAAGGGGCGCAATTCGAGGTGCCGCTGTGGGAATTCGGCCTTTCCGATACGGCGCCGATCCTTGGCGAGGATCTGGTGGTTTCGCGCCGCTTCGTCTGGCAGGGCAAGATGCAGCATCTTTGGCTCAACCCGTCGGAGCGCACCTATGCCGTCTGGCGCCTGATGGCACCGCAGGAGCGGCCGGCATGAACGAGGCGAGCCCGACAACGCTGACCGGAACCGCTCCCAAGCCCGGCCAGGCCAAGGCCAACCGGCTGGACGGCGTCATCGATCGCTCCGACAGGGAATGGTACAAGGACGCCATCATCTACCAGCTGCACATCAAGGCGTTCCTGGATTCCAACGGCGACGGCGTGGGCGATTTCCAGGGCCTCATCCAGCGGCTGGATTATATCGAGAGCCTCGGCGTCACCGCCATCTGGCTGTTGCCCTTCTATCCCTCGCCGCTGCGCGACGACGGCTACGACATCGCCGATTACCGGGCGATCAATCCCGCCTACGGCACGATGCGCGACTTCCGGCGCCTGGTCGCAGAAGCCCATAAGCGTGGCCTGCGCATCATCACCGAGCTGGTCATCAACCACACCTCCGACCAGCATCCCTGGTTCCAGCGGGCCCGCAAGGCGAGGCCCGGCTCGGCGGCGCGCAACTATTATGTGTGGAGCGACACCGACCAGAAATACCAGGGCACGCGCATCATCTTCCTCGACACGGAGACCTCCAACTGGACCTGGGACCCTATGGCGGAGGCCTTCTTCTGGCATCGCTTCTATTCCCACCAGCCGGACCTCAACTTCGACAATCCGCGGGTGCTCAAAGAGGTGCAGTCGGTGATGCGCTATTGGCTCGATATGGGGGTGGACGGGCTGCGGCTCGACGCCATCCCCTATCTGGTGGAGCGCGACGGCACCAACAACGAGAACCTGCCGGAGACGCACGAGGTCCTGAAGAAGATCCGCGCCGAGCTCGACGCCCATTACGGCGACCGCATGCTCCTGGCGGAGGCCAATCAATGGCCGGAGGACACCCGCCCCTATTTCGGCGAGGGCGACGAATGCCACATGGCGTTCCACTTCCCGCTGATGCCGCGCATGTATATGGCGCTCGCCCAGGAAGACCGGCACCCGATCACCGACATCATCCGCCAGACGCCCGACATTCCCGAACCCTGCCAATGGGCGATCTTCCTCAGGAACCACGACGAGTTGACCCTTGAGATGGTGACCGATCTGGAGCGGGACTATCTCTGGCGAACCTACGCCTCCGATCAGAAGGCGCGCATCAATCTCGGCATCCGCCGCCGCCTGGCGCCGCTGTTGCAGAACGACCGGCGCAAGATCGAATTGATGAACGCGCTCCTGCTTTCCATGCCGGGCACGCCCGTCCTCTATTACGGCGACGAGATCGGCATGGGCGACAATTACTTCCTCGGCGACCGCGACGGCGTCAGGACGCCCATGCAATGGTCCGCCGACCGCAATGGCGGCTTCTCGCGCGCCAATCCGCAGCAGCTCTATCTGCCGCCCATCCAGGACCCGATCCATGGCTACGAGGCGGTCAATGTGGAGGCGCAGCAGAGCGACCCTTCCTCGCTGCTGAATTGGATGCGGCGCATGGTCAATGTGCGAAAACAGCACAATGCATTCGGCCGTGGGGAGATGACGTTCCTGTATCCCGGCAATCGCAAAATCCTCGCCTATATCCGCAGTCATGGCGACGAGCACATTCTTTGCGTGGCCAATCTCTCGCGCTCGGCCCAGGCGGTGGAACTCGAGCTTTCCCGCTTCCGCCACAAGGTCCCGGTGGAGCTTTCCGGGCATTCCGCCTTCCCGGCGATCGGCGAATTGCCCTATATGCTCACCCTGCCGGGCTACGGCTTCTTCTGGTTCCTTCTGACCGATGAGACGGAAGTTCCCAAATGGCACATACCCGCGCCCGATGTGATGCCCGAATTCATTACCGTGACGACCCGCTCCGACCTTTCGGCGGCCCTTGCGGGACGCGACCGCAAGCATCTGGAGACAGATACGCTGCCGGAATTCCTGCACCGCCAGCGCTGGTTCGCCGGCAAGGGCGCTGAAATCGTCGACGTGGCGCTGACGCAGCTTGCCACGCTGGCCGAGGGCCGCGTGGCGCTGGCGGCCGTCGACGTGACGCCCGAGGCGGGCGAGAAGCAGCGCTACTTCCTGCCGCTTTCGGCGCTGTGGGGTGAGGAAAACCTGCATTTCGGCGCGCCGAAGCTCTCCTATACCCTCGCCAAGATCCGCCGCGGGCCGCAGGTCGCGGCGCTCGTCGACGCCGCCTTCGACGAGGAGTTCACCCGCACCCTCTTGAGCGCCATGGCGCGCGGTGAGAACGTTGCCGCCGAAGACGGCGTCATCGCCATGGAAGGCCATGCGGAGCTGGCGGAGGCCGCCAAGGAAGAGGACGTGCATCCGCTCGGGGTGGAGCAGTCCAACGTCTCCGTGCTCGTCGGCGAGAAGGCCCTTCTGAAGATCTATCGGCGCCTCAGACAGGGCGAGCAGCCGGAAATCGAGGTCGGCCGCTTCCTGACCGAGACCGCCGGCTTCGACAACACGCCGCAGCTCCTCGGCACCGTGGAGTATCGTCCCGACGACGGCGAGCCGACGGCGCTCGCCGCCGCCTTCTCCTTCGTGCGCAACCAGGGCGACGGCTGGTCGGTGCTGGTGGACGCGCTGGAGCGCGACCTTGACGCCACGGCGCTGGCCACCACACCCGCTTTCGACCGGCCGGCGGGAGCGATCCCCTTCGGCCATCCGCTCGACCTGCCGTGGCGCATGGGCATCCGCACCGCGGAGATGCATCTGGCCCTTACGACGCCGTGCGAGGAGGCGGCCTTCAAGGTGGAGCCGGTGGGCGCGGACGATGTCGCCGCCTGGGCCAAGGACGCCGCCCGCCTCGCGGAGGCCGCCATCGACCGGCTGAAAGCCGCCGCGCCGACGCTGCCGGCGGCCACGCAAGCGACCATCGAGGCGCTGGCGGAAAAACGGTCGGCGGTGCTTTCAGAACTGTCGGAGCTCGCCGCCAGCCCGCCTTCCGGCGGTAAGTCGCGCATCCATGGCGACTACCATCTCGGCCAGGTGCTGATCAGCCAGGCCGATATCGTCATCATCGACTTTGAGGGCGAGCCGCAGCGCTCACTGGCGGAGCGCCGGGCCAAGTCTTCGCCCCTGCGCGATGTCGCCGGCATGCTGCGTTCCTTCGACTACGCCGCCGAGGCCGCCGAGCGGCGCTTCCTGTCGCGCCACGCCGACGAGCCGGAAGGCGTGCGCGAGCGCGCCCTTCTGTGGCGCGACAAATCGGTCTCCGATTTCCTCGCCAGCTATTTCAGCCGCATGGACGGGGCGCCGACATTGCCCAAGGAGCACGAGGCGAGGGAACGGCTCCTGCGCCTCTTCCTCCTGCAGAAGGGCTTTTACGAGCTCCACTACGAGACCGCCAACCGCCCGGATTGGATCGACATCCCCCTCCGCGGCGTTCTTGACCTCATGAACACGAAGGCCAGCGCATGAACCTTTCGCGCATCCAACAGCCTGTCGCATTTCCCGAAATCGATCGCCGCGCCGTTCGCCTGCTGATCGAAGGGGGCCAGAGCGACCCCTTCGCCCTGCTCGGCCCGCATCAAAGCGAAGGCGGCATCACCATCCGCGCCTATCATCCGGGAGCCGAACGCGCCGAGGTGCTGAGCGCCGACGAGATGAGCGTGCTTGCGCAGATGGAGCCGCTCGACGTCGGCTTCTTCGCCGCCTTCCTGCCGGGCGCGGTGCTGGACCAGCCCTATCGCCTGCGTTTCTTCGTCGGCGAGGCTTCCTGGACGGCCGGCGATGCCTACCGTTTCCCGCCGCTTCTCGGCGAGCTCGACCTGCATCTTATCGGCGAGGGGCGCCATCGCCGCCTCTACGAGAAGCTCGGCGCCCATCCGACGACGCTGGAGGGGGCGGAAGGAACGGCCTTCGCCGTCTGGGCGCCCAATGCCCGCCGCGTCTCCGTCCTCGGCGGCTTCAACGATTGGGACGGGCGCCGCCATGTCATGCGCAAGCGGCACGAAGGCGGTATCTGGGAGCTGTTCATTCCCGATATCGGCCCCGGCGAGCTCTACAAATACGAGCTCATCTCCGCAGAGGGCCGCCGCCTGCCCTTGAAGGCCGATCCCTTCGCCTTTTCGCAGGAGGCACCGCCCTCCACGGCCTCGCGCGTCGCCGGCCTGCCGGAGCGGGCCTGGAGCGACGCGGCCTGGATGGAAAGGCGCAAGGCCAGGAACGAGCACAATGCGCCGATCTCCATCTACGAGGTGCATCTGGGCTCCTGGCGGCGCCAGGAGGATGGCGGCTTCCTCAGCTACCAGGCGCTGGCCGATGAACTGGTACCTTATGTCAAAGAGATGGGCTTTACCCATATCGAGCTGTTGCCGATCTCCGAGCACCCCTTCTCCGGCTCCTGGGGCTACCAGCCGATCGGCCTTTATGCGCCGACGGCGCGCTTCGGCACGCCGGAGGAATTCGCCCGCTTCGTGGAGCGCTGCCACGAGGCCGATATCGGCCTCATCATCGACTGGGTGCCGGCGCATTTTCCCACCGACGAGCACGGGCTTGCCCGTTTCGACGGCACGGCGCTCTACGAGCACGCCGATCCGCGCCAGGGCTTTCACCGCGACTGGAACACGCTCATCTACAATTTCGGCCGCACGGAGGTGCGCAACTTTCTGGAGGCGAACGCGCTCTACTGGCTCGACGAGTTCCATATCGACGGGCTGCGCGTCGATGCCGTCGCCTCCATGCTCTATCTCGACTACAGCCGCGAGCCCGGCGAATGGGTGCCGAACGTGCATGGCGGGCGCGAGAACCTGGAAGCCATCGCCTTCCTGCGCAACATGAACACCGACGTCTTCGGCGCCTTCGCGGGCGCCACCACCTTCGCGGAGGAATCCACGGCCTGGCCGGGCGTGTCGCGGCCGGTGGAGACGGGCGGGCTCGGCTTCGGCTTCAAATGGAACATGGGCTGGATGCACGACACGCTCTCCTACATCCAGAACGACCCGGTGCACCGCCGCTATCATCACCATCAGATGACCTTCGGCCTGCTCTACGCCTTCTCGGAGAATTTCGTCCTGCCGCTCAGCCATGACGAGGTGGTGCACGGCAAAGGCTCCATGCTCGGCAAGATGCCGGGCGACACCTGGCAGCGCTTCGCCAACCTTCGGGCCTATTACGGCTTCATGTGGACGCATCCGGGCAAGAAGCTCCTATTCATGGGCGGCGAGATCGCCCAGGAGCGCGAATGGGGCCATGACGGCGCGCTCGACTGGCACCTTCTGGAAGACCAGCACCATGCCGGCGTGCAGCGCCTGGTGCGCGACCTCAACTGGCTCTATCGCGAAACGCCGGCGCTGCATCAGCGCGACTGCGAGCCGGCCGGCTTTCAGTGGATCGACGCCTCCGACGCCGATCAGAGCGTCTTTTCCTATCTCCGGCGCGGCGAGGAGCCCGACGAGGTCGTCGCCGTCATCTGCAACTTCACTCCCGTGGTGCGCGAGGGCTACCGGATCGGCCTGCCCTTCGCCGGTCGCTGGGAGGAACGGCTCAATACCGACGCCGCCATCTATGGCGGCTCCAATGTCGGCAATGGCGGGGCCGTTCATGCCAGCGAGGAAGCCTGGCATGGACAGCCGGCCTCCGTCGCCCTAACCCTTCCACCGCTTGGCGTGCTTGTTCTCAAGTACCAGCGTTAGGGGGTTCAGCGCATGACGCGGCTTCGCGTGGAGCCAGGGACGCCGCACCCGCTGGGTGCGACCTGGAACGGCTCCGGGGTGAACTTCGCTCTCTTTTCGGCCCATGCGGAAAAGGTGGAGCTCTGCCTTTTCGACCGCCAGGGGCGGCGCGAATTGGAGCGCATCGCCCTGCCGGAATACACCCATGAGGTCTTTCACGGCTATTTTCCCGACATCCGCCCCGGACAGCTCTACGGCTACCGTGTCCACGGGCCTTACGCGCCCAAGGAAGGGCATCGCTTCAATCCCAACAAGCTGTTGATCGACCCCTATGCGCGGGCGCTCTCGGGCGAGTTGAAGCGCCCGGACCATTGCTTCGGCTACCGCATCGCCTCCGGCCGGGAGGACCTTTCCTTCGACCGGCGCGATTCGGCGCGCGTCATGCCCAAATGCGTGGTCGTCGACCCGGCCGTCACCTGGGGGCGCGACATCGCCCCGAAAGTGCCCTGGGCCGATACCATCATCTACGAAGCGCATGTGAAGGGCATGACCGCCCGCCACCCGGAGGTAGCAGAGCCTCTGCGCGGCAGCTTCGCGGGGCTGACCAATCCCGACGTGATCGAGCATCTCACCAAGCTCGGCGTCACCGCTATCGAGCTGATGCCGGTCCAGGCCTTCTTCGACGACGATTTTCTCCTCAAGAAGAACCTGTCCAACTACTGGGGCTACAACACCATCGCCTTCTTCGCCCCGGCGCCGCGCTACATCTCGCCGGGGGCGAATTTCCACGAATTCAAGCTGATGGTGCGCAAGCTGCACGAGGCCGGCATCGAGGTCATTCTGGATGTCGTCTACAACCACACCGCGGAGGGCAACCATCTCGGCCCGACCCTTTCCTTCCGCGGCATCGACAATGCCAGCTATTACATGCTCGCCGACGATCCGCGGCACTATTACGACACGACCGGCACCGGCAACACGCTCAATCTACGTCATCCGCGGGTCTTGCAGATGGTCACAGATTCCCTGCGTTACTGGGTCGAGGAATGCCATGTCGACGGCTTCCGCTTCGATCTGGCCACCGCGCTCGGGCGCGAGCGCGAAAGCTTCTCCCACGATGCGGTCTTCTTCGACACCATCCGCCAGGACCCGATCCTGTCGCGGGTGAAGCTCATCGCCGAGCCCTGGGATATCGGCCCGGACGGCTATCAGCTCGGCAACTTCCCGCCGGGTTGGGCGGAGTGGAACGGCGCCTATCGCGACGTGACCCGCAGCTACTGGAAGGGCGACGACGGCGCCCTGCCGGACCTGGCGCGCGGTCTGCTCGGCTTCGCCGACCTGTTCGAGCGCCGCGGCCGCAAACCCTGGGCCAGCGTCAACTTCGTCACCGCCCATGACGGCTTCACGCTCACCGATCTCGTCTCCTACAATGACAAGCACAACGAGGCGAACGGGGAAGGCAATCGCGACGGCCACGACGACAACCGCTCCTGGAACGGCGGCGTGGAAGGGCCGACGGACGATCCGGCCATCGCGGAGCTGCGCGACCGGCAGCGACGCAATTTCATCCTGACGCTGCTCCTGTCACAGGGCACGCCGATGCTTCTGATGGGCGACGAGCAGGGCCGCAGCCAGGGCGGCAACAACAACGCCTATTGCCAGGACAACGAGACGAGTTGGATGCAATGGGAGGGGCTGGGGCCGCGCGAGACGGCGCTGCGCGAATTCACCGCCCGCGTCGTCGCCTTCCGCCGCCTGCACCCGCTCTTGCGCCAGACGCAGTACCTGCACGGCGAGGCGGTGCAAAGCCGGGGCGTACCGGACGTGCAATGGCTGAAGCCGGAAGGCGGCGTCATGGGCGAGGCGGAATGGCAGGACCATCTGCGCAAGGCGGTCGGGCTGATGCTCTCCGGCGAGGAGGCAACGAGCCTGCTTATCCTTTGCAACGCCGCGCCGAACGATACCGACTTCGACCTGCCCGCCATTTCCGGCTCAAAACGCTGGCGGCGCGTCATTGAGACCTTCTCCGGCGAGATCGGCGGGGCCGAATACGAGCCCGGAACGCGGCTGCACCTGCCCTCGCGCTCCATGATCGTGCTGGAAGGCTGATACTGGCCCGGGAGGCTGCAAGATGGATGCAACCCTCAACCACCTTGCCTGGGCGCACGGCATCGAGACGACCTATTTCGCCCTTTCCGGCGAGAAGGTGGAAGCGGAGCCGCAAACGCTTTCGGCGCTCCTTACCGCCCTCGGCGTCGATCCGGGGGCGACGCCTTGCGGCGAGGGGCTGAGGCCGACGCTCGGCGGACTGGAAGGCCCGGGGCGGGCCTGCTTCGTGCCGCCCTCCCTGGAAGAAGGGCGCGCCTGGGGCGTCACCTGCCAGCTCTACGGCCTCAACACCGCCCGCAACTGGGGGATCGGCGATTTCGCCGACCTTGCCGCGCTCGCCGAGCGGCTGGCCGCCAGCGGCGCCGACTTCGTGGGCCTCAATCCGCTGCACGCCCTCTTCCTGGCCATGCCGGAGCGCGTCAGCCCGTTCTATCCCTCCAGCCGGCGCTTCTTGAACCCGCTCTATATCGCCGTCGACGAGGTGCCGGGCTTTGAGGCGGGCGACGCGCCGCCGACCGAATGGCTGCAAGCGGCGCGCGCCGCCCCGCTCGTCGACTATGCGGGCGTGACGCGCCACAAGCTGGCGGCGCTGTGGCGGCTGTTTCAGCGGCGCAAGGCAGAGATCGAGACCGATGCGGACTTCGCCGCCTTCCGTGAGGCGGGCGGCGAGGCGCTTTTCGACCATGCGCTGTTTGAGGCGATCTCGCTCGGCGGCCACGCCTCGGCAGCTCCCGCCGGCTGGCATGTCTGGGACGAGGACTTCAAGCGCCCCGCCAGCGACACGGTAAAGGCCTATGCACGCGACCACGGCGAGGCGGTGCTCTTCCAGATGTGGCTGCAGTTCCTTGCCGAGACGCAGCTCGGCAAGGCCCAGGCACGGGCGCTGAAGGCCGGCATGCGTATCGGGCTCTACCTCGACCTCGCCGTCGGCGTCGCTCCGGACGGATCGGCCACCTGGACCGATGGCGGCGTCACCTTGAACGGCGTCACCGTCGGCGCGCCGCCCGATTTCTTCAACGCCCACGGCCAGGATTGGGGCCTCGCCCCGCTGTCGCCGGAAGCGCTGCTGAAAGCCGAGCTGAAGCCCTTTTTCAGCCTCATCGCCGGCCTCATGCGCCACGCCGGGGCGATGCGCATCGACCATGTGATGGGGCTCTACCGGCAGTTCTGGATCCCGCAGGGCGCCTCGCCGGAAAAGGGTGCCTATATGCGCTTTCCGCTGGCCGCGCTGCTCGGCGCCCTCGCCGACATCTCGCAGGCGGAGCGAACGCTGGTCGTCGGCGAGGATCTGGGCGTGGTGCCGGAAGGCTTTCGCGAGGTGATGCAGGAGGCCGCCCTGCACGCCTATAAGGTCTTCCTGTTCGAGCGCGAGGGCGAGCGCTTCCGCGCGCCGCAGGAATATCCGCGCGCCGCGCTCGCCTGTCTCACAACCCACGATACGGCCAGCCTCGCCGGCTGGTGGAGCGGGCACGACCTCATCGTGCGCCGCGACCTCGGCCTGCTTGACGAGGAGAGCCTGCGGGGCGCGCAGGAGGCGCGCATGGGCGAGCGCCAGGCCGTCTACCGGCTGCTCGCCGAGCAGGGCCTTGCCGACGGGCTGGAAGGCATGGAGGAGGGCTGCGAAAGCCACACGGCGGAAATCCTCTTGCGCCTGCACGCGCTCGTCGCTCGCGCTCCCTCGCGGCTTTTCGCGCTCGCCCTTGAGGACATGGCCGGCATCGCCGACCAGCCCAACGTGCCGGGCACCATCGACCAGCACCCGAACTGGCGCCGCCGCCTGCCGGTCGACGTCTTTCAGCTCTGCGCCCGGCCGGACTTTCAGCGCATCGCGGAGACGCTGGCGCGCGAGCGGCCGCGCCCCCCGGCATGATATTCGGGCTCGGGGCGGGCATTAGGCCGCAAGGAGCGAGGCGGCTTGAGCGCTGGCACGCTTCGGCCCATTGTGCGAACAGGCGATGCGCCGGCCCGGCGCCGCGAGGGGGGAGATCGTCATGACCCGAATCGATCCTGACGCGCTCGGTGGCAGGCTTGCCCGGCGTACCATGGCCTTCGTGCTCGCCGGCGGGCGCGGCAGCCGGCTGATGGAGCTGACCGATACCCGCGCCAAGCCGGCCGTCTATTTCGGCGGCAAGAGCCGCATCATCGATTTCGCTCTCTCCAACGCGCTCAATTCCGGCATCAAGCGCATCGCCGTCGCCACCCAGTACAAGGCGCACAGCCTCATCCGCCATCTCGGCCGCGGCTGGAACTTCTTCCGCCCCGAACGCAACGAGACCTTCGACATCCTGCCCGCCTCGCAGCGCGTGGCGGAGGACAAATGGTATGTCGGCACCGCCGACGCGGTGACGCAGAACATCGATATCATCGAGGACTACGACCCGGAGCTGATCATCGTCCTGGCGGGCGACCATGTCTACAAGATGGATTACGAGATCATGCTCGCCCAGCACGTCAACAGCGGCGCCGACGTCACCGTCGGCTGCATCGCCGTGCCGCGGCGGGAAGCCACCGGCTTCGGCGTCATGCATATCGATGCTTCCGATCGCATCGTCGATTTCGTGGAGAAGCCCGCCGACCCGCCCGGCATGCCCGACAATCCGCAGATGGCGCTCGCCTCCATGGGCATCTATGTCTTCCACACCAAGCACTTGTTCGAGCATCTGAAGCGCGACGCGGAGGATGCCGATTCCAGCCACGATTTCGGCCGCGATATCATCCCCTATATCGTCAAGCACGGCAAAGCGATCGCCCACCAATTCTCCGAATCCTGCGTCATGTCGGGGGCGGAGCCGGAGCCCTATTGGCGCGACGTCGGCACCGTCGACGCCTTCTGGGAGGCCAATATCGACCTCACCGACTTCGTGCCCGGCCTCGACCTCTACGACCAGGACTGGCCGATCTGGACCTATAGCGAGGTCACCCCGCCGGCGAAGTTCGTGCATGACGAGGACGGACGCCGCGGCACGGCGACGAGCTCGCTCGTCTCCGGCGCCTGCATCATCTCCGGCTCGCATATCGACAAATCCCTGCTCTTCACCGGCGTGCACGCCCATTCCTACAGCCAGCTCTACAAGGTCGTGGCGCTGCCGCATGTCGTCATCAACCGGCATGCGCGGCTGAAGAACGTCGTCATCGACCGCGGCGTCGTCATCCCGCGCGGCCTCATCGTCGGCGAAGATCCGGAAGCGGATTCGCGCTATTTCCGCCGTACCGAGGACGGCGTCTGCCTCATCACCCAGGCGATGATCGACCGCTTGCCGGGCGTGGCTTCGTAGGGGCCGTTCTTGCCGCGCATCCTCTTCGTCGCCTCCGAATGCTATCCGCTGGTGAAGACCGGCGGGCTCGCCGATGTCGTCGGCGCCCTGCCGCTCGCCCTGGCGAGCCAGGGCATCGACGTGCGCGTGCTCCTGCCCGCCTATCCGCAGGTGCGCGAGGCGCTTTCGGGCGCGGCGCGGCTGCCGCTTCCCGCCGGACCGGTGCTCGGCGAGGAGGGCGCGCTTCTCGCCGCCACCACCGAGACCGGCCTCAAGATTCTCGCCCTCGACCTGCCGCGCCTCTACCGGCGAAAGGGCAATCCCTATACGGCGCCGGACGGCGGCGACTGGCCGGACAATCATCGCCGCTTCGGCGCCCTGTCGCGGGCCGCCGCCGACATCGCCGAGAAGGGCGTTGCCGCCTGGCGGCCGCAGCTCGTGCACGCGCATGACTGGCAGGCGGGCCTGGTGCCGGCCTATCTGAAGGCCGACAAGGCCGGCGCGGCCAGCCTCTTCACCATCCACAACATCGCCTTCCAGGGCGTCTTTCCGGCCAGGGAGCTTTCGCCCCTTGGCCTGCCGGCGAGCTTCTTTCACCGCGAGCGCATGGAGTTCTGGGGACAGATTTCCTACCTCAAGGCCGGCATCGCCATGGCCGACAAGGTCTCCACGGTGAGCCCGACCTATGCCCGCGAGTTGCAGAGCGCGGAATTCGGCTGGGGTCTCGACGGGCTCATCCGCCATCGTGGCGCCGATGTCCTCGGCATCCTCAACGGCATCGACCGCAAGGTGTGGGACCCAGCGAAAGACCCGTTCATCGCCGCGCCCTTCTCGGCGACATCCTTCAAAGGCAAGGCCGCCAACAAGCGCGCCCTGCAGGAAAGCTTCGGCCTCCAGCCGGAGCCGGAGACGCCGCTTTTCTGCGTCATCAGCCGGCTGACGGAACAGAAGGGCATGGACCTTCTCCTTTCGAACCTGGAGCATCTTCTCTGGCGCGGGGGACAGCTCGCCGTCCTCGGCAGCGGCGAGGCGAAGCTGGAGAGCGCCTTCGCGGAGGCGGCGCGGCGCCATCCGGGCCGCGTCGGCGTCAGGATAGGCTACGACGAGGCGCTGTCGCACCTTCTCCAGGCGGGCGCCGACGCCATCCTCATTCCCTCACGCTACGAGCCCTGCGGGCTGACGCAGCTCTACGGCCTGCGCTACGGCACCCTGCCGGTGGTGGCGCGCACGGGCGGGCTCGCCGATACCGTCATCGACGCCAATCCGGCGGCCTTGCAGGCGGGGGCGGCGACCGGCATCACCTTCGCCCCGGTCACCGCGGAGGCGCTGCGCCACGCACTCGACCGCGCCTTCGCGCTCTATGGCGACCGCCGCGCCTTTCGGGCCGCGCGCAAGGCGGCGATGGGCCTCGATTTCGGCTGGGCGGCCTCCGCCCGGCTCTACAGCCAGCTCTACCGGCAGATCCTCACCGCGAGGCGCCGAGCACATAAGGGGGAGAAAGCGCATGGACATTGAGACCGTGCCGGCGGAGCCGATCGCCGGCCAGAAGCCGGGCACGTCGGGCCTGCGCAAGAAGACGAAGGTCTTCCTGAAGCCCGGCTATCTGGAGAACTACATCCAGGCGATCATCGACGGGATCGGGGGCGTCGCAGGCGGAACTTTCGTCATCGGCGGCGACGGGCGCTACGGCAACCGGCGGGCGATGCAGACCCTGATACGCATGCTGGCCGCCAACGGCGCGCGCCATCTCATCATCGGGCGCGAGGGCCTGTTGTCGACGCCGGCCGCCTCCTGCCTCATCCGCAAGCGCCAGGCCGATGGCGGCTTCATCTTCTCCGCCAGCCACAATGCCGGCGGCGAGGACGGCGATTTCGGCCTCAAATACAACATCGCCAATGGCGGACCGGCGCCGGAGGCGGTGACCGCCGCCATCTACGAGGCGACAAAGACCATCGCCTTCTACCGCATCGCGGAAATGGCGCCGGTGGACCTTGCCAAGATCGGCACGAGCGAGCGCGACGGCATGAGCGTCGAGGTTGTCGATCCGGTCGCCGACTACGCCGCGCTGATGGAGGAGCTGTTCGATTTTGAGGCGATCGCGGCGCTGTTTTCAGAAGGCTTCACCCTCAGCTACGACGCCATGAACGCCGCCACCGGCCCCTATGCCAAGGCGATCCTGGAGGAAAGGCTCGGCGCGCCGGAAGGCACCGTCGTCAACGGCGAGCCGCTCGCCGATTTCGGCGGCCTGCATCCCGATCCCAATCCCGTCCATGCCAGAAAGCTTTTTGAGCTGATGGCCTCGCCGGAGGCGCCCGATATGGGCGCGGCTTCCGACGGCGACGGCGACCGCAACCTGGTGCTGGGGCCGGGGCTGCCGGTCTCGCCCTCCGATTCCATCGCCATCCTTGCCGCCAACGCGCATCTGGCGCCCGGCTACGCCAAGGGCCCGGTCGGCCTTGCCCGCTCCATGCCCACGAGCCGGGCGCTCGACCGGGTGGCGGAGCGGCTCGGCGTGCCGCTGTTTGAGACGCCGACCGGCTGGAAGTTCTTCGGCAACCTGCTCGATGCCGGCAAGATCACGCTCTGCGGCGAGGAGAGCGCGGGGGCAGGTTCGGACCATGTGCGCGAGAAAGACGGGCTCTGGGCGGTGCTCTTGTGGCTCAACATCCTGGCACGGCGCAAGGAGACCATCCCGGAGATCGCCCGCACGCATTGGGCGCTGTTCGGGCGCAACTATTACACGCGCCACGATTACGAGGCCCTCGACACCGAAAGCGCCGAGGCGTTGATGGCGGAGCTTTCGACCAGGCTGCCGGAGCTGGCGGGAACGAGCGCCGGCACGCTCACCGTGGAGGCGGCCGACGACTTCGCCTACCGCGATCCCATCGACGGCTCGCTTACCGAGCATCAGGGGCTGCGCATTCTGTTTTCCGGCGGCGGGCGCGCCGTCTTCCGCCTTTCCGGCACCGGCACGGAGGGCGCGACCCTGCGCGTCTATCTGGAGCGCTTCGAGGCCGACGCCGAAAAGCACGGCCTCGACCCGCAGGAAGCGCTGAAACCTATCTTGGAAGCTGCGCGCGAGGTCGCCCGCATCAAGGCGCATATCGGCCGCACCCACCCGGACGTCATCACCTGAGCGCACCCGACTGTCATGAAAGGCGCCCGCGCCGCTCACCGCTAAGCGGCTCACCGCTAAGCCCCTCACTGCCAAACTGTCGTCATTGCCGGGCTTGACCCGGCAATCCATTCCACTCTCAGCTCGGTGAAAGGCTGAGGAATGGATGCCGTGGGTCAAGCCATGGCATGGCGACGAAATCGCGCCTTGGAACGCGCCTGCCCGCCTATCCCCAGGCCGCGCCTTCAAGCGCATCGAGCGGGATTTTCAGGTAACGGCGGCCGTTTTCCTCCGGCTCCGGCAGGCGGGCGCCGTTCATATTGACCTGCAGGGCGGCGAGGATGAGCTTGGGCATGGGTAGCGTCGCGTCGCGCGCCTCGCGCAGCTTGACGTATGCCTCCTCCGTCTTCGCCTCCACCAGATGCTTGTTCTTCGCCTTCTGCTCGGCGACGGTCGATTCCCAGGCCGCCTCGCGACCGCCCGGACGATAATCGTGGCCGGTGAAGAGCCGGGTCTCGTCGGGAAGCGCCAGGATCTGTTGGATCGACTGCCACAGCCGCCTGGCGCTGCCGCCGGGAAAATCGGCCCGCGCCGTGCCGAAATCGGGCTGGAACAAGGTATCGTGAACGAAGGCCGCGTCGCCGATGACATAGGTGATGGAGGCCAGCGTATGGCCCGGCGAGAACATCACCCGGGCATCGATATTGCCGACCTTGAAAGGCTCGCCCTCGGCGAAGAGACGGTCCCATTGCGAGCCGTCGGCTGGAAAGTCGGGCCAGTTGTAAATCCCCTTCCACAATTCCTGCACATCGGCGACATGCTCGCCGATGGCGGTCGGCGCGCCGGTCTTCTCCTTCAGATAGGAGGCGGCGGAGAAATGGTCGGCATGGGGATGGGTATCGAGTATCCACTCGACGCTAAGACCCTTTTCGGCGACGAACTTCAAAATCCTGTCGGCGTTGATGGTGGCGGTGGCCCCGGACTTCTCGTCGAAATCGAGAACCGGATCGATGATGGCGCAGCGCTTCGTCTCCGGGTCCGCCACCACATATTGCACGCTGAAGGTGCGCTCGTCGTAGAAGCCGGTTACCTCCGGCCTTGCTTTCTCGCTCATGGGGTCCTTTCCCTGTCTGGCCGCAGCAACATGGTTCACATTCTCGTTTGTGCAACTGTGCGGGCTCGTTTGCGCAACTGTGCGGGCTCGTTTGCGCAACTGTGCGGGCGGCGTTGCGGGGAAAGCCGGGACGACATCGCCGCCGGGCCAATAGGCGCTTGACCCGGCGAGGGCGCGGCGCGAGGTCGTCTCGGCAAGCTCCCTCGCCCCGGATCGAATCGCCATGAACGTCGAGTTTCACCCGCCTGTCGAGATCAAGATCCTGGATGCGCGGCTGCGGCAATGGGGGCTTCCGGCGCATCATTCGGATCTTGCCGCCGGGCTCGATCTGCGCGCCTGCCTGGATGAGCCCCTGTCCTTGCCGGCCGGCGCGCCGGCGGAGCTGATCCCCGCCGGCATCGCCGTTTCCATCGCCAATCCGGGCATCGCCGCCCTCATCGTGCCGCGCTCCGGCTCCGGCCACAGGAAGGGGCTGGTGCTCGGCAATACCGTGGGGCTCATCGACGCCGATTATCACGGGCCGATTCTTCTCAGCGCCTGGAACCGCAACGCGGCCGGCACGGCGCCGATCGTGATCGAGCCGGGCGAGCGCATCGCCCAGATGGTCTTCACGCCGGTGCTGCGGCCGCGCTTTGTGGAGGTGGAGGAGTTCTCGGCGACGAGCGTCCGCGGGGCCGGCGGCTTCGGCTCCACGGGGAGCGCGGCCGGTTAAGCGAAACCGGCACGCCTCAGCGGCGCAGGATGACCCAGACGGCGTGAATGATGCCCGGCACGTAGCCGAAGAGCGTCAGAATGATGTTCAGCCAGAAATGCAGGCCAAGGCCGACCTGCAGGAAGACGCCGAGCGGCGGCAGGAGGATGGCCAGGAGGATACGCAGAACGTCGCCCTTGTTGCTATCGGCGGGGTGATGCGCATCGTGGCGGACGGGATGGTGGGTGTCGTGAGCCATCAAGCTCTCCTTCTTTTCTCGTCTCGTTGTCTCGTCTCGCCAGGCCGTGTCTTGCCCTTCCGGGCACGGCGTTGGCGGGTGTTGCGTTACCGGCACAACTCGCCCGCGTGGGAACCGTTCCCGCTCTTTGGCCGTCATCAGGCGAGCGCGACAAGCCGAAGATGCTCGCCATATGGGGGCTGCAAGGCGGCAAGAAGAGTGGACGCTAGGAGGTGAAGGTGCCGCAGGAGAGCTCGCGCCAGATCTGGCTGAACGGCAAGACGCCCGGCAAGGGCCGCTTCGTCCTTTACTGGATGGACCGGGCGCAAAGGGCGGAGCTCAACCACGCGCTGGAAGCGGCCGTCATCATCGCCGACCGGCAGGATTGCCCGCTGCTCGTCGTGCTGCGCCTCGGCGGCGAGGAGCCGGCGATCACGGCCCGGCAGGCCGCCTTCATGGCCGAGGGGCTGCAAGAGCTCGCCGCGACGCTCGACGAGCGCGGCATCGCCTTCCGCATCCTGCCGAGCGCGGAGGAAGAGGCCTTCGCGAAGCTTCTGGACCAGGCGGTCGCGGCCGTCACCGATGTCGGCTATCTGCGCTACCACCGGCAAAGGCGCGACTGGCTCGGCGAGAACGCTCCCTGCCCGGCTCTCGCCGTCGATACCGATTGCGTCGTGCCGGTGGAGGTGGCGAGCGACAAGGCCGAATACGCCGCCCGCACCATCCGCCCCAAGATCCACCGCCAGTTGGAGCGCTTCTTGAAGCCGCTCGAGGTCCGGACGCCGAAGAACGCGTTCTCCGGCATCTCTCTGCCCGAGGGCATCGATCCGGCCGACGTGAAGGCGGTCGCCATGGCCGCCGGCAGCGGGGAGCCGGAGCCGGCCGGATGGATCAAGGGCGGATACTTTGAGGCGGCCGCGCGGCTGACGCGCTTTCTCGCCCACGACCTTGCCCGTTACGACGAGGAACGCTCCGACCCGAACGCGGAGCGCGTCTCCCATCTTTCGCCCTATCTGCGTTTCGGCCAGATATCGCCGGTGGAGATCGCGCTGAAGGCGCGCGCCGCCAAGGCCGACGCCGCCTCCTTCCTGGAGGAGCTCATCGTGCGGCGCGAGCTTGCCGCCAATTGGTGCCACTACCGCGGCGACTACGATCGCTACGACGCGCTGCCGCAATGGGCGCGCTCCACGCTCGAAAGGCATGCGGAGGATGCCCGCGATCCCGGCTACAGCGCGGCGGAGATGGAGGCGGCGAAGACGGGCGACGAAGCCTTCAACGCGGCGATGCGGCAGATGAAGGCAACCGGTTACCTGCACAACCATATGCGCATGTACTGGGCCAAGCAGATCCTGCGCTGGGCCTCCAGTCCCAAATACGCGCTGGCGACGATCGTCGACCTCAACAACCGCTATTTTCTCGACGGCGGCGACCACAATTCCTTCGCCAACAACCTGTGGGCGCTCGGCCTGCACGACCGGCCCTTCCAGGAGAACGAGGTCTACGGCACGGTGCGGCCGATGACGCGGAGCGGCCTGAAGCGCAAATTCGACGTGAGCGCCTATATCCGCGGCGTGGAATGAAGCGCGGCGCCGAGATTATGCGGCGGAAGCCGGCTCGGCCGCCTTACGCGCCTTTTCCGGCTCCTCCGGCGGCGCGCCCTCGGCCCAGGTGAGGCGCTTGTAGTTGAAGCCCGACTGCAAGGTCGGCTTGACGACGGCGAAATAGGGCGAGAGGTCGAAGTCGCGCGGGGCGAAGAGCGAATGGTGGCGGATGAAATAGATCTCCCGCCGCTTGCGCCAGATGCCCGGCCGGCCGCGATCCTCGCGGCGCACCACGGGAAGGATCGGATAGCCGACCTTCTGGTAGGCCTCGGCGATCAGCGAGGAGCAGATGGCGCGCGTCGGATCGCCTGAGCCGAAGGAGATCGCCCGCCGCCGCCAGCGCGCCGGCAAGGGCAGCGGCAGGAAATAACGCATCAGATCGAAGATGTTCTTCATGTCGTATTGCAGGCCGAGCTTGCCGATCATGAACTCGGTCACCTTCTTGCGGTCACCGGAGGAAAGGCCGCTCGGCCGGCAGATGCGCACATTGTAGGTGGCGTAGCGCGACAAGGGCACGGAGACGCAGCCATCGCTGGCATCGACCTCGATCAGGCAATGCGGCTCGCCGTCCGGCCCGGCCGTATCCGGCAGGTCGCCGACAAAGAGCGCCGAATGCGACCAGGTGGACTGGGTGAGATACTTCACCACCTGCGAGATGTAGGCCCGACCTTCCACCAGCACGATGTCGCCCGGCTTCAAGAGACGGCGCAGCTCGGCCGGCTCGAAGGTGGCATAGGTATCGTAACTGCCGGTCTCCGCCTCCAGCCAGCGGGCGAGGCGGTGGCCGATCCGGTCAAGAAGCGTGGCGGTTCCGCGACTCATCGTTGCAAGAAGAGGCCCGCGGCGAGCCGTCCGTCAAGAGGCGGCGCCCGGGCGAAACCTGGCGCGGCGGGCCTGCAGGAGCCGGGGGCTTTCATTGCCACGGTGGTGTGGCCGGAAAGCAACCGATCTTAACCTTCATTCGCGAAGGATCGCGGCGAGCAAGGCACGGGCCGCGCCCGAGTTCAGGCGCGCGAGCGATAGCGCCTGCCGAAGACCATCTTGCAGCTCAACCTTGCGAGCCGGCCGCAGACAGAGCCCGGGCTTGCCTGCCGGAGGCAATTGGCCGATGTGCTTCAGGCGTTCAGAAACGACGCGACGCGTGCCTTCGCCCACCACCCGGCTTTCCTTTCACCGGGAACGGAGGTCTTGGAGAGCGCTCGTCCACATCCCCATTCGTTCAGGCAGCAGATATGAAGACGATCATATTCGGCGCATCCGGCTTCATCGGGCGCGCTGTCACCGCAGCCGCCGCCGCGCAGGGTCACGAGACCTTCGGCATCGTGCGTTCCGAAAGGAGCGCCGACCTCGTGCGCAAGGCCGGCGGCACACCGATCCTCGGAGACCTGACCGGGCCGGAGACATGGCGCGCCGCGGTGGAGCAGGCCGACGCGGTGATCCAGGCGGCTGCCGCCTTCGACACCGATCCGGCCGCGGCCGAGGAGCCGTGGCTTGAGGCGATGTTATCCTTGAACAGGCCGCAAGGCGTGCCGCTGCGCGTGGTCTATACGGGCGGTTGCTGGCTCTATCCGGCGCGCACGAGCCCGCCCATCGACGAGGCGACGCCCTTCGATCCGCTTCCCGCCTTCGCCTATATGGCGAAGAACCGCGCCAGGCTTCAGGCCGGCGGCCTCAACGTCGTCACCGTGCATCCGGGCATCGTGTGGAGCGAAACCGGCGGCTTTTTCGGCGCGTATGCCGCAGCGCTCCGCGAGGGGAGCCCGATCGAAATCGTCGGCTCGGCAGAGGTGTCTTGGCCGTTGGTGCATGTGGAGGATCTGGCGGCGCTCTATCTTCTCGCCCTGGAGCGCGCAGAGCCGGGGACCGACTATCTCGGCGTCGTCGATGCCGGCGTCAGCGTGGAGCGACTGATCGGCCGCGTGGAGGAGGTTTGCGGCATGGCGGCCGTCACCAAGGCGATACCTCTGGAACGCGCCATCGCCGAGCACGGCGCGTGGATCGCCGGCCAGGCGCGCTCGCAACGCATCGAGACCCAAAAGGCGGCGACGGAGCTTCGATGGCGGCCCGAACGGGCGTTTTTCGCGCAGATGTGTAACGCGCAAGATCAGGTGAGATTTGCGGGATTACCCGGAACGACCCTGTATCCTGCGGAAAAGTAGCAGACGGATCAGGCGGATAGGGGAGGCGGAGGGCTATCGCGCCGAAAAGCGGGCGCGCAAGAACAAGTGCGCCAGGGGAGCCGAGAACGGCTGCGGCGCGCAAGAACACATGCGCCCGCCCGGCAGGACCGTCAAATCTCGCGGCCGAACCACATGACGCGGCCGGCGATGCGTAATTCGTGAGCCTCCGCCGCCGGGACGATCTCGTCCTCGTAATGGGCGGCCGGGTTGTCGCTCTTGAGGATGACGCTGCCGTCGCGGCGCAGCTGCACGCGCTTCACCAGTAGCAGTCCTCCATAGACGACGACGTAGATGCCGCTGTCGACGACCATCTCGATCGAGGTGTCGACAATGAGCGTGTCGCCGCTGCGGATCGTCGGCTCCATGGAATCGCCCTTCGCCGTCAGCATGCGCGCGCCGGCCGGATTGATATGCCTTGCCCGCAGCCAGCGCGGGGACAAAGCGATTTCGGCGCTAACCGCCTCTGAATCGACGACGGCGCCGGCTCCCGCAGCTGCCTGGACGTCAATTTTCGGGATCAGCGCGAAGCCCTCAGCGCGTACCTCCGGAGTCTTTGAGAGACGCTGACTTTCGTTCTCACCGTCGCGGAGAGCCGCTCCAGTAAGCAACCAGTGCAGATCCGCGCCGAGCTCGGCCAAAGACGCGAGAACGCGTGCACCCGGCGAGCTCTTCCCCGCCTCGTAGTTCTCCCACGAGGTTTTTGAAACGCCTACGGCAGCAGCCATTTCACGCTGCGATAGCGCCAGGCGCTTTCTTTCTGCGGCCAACCTGCCCGATAAATCTTGGGCGATCATCATATTGAAACGATCACCCCCAACTCTGACCCGTTGTCAGAGTTCTGGCCAATCAATGTAGAGCGCACGAAAGTGCCGCAAAACCAGCGAGATAGGGAGCGCCGTGAAGACGGTTGGGCTATTGCGAACTCTGACCAAAGAAACATGGTTGACTGCCAAATTTTCATTGGGCATTGTCGCCCAACATAAGTTGCAACCGCCCGCGATTCGGCGCGGACGAGCACAGGAGCTCTCATGGCCCAACCTGTCTGGGACCGTCACGCGATCGCCGCAGAGGTGAAGCGATCCGGCCTCACGCTCACAGGCATCGCCCGCGATGCCGGGCTCTGGGACGCGGCATGCCGGGAAGCTCTGGTCCGCAGCCAGCCTTCAGGGGAGCGCGCTCTCTCGGAGGCGCTGGGCATCCCCCTCGAAGAGCTTTTTCCCGACCGATACGCCAGCCAGAAGAGCAAGGGTGACAATACCCACAACGGTCGTGGTCGCAAAAGGCAAAAGCGCGAGCGCGCCTCCGACAAGATCGAGGCGCGCACATGAGGATGCCGTCGGCGCGCCTGGCCATCGCTCCAAAGGTGCGGTGATGGCACGCCTTTCCTCCATCCAGACCATTCCGGACGAGGCGCTCGGCGCCGTCCAATGGGCCTTCGAGCGGATCGTTGAACGACGCATGACGCAGAAGGCGGTGCTGGAAGGCCTCAACGAGCGCCTCGCGCCGTACGGGATCAAGGCCTCCAGATCGAGCTTCAACCGGTATGCCGGCAGAGTGCTCGACGGGAAGGTCCAAAGACCGGAGGTCTTGCTGCCGGCAGCGGAGGGCGCAGTCTTCGCACCCATCTTCCGAGAACGCCTCAGCCGCGCCGTCGGCGCCGCTGCCGCTCAGCGGATCGAGATCGCGATGCTCGCCCTCTGCGAGGGAGGAGAGGCATGACGGGCAGTCTCCACGCAGGCGAATGGCTGGCGAGCCTTATGATGGCTCATTCAGGTGTCAAAGACGTCGAAGTCCGTGCGAGCGCGACTGCTCCGCACCTCCATGGTCTTATCGTTTTCGATCCAAACCTCGGTCGCGCAGCGTGGGCACTTGTAGGCGTCCGCGTGGAACTCCTCCTTCGCGACGTTGAGATAAGACTTCTCTCGCGCCTCGAAGCATTTGGGGCAAAGCAGGTAGCTCGCGTGTTTGGCGTCGGGGTCTCCCTGGGGAATATAGCAGAGCGTGTGCTTGGCCGCCGCCACCCGTTTGTAGTTGCCCGCATCCGCATCAAAGCGATCGTACCGGGCAATCGTCTCATTCAGGCGAACAATTTCCTTCTTCAGCGCCTCGCCCGCGCTCTGGCACGCAAAGTGCTCCTGCTGGGCACGAAGAAGCTGTGCCTGGAGATCTATCAGGGGCGACAGCAGAGCATTCTGCTCGCCGCTCTTCTTGCCGCTTCCGATCACGCCGACCAGCCCCTTTACCGCGTCGAGTGCAGCTCTGATGGCGTCGCCGCCGGCAGTGGCCGTTTCAAGCCAGCTCTTAGCCTGTTCGGCGTCCATCACGTGCCCTCCGTCACCGTCATCCAGTTCCTGCGGCCCGCCGGTTCGGGCGCGGCCGACCAGGTACGCACGGCTCAATCTCCGTCGCGCAGCGAGTATCATCGTGATTGAGAAGATCGACGTCGCCAAGATCGACACGGCCGGCCGGCTCCGGCATGTGCGGCCCGAGCGCGCCGCCGCCATGGCAGAAAGCATCGCCGAGCACGGCCAGCTCTCGCCGATCAAGGTGATCGAGCGCGCGGACGGCGGCTATCGCCTCGTCTTCGGCGAGCATCGGCTCGCCGCGGTGCGCGACCATCTCAAATGGCCGCAGATCACGGCGGAGGTCATCCCGGAGACGTCCTTCGGCGACGAGGCGGACCGGCAGATCGAAGAGATCGTCGAGAACTTCGTCTCCTTCCCGCTCACCGTTCTGGAAGAGGCGGTGGCGCTTGCGACCTGGAAGGACCTTTACGAGGCGCGAAACAACACGGCTGGGCGAGGTGGGCGTCGCTCAAGGAAGACCGAGGCAGAGCAAAACGAAAATTTTTCGTTTTGCTTCTCTGAAGCTGCGGCCGTGACACTGGGATGCTCTGAGCGCAAGGTCCAGTTCACGATCAAGATCGCCCGCGGGATCGCCTCAGAGGTGCGCGCCCGGATATTCGACCATCGCATCGCCGACCATCAAGGCGAGCTTCTGGCACTCGCCGCAGAACCCGAGGCGCGGCAGGCGGCGATCGCCGACATTCTTCTGGCGGAGGATGCCGAGGCGGAGAGCGTCGCCGAGGCGATCGCCATCCTCGACAGGCTGCCCAAGCCGCGCGTCGCGCCAGCCTACGAGAAGCTCTCGGAGAGGTTTGCGAAGCTGACGCCTCGCGAGCAGCATGCGTTTTTCGCGCTGCATCGCGACGCGATCGAGACCTGGCTGGCGGAGACGCGCTGATGCCACGCCCGCGGGACCCGCTCACGCTCGACCTCTTCGACTGGGAGCCGCCGGCCATGACCGTCGGCTACGGCGAAGACGTTACCGGGCGGGGACCGCTGGACCTCCGCATTTCCCGGCTCCTCGCCAAGGCGCTGCAGGACATGCGCGACGAGGGGATCGACCGCGGTGAGATCGCGCGGCGCATGAGCGAGCGTCTCGGCCGCTCCGTCTCCAAGGAGATGCTCTACAAGTGGTCCTCGCCCGGATCGAGCGAGCACCGGATCACGCTCGACGCCTTCGCGGCGCTCATCGCCGTCACCGAGAGATGGGAGCTTCTCGGCGTCCTGCCGGGCCTCTTCGGCTACGCCGTCGTTTCCGATGACTGCCGAGAGATCATCCGGCTCCACCAGATGAAGGAGCGCCGGCAGACGATCGCGCAGCATAGCAGCGCGATCGATGCGGAAATCGCCGCGCTCGAAACGCGGATGCGGGGGCGGCGATGAAGCATTCCCTCACCGCACAGATCGAGGAAGTGGAGTTCGAGATCAGGCAGCGAGGCGGCGTCTATACCCGCCTGGTCGCTTCGCGCCGCATGCGGCAGTCGGTTGCCGATTTGCACATGGCGCGCATGCAGGCCGTCCTCGCCACGCTGCGCTGGCTGCAGACCAACGAGGGAGAGGTCCGCGCCTTCGTCGCCTCGCGGAAAGGGAGCGAGGCATGAGCGAAAGACTATTTCGGCCGGTGCTCTTCGAGCCGTTCGAGGCATTCCTCATAGGCGGCCGTCAGGAGATCGCTGTCGCGATTCTTCTCCAGGCGCCGCTCCAGCTCGGCCTTCAGCTCCTCATGGGTGAAGGAGCCCTTGGTGGGCAGAAGATCGAGCATGGTGTCGGTGAAAGCCATGTACCACATGCCTGCCATTACCTTTCCGCGCGAGCTTTCCATGCGCGCGCGCATCTTCTCTGCACGTTCGTCCATCGGACCTTCTCCATGTGGTTGTGCACGTGGGGACGGAAGGGGCCGGCGCGCGCGCCCAACGCGCGCCGGTTCCGCACGAATCCTATCACGCTGCCGAGACGCGCGGGAGGCCGGCCATGAAAGAGTGGCTTACCGCGCGCGAAATCGCCGAAGAACGCCTGCCTGGCCTTCCGACGACTGAGTCGGCAGCCATTCGTTTCGCTGATCGCAATGGCTGGAACGACCATCCTGCCCACACGAGAGCGCGTAGCGGACGAGGTGGCGGCCTCGAATACCATTTTCGCCTCCTGCCGACGCTTGCCCAGATCGCCTACTGCCAAAAGCACATGCGCCTCGGAGCGCCCGGCGTCACCGGCGAGGCGCCCCGCGCGACCAAAGACGCAAAGCTATCCGACGCGGCGGCTGTCGAACGGGACGCGCGCCTTGCCATCATCCGCAAGTTCGCGCAGTTCCGCAGCGGCCTGACCCTGCGCCAGGCTTCGGCGCTGCAGGTCTTCACCGACAAGTACAACGCCCGCAGCCTGCACATTGAAGATTGGGTACTGTCCTCCGTCCCGCGGCTTTCCAAAGGCTCACTGAAGCGCTGGATCGGCCGGGCCCGCAAGGGCGAATCCCTCGCCTTCGACCGTTCCAAGGCTCGCAAGGGCAAGGGTTTGCTTGACCTTGCAGAGGACGGCCGGGTGCGTGCCACCATCCTCGCCCTTCTCGCCGACAATCAGCATTTCTCGGCCGAGCATATCCGCGATCTCGTCGCCGCCGAGTATGGCGAGACGCTGGCCGTTCCTGGCCGGGAGAGCCGCGTTCCGCTGCCGCCGATCCGGACCTTCCAACACTTTTTGAAGGGGCTTCGAAGCACCGAGGCGGTCGTGCTGACCCGGGTGCAAAACCCCGACCGCTTCCGCTCCGTCATGGCACCGCGCGGAACGGGCAGTCTTGCCCATATCCGCGAGCCGAACGCTCTCTGGCAGATCGACGCCTCGCCGGTCGACGCGCTCTGCACGGACGGTCGGCATGCGATCTATGTCTGCCTCGACGTCGCGACCAGGCGGATGACGCTCCTCGTCAGCCGCACGCCGCGCGCTTCAGCCGTCGGGCTCCTCATCCGCAAGGCGATCCTCGCCTGGGGTGTTCCCGACCTCATCAAGACCGACAACGGTTCGGATTTCGTCGCCCGCGACACGAAACGTCTCTTCGCCTCGCTCGGCGTCGAAGTGGAACTCTCCGATCCCTACCAGCCACAGCAGAAGGCCTTCGTCGAACGCGCGATCGGCACCTTCCAGAAGGATTGCGCGACGATGCTGCCGGGCTTCGTCGGCCACTCGGTGGCCGACCGGAAGGCCATCGAGGACCGCAAGAGCTTTGCGGCCCGGCTCGGCGAGAGCGACGCCAACCTCTTCGAGGTCGGCCTTTCGGGCGAGGATCTGCAGGGGACCGTCGACCGCTGGGTCGCCGTCTATGAGCAGCGTCCGCATGAGGGCTTGAAAGGCCAGACGCCCCAGCTGGTCGCGGCGCAATCGAGGCGACCCCTTCGGCATGTCGACGAGCGCGCCCTCGACGCCCTCCTGATGACGGTGCCCGGCGGCGGCACGCGGCGCGTCACGAGCCGCGGCATTCGGGTGGACGGCGCCCACTACATGACGCCGACGATCCTGCCCGGCACCGAGGTGCTTGTGCGCATGGACTCGGCCGATCTCGGCCTCGTCTACGCCTTCACGCCGGACGGTGGCGAGTTTCTCGGCTGCGGCATCTGCCCGGCGCTATCCGGCATCCAGCCGGAGGAGGCGGCGAAGACGATCAAGGCCCTGCAGAACGAGATCACGGCACGCGGCGCGGCCGCCATCAAGGCCGAGATCCGGCGCATCAAGAAGAGCGGTGCCTATCACGAGCGCATCCTCGCCGTCCGCGAGGGAAGAACCGGCAATGTCGTGCCGCTTCCGCCGCGCTCAGAGCCCCACACGACGCCGCAGATAAGGGCGGCGATCGCCGCCGCGGAGGCCACGGGGCCCGCCGATGCCGGCGCGCTGCCCGCACGCGCCGCCGAGACGCATGCGGCCCTCAAGGCGGAAGCGTCGGATGAACCCGTCAACGTGACGCCGATCCGCCGGAAAGACACTCGCGAGCAGCGCTTTGCGCGGGCGCGGGCGATCGAGACGCGGATTGACGCCGGCGAGGCCGTCGCGGCCGCGGACGCCGTTTGGCTCGGCCGCTACCAGGCCGGTCCGGAATATCGGGCGATGAAGGCGATTTTTGAGGATTTCGGCGAGCAAGCGACGCACTGAGACCAAAGAAAAGGCCGCGGCGATGCGCGGCCGAGATCAGATTGAGAGGAGAAGATGACGACACAGGCGAAAGAGGTCAAGCCGACGCTGGCATTGCTGCGCAACGTCAGCGCCTGCTTCACGCTCGTTGAGACCTTGCGCGGGCGCAATCCGCATCTGCCCGGGCTCGGCGTCTTTCACGGGCCCTCGGGCTACGGCAAGACCTATGCGGCGATCTACGCGCAGAACAGGACGCGGGGTCTGCGCGTGGAGGTCGGAGAAAGCTGGACCCGCAAATCCTTCCTCGGGGCTATCCTCGCCGAAGCGGGCCTGGCCAAGGCGCCGCGCACCATCGCCGATATGATGGAAGCGGCGATCTACACACTCGGCGATGATCCCGATCGCCCGCTCTTTGTCGACGAGGCCGATAAAGCCGTCGACAAGGGCTATATCGAGCTCATCCGCGAGCTGCACGACAAGGCGCAGGTGCCGATCGTCTTGATCGGCGAGGAGGAGCTGCCGGCGAAGCTCCAAGCGGTGGAACGCACGGCAAATCGTGTGCTGGAATGGATCCCCGCACTGCCGTGCGATGCGGAAGATACGCGCGCTCTCGCGCAGCTATTTTGCGACGACATCCAGGTCGCTGACGACCTTCTGGAGGTGGTGAGACGGCAGAGCGACGGCCGAGCGCGGCGCATCGTGGTCAATCTGCAGAGGATTGGCGAGCACGCCCGCAATCACGGGATCGATGCCATCGATGCGGCCGCGTTTGACGGCGACTTTTTCACCGGACGGCCGGCTCGCCGCCGGAGGGCCGCCTGATGCCGAAGGTCTTCCGACTAACCATCAGGGCCCATAGCCCGGTTCTGACCGGCATCGATCACTATTGGTCGGTGATCCGGGATCTCGGCCGCGGCGGTGCGACCTTCACGGCAACTGAGGTGTTCAACCAAAGCAAGCAGCGCCGCCTGGAAGCCGTTTCGGACTATCTGCGCCGTCTCGCCAAGGCCGAATATCTTGAGATTGTCGAGCCGCATCGCCCTGGGGGCAGGCGCAAGACGCGACCAACGGTCTACCGCCTGCTGCGACGACCGACAGAGACGCCGCACCCTCGCCGCGACGGCACGCCGGCGCGGCAGGGGCTGGGGCAGGCGCAGATGTGGACTGCTATCCGCGCGCTCGACGCCTTCACCGCGGCCGAGCTCGCGGTTGCCGCCAGCACAGAGGAAGTGTCCGTCGCCCGCGCGACCGCGCTCTCTTACTGCAAGGCGCTGAAGCGTGCCGGTTACCTCACGGTCGTCTCGCCGGCCGGACCCGGTAGAGCCGAGGTCTGGAGGCTTCGACCGTCGATGAAAAAAGGGCGACCGGAAGCACCGAAGATCCTGCGCACCAAAGTCGTCTACGACCCCAATACGGGTGAGATCTGGCCGCGGCCGGTTGAGGCCGAAGAGGTCAGCCCATGAAACGGGGCCCCGTCACCGGCGCGCGGCCGGCCGATATGCGCACCATGGCCGAAAAAGCGCTTGCTGCCTGGGGTGCGCCGCTGCCCGATTGGGTGGACGAGCTCGCCAGGTTTGCCGACGCAGCCGGGCTGCGGATCGCGGCCGAGCGCATCGGCTATTCGAGCTCGACGCTCTCGACCGTCATCAATGGCCGCTATGCCGGCGATGTCGACCGCGTTGCGGATGCGGTCCGAGGAGCTCTGATGGGCGCGGTCGTTTCCTGCCCAATCCTCGGTGAGATCGGCCGCGACCAGTGCCTCGACGAGCAGCGCAAGCCGAAAAGCCCCACGAACAGCACCCGGATGGCCCTCTGGCGCGCCTGCCGCGGCGGCTGCCCGCACTCCAAGCAGAAGGGAGATCGTGATGACTAGTATGTCCCCGCGCACCCATGCGGTGTCTGAGCCACCCCTCGCGGCGCGGATCGGAGAACTTGAAGAGCGCTTCAGCAGCCTGCTGCGCGATGGCGCGGGTATGTCGCGAGCAGACGTTGAGAGCGTCCGCGACACGCTCGCGCGGCTACGCCAGGACGCCGTCGGGCTGGAGGAGGGGCCCGAGCTCCTGGCCATCAATGCAGCCGCGGCGGCAGCGCTGGAGAAGGTCGAGGCGGCGGCGACGAGCCTCGCGGTGGCGCGGACAGCGCTCAGCGCGGCAATGCTGTCGCCGACTATCGAGGCCAACCATCAGGTCGCCTACTGGCTGAGCCGGACGACTGATGCTGTCGCGGACGCAATGCGCCTCGCCGGGACGGAGCGGGACAGATGAACACCCTCACTCCTTATCGAGACATCGATACCGACCAGATCGTCCCCGGTCGGATCGCGCTCATCGAGAAGCTTGCCGGCAAAGGCATGCCGGCCCGTGCCATCCGCGAGGCGACGGGCGAGCCGCTCACCGCAATCGAACTCGTCCTCGCTGCCCGGAGAAGGGCAGCGCGGCGCCGCACTTTAGCTTGGGTTGAGGGCGTGCCGCTGAGGATGGTGAGCCAGGAGCCGCTAGAGCGAGAAGACATCCGTCTCCAATACTGCATTCACGTGATCCGCCCGGTTCCGGCGGTCATCGAGGATGCGCAGGCGGAGGCGGAGTGCCGGAGGCTGCTCGCCACCATCGCGCGTCGCCACGGCCTCACATTCTCTGATCTGCAAGCCGTGCGACGGCATCGGCGCCTGACCGAGGCGCGCCATGAGGGCATGTATCAGGCGGCCGCGGAGACGCTGCTCTCCCTGCCGGCCATCGGCCGGCTCCTGCATCGCGATCACACCACCGTCATCCACGGCGTGCGGGCGCACGCCAAGCGCAACGGTCTGCCGCTGCCGCGCGGCATGCAGCCCGGAAAAAAGGAGTTCCGCCGATGAAAAAGCAGAGAACGAAGACGCGCGGCGCCAATCTGCCGGTGCCGCAGAGCCGCGACGAGGCGGCCGAGGCGGTGCGTATCGTCGGCGAGCTCAGCCGGCAGATCGCGCGCATCGAGGCCGACCTCAACGACCGGATCGCCGGCCTCAAGGAGACGGCCGAGCAGCAAGCGGCGCCGTTGCGTGAGCAAGTCACCGCAAAGACCGAAGGGCTGAAGGTCTGGGCCGAGGCGAACCGCACTGCCCTGACGGAGAACGGCAAGGTCAAGTTCGCCGATCTTGGCACCGGCAAAATCTCCTGGCGAATGAGACCGCCATCGGTGCGGCTCCGCCAAATCGATGCCGTGATCGAGACTGTGCAGAAACTCGGCTTTACGCACTTCCTGCGCACCAAGGTCGAGGTGAGCAAGGACGCGATGCTGGCAGACCCCGACAAGGCGCGCCTCGTCCCCGGCGTCACGCTCGGCTCCGGCGGCGAGGATTTCGTCGTCGAGCCCTTCGAGATTGAGCTTTCCTCAAGCTGAAGGGCGAGACAATCATGTGGACCGAAGAACGCACCGACCTTCTGAAGCGGCTCTGGCAAGACGGCCTCAGCGCCGGCCAGATCGCGGGCGAACTCGGCGACGTTACCCGCGACGCCGTAATCGGCAAGATCCATCGCCTCGGCCTCTCGGGACGGGGTCAACCGCTATCGACGATCCAGCGGTGGCGAAAAAAACAAAAGCGGCCGGCGGAAGGGTTCCAGGCGTCATCTGCCGCGGCGGCCACCGCCGAGCCTTCGGCGATGCCACCCAAGCTGGCTTCAGTGGCCCCAGCGGCACCGAAGCGTCTCGCCCTAGAGGCGCTTTCGGAACGCACCTGCAAATGGCCGATCGGCGCTCCTGGCAAGTCCGGCTTTTGCTTCTGCGGCTGCGATGCGGAGGCGGGCATCCCGTACTGCGCCTACCATGCGACCGTCGCCTATGTCGGGAGGACGGCATGATCCTCACCTGTTACTCCTGCCCGCGCCAGCTCGCCTTTAAAGGCAAAGGCGAGGTCGCCCGCCGCAGGCATGCCAGCCTCTTCGGATGGCTTGAGCGCGCCGGCCGCTTCCTTTGTGGGGAATGCGGAGGAAGAGCGGCATGAACGAGCATGCCGCCACTGCGCGCCTCCTCGCTGCTGTGCCGTTCCAGAGCGGCCTCGGCCGACGCGTCGTCGCGGCCGACGATGAAGGCCAGCTGCATCTCATTTCGCTGCGGACCGGTGAGGACGAAGGCGAGCCGGAGATGTCCTTCACGCGCGACGGCGCCCAGGCGCTCGCGGCGGCAGTGCTGGCCGGGAACGCGCACGCCATGACGGCACCGCACACGCTCCGCGTCTTGGCAGCCGCGCTGCTGGCCCGAGAAGCCGGTGAAAGGAGGGCGGGATGAACATCGTCGCCAGTCAGAAGACCGGAGGGATGCGCCATGGATGCTGATCTCCGGTTGAAGATGCTCGCCGCCGAGAATGACGAGCTGCGAGAGCGCATCGCGCTGCTGAAGCAGGCACTCGCGGAAGATGCGTGGCATCCGCCGGCCGAATGGGGCCTCACGGCGGCCGAGACTCAGGTTATGCAGGCGCTGCTCTCCCGCAAGATCGCCACGCGGGGCGCGATCCTCGCCAGCCTTTACCATGCTCATGGGCGCGACGAACCCGAGCCGAATATTATCCGTGTCTATCTCTGCAAGATGCGGAGAAAGCTGGACCCTTACGGAGTGCGGATCAAAACGATCCGTGGCGTCGGCTATGCCCTTCCAATCGCCCAGAAACGGGTCATCCGAGCAGGCGCCGTAGATATCGGGAGCGCCGTATGAACGTCCTTGCCGCGATCCATGTCGCCAAGCGCGATCTCGGCCTCGACGACGGTGCCTATCGCGCCGTGCTCGCCCGCGTCACCGGCAAGAGCTCGGCCGGCGCCATGAGCGAGAGCGAGCGCCGGATGGTGCTCGCCGAGCTTCGCCGCCTCGGCTTTAAAGGCTCTTCGAAGCGCGGCCGAAAGGCCCCTTCGGGCCCGTATGCGAAGAAGGCGCAGGCGCTTTGGATCGCGCTCTGGAATCTCGGCGCCGTCGCCGACAAGCGCGACCAGGCGCTGCTTGCCTTCGTCAAGCGCCAAACGGGGATCGAGCGTACCGAATGGGTGCTCGACGCCGGCCACGGCCGCGCCGTCGTGGAGGCGCTCAAGGCCTGGTGCGAGCGCGAGGGCGTCGACTGGTCGGTCGGCCAGTCGACGGAGGACCACAAGCGGCGCTACGGCTACAAGATCGCGCTGGCGCAGTGGCGCAAGCTCCATCCCAGCGCGCCCATGCCCGATTTCTGGCGGGACATCGGTGAGATGCTCGGCCGCACGCTCGTCGCCGAAAAGCCCTCCGACGAGGAGTGGATCAGGGCGATGAACGCGCTCGGCGAGGAGATCCGCGAGGGCGGCGGGTGATGCTAGCGCACCCGGACAAAACGTATCGTCGGCGTGTGGGCAATCTGTGCCTTGATCACGTCCGGGTCTTTGCCGGAGTAGAGGACAATCGTTTCGTCGCTGACAGTGACGATCGCGCTCGTCCCCATGACCGTAATCGACTCGATCGTGCCCTGCACTTTCTCAGAGTAGGCCGCTGCTGTGATCGTCCGTTCGGAAGCGTCGAAAAGGATTGCACCCGCGAAGCCGTGGGTAGGATCATCCGCCTGCCAGCTGCCATTGAAGCGCTGAAGAGCATCGTCGACGGTGAACCCGCAAAGGAGCGGCACAAGGGCCAAGACGGCGAGAACCTTCGAGAGCATCGTGCCACCTCCAATCGTCTTGAGGCCGCCAGCATAGGCGCTGGCGAAGCGGGGAGAAAGGCGGCGTGATGCCCTCTGCCTCCCGCGTCGTCGCGCATCGTCGGATCGAGCCGGCGGGTTCGCTCGACTTCTTTCCGACGCCGCCCTGGGCGGCGCGGGCGCTCTTCGTCCATGTTCTCGGCACGCGCGGCTTTCGCGACCTCACCGTCGAGGAGCCGGCCTGCGGCGAGGGCCATATGGCTTACGCGCTCGCCGACTATTTCGGGACGGTGCGGGCAAGCGACATTTTTCCATACGGCTTTGGAGAGGTGCGGGACTTCCTCGACGCAGAGGCCTGGTCGGAGATACCTGAGCCCGACTGGATCATCACCAATCCGCCCTTTGCCGAAAAGAGCCTCGCCTTCATGAGCCGGGCTCTCGCCCGCGCCCGGCAGGGCGTCGCCGTCTTCGTGCGCACCACGCAGACCGAGGGCCTCACCCGTTACCGCCAGGTCTACCGCCGTAGTCGGCCAGCAATCGTCGCGCAGTTCGTGGAGCGCGTGCCGCTCCATCGCGGTCGCTGGGTGCCGGACGGGGACACGCTCACCGCCTATTGCTGGATCGTCTGGCGGCTCGGTCAGCCGGCACGCCGCACAGACTATGTCTGGATCCCGCCCGGCTGCCGGGAGAGCCTCACCTTCCAGCGCGATCTCGACGACCTGCCCTGGTCGCTCCCCGACGAGGGAGACGCTGAATGAAGCGGCGCGCGGTCCTCCTCCAAGTCAGCGACCATGCGGTGCTGTGCTACCTGGAGCGCCAGCACGGGCTCGATGTGGCGGCGGTGCGCAGCCACCTCGCCGGCATGGCGCAGGGTGCGGCCGAGCTCGGCGCGATCGCCATCCAGATCGAGAAGGTGAAGCTCGTCATCCGGTCGAACGGTTCGGGGCAGGCGACGGTCGTCACGGCTCTCTCCAGAACCGGCCGGGTGAGCCATATCGGAGGCGAGGGATGAGGGAGACGCTCTCCGACGAGCTCCTGGAGCTTCTCGGCCGGGAACGCTTCATCGCCTTCGTGGAGGCGTTCGGGGGCCTTCGCCGCTTCATCCCCGCCACAAAGCGGGACGAGGAGATCGACGCGGCGATCGGCGTCGAGGCGTCGGCCAGGCTCCACGAGACCTATCGGGGCTGCTACATCCGCGTGCCGCTTGCGCGAGAGCTACGCGCCCGTCACTATCGCAACCTCGGCATGCGCGACCAGGCGATCGCTCGGCGGCTCGGCATTACCGAGAGCGGGGTGGAAAAGCTCTTCCGCCGCGCGGGCCATCCGCGCCGGCCGAGACGCCAGGCAAGCGATTCTCGCCAGCACAATCTGTTCGACTGATCTCCCCCGCCGCCGGCGGTCGCCCGCCTGGGCGGACTGACGATCACCCTCCCTGGGGGACTAGCGTCGAGCCTCAAACCAGAGGCTCGACGTGCGCCCAATCAACGAAATCATCGTCCATTGCACCGCAACGCCTGAAGGCCGGCGGGTGACGGTCAAGGAGATCGACGCCTGGCACCGCGCCCGCGGCTGGTCGGGCATCGGCTATCACCGCGTCGTCCATCTCGACGGCAAGGTCGAGGACGGGCGGCCGATCGCCAAGATCGGCGCCCATGTCGCCGGTCACAACACCGGCACGATCGGCCTCGTCTATGTCGGCGGCGTGGAAACGGACGGCAAGACGGCGACAGACACGCGCACGCCGGCCCAGAGGGAGGCGCTCGTCAGCGAGTTGCAGCGTCTCGTGGCGCTCTTCAAGATCAGGAAAATCTCCGGCCACCGCGATTACGCCGCAAAGGCCTGCCCGTCTTTCGACGCCACGGCGGAATACGCACATCTCACCTCGGGCGCGGACTTCGTGCCGGTGCAAGACGCGATCCTGGAGCGCGGCGACAGCGGTCCGGCCGTCGCAGCCTGGCGCAAGGACCTCGCCGCCTGGCGCGAGCTCATCGACTACCAGTGGGGCATGCCTCGGGGCGACGCCTACGACCACACCGTCGAGCTTGCGACCATCCATTTCCAGACGACGCGCGGCATCCTGGCGGACGGCAAGGTCGGCCCGCAGACGCGCGAGGAGATGGATCTCGCCCTGGCCGGCGAGGCGCCTTTCCAGGCCATCCCCGAAAACGACCCCGACGTCGATGTTGCGGGCGCCGTCGCCAAGCTGCGCGGTGCGCTCGCCGATCTCGGCGATGTTTCACCCTGAACGGAGGCAATCACCATGGTTTCCGAACTGCGATCCTTCTTCTCTCGCCATGGGCTCTTCTTCGCTGTCGCCGTGGCGCTGACGGCCGCGGCGATCTTCTCGCCCTTCTATGCGGTTCATGCGGCGGACGGCGGCGTGACCACGATCGCCACGGCCGCTGGCACGTCGGTGGACTTCGGGCCGCTCGCCAGCGTGACGATCGAGTACCTTGCGCCGATCGTCGTCACGGTGCTGGGAACGCTCGCTACCTGGGTGCTCGGCCGGATCGGCACGCGCACCGGCCTGGCGATCGACGCGGGCCATCGCGAGGCGATCGAACAGGCGCTCGGCCGAGCGGTCGGCTATGCGGCGACGCAGCTTGAGAACAGGGCGGCCGGCGGCATCCCGATCAACCTCAAGAGCCGGGCTCTGACGACCGCGACGAACTACGCCCTGGCGGCGGTCCCCGACGCTCTCAAGCATTTCGGCATCACGGCGGCTCGCCTCTCGGAGATGGTCGAAGCGCGGCTCTCCGGCATGCTGGTCGATCCGGAAAATCCGCCCCAGACTCTCGCGGCCCGCATCACCTGAGGCCGTTGATGGAAATCCTCGCGCCCCTGCTCTCCGGCGCCGGCAAGTGGTTCGCCATTGCCGGCGTCGTTGCGCTGATCCTCGCCGTCCTCGTCTGGAGCGTGCGCGACGCAGCAAGGAGCCGCCAGCGCGAGAAGGAGCTGCAGGCGCGGCTCGACGCGGTCGAGACGAGCCGGCGCATCGAGGACGAGGTCGCGGCCGAAGATCCCGACGCAAAGCGAAAGGAGCTGTCGGAATGGTCCGTTCTGAGCGGCGCTCTCCTCATCGCGGTCCCGCTCATCCTCGGCGCCTGCCAGAGCGGCGGGAGCTTCTGCGACGTTGCCCGCCCGATCCGCCCGACTGCCGTCGTCATCGCTGAGATGAGCGACGGGGAGGTCGACGCCGCGCTCGCGCATAATCGCAAGGGCGCCACGCTTTGCGGCTGGAAGGCCCGGCCCTAGCCGATCGAGGAGGCCATGGAAATCGTACGCCTGTGGGCGCCCATCGCGATCGCGGCAGCGGTCTTTCTCTGGAACATCGTTCAGTACCGGGCCGGCGCGAGAAAGGCCGAACTCGATGAGCTTCGCGAGGATCTGAAGGAACTCGACGGAAAGTTCGAAGAGGAGAAGAAGGCAGGCAACGACTCCCGCTCAGCCGTCGCCACCAGGCTGACGGCGATCGAGGGCGAGTTCAAGCACATGCCGGATGCGGCCAGCGCCAACCGGACGGAGATGGCGCTCGTGGAGGTCAGGGGGCAGCTGGCGGTCCTCAATGAGCGCCTGCAGCCGGTGGCCGCCATCTCCGAACGCCTGCAGGAATTCCTCCTGGAAGAGGCCAAGGAAAAGCGGGGCCGCACATGAGCATGGACCGGATCATGCGCCAGGAGGCCCGGCTCATCATGCTGCGCTTCCTCGCCGAGCAATCGAACGGCACGCTCGGCAGCTCGATGCTGCAGCAGCTCCTCGACGACATGTTCGGCATCAGCCGCACCCGCGAATGGGTGCACCAGGAGCTGCGCTATCTCGCCGATATCGGCGCCGTGCGCCTGACGCCCGCCGCCTCGGTCATCATCGCCGAGATCACGCGCCAGGGGATCGACCATGTCGAGCGGCGCGCGGTCCTGGAGGGCGTGAAGCGGCCGTCGCCGTCGGAGGGCTGAGCCATGTCCGGCAGGGGGCGCCTGTCCTCGATCGACCTTCTCCCGGAAGAAGCGGAGCCCGACATCGCCTGGGCGATGGAGCAGCTGCGCGAGCGCTCGATGCTCCAGAGCGCGATCCTGGAGGAGTTCAACGCGCGGCTTGCCGACCGGGGCATCGGGCCGATCTCCAAATCCGCCTTCAACCGCCATTCGATCAGGCTTGCGAGGACCGCGCGGCGTTTGGAGGAGACGCGCGCGATCGCCAAGGTGCTCAACGAACGCATGCCGGAGGCGACGGACGACCTCACCATCATGGTCGCGGAGACCATCAAGACGCTGATCTTCGAACTCCTCGAGGACGGCGGGAAGCTGACGCCGCGGAACGCCATGGAGATGGCGCGCGCCATGAAGGATGTCGCGTTGGCACAGGGGCTCTCGACCCAGCGGCGCCGTGTCCTGGAGAAGGAGTTCGCGGACAAGGCGGGCGAGGCGATCGACGCGGCCGGCAAGGCTGCGGGGCTTTCGGCCGAGCGCATCTCGCAGCTCCGGCGCGAGTTCCTCGGAGTGCCCGGATGAGCGAGGATCTCGCCACCGCTCCCGTCCTCACCCGCGATCCCGAGGCGCTTCCCGCCGCTCTGCCGCGTGGCAGCGAGATCCCGCCCGACCAGGATCCGCTCGCCGACGGCATCCTGATGCAGCACCAGGTGGACTGGCTCGCCGACGCCTCGCCGCTAAAGGCGTGTGAGAAAGGGCGACGCACCGGCATCACCTATGCGGAGGCGCTCGACGACACGCTGGCGGCCGCGGCCGAGCGGGGGGCGGGCGGCGACAACGTCTTCTATATCGGCGACACGAAGGACAAGGGCCGCGAGTTCATCGGCTACGTCGCCCACTTCGCCCGCGTCGTCGCAGGCGAGCTCGCCGGGATCGAGGAGTTCCTCTTCGAGGACGAGCAGCCCGACGGTTCGACAAAGCACATCTCCGCCTACCGGGTGCGCTTCGCCTCCGGCTTCCGCGTCGAGGCGCTATCCTCCAACCCGGCCAACATCCGCGGGCTGCAGGGCATCGTCGTTATCGACGAGGCCGCCTACCATCGTGACGTTCGCCAAGTGATCGACGCCGTCAACGCCCTCCTTATCTGGGGCGGCAAGGTGCGGGTGATCTCCACGCACAACGGCGTGCTCAACGCCTTCAACGAACTGCTGACCGAGGCGCGTGCCGGCAAGAACAACTTCAGCGTCCACCACATCCCGTTTCAGGCAGCGGTCGAAAACGGCCTCTACGAGCGCGTCTGTCTGGTGCGGGGCATCGAGCCAACCGAGGAAGGCGCGCGCGAATGGGAGGCGACGATCCGCGGCGCCTACGGTACGCGCACCGCTGCGATGCGGCAGGAGCTCGATGCCATCCCCGCCGATGCGGAGGGCGCGGCCCTGACGCGCGTGATGATCGAGCGCTGCAAGGACGCCTCAGCGAAGGTCGTTCGCTGGCAGCTGGGCGACGACGTCAAAGCCCTTTCGAAGGAGGTTCGAGAGGCGGTCCAGCGGGACTTCTGCGAGCGCGAACTGAAGCCGGTGCTCGACACCCTCGACTGGAGGCGCGGCCATGTCTTCGGCGAGGACTTTGCCCGTTCCGGCGACGTCTCATCCTTGAGGGTCTACGAGATGGGCGTCGACCTCGTGAGGCGGCTGCGTCTCGTCCTGGAGATGCGCAACATCCCCTTCGACCAGCAGCGCGACGCGCTCTTCTATGTCGTCGACCGGTTGCCGCGCCTTCTGGGCGGAGCTCTCGATGCGACCGGCAACGGTGCCTATCTCGCCGAGGCGGCGGCGCTCAAATACGGCGAGAGCGTTGCGGAGGTGAAGCTGTCTGCGGCCTGGTACCAGGCAAACGGCGCTGCCTATGTGGAGGCCTTCGCCGACCAGACGGTGACGGTGGCGGCCGACGAGGACGACATCCGCGATCATCAGGCGCTGCAGTATGTGAACGGCGTCATCCGCGTGCCGGCTGACCATCGCAACAAGGGCGAGGACGGCCAGGACCGGCACGGCGACAACGCGATCGCCGGCATGCTCGCCTGGTTTGCCTCGCGCCAGGACCCCGTCTCTTACGGCTACGAGGCTGCGAGGGCGGGCACGGCACGTCGCGGCGCTGGCCGCGACGAGGCACGCGAACGCACCATCGATCCCGAATTGCGCGGAGGGCTGAACTAGTGGCGGGGATCCTCGACCAGTACGGAAGGCCCATCAAGAAGAGCTCGCTCGGCAAGCCCGTCGCGGGTCCGACGCTCGCGGGCGTCCGGCCGGTGATCTCCGGCCATCCGGCGGAAGGGCTCACCCCGCGGCGCCTTTCGCATATCCACCGCGCAGCGGCCGAAGGCGATCCGCTCGCCTATTTCGAGCTTGCCGAGGACATCGAGGAGCGGGACCTCCACTATCTTGGAGTTCTCTCCACCCGCAAGCGCCAGGTCGCGCAGCTGCCGATCACGGTGACGCCCGCTTCCGACGATGCAGAGCACAAGAAGCATGCGGAGCTCGTCCAATCGTGGATCGACGACGAGATCCTGCAAGCCGCGCTCTTCGACATGCTCGACGCGATCGGCAAGGGCTTCTCGGTCATGGAGATCGACTGGCGCTACCACATGGGCCATCTGTGCCCGCGGGAGCTGATCTACCGCCCGCAGCGCTGGTTCATGTTCGACCGGAACGACGGCGAGACGGTGCTCCTTCGAGAAGGCGTCGCCGGCGAGGAACTCGCCCCGCATCTCTTCGTCACGCACCGGCACAAGTCGAAGTCCGGCCTCACGTTGCGCTCGGGCCTTGCCCGCGTCGCTTCATGGGCGTGGATGTACAAGGCTTTCACGCTGAAGGACTGGGCGATCTTCTGCCAGAACTTCGGCATGCCGATCCGCATCGGTCGCTATGGGCCGAACGCCAGCGAGGAGGAGAAGGACGTTCTCTGGCGTGCCGTCTCCAATATCGCCGGCGACTGCGCCGCGATCGTGCCGAAGGACATGCTGCTCGAATTCGTCGAGGTCGACGCCAAGACCACCTCCAGCGAGCTCTACGAGAAGCGCGCCGACTGGATGGACCGGCAGGTCTCCAAGGCCGTGCTCGGCCAGACGACGACGACCGACGCCATCTCCGGGGGCCATGCCGTCAGCCAGGAGCACCGGCTCGTCCAGGAGGACATCGAGCGGTCCGATGCCAGCGTCGTTTCAGCGACGGTCAACAAGCAAATCGTGCCCAACCTGGTCGCCTTCAATTTCGGGCCGCAGGACCGCTATCCGAAGGTGCGCATCGGCCGGCCCGACGAGGTGCCGCTCGGCGAGTTCTCCGAAGCGTTCTCCAAGCTCGGGCCGCTCGGCGTGACGGCGCCGGCGAGCTACATGCGCGCGAGGCTCGGCATCCCGGAGCCTAAGGATGACGACGAACTCGTCGGCGGACGCGCAGCGGCCCCGCTCCTGGAGGGAGCGGAGACGACGGCCAAGCATGCGGCGTCCTTCCGGCGCTTCGTGCGGGCGAGGATGTCGCGCGAGGAGGAAGACGGCCTCGTCGAGCGGATGGCCCGGCGCCTGGAGGAAGACGCGGCCGGCGCGCTCGCGGGCCTTGCCGAAGAGATCCGGGCGGAGCTCGAAGCGGCGAGCGATCTCCGCGACGCGGCAGAAAGGCTCGCGCGCTTGCAGCTCTCGCCGGAGGAGCTCGCCGATGCGACGGGGCGCGGCATGGCGCTTGCCCATCTGGCGGGCCAGGCGGCGCTGATCGACGATCTGGATCGGCGCCGATGATCCGCGAAGGCGAAATCGGCATAGCGGCCCTCTGGCGCGTTTGGCGGGGCCGGGCCGCCACCGTCCATGCGAAAAACGGGATTCGCGCCCCCAACCCCCTTTGAAACCCCTTTAACGGGCGAGTTTGATCGATGCCGACGACTGCAGAAGCGCTCGATCTGCCATTCGAAGAGGCGATCTCTTTCTTCCGGCAGAAGGCGAATGTGCCGACCCGGCGCTGGAGCGATGTCTACGCGGCGGCCCATTCGCACAGTTTCATGGTGGCGGGCGCGGCCTCGGACGCACTCCTTTCCGACTTCCGGGCTGAGATCGACAAGGCACTGGAACAGGGCACGACGCTCGCGGACTTCCGCAAGGCCTTCGACGGGATCGTCGGCAAGCACGGATGGAGCTACACGGGCGGGCGCAACTGGCGCACCCGCGTTATCGTCGAGACGAACCTGCGCACCGCCTTTGCGGCAGGGCGCTACGCCCAGCAGACGTTGCCGGAGACGCTCGCCGCTTTTCCGTTCTGGCAATACCACCATTCCGGCTCGCTGCACCCGCGCGAGCAGCACCTTGCCTGGGACGGCCTCGTGCTAAGGGCGGACGATCCCTTCTGGACGACCAACTATCCGCCGAACGGCTGGCGATGCGGCTGCTTCACCACACCCGTGAGCGAGGCAGGCCTCAGGCGCCAGGGCAAGGCTGGCCCCGATCCGAGCCCGCAGCTCTCCTTCGAGACGAAGGTCGTCGGCGGGGTGCCACGCCAGGTTCCGAACGGCGTCGATCCCGGCTTTGAGTACAATCCCGGCCAGAGCTGGCTTTCCGGCGGGCGTCCGTTCGAGCCGGTCGCGGAGCCCGAAAGGGTCGCCCACTTCGCAAGGCGGGCGCTGGCGGGCGAACTGCCGGTCGGCGCGACAGTGCCGGTTGCCGAAGTCCCGGCCGGAGTCCTTGCCGACCTCGGGCTTGGCGAAGGCATGCGGGCGCGGCTCTCCGTCGATACGATCCGCTCTCATGCGCACCGCGCCGAAATCACGGCCCTCGACTACCAGGCGGCGGCAAGGCGGGCGCTTGCCGCCGGCGAAATATTCGAAGGCCCGCGTGGGCGGCTGTCCGGGATCGTGGAGATAAGCGGGCGCGACCACATCCTCGGCCTCAAGGCCACTCGGCTCGGGGAGTTCCTGGTGACGACGCTGCACCGCGGCCGGGCTGGGCAGCTCAAGCGGATTCGCGGATGGAGGCGGCTGGGGAGGTGACGCGCGCCGCGGGGCCCGAAGTAAACCCCGACACTGGCGATCGGAATATGGCTCGGCGCGCAGAACTTATGTAGGCTCTCGGTCCAGAAAGGGCAAGATTCGTGGCCGGCGCCTCAATCTCCATCACCGCAGAAATTCGAAGCGAGCGCGTAGAGCGCGCCTTCACGCGGCTCGTCGGCGTCATGGACAACACGACGCCGGTGATGGCGGCGATCGGCACCGGCCTCGTCGGATCGACGCATCGCCGCTTCGTCTCCCAGACCGCGCCTGGCGGCGAGGCTTGGGCGCCACTCCTGCCCGATTACGCAGCGGTCAAGCGCGGCAGCCGGATCCTGACCGCGAGCGGCCGGCTGCGCGATTCCATCAACTCGCGGCCGAGCCGCGACGAGGTCAGGGTCGGCACGAACACGATCTACGCGGCGGTTCACCAGTTCGGCGGCACGATCAAGCCGAAGAAGGCGTCGCACCTCGTCTTCCGGCTCGCCTCTGGTCTTGTCCTGGCGAAGTCGGTTACGATCCCGGCACGCCCCTTCCTCGGCATCGACGGGGAGGATGAGGAGATGATCGCCGACACTGTCTTCGGCTTCCTGGAACGCCACCTTCCGAACCGCCCGTAGATCCCGGCAATCGCCCGCCTCGGCGGACTGATGCACCGCCCGCCTCGCTTGCGATGGTCGGGCCGATGGACAAGGCCCTCAACTCGCTTGCGCATGCCCTGCCTGCCGCCGAAGGCGTGCCGGAATGGCTGCATCTCCTTCCGGCGGGCAGCTTTGCCGGCGAGGACGGGCGCGGCCCTTATGTCGTGAAGGACATGCAGGCGGTGATCGAGGCCTCGATCGCAGGCGGCCGAAAGCTGCCGATCGACGAGAACCATGCGATCGACCATGTCGGCGCGAAGGGCGGCGCCTCGCCGGCCCGCGGCTGGGTCGTCGAGCTGCAGGCCCGCGAAGACGGCATCTGGGGCCGGGTCGAATGGACGCCGACCGGCAAGACGCTGATGGAGGAGCGCGCTTACGGCTTCCTCTCCCCCGTCTTCCTGCACACGAAATCCAAGCCGCACCGGGTCGACAAGCTCCTGCGCGTCGCGCTGACGAACGACCCGAACCTGGCTTCCCTGAAGTCGCTTCACACCCACGAGGAAACCGACATGGAAAAGGAGCTCCGGGAGGCGCTCGGCCTTCCCGAAGACGCGGACAAGGACGCGATCCTTAAGGCCGCCACGGCCGCGCATGCGGCATCGACCAGCCACACCGCGCTCATGGCGCGTCTTTCGGAGATCTCCGGCGCCGCAAAGGACGCCAGCGAGAACGATCTCGTCATCGCCCTGCAGGCGAGGGTGTCCTCCTCGGCCTCCGGCGAAGACGAAAGCGAGGTCAAGGAGCTGCGCGAGCAGGTGAAGAGCCTCAACACGCAGCTCACCCAGGTCACGGCGGCCACCGCCCGCAAGGATGCCGAGGCGGCGATCGACGGCGCCATCGAGGCGGGCAAGCTCGTCCCGGCGCTGCGCGACCACATGATTGCCCGGCACATGAAGGAGCCGGGGGAGGTCGAGACCGAGCTGAAGGCGATGCCCGCCCTCAATGCTCGCTCGCTGCGCGACTACAAGCCCTCCGGCGAGGGCGACGGGTCCACCCTCTCGCCCGACGACGAGGCCGTCTGCTCGCTAATGGGCCTCGATCCCAAGGCCTTCGCCGAGACCTCCAAGAAGCTTGAAAGGAGCGCTGTCTGATGGCCGCGACGAAGGACCTCGAACGCCCGTCCCGCACGGGCGATTCCTACGGCTACCCGGCTGGCGCCAACATCCGTCACTTCGGGCGGACGATCGTCGCCGTCACCGCGACCCTGGAGACGGTGCTGCCGGACGACGAAGACGCCGTCGCCGTGGTCGGTCTCGCCGAGGAGCGGATCGACAACCGGGACGGTGCGGCCGGCGACCAGATCGTGCGCGCGCTCCGCGGCGTCTTCCTGTTCCCGGTCACGGACGCCGGCGCCGACGACATCGGCAAGACGGTCTACGCGGCCGACGACGAGACGCTCCAGCTCACGAACGCTGGCGGAGAACTCGCCGCCGGCACCATCGACGGCATCGACGCGGACGGCGTCTGGGTGCGCTTCTAAGGGGATCCGCAAAATGGATATCAACGCCTCGACGCTCCGCAGCATCTATACGGGCCTCTCGACGGCCTTCAACGAGCGTCTGGCATCGACCACGACGTTCTATGGCCAGGTCGCCATGACGGTAAACTCGGTCACCGCCATGAACGAGTATCCGCGCATGGACGACATGCCGGGCATCCGGGAATGGATCGGCGACCGCGTCGTCCACGACCTCTCGGCGCAGACCTACCAGATCCGCAATCGCGAGTTCGAAGGCACGGTCGGCATCAAGCGCTCGCAGATCGAGGACGACCAGATCGGCCTCTTCACGCCGGTGGCTGCGCAGCTCGGCCAGTCCGCAGCGCAGTTCCCCGATCAGCTCGTCTTTCCGCTGCTGAAGGCCGGCGCCACGACGAAGTGCTACGACGGCCAGAACTTCTTCGACACGGACCATCCGGGCTTCGACGAGAACGGCGGCGTCACCTCGGTCTCCAACTATCAGGCGGGCGGCAACGCGGCCTGGTATCTCGTCGACGACACCCAGGTGATGAAGCCGATGGTCTTCCAGTCGCGCAAGCTCTTCCAGCTCGTGCAGATGGACAAGGAGACCGACGAGAACGTCTTCTATCGGGGCAAGTTCGTCTGGGGCGTCGACGGCCGCTGCAATGCCGGCTTCGGCCTCTGGCAGCTCGCCTTCATGTCGAAGGCCGAACTCACCTCCGAGAACTATGCCGCTGCCCGCGCCGCGATGGGATCGATCCGCCGCCGCGATGGGTCCGTCATCGCGATCCGCCCGACCAAGCTGATCGTCCCGCCGAGCCTCGAAACCAAGGCGCGGCAGGTGGTCGAGGCGGCCCTCATCAACGGCGGCGACACGAACATCTGGGCGAAGACCGCCGAGGTGGTCGTCATCCCGCACCTCGCCTGACCGGCGGCCTGAGGAGGGCTGGCGACTTCGGCCGCCAGCCCGTTCCGGACAACATCGCAAGGACGCGAGATGGGCAAGATCGAAGTCTTCTGCAGGACGCCGGGCTTCCGGCGCCTGGGCCGGGAACATCCGGCCAGGAAAGTCTACGAGGCCGATCACTTCACCGAGGAAGAGCTCGTCATCCTCCGGGCCGATCCGGAATTCGAGGTGCGGATGGTCGACGGGGCCGATGCGGCAGCCACGGAGGCGCGCAACGCGGCCGCCGCCGGAGATCCCGGCGGCACCGCAGCAGCGCTTGCAGTTGCACCCGGCGCCGACGCGGCGGACCAGGTGAGCGACAACGGTGCGGGCCCGAGCGAGCCTCATCTCGATGGGACGCCCGGCAGTGGAACGGGCCCCGATGCCGGCCCGGCCCCGGCGGACACCGGCGAAGGCGGCACCACCTCACCCGAAACCGACCGTGTCGCGGCGATCCGCGGTGTGCTCGGCGAGATCGGCGACGACGAGAGGACGCGCGAAGGCCGGCCGAAGGTCGCCGTCCTGGAGAAGAAGCTCGGCTTCAAACCCTCCGTGGAGGAGATCGAGGCAGCCATGCAAGACGAGAAGGGACAAGCCGCAGGCTGAGGATTCCGCAGGGAGCGCCGCGAGGGGAAGGCTACGGCCCTTGCCCCGAAGCCCGTCGATGGGCTGGAGCCCGAAAGGGGCCATCGGGAACAGCGGCAAAAATACCGGGCCGGTCTGGTACTGCTCGCAAGGCACCCAGCACCCGTTGGGGGACCATCGAAGGTAGGAGCTCAGCTCGCCGGCCCGCACCATTTGAAGAGGAGCTACCGTGTACGCCAGTGTCGCCAACATGATCGAGCGCTTCGGCGAGCTGGAGATGATCCGGCTCTCCAAGCCCGATGATCGCACGGCCGAGACGGTGGACGAGGCGAAGATCGGTGTCGCCCTCGCGGACGGCGCCGCCCTCATCGACGACTATCTGCGCAAGCGCTACGTCGTGCCGGTCGCCCAGCCCCCCGAGAGCGTGGTTCGCGCGAACTGCGTTCTCGCCCGCTACGACCTGGCGCAGGGCGAACGCACCGAGCCGACCGAGCAGATGCGCCTTGCCCGCAAGGAAGTGATCGAGTGGCTGCAGGCGCTCGCCGGCGGTGCCGTCACCATCGATGCGCCGGCGGCCGGTGTCGGCAGCGGCGGCGCCGGCGGTGCACGCACGAGCGACCGCGGCCGTCCTTTCTCCGACGACAATCTGAGGGGTTGGTGATGGATCTCGCCGCAAGCCCGATCCGCACGATCGAGCCGCTTCTGGCGGCGCGGTTGCGCCTTGCCTTTCCGCAGAAGGACTTTTCGCTGGAGCGCATCCCTGCGGTGCTGACCGTGAAGGAGTTCGAACGGGTGCTGCGCCAGCCGCCCTTCCTCGGCCTCGCCTTCCTCGGCATCAAGCCCGACGCCAATTCCGGAAGGCAGCTGCAGGCGAAGATGCGCTGGCGCCTGATCCTGGTCGTCAAGGCGAGCCGGGACCTTTGCACGCGATTTTCCGGCGATGCCCATGAGATCGGCCTCGACGCCATGACGGATGTCGCCGTCGCGCTCCTGCAGGGCGCGGCGATCGAGGAGGTCGGCGATGTGAGCGTGACCTCGGTCGAGGCGGTCTACGCCGAAGGCTGGGGAGACGACGCGACCGTCGTCAACCAGGTGGACTTCGAGGTCGCCTTCTCATCGAGCCCCGCCGCCTTCCGTCTCGTCGCGGCGGACGATCTCGTCTCGATCGGGGCGACGTGGCTCATCGCCGATTCCGCCGATCCCGAAGAGGGGCCCGCAGCGCCCCAGGAAATCCAGCTTGGAGGCGAAGGTGCCTGAGGAGAAGAAGCTCGTCCCCGCCCGCGGCCGCTCCGTGCCGATGGAAGACGGAACGCCCTGGCCGACCGACGGCAAGGGCAGGCCGGCCCCGCGCGCGGTGCCCTCCACCAGCTACTACCGCCGTCGCCTGAGAGACGGCGACCTCGTCGACCCGAAAGCGAAGGCGACCCCTGCGAGCGAGCAGCCGGCGAACGAGCCGGAGGCCGTCGCCGAGACCGAGGTCGCTCCGCCGGCCGAGACCAAGAAGGGCGCCCGCGCCCGCAAGGAGAGCTAGATGTTCACGTTCGACGAGATCCCTTACGACTGGCTCGAGCCGGGCAACTATCTCGAAGTCACGCCGAACTACCGCAATGCGGGCATCTTCCCGTATCCGGTGCGCGCCCACATCGTCGGGCAGAAGCTCGCGACGGGCACGCTCGCGCCCGGCCAGGTGGTGGAGGTGGTGCGGCCCGAGCAGGCGATCGCGCTCTTCGGCGAAGGCTCGATCGGCGCGGAACAGGTCGCGGCGTTCCGCAAGATCAACAAGACGAGCCCGCTTTACGTCCAGGCGCTTGCGGACGCGGATGCCGCGGTCAAGGCGAGCGGTACCTTCGCCTTTGCGGGCGCGGTCTCTGCCGCGGTGGTGCTGCGCTTCCGCGTCGCCGGCAAGCAGGTTCGGTTCACGGCGGCCGCGACGGACACGCTCGCCCAGATGGCGACGAAGCTTGCCGCCGCGATCATGGCCGAGACCGGCCTGACGGTGACGGCCGCGGCGGCGGACGAGGTGGTGACGGTCACGTGTCGCCACGGCGGCGAGGTCGGCAACGATATCGATCTTCGCGTCGATGTCGCCGCGCAGCCCCTGCCTTCCGGGCTTACGGTGACGGTGACGCCCATGTCCGGCGGCAGCGGCAACCCGGATCTGCAGGACGCGCTCGACGTGATCGAGAATGACTGGTTTACCCATATCCAGCATCCGTGGAACGACGCGACCAACATGGCGGCCTTCGCCGTCGATCTCGCGCGGCGCTACCAGGCGATGTCCAAGCTCGACGCGCATGGCTTCGTCGGCAAGCGCGGCACCTTCGGCGAGCTCGGCACCTGGGGTGAGCTCACCAACTCGCCCTTCCTCACCTGCGCCGGCCTCAGCAAGCCGAAGTCGAGCTCCTGGATCCTGTCGGCGGTGTGCTGCGGCCTTGCCGCCGTCCACCTGACGAACGACCCGGCCCGGCAGCTGCGCTCTCTCGCGCTCAACGGCTTCGAAGGCCCCGACCCGGTCGACCAGTTCACCGAGACCGAGCAGGAGCTCCTCCTCAGGAAGGGCGTCGCGACCTTCGACCATCTGAGCGACGGCACCACCGTCGTCTCCCGCATGGTCACAACCTACAAGGAATCGAACCTCGGGGTTGCCGATCGCGCCTGGCTCGACATCATGGTGCCGGCGACGATGAGCCGGATCCGCTACGACTGGTCCGTCTACGTCTCGCTTCTCTACCCGCGGGCGAAGCTCCTCGACGACGAGGATTCGGCGGCCTTCGTCGGTCGCACGGACGAGAGCGACGAGGATGCCGGCAACTCGGTCGTCACGCCGCGGCGCATGCATGCCTCCTGGGCGGCCCGCTGCCGGCTCTACGGCAACAGGGCGTGGATCGAGAACGTCGAGCGGACCGTCAAGGAGAGCCAGTTCGCCCGTTCCGAGGACGACAAGAACCGCCTCGAAAGCCGCCAGCAGGTGGTGATCGTCGGCAATTTGATGGTGCTCGCCGGCAGCCTGGAATTCCAGGTCTGAGCGCGCCGGCAACCATCTGAGAGGAGAGAGACATGCAGACCCTCGGGCTCATCGACATCGTCTGGCGCGGCCGCAACATCCCGGTGAAGAGGGGCGCAAAGGTGACCGTCGGCGGGATCCAGAACGTCGTCGTCACCTACGGGCGCAAAACAGGGCGCGCCCAGGAATTCCGCGCCTCCGTGGTCAAGGCGACCTCCAACTTCGAGCGCGGCCAGCGCTGGGGCACTCTCTGGGATCCGGGCGAGGGAGAGCTGCAGGTCGTCTGCGACAGCGGCCAGACCTTCGTCTTCAACGACGCTTTCCTGACCGAACGCCCGGAGATTACCGGCGGCGAGGACGGCCAGTTCGAGCTCACCTGGGCCGCGTCCGCGCCGGAGGAAATCATCGGCTGACGCTCCGCGCCAACACCCTTTCGAAAACCTTTTGAAGGCAGGTTCCATGCCCGACACCAAAGCTGCAGGCCCGCGCGTTGCCGTCGATCTCGACGACGACGAAGAGACCATTGCCGAGACCCCGATCGACGAAGATGCGCCGGTCGTGCTCGCCAAGACGGACGATGAGGTCGTCGACGAGGATGCCGATCTCGATCCGCTCGACCGGCTACCCGCCCATGCCAGGCGCAACGTCGACGGATCGGTGACGCTGCCGCTTCTCTATCCAACCGAGTTGCGTACCAAGAAGGACGGCAGGATCCGGGAGAGGAAGTTCGGCGAACTCGTCTTCCACCGCCTCACCGGCGCCGACCAGCGCGCCATCGCGGCTGCGAGCGAGGAGATGCAGTCGATCGTCGCCTTCGCCCGCTCCACCCGCCTCAACCAGGCCGTGATGAACGCGCTCTGGGACAGGTTGGACGGGGCGGACATCGCGGCCGGCGGCCAGGTGATCAACAATTTTTTCGCGAGTGGCCGCAGGACTGGCAGGCGCAGCTCGGCGTCCTAGCCGAGGCGACCGGCTTCTCCGCCGACGAACTCGAAGGGTTCGACGCCGAGAGGCTCCTGTTCTGGTGGAACGCCGTGATGGCCGGCCGCGAGCTGATGAAGGACGCGGAGTGACATGTCCTCCCGATCGATGGCCCTCGATGTCCTGGTGCGGTTGCGGGACCGGCTCTCCGGACCGTTGCGCCGGCTCCGGAACAATCTTCGCTCGCTCGGCAACGCGGCGCGCCAGATCGGCTTCGTCGGCACGGCGATCGCCGCGATCTCCTTCCTCGGCCCGATCCAGGAAGCGGCCGCCTTCCAGCAGAAGCTCCTCGATATCGCCGGTACCGCGAATCTGACGGGGGAGGCCGCCTTCGACTTCGCCCGGCAGACGCAAGGCCAGTACGAGGAGCTGGCGGTCAAGATCGGGCAGAGCTCCGACACGATCGCCGATGGCGCCGGGCAGATGGTCGCCGCCGGCGGTCGCGCGGCCGAGATCGTCGACAAGGTGATCGGCACGGTCGGCAAGTCGGCGACGGCCGCCAATGCCGAGTTCTCCGACATGGCGGGCGTCGCCACCGCGCTCGTCAACACGCTCGACGTGCCCGAGGCCGGGCTGGAAGGCGCGCTTGCCGGCCTTGTGGTCGCCGGCAAGGAGGGCGCCTTCGAGCTGAAGGATATGGCGCGCTACTTCCCGCAGCTCACCGGCCAGATGAAGAAGTTCGGCATCGTCGGCCGGGAGGCCTCCGACCAGATCGCGAGCCTCCTGCAGATCGCCCGCAAGGGGACGAGCGATCCGGGCCAGGCGGCGAACAACCTGCAGAACTTCCTCTCGAAAGCGCTCGCACCCGTCACGCAGAAGAAGTTCGCGGATATGGGCGTCGACATCGAAGCGGTGATGAAGGACGCCGCAGCGAAGGGGATCAACCCGCTTGAGGCGATGATCCAGAAGATCGGCGTCCTAACCGGCGTCTCGGCCGATTCCATCGGCAAGTACATGGAGACGGCAAAGAAGCGCGGCCTTGAAGGCGGCGAGGCGCTCGACTTCGTGCGCCAGCAGCTGGAGGCGATCGGCGCGGCCGGCAAGCTCGGCGAGCTCTTCCAGGACCAGCAGGTCCTCGACTTCCTCATCCCGATGCTGGCGAACATCGAGGAGTACAAGCGCATCAAGGCCGAAGTCGCGGCAGCGACCGGCGGCATCATCGACGAAGATTTCAAGACGCAGATGCAGGGGATCAACCGGCAACTCGTCATCCTGCGCGAGATCGGCACGCAGGCGGTGCGCCGGGTCGGCATGGCCTTCGGGACCTGGCTTCCGGACGTCAACTCCGGCCTGATGATGGTGCTTTCCCTCGTCAACCGGCTGAACGATGCGACGGGCGGCTGGGTCGACCAGGCGCTCGTCGCAGCTGGCGGCGGGATCCTCCTGACCGGCGCGCTCGGGGCGCTCGGCCTGGCGCTTCCCGTCGTGGCCGCAGGGTTTTCCGCGCTCGCCTCGCTCGCGGCCGTGGCGCTGGGTCCGATCGGCCTCCTTCTCGGCGCCCTTGCCGCCGGCGCGATCTACATCTCCAAGAATTGGGATCGCTACGGACCCCGCATCATGCGCATGTGGGACCGCACGAAGCGGCGCTTCCAGGACTTCGCGCATGACGTGGTGAATCGCTACGGACCGGCCGTGCGCGACGGCGTCGGCCGCGCCTGGGAATGGGCGAGCTCGCGGGCGGGCGTCGCGATCGACCGGCTGAAGGCGGTGGGCGCCGGCGCGATGGATCGCGCCCGGATTGCCGTGGAAACCGTCGGTCGCTTCGCGCAGGGGTTCGGCAGGAACGTCGACCTCTCCGGCTTCCGAAAGGCGGCGGAAGAGCTCGCCACGACGTTCCGGACGCTTGGCGGCATCTTCGACGATCTGGACGCCTTGCTCGGCAAGACCGGTATCGACTGGAAAAAGCTCTTCGGCGAGGGCACCGAGGGGATCGGCTCCGTCCTCGGCAAGGAGTTCAGCCGGTTCGGTGAGGACCTCGCCGGGGTGGTCGCCTCGCTCAACGACTTCCTCGGCGTTGTCCGTAGCATCATCAGCATCCTCTCCGGGGACGAGCCCATTCCGTGGAGCAAGATGATCCCGGCGAGCGTCGTCGAGGCCTTCGAGAAGGTCGCGCAGGTTATCGAGAGGGTTAAGAGTGCGATCATCAGCCTCAAGGAGGCGGTCTCCGGCTTCTCCTTCTCCGGCGCGATGAAGAGCCTCAACGAGAGCCTCGGCGGCAACAATTTGCCCTCGCCGCCGGCGAACGAGAACAACCCGTCCGGGCGGATGCCGGGGGGCGTCGAGGGTCGGCGCCTGCGGCGCAAGCTCCGCCAGCGATCCTCACTCGAAGGCCGCAGCCAGGCCGCGGCCGTCATGCCCGCCCGCGCCGACGTCTCCGGCACGATCCGTATCGCCGTTGAAGGCCCCGGCAAGGTGGCGGGTGCCAGCTCGAGCAATCCGGGCGTCAGGCTCGCGCCCGATCGCGGCCGCGCGGTGGGGCGGGCATGATCCTCGACAGCGTCTCCGATCTTCTGCCCGGTCTCCTGCCGGGCGGCTATCGCGGCGTCGCCTTCGACGTGCCGGACACGCGCACGGAGGTCGGCCGGCGCATCGCCGAGCACCTCTTCCCCGGCCACGACATCGCCAAGTACGACGATCTCGGCCTTCTTCCGGAGGTCGTCTCGGTCGAAGGCGTCATCCTCGGCGACGACTACATCGCCAGGGCAAAGGCCCTCAGGAGCGCCTTCACGCGGCCGGGACCCGGTACGCTCATGCATCCCTGGCTCGGACCGATGCAGGTCATCGTCGACCGGCCTCCCGAGATCACTTTCTCCTCGCGCGAACTCCGCGTCGCCCGCTTCAGCGCCTTCTTCAAGCGCCTGCCCGGCGGCGCCCCGCTTTCGTCCTCCACTGCAGGCCTCGTCGCCGATGCAGCCGCTGTCCTCGCCACGGCCGCCCGGCGCCTCGTCCTGGCGCCGGCGGAACTGACGATCAGCCGGGTGCAGGCCTCGGCGGCAAAGAGATCGGCGCGGATCTTCGCCGACGCGGTGAGAGATGCGGCGGCGGCCATCCCGCGGGTGAGGGCGGGCGCCGGTACCGGGCGCATCGTGGCGACGGTGTCCTCCGCAAGAGCCGGCGCACCCGATGCGCTGGAGAGCCTGGTCTCCTCCACGGGAGAAGCCATGCTGGCGGCGGTTCCGGCGCTCACGGCGCCCGCGGTTGTGGTCGCGCCGGCCTACAGCGCACCGGAGACGAAGCCGGGTCTCACCGCGCTGCAGGGGCTGGAACTCGTCGTCGACATTGCTTCCCGCCTGACCGTGAGTTCTGCAGAGGCTCCGTCGGCCCCCGACCGGGCAATGCTCGCTGGCGCCGCGGCGCTCGTCCTCTCAGAGGCGGGCCCGATGCTGGGCCAGGCTGCGTTCCCGACCAGGCGCGAGGCGACGGCGAGCCGCAGCGCCATCGCCGGTGCGGCCGAGGCGCTGGAGGCGGCAAACGCGGAGCTTTCCGAGACGCTCTTTGCCAGTCATGCGAGCGCGGTAGGCCGCGCCATCTCCGACCTTCGCACCACGACGATCGCCGACATCAACGAGATCATCGGCCGTCTGCCGGAGGTGGTGGCGATCGTCACGGATCGGCGCGTCGACGCCTTCCAGCTCGCCAACCATCTCTTCGGCGACACACCGGCGGAGATCGAGCGCGGCTATGCCGACATCGTCGCGCGGAACCGACCGCGCCATCCGGCGGCGATCCCTGCAGGCCGTATCGAGGTAGCCCGCTGATGGCGTCGCGCGAGCTCCTGCCAGCTGCGACGCCGACGCGGCGCCTGACGCTGGAGATCGCCGGCGCCGGACGCTGCGAGGAATGGTCGGCTGCAGAGGTGGTGCGGGATCTGAAAGACTTCTCCGGCTCCTTCACCTTCATCCTCAGAGATGCGACCCGCTCGCTCGCCACCTTCGAATGGGCCTCGCCGCCGCCTGTCTTCCGCCTGCGGCCCGGCCCGGAGGTGCGGATCCTGATCGACGGCGAGCTCGTCCTTCACGGCTACATCGAAAAGGTCATCCCCGATATCGACGACGAACGCGCCGAGGTGACGATCTCCGGACGCGACAAGGCGGGCGATCTGATCGACTGCGCTGCCGCGCCGGACGGGCCCGGAGAATTCCGGCAGGTGAAGCTCGAAGAGGCGGCTCGGCGGGTCGCGGCGCCCTTCGGGCTCAAGGTGCGCTCGGAGATCGACACCGGCCATCCCTTCCCGCGCTATCCGCTGGACCTCGCCGAGACGGGCCTTGCCGCGATCGAGAAGGGCGCCAGGCAGAGGCACGCGCTGGTCACCTCCGACGGGACGGGCGGCGTCGTGATCACGCGCACGGGGGCAAGCCGGGCGCCGGCAGCCCTGACGCTGCCCGGCAACATGAAGGCGTCCCGCGCCGAGTACAGCCACGAGAACCGGCATTCCGACACCATCGTGCGGGGCCAGGCCGAGCGTGCCGGCGGACGTCGTGAGGGGCGCGCGGTACCGCTCGACGTCAACGGGGATCCGCATGCCGTCGATGAGCGCCAGGCGGGCGACGGCTCGGCGACCGAGCGCGAGCGCTACGGCACGGCGATTGTCGGTCGGGCCCAGGATCCGGAGATCACGCGCTATCGCCCGATCGTGCATCTGGCGAAGACACAGCCCGACGAGGTCTCCGCGACGGACGAGGCGGACTGGCGCATGCGGACCGCCAGGGCGGAGGCGGAGGATCTCCAGACCCGCGTTCACGACTTTCGGGCGAACGGCGCGCTCTGGAAGGTCAACCAGCTCGCCTTCGTCTCAGACCGCTACCAGGGGATCGAGCGCGACCTCCTCATCTCCCGCACCGTCTATCGCTACGACGAGAAGGGCGCCGAGACGGAGCTGACGCTGTCCTCGCCCGAGGCCTTCGACGCGCGGCCGATCGGCGGAAGGCGGACGAACAAGCGCTCGGGCGGCAAGGCGAGCCGCAGCGGCGGCGGGCTCGACGGAACGGCGGAGGCGCTCTGATGGACAGGGAAACGGCAGGCAAGCTGCGCGGCATGATCCGCCGCTGCACGCTGAAGAACGTCAAGGACGACGGCGAGATGCAGACCTGCTCGGTGGAGGTCGCCGCCGGCGTCTGGCGCGACGATGTCGAAGTGCTGCAGCCCTACGGCTTCGCCGCCCATGTGCCCGAGGACGGGGCACTCGGCATCGTGCTCGCCGTGGAAGGCGACGAGGGCAACATTGTCGTCCTGCCCGTCGCCAACCCGTCGAAGCGGATGGGCAAGCTCGCTGCCGGTGAGGTCGCCCTCTACAACGCCCATGGCGACAAGATGGCCCTGAAGCCCGGCGGCGATCTCGACATCCGCACCGGCGCGACGGTCAGCGTGAAGACGAAGAGCGCCGTCACCGTGGAGAGCAAGGGCAACGTCACGGTGAAAGCCGAGGGCGAGGGGCATCTTTCGTAATGCCGCTCATCGTCCGCCTCGGGGACAGCTCCACCCATGGCGGCAGGGTCGTCACCTCGGCGGCGAGATGGTCGGCCGAGGGCAAGAAGATCGCCCGCAAGGGCGACATGTTCGACTGCCCGATCCACGGCCTCAATCCGATCGTCGAAGGCTCTTCGAAATGGCTTTGCGAGGGGGCGGAGATCGCCCGCGAAGGCGATCACACGGCCTGCGGGGCGGCGCTCATTTCGGGGGCGGAGAGGTGGAGCTGTGACTGATGCGCCACTTGTCGCCCGCCCCGGCGGACTGAACCGATGGCCGCGCGCGCGATAGCGTCCCGCACAATGTTCTTCGACCTCGCCCTCGTCTACGACCGGCAGGCGCGCCGCTGCGACCTGGCGCTGAGCGACGACGGCGATCTCCTGGTCGATGAAACCCCGATCACGCCGATTCTCCTCTCCGTCGGGCTTGACCGGCGCGCCGATCCTGACGACGAGCTGCCGCAAGGCCGCACCCGCTTCCTGACGCCCGCCACCTTCTCCGAGCGCAGGGGCTCTGCCGGCGACGGTCTCGATGCGGCGGGCGAGCGGGCGGGCTCGCGCCTCTGGCTGCTCGACCGGGCGAAGGAAACCGAGACGACGCGGCTCCTCTTCGACGTCTGGCTCGGCGAGTGCCTGGAATGGGCCGAAGGTGAGACCGGAGTGCCGGCCGAGCGGGAGGTCGCCTGGGTGCGGCCGCAGACGCTCGCCTGGCGCGTCCTCGTCGAGGATGTCGCCGTCTCGCAGAAGCGGGAGCTCGGCTGATGCCGTGGCCGACGCGGAAGGCAAGCACGATCGCCGAGCGCATCGCGGCGACCCTTGAGGAGGCGATCTCAAAGCTCCGAGAAGATCTGAGCCCGCTTGCGATCTCCCGTGCGGTGCGCTCTGGGCGCGGCATGCTCGCGCAGCTCGGCCGCGCCGTGGCGTTGGAGCTGCGCGAGGTCCACGACCACATCAGCTGGTGGGGCCGCCAGTATTTCCCGGACACGGCTGAGGAGGAGTTTGTCTACCGCCACGCCGGCATCTGGGGGATCACGCCCCGGGGGGCGACCGCTGCGATCGGCACGGTGACGATCGAGGGCGCAGCCGGAACGGCGCTCCCCGCCGGCATCGAATTCGCCGGGTCCGATGGCACGGTCTACGTCTCCACCGAAGCTGGCGAGATCGCCCCCAACGGCGAGACGTCAGTGGCAGTAGCAGCCGTCGAGACCGGTACCTCAGGCAATCTCGAAGCCGGGATCCGGCTGGCCACCGTTCTACCCTTCCCCGCCATCACCCGCGTGACGGTCGGCGCAGAGGGCATCGCCGGCGGTGCGGCCGAGGAAACCTGGCAGGAACTCCGGCTGCGGCTCCTCGCCCATATCCGTCAGCGGCCGCATGGCGGGGCAGCCTTCGACTATCCGACCTGGCTTGAGAGCGAGTTCGACGTGCGGGCCGTCAATGTCGTGCCGGAATGGATTGGTCGTGGCTCCGTCGGTGTCGTCGTCGCGATCAAGGAAGGCACCTTCGGCCGGGCGCCCACGGTCGACGAGGTCGAGGCGATGCAGGTCTATCTCGGCCGCTTCGGCAAGCCCGAAGGTGTGCGGCCGGTGACCGCCCGCGTGGTGGTCGTCGCGGCCGATGTCGTGGAGTTGCCGGTGCGGCTCCGATTGCGGCCCGATACGGTCGCGGCACGCGCGGCGGTGGAGGAGGCATTCCAGCGCTTCGTCGCCACGATCGGCGATGATGACGACGAGGAGAATGCCGGGCCGATCGGCGCCAGGATCGAGCCGTCGCGCATCTCCGAAGCGATCTCGGCCGCCGCCGGCGAATACGCCCACGATCTCCTGGAGCCGACCGCCCCCTACGTGCTCGACCGCAAGGCCTATCCGGTGCCGGGCACCATCACTTTCGAGGCGGCCGCATGACCAGGTCGGCGGCGGAGATCCTGACGAGCCTCATCGGCAAGCGGCATCCCGGCTTCGCGCTCGGCAAGCGCGGCGGTGTGCTCGATGCCGTTCTTTCGGGCTTCGCGGCGCCGACAGCAGACGCCGAGGCCGAGGCCGAAGCGCTGATGGACGAGGTCGACCCGCGCACGGCGGTCAAGCTGCTGCCGGACTTCGAGCGGGTCCTGGGCCCCGACCCGTGCGGCCGCGATACGGAAGCTTCCTCGGTGAAGGAGCGCCAGCGCATCGCCCATCAAAGGTGGATCGCCGGGGGCGGGCAGTCGATCCCGTACTTCATCTCGATCGCGGCCGCTCTCGGCGTTGCCATCGAGATCGAGGAATTCTGGCCGTCGAGGGCCGGCGTGCTGCGTGCGGGCGACCGCCTCGTCGCCGAGGGCGAGCAGTTCATCTGGCGCGTGAAGCTCGCCCCGCTCGGTTCGATCAAGTTCCGGGCCGGCGCCGGGCGCGCCGGCTATCCGCTCGGCTGGATCATCCGGTCAGGGATCGAATGCGTGCTGCAACGGCTCGCGCCCGCGCACACGACCCTGGTCTTTTCCTACACGCTTGAGGAGGGCGCCTGATGGATCGCGTCAACGGAGAGGGCTGGGTCGATATCGGCGGCGGCCGCCGCGGCTTTCGCAGCGAGAGCATCGCTGGCGGGGCCGATGGGACGGAAGTGACGGCCGCATGGCTCAACGCCGTGCAAGAGAACCTCCTCAAGACGATCGAAGCCGCCGAGCTCTTACCTGACCCCCTCAACTGGGCGCTGCTCGCCCAGGCCGTCGCCCGGCACGCGGCCGGCGGTGCCTGGTATGGCACGGGCGGCGGCACGGCCAACGCCCAGACGGTGACGTCGACCGGCTCTTTCGCGGTCCCTGACGGACTGTTCGATGGCATGGCTGTCCGCTGGCTGCCCTCTATCACGAATACCGGCGCCATGACGCTCGACGCATTCGGGACCGGGGCGCGCGCTCTCCAGAGCGTCGGAGGGTACGCGCTAGCAGGCGCCGAAATCACCGCCGGGCGCCCGGCTGAGGCGCAATACTCGTCTGTCGCCGATGCCTGGCTCCTGGTGCCCTGGACCCTGCCGCCCGGCGCCTACGTGCCGGCGCCGGACCGGAACATCCTGGTCAACGGCGATCTCGCCATCAATCAACGTGTATTCGCGGGTGGTGCGCTCGCCGCGGGCGATTACGGCTACGACCGCTGGAAGGCGGGCGCCGGCGGGTGCGCGGTCTCGGTCTTAGGCGGGGTCGTCACACATGCATCCGGCTCCATGGTCCAGGTGATCGAGAGTCCCGACCTCGCCTCGGCCGAGGTGACGGTGTCTGTGGAAGACCTGGCCGGCGGCGGGCTCGACATTGATATCGACGGAGCGACGTCGACAATCGCGCCCGGCGGCGGCCGCCGGGGCGCGACGCTGACCGTGCCTGCCGGCGCGATCGGCAATGTCACGCTGACGCTGACGCCGGCCGCCGGCGCCGTTACCTATCGCCGGGTGCAGATGGAGCGCGGGCCGGAACCGACGGCCTGGGCGGGCCGGGACTTCTCCGTCGAATTGGCGCGCTGCCAGCGCTATTACTGCAAGAGTTATCTTATGGCCTCGCCGCCAGGAAAGGACCTGTCGCCGGGTGGCGTCGACAACAACATGGTCGAGCCGGGCAGCTGCGTCTTTACGCAATTGCCATGGCAGAAGCCGAACGAGACCTTGATCCAGATCACCGCCTTCTTCCCGGTGGAGATGCGCGCAACGCCTACAGTCCGCCACTGGGACAGCCTCGGCAACCTGTCCCGTGTGTCAATCTGGACCTCGTCGGGCGGCGCCCACGCAGCAAACAATACGGCCTATGGAGCCCCGACGGTCAGCCCGCGCCTCATTCGGCTGCACCGCTGGTACGGGACCGAATACGGGTTCTTCTTCGCCTATGACGCGGACTCGGAGCTCTAACCCATGTTCATCGAAGACGCCCGCTTCGTCGCCGGCCCGGACGGGTCGCCTATTGCCGTCACCGCCAGGATCAACGGCGTCGAAATGTCCTCGATCCCGCTCGACCCGGGAAACCGCCATTATGCGGCGATCATCGCCACTGGGACCGACATCACGCCCGTGCCTGATGCGGAGCGGGTCGCTGCCCGCCGGCAGGTGATGCGCGCGTCGGTCGACGCGGAGCGCGACCGCCGTCTTGCAGCTGGCTACCCCACCGAGATCGACGGATCACCGGCGACGCTGCAGACGCGGCCCGCGGATCGCGCGAACTGGCAGACGGCGGCGATCCGGTACGCCACCGAGATCGCAGCAGGCAACGGGGCGATCGCCGGCGCGACAATCCGCGACGCCGACAACGCCAACCACACGCTCAGCTTCGCGGACGCGCACGCGATCCTCATGGCGATGGCCGACCACGGCGTGGCGATCCTCGCGCGGTCCTGGACGCTCAAAGACCAGATTGCCGCCGCCGAGGACGAAGCGGCACTCGACGCAATCGACATCGAGGCCGGCTGGCCGTGAGCGCCCAGCTCGCCAATACCAGCAGAGTGTGCCGATGACAGCTACTGGCTGCAGGCGCCACGTTGCCGATCGACGAGAGCCCGAGTAGTTATCGCTGTCATGGACATTGAGCGGGCGCAGTGGGCAGCATTCAACCGGACGGTGATCGGCACCATGGTCGCCCTGTTCCTCGCAGCAGGCGCCGTCTCGATCGCCTTCGATCCCTTCGGCGTGTTTTTCCCCTCGCGCGAATCCCATCGAGCCGGCATTTGGTGGCACCCGCGTATCGCGCTGCCCATCATCGCAACGTTGCGGCGGCCTGACATCGTGGTTCTTGGCTCATCACGCGTTCGCGACGGGTTCGATCCGGCCAGCTTTGGTCCCGATGCGTCTGCCATGAACTATGGCGTCTCAGGCCTCCTGATCGACGAGATGACCGTCTATGCGCGGCAGATCGCGCGCCTGAAGCCGAAGCTGGTGCTCCTTGGCTTCGACTTCTACATGTTCAACCCGCACCGCGATCATCAGCCTGGGTTCAGCGCGAGCTATACCGAACCGTTGGCGCCTTATCGCAACGCCGGGTATATGACGATATCGACGACCGCCTTCGACATGATTTGGACGGGTCTAAGCGATAAAGAACTTGTTCTGCCCTCAGGCTTCCACCGGCGTCAGAGATCATCAGACCTCCCCGCAGCGATTGAGGCGAGTGTGGACGGTTTTCATTCGACGGAGTGGTTGTACGGGGATATTGCAGGCTTCGAAGCGAAGCTTGGAGGCGCCCGGGAGATATTCCGCGCGTTCCGCCAGAACAACGTCAATGCAGTTGCGTTCCTCAGCCCCGAGCATGTGGCTGTTCAGCGGCGCTTTGCTGAGCGCGGCATTGGCGATCTTCCGAAGCGGTGGCGCAGCGAGATGGCTCGAATAGCGGCCGAAGAGGGCGTTCCGCTCTGGGATTTCTACGACGAGAACCGGATCACGCAATCGACAAGCGCGGATTTCTACTTCGACGGCAGCCACTACACTCCCCAGGTGGGATGCATGATGGTCGAGACGATGATCGATGCACGCTGCGCCACCGAACCGCCGGTCGCCTTCGTCTCAGAGACCTCCTAGCCCCCGCAGAGCGCTCTCATCTCAATCCGCCTCTGTGAATTCCGCAAACGGTGCCCCGCAGCCTGACGGTCGTTCAACAGCGCTTCAATGGCACGCGAACGGGGACCATTTGATCTTGCGCGGCGGCCCATTTGATCTTGCGCGCTACAAGATGTAGCGCTGACGAGCGCGCTACAAGCTACATGACGTCTGGCGAGGCCGCCCCGCCCACCGCGTCACGCCATACGGTATTCGGGTGCCGCCGGGGCGAAAATCACGACTTATGTCAGGAGCTTAGGTATGGCGGAGGGAGAGGGATTCGAACCCTCGAGACGGTTTCCCGCCTACACGCGTTCCAGGCGTGCGCCTTCAACCACTCGGCCACCCCTCCAGCGGGCTCCCCTTTATCGAGCGAGAGGCGCAAGAGCAAGGCGTCGCGAACACGATGCGGCGCGATTGCCTGCCGGGGAGGAAAACTCTACCTATGAGCCGACAAGCGGCGGCGCAAGCCGCAAGGCAAAGCTGAAGGCATGATCCGGTTTATCCTGCGCTTCCTCGCCATCTGGCTGATGGCCGCCGGCCTCGTCATGGTCGTCATCGACGGCACGCGCTCCATTGCCGAATCGCGCCTGCTCTTCACCCCGCTGGCGGAAACCTGGTCGAATTGGGCAGCAACGAGCCTTGCGGCCTTTCAGACGGCGATCGAGACCAGCCCTTCCGCCTGGATGTGGGGCGGCGCCGCACGCTTCCTCCTCGCCGCGCCGACCTTCGCCATCCTCTTGGTGGTGGCGCTCCTCTTCTTCTGGCTGGGACGGCCGCGCCGGCGCTTCCAATTCGCCCATGAGCGGGACCTTTAGCTGAAGGCACGCCGCCCCATATCTTCGCCAGGAGTGACCTCACCAGGAGAGACAGGGAGCCTGCCATGTTCGGCCTCGACCGCCTGCTCAAGAAGACCGCCATGCCGAGCGCGGAGGAAGCGCTGCCCGGCCGCGCCGAGCCCATCGCAACGGCCGAGACGCATTTCGTCAGCGGAAGGGCGCTCAAGGGTCCCTATCCGCAGGGCATGCAGATGGCGCTCTTCGGCCTCGGCTGCTTCTGGGGGGCGGAGCGCGTCTTCTGGCAGAGCGAAGGCGTTTGGGTGACGGCGGTCGGCTATGCCGGCGGAACAACGCCAAACCCCACCTACCGGGAAGTGTGCAGCGGGCGCACCGGCCATAACGAGGTGGTGCTGGTCGTTTTCGATCCCGACAAGGTGAGCTACAACGAGCTTCTTTCCCGCTTCTTTGAGGCCCACGACCCGACGCAGGGCATGCGCCAGGGCAACGATGTCGGCACGCAATACCGCTCCGGCATCTACGTTTTCGACGCGGCGCAGCGCCGCCAGGCGGAGGCGGCCAGGCAAGCCTACCAAGAGGCCCTGCGGGAGAAGGGGTATGCGGCGATCACCACGGAGATCGTCGACGCGCCGAGCTTCTATTTCGCCGAGGATTATCATCAGCAATATCTCGCCAAGAATCCCGGCGGCTATTGCGGCCTCGGCGGCACCGGTGTCGCCTGCCCAGCCGTGCCGGAAGCGGCCTAGAACCTCAAGGCCGCGCCGGACGCGGCCGCGGCATATAGGGCAGACCGACGAGCGCGGCGGCCGCCGGGCGCATATCGCGGGCCTTGGCAAGCACGGATGGCGGCACATGCCCCTCAAAGGCGGCGAGCGCGGTCTGGGTGCCCGCGCGCGTTTCGGCGGCCAGCACGCCCCGGCAGGCGGAAGGCAGGGCCGCCAGCGTCATTTCGCGCTTCTTCGGCGCCGGCTTGGAGGGCTTTGCCGGTCGGTAAGGCTCGTCGCTGTACCACCAGGCGAGCGCCCCGCCGCAGCCGTCGTCGCTGCCGGTGGCGCGCTGCGCCTTGCAGCCGGGCGAGCCGTCCGGGCAGAAGAGGCGCACATGCATATGATAGTTGTGGCCCCAATAGGGGCGCACCTTGGCGAGCCAGGAACGGTCCCCGCCGGCCTCCTCGCAGAGCCGCTTCTTGATGCCGGGCGCGACCAGGATGCGCTGCACGGATGGATGCATCGCGGCGCGGCGGATGAGACGGCCATGCGCCCTGGTCCAGACATTCTCATAGACCTCGTGCGGGCCCGGCTTGACCACCGGCACCGCCGACATCTCCTCGCGCTCCCTGGCCGACAGGCGCCGGCTCGGCATCGGCGTCAGCCAGATATCGGCATCGAGCCCAATCTGGTGCGAGGCATGGCCGCTCAGCATCGGCCCGCCGCGCGGCTGCGACAGATCGCCGACGAGAAGCCCCGGCCAGCCATCCTTCTCGGCCGCTTCGCGCGCCAGCCATGTGACGAAGGCGACGAGCTGCGGATGGCCCCAATTGCGGTTGCGCGACAGGCGCATCGCCTGCCAGTGGGGGCCGTCGACCGGCATCGCCTCGCCGCCGGCAAGGCAGCCCTTGGAGTAGAAGCCGATCGCCTGCGCGCGCTGGGCGGAAGGAAGCTGCTTGGCGCCGAAGAGCTGCTTGGCGGCAGGCTCCGCTTGCGCCCCTGCCCCGAGAAGAAGGGCGGGCGCCAGAAGAACGACGAGGCGGATGAATCGCAGCATCGCGGCTACCATAACACGGGCGCCGCCAGCCCAGAAGATCGGCGATTTCCAGACGAGGCGAGCCTAAATCCTAACGGGGTGTTAACCCGTCAACCGCTAGAAGCGGGCGAGGTTTGGCGGCTTTCCCCGGGGGGATCGATGACCCATCTTTCGGCCAGCGAGGGCCTGCGCGTCGCCGTGCTCTTGCCCTGCCGCAACGAGGCGGCGACCATCGAGAAGGTGGTGCGCGGCTTTCGCGAAGCGCTGCCTGAGGCGCGCATCTACGTCTTCGACGAGGCCTCCACCGACGACACGGCACGCATCGCCGGCAAGGCGGGCGCCAAGGTGCTGCGCGGCGCGGGACCGGACCGGGGCGCCGCGCTGTGGCGCATGTTCGCCGATATCGAGGCCGATATCTATCTCATGGCCTCCGGCGACGGCGCCTGCGAGCCGGCGGATGCCTCCTCGCTCATCAACGCGCTCGTGACGGAACGGCTCGACATGGTGATCGGCACCTCCGCGAGGCTCGGCGGCGCCAAGGCGGAAGGGGCCTCCTGGGCCGGCGGCGGCTTTGCCGAAGCCTATCGCCGGCTCTTCGGCGCAGGCTTTTCCGATCCCTTCGGCGAGCGCGCCTCGCCCTACCGGGCGCTGACGCGGCGGCTCGTCAAGAGCTTCCCGCCGGTGGCGCCGCGGCTCTCGCCGGAGACCGCACTCACCTTGCATGCAAGCGAGCTCTCCATCCCGGTCGCGAGCCTGTCGCTCGACGGCGGCCGCCCGGCCCCGCGGCACCGCAAGGAACGCTCGCTGGCGCGCCTTGGCGGAGAGGCGGCAACGCTCGCGCGCATCATGCTGGAAGCACGCCCGCTCGCTCTGTTCGCCACCTTCGGCGCCATCTTCGGCCTCATCGGCGTCCTCATCGCCCTGCCGCTTCTGGCGGCAGCGCTCGGCGGCAGCCCGGCAGGCGCCGGGGCGACGATGACGGCGATGAGCGCCCTGCTTCTGGCGGCCTTCGCGCTGGCGACCGGCTTCGTCCTGGAGAGCCTCAGGCGCGCCCGGCTGGAGCAGAAGCGCATCCTGTTCCTTTCCGTGCCGGCGCTGGGCGTCCAATAGCGCCCCCTTGCGGCAAGACCGGTGACTATTGGCAGATCCGATAGTCGCCGCGTCGCGCGGCAAGGTCGAAGTGGAAATGCGAGGCATGCTCGGCGTTGACGCCGGGGCCCAGGACCGTGGTGAAATAGCGACAGGCACCCTCACGGATCTCGCGCTGGAAGAGGCGTTCGCGCTCTTGCTCCTCCCGGGCCTTCGCCTGCGCGGCATCCTTGGAAGCGGCGCTCTCGGTGTCGATGCTCGCCTGCCTTTCGCCCGTCGTATCGCCGGCCTTTTCATCGCCTGAGCGCATCCCTTCCGCCGGCTCGGCCGAGTTTGCCGCGTCGCTATCGGGTGCGTCCCGGCCAAGCTGCGGGCGCGGCCCGCCCAAGGCGTGCGTGATGATCGCGTCTTCCGCCCGCCTGACCGTGGCCGACCCGGTATCGCGCAAACGGAAGGCGAGCGGCGCGCGGTCCGCAAAGACGATGGCCGAGATATCGATGGCGTTGGCGCGGGCGTGCTCGGAGAGCTTGGCCTCAGGGTCGCCGTAGCGCTTGCGGCAGACATAGGCGGAGTTTTGCCTCACGCCGGTCGGAAGCGCCCCCTCCAGATGCTCCTCCGCCGCCGGCAGCACGATCTCCTTCAGCCATTCGGCCAGCGCCAGAGCGGTGGCGCAGTTCAGCCTCGCGGCGGGCCGAAGCTCAATCTGCGGCAAGGGCCGCGTGAGCGTGATCGGATGCGGCACGAAGCAGCCCCCCTCCTCGTCGATCGGCTGCGCAAGGTCGAACTGCGCGCCGAGGGCGGTAAGGCGGGCCCTGCAAGCTTGAAAGGCGGCCTGCCTTTCGGCGACCTCGCCAGCGCTTTCCTGCCGCCGCTCGCCGCCCTGCGTGCCTCGCGCCGCAGGCGCCCGGGGCGCCGCCGCCTCGTCCCTTGGCTTGGGGATGGCGGGCGCGCCTTCCGTTTCCCCGCCCGGCATAGCCTCTCCAGGCGCCAGGGCCGCGTCCGGCTCCGCCTGTGAGGCGAGAGCGGCCTGGCGTGCCTCCGGGACCGGCGGACGCGGGGTCGGAAGCTTGGCGATGCCGGCTTCCTCGGGCCGCGGGCGCGGCAGGTCCACCGCCCAGGCGGCTGGCAGGGAGAAGACAAGCGCGCCGGCAAGCGCGGCGGCAGCCAGGCGGCCGCTCACGAAACACCTCCGCCGCATGCCGGGCGAGCATGCCCGCGCGCTCGTTGGCGGCGCTGTCTTTCGCAGGCGGACGATGATGGGTGAAATCCTTGCGAGGCGAAGAGGAAAAGCCGCAACGGGACGCAACGATCGGGCGACATGGACGCTCGCATACTGTTCATGCTGCCAGCAAAACGCCCGGAGGCCCATAATGGCTCCCTATGGCTGTCCTTGGCTGTCCTTGGCTGCCAACGGCTTGCGGGGCGAGGACGGGTCTACCGATCCCGTGTCTTTGCTCGCGTGTCTTTGCTCCCGTGTCTTTGCCGGGAACCTCGCCACCGGGCCGCGGTTTATCCTGCCAACGGCCAAACGGCCGCGCTTCACCATCCGCGGAGATTTGACGCCATGTTGAAATGGGCCATCATATTCGCCGTCATCGCCCTCATCGCCGGGGCGCTCGGCTTCACCGGCATCGCCGGCGCCGCCGCGACCGTCGCGCGCTTCCTGTTCTTCCTCTTCCTCGTCATCGCGGTGATCTTCCTCGTCCTGATGCTGTTCGGCATCGGCGCCGTCGCTGTGTGAGGAAAACGAACAACGGGTCGGCTGCAAGCCATTCTGTCAGCAGCCCCTTGGACCACAGCCATGTGCTAAAAGCTCGCTTGGCGAAGCGGCCGCGACGGCCGTTTCGCCTTGGCCCCAGAGGCGCCTCAGGCCGGCTTCGTCGCCGTTGAAGCGGTCGCGGTCGCAGGGGCCAACGCCGGCGACCGCGTGCGGCTCGGGGCCGGCATGGCCGTCGGTGTACTGCCACATGGTCCAGGTCGGCCAGGTCTTGGGAACCACCGGCGCCGAGCCGTAGCGCGCGGCCCAAAGCCAGCATCGCGCCAGCAGCGGATCGACGTGATCGCCGAGCTCATCGGCGATACGGGCATTGGAATAGAAGCCGGGGAAGCGACCGCGCCGGCGGGCGACGGCGACGATGAAAGCCTTCGCCTCTTCAAGGCTCATGCTCGGACCCGACGGATTGGCCTCGAAATCGAGGGCGAGAAGCGTTGCAGGATCGTCGCCGACGACGGAGAGGAAATGCGTCGCCTGGGCGGCGCCGCCCGCGCCGGTGCCGAAATGATAGGCGCCCCAGAGAAGGCCGGCCGCGCGCGCCTTATCGCGATTGGCGGCGTAGCTCGGATCGACGTAGCCGGTGCCCTCGGTGGCCTTTTGGATGACGCCGATAATGCCGTCCGCCTTGGCGGCGGCGAGATCGACGGCGCCGTTGTAATGCGAGATGTCGATGACGGCGTTCAGCATGGCGGCGGCCCTCGTGCTGGCCGCCAGGTTGCGCTGTGCGCCTTAAGATTATTCTACTTATGGATGTATTTTTGGAGCTATACGTCTATTGATTGCAAAGTCGGAGTGAAATCTCAGCCATCTCCCATCTTCAGCGCGGCGATGAAGGCCTCCTGCGGGATCTCCACCTTGCCGAACTGGCGCATCTTCTTCTTGCCCTCCTTCTGCTTCTCCAGAAGCTTGCGCTTTCGGGTCACGTCGCCGCCGTAGCATTTGGCGGTGACGTCCTTGCGCAGAGCGGAGATCGTCTCGCGGGCGATCACCTTGCCGCCGATGGAGGCCTGGATCGGGATCTTGAAGAGATGGCGGGGAATGAGGTCCTTCAGCTTCTCGCACAGCGCCCGGCCGCGCCGTTCCGCCTGGCTGCGGTGGACGAGCATCGACAGGGCGTCGACCGGCTCGCCGTTGACCAAGATCGACATCTTGACGAGATCGCCGGCCTCATAGCCGGTGATGTGATAGTCGAAGCTGGCATAGCCCTTGGAGATCGATTTCAGCCGGTCGTAGAAATCGAAGACCACCTCGTTGAGCGGCAGGTCGTATTCCAGCATCGCGCGCTGGCCGACATAGGTGAGGCCCTGCTGCACGCCGCGCCGGTCCTGGCAGAGCTTCAGGACACCGCCGAGATATTCGTCCGGCGTCAGGATGGTGGCGCGGATCCAGGGCTCGCGGATCTCCGCGATCTTCACCGGATCGGGCATGTCGGCCGGGTTGTGAAGCTCGGTCTCCTCGCCGCCCGTCAGGCTGAGCTGGTAGACGACGGAGGGGGCCGTGGCGATGAGGTCGAGATCGAATTCGCGGCTGAGCCGCTCCTGGATGATCTCCAGATGCAGGAGGCCCAGAAAGCCGCAGCGAAAGCCGAAGCCGAGCGCCGCGGAGGTCTCCATCTCGTAGCTGAAGGAGGCGTCGTTGAGGCGCAGCTTGCCCATCGCCGCTCTGAGGTCCTCAAAATCGGCGGCATCGACCGGAAAGAGGCCACAGAAGACCACCGGCACCGCCGGGCGGAAATCGGGGAGCGGCTTTTGCGTCGGGCGCTTGTCCTCGGTGATGGTGTCGCCGACGGCGGTGTCGGCGACCTCCTTGATGGAGGCGGTCAGAAAGCCGATCTCGCCGGGCGAGAGCTCGCCCGTCTCCACCATCTTCGGGGTGAACATGCCGACCTGGTTCACCTCGTAGCGGGCGCCGGTGCCCATCATGCGGATCGTCTGGCCTTCCCTCAAGAAGCCGTCGATGACGCGCACCAGGACGACGACGCCGAGATAGGGGTCGTACCAGGAATCGACCAGAAGCGCCTTCAATGGCGCATCGGCCAGGCCCTTCGGCGGCGGCAGGCGGGTGACGATCGCCTCCAGAACGTCTTCCACGCCCTGGCCCGTCTTGGCGGAGATCATCACCGCGTCGGAGGCGTCGAGGCCGATGACCTCCTCGATCTGCTCCTTCACCCGCTCCGGCTCGGCCGCCGGCAGGTCGACCTTGTTGAGGACCGGCACGATCTCGTGATCGACCTCGATCGCCTGGTAGACGTTGGCGAGCGTCTGCGCCTCCACGCCCTGCGAGGCGTCGACCACCAGCAGCGAGCCCTCGCAGGCATAGAGCGAGCGGTTCACCTCGTAGGCGAAATCGACATGGCCGGGCGTGTCGATGAGGTTGAGATGGTAATCCTCGCCGTTCTTCGCCCGGTAGCGCAGATGCACCGTCTGCGCCTTGATGGTGATGCCGCGCTCGCGCTCGATATCCATGGAATCGAGGAGCTGCTCCTTCATCTCGCGATCCGGCAGCGTGCCGGTCATCTGGATGAGACGATCGGCGAGCGTCGACTTGCCGTGGTCGATATGGGCGATGATGGCGAAGTTGCGGATATGGGAGAGGTCGGCCATGCAACCGGCTTGTTAGATTCAAGGATTGCCCGCGCATGTAGCATGGCCGGGGCCGCGCGCAAGCGGCGAGGCAGGAAGGCGCGCGACGGGCCGCGCCTTCCCGCCGGCGCCGGCGCCTGTCTCAGCTCCCGCCCCGTCGCCTCAGCGCCCGGCGGGCAAAGCCCGGCGCCGCGGCCGGAAAAGCGAAGAGGATGCCCTCACAGGGGCATCGCCCAGAGCGCCAAGAGGGCGAGGACGAGGACGGCGAACGCCGCGCCGCCAAAGAAGACGGCGCGCATCACCCCCTCGCGCAGCGAGGCCATTTCGGGGCTGACCTTGCGCGCGGCAGCGGATTCGCCTTCTGCCTCCTGCGAGGTTTGCCGATCGTCGGACATGCGGCTCTCTCCCCAATCGGCGCAGTGGGTCGGCGTGGTCGGCCGGCGCGGTGGGTCGGCGTGGTCGGCCGGCGTTCTTTCCCACCTTAGCGCGCGGCGCGGGTCGTGCGAGGCTGGCCTCTTTGCCGCGTCGTGCTATAGGCGGCGCGTTGCCGAAGGAGAGGTTTTTTGGCCGAACTCAGAACCGTCGTCGCCGGCGCCAGCGGGCGCATGGGAAAGGCGCTCCTCGCCGCCACGCTCGCCCATCCGGAGCTGAAGCTGGTCGGCGCGCTGGAGCGAGAGGGCGCCGAGACCGTCGGCCAGGACGCCGGGCTGCTTGCCGGCGCCGGCGAGGCGGGCGTCGCCGTCAGCGACGACCCGATCGAAGTCCTGGCGCATTGCGACGCGCTCATCGATTTCACCCTGCCCGATGCGAGCCTTGCCCTGCTGGAGCTCGCCGCGCAGGCGCGCATCGTCCATGTCATCGGCACGACAGGCTTCGCCCCCGAGGACGAGACGAAGTTTCGCGCCGCCGCGCGTCACTGCCGCATCGTCAAATCGGGCAATATGAGCGTTGGCGTCAATCTGGTGGCCGGGCTGGTGCGCCGCGCCGCCGCCGCGCTCGGGCCCGATTTCGACATCGAGATCCTAGAGATGCATCACCGCCACAAGGTCGACGCCCCGTCCGGCACGGCCCTTCTCCTCGGCGAGGCGGCGGCGGAAGGACGCGGCATTGCGCTGGCGGAAAACGCCGTGCGCGTGCGCGACGGGCATACCGGCCCGCGCCCGGAAGGCAAGATCGGCTTTGCCACCTTGCGCGGCGGCTCCGTCGTCGGCGAGCACAGCGTCATCCTCGCCGGCGAGGGCGAGTGGATCGAGATCGCCCACCACGCGCTCGACCGCAGCATCTATACGCGCGGCGCGCTGAAGGCCGCGCTCTGGGCCTTCGACAAGAAGCCCGGCCTCTATCACATGGCCGACGTGCTCGGCCTGCACTGACATTTCCCCCGCTTCACTTCGGATAGACCCTCATGGACCGCCTCCTCGTACTCGTTCGCCACGGCCAGTCGGAATGGAACCTGAAAAACCTCTTTACCGGCTGGAAGGACCCCGGCCTGACGGAGAACGGCGTGGCGGAGGCCAGGAAAGGCGGCCGGCTCCTGAAGGCGGCCGGGCTTTCCTTCGACATCACCTATACGAGCGTCCTCAGCCGCGCCCAGGTGACGCTCGATTTGATGCTGGAGGAGATGGGCGTGCCCCTTGCCGGCGAAGGATCGCTGCCGCGCATTGCCGATGCGGCGCTCAACGAGCGCGACTACGGCGACCTCTCCGGCCTCAACAAGGACGATGCGCGCAAGAAATGGGGCGAGGAGCAGGTGCATGCGTGGCGCCGCTCCTACGACACGCCGCCACCGGGCGGAGAGAGCCTGAAGGATACCGGGGCGCGCGTGTGGCCCTATTATCTCACCCACATCCTGCCGGACGTGATGGGCGGCAAGCGCGTGCTCGTCTCCGCCCACGGCAATTCGCTGCGCTCGCTCGCCATGGTGCTGGACCGGCTGACGCCGGAGGAGGTGGTGAAGCTGGAAATCGCCACCGGCGTGCCGCTCGTCTACCGGCTGAACGCCGATACGCGGGTGGCGAGTAAAATCATCCTGGAATGAGCCGGACGACGATACCCGACGAGCTTTCCTTGCAGGCGCGCCAGGGCCTGCCCGACGACCTTCTGGCGCTGCTTGCCAAATATCCGCGCGAGACCTGGCCGCACCACGCCAATCTCGGCGAGCTCGCCCGCTTCTGGCTTTCGCGCCACGACATGTTCCGTGAGCTTTGCGGCGTGCTGGCCGGCGCGGCCGAAGAGCTCGGCGAGCAAAGGATCGAGGCGGCGCCCTTCCGCGCCTTCTTCGCGCCGCGCATGCGCTTCTTCCTGCAGCAGCTGGAGGCTCATCACCGGATCGAGGACGGGGCCTATTTTCCCGCCTTCATGGCGGCGGAGAGCAGGCTGAAGCGGGGCTTCGAAATCCTGGAGAACGACCATGAGATCCTGCACATGGATCTCTTGCGCCTGCGCGAGGCCGGCTCCGCGCTCCTTGCCGCGCTCGCATCGGACCATGACGCCCGGTTGCGCAGCGCCGAGGCGACGAGCCGCGAGCTCAGCCTCTTCCTGGAGGGCCTTCGCCGCCATCTTCACGACGAGGAGGACCTTATCGTGCCGCTCATCCTGGAGCGCGGCGAGGCCGGGCTCGGCATCGGCTGAGCGCCAGCATTCTCCCAGCTCACAAGGCGGGCCGGCTCAGAAGGCGGGCCGGCGCGGCTGGTTGCGGGCGGCGCAAGCAGGGCCGGCACCGCGCATATAGTGCCGCTCGGGGCGATAACGCGGGACGAAGAAATCGCGGGCGCTCTCGCCCAGATGACGGATCCATTTCCTGAATGTCGGCATGGTCTTCACTCGCTCTTGGCTGACCTGCCCACCCTGGTCGAGCCTCGTCCTCTCGTCCGTGCCTTACGTCACGATCCCTGAACACAAGATGACCGACCGGCGCCGATTCGGCGCCCAAGAGCGCATGTCGTTAAAATTCGACGAAGCTGTTGCGCCGCAGCAACAGCCCGGCGCAAGTCAGGCGTTGCCGATGAGGATGCCAGCCGCGAAGACCAGCGAGCCGCCGAGGACGACCTGCAAAGTGGCGCGCCAGAAGGACGTGTCCATGCAGCGGTTCTGGATCCAGGCGATCGCCCATAGCTCGATGAAGACGATGACGATGGCGATCGTGGTCGCCGTCCAGAAATGCGGGATGAGATAGGGCAGAGCGTGACCGAGCCCGCCGATGGCGGTCATGATGCCGGAGGCAAAGCCGCGCTTGACCGGCGAGCCGCGGCCGGTCAGCGCCCCGTCGTCGGAGGCCGCCTCGGTGAAGCCCATGGAGATGCCGGCGCCGATCGCCGCGGCAAGGCCGACGAGGAAGGTCTGCCAGGTGTCGTGGGTGGCGAAGGCGGCGGCGAAGATCGGCGCCAGGGTGGAGACCGAGCCGTCCATGAGCCCGGCCAGGCCCGGCTGCACATAGGTGAGCAGGAAGCGCCGGTGCTCGGCGGCCGCCTCCTCCTCGCGCGCCGCCTCAGGCAGGTATTCCGCCTCCAGACGGTCGGCGGTCGCCAGATGCTCGCTCTCGGCGGCGGCCAGATCGCCCAGAAGCTTGCGCGTGGCGGCGTCGGAGGTGCGCTCGGCGACCTTCTGATAGAAGTTGCGCGCCTCCTCCTCCATGCTCGCCGCCTCGCCGCGGATGCGCTCCAGGCTGAGATTGGAGACGAGCCAGACAGGCCGGCGGCGGTAGAAGCCGGCGACATCGCCGCGACGGATGAGCGGGATGGTCTCGCCGAAGCGGGCGCGGAAATGCTCGATGAGCTGGCGGCGGTGCTCGTCCTCCTCCTCCGCCATCGCCCGGAACACCGCGGCGGATTGCGGATAATCGGTGGCCAGTTGCTCCGCATAGGTCCGGTAGATGCGCCCGTCCTCCTCCTCCGCGGTGATGGCGAGCGCCAGCACCTCCTTCTCGCTCAAGGAGGAAAACGGGATACGATTGGCAATTCCCGGCAGCATGGCTTTTGGTTGGCCGGTTTTGGCGCCAAAGGCAAGCGGATGGATCGGCGCAGCCTCTCCTTGATTTCGCCCCGCCGAAGCCGTCATGTCGCTGCCGCGTGAGCAGCGATTCGGGAGACGATGGCAAAGCTGGCGGAGGCGATCATCCTTTCCTGGGGCTGGCGGCGCCGGGGCATCGCCTTCTTCGCGGGAGCCGTTTCGGCGCTGGCGCAGCCGCCGTTCTTTGTCTTTCCCGTCCTGTGGATCACCCTGCCGGTTCTCGTCCTGCTTCTGGACGGCGCCGTCTCGGCGCGCGTCTCCGGCCTCGGCGGGCGGCTTGTGGCCGCCTTCGCGGCGGGGTGGTGGTTCGGCTTCGGCTATTTTCTCGCCGGGCTGTGGTGGATCGGCGCCGCCTTCCTGGTGGAAGCGGAGGAATTCGCCTGGCTGATGCCCTTCGCCGTGCTGCTCCTGCCGGCCGGCCTGGCGCTCCTCTGGGGCGCCGGCGCGGCGGCGGCGCAGCTTCTGTGGTCGCCCTCCCCCTGGCGCATCTTCGCGCTCGCCGCCGGGCTCGGCGGCGCCGAATGGCTGCGCGGATACCTGTTCACCGGATTTCCCTGGAACGCCCTCGGCTATGCGCTGACGGCCGGCGAAGTGATGATGCAATCGGCCGCGCTCGGCGATGTCTACGCCCTCGGCTTCCTCGCCATCGTCGTCTTTGCCGCCCCGGCGAGCCTGTTGCCGGCGGCCGGCCGGCAGAGCGCCCTGCCGAGCGTTCTGGCGGCCCTGCTGTTCCTGGGCCTCGTCGGCTTCGGGCTGGCGCGTCTTTCCGGGGCCGAAGATGCCAGCCTCGCGCGCCCGACGGTGCGCATCGTGCAACCGGCGATCGATCAGGCGGAGAAATGGAGGCCGGAGAACAAGGAGGCGGTGTTCCAGTCCTATCTCAGCCTCAGCGCGGAAGCGGGCGGGCGCCCGCTCGACGGCGAGATGCTGCTCATCTGGCCGGAATCAGCCTTTCCCTTCGCGCTGACGGAGGAGCCCGGGGCACTGCCGGCGATCGCGGAGCTGCTGCCGCAGGGCGCCAGCCTCATCACCGGCGCGGCGCGCGCCGAGGACGGGCCCGACGGGCGCTTCGTCTTCAACAGCGTCTACGTCATCGACGACGAGGGCACGATCGAAGGGGCCTACGACAAGGTGCATCTGGTTCCCTTCGGCGAGTATCTGCCGATGCAGGGGCTTCTTGAGAGCCTCGGCCTCCAGCAGCTGACGCGGGTGCGCGGCGGCTTCACGCCAGGACCGCGCCGGCGCACGCTCATCGCGGAGGGCGCGCCGCCCTTCGTGCCGCTCATCTGCTACGAGATCATCTTCCCCGGCGCGGTGCTCGCCGACGACGGGACGCGGCCGGGCTTCCTCGTCAACGTCACCAACGACTCCTGGTTCGGCACCACGCCCGGCCCCTATCAACACCTGCATCAGGCGCGGGTGCGCGCCGTGGAGGAAGGCCTGCCGGTGCTGCGCGCCGCCAATACGGGCATCTCGGCGGTGATCGACGGCTACGGGCGAATCAGTGCGCGTGCTCCCTTGGGAGAGCGCGCCGTTCTGGATAGCGCGCTACCCGCCGCGCTGGCTCCGCCGGTCGATACACGCATAAGTAGCACCATGAGTCGGACTCTCCTTTTGATTTGTATTTTTGTCGCCTTTACAACCAAGGCGGCCGCAAAACGCCGCGCCCACCATTGACTCTGAAGGACACGGGGCCGAAAGGGATGCCCCTAGGTCAGGCATATTTCGGCGCAGCTTGGGGGGTTTGACGCGGCGACCCGCTTGGCCGATGAATTGGCCAAAGCGCACAAGGAAAAACAATGAACGAGAAGCGGAAACCCAAGTCGCCCGACGAAATCGACGCGCACATCGGCAGACAGGTGCGCATGCGCCGCAAAATGGCCGGCATGTCGCAAGAGAAGCTTGGCGAGCAACTCGGCGTCACTTTCCAGCAAGTGCAGAAATACGAGAAGGGCGCCAATCGCATCGCCGCGAGCCGCCTCTATCAGATTGCCGATGTTTTAGGCACTCCCCTATCCTATTTCCTACCCGAGGCGAACGGTGCGGAAGGCCAGCCCGGCTTCGCCGAAAAGCAGACCGCCTTCGTCATGGACTTCGTGTCCACGGCCGAGGGCGTGGAGCTCAACCGCGCCTTCACGCGCATCTCCAACAGCAAGCTGCGCCGCCGCCTTATCGACCTCGTCGGCGAGCTGGCGAAGGAATCGGAAGGCGGCAATCAAAAGCTGAGCTGAACTTTTTATTACACTAGATACAGCTCTCGCCGCCGGTCCGCGGCATCGCGTTCAGCCGCGGCCCAGCCGGTGCAAGCCGGCACCGTTCTCCTTCAGCCACAGGCGCGCCTCCTCACAGCCGGGCTCCAATTCCCGCACCAGGCGCCAGAAGCGCTGCGAATGGTTCATCTCCTTCAGATGCGCCACCTCATGCGCCGCCACGTAGTCAAGCACCGGGCTCGGCGCGAGGATAAGGCGCCAGGAGAAGGAAAGCGTGCCACGTGAGGAGCACGAGCCCCAGCGGCTCGTCGTATCGCGCAAGGCAAGCCGGCCGAAACGAACCCCGAGACGCTCCGCGTAACGATGCGAGGCCGCTTCCAGGTCGCGCCGGGCCTCCCGTCTCAGCCAATCCGTCAGGCGGCGCGCGAGATGGCGCGGATCGCCCGGCACCAGGATCACCCTCTCATCTTCCTGCAGCGCGGCGCGCGGCAGGCCGCGGCCCGGCATGGCAACGATCCGCCGCCCCTCGCCACGCAGGGGGATGACCTCGCCGGCGGCAAAGGGAATCGCCTCGGGGCGTTCGCGCATGCGCCGCTCCAGCCAGGCGCGATGGCGCTGCAAAAAGGCTTCGCCCGCGGCAAGCGGAACGGCCTGCGGCAAGGTGAGGATCGGCTCGCCGCTCGCCCCGTCGAGGCGCAGGATCATCCGCCGGGCACGCGGCGAGCGGCGCACGCGCACCGGCAGCTCCTCTTGCGCCATGGCCAGGAGGCATATCTCGGTGTGGGGATGGGGGGCGAATCGCATCGGCGCCACTATGGCCCGATCGGCGTCGCGCGGGAAACGGCCGCAAGGTTTGTCTCGCCGCCACGACGACTTTCCTGAGGGGAAAGTCGTCGCCAAAATGACCGACGGGGCCTTGCGGCCCCGTCCGTCGTCTTCATCGCTCATCGCGGCCGGCCTTGACAAGGCCGGCCAGAAGGCCCGTTCAGGCGCCCGCTTCGTTCTCGCCGCCGGTGCGACGACGATAATCTTCCATGAAGCGGTCGAACTCCTCCTTGTCCTTGGCGCGGCGCAGCTCCTTCAGGAAGGACTCGAATTCGTGGCGCATGCTTTCGATCTTGCGCCGCTCCTCCTCGAGCCGCTCCAATTCGCGCGTGCGGTATTCGTCGAAGGCGACGTTGCCGGTATCGCGCATACCGAAGGGCCGGCTCGGCGCCACGCTGCGCCCTTCGCTGGCGAAGGTGGAGCGCACCTGGTCGCGCATGTCGCGGCCGAAGCGGGCAAGCTCATCTCCCCAGATCATCCAGGCGAGCATGGCCAGACCCAGCGGCCAGAACAAAACGAAACCGAGCACCATCAGGACGATGTTGAGTGCTGACCAGCGGCCTCGCGAGCATGACCGGTTGGCGGTGACTGTCTGGTTCATCGAACTCCCCAACTAGCAGTGGATGGCTAGGACATGGGGAGGGCGAATCGGCGATTCAAGAAAAACCGACCGCCGCGCGCCACCGGCGCAGCAGGGCTCTCATGCCGGGGCGGGTTTCGCCGCCTCTTCGGCGCCGTTGCTCTTGCGAGGCCGCGAAAAAGCTCATGAACCGCACTTGCGAGGCGCGCGGAAAACTCAACAAAGACCAGTATTTTCAGATATTTACCAGACGAGATCCGGCACCGCGCCGGCCACTTCTGCAACGCTCTGGCGCGCGCGGTGCCGCAACGTAAGGACACGCGGCGGCACCCTTTGAGCCCGCCCTTGGTTCTGCTTTTGTCCAGTCGCCGGCAGGAAAGCTCAGGAAAGCTAGTGTTTCGCCTCGGCCGGCAGGCCGATGAGGCGGCGCGCCTGCCTCACCCAACCCTCCAGCGAGGAACCGGCGCGGGCCGGAAGCTCGCCCTGAAGAACCTCGATCGCCTCGCCGCTCATCTCGGCAAGCTGGCTCACCTGATAGATGCCGAACTCGTTCAGATCCTGGGCGGCGCGCGGGCCGAGGCCGGCAATCTCGGTAAGGTCGCCGGTCACCGCCGGGAGGTTGTCGGCGGCCAGGGCGGAAAAGCCCAGCGCGTCGGCAAGGCGGGCCTTGTAATCGTCGCGCGGATGGGGACGGACGGCCTCGCTCGCCCCGTTCAGCGCCCGCGCATTCTCGTCGGCATGGGCGCGGATGAACTCGCTGATCACCGGCACGATGCCGGCGCGGAAGCGGCTGCCGTTGAAGACGCCGTAATGGCCGACCTTCGGCTGCAGATGGTGCCGCTTCATATCTTCCGGCAGGCCGGTGCACAGATCGTGCGCGGCCTCCGTCTGGCCGACGCCGGAAATGTCGTCGCGCTCGCCTTCCACGGTGAGAAGCGCGGTATGGCGGATGCGTTCGGGGCGCACCTTGCGGCCGCGATGCAGCAGCCGCCCCTTGGGCAAATCGTGGCGGATGAAGACGGTCTCCACCGTCTGCAGGTAGAATTCGGCGGTGAGGTCCATCACCGCCAGATACTCGTCGTAGAATTCCCGGTGCTTTTCGGCCGAATCGCCGTCGTCTTCGACCAGATGCTGGAAAAAGTCGCGATGCGCCGAAAGGTGCCGGTCCAGATTCATGCCCATGAAGCCGGAAAGCTGCAAAAAACCGGGATAGACCTCGCGCATGAAGCCGGGATGCGGGAAGGGCACGCGCATGATGACATGGCGCCGGAACCAATCGATATCCTTCTCCTCGGCCAGGCGGTTGACGGCAGTGGGACTGCGGCGCGTGTCGATCGGCCCGCCCATCAGCGTCATGGAAGCCGGCACGCAAGGATCTTCGTCCTCCGCCATGACCGCGGCGGCCGCCAGGACCGGCACGGAAGGCTGGCAGACGGCCATGACATGCGCCCCGCTGCGAAGATGGCGCAGCATCTCGATAACGTAGTCGATATAGTCGTCGAGATCGAAATGCCCCTTCGACAGGGGCACCATGCGCGCATCCGCCCAATCGGTGATGAAGACCTCGTGCCCCGGCAGCATCGCCTCCACCGTGCCGCGCAGGAGCGTGGCGTAGTGGCCCGACATGGGCGCCACGATGAGCAGCTTGGGGTCGGCCGGACGGTCCTTGGGCAGATCGCGGCGGAAATGCAGAAGGTCGCAGAACGGCCGGCTCCAGACGACGCGCTCTTCGACGGCGACCTTCTTGCCGTCGACCTCTGTTTCCGTCAGGCCGAATTCCGGCTTGCCGTAGCGGCGGGTGGTGCGCTCGAAAAGCTCCGCGGAAGCGGCGACGGTACGCCCGAGCGGCGTTTCCGCCATCGGGTTGAAGGGACTTTGGAAGGTGAGGCGGGTGATATCCGCCATCGCCCGCCAGGGCGCCAGAAAGGCATGATTGAGTTCGTAGAGCTGATAAATCGCCAATCCAGAGCCCCTCTCCGGCCGGCCGCACCCCGCCTTTGCGGCAGCGCAGCACGTTTTCTCGCAGTGCAGAATAGGCCTTCATGACAGAATGGCAACAGCGTCGCACCCTCGCCGCCCCAACGGCAGGCGAAAGGGGCCGGCCCAAGGACCGGCGAGGCGCCGCACGCGCCGCGCGGACCTATTCGCCGACCTGCAGGAGCGAGCCGGCGCGGCGGGAGGCGCGCAGAAAGGCGAGGAAGGCAAGGATGGCGGCGAGGAAAAAGAGCGCGTTCAGCCCCGCCGCCCAGAGCATCGCGCCGACATCGAAGCGCTCTTCCAGGATGAGGGCGCGCATGCCCTCAAAGACATGCGTCGGCGGCAGGGCGAGCGATATCGGCTGCAACCAGGCCGGCAGCACCTCGACCGGATAATAGACGCAGGCGAGCGGCAGGAGCAGGAAGGGGATCGACCACACCAGCGCCTCCGCGCCGAGGCCGTTGCGCAGGACGACGCCGGAGGCGACGAGCCCCACCGACCAGGAGGTGACGATGAGGTTGGCGAAAAAGGCGGCGAGCGCCAGGCCGAGCCCCCACAGGTTGAAGCCGAAAAAGGCGATGGCCAGGAGCGATACCGGCACGAAGCCGATGGCCAGACGGATGACGCTCATCACCATCAGCGCGGCGAGAAACTCCCAGACGCGCAGCGGCGTCATCATCAGGTTGCCGAGATTGCGCGACCACATCTCCTCCAGGAAGGAGACGGAAAAGCCTATCTGGCCGCGAAACAGGATGTCCCAGAGAAGCACGGAGCCGATGAAGGTGGCGCCGACAAGCGCCGCGGTGGAGGATTGGCCGGCCAGATAGACCTGCAAGAAGCCCCACATGAGCATCTGCACGGTCGGCCAGTAGACGAGGTCGACGATGCGCGGCCAGGAGCTTTGCAGCAGATACCAGTAGCGCAGGATGAGCGCGAAGATGCGGTTGAGGGAGGCGGCGAGCGGGCTCATGGCGCCGCCTCGCCCTTGCGCCGGCCGCGCGCCACGTCGAGGAAGACGTCCTCCATGGTGTGGCGCCCGTAGCGCGCAATCAGCTGCCGGGGCGAACCCTCGTCGACGATTTGCCCGGCCTTCATCATGACGACGTTATCGCACAGCCGCTCCACTTCCGGCATGTTGTGCGAGGCAAGAAGCAGCGTCGCCCCGCGCGCCTTGCGATAGCGCTCCAGATGCGAGCGCACCCAATCGGCGGTGTCGGGATCGAGCGAGGCGGTCGGCTCGTCGAGGAGAAGCACGTCGGGACGGTTGACCATCGCCTTGGCCAGCGCCACGCGGGTCTTCTGCCCGGCGGAGAGCTTGCCGGAAGGCCGATCAAGAAAATCGGCAAGGGCGAGTTCCTCCGCCAGTTCGGCGATGCGCGCCTTCAGCCCCTCAACGCCGTAGAGCCGGCCGAAGATGGTGAGGTTCTGGCGCACCGTGAGGCGCATCGGCATCTCCACATAGGGGCTCTCGAAGTTGATGCGATGCAGGACGCGGTGGCGCTCATGGGCCATGTCTGCGCAGAGGATGCGGGCGCTGCCGGCGCTCGGGGTCAGAAGCCCCATCAGCATGGCGATGGTCGTGGTCTTGCCGGCGCCGTTGCCGCCGAGAAGCCCGGTGACGGAGCCGCGCGGCACCTTGAAGCTTATATGGTCGACGGCCAGGACCTCGCCGGACCGGCCATAGGCCTTCGTCAGTCCATCGACCGCAATTGGGTGGGGCGCAATCGGGTGGGGCGCAATCGGATGGGGCGCAACGGCATAAGGCGCAGGCGCATCAGGCGCGTTCGGCTCGGGGGGTTCGGGTTGCATGCGGTTCACAAAAGGCATCGTTGCGCTGAAGCTTGGCCACGGCCATCCTGGCCGCCAGCCGCTCAGCCGTCGAGCTCTTCCCCGAAACCGCCCTCCACCAGCTCCGCCAGCGCTGTCAGGGCGGCCTCGGCCTCCGGACCCACGGCAGCGATGTCGATATGGCAGCCGGGCGCGGCCGCCAGGGTCATCAGCCCCATGATGGAGGTGCCGCCGACGCTCTGGCCATCCTTCATGACGACGATCTCGGCATCGTAGCGGCCGGCGAGCTGCACGAACTTCGCCGAGGCGCGGGCGTGCAGGCCGCGCTTGTTGCAGATGGCCAGGCGCCGCGTCGGGGCGCCTTCCTCGATGAGAAGCGAGCTCATGTGGCTGAAAGGATACGACTGGCGACGTTGATATATTTGCGGCCCGCTTCCTGGGCGGCAAGGGTGGCCTCGTCGAGCCCCATCTCGCCGCGCACGCTGGCGAGCTTGATCAGCATCGGCAGGTTGACGCCCGCCACCACCTCGATGCGTCCCGGTTCCATCACCGAAATGGCGAGGTTGGACGGCGTGCCGCCGAACATGTCGGTCAGAAGGATGACGCCGTCGCCGTCATCGACTTCCTCCACCGCCCGCATGATGTCATGGCGGCGATCCTCCATGTCGTCATCCGGTCCGATGGAGATGGTGGCGAAGGCCTTCTGAGGGCCGACGACATGTTCCAGCGCGGCGCGGAACTCCATGGCCAGCTGGCCATGGGTGACGAGTACGAGGCCTATCATGCCCGAAGTGCCCGATGGTTTGCGCAAGGGGCGCCATCTTGGCCAAACCGCCTCACGTTGCAAGACCCAAGCGGGCGCCATCGGGAACGAAAAACGCGGCCCCCACCAAGGCAAGGGCGAGCGGGCTGCGCGCCGGCACCGGCTGGCGGCAAAGCTTCACCCCGAGAAGCTCGACCTTCAAGTCCTCGGGTTCCGGCATGCGCGGCATCTGCGCCTCGCCCACGAGATCGACGAGAAGGCGGATGACGGCGGCGCGCTCGTGCGGCAGGCGCAGGAGGCCCCGTCCGCGCAGCTCCAAGAGCCCGGCCGTCGCCGCCGGGGGTGTCGCCACCAGCCGGCCGGAGCACACGGAAAGATCGCAGTAATCGTCGGCCAGAAGCCGTCCGCCGGCCTCGATGATGGCGAAGGCCAGCGACGACTTGCCGCTGCCGGAGGCGCCGCGGATGAGCACGCCCTTGCCGGCGAGGACGACGCAGGAGGCGTGGATGCGCTGCGTCACCGCGCCGGGCTCATGCGTCGCTTGCCGGCAGCATCACGGTGAAACGGGCGCCGGCCACCGAGCCATCGGTGCGATGGCGGTTCTCGGCGAGGATGCTGCCGCGATGGGCCTGGACGATCTGCCGCGAGATGGCGAGACCGAGGCCGGAATTGTTGCCGAAATCCTCCGTCTCGGGCCGGTCGGTGTAAAAGCGCTCGAAAATGCGCTCCAGATTGTCCTCAGGTATGCCGGCCCCGTCATCGTCGACGGTGACGAGGATGCGCCCCGGCTGCCGCTCGGCGGTGACGCGCACCTTGCCGTCCGGCGGCGAGAAGGAAAGGGCGTTGTCGATAAGGTTGTTGAAGACCTGGCCGAGACGGCTGTCATGGCCGAGGACGTAGAAGGCGTCCTTGCCGAAGCGGCCGGGCCGGACGGCGAGGCTGAGCTGATCGGGCCGCGCGGTGCGCACTTCCTTGGCCACGCTCACCACCGTTTCCAGGAGCCTTGCCAGATTCACCGGCTCGGCATCCTCGCGGGCAAGCTCGGCATCGAGGCGCGAGGCGTCGGAGATGTCGCTGATCAGCCGGTCGAGCCGGCGCACATCGTGCTTGATGACGGCGATGAGGCGCTCGCGGTTCTCCTCGCTCTGGGCGATCGGCAGCGTCTCCACGGCGCTCCTCAAGGAGGTCAGCGGGTTCTTCAATTCGTGCGCCACGTCGGCGGCGAAGCGCTCAATGGCGTCGATGCGCGAATAAAGGGCGTTGGTCATGTCGCGCAAGGAGCGGGCAAGGTGGCCGATCTCGTCCTTGCGCTCGCCGAAATCCGGGATCTGGATGCGCGAGCGCACGCCCCGCGACACCCGCTCGGCGGCCTGCGACAGGCGGCTGATCGGCCCGGCGATGGTGCTGGCGAGCAGGATCGACAAAAGCACGGTGGAGCCGGCCGCCACCAGGAAGACGCGGAAGATCGCCATGCGCTCGGCCTGGACGATGGCGTCGATATCGCCCGATTCAGTGGAAAGAAGCAGCGAGCCCAGGACGGCGCGAAAGCGCTGTACGGGCACCGCCACGGAGACGATAAGGCCGCCATCGTCGCCGACGCGCACGACGGAGCCGGCCTCGCCCTCCAACGCGTTGGCCACCTCCGGATAGGCGCGGCCGTCGCCCGGGCCCACCTCGCGGTATTTCGGCAATTCGCCGCTGCGCAGCCAGACGCGGAAACGATCCCATGCCTTGTCCCACCAGGAGCGCGTCTCGTTCGGCGCCGGCAGGTCGAAGCGCAGGATCTGACCGCGCGTGTAAAGACCCTTGGAATCGACGATGAGATTGCCTTCCTGATCGTAGAGCCGGCCGCGAATGCGCGTCGGCGTTATCAGGCGCTTCAGCAGCGGCGCGACGCGCTCCGGATTGATCGGGAAATCAGCCGAGCTCTCGCCGACATCGAAGGGGGAGATGCTCTCCCCGGCCTGCATCTCCAGCAGCCGATCCGGGTCGATGGTGATGGCGTCGGTCTCCACCGTCGCCTGGGCGGCGATCGCCGCGGCGATGATCTCGCCCTGGGTCCTGAGGCTTTCCACCCGCGCATCGATGAGGCCGGCGCGAAACTGGTTGAGATAGAGGATGGCAAGGACGAGCGCGATCAGCGCCGCCAGATTGAGAATGACGATGCGCCGGGTGACGGAGGAAAAGCTCGCCCGGCCGATGGCGGACAGCCAGCGGGCGAAGGGCCGGTGAAGCCGTCGCAGCGCGCCGCGCCAGCCGCGCTTGCCCGGCCCTGCCTCCGCCCTGTTGCCGTTGACGTCAGCTTCCGGGCTCAGCCGTCTATGTCTGCCATGCGTCTCCGCCACCATGGGCCGACCCTCAACGGCGCATCCTCAACTCTCCCGAAAGCGGTAGCCGACGCCGTAGAGCGTCTCGATCATGTTGAAGTCGTCGTCCACGGCCTTGAATTTTTTCCGCAATCGCTTGATGTGACTATCAATCGTCCGATCGTCGACATAGACCTGATCGTCGTAGGCGGCGTCCATCAGCGCGTTGCGACTTTTCACCACACCTGGCCGCTGGGCGAGCGCGAACAGGATGAGAAATTCCGTTACCGTCAACGTCACATTCTCGCCGTTCCAGGTGCAGGTATGACGTTCCTGATCCATCACCAAGGCGCCGCGCTCCAGCGTCTTGGAACTGTCGGAGGTGCGGGCAGGGCCCGCCTCCTTGGGCTGGGCGCGCCGCAGGACCGCCCGCACCCGCTCAACCAGCAGGCGCTGCGAGAAGGGCTTCTTGATGAAGTCGTCGGCGCCCATCTTGAGGCCGAACAATTCGTCGATCTCCTCGTCCTTGGAGGTCAGGAAGATGACGGGCAGGTCGGATTTCTGCCGCAACTTGCGCAACAGCTCCATTCCGTCCATACGCGGCATCTTGATATCGAGGATGGCAAGGTCCGGAGGACTTTGGCTCAGCCCGTCGAGAGCGGAGGCGCCATCGTTGAAGGTGGTGACGCGATATCCTTCCGATTCCAGCGTCATCGACACGGATGTAAGGATGTTCCGGTCGTCATCCACGAGTGCGATGGTCGCCATTGACTCTCTCCTAGCGGTCAGCAAATGGGTGCAGCGTTCGCCGCGTGGACGCCGCTCTTGTAACAGAATGCGAACGAATTGTGGCAGGTTGCACAAAAACCCCCTTCAGGCAAAATTAGAAATCCTTAAGAAAGACAACTTGACGGGTCATATGCCCATCACGCTTCGGGAGCTCATAGCGCCTTGCGCGCTCCGCCCGGGCACATGATATCAGCCACCGGATAAGGCCGGCGCTCGCGCGGGCGGGTGAAATACGAACAGGAGTGGATGGTGGAGGAGTTTGGCAAGCGAAATCCCGCCTGCGGGGCGGAAACGATTGGGCTTCAAAAACTGAAAGGGCTCTACTGGAACTTGCCGCAGGCTGAGCTTGCCGAACATGCGATCAAGAGAGGCGAGGCGCGGCTATCAGCCGACGGCGCCGTGGTCTCCACGACCGGCAAGCACACCGGACGCTCGCCCAAGGACAAGTTCATCGTCCGCGACGCCACGACGGAAGACGTCATCTGGTGGGGCGGCAATGGCGCCATGGAGCCTGAGGCCTTCGCCCGACTGAAGGAGGATTTCCTCAAGCACGCGGAGGGCATGACGCTTTACGCGCAGGATATGTGGGGTGGCGCCGACCCGACCTACCGGCTGAACGTGCGCGTCTTCACCGAGATGGCCTGGCATTCGCTGTTCATCCGCAATCTTCTGCGCCGCCCGCCGCGCGAAGAGCTCGACGGCTTCGCGCCGCAATTCACCATCATCAACCTGCCGAGCTTCCGGGCCGATCCGCAGCGCCATGGCTGCCGCTCGGAGACGGTGATCGCCTGCGACCTCTCCAACGGCCTCATCCTCATCGGCGGCTCGGCCTATGCCGGCGAGATCAAGAAGTCGGTCTTCACCGTCCTTAACTACCTCTTGCCGGACAAGGGCGTCATGCCGATGCACTGCTCCGCCAACCAGGCGGAGAACGGCGACGTCGCCATCTTCTTCGGCCTTTCCGGCACCGGCAAGACGACGCTCTCGGCCGACCCGGAGCGCACCTTGATCGGCGACGACGAGCATGGCTGGAGCGAGAACGCCGTCTTCAACTTCGAGGGCGGCTGCTATGCCAAGACCATCCGCCTGTCGCCGGAACAGGAGCCGGAAATCTATGCGGCGGCGACGCGCTTCGGCTGCGTGCTTGAGAACGTCGTTCTCGACGAAGCGACGCGCAAGCCGGATTTCGACGACGGCTCGCTGACGGAGAACACGCGCGCGGCCTATCCGCTCGACTTCATCGCCAATGCCAGCGAAAGCGGCATGGGCGGGCAGCCTAACCATATCGTCATGCTGACCTGCGACGCCTTCGGCGTTCTGCCGCCGATCGCCAGGCTGACGCCCGAACAGGCGATGGTGCACTTCCTTTCCGGCTATACCGCCAAGGTCGCCGGCACCGAGCGCGGCGTGACGGAGCCGGAGGCAACCTTTTCCACCTGCTTCGGCGCGCCCTTCATGCCGCGCCCGCCGGCCGTCTACGGCGATCTCCTGCGCCGGCACATCAACCATCACGCGGTCACCTGCTGGCTGGTCAATACCGGCTGGAGCGGCGGACCTTACGGGGTCGGCAAGCGCATGCCGCTGAAGCTGACGCGCCGGCTCCTGCATGCCGCGCTCGACGGCGAATTGCAGGATGTGGAGATGGTCTCAGAGCCGGTCTTCGGCCTGGCCATCCCCAAGGCGGTGGAGGGTGTCGACAGCGAGGTGCTCAATCCGCGCGCCACCTGGCAGGACAAGGACGCCTACGACCGCCAGGCGGAGAAGCTCCTGGAGATGTTCAGCCAGAACTTCCAGCAATTCGCCGACGACGTCGACACCGACGTTCTGGCCGCGGCGCCGCGACTGAAGGACGCCGCCGAATAGGCCGGCAAAGGATTTACCATCGACGGGCGGGTGCGGGAGGATGCCCGGCCCGCCCGTTTTTTTGAGCGAGAGGCGATGAGCGCGACAGGGGCGAAGGGGGCCGTCGCCTGCGGCCATCCGGAGACCGCCAGGGCGGCGGTGGAGGTGCTGCGCGCCGGCGGCAACGCTGTCGATGCCTGCCTTGCGGCCCTGTTCATGGCGGCCTTCGCCGAGCCGGTGCTGGCGGCGCCCGGCGGCGGCGGCTTTCTCATGGCCCACGACGGGACGACGCCGCGTCTGTTCGATTTCTTCTGCGACGCGCCGCTGGCCTTGCCGCCGCGGCACGATATCGAGTTCGTCGAGATCCACGCCGATTTCGGCGAGACCACGCAGGCCTTCCACATTGGCGCCGGGGCGGCGGCGACGCCCGGCTTTCTGCCCGGGGTGAAGCGCGCCTCGGCCGAGCTCGGCCGGCTCGCCTTTGCCGACCTGCTTCAGCCGGCGATCCTGGCGGCGCGCGCCGGCATCGCCGTTGCGCCGCTGCAGGCGCGCATGTTCCGCATCGTGGCGCCGATCCTCACCTTCGAGGATGCCGCCCGCAGGCTCTTTGCGCCGCAAGGCAGGCTGCTTGAGGAGGGCGAGCCTTTCGCCAATCCGCAGCTCGCCGATGCCCTCGCCGAGATCGCCGCCGGGCGCATCGCCACCGTGGAAGAGGCGATGATCGCCGAATGCCGGGCCCATGACGGCCTGTTGGAGCGGCGCGATTTCGACGCCTACGAGGTAAAGGAACGCCAGCCCGTGACGACACGGATCGGCGACTTTGAGCTCTTCCTCAACGCCCCGCCCGCCCTTGGCGGGCTTCTCGCCGGCCTGGCGCTGAAGGCGCTTGCGGCAAGCGAACACAGTGACGGGAAGGCGCGTCTTGCCGCCTTGCGGGAGCTTGAGCAAGCACGCCGCTCCGGCCGCCTCCCCCGTCTCCCCGATGCAGGCGAGGCGGACAGCGCGGCCGACCTTACCGCGCCCCTCGTCAGCCGCGGCACCACCCATGTCAGCGTCGTCGACGCGGACGGCATGGCGGCGGCCGTGACCGTCTCCAACGGGGAGGGCAACGGCCGCCTGGTGCCCGGCATGGGCTTCATGCTCAACAACATGCTCGGCGAGGAAGACCTCAACCCGGCCGGCTTTCACGCCTGCGAGGCCGGTATCCGCCTTGCCTCCATGATGGCGCCGACCATCGCCCGCGCGAAGGACGGCCGGCTGATTGCGCTCGGCACGGGCGGCTCCTCGCGCATTCGCACGGCGATCTTCAACGTCCTCGCCAACCTCCTCCTGGAGGGTATGAACCCGCAAGAGGCCGTGGAGGCGGCGCGGCTGCATTACGAGAACGGCACGCTGGACGTGGAAGCCTCCGGCGAGCGCGACGACCTTGCCGCCCTCAAGGCCGAGGAGCCCGGCCTCAAGGCCTGGCGCGAGCGCTCGATGTATTTCGGCGGCGTGCATGTGGTGTGCGCCGACGGAAAGGGCGGCTTTGCCGGCCGGGGCGATCCGCGCCGCGGCGGGGTCTTCGCGCTCGCCTAGCGCAGCTTGTCGCCGCGTGAGGCTCTCCGGCATTTCTCAAAGGTGAAATAGACCGGCCGGCGCCCTTCTCCGATCGCCTTCGCCTCGTAGCGGGTGCCGGGCCAGTCGGGGAAAGGCCGGCGCCAATCCTGCGCCCGCTCGGCCAGAAAGGCGAAGCCGCCGTGCTTTGCCGCCTCCACCATCGTCCAATCGGCATAGGAGGCGATGTCCGTGGCGAAACGGAAATGTCCCCCAGGCTCCAGCGCGCGCCAGAGGCGGGCGAGATTGGCCTGATTGACGAAGCGGCGCTTGAAATGCCGCTTCTTCGGCCAGGGATCGGGATAAAGAAGATCGATCCCGGCGAGCGAGCCTTCCGGCAGCCAGTCGAGAAAAGGTCCGGCATCGGCGCCATAGAGGCGGACGTTCTCCAGCCCCTCCGCCTCGATGGCCGCCACCGCCTTGGCGAGGCCGTTCTGGAACGGCTCGATGCCGATGAAGCCGATATCGGGGTTCTGGCGCGCGCGATGCAGTAGGTGCTCGCCGCCGCCGAAGCCGATCTCCAGGCGCACCTCAACGACCGGGACGGCGAAGAGAGCGGCCAGATGCTCCGGTGCCGGGCGGGCGATATCGACCGCCAGCTCCGGCAGGCATTCTTCCATGAGCGCCTGGCGCGCTGCGGTCAGACGCTTGCCCTTGCGGCGGCCGAAGAAGGAATCGCGACGCTCGCCCCGCACCATGACGCTGCGGGCGCCGCGACCGGCGCCCCCTTCACAAGTAGCGCCTAGAGCGCGTCGCGGATTTTGTCGGCGAGGTCGGTCTTCTCCCAGGAGAAGCCGCCGTCTTCCTCCGGCGGGCGGCCGAAATGACCATAGGCGGCGGTGCGCGCATAGATCGGACGGTTGAGCGAGAGGTGCTGGCGGATACCGCGCGGGGTGAGGTCCATCACCTTGTCGAGCGCCTTCTCGATGTCGTCGGCGCGCACATTCTTCGCCGTCTCATGCATGTCGACATAGATCGACAGCGGCTTGGCGACGCCGATGGCGTAGGAGAGCTGGATGGTGCAGCGTTCGGCAAGGTCGGCGGCGACGATGTTCTTGGCCAGATAGCGCGCCGCATAGGCGGCCGAGCGGTCCACCTTGGTCGGGTCCTTGCCGGAGAAGGCGCCGCCGCCGTGCGGGGCCGCGCCGCCATAGGTATCGACGATGATCTTGCGCCCGGTGAGGCCGCAATCGCCGTCCGGGCCACCGATGACGAACTTGCCCGTCGGATTGACGTGCCAGATCGTGTCGCCGTTCACCCAGCCCTCCGGCAGCGCCTCGCGCACATAGGGCTCCACGATCGCCCGGACGTCGGCTGAGGTCAGCTTCTCGTCGGTGTGCTGGGTGGAGACGACGACGGAATGGACGCCGACCGGCACGCCGTTCTCGTAACGCACCGTCACCTGCGATTTGGAATCGGGGCCGAGCGCCGGCTCCCTGCCGGCATGACGCGCCTCTGCCATCAGATGCAGGATCTTGTGGGCATAGAGGATCGGCGCGGGCATCAGCTCCGGCGTCTCGCGGCAGGCGAAGCCGAACATGATGCCCTGGTCGCCCGCGCCCTCGTCCTTGGCCTCGCCGCCATCCACGCCCTGCGCGATGTCGGCCGACTGCTCATGCAGGAGGACCTCGACCTTGCAGTCTCTCCAGTGGAAACCTTCCTGCTCGTAGCCGATGTCGCGAATCGCCTCTCGGGCGCAGCGCTCCACGGCAGCGGCATCGACTTCCGCCGCGCCGCGCACCTCGCCGGCGATGACGACGCGGTTGGTGGTGGCCAGCGTCTCGCAAGCGACGCGTGCCTCCGGAAGGGCAGCAAGATGGGCATCTACGACGGCATCGGAAATGCGGTCGCAGACCTTGTCGGGATGGCCCTCGGAAACCGACTCGCTGGTGAAAAGGTAATGCTCTCGTGGCACGCTGACACGCCTCCTTGAAGCGGCTCTAAGCCCGGCTCGGGATTGCTGGGGTGACTGAGGTCGTGGCGCCGGTGTTTGCCCGCAGGCGCGCCCGCCGTCAAGGTTCGGGGCAAAATCGCCGCAAGGACGGGCGGCGTCACGTTGACTCTCGCACCCCTCTCAACCGCGCCAAACCCTGGCGTTCGGGCGAGAGCGCGTCATGCCTTGATGGATGCGCTCTAATTGCCGAAAATGCGGCCGAAGAAGCTGCTCTCGCCCGATGAACCGCCCGTCTGCGTGCGCTGCCGCGGCGCGCCGCCATCCCTGTTGAGAATCCAGTTGCGGTGGGCGGCATCGCCGTCGTCCTGGCCGCTCCGGCCTCCGCTCGCCGCCGTCTGGGCGCGCGCGGCGGGACGGTAGAGCCCCTCGCCGGGAAGCTCTGCCACCTCAACGCCGCGATGCGCCTCGCGCATGAAGTCGGACCAGATCATCGCCGGCAGGTTGCCGCCGGATGCCTTGTCGGTCGGCGAATTGTCGTCGTTGCCGAGCCAGACGCCGGTGGTCAGGTTCGCCGTATAGCCGACGAACCAGGCATCGCGCCAATCCTGGCTGGTGCCGGTCTTGCCGCCGGCGGGCCAGCCGGGAATCTGCGCCTTGCGCCCGGTGCCGATTTCCAGCGTCGCCCGCATCATCTCGTTCATCATGGCGACGGTGGGAAGCTCCACCACGCGGCCGAGGCCGGGCGGGGAGCGCACGAAAAGCTCCCGTCCCTCAGCCGTGGTGATGCGCCGGATGACATGCGGCAGCACGGCGAAGCCGCCATTGGCGAGCGGCGCGTAGGCCCCTGTCATCTCCAACAGGCTGACCTCGGACGTGCCGAGCGCGATGGTGGCGTTGGAGACAAGCTCGGAGCTGATACCCATGCGATGGGCCGTCTCGGCGATGCTCTTGGGGCCGAGCTCGGCGGCGAGCTTGGCAGCGACGGTGTTGAGGGAGCGGGCAAGCGCGGTCTGCAGCGTGACCGCGCCTTCATATTTGCCGGCATAGTTCTGCGGCTGCCACTTGCCGATGCGCACCGGCTCGTCGACGCGCACCGTCTGCGGGGTGAGACCTTTTTCCAGGGCCGTCAGATAGACGAAAGGCTTGAAGGCGGAGCCGGGCTGGCGCTTGGCCTGGACGGCGCGGTTGAACTGGCTGTCCTTATAGGCGCGCCCGCCGACCATGGCGCGGATGGCGCCCGTGCCGTCGATGGCCACCAGGGCGCCCTGCTTCACCCCGTATTGCCCGCCGAAGGCGCGCAGGCCCTCCACCAGCGAGAACTCCGCCTGGCGCTCCAGCTCCATGTCGAGCGTGGTGAAGACGACCAGATCCTCGCTGATGGCGCCGACATAGGAAGGCAGCCGGTCCATGACGAAATCGGCGACGTAATTCTCCGCATGGACGCGGCCCCGCGAGGCGATGCGCGGCTTTTCGGCCTTGGCCGCCTCCGCCTTGGCGCGGCTGATGAAGCCCTCGCGCGCCATGGCATCGAGGACGAGAGCGGCACGCTCCTCGGCGGCCGCGAAATCGCGGTCCGGCTGATAGCGGGAAGGCGCCTTCAAAAGGCCGGCGAGCATCGCCGCCTCCTTCAGGGAGAGATCGCTCGCACCCTTGGCGAAGAAGCGATGCGCCGCCGCGTCGACGCCATAGGCGCCGCCGCCGAAATAGACGCGGTTGAGGTACATCTCCAGGATGTCGTCCTTGGAGTATTTTCGCTCCAGCCAAAGCGCCAGCAACAACTCCTGCACCTTGCGGCGGACGGAGCGCTCCGGCGTCAGGAACATGTTCTTCGCCAGCTGCTGGGTGAGCGTGGAGCCGCCCTCCACCACGCCGCCGGAGAGAAGATTGCGGGCCATGGCACGGGTGAGACCGATGGGATCGACGCCGAAATGGTAGCGATAGCGATGGTCCTCGATGGCGATCAACGCCTGCGGCACATGCGCGGGCAGCTCCGTCAGGCGCACCGCCTCCCCGCCGGTATCGCCGCGATTGCCGATAAGGCTGCCGTCGACGGCAAGGATGCGCACATTGGGCGGACGCTCCGGCACCTTCCATTCGGAGATCGGCGGCATCTGAATGCCGTACCAGGCAAGAACGCCGGCAAGGCCGATCGCCGCCCACAGGCAGAGGACCGCGCCCCAATAGACGGAGCGGGCGAAAAAGCCGGAACGGCGTCCTGCGGCGCGCTTCTTCTTGCGCCCACGGCCGTTGCCCGCCTCCGCCTGGCGCGGCGCATCGTCGAAGCGCGGCTCCACGCGCTCCTTCCTCTTCCGACCCGCCATCAGCAGCCCGTCCCTTTCATCGGGTGTGGAGCTGGCAGGCTAAGATGGGCGATTTAAGGCACGGTAAACCATGGCGCCCGCGCAAGGCGGAACTGGCGTCTCAGGCGGCGAGATCGGCGACGACCGCATCGAGAACGGCAAGCCCCGCCGGCGTGGCGACGAGGCGCCCCGTGCCGGCGTCGTGGCGAACCATGCCGTGCTCGACGAGATCGGCGATGCGCGAGCGCTGCAAAGGCCTTCCGACGAGCGCTTGGTAGCGGTCGATATCGATGCCTTCCGCCAGCCTGAGGCCCATGACCAGCATCTCGTCGGCCTCCTCCTCCAGCGTGAGAAGACCCTCCTCCACGAGACCATGACCCTTCTCCGCGACCCTTTCCAGCCAGCGTTCGGGATGGCTCTCGGCGGCGGTGGCGAGGCGCCCCTTTGCGGTGGCGAGCCGGCCATGGGCGCCGGGCCCGGCGCCGACGAATTCGCCATGGCGCCAATAGGTCAGGTTGTGGCGGCTTTCACAGCCGGGACGGGCATGGTTGGAGATCTCGTAGGCCGGCAGGCCCGCCCCCGCCGTCATCTCCTGCGTCGCCGCGTAGAAATCGGCGGCCTCGTCGGGGGCCGGGACGATGAGCTTGCCGGCGCGGTGCAGCGCCGCGAAGGGTGTGCCGCTCTCGATGGTGAGCTGGTAGAGCGACAGATGGTCGGCGGCAAAGCCGAGCGCCTCGGAAAGCTCGCCGCGCCAGGCATCAAGCGTCTGGCCGGGGCGGGCATAGATGAGGTCGAAGGAAAGGCGCGGAAAGGTGGCGCGCGCAAGCTCCACGGCCTGCAGCGCCTGCGCCCTGTCGTGCATACGGCCGAGCGCCTTCAACGCGGCATCGTGGAGCGCCTGGACGCCGAGCGAGACGCGGTTCACACCGGCGGCGCGGTAGCCGCGAAAGCGCTCCGCCTCGACGCTGGAAGGATTGGCCTCCAGGGTGATTTCGGCGTCCCCGGCGACCGGCCAGCGGGCGGCGACCGCCTCCAGCAGCCCTTCCACCGTCGCCGGGCGCATCAGCGAGGGCGTGCCGCCGCCGAAGAAGATGCTGGTGACGGTGCGGCCGGGCGCGAGCTCGGCGAAATGGGCGAGTTCGCGCCGGAAGGCTTCGAGGAAAGCCGCCTCGTCCACCGGCTGGTGGCGCACATGCGAGTTGAAATCACAATAGGGGCATTTGGCGGCGCAGAAGGGCCAGTGCAGATAGACGCCGAAGCTCGTCTTCTCCGCCGGGACCATCATGGTCAGGCCCGCGCGCTGCCGAGACAGGCCTCGGCGAAGGCCTTGAAGGCGCGGGCGCGGTGCGAGAGCGCCTGCGCCTCGCCGGGGCGCCAGCCGTGCTTTTCCTCCGCAAGCATCTCGCCGAAGGTCCGCGCGTGCCCGTCCGGCAGGAACATCGGATCGTAGCCGAAGCCCCGGTCGCCGCGCGGCGGCCAGACCAACGTGCCGTCGACCCGCCCCTCGAAGGTCTCCACGGCGCCTTCCGGCATGGCGAGCGCCAGCACGCAGACGAAGGCGGCGCGGCGCTCCTCGGGCGTGACGGCACCGACGGCGGCCAGCTTCTCCTCCACATTGCGCATGGCCTGGGCGAAGTCGCGGCCATCGCCCGCCCAGCGCGCCGAATAGATGCCGGGCGCGCCGCCGAGCGCCTTCACGGCGAGGCCGGAATCGTCGGCGAGCGCCGGCAGGCCGGAGGCGGAAGCGGCCGCCTCGGCCTTCAGGATGGCGTTGGCGGAGAAGGTCTCGCCCGTCTCCTCCGGCTCAATCAGGCCAAGCTCGGCGGCCGAGCGCACCGAAAAGCCGTAGGGCGCCAGAAGATCGGCGATCTCGGCGATCTTGCCGGCGTTATGGCTGGCGACGACGAGCGGACCGGGATGCAGAACGATGCGCGGCGTCGTCATTCCACCGCCATCTTCTGCAGATCGACGAGACGGGAAACGCCGCCGCGGGCGAGCTTCAAGAGCGCCCCGAGCTCCTCCTCGGAGAAGGGCGCGCCCTCGGCGGTCGCCTGCACCTCGACGAGCTTGCCGGCGCCGGTCATGACGAAATTGGCATCCGTCTCGGCGGCCGAATCCTCGGCGTAATCGAGGTCCAGCACCGGCTCGCCCTCCATGATGCCGCAGGAGACCGCCGCCACGTGGTCGGTCAGCACCGGCGCCCTGACGATATCGCGGGCGCGCATCCATTCAAGCGCGTCGCGCAACGCCACCCAGGCGCCGGTGATGGCCGCGGTTCGGGTGCCTCCATCGGCCTGGATAACATCGCAATCGACGGTGATCTGGCGCTCGCCAAGGGCTTTCAGGTCGACGACGGCGCGCAAGGAGCGGCCGATGAGACGCTGGATCTCCAGCGTGCGCCCGCCCTGCTTGCCGAGCGCGGCCTCGCGGCGCATGCGCTCGCCGGTGGAGCGCGGCAGCATGCCGTATTCGGCCGTCACCCAGCCCTTGCCGCCGCCGCGCAGCCACGGCGGGACCTGCTCGGCGACGCTCGCCAGGCACAGGACATGGGTATCGCCGAAGCGTACCAGACACGAGCCCTCGGCATGCTTAGAGACGCCGCGTTCCAGCGAGATGGCGCGCATCTCATCGGCGGCCCGGTGCGATGGGCGCATAGAGAATCTCCTTCCATGAAGTGCCGCTCTGTTAAGCATTCGTTTCCGCCTGAGCAAGGCGAGCGGCTTGCACGGACGGCGCGGCGCCGCAATATGGGGAGCTTGAGCACCACAACCCACCGTCCCCACAGCCCCTGCCGATGAAAGCGCAGATGCTCACAGCCCTGGACGATCGCTCGCGCGAGATCTTCCGCCGCATCGTGGAAAGCTACCTCGATCGCGGCGAGCCGGTCGGCTCGCGCAATGTCAGCCGGCTGCTGTCGACGGCCCTGTCGCCGGCCTCGGTACGCAACGTCATGGCCGACCTTGAGGCGATGGGCCTCATCTTCTCGCCCCATACCAGCGCCGGGCGCATGCCCACGGAGATGGGGCTGCGCTTCTTCATCGATTCGCTCCTGGAGATCGGCGGGCTCAGCGACAGCGAGCGCCAGGCGATCGAAAGCCAGGTTCGCATCGGCGGCGAAGAGAGAAGCGTGGAGACCCTGTTGACGGAAGCGAGCCAGACGCTTTCGGGCCTTTCGGAAGGCGCCGGCGTCGTCGTCGCCGCCAAGCAGGATCTGAGGCTGAAGCATATCGAGTTCGTGCGCATCGAGCCGAACCGCGCCCTGGTCGTCCTGGTCAGCGAGGAAGGCACGGTGGAGAACCGGGTCATCGCCGTGCCGCGCGGCCTGCCGACCTCGGCGCTGCACGAGGCCTCCAACTATCTGAACGCGCATATCCGCGGCAAGACGCTGGCGGAGGCGCGCGGCGAATTGGAGAAGAAGCGCGAGGAAAGACGGCGCGCCATCGACACGCTGTCGGAAGACATCATCGCGGAGGGGCTGGCGCAATGGTCGGGACCGCCGCAGGAGCCGGCGACGCTCATCGTGCGCGGCCGCTCCAAGCTTCTCAACGACCTCAAGGCCCTGGAGGACCTGGAGCGAATCCGCGTCCTCTTCGACGACCTTGAGACCAAGAAGGACATCATCCAGCTTCTCGACCTGGCCGAAGAGGGCGAGGGCGTGCGCATCTTCATCGGCTCGGAGAACAAGCTGTTCTCGCTTTCGGGCTCCTCGCTGGTGGTGGCGCCGTTCCGCGACGGCTCGGAGCGCGTCGTCGGCGTGCTCGGGGTGATCGGCCCGACGCGCCTCAACTATGCTCGCGTTATTCCCGTTGTCGACTATACGGCGCAGTTGATGACGGATCTCATCCGACGCTAGAGCGTGTCATGCCTTGCTGGAAGCGGTTCTGTTTTGGTTTCGGCGAGGCGAGCGACAGGAGAGACGCGTAGCGCGATGCGGGCATCGGGCGGGCGGGTTGATTTTCCTCTCGCAAGCCTCGATATGCGGCGCGATTCCTAAAGGTTCTGAAGAGAGCGACGTTTCGCGATGGATAGTGAAAAACGCAATCTCGATAGCCAGGAAGCCGCGGCCGAGGAGGCCAAGGCCGAAGAGCGCGTCGAGCCCGCACCCGACAGCGAGGAGGCGACGCTCGGCATCGAAGAGCTGATCGAAAAGCTGGAGGCGGAGAAGGCCGACCTCACCGAGCGACTGCTTCGGGTCGCGGCGGAGATCGAGAACACGCGCCGGCGCGCCGCCCGCGACGTGCAGGATGCGCGCCGCTACGCCATCAGCAAATTCGCCGCCGACATGCTGCAGGTGGAGGACAATCTGCGCCGCGCCCTGGAGGCGGTGGACGAGAAGGCCTGGGGCACCGAGGACCCGGAGCTGAAGGCGCTGATGGAAGGCGTGCAGATGACCGCGCGCGAATTGGAGCGCATCCTGGAGCGGCACGAGGTGAAGCTGATACCGGCCATGGGCGAGCGCTTCGACCCGCACCGGCACCAGGCCATGTTCGAGGTGCCCGACGACAGCGTGCCGGCCGGCACCATCGTGCAGGTGGCGCAGAACGGCTACATGATCGGCGAACGCGTCCTGCGCGCGGCGATGGTCGGCGTCTCAAGGGGCGGCCCGCCGCCGGAAAAAGCCCCGCAGGACGAAGGCAACGGCAAGGCGCAAGGGCAGGAGGCCGGCTGAGCCCCGCCTCGGCGCGTTGATGCCCCGTCTCGGCGGGTCCTCGCCAAGCGTGGGCCGCGGCTTGCGCGGCGGGCCGACGAGGCGGAATATTCCCGGGCGGCGGTGAGGGCGCCGCCAGGGAGGTTCCCATGGCCGAGCACGGCACTTTCTACTGGAACGAATTGATGGCCCACGACATCGACGGGGCCAAGAAGTTCTACGCCGACACGCTCGGCTGGAGCTTCGACGCCATGCCGATGGCCGACGGCCTCACCTATTGGGTGGCGATGATGGGCGGCAGGCCGGTCGGCGGCATGTTCGACGTCAAGGCCGCCGGGATGGGGCAATCGCCGGAGGGCTGGATGCCCTATATCGCCGTCGACGACATCGACGCGCGCTGCGCCAAGGCGAAAGCGGCCGGCGCCAGCATCTTGCGCGAGCCTTTCGACGTGCCCGGCGTGGGGCGCATCGCCATCCTGCAGGAGCCGGGCGGGGCGGTGATCGGCTGGATGACCGCCGCCGAGCCGCAAGGCGGCTGAGCCTTCGACGCCACGGCTTGACGGGGGCGCCGCTTTCGGGCCTTTGCCTGCCGCATGACAAGCGGCAGGGACGGCATGAACCAGGAGCTCTACGACATCATCGCGCAACGCTCGTTCCGCGAGGGCGGCGCGTTCACCCTCGCCTCGGGTCGCAAGAGCTCGGTCTATTTCAACCTGAAGCCGACGATGCTCGACCCCGCGGGCGCACGCCTCATCGGCAGCGCGATCGCGCAAAAGGCGGGCGAGCTAGGCACCGATTACGTCGGCGGGCTGGCCATGGGCGCGGTGCCGCTCGTCGCCGTGACGGCGGCGATGAGCGCGGCGGGCAAACGGCCGGTGCGCGCCGTCTTCATCCGCAAGGAGGCCAAGGGCCACGGCACGCAAAGCCAGGTGGAGGGCCTGGCGGAGGGCGAGAGCCTTGAAGGGCGCGCCGTGCTCGTGGTGGAGGACGTGACGACCACCGGCGGCTCGGCGATGCTGGCCATCGAGGCGCTGCGCCAGGCCGGCGCCAAGGTGCGCGACGTCCTCACCGTCGTCGACCGGCAGGAGGGCGCCGAAGCGGCCTTCGCCGAGGCCGGGCTCACGCTGCACGCGCTCTTCCGCAAGCAGGATTTCGCCGGCGAACGCACCTGAAGCGCCGGCGCGCATTACAAGGCGCCCGCTCCGCTCAGGCGGGCGGCGTCACCCGGCGAAGCGTCAGGTTGATGCGCCCGCCCTTCGGCAACAGAGTGGAGGAGCCGGAGAGTGGAGGAGCCGGCAATCACCCGGTCGATGCCGTGATAGGCAAGCCGCGACGGCCCGCCGAGGACGAGCGCGTCGCCGGAGGCAAGGCGGAAGGAGCGCGTCGGATCCTTGCGGTTTGTGCCGCCGATGCGAAACAGCGCCTCATCGCCGAGCGAAAGCGAGACGACGGGCGCGGAAAAATCCTCCTCGTCGCGATCCTGATGCAGGCCCATCCTGGCGCCCGCCGCGTAGTAGTTGACGAGGCAGGCCTGCGGCGGATGCGGATGGTCGGCAAGTGCGCGCCAGGCGGCAAGAAGCGCTTCGGGCATGGCCGGCCAGGGCCGGCCGGTCTGCGGATGCTTGTCCTGATAGCGATAGCCCGACCGGTCGGAGACCCAGCCGAGGCTGCCGCAATTGGTCATCTTCACCGAAAAGGGCCGGCCCGTGCGCGGCATGACGGGCGTGAAGAGGGGCGCTTCGGCGATCACCGCGCGCAGCTCGCCAAGCAGCGCCTCCTGGGCGCGGCGCGACAGGAAACCCGGCACGATCTTCACGCCCGGCAATCCGCTCATCTCGCTTTCCTCGTCGCATTCATGACGGGCCCCCTCGCCATTGCGAAAGGGTTGCTGTTGGCTAAAGGCCTTCTTACTTGCGGCCCCGAATCGCCCTTCTTATATGAGCCGCAACCTTGCGTCGGCGAGCCGGCGCCACCTATTTCGAACGTCAGACCACGGGGGCTGGAGCGGGCGTTTGCCGCGTTCTCGGATGCCAAAAGGGGTCCGGCCAGCCTGCCAAAAAGGAGTGATTGGACATGGCGAAAGTCATCGGCATCGACCTCGGCACGACGAATTCGTGCGTCTCCGTTATGGAGGGCAAGAGCCCGAAGGTCATCGAGAATTCCGAAGGCGCGCGGACCACGCCTTCCATGGTCGCCTTCACCGAGGACAACGAGCGCCTCATCGGCCAGCCGGCGAAGCGCCAGGCCGTCACCAACCCGCAGCGCACCATCTTCGCCGTCAAGCGCCTCATCGGCCGGCGCTTCGACGACCCGACCGTGGCCAAGGACCAGAAGCTGGTCCCCTACAAGATCGTCAAGGCCGACAACGGCGATGCCTGGGTGGAGGCCAACGGCGAGAAATACTCCCCCTCGCAGATTTCCGCGATGATCCTGCAAAAGATGAGGGAGACGGCCGAGAGCTATCTCGGCGAGAAGGTGGAGAAGGCCGTCATCACCGTTCCGGCCTACTTCAACGACGCCCAGCGCCAGGCCACCAAGGATGCCGGCAAGATCGCCGGCCTGGAAGTGCTGCGCATCATCAACGAGCCGACCGCCGCCGCCCTCGCCTACGGACTGGAGAAGAACGACGGCAAGACGATCGCCGTCTACGACCTCGGCGGCGGCACCTTCGACATCTCCATCCTGGAGATCGGCGACGGCGTCTTTGAGGTGAAGTCGACCAACGGCGACACCTTCCTCGGCGGCGAGGATTTCGACATGCGCCTCGTCGATTATCTCGCCGACGAGTTCAAGAAGGAGCAGGGCATCGACCTCAGGAACGACCCGCTCGCCCTGCAGCGCCTGAAGGAAGCCGCCGAGAAGGCCAAGATCGAGCTCTCCTCGGCGCAGCAGACCGAGGTCAACCTGCCTTATATCACCGCCGATTCCTCCGGCCCGAAGCATCTGACCATGAAATTGTCGCGGGCCAAGTTCGAGAGCCTGGTCGACGATCTGGTGCAGCGCACGGTGGGCCCGGTGAAGGCCGCGCTGAAGGATGCCGGGGCCTCCGCCTCCGATATCGACGAGGTGGTGCTCGTCGGCGGCATGACGCGCATGCCCAAGGTGCAGGAAGTGGTGAAGAACCTCTTCGGCAAGGAGCCGCATAAGGGCGTCAATCCGGACGAGGTGGTGGCCATGGGCGCGGCGATCCAGGCCGGCGTCCTGCAGGGCGACGTCAAGGACGTGCTTCTGCTCGACGTGACGCCGCTGTCGCTGGGCATCGAGACGCTGGGCGGCGTCTTCACCCGCCTCATCGACCGCAACACCACCATCCCGACGAAGAAGAGCCAGGTCTTCTCCACCGCCGAGGACAACCAGAACGCGGTGACGATCCGCGTCTTCCAGGGCGAGCGCGAAATGGCGGCCGACAACAAGATGCTCGGCCAGTTCAACCTTGAGGGCATTCCGCCCGCGCCGCGCGGCATGCCGCAGATCGAGGTCACCTTCGACATCGACGCCAACGGCATCGTCAACGTCTCCGCCCATGACAAGGGCACCGGCAAGGAGCAGAAGATCACCATCCAGGCCTCCGGCGGCCTCTCCGACGCGGACATCGACAAGATGGTGAAGGAAGCCGAAGCCAACGCGGAGACGGACAAGAAGCGCCGCGAGATGGTGGAAGCCAAGAACCAGGCCGAGGCGCTCGTCCACGCCACCGAGAAGTCGCTCGCCGAACATGGCGACAAGGTCGACGCGGAAACCAAATCGACCATCGAGACGGCTCTCTCGGAGCTGAAGGAAGCGGCCGCCGGCGAGGACAAGGACGCCATCGAGGCCAAGTCCCAGGCCCTCGCCATGGCCTCCATGAAGCTCGGCGAGGCCGTCTACAAGGCCGAGCAGGAATCGGCCGCCGGAGAGACCGGCGCGGAGGCCGGCGAAGCCGGCGAGGAGACCGGAACCAAGGACGAGGACGTCGTCGATGCCGATTTCGAGGAGATCGACGACGACGACAAGAAGAAATCGGCCTAATTGCCGACAGCCGGGCCCGGTTCGTCCAGGGCCCGGCTTGACGCATCTCGTCTCTCTCCATGACAGACGCGACGATCCATCCACCCTTTGGAACGCATGCCCTTCCGGCCTGGCTGGAGAAGCTGCGCCGCTGGTCGCTCCAGCGCCCGGCTTCCGGCGTCAATCGGCGCCTCGCCTCGCTGGTGCGGCGCGTTTGCCTTGCCGGGCGCGAGGATCCGGTGGATGTGGAGGTCTTCTCGCGCGCCAGGGCGCGGCTGTTCCCTCGCTCCAACCGCTGCGAGAAGGCGGTCTTCGCCGGCGCGCAGTTCTGGGATCGGCGCGAGCGCCAGGCGCTCGCGGCCGCGATCGCCGATTTCGGTGAGGCGCGGCCCTTCGTCTTCCTCGATATCGGCGCCAATGTCGGCCTCTACACGCTGTTCGCCGCCGCGGAGGCGGCCCGGGCGCAGCGGGAGATCCGCATTCTCGCCGTGGAACCCGATGCGATGAACCGCGGCCGGCTGTGCCTCAACATCGCGCTGTCGGAAGCCGAAGGCATCGAGGTCGTGGCAAGTGCCATTGGCGGCGAGGCCGGCTCGGCGAGCCTCGTCCAGCCGCGGCGCAACCGGGGCGAGGTGCGCCTGCAACACGGGGAGGCGGCCGGCCAGAAGGTCGCCGTCCTCACCCTGCCGCAGTTGATGAGCGAGCACGGCATCGAGCGCGTCGATGCCATGAAGATCGACATCGAAGGCGAAGACGAGGCAGCGCTCTCAACGCTGTTCGCCGAGGTCGCGCCGCAGCGCTGGCCGCGGCTTCTCATCGCCGAAGCGGGCCGGGACAACACCGCTTCCATCATTGCGAACGTCGAGCGCCACGGCTACAGGCTCGTGGAGCGCGCCGGCATCAACGCCATCTTCACCATGAGCGAGCCAGGCGCGAAAGCTCAAGCACAAGGGGGCGCCTGAGCCGTGTCCAAGCGCGATTACTACGAAATTCTCGGCGTTTCCCGCAGCGTCGAAGAGAAGGAGCTGAAGGCCGCCTTCCGCAAGCTCGCCATGCAGTATCACCCGGATCGCAATCCGGGCGACCACGATGCGGAGCACCGTTTCAAGGAAGTCGGCGAGGCCTACGAGGTGCTGCGCGATCCGCAAAAGCGCGCCGCCTACGACCGCTTCGGCCACCAGGCCTTCGAAAATGGCGGCTTCGGGCCGCGCGGGGCGGCGGGCGCGGCCGGTTTCGGCTCGTTCTCCGACATCTTCGACGACATTTTCGGCGAGTTCATGAGCGGCGGGCGCCGTTCGGGCGGGCGCGAGCGCGGCTCGGACCTGCGCTACAATCTGGAAGTGACGCTGGAGGAGGCCTATCGCGGCAAGACCGTGGAGATCGAGGTGCCGACCTCCGTCACCTGCGACGCTTGCAGCGGCTCCGGCGCCAAGCCGGGCACCAGCCCGTCGACCTGCCCGACCTGCCGCGGCGCCGGCCGGGTGCGCTCCACCCAGGGCTTCTTTCAGATCCAGCAGACCTGCCCGACCTGCCAGGGCCGCGGCGCCATCGTCACCGACCCGTGCGAGAAATGCTCCGGCTCCGGCCGGCTGGCGGAGCGCCGCACGCTTTCCGTCAACATTCCCGCCGGCATCGAGGACGGCACGCGCATCCGCCTCGGCGGCGAGGGCGAGGCGGGGGTGAGAGGCGGACCGCCGGGCGACCTCTACATCTTCCTCTCCATCAAGCCGCACGAATTCTTCCAGCGCGACGCCGCCGACATCTTCTGCCGCGTGCCGGTCTCCCTCACGACCGCCGCGCTCGGCGGCCAGTTCGAGGTGCCGACCGTGGAGGGCGGGCGCACGCGCGTGCGCGTCCCGGAGGGCACGCAGACCGGCAAGCAGTTCCGCCTGAAGGGCAAGGGCATGCCGGTGCTCAGATCGCGCAATCACGGCGACATGTACGTCCAGATCGTGGTGGAGACGCCGCAGAAGCTGTCGCGGCGCCAACGCGAGCTTCTAGAAGAATTCGAGCGCGTGCAGTCGGAAGAAAACAATCCGGAATCGACCGGTTTCTTCGCCCGCGTGCGCGACTTCTTGGGATCGCTCAGCGACACATAATCGTCATGGAGATGACGCAAACAAAGCGAGCGAGGCGCCGCTAGCGCGCGCCGCTCGCCATAGGACGAAAGGTCTGCCAATGGCTCAGAACGCAACACCGCTCGGCGAACGGATCGAGGACGAATTCCGCTTCTTCAAGACCTGGGCCAAGCGGCCGATGAAGATGGGGGCGGTGGTGCCTTCCAGCCGCGCCTTCGCGCGGATGATGATCCGCCATGGCAAGCCCGACCCGGAAGGCTGGACCTTGGAGCTCGGCCCCGGCACCGGCGTCATCACCGAGGAGCTGATCCGCGCGGGCATTCCCCAGGAACGCCTCGTCTGCGTGGAATACGAGCAGCATTTCTACGACCTCCTGAAGAAGCGCTTCCCGCGCGTGAACCTCATCCGCGGCGACGCCTTCAACCTCGGCGAAACGCTCGGCGCCTTCGCCGATACGCAGTTCTCGGCGGTGCTTTCCGGCGTGCCGGTGCTGCTGATCTCGGAGGAGAAGCGCCGCCACTTCATCGCCGATTGCCTGTCGCGGGTGAGGCCGGGGGGCAACATGACCCAGCTTTCCTATTCCTTCACCACGCCGCAAAAGCCGGTCCCCGGCAGCTTCCGGGTGCGCAGCTCGCCCTGGGTCGGCTTCAACCTGCCGCCGGGCCGGGTGTGGATCTTCGAGCGCGAGACCGCCTGATGGCGGTCAGGGTCCTCGTCGTCCCCGGCTCCTTTCGCACCGGCTCGCTGAATACGCGCCTTGCCGCGCTCGCGACCAAGAAGCTCGCCCTCCGGGGCGCGGAGGTGAGGCGCATCTCGCTCGCCGACTATCAGATGCCGATCTATAACGGCGACCTGGAGAAGGAGAGCGGCACGCCGGCCGCAGCGCAGAAGCTCGCCGAGCAGTTCATGGCCCATGACGCGGTGCTCCTGGTCAGCCCGGAATACAATGCCAGCATCCCGCCGGTGCTTTCCAACGCGATCGACTGGATGAGCCGCGACGGCGTGGCCCCCTTCCGCGACCGGGTCTTCGCGCTCGCCGCCGCTTCCCCCGGGCCTTTCGGCGGCGTGCGCGTGGCGCTTGCGCTCAGGCAGATGCTGGAGGCGAGCGGCCTTGGCGCCCTCGTCATCCCGGAGCATTTCCTGCTCACCTTCGCCGGCGAGGCCTTTGCGGAGAACGAGGAACTGAAGGACGCGGCGGCGGACAAGCGCCTGGAAGCGGTGCTGCGCGCCCTTATTGAACGCGCCACGGCGCTAAAACTTTCACGCGAAAGCTGAGGCGGCCCTTCGCCAGCTTGCCGCTTGCCGAGCGGCGTGTTAACGCGCGGCCGTTCGTTTCCCCAAGACATAACAACAAGCCGAGGATCGCATGCCTGAACGCGAAGATTTTGCCGTCAAGGACCTGTCGCTGGCCGAATGGGGTCGCAAGGAGATCGCCATCGCCGAGACAGAGATGCCTGGCCTGATGGCGCTTCGCGAGGAGTTCGGCGCCGCGCAGCCCTTGAAGGGCGCGCGCATCGCCGGCTCGTTGCACATGACCATCCAGACCGCCGTCCTGATCGAGACGCTCGTCGCTCTCGGCGCCGAAGTGCGCTGGGCCTCCTGCAACATCTACTCCACGCAGGACCATGCCGCCGCCGCGATCGCCGCCGCGGGCATCCCCGTCTTCGCCGTCAAGGGCGAGACGCTCGCCGAATACTGGGACTATGCCGACCGTATCTTCGAGTGGCCGGATGGCGAACCCGCCAACATGATCCTCGACGATGGCGGCGATGCGACCCTTCTCATCCTCCTCGGGGCGCGGGCCAAGGACGATCCCTCGCTGATCGCCAATCCCCAGAACGAGGAAGAGGAAGAGCTCTACAAGGTGATCAAGCGGCGCCTTGAGAGCCATCCGGAATGGTTCGGCAAGGTGCGCCAGGCCATCCGCGGCGTCTCCGAGGAGACGACGACCGGGGTGATGCGGCTCTACGACCTGCAGAAGAAGGGCATGCTTCCCTTCCCGGCGATCAACGTCAACGATTCGGTAACGAAGTCGAAGTTCGACAACAAATACGGCTGCCGGGAATCGCTGGTGGACGGCATCCGCCGCGCCACCGACGTGATGATGGCCGGCAAGGTGGCCGTCGTGTGCGGCTACGGCGATGTCGGCAAGGGCTCGGCGCAATCGCTGCGCGGCGCCGGGGCGCGCGTGAAGGTGACGGAAATCGACCCGATCTGCGCCCTGCAGGCGGCGATGGACGGCTTTGAGGTCGTCACCATGGAAGAGGCGGCGCCGGATGCCGACATCTTCGTCACCGCCACCGGCAACAAGGACGTCATCACCATCGACCATATGCGGGCGATGAAGGACATGGCCATCGTCGGCAATATCGGCCATTTCGACAACGAGATTCAGGTGGGCGCGCTGCGCAACCTCACCTGGACCAACATCAAGCCGCAGGTCGACATGATCAGCTTCCCGGACGGCAAGCGCATGATCCTGCTATCGCAGGGAAGGCTGCTCAATCTGGGCAACGCGACCGGCCATCCGAGCTTCGTCATGTCGGCCTCCTTCACCAACCAGGTGCTGGCCCAGATCGAGCTCTTCGCCAAGGGCGAGGAATACGAGAACAAGGTCTACGTCCTGCCCAAGCATCTGGACGAGAAGGTCGCCTCGCTGCATCTGAAGAAGCTCAATATCGAGCTGACCAAGCTCAGCGCCGAGCAGGCCTCCTATATCGGGGTGGAGCCGGAAGGTCCGTTCAAGGCCGACCACTACCGCTACTGAGGCGAGAAGCGGCTTTTTGACAGACCGCGGAGCGCCCGTTTCGGGCGCTCTTTGCCGTCAAGCGCTTGCCACCGCGACGCAGCGCGTCCCCGGTCACACTTTTCCGGTTCCCACGAAGCGGTTAATGTGTCGATTCGGATGGGGATGTCGGGGCTTCCTCGCCGGCAGCCAGGGCAAACGCGGCGGAGACGAGATTGGACCGGCAGGCCGGGCATATAGCGATTCGAGCCTCAGGCAGGATCGCGTCCGGCGTGGCCGCCACTCTCTTCCTCGCCTATCCGACGCAAGCTGCCACCTTTCCCGCACTTTTCGACGGCGGCGGCCTTCCCGGCGTTTTGTGGCTCGCCGTGACGGCCGGCTTTGCCGGTACCGCCGTCATCGCCTTCATGCTATTGGCCCGGCGCGAGCGCGAGAACGGCCTCATGGAGGCCAACCGGCGAATTTCCGATCTTAAGCAGGCACTCGACCGCGCCGAGGCGCTTCTGGCCAGCGACGACCAGAAGACGCTTTGCCTCAACGCCGCGGAGGACAGCGCCGAGCTCTATGGAACGCTGCCGGAGCGGGTGGGCGCGCCGATGGCCACGGTCGATTTCCTCGACTTCCAGACCTGGCTGGATGCGCGCAGCGCCGAGGCGCTCGCCACCGCCATCGAGCAGCTGATGGAAACCGGAGAGCCTTTCCGCCTGTCGCTGCGCAGCTTGAGCGACTGCTTCGTGGAAGCCAGCGGACGTACCAGCGGCGCAAGGGCGCTGGTGCGGCTGCGCGAGCTGACCGGCGAGCGCCGCTCCTTCGCCGAGCTGAAGGAGCAGGCCGGCATCGTCATCTCGGAGATGACGGCGCTGCGCACGCTCGCCGAAAAGCTGCCCTTCCCGCTCTGGCGGCGCAACGCCCATGGCCGGCTGAGCTGGGTGAACCCGGCCTATCTGACGCTTGCGGGGGCGGAGGATGTGGCGGCGCTCAACGCGCGGGCCGCCGAGCTGTTCGCATCCGATACGCGCGAGGCCATGCGGGTGGCGCATCGCGAAGGCGCCATCTTCCACGAGATCGTGCCGGTAAAGGCCGGCGCCGGGCAACGGCGGATGGAGGTCTTCGACATCAAGGCGGAGGACGGCACGGTGGGCCTCGCCTTCGACGTCACCGAATTGGAGCGGGCGCGCAGCGAGCTGCGACGCAATATCGAGCTCAACGCCCGCCTCTTGGACCAGGTAAGCTCGGCGATTGCCGTCTTCGACGGCTCGCAGCGCCTGGAATTCTCCAACGCCGCCTTGGGTACGCTGTTCAACCTGCCGGAGCGCTTCCTCGCCCCCGGCACGGAGGAGGGGGTGATCCTCGACCAGCTCCGCGCCGAGCGTCAGCTTCCCGAACAGGCCAATTACCGCGGCTGGCGCCAGGAGCACCTTGCCGCCTATGCCGACCCGCAGCCGCGCGAGGAGATGTGGCATCTGCCCGATGGGCGCTCGCTACGCCTCATCGCCACGCCGAACGCGCAGGGCGGCTTCACCTATATCTACGAGAACGTCACCGAGCGGCTCAGCCTGGAGAGCCGGGTCAACGCCCTGTCGCGCATCCAGGGCGAGACGCTCGACCATCTTTCGGAGGCGGTCGGCGTCTTCGGCTCCGACGGAAGGCTGAGGCTCCACAATCCCGTCCTCGCCGAGATGTGGCGCCTGTCGCCGGATTTCCTGCGCCAGGAGCCGCACATCTCCAGCCTCATCGGCCATTGGATGGTCTTCTATCCCGATCAGGAGACCTGGAAGCGCGTCGCCAACGCCATCACCCGTACGGAGGCGGGCGAAAGCCTTTCCGGGCGCATGGAGCGACGCGGCGGCTCCATCCTGGAATACGCCACCGTGCCGCTGCCGCAGGGCATGACGCTGCTCACCTTCGCCGATGTGACGGAAAAGGCGGAGGCGCATCGCTTCCTGGAAGAGCGCAACCGGCTGCTGGAAGAGGCCGATCAGCTGAAATCCGATTTCGTCCAGCACGTCTCCTACGAGCTCAGGACACCGCTCGCCTCCATCATCGGCTTCTCGCAGATGCTCGCCAGCGAGGCGCCGGGCGAGCTCAACGCGCAGCAGCGCGAATACATGGACCACATCGCCCAATCCTCCGACGCGCTGCTGGCGCTGGTGAACAACATTCTCGACCTCGCCACGGTCGATGCCGGCATCATGGAGCTTGAGATCGGCGAGGTGGATATCGCCGAGGTGGTGGGCGCGGCCGTGGAGGGCGTGCGCGACCGCATCGAAGAGAAGAAGGTCGACCTCGCCATCACAACGCCTCCGGGCCTCGGCAGCTTCCGCGCCGATGCCTCGCGCGTGCGGCAGATCCTCTACAATCTCCTCTCCAACGCCATCAATTTCTCCCCCGAGGGCGGGCGCGTGGAGATTTCCGCAGAGCGCCGCGACGGCTCGGTCTTCTTCCGCGTTCGCGACGAGGGGCCGGGCATCGCGGAAGCCATCCGCGACGACATTTTCGAGCCCTTCGAGGGGACGGCGCCGCAGGGCGGACGGCGCGGCGCCGGGCTCGGCCTTTCCATCGTCAAGCGGCTCGTCGAGCTGCACCGGGGCGAGATCGGCATCGATACGGCAGAAGGCGCCGGCACCACCACCACCATCCGCCTTCCCGCCGATATCGAAGAGGCGGCCGAAGCGGCCGAGTGAAGACGAAGGTGCCGCCGGCGGCCATCGCCACCCTCAAACTCGCCGAGGAGAGCGCCACGGCGCGCCTTGCCGAGGACGTCGCGGCGGCCGCGCGCGCCGGCGACATCATCCTGCTTGAAGGCGGGCTCGGCGCCGGCAAGACCAGCTTCGCCCGCGCCTTCCTGCGAGCGCTCGCCGGCGATGCGCAGCTGGAAGTGCCGAGCCCGAGCTTCGCGATGCGCATCGACTACGCCATGCCGCGCTTTGCCGTAACGCATGCCGACCTTTACCGGCTCGCCGATCCGGCCGAAGCGGAGGAGGTCGGCCTTCTCGACCTGTCGCCGCAAACGCTGCTTCTCGCCGAATGGCCCGAACGGGGTGAGCTCGACGCCGAGGAGGCGCTGACCATCCGCCTGGAGGTGGATGGCTGCGGCCGCTCGGCGAGCATTTGCGGCGGCGGCGACTGGCCGGAAAGGCTCGCGCGCAGCTTTCTCATCCGCCGGTTTCTGGATAAGAGCCGGCGGGCGAGGTCGCATCGTATGCCCATTCTCGGCGACGCTTCCGGGCGCAGCTACGAACGGGTGCGCGGCGGCGCAGATGCCGTGCTGATGAACGCCCCGGCCCGGCAGCAGGGGCCGCCCGTCTGGCACGGCAAGAGCTATGACGCGGTGGCGCATCGCGCGCTCGACCTTTCCGCCTTCCTCACCGTCAGAGAGCTGCTCGCCGCCAAGGGCGCGCGCGTGCCGGAAGTCTACGCCCAGGATCTCGCCGCCGGGCTCCTCCTGGTGGAGGATTTCGGCGCCGAGCCGATCCTGACGCCGGATAACCGGCCGATCCTGGCGCGCTACGAGGCGGCCGTCGACCTCCTTCTCAAGCTGCACCGACCGCACCCCAAAGATGCGGCGGCGCGCGCCGCCCTGTCCGCCTACGACACGCAGGCGCTGCTCATCGAGACGAGCCTGTTTGCCGACCATTTCGCCGCGCAGGAGGCAAAAAGGCCGTTCTCGGCCGCGCAGCGCGAGGATTTCCTCGCCACCTGGCGCGAGCTGCTCGGCCCGCTTCAGGGCGGCGAGCGGGTCATCGTCCTGCGCGACTTCCATTCGCCCAACATCATCTGGCTGGAAGGGGCGGCGGGAACCGACCGCGTCGGCGTCATCGACTTCCAGGACGCGCTCATCGGCCATCCGGCCTACGACCTTGCCTCGCTCGCCCAGGATGCGCGCGCCGATATCGCCGAGGCTGAGGAAGAGGCGCTGCTACGCCGCTATGTCGCGGCGCGGCAAAAGGCCGAACCGGGCTTCGACGAAGAGGCCTTGCGGCGGGCCTATGCGATCCTCGCCGCGCAGCGCGCCAGCAAGGTGCTGGGCGCCTTCGCCCGCCTGGCGCGCGCGGGCATGCCAACCTACCGAGCCCATATGCCGCGGCTTCGCGCCCGGCTGAGGCGCGACCTCAACAAGCCGGTTCTGTCGCCGCTCCGCCGGTGCTATCAGAACCTCCTTTGATCGTGCTGGAGTTCTGCCGTTGACCTCTCCGTCCAGCGCCATGGTGCTTGCGGCCGGCTTCGGCCGGCGCATGCGCCCGCTGACCACCACGACGCCGAAGCCCCTCATCGAGGTCGCCGGCAAGGCGCTGATCGATTATTGCCTCGACGGGCTGGCGCAAGCCGGCATCGGCCAGGCTGTCGTCAACGTCCATTATCTCGCCGACCTCGTGGAAGCGCATCTGGCGCGGCGCAAGCGCCCGCAGGTCGTCATCTCCGACGAGCGGGCAAGGCTGCTCGATACCGGAGGGGCCTGCATCAAGGCGATGCCGCTTCTCGGCGAGGGTCCCTTCCTCATCCGCAACTCCGATTCCTTCTGGCTGGAAGGCGTGCGCCCCAATCTGCGCTGGCTGATCGAGGGCTGGGACGAGACGGAGATGGACGGGCTGTTGCTGCTCGCCTCCACCGTCGCCTCGGCCGGCTATACCGGCGCCGGCGATTTCGAGCTCGGCAAGGATGGAAGGCTGACCCGGCGCGCCGAGCGCACGGTGGCGCCCTTCGCCTATGCCGGCGCGGCCATTGTCTCGCCGCGGCTCTTCGACGACCCGCCGGAAGGGGCCTTCTCGCTCAACCTTCTCTTCGATCGGGCGCTGGAGAAGGGCCGCCTTTTCGGCGTACGCCTCGACGGGCTGTGGATTAACGTGGAAAGCCCGGAGGCGATCCGGGCCGCCGAGGCGGCCATCCTGGAAAGCGCCGCCTGAGGCCATGGCCGAGGCGATGGCCGAACGCGAGAGAACTGCCGCCCATATCTTCAGCCTGCCGGCGGGCGCTCCCTTCCTCGACGCCCTGGTGGAGGCGATCCTTTCCGGCCGCATCATTCCCGCAGCGCGGCTGGAGGAGCCGCTGCAGCTCGCCGATCTCACCCTCTACCTGCCGACGCGCCGCGCCGCGCGCGCCATCCGCGAGAGCTTCCTGAGGGCGCGTCCGGAAGGCCTCATCCTGCCGCGCATCCGCACCCTCGGCGATCTCGACGAGGACGAGCCCGTCGCCGAGATCTTCGCAGCGGACGAGCACGCCTCGGCCGCGCCGCCGGTCTCCCCGCTTATCCGCCAGCTCGTCCTGACGCGGCTGGTGCTTGCCTGGTCCGGCGCCATGGCGCGGCAAGCGGCAGGGCTCGGCGGGGAGCCCGCCCTGGTGCCGGCCTCCGCCGCCGATGCGGCGCGGCTTGCCGCCGCGCTCGCCGACCTCCTCGACGAGGTGGGGCTCGATCGCGAGCGCTGGCGCGCCCTTGACGCCGTGCCGCCGCAAGAGCTGGCGCAGTACTGGCAGGTGACGCAGCGCTTCCTCGCCATCGTCTCGGAGAGCTGGCCGGCCTTCCTTGCCGAGCGCGGCCTTGCCGATCCGGGCGCGCATCGCAAGGCGGCGCTGCGCCAAGAGGCGGCGCGGCTTGCCGCGGAAGGCTCCGCCGGGCCGGTGATCGCCGCCGGCTCCACCGGCTCGGTGCCGGAGACGGCGGCTCTCCTTGGCGCCATCGCGCGGCTGGCGAACGGCGCCGTCGTCCTGCCCGGCCTCGACCTTGATCTCGACCGGGAGAGTTGGGAGGCGATCGGCGATGCAAGGCGCGAGCCCGCCGATGCCGGCCATCCCCAGTTCGGGCTGAAGAAGCTCCTCGCCGACCTCGGCTGCGCGCGCGAGGCGGTGACGCCGCTCGCCGAGGCGCCTTCGGGACTTTCAGCGCGCATGCGCTTTGTCTCCGACGCGCTGCGCCCGGCCGCCACCACGGACCGATGGGCCGCCCTGCCGGCCCCGGCGGAGGCGAACGGCCTTGAGGGCCTTGCGCTCCTGGAGGCGAGCGACGAGCGCGAGGAGGCGCTGGCGGCGGCGCTCGCCCTGCGCCGGGCGCTGGAGGAGAAAAAGCTCGCCGCCCTCATCACCCCGGACCGGGCGTTGGCGCGGCGCGTCTCGGCGATCCTGGAGCGCTGGCAGGTGCGCGTCGACGATTCCGGCGGCACGGCGCTGACGCTGACGTCACCCGGCCTCTTCGCCAGGCTCGTCGCCGAAGTGGCGCTGAAGGGCGCCAGAGCCATCCCGCTCCTGTCGCTGCTGAAGCATCCGCTCGCCCGCTTCGGCTGGCCGGAAGGGCGGGTACGGCATGCGGCAAGGGCGCTGGAACGGGCCGTCCTGCGCGGCCCGGTGCTGGCCGCCGGTCTGCCGGCGATGGAGAAGGCGCTGAAGCGCCGACACGCCGAATGGCAGGCGGGCGAGGATCGCCGGGCGGCTTCGGCCGGGCTCGGCGAGGACGATTTCTGCGCGGCCGAGGCGCTCTTGGCGCGGCTTTGCGCGGCGCTTTCGCCGCTCGCCTCGCTTGCCGCCGGCAAGGCGCCCTTCGCGGAGTTCCTTGCCGCCCATGTCGCGGCGCTCGCCGCCTGCGCGGACGACGGTTCGGGCGGCACCGGCGGGCTTTTCGCCGAGGAGGCCGGCGAGGCGCTCGCCGCCAGGCTGGAGGCGCTGGAGGCGGCGGCGGACGACGGCCCCGCCCTCGGCGCGGGCGAGTATCCGGCGCTCCTTGAGGCTCTCATCGCCGAGGCGAAGGTGCGGCGGCGCGGCGGCAACGATCCGCGCGTCTTCATCTGGGGGACGCTGGAGGCGCGGCTGCAGAGCGTCGACCTCGCCGTCCTCGGCGGGCTCAACGAGGGCGTCTGGCCGCGGCCCGCGCGCACCGACCCGTTCCTGTCGCGGCTGATGGCGGGGGCCATCGGCCTCGACCCGCCGGAGCGGCGGCTCGGCCTGTCGGCGCACGATTTCGTCCAGTCGCTCGGCCATGGCGAGGTCGTGCTCACCCGCGCGCTGCGCCAGGAGGGCGAGCCGATGGTCGCCTCGCGCTGGCTGCAGCGGCTCATGGCCCGCGCGGGAGAGGCCGGAACGGAGGCCATGCGCGGGCGCGGCACCGAACTCCTTCGCCTGGCGCGCGCGCTCGACATCCCGCCGGCGACGATCACCCTTGCGCCGCCGCAGCCGCGCCCGCCGCTCAAGGCGCGCCCGAAGAAACTCTCCGTGACGCGCATCGAGCGGCTCATCCGCGACCCTTACGCCATCTACGCGGAGCGCATCCTCGGCCTCGCCGCGCTGGAGGAAATCGCCGCGCCCGCCGGGGCGGCCGAACGCGGCACGCTCGTCCACGACATTTTGGAGCGCTTCGTCGCCGAGCGACCTGCCGGCCCCTTCGACGAGGCGGCGCTTTCCCGGCTGACGGAGCTCGGCCGCGAGGCCTTTGCCGCCTATGCCGACTGGCCGGAGGTGGCGGCGCTGTGGTGGCCGCGCTTTCAGCGCATCGCAACCTGGTTCGTGCGCCAGGAGGCCGGGCGCGAGGGCATCCTCCAACGGCATGTGGAAGCCAGGGGCGACTGGCAGGTGAGCGAGCATTTCCGCCTGACCGGGCGCGCCGACCGCATCGACCGGGGCGCGGACGGGCGGCTCACCATCATCGACTACAAGACCGGCCCGCCGCCCGGCGCGGAGGAAGTCCTGACGCTCGCCCCGCAGCTACCGCTGGAGGCGCTGATGGCGCGGCGCGGCGCCTTCAAGGACGTGCCGGCGGGCGAGGCCGAAGCGCTCCTCTATTACCGGCTCTCAGGCCACGGCGAAGGTGGCCAGACGTTTTCGCGCGGCGTGCGGGAAAAAGCGAGCCGCGACGGCAAGCCGCCGATGCGCCTTGAAGAATGCCTGGCGCAGACGGAAAGGAACCTTGCCGAGCTGGTGGCGCATTTCGCCAAGCCGGAAAGCCCCTACCCCTCCAGCCGCGTGCCGCGCCCCACCGCCTTCGCCGGGGAATACGACCATCTGGCGCGGCTTGCCGAATTCTCGCTCGGCGAGGGCGAGGCATGAGCGCCGCCCAGCCTTCCGCCAGCCCGACGGCGCGGCTGCAATGGCAGGCGTCGGAGCCTTCCGTCTCCGCCTTCGTGGCCGCCAATGCCGGCTCCGGCAAGACGCATGTGCTGACCCAGCGCGTGGTGCGGCTCCTGCTCGCCGGCGCGGATCCCGGCGCCATCTTATGCCTCACCTACACCAAGGCGGCGGCGGCGGAGATGGCCGGCCGCGTCTTCAAGACGCTCGGCCAATGGGCGGTGCTGGGGGAGGCGGAGCTTGCGCAGGCCATCGCCTCAAGCCAGGGAACGCGGCCCGATAGCGCCAGTATGGCGCGGGCAAGGCGGCTCTTTGCCCGGGCGCTGGAGACGCCGGGCGGGCTCAACATCCAGACCATCCATGCCTTCTGCGAGCGCATCCTGCACCAATTCCCCTTCGAGGCGAATGTGGCGGGGCATTTCGAGGTACTGGACGAGACGGGGGCGGCGGCCCTCATCGCCGAGGCGCGCGAGGCGGTGCTTGCCGCCGCGGGCAAGGACGCGGACGGGCTCGGCGCGGCGCTGACGAGGCTGGCGAGGCTGAAGAACGATCAGGAGATCGAGGCGGCGCTGAAGGCCGTCATCGACAGGCGGGAGGCCATCCGCCGCTGGATGCAACGGGCAAGGCCGGCAGGCGCGACGAGGCCCGGCGGCGTGGAGGACGCCATCGCCGATCTGAGGCGGGAATTGGGGCTCGGGCCGCAGGAAAGCGAAGAAGCGATCGCGGCCGAAATCTGCCGCAGCGACGACTGGGACGAGGCCGCCTGCCGGGCCGTCTGCCAGGCCATCTTCCGACTCGGAGAGGCGGCGAACAGCATCGATGCCGGCGCCCTGCAAGCCCTCACGGCGCTCATCGGCGAGATCGACGGCGAGGGGGAGGCGGCGCTGCGGCTCGGCTTCTTCCTCAACCAGAAAAAGGACGGAAGCTGGGGCGAGCGCAGCGAAAGCCGCCGCTTCGGCAAGGAGCTGCGCAAGGCCGAACCGCGGCTCGACGAGCGCTTCGGGGCGGAGGCGGCGCGCCTTCTTCGCCTGCGTGAGCGGCTGTCGCTGGCGCGCACCGCGGAGGCGAGCGCGGCTCTGCTTACCGTCGGCGAGGCGATCCTTTCGCGCTACCGCGGGCTGAAGCAGGCACGCGGCTTTCTCGATTTCGACGATCTCATCGAGCGCACGAAGAACCTCCTGGAGAAGGAGGAGGTCGCGGCCTGGGTGCAGTACAAGCTCGATGCCGGCATCGACCACATCCTCCTCGACGAGGCGCAGGACACCGCGCCGGAGGCCTGGAAGATCGTGGAGCACCTGGCGGCGGAGTTCTTCGCCGGCAAGGGCGCGGAGCGCGGCACGCGCACCCTCTTCGCCGTCGGCGACGACAAGCAGTCGATCTACGGCTTCCAGGGCGCCGATCCGACGCTGTTTTCCACCTATCGCGACGCATTCGCCCGGCGGGCGAACGAGGCCGGGCTCGTCTTTCGCGGCGTCAGCCTTCGCGTCTCCTTCCGCTCCGTGCAAGCCGTTCTCGACGCCGTGGATGCCGTCTTCGACGGGGATCTCGCCGCCTCGGTCACCCGACTGACTTACGAGGCGCATCAGGCGTTCCGGGAGAAGGCACCGGGGGAGGTTCATATCCTGCCGCGCATCCTGCGGCCGAAGCGCGAGGCGCCGGAGAATTGGTGGCAGCCCTACGACGCGCCGGCGGAAAGCGAGAACCGGCTTGCGGAGACGATCGCGGAGGAGATCGCGCGCCTTTTGAAGAAGCGCAGGCTGCCCTCCGGCGCGCCGGTGCGGGCGGGCGGCATCATGGTGCTGACGCGCAAGCGCGGCAGCTTCGCCCGCGCCATGGTGCGGGCGCTGAAGGCGCGGGGCCTGCCGACGGCCGGCGCCGACCGCATCGCCCTGGCCGAGCACATCATCGTCCAGGATCTCCTGGCGCTCGCCGACGTCATGCTCCTGCCTGAGGACGATCTGCAACTGGCGGCGCTTCTCAAATCGCCGCTCTTTGCCTTCGACGACGAGGATCTGATGGCGCTCCTCATCGATGGCGAGGAACGCCGCAGCAGGGCGAGCCTGATGCAGCGACTTGGCGAAAGCGCCGAGCCGCGCCACCAGGCGGCGCATCGGCGCCTTCTTCGGCTGATGGCGCTCGCCGATCAGGTGACGCCCTTCGCCTTCTTCACCCGCCTCATGGAGACCGACGGGGGGCGCCAGGCCTTCCGCGCCCGCATGGGTTCGGAGGCCGACGATGTCCTCGACCTCTTCCTGACGACGGCGCTGAGGCTGGAAGAGGCGACGGTTCCCGGCCTGCAGGCGCTCGCGGCGACGATCCGCGCCGGCGCCGGCGACGTCAAGCGCGAGCTGTCGGAGAGCGCGGCGGCGATACGGGTGATGACGGTGCACGGCGCCAAGGGGCTTGAGGCCGATATCGTCTTCCTCGCCGATACCGGCGGGCAGATCAGCGTCCATCAGCACCGCGACCGGCTGGTGCCCGTCGGCGGGGGCGAGGCGCCGGCCTTTCTTTTCCGTCAGGGCAAGGACGATGCCGCGCCGGCCCAGCGCGCCCATGACGAGGCGGAGAAGAAGCGCCAGGAGGAGGAATATTTCCGCCTCCTCTACGTGGCGATGACGCGCGCCAAGGACCTCCTTTTCGTCTGCGGCATTCGCGGCGAGAGGACGCCGGCGAACGCCTGGTACGAGACGATCTGCAACGCGCTCGCCCCGGAAGGAAGCGAAGGGGCCGAACGCGACGAAGCCGGCGAGCTCAAGGAAACCTTCATCTGGCGCGGCCGCGTTCCGCCTGCGCCGGCGGAGGCGGCGGAAGAGAAAGAGGACACAGCGCGGCAAGAAGAGCCGCCCGTCGCGCTGCCGGAATGGGCGGTGAAGCCCGCCAGCCCGCCGCGCCTGCCGCCGCAGCCGCTGCGCCCCTCGCGCGCCCTCGCCGAGGAGGACCCGCCGACAGGGCTCGCCCTGCCGCTCGCCGCCGCTTCGGAGCGGGCGCGGCTCGCGGCCGGGCGCGGACGGGCGCTGCACAGGCTCCTGCAATTCCTGCCGGATTGGCCGCAGGCGGAACGCGCCGAGAAGGCGGCGAACCTGCTTGCCCGTTTCTGGCCGGAAGCGGGCGAGGCGGCGCGGCAAGCGGCGCTGGAGGAGGCGTTCGCCGTCCTCGCCGAGCCTGAGCTTGCCCCGCTCTTTGCGCCAGGCAGCCGGGCCGAGGTGCCGCTTGTGGGACAGGTGGAGACGAAGAGCGGCGCCTTTGCCCTCTCCGGGCGCATCGACCGGCTCGCCGTCAACGAGAAGACGGTGTTTCTGGCCGATTACAAGACCGGCGCGGCGCCGGCCGGGCCCGAGGAGGCCGACGAGATGGCGCTGCGCCAGATAGCGCTTTACGGCAAGCTTCTCGCCCGCATCTATCCGGGAAGAACGCTGCGCGCCTTTCTGGTCTACACGGCGGGGCCGGCGGTGCTGGAGATAGCTGCGGAGCAACTTGGCGCGGCGCTCGCCCCGCTCGCCATCACCGCGCCCGGCCCTGCTTGACCGCCAGCGGAGCCGTTCCTACCTTCGGTGCAACCCATCAGGAGATTTACGAACCATGGCCACCGAGCAAACCACCGACAGCAATTTCGAGGCCGATGTCCTGAAGTCCGACACGCCCGTCGTCGTCGATTTCTGGGCCGAATGGTGCGGGCCCTGCAAGATGATCGCCCCGCATCTGGACGAGATCGCCAAGGAGATGAACGGCAAGGTGAAAATCACCAAGCTCAATGTCGACGAGAACCAGAAGACCGCCATCAAATACGGCGTGCGCTCCATTCCGACGCTCATCATGTTCAAGGGCGGCGAGCCGGTCGACATGAAGGTCGGCGCCAGCGCCAAGAGCGATCTGCAGCGCTGGATCCAGGGCGCCGCCTGAGCGCCAGCTTCGTTTCTCTTTGAAGGTCCTACGTGAAGACGGCCTCCTGCCTATTGCGGCAGGGGGCCGTTTTCTTTCAACACCTCGCCGGCGAGATAGAGCGAGCCGCAGATGAGGATGCGCGGCGGCTCGTCGGCGATCTCGCCGATGGCGAGGAGCGCTTCGCGCAGGCTCTCGGCCGGCCGCGCCGGCAGCCCCGCCTCCTTCGCCGTCTCGGCGAGCGCCTTGGGCCCGAAGCCGGAATCGGAGCTGGTGACGGGCACCGTGATGACATGCTGGGCGAGGCTGTCGAAGGGCGTGAAAAAGGCCACCGGGTCCTTCGTCGTCAACATGCCGGCGATAAGGAAAAGCGGCTTGGGCACGCGCTCCGAAAGCGCCGCCATCTGCGAGGCGACGGCAAGACCCGCGGAGGCGTTGTGGCCGCCGTCGAGCCAGAGCTCGGCGCCCTGCGGCGCCGCCTCCACCAGCGGGCCGGCCGCAAGCCGTTGCAGCCGCGCCGGCCAGTTCGCCTCCTTCAGCCCCCGCGCCATCGCCTCCTGGCCGATATCAAGGCCGAGCGCGCGCAAGACGGCGACCGCGGTTCCAGCGTTTTCAATCTGGTGCTGGCCGGCAAGGCGCGGCAGGGGCAGGTCGATGAGGCCGCGTTCGTCCTGATAGACGAGACGGCCGCTTTCCTCGTGCACGCCCCATTCGATGTTGTGGCGAAACAGCGGCGCATGCGCGGCCTCCGCCTCCACGGCGAGCATGGCCATGGCGTGCTCGTCCTGCGGGCCGACGATGGCCGGAGCGCCCGGCTTCATGATGCCGGCCTTCTCCGTGGCGATGCCGGCAAGGTCGTTGCCCAGGAACTCGGCGTGGTCGTGGCCGATGGTGGTGATGACGGCGGCGAGCGGATGCTCGATGACGTTGGTGGCATCGAAGCGCCCGCCAAGGCCGACCTCGATCAGCGCGTAATCGGCGGGATGCTTGGCAAACAGCTGGAAGGCGACCGCCGTGGTGATCTCAAAGAAGGTGATCGACTGGCCCTCGTTGGCCTCCAGCGCCTCCTCGATGGCGGCGATCAGCGGCTTCGTCTCCACCAGCCGGCCGCCGCCCGCCGCGCCGAGGCGGATGCGCTCGTTGAAGCGCACCAGATGCGGCGAGGTGTAGACATGCGCGGTCTTGCCGGCCGCCTCCAACATGGCGCGCAGGAAGGCGATGACGGAACCCTTGCCGTTGGTGCCGGCGACGTGGATGACCGGCGGCAGACGCTCGTGCGGATCGCCGAGGGCGGAAAGAAGCCGCTCCACGCGGCCGAGCGAGAGGTCGATGCGCTTGGGATGAAGCGCCAGCAGCGCCTCAAGCAGGTCGTCCAGCGGGGGCATCAAACGGGCGCGGCGATCAGGACGATGCCTGACCAGCCTCGGCCGGCCTTGCCTCGCTCTTTGCCGAGGGCTCGGCGGCGATCGGCTCGCCCGCCTCTTCCTCCAAGATGACCTCTTCCTCCCTGGCGGGCATAGGCGGCTCCGGCAGCTTCATCAGCAGGCGGCACAGCCGGGCGACGACCGAGCGCAACTCCTGGCGCGGCACGACCATATCGATCATGCCGTGCTCCATCAGATATTCGGAGCGCTGGAAGCCCTCCGGCAGCTTCTCGCGGATGGTCTGCTCGATAACGCGCGGGCCGGCAAAGCCGATAAGCGCGCCCGGCTCGGCAATGTGGATGTCGCCGAGCATGCCGTAGGAAGCGGTGACGCCACCCGTCGTCGGATTGGTGAGAACGACGATATAGGGAAGGCCCGCCTCCTTCAGCCGGTCGACGGCCACCGTCGTGCGTGGGAGCTGCATCAGGGAGAGAATGCCCTCCTGCATGCGCGCCCCGCCCGAGGCGGTGACGAGTATGAACGGACAGCCGCGCTCGAACGCCGCCTCGGCGCCGGCAATCAGCGCCTCGGCCGCCGCCATGCCGAGCGAGCCGCCCATGAACTCGAAATCCTGCACCGCGACGATGACGTCGACGCCCTCCACCTTGCCCTCGGCGACGAGGATGGCGTCCTTCATGCCGGTCTTGGCCTTGGCGCCCTTCAGCCGGTCGGTGTAGCGGCGCTGATCGCGAAAGCGCAACGGATCGACGACGGGGTCGGGAAAGTCGATCTCGGTCCACTGGCCGTAATCGAGGAAGAGACGCAGCCGGGTCCTGGCATCGATGCGCTGATGATAGCCGGAGCCGGGGAAGACGTACTGGTTCGCCTCAAGATCCTTGTAGAAGACCATGGAGCCGGTCTCCGGGCACTTCACCCAGAGGTTCTCAGGGGTCTCGCGCTTGGTCCACAGGCCACGGATTTTCGGGCGAACGACGTTGGAAATCCAGTTCAAGCCAAGTTTCTCCTATCGGGCCGCCGCTACTCGGCGGCCATCTGCCGCGACAGGCGCACGCCCTCCGCCAGCTCGGCGACGAGCGACGTCACGGCCGCAACCGTCATGTCGGTTGCCTTGCCGGCATCATCAAGGCTTGCCGCGATCGCGGAGACGAGGGCGGAGCCGACGACGACCCCGTCGGCGGTGCGGCCGATGGCGGCCGCCTGCTCGCGCGTCCTGACCCCGAAGCCGACGGCAACCGGCAGATCGGTATGGGCCTTGATGCGCTCCACCGCCTCGGCCACCAGGGTGGTGTTGGGCGCCGCGGAGCCGGTGATGCCGGTGATGGAGACGTAATAGACGAAGCCGGAGGTGTTCTGCAGCACCGCCGGCAGGCGTTTGTCGTCAGTCGTCGGGGTGGCCAGGCGGATGAAGTTGAGCCCGCCGCGCAGGGCCGGAAGGCAAAGCTCCTCGTCCTCCTCCGGCGGCAGATCGACGACGATGAGGCCGTCGACGCCGGCTTCCCTGGCGTCGCGCACGAAGGCTTCCGGGCCGTATTGGTAGATCGGGTTGTAATAGCCCATCAAGACGATGGGCGTGTCGTCGTCGCGCTCACGGAAGCGGCGCACCATGGCGAGCGTCTTCTTCAGCGTCTGTCCGGCCTCAAGCGCCCTCAGACCCGCCGCCTGGATCGCCGGCCCGTCGGCCATCGGGTCGGAGAAGGGCATGCCGAGCTCGATGATGTCGGCGCCCGCTTCCGGCAGGGCGGCGAGGATCTTCTCGCTCGTCGCAAGGTCCGGATCGCCGGCCGTGAAGAAGGTGACGAGGGCGGGCCTCAGCTCCTGGCGGACGGCGGAAAAGCGACGGGCGATGCGACCGGAGGCGGCCTCAGGCGACATGCTCACGCACCTCGATGGTGACGGAAAAGGCGTAGAAGCCGTCGCGCTCGATGCGCTCGCGCGCCATCTCCGCGTCGAAGGCGATGCGCGGCTGTTCGTCGTCGGGGACGGTCATCATGTAGACGAGGTTCTCGCTAGAGCGCACGCCCTCCGCGTTCGGGCGGTCGTCGCCGGAATGCACGGCGACGTAATGATGGCGATTGTTCACCGAACGATAGATCTCGAAAAACGTCATTCCCCCCACTCCTCCTAGATGTCCATGCCGAGATGCTCGGCCACGGCGAAGATGTCCTTATCCCCGCGCCCGCACATATTCATGACGATGATCTCGTCGCGCCGCATCTCAGGCGCCAGCTTGATGACATGCGCCAGCGCATGGGCCGGCTCCAGCGCCGGGATGATGCCTTCCAGGCGCGTGCAGAGCTGGAAGGCGTCGAGCGCCTCCCGGTCGGTGGCCGAGACATAGGTGACGCGGCCGCTATCCTTCAAGAAGGCGTGCTCCGGCCCGATGCCGGGATAATCGAGGCCGGCGGAGATGGAATGGCCTTCCAGGATCTGGCCGTCATCGTCCTGCAGGAGATAGGTGCGGTTGCCGTGCAGCACGCCGGGCCGGCCGCCATTGAGCGAGGCGGCGTGGCCGTTCTGCACCTCCAGGCCGTGGCCGCCGGCCTCCACGCCGTAGATCTTCACCTCCTCCTCGTCGAGGAAGGGATGGAAGAGGCCGATGGCGTTGGAGCCGCCGCCGAGGCAGGCGACGAGGGCGTCCGGCAGACGGCCCTCCATCTCCTTCATCTGCTCCTTCGCCTCGCGGCCGATCACCGACTGAAAATCGCGCACGAGCTCGGGATAGGGATGCGGGCCGGCAGCGGTGCCGATGATGTAATAGGTGTCCTCCACATTGGTCACCCAGTCGCGCAGCGCCTCGTTCATGGCGTCCTTCAAGGTGCCGGCGCCGGCGGTGACCGGCTTCACCTCGGCGCCGAGGAGGCGCATGCGGAAGACGTTGGGCTTCTGCCGCTCTGTATCGGTCTTGCCCATATAGATGATGCAAGGAAGGCCGAAGCGCGCCGCCACCGTGGCCGCGGCGACGCCGTGCTGGCCGGCGCCGGTCTCCGCGATGATGCGCGTCTTGCCCATCTTCAGGGCGAGCAGGATCTGGCCGAGGCAGTTGTTGATCTTGTGCGAGCCGGTGTGGTTGAGCTCGTCGCGCTTGAAATAGACCTTGGCGCCGCGGCCGGCGGGCGCGCCCTGGCGCAAATGCTCCGTCAGGCGCTCGGCATAATAGAGCGGGCTCGGCCGGCCGGCATAATGCTTGGCGAGGGCGGCCAGCTCGGCATGGAATTCAGGATCTTCCTTCGCCGCGTCATAGGCCGCTTCCAGCTCCAGGATGTTCGGCATCAAGGTCTCGGCGACGAAGCGGCCGCCGAACATGCCGAAATGGCCGGTCTCGTCGGGACCGCCGCGGTAGGTATTGGGCTTCAGACCGGATTCGGCCATGGCAGCGTGCCTTTCCAACGTGTCGTTCTTACGCGGCAGCGAAGCCGCGCGGTGCCGGGCCGGGGTCCGGCGCGGCGCTGTCGCCAGGCTCGCCCGCCTTGCGGCCGAGCGTCTTATCGGCGGCGCGCGCGGCGGCCAGAAAGGCGGCGATCCTTCCCGCATCCTTCACGCCGGGCGCCGATTCCACGCCGGAGGAGACGTCGAGCCCCGGCGCCCCGGTGCGGCGGAGCGCCTCGCCGACATTATCCGGCGACAGGCCGCCGGAGAGGAACCAGGGCAGGCCAGGCTCGAAACCGGCCAGAAGCTCCCAGTCGAAGGGCTCGCCGTTGCCGCCCGGACGGGTGGCCTGCCTCGGCGGGCGCGCATCGAGGAGAAGACGGTCGGCGACCTTGGCGTAGGAAGCGGCCGCGCGCAAATCCTCCGCGCCGCCGACGGGCAGCGCCTTGATGGTGCGCAGGCCGAACTTGGCGGCGATCTCGGCAACGCGTTCGGGGCTTTCGGAGCCGTGAAGCTGGAGGAAATCGGGGGCGAGATCGGCGGCGATCGCCGCGACGACATCGTCGGTCGCGTTCACCGTCAGCGCCACGACGCCGAGCCGGCCTCGAACGGGCGCCGCAAGGGCCGCCGCCACGTCAAGGGCGAGGGCGCGCGGGCTCTTGTCGAAGAATACGAAACCGACAAGATCGGCGCCCGCCGCAAGGCAGGCGTCGATGTCCTCGCGCCTTGAGAGGCCGCAGATTTTCACCTCTGTCGCCATGCCGCTCTCGTTCGCACGAATCCTCTAAAATGTCCAACGCCCGAGGGGCGAGCGAGGGTTCCCTCACGCGGCGGTTTCCGGCGGCTCGGGCGTGCCCGCCGCGTCCTGCCCGCCCGCCATCTTGGCGAGCGCGGCGCATAGCCGCTCAAGATCCTGAGGCCGGGACAGGCGATGGTCGCCGTCGCGCACCAAGGTCAAGACCACGTCGTCGAAGCAGAGCCGGTCGGCGAGCTTCTCCGCATGGCTATAGGGCACGTCGGTATCCTCCATGCCCTGAATGATATGCACCTTGCAGCCGGTCTCGATCGGCGCCTCGCCGAAGAGGTGCTTGGCTCCATCCTCAATCAGCGCCTTCGTCAGCACATAGGGCTCCTCGGAATAGTCGGAGGGCTGGGTAACGCGGCCCGTCCTTTCCATCTCGGCCCATTCGGCATCGCCGAAGTGGTCGCTCATCAGCGCCTTGGTCATGTCGACGGCCGGGGCGATGAGGATAAGGCCGGCAAGACGCCCCGCCTCGCCCCGTTCGCGGAGCGCCTTGGCCAGGAGCAGCGCCAGCCAGCCGCCCATGGAGGAGCCGACGAGGATCTGCGGGCCTTGCGCGAAGGCATCGAAGACGGCGAGCGCCTCCTCCAGCCAGCGCGAGATGGTGCCATCGAGAAAATCCCCGCCGGAGCGGCCATGGCCGGAATAGTCGAAGCGGGTGGCGGCATGCCCGGTCGCGGCGGCGAAGGCATCGAGCGCCTCGGCCTTGGAGCCTTGCATGTCCGATTTGAAGCCGCCAAGCCAGAAAACGCCCGGCGCGCGCCCCTGCCGCGCCAGGACGGCGATTTGCCGTGCATCCGCGCCGCTACCGACAGTGATCTTTTGCAACTGCACGCCCATCCATCTATGTCTCGTCCGCTCGTTCCGGCGCATGAGGTGCGCCCTCGCCCCTCCACCGTCAAGCCGCCCTTCAACGTCAAGCCTCATGTCATGCCCAAGCCCATCCTGCCCAAGACGATTTTGCAGGTGATCCCGAACCTCGATACGGGCGGGGCGGAGCGCACCGCCATCGACATCGCCGCGGCGCTGGCGGCGCGCGGCGACAAGGCGCTCGTGGCCAGCGAAGGCGGGCGGCTCGCGGCCGAGCTGGAGGCCGCCGGGGGCGAGCTCATCGCCATGCCGCTCGCCTCCAAGAACCCGGCCGTCATGGCGGCCAATGCCGGCCGGCTCGCCCGGCTCGTGCGCGCGCGCGGCGTCGATCTCGTCCATGCCAGGAGCCGCGCCCCGGCCTGGTCGGCGCTTCTCGCCTGCCGCATGACCGGCACGCCCTTCCTCACCACCTATCACGGTATCTACGGACAGAAATCGGCGCTGAAGGGCTTTTACAATTCGGTGATGGCCAGGGGCGACGCCGTCATCGCCAATTCGCGCTACACGGCCGAGCTCGTCGCCCGCCGGCACGGCACCCCGGCAGGGCGCATCACCACCATCTACCGGGGGACCGACCTGTCGCGCTTCGACGCCGGCGCCATCGGCGAGGCGAGGCGCGCGGCCCTGCGCGCGCGATGGGGGTTGCCGGAGGGGGCGCGCATTGTCCTCAACGTGGCGCGCCTCACCTCCTGGAAGGGCCAGGAAATCCTCATCGAGGCGGCCGCGCGCCTCGCCAAGGAGACGGATTTCACGCTGGTGCTGGCCGGCGACGCGCAGGGGCGAAGCGATTACCGGGCCCGCCTGTCGGCGCAGATCGAGCGGGCCGGCCTTGCCGGCCGCGTCCTCATGCCCGGCCATTGCGAGGACGTTCCGGCGGCGCTGGCGCTCGCCTCGGTCGCCGTCGTCGCCTCCACCGAGCCGGAAGCCTTCGGCCGCTTCGCCGTGGAGGCGCAGGCGCTCGGCGTGCCGACGGTCGTCAGCGATCTCGGCCCGGCGCGCGAGACCGTGCTCGCCCCACCGGAGACGCCGGCGCCCCAGCGCACGGGCTGGCGGGTCGCCGCCGGCGATGCGGCCGCGCTCGCGGAAGCGCTGAAGCAGACCCTGGCGCTGCCGCCGGGCGAGCGCGAGGCCCTTGCCGCGCGCGCGCGCGCGCATGCGGCGTCTTTCTCTCTTGCGGCGATGAGCGAAGCAACGCTCAAGCTCTACGATGCGATTCTTTCCCGCACACCAGAGAGCTAGTTTTTCGCCAGAGCTCCTGCTGACGAGCTCTTTCGGTACGTTGACATTCCAGTCGTCGTGCCGAAATGCTATACTCTAATCGTGCAGGCTCGCAGCGACGCGCCGCACATCATCCAAGGTCGTTGTGAACTACAGAAGGAGAGCCGACCATTCGCAGACCCCATCGTGCGCCACCTCCGGTCAAGGAGGGGCCCCGCGTCAACGACGAGATCCGGCTGCCCGAGATTCAGCTGATCGACCACGAAGGCCAAAATCACGGCGTCATCTCCACGGAAGAGGCACGCGCCATCGCCGCGGATGCCGGGCTCGATCTCGTCGAGATCTCGCCGAACCAGCGGCCGCCCGTCTGCAAGATCCTCGACTACGGCAGGTATAAATACACGTCCCAGAAGAAGGCTGCCGAGGCGCGGAAGAAGCAGAAGACGGTCGACGTCAAGGAAGTGAAGATGCGGCCGAACATCGACACGCACGACTACGACGTGAAGATGCGCAATGCCCGCCGCTTCCTGGAAGAGGGCGACAAGGTCAAGATGACCATGCGCTTCCGCGGCCGCGAGATGGCCCATCAGGAGCTCGGCCTGGAGGTTCTCTACAAGGTCCGGGACCAGCTCGGCGACATCTCCAAGGTCGAACACGACCCGAAGATGGAAGGCCGCCAGATGATCATGATCCTGGCGCCGGACTCCAAGAAGCTCGCCGCTATCGAAAAGGCGAAGAAGGAAGCCGAGAAAGCGGCCGCCAAGAGCGCCAAACAGCAAGAGGCGCAGCAGCAAGAGGCGCAGCAGCAAGAAGCCGAGCCGGAAGAGGCGCAGCCGGAGGGCGAGCGCCAGGCGGCGGATGCCTGAGGCGCTTCGGCCGGAAGCGGCCCGACCCCCGCTCCGACGCGGCGCTGCCGGAGCGATGCCGCCGGAGCGAGAAAGAGACAAAAGCCGGCAAGGGAACGGTTCCGTTCCGCGCATCGGTCGTTGCGGGCGCGGCAGCGGTACGTCTTGCCTTTACCAAGGCGCGCTTCTATAAGCGCGCTGCCGGATCGCCCGGCTCTCCGCACTGTGACAACATGGCGGAAATGGGCATGCCGTGGCGATCCAGAACGCTCTGACAAGAGCCGACGAGAAGGGCTCCGCACCGCCGGGGCCTCTTTGTCATGGAAAGGAGAGCCAAATGCCCAAGATGAAAACCAAATCGGGCGCCAAGAAGCGCTTCAAGTTCACCGCGACGGGCAAGATCAAGGTCGCGGCCGCCGGCAAGCGCCACGGCATGATCAAGCGCAGCAACAAGTTCATCCGCAACGCTCGCGGCACCATGGTGCTGGAGGAGCAGGATGCGCGCATCGTGCGCAAATACATGCCCTACCAGCGCTGAGGAGGCACCGACATGGCACGAGTGAAACGCGGCGTGACGGCGCACGCCAGGCACAAGAAGATCATCAAGCAGGCCAAGGGCTATTACGGCCGGCGCAAGAACACCATCCGCGCCGCCAAGCAGGCCGTTGAGAAGGCCAACCAATACGCCTATCGCGACCGGCGCAACCGCAAGCGCTCCTTCCGCGCCCTGTGGATCCAGCGCATCAACGCGGCCGCACGAATGAACGGGCTTACCTATGGCCGCCTCATCGACGGGCTTTCCAAGGCCGGTATCGAGGTCGACCGCAAGGTGCTCGCCGACCTTGCCGTGCACGAGCCTGAGGCCTTCGCCGCGCTCGCCGGACAGGCCAAGCAGGCGCTCGCCTATCTGAAGGAACTGACGCCGAACGAATACGAGGCGGCGGTGCGCTGAGGCGCGAGCGCGAGAAGAAACGACGAGGGCGGCCGGGGTGCCGCCCTTTTTCTTGGCGGAGCGTCGCCTGGCGATTGGCTCAGAACGCATTGCAGCGACACGGACGCGCTCGGCCACGCACGGGCCTTTCCACCGGCCGCAAAGATGGGCTAGAGCCTCCTCTCGCGGAGCGAAAAATGGACCAGATGACCGACCTTGACGCGCTGGAGCGCGACATCACCGAACGCATCCACAAGGCCGAGGACGAGACGGCGCTGGAGGAGGCGCGGCTCGCCTCGCTCGGCAAGAAGGGCGTCGTCTCAGAAAGGCTGAAGAGCCTCGGGCGGATGAGCCCGGAGGAGCGCCAGGTGGCCGGCCCGGCGCTGAACGGCCTTAAGGCGCGCATCGGCGAGGCGCTGGAGACGCGCCGCGCCGAACTGAAGGAGAAGGCGCTTGAGGCGCGGCTGAAGAGCGAGCGGCTCGACGTCACCCTGCCGCCGCGCGCCGAGCAGCGCGGCACCATCCATCCGACGACGCAGGTCTGGCAGGAGGTGATCGCCATCTTCGCCGATATGGGCTTTTCGGTCGCCGAAGGGCCGCATATCGAGACCGACTGGTACAATTTCGGCGCCCTCAACATTCCGCCCGAGCACCCTTCGCGCCAGGACATGGACACCTTCTACCTGAAGCCGAAGGCGGACGGCTCGCGCATGGTGCTGCGCACGCATACCTCGCCGGTGCAAATCCGCACCATGGAGGCGCAGGAGCCGCCGATCCGCATCATCGCGCCGGGGCGCACCTTCCGCTCCGATTCGGACCGCACCCATACGCCGATGTTCCACCAGATCGAAGGGCTCGTCATCGACGAGACCACGCATATGGGCCATCTGAAGGGCACGCTGGAAGCCTTCTGCAAGGCCTTCTTCGAGGTGGACGAACTGAAGATGCGCTTCCGTCCCTCGCACTTTCCCTTCACGGAACCCTCCATGGAGGTCGATATCGGCTGCCAATGGGTCGGCGGGGAATTGAAGATCGGCCAGGGCGACGACTGGCTGGAGATTCTGGGCTCGGGCATGGTGCATCCCTATGTCATCAAGGCCGGCGGCCTCGACCCGGAAAAATACCAGGGCTTTGCCTTCGGCATGGGGCTCGACCGCCTGGCCATGCTGAAATACGGCATCCCGGATCTCAGAGCCTTCTTTGAGGCCGATCTCAGATGGCTGCGGCATTACGGCTTTGCCGCGCTCGACATGCCGAGCGTCGCCGAAGGGCTGAGCTGATGGGGGCAACGCGCCGCCTTCTCGCCAACGGGCTCGCCAACGGGCTCGCCATCGGGCTCGCGGCCGGGCTCGGCGCCTGCCAGGGCGCCGCACCGCCGGAGCCTGAGGCCGGCAATGTCACCCAGGCCGGCGACTGGACCGTGCGCACAAGCGCCACCGTCCGGGTCGATGCCGGCGTCGTCCACTGATCATGCCGGCAGGCGCCCTGCCGCGCCGGCCGCTTCCCAACTCTCGAGCGTCACGCGATGAAATTCACCCTTTCCTGGCTCAAGGACTATCTGGAAACCGACGCTTCGGCGGAGGAGATCGCCGACAAGCTGACGATGATCGGGCTGGAGCTTGAGGGCCTTGCCAACCCGGCGGAAAAGCTCGCTCCCTTCGTCATCGCCAAGGTGCTGGAGGCGCGCGCGCATCCCAACGCCGACCGGCTCAGGGTCTGCATGGTCGATCCGGGCACCGGCGAGGCGGTGCAGGTGGTGTGCGGGGCGCCCAATGCGCGCACCGGCATGGTCGGCGTCTTCGCGCCGGTGGGCGTGCATGTCCCCGGCACCGGCATCGACCTCAAGGCCGGCGTCATTCGCGGCGAGGCCTCTCATGGCATGCTCGTCTCGGAGCGCGAGATGATGCTCTCCGACGACCATGAGGGCATCATCGATCTGCCCGAGGATGCGCCGGTGGGAACGAGCTACGCCGCCTGGGCGGGGCTCGACGATCCGGTCATCGACGTGGCGGTGACGCCGAACCGGCCCGACGCGCTCGGCGTCTACGGCATTGCCCGCGATCTCGCCGCCGCCGGGATGGGCCGGCTGAAGCCGCTCGCCGAGGCGCCGGTGGAGGGCGCCTTCAAGAGCCCGATCGGCGTCTCGCTGCGCTTTGAGGACGGCGCGGAGCGCCCCTGCCCGCACTTCGTCGGCCGCTATTTCCGCGGTGTCAGCAACGGCCCCTCCCCCGCCTGGATGCAGAAGCGGCTGCGGGCCATCGGCGTCAGGCCGATCTCGGCGCTGGTGGATATCACCAATTACATCACCCACGCCTATGGCCGGCCGCTGCACGTCTTCGACGCCGCCAAGGTGAAGGGCGACATCCATGCCCGCCTCGCCCGCCGGGGCGAGACGATCGAGGCGCTGGACGGGCGCGTCTACGAACTCGACGAGGCGATGACGGTGATCGCCGACGAGGCGGGCCCGGAATCGATCGGCGGCGTCATGGGCGGGGAGGCGAGCGGCGTCACGGAGGAGACGACGGAAGTCTTCCTGGAGGCTGCCTATTTCGACGCGGTGCGCACCGCCTCCACCGGCCGCAAGCTCAACATCATCTCCGACGCGCGCTACCGCTTCGAGCGCGGCGTCGACCCGGCCTTCACCGAGACCGGGGCGGAGATCGGCACGCGGCTCATTCTCGAACTGTGCGGCGGCGAGGCCTCCGAGCTGGTCGTCGCCGGCGCGCCGCCCTTGAAGAACACCACCTTGTCCTTGCGCCTTTCGCGGGTGAAGAGCCTTGCCGGCGTCGACATCGCGCCAGAAAGCCAGGTGGAGGTTCTGGAGGCGCTCGGTTTCGGCGTCGCCGGCGCCGGCGGGGAAGTGGCGGTCTCGGTGCCTTCCTGGCGACCCGACATTTCCGGCGAGGCCGACCTCGTGGAAGAGATCGTGCGCATCTGGGGGCTGGAGAAGATCGACCATGTCACCCTGCCGCGGCTTGAGGCGGTGACGAGCCCGAAGCTCAGCGTCAAGCAGCGGCGGCGCTTCCGCGCCGCCAGGACGCTCGCCGCGCGCGGCTTCAACGAGGCGGTCACCTGGTCCTTCCTGCCGCATGAGGAGGCCGGCCTGTTCGGCGGCGGCGAGGAAAGGCTGACGCTCGACAACCCGATCTCCACCGAGCTCTCCGACATGCGGCCCTCGCTGCTGCCCGGCCTCATCGCCGCTTCGGGACGCAATGCCGACCGCGGCGCGGAGAGCCAGGCGCTGTCGGAGATCGGCCAGATCTATCTCGGCGACGCGCCGGAGGAGGAGCGGCTTCATGCCTCCGGCATCCGCCACGGCGCCACCGGGCCGCGCAGCTCGCTCGCCGCGCCCCGCCCCTACGACGTCTTCGACGTCAAGGCGGACGCGCTCGCCGTGCTGGAGGCGCTCGGCGCGCCCGTCGGCAGGGCGCAGGTGCTTGCGGAGGGGCCGGCCTGGTATCATCCCGGCCGCGTCGGCACCATCGCGCTCGGGCCGAAGAACCGGCTCGCCGTCTTCGGCGAGATGCATCCGCGCATCCTCGATGAGATGGATGTCAAGGGGCCGCTCGTCGCCTTCGAGGTCGATATCGACGCCATTCCGGTGCCGAAGGCGCAGCGCGCCTCGCGGCCGGCGCTCGCCATCTCCGACTACCAGCCGGTGCGCCGCGACTTCGCCTTCGTGGTGGAGGAGGAGGTCGCGGCCGAGCGCATCCTGCGGGCAGCGCAGAGCGCGGACAAGAACCTCATCTCGCAAATCGGCGTCTTCGACGTCTTCCGCGGCGCCGTCATCGGCGAGGGCAAGAAGTCGGTCGCCATCGAGGTGACGATGACGCCGGAGGACAGGACGCTGACGGAAGCGGAAATCGAGGCCGTGTCGGAGCGCATCGTCGCCGCCGTGGCGAAGGCGACCGGCGGGGTGCTGCGCGCATAAGGTTTTCGCCTGACCTGTGCGTAACTTGTGGATGACGGCGCCTGCCGTGCGCGACAGGACAGGCGGAAAGCGGCCCTTCGGCAGTTGACTGTGAAGAACGCATAAGCGGCTGATAGTCGACGGATTTCGGTCTCTCGCAAGGTTTCGGTTTTGCAGGATTCGGTGGCTTGAGCCTGCGGAACCTTGCGATTTCGCATGCGGTTTGGGGATTCCCGGCGGCGCCTTTCCGTGATTCGATTGAGAGGATCACGAGAGGTGACGATGCGACCGAGAGCGCCCAATCGCGAGCTCACCGATGACCTGTTCCGCGCCCGGCTCGACCAGATCATC
>NZ_JHZK01000001.1 GCF_000688515.1 Afifella pfennigii DSM 17143 | reverse complement strand
CTACAAAAGGCGCTGGGCCATCGAGCTGTTCTTCCGGTGGGTCAAGCAGACGCTCAAGATCAGGCATTTTCTCGGGCGCGGCGAGAACGCCGTGCGCATCCAGATCGCCGTGGCGCTCATCGCCTTCCTCATCCTGCGCCTCGCCCAGGCCGCCCAGAACGCCATTCAAAGCCCGCTCGCCTTCGCCAGGCTCGTGCGCGCCAACCTCATGCACAAAAAGCGCATCGACCGCCTGATCGAGCCACCCCCAGAGCCGTCCAAGGACCCCAACCAAATGCTCCTGCAATGGGCGTGAAATTAAACCGGACAGCCGTGGGCCTGACCTTGGCATCCATTCCGTTCCGCTCTCGAATGGCGCGCAAGGCCGCTTCGTGCTAGCGGCCAAGAAGGAGGGTGCAGGCCATGAAGAAAGCCGAGCGGGCGCTGCGGGAAAAGATCGTCGCGCTGTGCCGTCAGATGAACGCCTCGGGGCTCAATCAGGGCACCTCCGGCAACATTTCGGCGCGGTTCGAGGACAAGCTTCTCATCACGCCGAGCGGCATCCCTTACGAGGAAATGCAGCCGGAGACGATCGCCGCGCTGGCGCTCGAAGGGGAATACGGGGCCTTTGACGGCCCGAAAAAGCCTTCCAGCGAATGGCGCTTCCATCTCGACATCGCCAAGGCGCGGCCGGAAGTCGGCGGCATCGTGCATACCCATTCCACCTTCGCGACCGTGCTCGCCATCGCCCGCAAGGAGATCCCGGCCTGCCATTACATGGTGACGGCCTTCGGCGGGCCGGACATACGCTGCGCCCCCTATGCGCGCTTCGGCTCCAAGGAACTGTCGGAGCACGCCGTCGCCGCGCTCGATGGCCGCAAGGGCTGCCTCCTCGCCAATCACGGCATGATCGCCCTCGGCGAGGATCTCGACAAGGCGATGTGGCTCGCCGTGGAGCTGGAGACGCTGGCGAGGCAATATTATCACGCGCTCCTCATCGGCGGGCCGGTGCTGCTGACGGAGGCGGAGATCGCCGAGGCGGCCGAGGCGATGGCCGGCTACGGGCCGGCGGCGCAGGATGCGCCGGAGGTCAGCCCGCCCAGGCCTCGGCGGGCGCGCCGGCGCTGAGGAAGGCGGCCGCCATCAGCCGCTTCGTGTAGTCCTGGCGCGGGCGGGCGAAGATTTCCTCCGTCTCGCCCTCCTCCACCGCCCTGCCGTCCTTCATCACCAGAACCCGGTCGGCGAGCGCGCGCACCACGGCAAGGTCGTGGCTGATGAAGAGATAGGTGAGGCGATGTTCCGCCTGCAGGCGGCGCAAGAGCTCCACGATCTCCTTCTGCACCGAGCGGTCGAGGGCGGAGGTCGGCTCGTCGAGGACGAGAAGCTTCGGCTTCAAGATCATCGCCCTTGCGATGGCGATGCGCTGGCGCTGGCCGCCGGAGAATTCGTGCGGGTAGCGCGTCTGCATGGCGGGGTCGAGCTGCACCTCCTTCAGCGCCGCCGCCGCGCGCCGGTCGCGTTCGGCGCGGCTCAGGGAAGGCTCGTGGACGAGAAGGCCCTCGGTGACGATCTCCCCGATTGTGAGGCGCGGCGAGAGCGAGCCGTAAGGATCCTGGAAGACGATCTGCAACTGGCGGCGCAGGCCGCGCTCGCGGCGAAGGTTCAGCCCGGCGATGTCGCGGCCGAGAAAGGCGATCTCGCCCTCGCTCGGCACGAGGCGCAAAAGGGCGCGGGCGAGGGTCGACTTGCCGGAGCCGGAGTCGCCGACGACGCCGAGCGTCTCGCCCTCGCGAAGGGTCAAGGTCAGCCGGTCGACGGCCTTCAGCTCCTGGCGCTGCCGGCCGAGAAAGCCGCCGCCGAGCGGGAAGGCGACCGAGACGTCGCGGCCTTCCAGAATCACCGGTGTGGCCTCATCGACGGGCGGCTTTCTTCCCGCCGGCTCGGCGGCGAGCAGCATCCTGGTATAGGCGTGGCGCGGGGCGGCGAAGATATCGGCCACCGGCCCTTCCTCCACCACCTTGCCCTCGCGCATGACGTAGACGCGCTCGGCGAAGCGGCGGACGATGCCGAGATCGTGGGTGATGAAGACGATGCCCATGCCGAGCCGGTCCTGCAGCTCCCGCAAGAGCTTCAGGATTTCCGCCTGGATGGTGACGTCGAGCGCCGTCGTCGGCTCGTCGGCAATCAGAATGTCCGGGTCGTTGGCGAGCGCCATGGCGATCATCACCCGTTGGCGCTGGCCGCCGGAGAGCTCGTGCGGATAGGCGTCGATGCGGCGCTCCGCGTCGGGAATGCGAACCAGCTTCAGGAGCTCCAGCGCCCGCTTCCTTGCGGCGCGCCAGGAAAGGCCGCGATGATAGACCATGGGCTCGGCGATCTGCCGGCCGACGCGGTAGAGCGGGTCGAGCGAGGACATCGGCTCCTGGAAGATCATGGTGATCTTCTCGCCGCGGATGCGGTTGAGCCGGCGCGGGGAAAGGGCAAGAAGGTCCTCGCCGCGATAGAGCGCCCGGCCGGAGGCCGTTCCGTTCGCGGCCAGAAGGCCCATCAGCGCCATCACCGTCTGGCTCTTGCCGGAGCCGGATTCGCCGACGATCGCCACCGTCTCGCCGGCGGCGAGGGTGAAGTCGACGCCGCGCACGGCGTGGACGGGCCCGTCGGCGAGCCGGAAGGCGACGTTGAGGTCGCGCACGGCGAGTAGGGTTTGGCGCTCCTTGCCCGCTCCCCCCGTCATCTCAGCGGTCCTTCGGGTCGAGCGCGTCGCGCAGCCCGTCGCCCAGGAAATTGAGGGCGAAGAGGAGGAGGGCGAGGGCGATGGAAGGGTAGATGAGGAGCCAGCTCGCCCCTTGCATGTTCTTGGCGCCCTCGGAGATGAGGACGCCGAGGCTGGTCAGCGGCTCCTGCACGCCGAGGCCGAGGAAGGAAAGGAAGCTTTCCAGAAGGATCACCTTCGGCACCAAAAGCGTCATGTAGACGGCGACGGGGCCGGTGACGTTGGGGATGATGTGGCGGCGGACGATGCCGGCGTCGGAAACGCCGAGCGCCTCGGCCGCCTCGACGAATTCGCGGCGCTTCAAGGAAAGCGTCTGGCCGCGGACGATACGCGCCATGTCCAGCCATTCCACCGCCCCGACGGCGATGAACATCAGAACGAGATTGCGGCCGAAGAAGACGACAAGAAGGATGACGAAGAAGATGAAGGGCAGGGAATAGAGGATATCGACGATGCGCATCATAACGTTGTCGACGCGCCCGCCGAGATAGCCCGCGGTGGCGCCCCAGGTGACGCCGATGACAAGCGCGACGGCGGTCGCCAGAAGGCCGATGGCGAGCGAGATGCGGATGGCCATCAGGATGCGGGCGAAGAGGTCGCGGCCATTGCCGTCGGTGCCGGCGATGAAGAAGAGCCGCGCCACCTCCGCCTCCAGGACGGCGCTCCGGCCGTCGGCGGAGGTCTCGGCAAGGCGCACGCGGGAGAAGAGGTCGGAGCGCTCGACATAGCGGATCATGCGCGGGTCGATGGGCTCCTCGTCGGAAATCTCGGCGCGCACCGTGTCGCCCGCAACCGTCACGGCGCCGATATCGACACGGGCGCGGGCGAGCGAACGCTGCATTTCCGGGACGATGCGGTCCTCGTGCGGATAGGCCTCAAGGCTCGCCGGCACGCGCACATATTCCGAATAGACGCGGTCGTAAGGGTGCGGCCAGAGCGCCGGGCCGAGGATGGAGGCGAGCGCCATCACCGCGAGGATGAGAAGGCTCGCCATCGCCGCCCTGTTGCGGGCGAGGCGGGCGAGCGCGTCCTGCCAGAGCGAGCGGCCGGAGACCGGCTCCTTGAGGGTGACGGGCTCCTCGGCGAGCGACATCAGCCCTACCTCACGCGTTGAACCGAACCCTGGGGTCGAGCCAGGCATAGAGAAGGTCGACGACAAGGTTGAAGAGGACGACGAAGAGCGAGACGACGACGACCGTGCCCATGACCAGCGTGTAGTCGCGGTTGAGCGCGGCCTGGACGAAATAGCGGCCGATGCCGGGAATGCCGAAGATGGTCTCCACGACGATGGAGCCGGTGAGAAGCGCGGCCGCCGCCGGGCCGAGATAGGAGACGACCGGCAGGATGGCGGCGCGAAGGGCATGCACGGCGACGACGATGCGGGTCGGCAGGCCGTAGGCGCGCGCCGTGCGCACATGGTCGGAGCGCAGCGCCTCGATCATGGCGCCGCGGATGAGGCGGGCGACGATGGCGATCTGCGGCAGGGCCAGGGTGAGGACGGGCAGGATTTTATTGGCAAGAGCCCCGTCGCCCCAGCCGCCGGCCGGCAGCCAGCCGAGCGAGACGCCGAAGATGAGGGACAGGACCGGGGCGACGACGAAGGGCGGGACGGTGATGCCGAAGGTGGCGATGCCGACGACGAGATAATCGGCGGCGGAGTTCTGGCGCAGCGCCGCGATGCAGCCGAGGAAGGTGCCGATGAGGAGCGCCAGGGCGAGGGCGGAGGCGCCGAGCTGGATGGAGACCGGCAGGCCGGCGGCGAAGAGGTCGGCGACGGTGAAGTCGCGATAGACGAAGCTCGGGCCGAGATCGCCCCTCAAAAGGTTGGAGAGGTAGAGGAAGTACTGGCGCCAGAGCGGCTCGTCGAGGTGATAGAGCCGGTTGAGATTCTCCATCACCTTGGCCTCCAGCGGCCGCTCCAGGTGGAACGGCCCGCCGGGGGCAACGCGCATCAAGAAGAACGAGATGGTGACGATGAGAAAGAGCGTCGGCACGGCGCTCAACAGGCGCTTGAGGGCATAGGCGAGCATCGCCGCGCCGCCTCAGGCGCTGCCGGCAAGGCAAGAGCGCGAGAGCCGGCCGTCGCCGGCCCCCGCCGGGCACGGGCGGCTCATGGGGCGAGCGAGAGCCATCTGCTGCCGTGGACGTTCTGGAGATTGTCCTGCCAGCCCTGCAGCCTGTCGGAGACGAGGTTCAGCGAGGAATAGAAGAGAAGCGGGATATAGGGCAGGTCGCGCATGAAGATTTCCTCCGCCTGGCGCAGGATCTCAGCGCGCGCGTCAAGGTCGGAGGTCTCGGCCGCCTCGTCGAGAAGAGCGTCGTATTCCGGATTGGCGTAATTGGCGTAGTTGAAGCCGGAATTGTCGCTCTTGACCAGGAAGAGGAAGTTCTGCGGGTCGGAATAGTCGCCGATCCAGCCAGCGCGGGCGATGTCGAAATCGCCCTTGTCGCGCAGATAGGCGTAGTGCGAGGCGCCGTCGACATTGACGAAGGTCGTCGTCACGCCGATCGCCTTCCACATATCTGCGATGGCGGTCGCCGTGTTCTGGTGGTTCTCGGAGGTGTTGTAGCGGATCTCCACGACAAGCGGGTTGTCCGGGCCGTGGCCGGCGGCCTCCAGAAGCTCCTTCGCCCTGTCCTCGCGGTCGAGGGGGTCCATGTCCTTGTAATCGGCGCTCGCGCCCTGCGGGTAATTGCCGATGCCCGGCGGCACGAAAGCATAGGCGGGCAGCATGGCGCCGGCCCAGATCTCCTCGGCGACGAATTCGCGGTCAATCGCCATGGAAAGGGCCTGGCGGATGCGGATATCGGCGAGTTTCGGTTTGTCGGCTTTGACGGCGTAATAATAGATGCCGAGATAGGGCGCGATGCGCACCGCATCGCCGAGCTTGTCCTTCACATAGGCCATCTGCTCGGTGGGAATGTCGGAGCAGGAATGCACCTCGCCGGCCTCAAAGCGCCTGAGACAGGCGGAGCGGTCCTCAAAGGGGATATAGACGACGCGGTCGATGGCGACGTTGTCGGCGTCGTGGAAGGTGTCGCTCTTTGAAAGCACGATCTTGTCGTTGGGGGTGAACTCGGCGAGCGTATAGGCGCCGTTGGTCACCATGTTTTCCGGCCTGACGAAATCGGTGCCGTGCGCCTCCACGGAGGCCGGATGCACGGGAAGAGCGGTCTGGTGGGTCAAGAGCTCCAGGAAATAGGACGTGCGGTTTTCCAGCGTGATCTGGAGGGTCTGCGAATCGGGCGCGGCGACGCCGAGCTCCTCAGGCGCCATATCGCCGGCATGGACGGCTTCGGCGTTCTTAATCGGGTAGAGGATGGTGGCGTATTTGGCGCCCGTTTCGGGGGTGAGGATGCGCCGCAGCGAATAGACGAAATCTTCTGCCTTCACGGCATCGCCGTTCGACCATCTGGCGTCCTCGCGCAGGCTAAAGGTCCACAGACGGCCGTCGTCGGAGACCTGCCAGTCGGTGGCGACGCCCGGCACCACTTCGGCGGCCGGGTCCTGGACGACGAGACCCTCGTAGAGATCGCGCAGGATGTTGGCCTCGGAGACCGTCGAGGTCTTGTGCTGGTCGAGCGTTTCCGGATCGGAATCGTTGCCGCGCATATAGGTGACTTCGGCGGCGGCGGCGGCCGAGGCCAGCAGGGCCGCAAGAGCGGCGCCCGCGGCGAGCCTGATGAGCTTGCCCGTCATGGTGTTGCCTCCGTAAGCGCCGGCCCGGCGAGGCCGGCCATATGCGAGGAGACTATGCACAAACGCGCGCGAGGCAACGCTGACCTTGAGGAAGGCTGAGCGGAAAGCGCGCAAGCAGGGCGCTTGCGATGCGCGCCCCTCTCGCCGCTTGCTTGGGCGGGGCGGGCGAGGTTCGGGCGCATAGCCGCCAAACGCCTTTGCGGGGACCGTCCGCGCGGGCCCGAAGAGGCGCCCGCCGCGGCGTCTCGCCCCATCTGAGCGAGGGCCGGGCGCGGATTTCTGCGGTTTTGCGCCGGCCGCGCGGGAAGCGAGCGGCGTCCATCGGGGCGTTTGATCAATGTCAAAGTGAAGTGTCATCCGCTCTTTACAATGCCGGCTGTCAAGAGACCTGTCCGGAGCCCCCCCGATGCGCATTCTCATGATCCACCCCAACTATCATTCTGGCGGGGCGGAAATCGCCGGTAACTGGCCCCCAGCCTGGGTGGCCTATCTCGCCGGCGCGCTGAAGGCCGCGGGCTTTACCGATTTCCGCTTCATCGACGCGATGACGGATCACATCGAGGAAGACGAGCTTCGCCGCATCCTGCGCGAGGAAAAGCCCGACGTCGTCGGCACGACCGCCATCACCCCGGCCATCTACAAGGCCGAGCGCACGCTGCAGATCGCCAAGGAAGAGCATCCTGAGGCCGTCACCCTTCTTGGCGGCGTGCACGGCACTTTCATGTACCGCCAGGTGCTGACGGAAGCGCCGTGGATCGACGCCGTTGTGCGCGGCGAGGGCGAGGCCGTCGTCGTCAACCTCGTCAAGGCGCTGGCGGGAGGCGCCTGGGAGGGCGTGCGCGACCGCGTTCTCGGCATCGCCTATGCCGACGGCGACCAGATCGTCGCCACCCCGGCCGAGCCGCCGATCGCCGACGTCGATTCCATCTGGCCGGACTGGAGCGTGCTGGAGTGGGAGAAGTACATCTACATCCCGCTCAACACCCGTGTCGCGGTGCCGAACTTTGCCCGCGGCTGCCCGTTCACCTGCTCCTTCTGCTCGCAGTGGAAGTTCTGGCGCAACTACCGCGTGCGCGATCCGAAGAAGGTGGTCGACGAGATCGAGATGCTGGTGCGCGACCACAAGGTGGGCTTCTTCATCCTCGCCGACGAAGAGCCGACGATCCACCGCAAGAAGTTCATCCAGTTCTGCGAGGAGCTGGCTGCCCGCAAGCTGCCGGTGCTTTGGGGCATCAACACCCGCGTCACCGACATCATCCGCGACGAGCACCTTCTGCCGCTCTACCGCAAGGCCGGCCTCATCCACGTCTCGCTCGGCACGGAAGCCGCGGCGCAGTTGAAGCTCGACCTCTTCAACAAGGAGACGACGGTCGCCCAGAACAAGCGCGCCGTGCAGCTTTTGAAGCAGAACGGCATCATGGCGGAGGCGCAGTTCATCGTCGGCCTCGACAACGAGACGCCGGAGACGCTGGAAGAGACCTACCGCATGGTCATCGACTGGGGCGCGGAGATGGCCAACTGGTCGATGTACACGCCCTGGCCGTTCGCCGACCTTTTCCAGGAGCTCGGCGACAAGGTCGAAATCTTCGACTACGAGAAGTACAATTTCGTCACGCCGATCGTGAAGCCGGCGAATATGGACCGCGCGACGCTGCTCGACCGCGTCATGCACAATTACCGCCGCTTCTATATGCGCAAGACCTTCCTCCACTATCCGTGGATCAGGGACAAGACGCTGCGTCGCTACATGCTCGGCTGCCTCAAGGCTTTCCTGCGCTCCGGCATGCGGCGCGAGTTCTACGATCTCGGCCGGGTCAATTACTGGGGGCCGCAGTCTAAGGGCAAGGTGGATTTCCACTTCGACGAGACGCGAACGCTCGACCGGCGCCAGCTGGCTGATCTCAAGAACGCGCCGCCGGTCCGCAAGCTCGGGCGCAAGGAGAAGGCGCGGGCCGAAGCCAGGGCGGTCGGCATCGGCGGCTGCAGCGCTCCGAAGGGCCTGCCGGAAGAGGCGGACGAATTCGACGAGGCGATCACCACGCCGGCGGCAACCACCGTGCTCATCGACAATCGGCGGGCTTCGGTGAACTGACAAAGGAATTGAGGCCCGGCAATGTCCGAGGTCCAGGATCCGACGCGAGTCGGGGGGCGCGAGCGGGGCGCGGAGGCAGCCGAGGCTGACCACCGCGTCCCGCTTCCGTCGTCTGGCTGTATGTCTGGGCGCATAGGCCCCAACGCCATCATCCGCATGGAGGAGGCGCTGCGCGCCACGGTCGGGGCGGCCAAGACCGAGGAGGTGTTCGTCGCCGCCGGGCTGGACGCCTATCTGAAGGCGCCACCGGGCGAGATGGTTGACGAGCGCGAAGTGACGGCGCTGCACGAGGCCGCGCTCGCCCGGCTTGGGCCGGACCAGGCGGCGGAAGCCGGCCATTACGCCGGCGAGCTGACGGCGATCTACCTTCTGGAATACCGCATCCCGCAGCCCTTCCAACTGGCGCTGAAAGCCCTGCCGGCGGAATGGCGCGCCAAATTGCTGCTTTCCGCCATCGGCCGCCATGCCTGGACCTTCGTCGGCAGCGGCCGGCTCAGCTTCACGCCGAGCCATCCGGTGGCGGTGACGATCGCCGGCGGGCCGGTGAGGGGCGCCGATACCGATATCGTCCTCGGCGCCTTCTACAGCGGCTGTTTTCAGCAGCTCTTCCGCCGGCTGGTCAACCGGCGCACGCGGGCCGAGGCGCGCTCGGAAGCCACGCGCACGGAGCCGACGCTCTCCTTCGATCTGCGCTGGAAATAGGCGGGCCGCAGAAAAAGGCCGCCCGGCCATGAAGACCGGGCGCCCGGAAAGGCTCCCGTTTCAGCCGGCGGCGCGGCGGGCTTGCGGCTCGTCGTCGACGGCGCCTTCCTTCAGATGGATGACGACATGGCGCAGCCCGTCCGCCTCCGGGCTGGAGACGGCGACGAAGCCGAGATCGCGGCACATCGACAGCATGGTGTGGTTCTCCGGCAGGACGACGCCGAAAAGCCGCTCCAGACCGTCGGCGGCGGCGTATTGAATGAGGTGGCGCATCAGCGCCCAGCCGATGCCGCGCCCCTTCATATCGGTGCGCACGGTGACGGCGTATTCGGCCTCGATATGGTCCGGGTCGGCGGCCAAGCGCGAGACGCCGAGCATCTCCCCGGTCTGCGGGTCGATGGCGAGGAAGGCCATGTCGCGCGCATAGTCGAGCTGGGTCAGGCGGGCGATCATCTCCTCCGTCAGCGTCTTCATGGGCGCCAGGAAGCGCATGCGCAAATCTTCCGGCGACTGACGGGCGACGAAATCGGGATAAAGATGCACATCCGTCGGCATCAGGGGGCGCAACAGGACGCTGGAGCCGTCGGGAAGGCCCACCGTCTCCTCCCAGCCGCTCGGATAGGGGCGGATGGCCATGCGCCGGTTCGGGCCCTTCTCCTCCACCCGCGCCGGATCGAAGGCGATGCGGGCGTCGAGCGCCAGCGCTCCGTCGGCGGAGGCGAGCAGCGGGTTGATGTCGAGCGAGGTGATGCAGGGACAATCGACCGCCATCTGGGAAAGCCGCACCAGGGCGAGCTCCAGCGCCGCCATGTCTGCCGCCGCGATGTCGCGATAGCCCTCCAGAAGGCGGGAGATGCGCGTGCGATCGATGAGGTCGCGGGCAAGGTTGCGGTCGAGCGGCGGCAGGCCGATGGCGCTATCGGCGATGACCTCCACCGCCGTGCCGCCGGCGCCGAAGAGGATGGTGGGGCCGAAGAGCGGATCGTCGCCGATGCCGACGATGAGCTCGTGCGAGCCCTTCATGCGGATCATCGGCTGGACGGTGAAGCCGTCGAGACGCGCTTCGGGGTGCTTGGCGCCGGCGAGCGACAGCATCTTCTCGGCGGCCGCGGCCGCCTCATCGGGGCTGGCGAGATTGAGCGCGACGCCGCCGACATCGGATTTATGGGTGATGTCGCGCGACAGGAGCTTCACCACGACCTGCGGATGCTGGGCCAAAAGCTCGCGCGCTTTTTCCCGCACACCCTCGACATTCTCAGCCACCAGCGTCCTGACGATGGGGATGCCGAAGGCGGCGAGGGCTTCCTTGGCCTCCGGCTCGGTGAGGACGTCGCGGCCCTCCGCGGCGGCCTTGCGCATGACCTTGCGGGCCGCCTCCGCGTCCCAGGTGAAATCCTCCGGCAGGCTCGGCGGCGTGCGCAGAAGAAGCGCCTGCGCCTTATGCCAGTCGGTCAGATAGCCGAGGCTGCGGGTGGCATCGGAGGGGGTGTCGAAGGTGGCAACGCCCGCCTGGCGCATGCGCGAGCGCGCCGGCCCGACGGTGGCGCCGCCGAGCCAGCAGGTCAGCACCGGCTTGGGATAGGGGCGGCGGGCGCGCTCCCTGGCGACGGCATCAATGAGCGCATCGGCCGCGTCGTCGGCGGAAGCGAGCGCCGTCGGGCAGGACAGGACGAGCAGCGCATCGACATTGGGATCGGCGAAGGCGGCCTCGATGGCGGCGGTGTAGCGCTCGGGCGGGGCGTCGCCGATCATGTCGACGGGATTGGTGCCGGACCAGGTGGCCGGCATGGCGGCGTTCAGCTTCTCGATCGTCTCCGGCGACAGCGTGGCGAGCTTGCCGCCTTCGTCCATGAGCTGATCGACGGCAAGCACGCCGGCGCCGCCGCCATTGGTGACGATGGCGACGCGCCCGCTCTTGATCGGCTTCAGGCGGGTCAGCGTCTCGGCGGCGTCGAAGAATTCCTCCAGCGCCTTGACGCGCAAGAGGCCGGCGCGGCGGAAGGCCGCCTCGGCGACGGCATCGGCGCCGGCGAGCGCGCCGGTATGGGTCGCCGCGGCTTTCGCCGCCGCTTCGTGACGGCCGGCCTTGACGACGACGATGGGCTTGGCGCGCGAGGCGGCGCGCGCCGCCGCCATGAACTTCTCGCCATGCGGCACGGTCTCCAGATACATCAGGATGGCGGCGGTGTGGCGGTCGGTGGCGAGGTAGTTGAGGCAGTCGCCGACATCGACATCGGCCATGTTGCCGAGCGAGACGATGCTGGAGAAGCCGATCTCGCGATTGCCGGCCCAGTCGATGATGGAGGCGATGATGGCGCCGGACTGGGACAGGAGCGCCAGGCGCCCCGGCTTGGGGGCGAGATGGGAGAAGCTGGCGTTGAGGCCGAGATGCGGGGCGAAGAGGCCGAAGCAGTTCGGCCCGACGATGCGCAAGGTGTAGGGCCGGGCGGCATCGAGCATGGCCTGGCGCAGGCCGTTCTCCTCGTCGAGACCGGCCGTCAGCACCACGGCGGCGCGGGTGCCCTTCTCGCCGAGCTCGGCGATGGCGCTCGGCACCACCTGCGGCGGCGTGGCGATGATCGCCAGGTCCGGCGCCTCCGGCAAATCGGCGATGGAGGCGTGGCAGGGCATGCCGTCGACTTCGGCGTATTTCGGGTTGACCGCCCAGATCGGTCCCTTGAAGCTTCCCGCGCGCAGATTGGCGAGCACGGTGGCGCCGAGCGAGCCCGGCCGCGCCGTCGCGCCGATGAGCGCGAGGGAGGCGGGCGCCAAGGCCTTGTCAAGGTTGCGAATCGTCATGATGGGCTCCGCTCGAAGGGTGAGGCGAGATTTTATATGCCTGACGTGGCAGGGCGATGTCCGCCGTCAAGGCGGGACCGCCAGGCGAGGCCAACGGCCAGGCTGATGAATTGTATGGCAACGGCCATAAGATGCGATCTTCCGTGCTGCATTGCGGTAGATCAAGGCGGAATGATGTTGCGGCGCAGCAGGCGGGTTCACGATGACTGAAACGATGCGGGCGATGGTGCTGGAGCGGCCGGGCTCGCCGCTGCGATCCGTGGAGATGGCGGTGCCGCGACCGGGACCGGGCGAGGTCCTGGTGAAGGTCGCCGCCTGCGGGGTGTGCCGCACGGATCTGCATGTCGTCGACGGGGAGCTGCCGGAGCCGAAACTGCCGCTCATCCCCGGTCACGAGATCGTCGGCCATGTGGCGGCGCTGGGCGAGGGGGTGGCAGGGCTCAGGCCCGGCGAGCGCGTCGGCGTGCCGTGGCTCGGCCGTAGCTGCGGCAGATGCCGCTATTGCCGGGCGGGCAAGGAGAATCTCTGCGACCGGCCGGGCTTCACCGGCTACACGATCGATGGCGGCTATGCGCAAACTTGCCTCGCCGATGCGCGCTACGTCTTCCCGCTCGGCCAGGGCGCTGTGGCGGGTGGCGAGGCAAGGAGCGCGGAGGAGGCGGCGGCGCCGCTCCTGTGCGCCGGGCTCATCGGCTACCGGGCGCTGAAGATGGCGGGCGAGGCAGAGGCGCTCGGCCTCTACGGCTTCGGCGCGGCGGCGCATATCGTGGCGCAGCTCGCCGCGCATGAGGGGCGCCAAGTCTACGCCTTCACCCGGCCGGGCGATTGGGCGGCGCAGGGCTTCGCGCGCCAGCTCGGCGCCGTCTTTGCGGGGGATTCCGACAAGCCGCCGCCCGCCGAGCTCGACGCGGCCATCCTCTTCGCCCCGGTCGGGGCGCTGGTGCCGGCGGCGCTGCAGGCGGTGCGCAAGGGCGGTATCGTGGTCGCCGCCGGCATCCATATGAGCGACATTCCGAGCTTTCCCTACCGCCTCCTCTGGGGCGAGCGGGTGCTGCGCTCCGTCGCCAATTTGACGCGCGCCGACGGCGAGGAGTTCCTGGCACTGGCGCCGAAGGTGCCGGTCGTCACCCATACCAGCGCCTATCCGCTTCAAGCGGCGAACGAGGCGCTCGCCGATCTGCGCTCCGGCGCGCTCACCGGCGCGGCGGTGCTGGTGCCCTAAGCTTCTTCGCCGCCGAGGAGCGCCAGCGCCTTCTTCGCGCAGGCCTCGACGCTGCCTTCCGCTTGAAGGCGCGGCCAGGCGATGTCGCCGGTCTCGTAGCCGGTCTGCCGCAACACCACGTCGGGCGTGGCGTCGGAGGCGTCGGCCTTGCGGGTCTTCACCCGCTCCACCAGCGTCTCGACCGGGGCTTTAAGCCACAGCCCGGAAAACGGCACGCCGGCGCTTTTCGCCACCGCCTCGATGGCGCCGCGCTCCGCCGCTTTGGCGTGGACGGCGTCGACGACGACGCTGGCGCCGGCGGCGAGCGCGCGGGCGGCCTTGTCGCGGAGGCTCGCATAGACCTTCTCCGTCACCTCCGGCCGATAGGCGTCCTCACAAAGGCGCTGCGTCTCGGCGGCGCCGAGAAGGCGCTTGCGCTCAATGTCGCTTCTCAGATGCACGGCGCCGGGGGCGTGGCCGATATGGGGGGCGAGCGCGGCGGAAATCGTCGTCTTGCCGGAACCGGAAAGTCCGCCGACGGCGAGGAGACGCGGCGGCGCCTCCTCCAGGAAATCCTCCGCGGCGGCGAAATAGCGGCGCGCCTCGGCCGTTCTGGCCTCGCGCTCGGCGCCGGCAAGATGCGGCAGGGCGGCGGCGATCACCTTGGAGCGGATGGAGGCGCGGATCGACAGGAAGATCGGCAGGGTGGCGAGCCCGTCGATCTGAGCGGCGCCCTCGCCGGGCGGCGCGCCCCAGAGATAGCGGTTGAGGACGAGGCTCGCCTCGCGTTTCAGGCCCCCCTCCCAGAGGTCCATCAGCAGATAGGCGAGGTCGTACAGGACGTCGCCGGTGGCGATGGCGTCGTCGAACTCGATGGCGTCGAAGAGCGTCGGGGCGCCGTCCACGAGGACGAGGTTGCGCAGATGCAAATCGCCGTGGCAGCGGCGCACGAAGCCTGCCTCGCCGCGGCGCGCCATGAGCGGCGCGACGGCCTCAAGGCGTTCGCGGGCGCGGGCGGTGAGGGCGGCGGCGCGCGCGGGCGGGTAAAGCCCGGGGCTTTCCGCATAGGCCTCTGCGTTCTGGTCGAGATAGCTGCGTAGCGAGGCGATGGCGGGGCCCGCCTGGCGGCGCGGGGCGCGGGCATGCGAGGCGAGGATCGCCGTCACCAGCCGGGCGAGGATTTCCGGGGTGAGGCCGCCGCGCTCGGCAACGTGGTCGAGGGTGAGGCTCTCGTCGAAACGGCGCATATGCACCGCCCATTCCATCACCTCGCCGCTGCCGCCGATGGCAAAGCCAGCCGCATCGCGCGTTATCGGCACGGCGCCGAGATAGATGTCGGGCGCGTCGGCCCGGTTGACGGCGATCTCGGCCTCGCAGGCGGCCTTGCGCCTTTCAAGCGTGGAATAATCCATGAAGGGAAACTTCACGGCGCGCTTGACCTTGTAGACGTTGGGGCCGGCGAGGAAGACGGCCGCGCCATGGGTGTCGATGCGCTTGACGTCGTCCACGCCGTGGCTCGCCGGATCGGCAAGGAAGGCGAAGACCTCGCTCTGATCCTCGACCACATGCGCCGGCAGGCTTTCTTCCGCCACGTCCTTACCCCTTCGCTTTGGAGCGGGTCATAGCGCCTCGCTCGCGCCGGGTCACCCGCGCCAATCGCTGCGAGGGATTTGCCGGCTCACGGGACGAGCGGCGGCGGGCCGACAAGGCCGAGAAGGCGCGGCAGCGCGAGCGCCAGGGCCGGAAAGAGGACGATCAGCGCCAGGCGCAGAAGATCGGCGGCGATGAAGGGCAGGATGCCGCCAATGACGGTGGCGAGCTTGAGGCCCGGCGTGACGCCCTTGATGACGAAAAGGTTCATGCCGATGGGCGGGGTGATGAGGCCGATCTCGGCGACCATGACGATGAGGACGCCGAACCAGATGGGATCGTAGCCGAGGCCGGTGACGAGCTGGAACATCGGCACGACGGTGAGGAGCACCATGGAAAGGGAATCCATGAGGCAGCCGAGCGCCACGTAAAAGAGCACGATGAGGACAAGGACGCCGAGGGGCGAGAGGTCGGAGGCCTCAATGAGGGCGGTCAGCTCGCCGGTGACGCGGGTCAGCTCGATGAAATAGTTGAAGAGCGTGGCGCCGACGAGAATGAGGAAGACCATGCCGGTCATACCGGCCGTCTCGGCCATGCCGGCGAGGAGCGCCCGCCGCGTCAGCCGGCCGCGTGCGGCGGTGATGAGAAGGGCGCCGGCGGCGCCGACGGCCGCCGCCTCGGTCGGAGAGAAGACGCGCCCGTAGAGCCCGCCGAGCACGAGGAGCATGAGAAGCGCGGCGTCCCAGACGCGGGCAAGGGCGGCAAGCCGCTCGCCACGGCCAAGCCCGGGCGAGAGGGGGGCAAGGCCGGGGACGAGGCGCACCTGGAGCGCGATGGCGCCGACATAGAGGAGCGTGGCGAGAAGCCCCGGCACCAGCGCGGCGGCGAAGAGGGCGCCGATCGATTGGCCGGTCAGGATGGCATAGAGGACGAGAAGGATGGAGGGCGGGATGAGGACGCCGAGCGTGCCGCCGGCGGCGATGGAGGCGGCAGACAGGCTGTCGGCGTAGCCCCTGGCGCGCATCTCCGGCATCGCCGCCCGGCCGATGGTCGCCGCCGTCGCCAGGGAGGAGCCGCAGATGGCGCCGAAGGCGGCCGAGGCGCCGACCGTCGCCATGGCGATGCCGCCGCGCAGATGCCCGATCAAGGCGGAAACGGCGGCGTAGAGATTGTGCGACAGGCCGGAGACGGAGGCGAAGACGCCCATGAAGATGAAGAGCGGCACGATCTCCATGCCGGGCGTGGAGACGGCCTCGAAAGGCAGGTTGGCGAGGATGTAGCTCGCCTGGCCCCAGCCGCCGAGGAGGATGGCGCCGAGCGCGCCGACAAGCCCCATGGCGATGCCGATGGGAACCCGCAGGGCGCCGAGGAGAAGGACGGCGGCAAAGCCGGCCGCAGCCGCCGGGGCGCCTTCCATCACAGCGGCTCCGACCGGGAGGGCGGCGCGCCAAGGCCTCCGCGCGCGCCGATCCACAGATTGGCGGCGAGGGTGAGCGCCAGGCCGGAGAGGAAGATGGCCCAATAGACAAGCATCGGGATGGCGAGGTTGAGGCTGGCATCGCCGTAGCGAAAGGCCTGCAACGCGCTCCCCATGCCGAGGCCGAGAAGAAGCGCCAGGAGGGCGGCGGCGAGGAAGGCGGCAAGCATCGCCAGGACGAGGCGGAGCCTTCCCGGCAGACGGTCGGCGAGGATCTCCACGGTGACGTGCTGGCCGTGGAGGAAGGCGTAGGGAATGCTCCAGGAGGCGGCGGCGACGAGGCAGAGCGAGGTGATGTCGACGATATCGACGAAGGCGCCGCCGACGATGCGCCGCCACAGAATGTCGGCGCAGGTGAGCGCGACCGCGACGGCGAGGCCGGCAATGCCGAGATAGGCGAAGACATCGACGAGCTTCGTCAGCGCATGGCCGAAGCGTCCGGCAGTGCCGTGGGAAGGGGCGTCGTCGCGCATGACCTCTCCGGGCCGGCGAGCTTGGCTACGCCGCCGCGTATTTGGCGACAAGCTCGCGCGCCGTCTCGTAGAGGGCATGCGGGTCGGCGACGCCCTCAGCCTTCAGGCCGTCCAGATAGGCCTCGGTCATCGGCTGAAGCTCGGCGCGCCAGGCGGCGCGCTTTTCCTCGCTCACCGCAATGACGGCGTGGCCGCGCTGGAGGGCGTCGGCGCGGCCGACCGCGTCCCATTTGTCCCACCATGCCGGAACGCGCGGCAGAAGCGCCTCGCCGGATTCGGCCTCGATGGCGTCGCGCACCGCCTTCGGCAGGGCGGAAAAGCGCTCCTCGCTCATCACCACGTGGAAGGCGGCGGTATAGGCGCCGGCCTCGGTATGATAGCGCAGGATCTCGTTGGCCTTCACCGCCGCCACCAGATCCCAGGTGGTGGCGAGCCCGTCGAGGGCGCGCTTTTGCAGGCTCTCGTAGATCTGCACCGGCGGCATGCCGATGGGGCTGGCGCCGAGATAATCGAGCATCGCGGAAACGGCCGGGCTCGGCGAGCGCATGCGCAGGCCCTTGAGGTCCGCAAGCTCCTCAACCGGCCGCTCCACGGTGTGGAAGAGGCCGCCGTGATGGGTCATCAACAGGAGCACCTTCAGCCCGTCATATTCGTTGCCGAGGCGGCCGGTCTCGTAGAGCTCCCAGAGCGCCCTGGTGCCGGCGCCGGCCTTGTCGACCATGAAGGGCAGCTCCATGACGGAGGTATGCGGGAAGCGGCCGCGCGGAATGCCGGCGATGCCATAGCCGATATCGACGACGCCGGCGCGCACCTGGTCGACCTGGCGCTCGGCCCTGCCGAAGGCGCTGTTGACGGCGAAGATCTCGTAATCGGCCTCGCCGCCGGAACGCTCCTTGATGCGCTCCAACCAGGGGATGAGGAAGTCCAATTGCAGGCCATGCGTCGGGGCGACGAAATGACTGACGGTCAGCTTCACCGGCTCGGCACGGGCGAGCGCAGGCATGGCGAGCGATCCGGCAAGGGCGGCGCCGCCGGCGAGAAAGCGGCGGCGGGTCGTGGCAAGGCTGATGGCGGCTGGGCGGTTCTGGCTCATAGAAGCCGGCATATCGCGAAGCCGCCGGCCGGTCGAGGGCGGGGTGGAGCCGTCAGCGGCCGTAATAGAGCATGACGGTGTGGCGCGCCTCGGCGAAGAACAGCCAGCGCTCCGTCAAAATGCCGGGCGCCTGAATGAGCGCGGCAAGGCAGGCGGCGACAAGGGCGAAGGCGCCGCCGGAAAGGGCGGCAAGAAGCGTCAGGGCGAAGGGCAGGGCAAAGGCGGCGAGATGCACGAAGAGGCGCAGCTTGGCCGCATGCTTGCGGGCGACGCGGTAGCCCATCTCCTTCATCAGGTAATTGGCCTGCGTATGCGGCCATTCCACCGAGCGCACGCTGCCGGAAAGACCGGTGGCGGAGGCCGCGTCCGCCGGCATCTTGAGGGCGTCGTTGTGGCGCCAGGAAGCCGTCTTGAAGGCCCAGCCGGCGAGAATGAGGAGCGGGGCGAGGAAGCGCACCGGGTTTGCCTCCGCGCCGGTCAGAAGGAGAAGGGCGTTGAGGATGACGGCGCCGGTCATCAGCGCGAAAAGGATGTACCCCGGCAGCGTGTAGGGGCTCGACCATTCCGGGATCGGCTTCAGCGAGGCGTAGATCATGCCGGTGGTGAGAAGGGTGATGAGCGCGCCGAGGGCGGAGAGAAGCCCCGCCGAGGCGACGATGCCGTGCCGGCTGGCGAAGACGACCCAGCCGATGCCGAAGACCGCCGCCGGCACATAGGTGGCGACGCTCGCCACGGCCTCGCGCGACAGCCAGGAGGTGCGCCACTGGGTGAAGGCGCGCGGCGCCCGCTCCGGCCGGCCGAGATGGAGGGCGGAGGAAAGCAGGCCGCCGGTGATGAGGACAAGCGCCAGGCCGAGCGCCAGGAAGCCGAAGAGACGGCCTTGTGGCACCGTGCCGAGAGCGAAGAAGACGCCGGTCAGCGCCAACAGGCCGTAGCCGGCGCCGGTCGCGGTGGTGAAGAAGATGACGGAAAAGGCCGGATGCATGGCGCTCTTGTGTTCAGCGGGAGAGAACGCGGTCGAGCCAGCCGAGGAAGCCGCCTTCGGGCGCCACGGGCTCCAGCGCCGGGGCCGCGATGGGGGGCGCGGCCTTGTCGCGCTCGCGCGGCGGCAGGTATTTGTTGACCGGTCGGTAGCCGAGCTCGGGCATCAGATCGACGCCGCCGCGCTCGGCGACGAGCTGCGAGACCGCCGATTGCGGGTCGCCGAGATCGCCGTAATGGCGCGCCCCGACCGGGCAGGCGGCGACGCAGGCCGGCACGCGGTCGCGCTCCGGCAGGTTGTCGTTGTAGATGCGGTCGATGCAGAGCGTGCATTTCTTCATCACGCCCACATCCATGTCCATCTCGCGTGCCCCGTAAGGACAGGCCCAGGAACAGAGCTTGCAGCCGATGCACTTGTCCTCGTCGACGAGGACGATGCCGTCGGAGGCGCGCTTGTAGGAGGCGCCGGTGGGGCAGACGGTGACGCAGGCCGGCTCGGCGCAATGCAGGCAGGAGCGCGGGAAATGCACGGTGCGGCCCTCGCCGCAGCCGGAGGCCGGCTCCTCCTCAAAGGTGTGGACGCGGTTGAACCAGACGCCGTCGGCGCCGTCCTCGTAGGGGTTGTAGTCGGTGAGCGGGGCCATATGGCCGCCGGTGTTCCATTCCTTGCAACTCGTCACGCAGGCCTGGCAGCCGACGCAGGTGTCGAGGTCGATGACGAGGCCGAGGCTCTTTTCGGTGGTCTCGGGAAGGCCGGTCATGACGCTTTGCGCCTCCAGCGCCGGAACTGGGCGCCGAAGGACAGTTTCCCCGGCGGCGGCTCAAGGCCCGCCGGGGCCGGCAGCGGCGGATAGCGCGGCTCGGTGCGCGGCAGCTCGGCCGGGTCGCATTTTCTCAGCCGCACGCGAAGGTCGAACCAGGCCGCCTGGCCGGTCACCGGGTCGGAGTTGGAATGGGTCTTATCGCCGGGCAGGAACTCGCTGATGGCGTGGTTGAGCAGGAAGCCCTTCTCGCTCTCCGGCGCGCCGTCCTTCAGCATCCAGGCGCCGCGGCGCTTGCCGATGGCGTTCCAGGTCCAGACGGTTTCCGGATTGACGCCGTCGACGAGGCGGATCTGGCCCTTCACCCTGCCGTGATGGCTTTCGATCCACACCCAATCGTCGTCGGCAAGGCCGAGATCGGCGGCCGTCCTGCGGTGCACGAAGAGCCGGTTCTGGCTGGTGATCTGGCGCAGCCAGGCGTTCTGCGAGCCCCAGGAATGGTACATATGCATCGGCCGCTGGGTGAGGGCGGAGAGCGGGAAGTCCTTTTCGCCGACGGCCGCGCCCTCAAAGGGCGAATACCAGATGGGCAAGGGGTCGAAGGCCGCCTTCAGGCGCGCCCGCTCCTCCTTAGGCGGCAGGATGTCGCCATGGCCCGCCGCGGCGAGGCGAAAGCGCTGCAAGGGCTCCGAATAGAGCTGGAAGACAATCGGCTCGGCCTCGGGCAGGAAGCCCATATGGGCGGCGAAGTTCAGATAGGCGCGGTTCGCCATCTTGTAGTAGCGCGCCTGCGGCTCAAGCTCGTGCTGCCAGAAACCGCCATTGTCGATGTAGCGGCGGAGTTGGTCCGGATTGGGCGCGCCGCGGCCGAATTCGGCGCCGTTCCTGCCGCGCCAGCCGGCGAGCGGGCCGATGCCGGGCGTGCGCTCGTGGTTGACGATGTAGTCGGCGTAGTCGCGGTATTTGGGGGCGCCGTCCTCATCCACCATGCCGGGCAGGCCGAGCCTTGCGCCCAGATCGAGAAGCACGGTCTGGAAGGGGCGCACGTCGCGGTCCGGCTCCACCACCGGATGGCGGATGGCGTCGGCCGGGCCGTCGGCATGGCTGATCGGCCGGTCCAGCAAGCTGATGCAGTCGTGGCGCTCCAGATAGGTGGTGTCGGGCAGGACGAGATCGGCGTAGGCGACGGTCTCCGAGTAATAGGCATCGGAGTAGATGATGAAGGGGATCTTGTAGCCGCCGTCCTCGTCCTTGTCGGTGAGCATGGCGATGGTGCCCGCCGTGTTCATCGACGAGTTCCAGGCCATGTTGGCCATGTACATGAACAGGGTGTCGGTGCGGTACGGGTCGCCGCGCCAGGCATTGGCGATGACCATGTGCATGAGGCCGTGGGCGGCGAGCGGGGCCTGCCAGGAATAGGCCTTGTCGATGCGTACCGGCCCGCCCGCCTCGTCAAGGAGAAGGTCTTCGGGACCGAAGACGAAGCCGAGCGGGGCGCCGGAAAGCGGCGTCATCGGCTTGCCGCCATCCTTGCCGGCGGGCTTCAGGTTCGGCGGGCAGGGCTTGGGATAGGGCGGCTTGAAGCGGAAGCCGCCCGGCACCTCCACGGTGCCGAGAAGTACCTGCAAGAGATGGATCGCCCGGCAGGTATGGAAACCGTTGGAATGGGCGGAGATGCCGCGCATGGCGTGCATGGCGACGGGGCGGCCCGTCATGGTCTCGTGGCGCCGGCCGGCCCAGTCGGTCCAGGCAATGGGAAGCTCGATCGCCTCCTCAAAGGCGATATGGGCGAGCTCGGCGGCGATCCGGCGGATGGTCTCGGCCGGCACGCCGCAGCGCTCGGCGACCGCCTCCGGCGCAAATTCGGGGGCGCTATAGCGCTCGGCGATAAGCTGGAAGACCGGCACGCAGGTCCTGCCGTTCACCTGGAAGGAGCCGGCGAGGGCGGGATCGATCTCAGGGGTGAGGGCGTCGACGGGCGCGCCGCTTGCCTTGTCCCAGGCGAGGATGCGGCCCTCCTCGTCGCGGGCGAAGAGCCCGTCCTCGGCCGTGCCCGGCGCCTTGACGACGAGGGCATGGGCGTTGGTGTAGCGTACCAGGTAATGGAGATCGACGCGGCCGGCGCGGATGAGCTCGTGGACAAGGGCAAGGACGAAGAGCCCGTCGGTGCCCGGCCTGATGCCGATCCATTCATCGGCGATGGCGTTGTAGCCGGTGCGGCAGGGATTGACGGCGACGACCTTGGCGCCGCGCTTCTTGAGCTTGGAAAGGCCGATCTTGATGGGGTTGGAATCGTGGTCCTCGGCGACGCCGAAGAGCATGAAATAGCGGGCGTTGTCCCAGTCCGGCTCGCCGAACTCCCAGAAGGAGCCGCCGACGGTGTAGAGCCCGCCCGCCGCCATGTTGACGGAGCAGAAGCCGCCATGGGCGGCGAAATTGGGGGTGCCGAATTGCTGCGCCCACCAGCCGGTCAGGGACTGAGACTGGTCGCGGCCGGTGAAGAAGGCGAGTTTCTTGGGATCGCTGGCGCGGATGCGGCCGAGCCTTTCGGCGGCGATCTGGAGCGCCTCGTCCCACTCGATTTCGCGGAACTCGCCGGCGCCGCGCTCGCCGACGCGCAGGAGCGGCTTTTTCAGCCGCGCCGGGGAGAGATGCTGCATGATGCCGGCCGAGCCCTTGGCGCAAAGAACGCCACGGTTCACCGGATGGTCGCGATTGCCCTGGATGTAGCGGACCTCGCCGCCGACGAGATGCACGTCGATGCCGCAGCGGCAGGCGCACATATAACAGGTGGAATGCTTGACCTCCTCTGAGACCTTCGGGGAGGTGTCAACGCCGTCCGCCTCGGCCGGGGCCCGGGTGTCGGCAAGGGGAAGCTGAGAAGGCGCCGAATTGGCGCCGCTTGGATGCGCTTTCGCCATGCCTCAGGAAGAGGCGTCCTGTTCCGGGGGAGGGGTGTCGCCGCCGTTCGATTTCGGCCCGGCGCCGCGCATATAGTGCTTCTCCGGGCGATAGGTGTTGCGCCGCAGGCGCGCCCCAAAGCCCTCCAAGCGGCCGCTCAAACCGCTCAACCACCGCGAAAGCACACCGCCCCGGGCGCTGCCGAACATCATTCCCTGCATGGCAAAATCCCTTGAACAAGGACTTTGTGCCGCAGCGAGTACAATCAATCCAATGAATTGTTCTTGTCATTTCAATAAGCTGAAACGATTATTTGTCCATGACGCTGGAGCAACTCAAAATCTTCGTCGCCGTGGCGGAGCGCCGGCATGTGACGCGGGCCGCCGCCGCGCTCGGCATGACGCAATCGGCCGCCTCGGCGGCGATCGCCTCGCTGGAGCGGCGCTACGGCGCCAGGCTCTTCGACCGGGTCGGGCGCGGCATCGAGCTGACGGAGACGGGGCGCCGCTTCCTGCCGGAGGCGCGGCGGGTGCTGGAGCGGGCGAGCGCGGCGCAGTCGGTGCTGCAGGACATCGCCGATCCGGCGAGCGGCACGGTTTCCATCGCGGCCAGCCAGACGATCGCCAATTACTGGCTGCCGCGGCGACTGACCGCCTATCACGTCGCCTTCCCGCGCGTGCGGCTCGACGTCGTTATCGGCAATACGCGGCAGGTGGAGAAGGCCGTCGTGGAGGGGCGCGCCGAGCTCGGCCTGGTGGAGGGGCCGATCACGCATGGCGAACTCATCCGCCGGCAGGTCGACCGCGACCGCCTCGTCCTCGTCGTCGCCGCCGATCAACCGCTGCCGCCGGAGCGCGAGCCGGGACGGCCGGATCTTGCGGCGCTTTCCTGGGTGATCCGCGAGGCCGGCTCCGGCACGCGCGCGGTGCTGGAGGACCTTGCCCGCGACGACGGACTTTCTTTCCAAGACCTGCGTATCTTCCTGACGCTGCCGAGCAACGAGGCGGTGCGCGAGGCGGTGGAGGCTGGGGCGGGGGCGACGATCATCTCCGAGCATGTCGTCGCCGCCGCCATCGCCGCCGGGCGGCTGAAATCGGTGCCCATCGACCTGCCGCCGCGCGATTTCGTGCTTCTGCGTCATCCCGACCGCTATGCCGGCACGGCGACGCGCACCCTCATCGGCTATCTGACGAGCCTGACCGACTGAACCGAGGTGCGGCGGCGCCTCGTGGGAACGTCATCGCACTGCCATGGAAGACGCCTATGCGGCGGCGAAACGAAAGGGCAAAGCATGGGTATCGACGCATTCACCGCACCCGGAAAATTCTGGCGCGGCAATCTCCACACACATTCCAACGTCTCCGACGGGGCGCTTCATCCGGGCGAGGTCTGCGAGAAGTATCGCGAGGCGGGCTACGACTTTCTCTGCCTTTCCGACCATTTCATGAAGCGCTACGGCTTTCCCATCACCGATACGCGCGCCTTTCGCAGCGACCTCTTCACCACCATCCCCGGCGCCGAGCTGCACGCCATGGCCAACAGCCAGAACGAGCTGTGGCACATCCTGGCCGTCGGCCTGCCGGAGGATTTCGCCGAAACCGGCGAGGAGGAGAGCGGGCTTCAGCTCGCCGCGCGCGCCAAGGCGGCGGGCGCCTTCGTCGGCATCGCCCATCCGCAATGGTCGGGCCTTACCGCCGAGGACGGGCGCGCCATGGCCGAGCACGCGCATGCGGTGGAGGTGTTCAACCATACCTGCGCCCTGGAATGCGCCCGCCCGGACGGGTCGGCGATGCTCGACCAGCTCCTCAGCGAGGGCTACCGGCTGGGCAGCTATGCAGCCGACGATGCGCATTTCCACGCTCCCGACGCCTTCGGCGCCTGGACGATGGTGAAGGCGCAGGAGAACCAGCCGGAAGCGCTCCTGGAAGCGCTGAAGGCCGGCCATTCCTATTCCAGCCAGGGTCCGATCATTCACACCCTGGCGCGCGACGGCGACGAATTGGTGGTGGAATGCTCGCCAGCCGTCACCATCATCGCCCTCGGAAGGGGCTCGCGGTCCACGAACTGGCGCGGCGACGACCTCACCGAGACGCGTCTGCCGCTGGAGCCCTTCCGGGAGGACTGGCTGCGGGTCGTCGTCACCGACGCGGCGGGGCGACTTGCCTGGTCGAACCCGATCTGGCTGGACTGAAAGCCTTCAAGGCGGAGCGCGGCCTTTCTCAGGCCGCCTCCTCGTAGCCGTTCGGATTGCGGCTCTGCCAGCGCCAATGGTCGCGGCACATGGCGTCGAGATCGAAGCCCGCCCGCCAGTCCAGAAGGCTCGCCGCAAGACGCGGATCGGCGTAGCAGGCGGCGATATCGCCCGGCCGCCGCTCAACGACCTCATAGGGGATCGGCCGGTTGGTGGCGCGCCGCCAGGCATGCACCACGTCGAGGACACTGAAGCCGCGGCCGGTGCCGAGATTGATCGGCAGATGCGCGCCGGTGGCCAGAGCGCCGGAAAGCAGCGCCTCGGCCGCCTTCACATGGGCGCGGGCAAGATCGACGACATGGATGTAGTCGCGCACGCCGGTGCCGTCCGGCGTGCCGTAGTCGCCGCCGAAGACCGACAATTTCTCCCGCCGACCGACCGCCACCTGGGCGATGAAAGGAAAGAGATTGTTGGGGATGCCGTTCGGGTCCTCGCCGATCTGGGCGCTCTCATGCGCGCCGACCGGGTTGAAGTAGCGCAGGCTGACGGCCCGCCAGGCCGGGTCGGAGGCGACGAGATCGGCAAGAATCTCCTCGATCATCAACTTGGTGCGGCCATAGGGGTTGGTGGCGCCGGTGGCGAAGTCCTCCGTGATCGGCACGCTCACCGGATCGCCATAGACGGTGGCGGAGGAGGAGAAGACCATGCGCCTGACCCGGTGCCGACGCATGGCGGCAAGCAGGCCGACGGCGCCGCCGACATTGACGTCGTAGTAACGAAGCGGTTCGGCGACCGATTCACCGACAGCCTTCAGTCCCGCCAGATGGATGACGAGATCGATGTCGTGCGCCTCGAACACCGCATCGAGAAAGGCGCCGTCGCGCACGTCGCCGACCAGGAGCGGCACCTTCGCGCCGGCGATGGCGGCAACGCGACGTGCCGCCTCCGGCTTGGAATTGGCGAGATTGTCGACGATGACGGGCCGGAAACCGGCGGCGGCGAGCTCCACCACGACATGGCTGCCGATATAGCCGTTGCCGCCGGCGACGAGGATCGTCCCTGTCATGCGCCTTCTCCCACGCGGTTTCGCCTCTCCTACATGAGATAGCAGCGAGGGCTTAGCGAAGGGTTGCGGCGGCTATTGCGCCGCTCCCGCCCGGTCGACACGCTGGCCCGATGCGCCGGCGAAGAAATGCAGCTTTTCCGGCGCCGTGACCGCGGAAAGGACAGTGCCGGGCTCCAGCCGATGATAGCCGGGCATGCGCACGGCGATATCGCCGGCGCCGCCCTGCAGATTGCCGTGGACGTAGCTCTCCGCTCCGACAGCCTCCACAGCGGTGACGGTGAAGGCAAAGCGCACCGCGTCCGCGCCGGCGCCGTTCTCGCCGACCGTCATGTCCTCCGGGCGGACGCCGAGCACGGCGTCGGTGGAGAGGCCCGAAGGCACGGAGCCGTTGACGAGGCCGGCGATGGCGGCCCTTTCGCGCGCCTGTTGCAGGGGTACCAGGTTCATGGCGGGCGAGCCGATGAAGGAGGCGACGAAGAGGCTCGCGGGCCGCTCGTAGACCTCCATCGGCGTGCCGACCTGCTCCACCACGCCGCCGTTGAGAACGACGATGCGGTCGGCGAGCGTCATCGCCTCCAACTGGTCGTGGGTGACGTAGACGCTGGTGGTGCCAAGCGAGCGTTGCAGGTGACGGATCTCGGCGCGCATCTGCACGCGCAGCTTGGCATCGAGATTGGACAAGGGCTCGTCGAAGAGGAAGGCCGCCGGCTCGCGCACGATGGCCCGGCCCATGGCCACGCGCTGGCGCTGACCGCCGGAAAGCTGCCGCGGCTTGCGGGCGAGAAGCTCCGCGATGCCGAGGATGCCGGCCGCCTTCTCCACGCGGCGGGCGATCTCGTCGCGGGCCATGCGGCGGTTCTTCAGGCCGTATTCCAGGTTCTGGCGCACGCTCATATGCGGATAAAGGGCGTAGTTCTGGAAGACCATGGCGATATCGCGCTCGGCCGGCTCCAGGTTGTTGACGACGCGCTCGCCGATGGAAATCTCGCCGGCGGTGATGGTCTCCAGCCCGGCGATCATGCGCAAAAGCGTGGACTTGCCACAGCCCGAAGGGCCGACGAGGACGAGGAACTCGCCGTCGCCGATGTCGAGCGAGACGCCCTTGATGGCCTCAACGCCTCCAGGATAGGTCTTGCTGACGTTACGCAAAGTAATGGCGGTCATACTCTCTCCTATTTCTCCACCTCGACGAGACCGCGCACGAAGAGGCGCTGCATGAGAACGATGACGAGGACCGGCGGGATCATGGCAAGGATGGCGGTGGCCATGATGAGGTGCCATTCGGGCAACTGGTCGGATGTCGCCAGCATGCGCTGAATGCCCATGACGATGGTGTAGTAGCTCTCATCCGTCGTCACCAGGAGCGGCCACAGATACTGGTTCCAGCCATAGATGAAGAGGATGACAAAGAGGGCAGCGAGGTTGGTGCGCGACAAGGGCACCAGGATATCGCGGAAGAAGCGCAAGGGGCCGGCCCCGTCGATGCGCGCCGCCTCGGTCAACTCGTCCGGCACGGTCATGAAGAACTGGCGGAAGAGGAAGGTGGCGGTGGCGCTGGCGATCAGCGGGATGGAGAGGCCGGCATAGGAATTCAACAGGCCGAGCCCGGCCACCACCTCGAAGGTCGGCAGGATGCGCACCTCCACCGGCAGCATCAGCGTGACGAAAATCGTCCAGAAGGCGAGCACCCGGAAGGGGAAGCGGAAATAGACGATGGCGAAGGCCGACAGCAGCGAGATGGTGATCTTGCCGACGGCGATGGCGAGCGCCATGACGGTGGAATTGAACAGCATCAGGGCGAGCGGCGGGGCGCCGGCCGTCGCCACGCCCTCGGTGAGGGCCGTGGTGTAATTGGCGATGAACTGGTCGCCCGGCCACAGGGTCAGGCCGCGATTGACCTCGCGCCCGGTATGGGTGGAGGCGACGAAGGCGATCCAGATCGGCAAGACGAAGACCGCCGCGCCGAGGATGAGGACGCCATGGGTGACGATGTTGGTGAGGGGGCGGTTCTCGACCATCAATATTCCACCCGTCGCTCGATGTAGCGGAACTGGATCGCCGTCAGGGCGATGACGATGGCCATCAGCACCACCGACTGGGCCGCGGAGAAGCCGAGATCGAGACCCTCGAAAGCGTCGCGCCAGACCTCGAAGACGAGGATGGCGGTGTCGTTACCGGGCCCGCCGCGCGTCGTGGCGTGGACGATGCCGAAGGTGTCGAAGAAGGCGTAGACGAGGTTGACGACGAGCAGGAAGAAGACCGTCGGCGACAGGAGCGGCAGCTGGATGGTCCAGAAGCGCTTGAAGGGGCCGGCAGCGTCCATGGCGGCCGCTTCCGTCAGCGAGCCGGGGATCGCCTGCAGGCCGGCGAGGAAGAAGAGGAAATTGTAGCTGACCTGGCGCCAGGCGGCGGCGATGACGATGAGCGCCATGGCGTCGGTGCCGCTTGCATAGTGGTTCCACTCATAGCCGAGCCGGGCGAGGAAATACGCGGCGATGCCGATGGTGGGATTGAACAGGAAGAACCACAGAACCCCCGCCACGGCCGGCGCCACCGCATAGGGCCAGATGAGCAGCGTGCGATAGAAGAGGGCGGAGCGCAGCACCCGGTCGGCCATGACGGCGAGGAGAAGCGCAACGCCCATGGAAATGCCCGCCACCAGCGCGCTGAAGACAAGGGTTGTGGTGAAGCTCTTCAAGTAGAGCGGATCGTTGACGAGCCGGGCGAAGTTCTCCAGCCCGACGAATTCGGTCCTGAGGCCGAAGGCGTCCTGGCGCAGGAAGGATTGGTAGATCGCCTGACCGGCGGGCCACAGGAAGAAGATGGCCGTGATGGCGATCTGCGGCGCGATCAGAAGATAGGGCAGCCAGAGACTGCGGAAGACGACACGTTTGGTGCGCATGAACCGGCCCCCCGGCCGTTGCGCGGCCGGCGTTGCAAAGCGCCGGACCTGCGAGCGCAGGCCCGGCGCCGAGACCTAGGAGTTGGCCTTTTCGAATTCGCGCAGGAGCTCGTTGCCGCGCGCCACGGCGGCGTCGAGCGCCTCCTTGGCCGTCTTCTTGCCGGTCCAAAGCTCCTCCAGCTCCTCGTTGATGACGTCGCGGATCTGGACGAAGTTACCGAAGCGCAGGCCGCGGCTGTTCTCGGTCGGCTCGTTCAAGGAGAGCTGCTGGATGGCGGTGTCGGTGCCCGGGTTCTCCTCGTAGAAGCCCTGCTCCTTGGAGAGCTCGTAGGCGGCCGTGGTGATGGGCACATAGCCGGTGAACTGATGCCAGTCGGCCTGGACCTCGGGCGAGCTCATATAGTTGAAGAATTCCGCCACGCCCTGATAGTCCTCGTCCTCGTGGCCGGCGAGCACCCACAAGGTGGCGCCGCCGATGATGGAGTTCTGCGGCGCCTCGGCGATGGCGGTATCAAGCGGCAGCATGGTCTGGCCGAAGGCGAACTCGGCCTGGTCCTTGATGTCGGCGTAATAGGCGGAGGAGTTGATCCACATGGCGCATTCGCCGCTGAGGAAGAGCGGCAGGCTCTCGCCGCGGCGCCCGCCATATTTGAAGGTGCCCTGTTCCTGGCTGTCGGCGATGCGCTGAAGCAGGTCCGTCAGGCCCTGCGAGCGGTTGAAGGCCAGCTCCGTGTCGAGGCCGGCGAAGCCGTTCTGCTTGGTGCCGATCGGCTGATCGTGCCAGGCAAGGAAGTTCTCCACCATCGTCCAGGACTGCCAGCCAAAGGAGACGGCGCATTTGTGGTCGTTCGCCTGCAGCTTCTCGGCAATGTCGAAGACATCGTCCCAGGTCTTCGGCGGCTCGGCGCCGGCCGCCTCCAGAAGGTCCTGGTTGTACCAAAGGACCGGGCTGGAGGAGTTGAAGGGCAGCGACAGGAGCTTGCCGTCGGAGGTCGAATAATAGCTGCGCACGGCCGGCAGATAGGCGTTGGAATCCCACTCCACGTCGGCGTTTTCCATCACCTCGTAGACCGGCTTGATGGCGCCCTCCGCGGCCATCATCGTCGCCGTGCCGACCTCGAAGACCTGGACGATATGCGGCTGCTGGCGGGCGCGAAAGGCGGCGATGGCGCCCGTCATGGTCTCGGTGTAATTGCCCTTGTAGACGGGCACGACCTTGTAGTCGGACTGGGTCTCGTTGAAGCCGGAGGCGATCTCCTCGACCTTCTTGCCGAGCTCGCCGCCCATGGCGTGCCAGAACTGAATCTCCGTCTCAGCAAAAGCCGTCGAACTCAGGGCGATCGCCACCGCCGCGACGGAGGCTCGGCCCAACCACTTGTTCATCCTCGTCATGAAACACCTCATGCTTAGCCGGAGCGCGCCGCCGTGGCGCCGCCCCCACACGGGAGGGTTGCTAGAGTGGCTGTCCAACGCGTGGGTGACAAGGGCATGAAGCTTCCGTGACGGCGCAAAAGTGCCGTCTCTTCGGGAGAAGAGGCAGGCAGGGCCGTTCGCGTCAGACGGGAAGGCGCGAGGATTTCAGGCTCAGCGAGCGCGTTCGGGCTCGATGACGAGCTCGATGCGGTCGGCGGCGAAAACGGTGTCGGAATAATGTACCGGCACGCCATCCTTGTCCTCGTTGAGCGCCTCGGTGGCGAGCACGCTCGCCCCGCGCGGCAGAAGCAACCGCTCCGTCTCGGCCGGCTCGGCCTGGCGGGCGCGCACCTTGGTCCAGCGGCGGAAGTAATCGCCAAGGCCGTGATCGGCCATGGCAGCGGTGATGGAGCCGGTCTCCGCATAGGCGGCGACGAGACGGGGAAAGCGGGAGGCCGGAAACCAGCTCGTGGCCGCGGAGATGGGCACGCCGTCGGCGACGGAGAGCGTCTCCAGGCGGATGAGCCGGGCGCCCTCGGCGACGCCGAGATGCTCGGCGAGCCACAGCGGCGCCGGCTCCACCTGGCTGGCGATGAGCCGCCCGCCGGGCGCGCGCGCCTGGCGTGAGACGATCTGCGAAAAGCGCGTGCGCCGACCGATCGGATAAGCCAGGCGCTCGGCGGTGACGAAGGTGCCGCGACCCTGATCGGAGCGCACCAGCCCCTCCGCGGCGAGCACGGCAAGGGCGCGGCGCAGCGTGTGGCGGTTGACGCCGAAGCGCCCGGCGAGCGCCGCTTCGGGCGGCAGCGGCGCTTCGGCAGGCCATTTTCCGGAGACGATTTCGGCGCGCAACACATCGGCGATCTGGCGCCACAGGGAGACGCCGGCCCGGCGGCTGACCCGCTCGTCGGAAAAAGCCGTCTCTGTCATCGTGGCGTCACCGTTCGGCCCTTATTGTGTACTTGTCTACAACATTATACAAGTTTCAGGCAAGGCAATGAACGGGGTCGAGCAAGTGGGAAAGGAGCGGCGAGGCGTTCTCAGCGTGCTGGCGCGGGCCGATCTCGCCGAGCTCGCGGACGGCATTGCGGCGATTGCCGCCAGGCCGGAGATGGAGACGCTGCGCGCGCCGGAATTCGGTCTCGTCATGGCGCGCGGGCGCATCGGCGGGGCCGGCGCGCCCTTCAATCTCGGCGAGGTGACGGTGACGCGCGCGGCGGTGCGGCTTTCCAGCGGCGAAGTCGGCCACGGCCATGTGCTCGGGCGCGAGCGCGAGCGCGCCAGGCTGGTGGCGGCGCTCGACGCGCTCTGGCAGAGCCCGGCGCATCGCCGCGAGGTCGAGGAGAAGGTGGTCGCGCCCATTCAAGACCGTCTTGCACATGCCGATGCGGAGCGCCGCGCCAAGGCGGCGGCGACGCGAGTCAATTTCTTCACCATGGTGCGCGGGGAGGACGAATGAAGACCGATGCCTTGAGCGGTGGCTTCACAGACCCGGTTTTCGGTGCGCAGGCCGTCTTCCGGGGGCTCCTGCGTGCCCTGTCGCGGCCGGGCGAGATCGAAAATCTCCCCGATCTCGTCCGGCCGCCGGCACCCCTCTGCCCGGCGGCGGCCGCCGTCATCGCCTGCCTTGCCGATGCCGACACGCCGATCTTCCTCGATCCGCCGCTCGCCGGCAGCGAGGCGGTCAGGCAATGGCTCGGCTTTCATGTCGGCGCGCCCATCGTCTCCGTGCCGGGCCGGGCGGCCTTTGCCGTCATCGCCGATGCGGCCGGCATGCCGCCGCTTGCCTCCTTCTGGCTGGGAACGGAGGAATATCCGGACCGCTCCACGATCTTGGTGGTGCAGGTGAAGGGTTTTTGTGGCGCGCAGCCTCTCAGGCTTCAGGGGCCGGGCATCGCCGAGACGGCCGAGCTTCGCCCCGAGCCGCTGCCGGAGCGGCTGGTGCGCGAGCTGAAGGACAACCGGGCGCTCTTCCCGCGCGGCGTCGATCTCGTCCTGGCGGCGCCGGCGGCGATCGCCGGGCTGCCGCGCTCCACCCGCATCCTGGAAGGAGCCGGCTGATGTATGTCGCGGTCAAGGGCGGCGAGAAGGCGATCGCCAACGCCCATCGCCTGCTGGCGGAGCGGCGGCGCGGCAATCCCGGCGTGCCGGCGCTCAGCGTCGATCAGATCCTGGAGCAGCTGTCGCTCGCCGTCGACCGGGTGATGGGCGAGGGCTCGCTCTACGATAGGAGGCTCGCCGCGCTCGCCATCAAGCAGGCGCGCGGCGACCTCGTCGAGGCGATCTTCCTTCTGCGCGCCTATCGCACGACGCTGCCGCGTTTCGGCGCCAGCCTGCCCGTCGATACCGGCGCCATGCTGGTGGAGCGGCGCATCTCGGCGACCTTCAAGGATCTGCCGGGCGGCCAGCTCCTCGGACCCACCTTCGACTATACCCACCGCCTGCTCGATCCGGACCTTGAAGGGGAGGGCGAGGCTGAGCCGGCGGAGGCGGGCGCCGATCCGGGCGAGGGGCCGCTGGCGCGCGTCACCGACCTTCTCGGCGAGGCCGGCCTCATCGAGGCCGATCCCGATGGCGAGGCGGAGCCGGCGGATCTGACGCGCGAGCCCCTGTCCTTTCCGGCGGGGCGCGAGCTTCGCCTGCAGGCCCTGGCGCGCGGCGATGAAGGCTTCCTGCTCGCCCTCGGCTATTCCACCCAGCGCGGCTATGCCCGCTCGCATCCCTTCGCGGCGGAGATCCGCATGGGCGAGGTGGAAATCGAGATCGAGGTGCCGGGCCTCGACTTCGCCGTGCCGCTCGGCCGCCTCACCGTCACCGAATGCCAGATGGTCAACCAGTTCAAGGGCTCGGCGAGCGCGCCGCCGCAATTCACCCGCGGCTACGGCCTCGTCTTCGGCCATGCGGAGCGCAAGGCGATGGCGATGGCGCTCTGCGACCGGGCGCTGAGGGCGGCCGAGCTCGGCGAGGAGGAGACGGCGCCGGCGCAAGACGCCGAATTCGTCCTCTCCCATGCCGACAACGTGCAGGCGACCGGCTTCGTGGAGCATCTGAAGCTGCCGCATTACGTCGATTTCCAGGCCGAGCTGGACCTCTTGCGACGCCTGAGGGCCGAGCACGAGGCGCGCGAAGCGGGCAAGGAACAGCGGGAGGCGGCCGAATGAAAGATTTGAGCGCGCGCGGGCACAGCTTCGCTTGTCGTCATGCCATGGCTCGACCATGGCATCCATGCCATGGCGGCTACGACAGCTTCAGGCCCCGAGGAATGGATCGCCGGATCAAGTCCGGCGATGACGACAAGTGGCGTTGGTGCAGCGGGCTCCATGCCGCATGCGTGGTGCGATCGGAGGCTCGGCGATGAGCGACCCGGTGCAAAAGCCTGACACCCCTTACAATTTCGCCTATCTGGACGAGCAGACGAAGCGGATGATCCGCCGGGCTATCCTGAAGGCGGTCGCCATACCCGGCTATCAGGTGCCCTTCGCCAGCCGAGAAATGCCGATGCCCTATGGCTGGGGCACGGGCGGGGTGCAGGTGACGGCCGCCGTCATCGGGCCGGACGACGTCTTGAAGGTCATCGACCAGGGCGCCGACGACACCACCAACGCCGTCTCCATCCGCGCCTTCTTCGCCAAGACGGCGAGGGTCGCGACGACGACGCGCACCGAGGCGGCGACGATCATCCAGACCCGCCACCGGGTGCCTGAGATGCCGCTGACCGAAAGCCAGATCCTCGTCTACCAGGTGCCTATCCCGGAGCCTTTGCGCTTTCTGGAGCCGCGCGAGACGGAGACGCGGGTCATGCACGCGCTGCAGGAATACGGGCTGATGCATGTGAAGCTTTATGAGGATATCGCCCGCCACGGCCATATCGCCACCACCTATGCCTATCCGGTGAAGGTGGAGGGGCGCTACGTGATGGACCCTTCGCCGATCCCCAAATTCGACAATCCCAAGCTCACCAACTCGCCGGCGCTGCAGCTTTTCGGCGCCGGGCGCGAGAAGCGCATCTACGCCCTGCCGCCCTTCACCAAGGTGGAAAGCCTCGATTTTGAGGATCATCCCTTCGAGGTGCAGCGCTTCTGCGAGCCTTGCGGCCTGTGCGGGGCCACCGGCGTCTATCTCGACGAGGTGATCCTCGACGACAAAGGCGGGCGGATGTTCGTCTGCTCCGACAGCGATTACTGCGAGGGCAGGCGCGAGGAAGGCCATCGCGGCCATCTCGCCGGAGCGCTTGCCGGCGCGGCGGAGGCGGGCGAATGAGCGCGCCCCTGAACGAGACGCAAGCGCCGCTGCTCAGCGCCGAGAACGTCACCCGCTTCTACGGCACGCGGCTCGGCTGCCGCGAGGTCTCCTTCCAGCTCTATCCGGGCGAGGTTCTGGCCGTCGTCGGCGAATCGGGTTCCGGCAAGACGACGCTGCTCAATTGCCTCGCCGCCCGGCTCTCGCTTTCCTCCGGCGCCGTCCGCTATCTGATGCGCGACGGGGTTATGCGCGATCTGGCCTCGCTCGGGGAGGCGGAGCGGCGCTTTTTGATGCGCACCGATTGGGGCTTCGTGCATCAGAACCCGTCCGACGGGCTGCGCATGAACGTCTCCGCCGGCGCCAATGTCGGCGAGCGCCTGATGGCGGTCGGTCAGCGCCATTACGGCCAAATCCGCGGCTCCGCGCTCTCCTGGATGGAGCGCGTGGAGGTGCCGGCCGACCGCGTCGACGACAGCCCGCGCGCCTTTTCCGGCGGCATGCGACAGCGCCTGCAGATCGCCCGCAATCTCGTCACCGCGCCGCGCCTCGTCTTCATGGACGAGCCGACCGGCGGGCTCGACGTCTCGGTGCAGGCGCGCCTTCTCGACCTCATCCGCGCGCTCGTCGCCGAGCTCGACATGGCCGCGCTCATCGTCACCCACGACCTTGCCGTGGCAAGGCTCCTATCGCACCGCATCATGGTGATGAAGGAAGGCGAGGTGGTGGAGGAGGGGCTGACGGACCGCGTGCTCGACGATCCGCGCGAGCCTTATACCCAGCTTCTCGTCTCCTCCATCCTGCAGGCCTGAGCCCATGCAAGCGCGCCTTCACGCCGCCGATCTCGGCAAGAGCTTCACCATGCATCTGCGCGGCGGCATCCATCTGCCCGTCATCGCCGATGCGTCGTTCGAGGTCTATCCGGGCGAATGCGTCGCTCTCGGCGGGCCTTCCGGCTCGGGCAAGAGCTCCATCCTGAAGATGGTCTACGGCAATTACGCCGCCGATCGTGGGGTCATCCTGCTGGCGCGGCAAAAGGGCGAGCCGGTCGATATCGCCCGCGCCGATCCGCGCACCATCCTGGCGGCCCGGCAGAGCGATATCGGCTATGTCAGCCAGTTCCTGCGCGTCGTGCCGCGCATCGCCGCCCGCGACCTCGTCGCCGAGCCGCTGCTGGAGCGCGGCGCGCAACGGCAGGAGGCGCGCGCCAAGGCCGACGCGCTCCTGTCGCGGCTCAACCTGCCGGAACGGCTGTGGCATCTGCCGCCGGCGACCTTCTCCGGTGGCGAGCAGCAGCGCGTCAACATCGCCCGCGGCTTCATCGCCGGCCATCCGCTGCTGCTTCTGGACGAGCCGACGGCCTCGCTCGACGCGGCGAACCGCGATGTCGTCATCGCCCTCATCAACGAGGGCAAGGCGGCCGGAACCAGCTTCCTCGGCATCTTCCACGACGGGGAAACGCGCGGGCGGGTCGCCGACCGGGAAATCGACGTGACGCGCTTTGCGCCGCGGGCTGCGGCGTGAGCGCGACGCGTCTGGGCGAGGCCCCCTTCCTGGGAGCCGGCGCCGTCACCGAGGAAGCAAGGCTCGGCCGCTATGTGGAGGTGGGCGAGCGCACGCGCATCTCGCACGCCTCGCTCGGCGATTACAGCTACATCATGGGCGATGGCGAGATCCTCTTCGCCGAGATCGGCAAATTCTGTTCCATCGCCTCGCATGTGCGCATCAACGCGCCGAACCATCCGGTGTGGCGGGCGAGCCAGCATCATTTCACCTACCGCTCGCCGGACTATTTCGCCGGAAGCGAGCCGGACGAGGCGATCTTCGCCTGGCGGCGGCAGCATGCCGTCACCATCGGCCATGACGTATGGATCGGGCACGGGGCGATCCTTTTGCCGGGCGTTACCGTGGGCAACGGGGCGGTGATCGCGGCCGGCGCCGTCGTCACCCGGCCGGTGGGCGTCTATCAGATCGCCGTCGGCGTTCCCGCCAAGGTGGTGAAGCGCCGTTTTCAACCTGAGATCGCGGCGCGCCTTCAGCGGCTCGCCTGGTGGGACTGGCCGCATGAGGCGATCGGCGCGGCGCTTGCCGATTTTCGCCAGCTTTCGGTCGAGGCCTTCCTGGAGAAATACGAGAAAGCGAAGCTCTGACAACGGCTTGGCGTGTCACACTCGGGTCATGTCAACTCATCGGAACTGTCATCGAAGCGAGATCGAAGCGACAAGAGGCGCTGCTAGGGAACGGTCGAACAAGGAGCCCGCAAGGGCAGGTGAGGCCGGATGTCATCAGCAGTCGCCGTCGAAAAGCTCTCCAAGCGCTACGGCAAGAAGGCCGCTCTCTCGGAAGTCAGCCTAGGCGTGGAGCCCGGCGAGATGGTGGCGCTGATCGGCGCCTCCGGCTCCGGCAAATCGACGCTCATTCGCCATATCGCCGGGCTTGAGCGCGGCACCGGCGGCAAGAGCCGCATCGAGGTGCTCGGCCGCACCATGCAGGAGAACGGCAAGCTGTCGGCGAATGCGCGCGAAATCCGCCGCGAAGTCGGCGTCATCTTCCAGCAGTTCAATCTCGTCGGCCGCCTGCCGGTGCTGACCAACGTTCTCGTCGGCTGCCTCGGCCATATCCCGGCCTGGCGTGGCACGTTCGGCCTCTTCACCCGCAGCGAGCAGGAAAGGGCGATGGGCGCGCTCGCCCGCGTCGGCATCGCGGAGACGGTGCGCCAGCGCTCCTCCACGCTTTCCGGCGGCCAGCAGCAGCGCGCCGCCATCGCGCGCGCCCTCGTCCAGGGCGCCAAGGTCATCCTCGCCGACGAGCCGATCGCCTCGCTCGACCCGGCTTCCTCCAAGCGCGTCATGGAGGCGCTGGCGGAGGTCAATCAGGTGGACGGCATCACCGTCGTCGTCTCCCTGCATCAGGTGGAATACGCCCGGCTCTTCTGCCCGCGCACGATCGCGCTGAAGGCCGGCGAGGTCGCCTTCGACGGGCCCTCCGAAGCCCTCAGCGACGACTTCCTGCGCGAAATCTACGGGGAGGCGAGCGAAGAGCTCATCCTCACCAGCGCGGTCCGCCGTCCGGCGCCCCGGCCGGTGCCGGTGGCCGCGCGACAGGAGCTGGCCGCCGTCGCCAGCTGACCCCAAGCCCCGTTCGGGCCAACCCAGGAGCACGATATGCACGCATTCACCAAGGGCCTCGCCGCCGCCACCCTGGCGGCGACGCTCGCCGCCAGCACCGCGCTGGCGCAGACGAGCGAGATCAATTTCGGCATCATCTCCACCGAATCCAGCCAGAACCTGAAGACGGTCTGGGATCCGTTCCTGGAGGCGATGTCGGAACAGACCGGCATGAAGGTCAACGCCTTCTTCGCCTCCGACTATGCCGGCGTCATCGAAGGCATGCGCTTCGGCAAGGTGGATGTCGCCTGGTTCGGCAACAAATCGGCGATGGAAGCGGTCGACCGCTCCAACGGCGAGGTCTTCGCCCAGACCGTCGATGTGGACGGCAATCCCGGCTACTGGTCGGTGCTGATCACCCAGGCCGACAACGACGCGATCAACTCGCTCGACGACGTTCTGAAGTGCGACAAGTCGCTGGATTTCGGCATCGGCGATCCCAACTCCACCTCCGGCTTTTTGGTGCCGACGACCTTCGTCTTCGCCAAGAACGGCATCACCCCGCAGGATTGCTTCAAGACGGTACGCAACGCCAATCACGAGGCGAACGCCATGGCCACCGCCAACGGGCAGGTGGACGTTGCCGCCAACAATACGGAGAACCTGCGCCGCCTGGAGGTGACCGCGCCGGAGGCCCGCAACAAGATCAAGGTCGTCTGGCAGTCGCCGCTGATCCCGTCCGATCCGCTGGTCTGGCGCAAGGATCTCGACGAGGACGCCAAGCGCAAGATCTACACCTTCGTGATGAGCTACGGGCGCCTCGGCACGCCGGAGGAAGTGGCCGCCGCGCGCGAGGTGCTGGACGGCCTCGCCTGGGCGCCGTTCCGCCCCTCCTCCGACGCGCAGCTCTACCCGATCCGCATCATGGAGATCACCAAGCAGGAGGCCCGCATCCAGGCCGCCGACAACATGTCGGAGGAGGAAAAGAAGGCCGAGCTTGAGACGCTCGCGGCGCAGAAAGAGAAGATCCAGAAGCTGATGGACACCGTTCCGCAGAGCTGAGCGGGCACCTTCCAGACATTGCTTTCGGCGCCGGGCCATTCGCCCGGCGCCTCTTCTTCCAGAAGGATTTCCCGACCATGGATCTCGCCGAGCGTGCCGGGCAAAGCACCGGACAGGCCAACCAGCTGCCTCCCCGATCCTTCAGCGAGCGCGCCTATTCCTTCCTCATCTGGGGCGGGGTGGCGCTGGTGCTCGCCTGGAGCTGGGGCCCCTCGGAGATGTGGCGCTTGCCCTCGCTCTTCTCCGATGCCGGCAACATGGCCGATTACGCCGGCGGCTTCCTGAAGCCGAACTTCCGCGACTGGCAGTATTACGTGGAGGAGATGGTCCTCACCGTGCAGATCGCCGTCTGGGGCACGGTGCTGTCGATCGTCTTCGGCATCCCCTTCGCGCTGCTTTCCTCCTCCAACATCGCCCCGGTATGGGTCGTGCAGCCGGTGCGCCGGCTGATGGACGCCACGCGCGCCATCAACGAGCTGGTCTTCGCCGTCCTGTTCGTCACCGCCGTTGGCCTCGGCCCCTTCGCCGGCGTGCTGGCGCTCTTCGTCCACAATACCGGCATCATCTCCAAGCTCTTCTCCGAGGCGGTGGAGGCCGTCGATCCGAGGCCGGTGGAAGGGGTGCGCGCCACCGGCGCCACGCGCCTGCAGGAGATCATCTTCGGCGTGGTGCCGCAGGTGGCGCCGCTATGGATCTCCTTCTCGCTCTATCGTTTTGAGACCAATGTGCGCTCCGCCACCGTGCTCGGCATCGTCGGCGCCGGCGGTATCGGCCAGGTGCTGTTTGAATCCATTCGCTCTTTCCTCTACGCCGAGACGGCCGCCATCATCCTGATCGTCATCGTCACGGTGTCGGTCGTCGACATCATCTCCCAGCAGCTGCGCAAGGCGGTGATTTAGAGGTCCTTGGAAACAGCAAAGATGCGAGCCGCCCTTTATTTCACGCCCGCCGGCGATCATCCGCTCGCCAAGGCGGCGACAAGCTGGCTCGGCCGCGAGGTGACGAGCGGGCAGAGCTCGGCGCAGGCGGCGCCCCGCAATATCGGCGCCGAACAGATGGCCGAGATCACCGCGGAGCCGCGCCGCTACGGCTTCCACGCCACGCTGAAGCCGCCCTTCAGCCTCGCAGCGGGCTGCGATCTGGCGGCGCTGGAAGCGGCGCTCGCCGGCTTTTGCGACGGGCGGGAAGGGCTTCCTCTCGGCCGCCTGGAAATCGCCCGGATCGGCCCCTTCTTCGCGCTGGTGCCGGAGGCGCCGCCGCCGGGCTTGAACGACTTCGCCGGCGAGATCGTGCGCGCCTTCGACGGTTTCCGCGCGCCGCTGACGGCGGCGGAGATCGAGCGGCGCAGGCCGCAGAGCCTGAGCGAGCCCCAGCGCGCCCATCTCATGCGCTGGGGCTACCCTTACGTCTTTGAGGAATTCCGCTTCCACATGACGTTGACCGGGCCGGTGGAGGAGGCGCGCCGACCCGTCATCGAGCGGGCGCTGGCGGAGCATTTCGCCGGCGCGCTCGCGCATCCGCTATGTCTCGATTCCGTCTCGATTTTCGTGGAGCCTGAGACGGGCGAGCCCTTCACGCAATATCGCCGCCGCGCTTTGAAACAGGCGGCGCAGCAGGTCATGCCGGTATGAACGAGATCGTCTATCGCAACGCAAGAATGGTTCTGGCCGAGGAGGTGCATCACGGCGATCTCCTGGTGCGCGACGGCCAGATCGCCGAAATCGGCGAGCCGGGCACAGGCCGCGTCGGCATCGACCTTGAGGGCGATTATCTCCTGCCGGGCCTGGTGGAGCTGCATACCGACCATCTTGAGAGCCATTACGCGCCGCGTCCGGGCGTGCGCTGGAACCCGCCCGTCGCCGTACAGGCGCATGACGGGCAGATCGCCGCCTCCGGCATCACCACGGTGCTCGACGCGCTGCGCGTGGGCGCCGACGAGGATATGCGCGTCGATGCCAGCGAGACGCGCGCCCTGGCCGACGCCATCGAGGAATGCCAGGCGCGCGATCGGCTGCGGGCGGAGCATTTCATCCATTTGCGCTGCGAGGTCTCCGCCTCCGACGTGATGGAGGGCTTTTCGCTCTTCGACGACGACAGCCGCCTGCGCCTCGTCTCGCTGATGGACCACACGCCGGGCCAGCGCCAGTTCACCAGCTTCGACGCCTACCGCCTCTACTACCAGGGCAAGACCGGTATGCCGGACGCCGAGTTCAACGCCTTCGTGGAACGGCGCGTGGCGGAGGCGGGACGCTGGGCGCCGGGCCACCGCAAGGCGCTGTCGGAAGCCTGCCGGGCGCGCGGCATCGTGCTCGCCAGCCATGACGACGCGACGGAGGAACATGTCGCCGAGGCGGTGGAGCAGGGCGTGCATCTGGCCGAGTTCCCGACCACGATGGCGGCCGCTCGCGCCTCGCATCAGGCCGGCATGCATGTCCTGATGGGCGCGCCCAACGTGGTGCGCGGCGGCTCGCATTCGGGCAACGTGGCGGCGGCGGAGCTGGCGCAAGCGGGCGTGCTCGACGTGCTCTCCTCCGATTACGTACCCTTCAGCCTTCTTCAGGCGACCTTCGTCCTGGCCGAGGCGCCGCATGGCATGGGCCTGCCGGCGGCCGTCGCCATGGTGACGACGAAGCCGGCAGATGCCGTCGGCCTCACCGATCGCGGCGCCCTGGAGCCGGGGCGCCGGGCCGACCTCGTACAGGTGCGCCTCGACGAGGGCGTGCCGGTGGTGCGCTCCGTCTGGCGGCAGGCGCGGCGCGTCGCCTGAGGCAGGCGAAGATGGAAGCGAGGCGCGGCACCCTTATCCTCGTCGTCGGGCCGAGCGGCGCCGGCAAGGATTCCCTCATCGAGTACGGCCGCAAGGCGCTCGCCGACGAGGCGCGCATCGTCTTCGCCCGGCGGACGATCACCCGCGCGGAGGGCGCCTTTGAGGACCATGCCACGCTCACCGAGGAGCTTTTCCGCGAAAGGGCGGAGACCGGCGGTTTCGCCCTCCATTGGCGGGCGCACGGGCTCAGCTACGGCGTTCCCGCCAGCATCGCGGCCGATCTCGCCGCCGGCCGCAGCGTCGTCGTCAACGCCTCGCGCCTGGCGGTGGCGGAGGCGCGCCAGCGTTTCCTTCCGCTTCGCGTCGTGGTGGTGACGGCGCGGCGCGAGGTGCTGGCGGAGCGGCTGCGCGGCCGCGGCCGGGAAAGCGAGGCGGATATCGCGCGCCGGCTCGACCGGGCCGAAATCGGCCTGCCGAGCGGGTCGGATGTCGTGCGCCTCGACAATTCCGGGCCGCTTGCGGTGGCGGGCGAGGATTTTCTCGCCCTTCTCAAGGGCTGCGTCGGAGCGGCCGAAGCGCCGTCCTAAACGCGCTCGCCGGTTTCGGCGACAAGGCGCTCCACGACCTTCCGCAAGCTTTCCCGCCAGGGCGGGGCGGCATAGCCAAACGTCTTTGCGAAGAGGCGGCAATCGAGCCGGGAATTTTTCGGGCGGGCCGCTTTTTGAGGATATTCGGCGCCGGCGATGGCGCGCACGGCGGCGGCCGGGCCGCCGGCCTTTGCGCTGAGGGCGAAGATTTCGCGGGCAAGCTCGCACCAGCTCGCCTCGCCGGCGCCGGCGAGATGATAGGTGCCGGCGGCAAAGCTCTCCGGCGCGGTCCGCCAGCGCGCGGCGACCGCCAGGACGGCGTCGGCGAGATCGAAAGCGGAGGTCGGATTGCCCCATTGATCGTCGATGACGGCGATTTCCTCGCCGTTTTCGGCAAGACGCAGCATGGTGCGCACGAAATTGCGCGAGAACGGGCTGTAGACCCAGGCGGTTCTAAGGATCACATGGCGCGGATTGGCGGCGCGCACCGCCGCCTCGCCGGCGAGCTTGCTGGCGCCGTAGATGCTTGCCGGAGCCGTCGGCGCGCTCTCGGCGTGCGGCGCGTCGCCCGCGCCGGCGAAGACGTAATCGGTGGAAAGGTGGACGACCGGCACGCCAAGGCTCGCCGCGGCCGCGGCGACCTCGCCGGCGCCGCGCTCGTTGACGAGAAAGGCAAGGTCCGGCTCGTCCTCGGCGGCGTCGACGGCGGTATAGGCGGCGGCGGAGACGACGATATCGGGCCGGGCGGCGGCAAGGGCCGAGGCGATGCTCGCCGGCACGGCGAGATTGAGCTCGGGCCGGCCGAGGGCGAGGATTTCAACACCCGCCGCCTCGCCGCGCTCCAGGAGCGCGCGGGCGAGCTGCCCCTGGCGGCCGGTGACGACCAGCCTCATCGTCGCTGCACCTCCAGCTTTCCAAGCCGCTCGCCCTTGTAGCGGCTTTCGCGCAGGGGACGCCACCACCATGCGTTCTGAAGATACCAGTCGACGGTCCGCGCCAGGCCGCTCTCAAAGCTTTCCTCGGGCCGCCAGCCGAGCTCGCGTTCCAGGCGCGAAGGGTCGATGGCGTAGCGGCGGTCGTGACCCGGCCGGTCCTCCACGAAGACAATCAGCTCGCGGTGGCTCTGGCCGCCGGGGAGCGGGCGCCTTGCGTCGAGAAGGTCGCAGATGGCGTGCACGACTTGAAGGTTGGAGCGCTCGGCCCTGGCGCCGACGGCGTAGGTCTCGCCGGTGTCGCCGCGCGTCATGACCAGCTCCAGGGCGCGGGCATGATCCTCCACGAAGAGCCAGTCGCGCACATTGGCGCCGTCGCCGTAGACGGGCAGGGGCTCTTCGTGCAGCGCGCTCAGGATGACGAGCGGGATGAGCTTTTCCGGGAAGTGGAAGGGGCCGTAATTGTTGGAGCAGTTGGTCAGAACGACCGGCAGGCCGTAGGTGGCGTGCCAGGCGCGCACGAAATGGTCGGAGGCCGCCTTGGAGGCCGAATAGGGCGAGCGCGGCGCGTAAGGCGTCGCCTCGGTGAAGGGGGCATCGTCGGCGGCGAGGTCGCCGAACACCTCGTCGGTGGAGACATGGTGGAAGCGGAAATCCTCCGCCGCCGCGCCGGCAAGGCCGCGCCAGTAATCGAGCGCGGCGGACAGAAGTCGGAAGGTGCCGACGACGTTGGTCTCTACGAAGGCCGCCGGCCCGTCGATGGAGCGGTCGACATGGCTCTCGGCGGCCAGATGCACGACCTTGTCGACGCGCTCTGCGCGCATCAGCTGAAGAAGCGCGGGCGCGTCGGCGATGTCGAGACGGTGGAAGACGTAATTCGGCGCATCGGCGAGAGCGCGGAGCGAAGCGAGGTTACCGGCATAGGTGAGCTTGTCGACATTGACGACGCGTTCGGCGCCGACCGCGACGAGGTGGCGGCAGAAGGCGGAGCCGATGAAGCCTGCGCCGCCGGTGACAAGGACCCTCATGGCCGCGATCTCGCTGTCACGAATAGAGGAATATCTCGGCCTCGCGCAGCAGCGGCGCGTTGCGGTCGCGATCGGAAAGGATCGGCTGGGCCGTGCCGAGCGGCCAGTCGATGCCGATCTCAGGATCGTCGAAGCGCAGCGTGCGATCGTGCTCCGGCGCGTAATAGTCGCTCACCTTGTAGATCACCTCCGTCTCCGGCTCCAGCGTCAGAAAGCCGTGGGCGAAGCCGACGGGAACGAGAAGCTGGTTCCACTTCTCGGCCGAAAGCTCAATGCCCACCCATCTGGCGAAGGTCGGCGAGCCCTGGCGGATATCGACCGCGACATCGAAGATGCGCCCGCGCGGCACGCGCACCAGCTTGGCCTGGGCGTGCGGCGGCAGCTGGTAGTGCAGGCCGCGCAGGACCCCCGCCTGGTGCGACAGGGAATGGTTGTCCTGCACGAAGGCGAGCTCGATGCCGTGCTCGGCAAGGCCCCTGGCGTTGTAGGTCTCCGAAAAGAAGCCGCGCCGGTCGTCGAAGCGACGCGGGCGGATCTCAAAAAGCCCGTCAAGGGCGAGCGGGTAGGCTTCAATCACCGGAAAGCTCCCCGATGCGGCGGCGCAGATAATCGGCATAGGCGGTGCGGCCGAGCGTGTCGGCGCGCGCCAAGACGTCCTCGGCCGTCAGATAGCCGAGCTCGAAGGCGATCTCTTCCGGGCACATCACTTGGATTCCCTGGCGGTGGACGATGGTGCGCACGAAAGCGGCAGCCTCGTGCAGGCTGTCACAGGTGCCGGTATCGAGCCAGGCGAAGCCCCGGCCGAGACGGCACACATTGAGGTCGCCACGCTCAAGATAGGCGCGGTTGACATCGGTGATCTCCAATTCGCCGCGCTGTGAGGGGCGGATTGCGGCGGCGATGTCGAGAACGTCGTTGTCATAGAAATAAAGCCCCGTCACGGCCCAGAACGATTTCGGCTCGACCGGCTTTTCCTCGATGGTGAGGGCGCGCCCGCTCTTCTTGTCGAAGGAGACGACGCCGTAACGCTGCGGATCCTCCACGTGATAGGCGAAGACGGTTGCGCCAGACTGGCGTGAGGCGGCCTCGCGCATCAGCCCGGACAGGCCGGCGCCATAGAAGATGTTGTCGCCGAGGATGAGCGCGGCCGCGTCGCCGCCGACGAAATCGCGGCCGATGACGAAGGCTTCCGCAAGGCCTCTGGGCTCGGGCTGGGCGGCGTAGGAGATATCGACGCCGAAGGCGGAGCCGTCGCCGAGCAGCGCCTCAAAGCTCGCCATGTCGCGCGGCGTGGTGATGATGAGGATGTCGCGGATGCCGGCGAGCATCAGCGTCGCCAGCGGATAGAAGACCATCGGCTTGTCGTAGATGGGCAGGAGCTGCTTGGAGGCCGAAATCGTCAATGGATAGAGCCGGGTGCCGTTGCCGCCGGCGAGGATGATGCCCTTCATCGCATGGTCCGTGCCAAGGTCCCGTTATCGCGCCGCCCGGTGCCCTCAGCTTGCGAGGGCGCGGCCTGGCGAGCGGCATAGTGGAAAGCGGCCCGCGGGTCGATAGGCGCGGCGGCCGCGCGCCGGCGGCGGGTGGGGGCGAAAAGCGCCGGGCCGGCCCGCCCGCGGACGAGCCGGCCCGATCGTGAGCCGCAAAGCCGCCTCAGCGGCGGCCCCGCTCAGCCCTGGCGGCCGAAAATGTCGGAGGTGATGCCGGCATACCAGCCGAGCGATTCCTCGTAGGTCGCCTTGCGCAGGGCCGAATCCTCGCCGGTCTGGCTGATGAAGGAGGTGGTGGAGGCGATCTTCTCCTCCGTCGGCGCGTATTGTGCGCCCACCTTCACCCCGTCGTCGGTGGCAATGAGGCTCCAACAGGTATTGGCGTAGCGGGCGGGGAAAACCTTGGATTCGGTGAGGTCGCCGCGCACATTCATTGCCGCCACCTTGGCCTGGCTGTTGGCCGAGAAGGCCGATTTCGGCATGTCGCCGGCGATGCAGGCATCGCCGAGGACGAAGATGTTCTCGTCCATGGTGGAGCGCATGGATTCCGGGTCGATGGGACAGAAGCCGGTGTCGTTGGCAAGACCGGCTTTCTGGGCGATCTCGCCCGCCTTCTGGGCGGGGATGACGTTGACGAGATCGCCCTTGAAAGTGTCGAAATCGGTCTCCACCGAGCCGGTGGAGGGATCGACGCCCTTGATGCCGCCATGCACGTCGGGGCCGTACCATTCGACCATGCCGGGATAATGCTTCTCCCAGCCCTCCTGGAAGAGCGCCTGCTTGGAGAATTTCGACTTCGGATCGAGGACGACGATCTTGGCGTCGGTGTAGCCCTTGGAGCTCAGGATATGCGCGAACATGGAGACGCGCTCGTAGGGGCCCGGCGGGCAGCGATAGGGGTTCGGCGGCGCCACCATGACGATCTGCTGGCCGTTCTCGATCGCGTCCAGCTTCTCCTTCAGAAGCCTGGTCTGCGGACCGGCCTTCCAGGAATGCGGCATGATCTCGGCCGCCTCCTCTGAATAGCCGGGAACGGAATCCCAGATGAGATCGATGCCCGGCGAGACGACGAGCCTGTCATAGGGGACACGGCTGCCATCGGCCATGACCACTTCCCTGGCCTCGCGATCGATGGCATCGGCCATGCCGGTGACGACGGAAATGCCGAAATTGGAAGCCAGGACGTCATAGCTGTGGGTGATGGATTGGAAGCTGCGGAAGCCGCCGAGATAGAGGTTGGAGAAGAAGCAGGTGGTGTATTGCGGGTTCGCCTCGATCAGCGTCACATCGACGGCGCCTTCCGAATCCTTGGCGATGTAGCGCGCCGCCGTCGCCCCGCCGGCGCCGCCGCCGATGACCACAACCTTCGGACGGTCCTGGGCCCGCAGATAGGTGGGCAGGGCGAGGCTGAAAGTCGCCGCTCCCGAAAGCAGCCCGAACGTCCGACGTGTCATCTTTGTCATGATGTGCTCCCCTTAGGTTATTGCGGCGACAGCGAGCCGAAATAGGCCGCCAGCGCCGCGATCTCGTCATTGCCGAGATTGCGGGTGACCATCCGCATGACCTCGTGGCTGCGGACATTGGTCTTGTACTCAAACAGAGCCCGCACGAAGTCGACCTTCGGCCAGCCGACGATGGACGGGATGCCGTCGGCGCGGCCCGACGGCTGGTGGCAGGTAACGCACTCGTTGGACAGGTACTCGCCGAAATCCGGATCGCCCTCGATGCTCATGGCGATGGCGCCGATCTCGTCGCGCGGCGAGGGAGGGGCGGTCGGGTCCTCGGCCGGCGCCTCGGCGGAGGCTTCTCGCAGATAGGCGATGAGGTCATGCCGCGCCTGCTCGTCCGGCATGCCGCGAAAGGACATGCGCGTGCCAGGCACGTAGGCCTGCGGTTTCGACAGGTAGATGTCGAGCGTCTCTTCATTCCAGACAAGGCCCTGCGAGCCCTTGCGGCGCAGGGACAGGGAATAGGCGAAGCCCTCCAGGCTGCCGGCCTGGCGGCCGAAGAGCTTGTCGAGATGCGGGCCGATGCCGTTGCGGGCGCCAGCCCCGACCTGATGGCAAGAGCGACATTCCTTGAAGACCTTCTCGCCCGCCGCCGGATCGCCCGTAACCGGATCGCTCGTAATCGGATCGCTCGGGGCCAGATCGCTCGCAGCCGGATTGCGCGCAGCCAGATTGCCCGCAGCCGCAGCCGCGCCGGCGGTGAGCGCCATCGCGGCGATCCCCGCTGCAAGCGTCAGGGCGCGCCCTGCTTGGCGCATTGGACGTTCCTCCGCAATGGAAGCTTGAAGCGCAGAGCCGTCAATCGACGGCGCCGGCGCCCGCTCCTTCATCGTCTTCTATGCTTCCCGGCGTCACATCGAGAATGCGTGCGCGCATCACCACTTTCGCCGGATCCGGCTTGCAATCCTTCATGCAAGGCTCGGCCGCATCACGGTAATGCGCCTCCTCCATGCGGTCGTCGGGAACAAAGTTGTCCTCGTTGGGCAAGGTAATCTCGGCAAAGTTCTCCTTCGACAGCTCAAAATCCTCATCCGTCACGATATCGTTGAGGTAAAGGAGATAAGCAGTCAATGCGTAGACCTGGTCGTCGGTCAGAGAATGGGCGTTGCCGAAAGGCATGGCGCGACGGATGTAATCGTAGAGCGTCGACAGGTAAGGCCAGTAAGAGCCGACGGTCTTTTCCGGCCGCTCCTTGGTGAGGGTGTCGAAGCCGCCGGCAAGGACCGGATAGCGGCCCGCTCCCTCGCCGAAGACGCCGTGGCAGACGGCGCATTGCTCCTGAAAGAGCTCGTCGCCGGCGAGCACCGTGCCGCTTCCGGCCGGCAGGCCGGCCCCGTCGGGGCGGATGTCGATGTCCCAGGCGGCGATCTCTTCCGGCGTCGCCTCGCGGCCGAGACCGAAAGCGCGCGCCCGCGGCTCGGGCGCCGCCTCGGCAGGGGCGGAGGCCTCCTCGGCGTGGGCGGTGCGCTCGTCAGCGAGAAGGCCGGCGGCAAGGCATGCCGCGGCGATGAAGGCCGCGGCGATGAGCTTAGGAGATTTCGACATTCTCGACCGTCCCATCGGCTTTGACATGCCAGGTCTGGATGCCGTTGTTGTGGTAGATGGAGTTCTCGCCGCGAGCGCTGCGAAGCTCGTTCTTGGTCGGCTGCACGACGCCGTTCTCGTCGATCGCCCGCGATTGCAGCAAGAGTTCCGAGCCGTCCCAGTCGATGTCGAGATAGAAGCGATGCAGGGCCTTGGGCAGGCTCGGCCCGTCAAGCCGCGCCGTCGTCCAGTTGCGCCCGCCATCGATGGTGACATCGACCCGCTTGACGGTGCCGTTGCCGGACCAGGCGAGGCCGGAGATCACCAGCGGGCCCTTGCCGTGCTTCACGGGAAGCTGCGGGCTGGGGCTGGTGATGACGGATTTCACGTCCATCACCCAGGTGAAGCGCCGCGCCGTGCCGTTCGCCAACAGGTCGGTGTATTTGGAGGTTTCCTCGCGTTGATGCCACGGCTCGTCGCCGACCTCGATGCGGCGCAGCCACTTCACCCACATATTGCCTTCCCAGCCGGGCACGACGAGGCGCAAGGGATAGCCCTGTTCCGGGCGCAAAGCCTCGCCGTTCATCTTGAAGGCGATGAGGCAATCGTCGAGCGCCTTGTCGATGGGGATGGAACGCGTCATGGCGGCCGCGTCGGCGCCTTCCGGCAGCAGCCATTTGGCGGTGCCCTTCAGGCCCGCCTCGTCCAGCACCGTCTTCAGCGGCACGCCCGTATACATGACGCAATGGACCATGCCGTGCGTGTACTGGCAGCCATTGAGCTGCGAGCCGCGCCATTCCATGCCGGAATTGGCCGCGCATTCCAGGAAGTAGACGCGGTTGACGCGGGGAAAGCGCATCAGATCTTCCATGGTGAAGACCAGCGGCTTTTCCACCAGGCCGTTGATCATCAGCCGGTGCTGGGCCGGGTCGATTTCGGCGATGCCGGCGTGATGGCGCTCAAAGCACAGGCCGTTGGGCGTGATGATGCCGTCAAGATCGTGAAGCGGGGTGAAGTTGACGGAGCTCTCGGTCGTGGCCGTCAGCCATTCCACATCGCGGCGAACCACATGCGCTTCGAATTCGGAGGGCGTGCCATAGGGGCGCGCCTGGACGCCGTAGCCGAGATAGCGGTTCCAGTCCTGCACCTCCAAGATGGCGGGGTCGCCGGCGGCCCGGGCGGCGGGCGCAGACAGCGCCGCCCCTCCCATGGCGAGGCCGGCGGTCAATAGCCCGCGGCGGTTGATGCCCTTGTGTTGCCCCATCGCGTTCTCCCGATCGGCTGCGCAAGGCAGCGCAATATATGCAAAGTTTTCTATGTATAGCCCGAAAGGCCGCCGCGCTCAACCGGCATATGCGGTTCTTGGCGCCAACTCGCGCCGCGCGGGCTAGGCCTTGACGCGCACCGCCCGATCCTCGGGGATCTCCACGAGCGGGTTCCTGGCCAACCAGGCCTCGACGACCTCCCAGATGGGCGGGCCCTCGGTCGCCTCGTTGACGGAAGCCCAGCCGGCGACGGTGTACTCCTTGCCGGGCTCGATCCTCTCGCCGGTGGAGGCGAGCACCATGTCGGAAATGCGCGCGCCCATCGCGGCTTCCGGATCGATGGCGTAGGACATGCCGCCGACGCGCACCATGTCGCCGCCCTGCTGGTAGTAGGGGTCGGGGTTGAAGAGGTTGTCGGCGACGTCCTCCAGGATGTTCTTCAGCATCTCGCCGCTCATCGAGTTGCGATAGGCGGCCGGATAGGTCATGGCGCAGCCATTGTGCAGGTCCTCCACCGTAATCGGGGTGTCCGGCAACAGGCTGGTGCCCCAGCGAAAGCCCGGCGACAGGGCGATGTCGGCGTCGCGCTCCTCCAAAAGGGCGTGGCAGAAGAGATCGTCGAGCGTGCCGTTGAAATTGCCGCGGCGGTAAAGCAGGGAGGAGGTGCGGGCGAGCTCGCGCGACAGCTCCGCCTCGTAGGGGGCGCGCACCTTGTCGACGAGGGCGGTCATTTCCGCGTCGGGCGCGATCACATCGGCGAAGACCGGGATGAGCCGGTAGGCAAAGCCCTTCACCTCGCCGTCCTTCACGTCAAGGTCGAGGCGGGACACGAACTTGCCGTTGGAGCCGGAGGCGACGAGCAGCGTCTTGCCGACCATGACCGGCTCCGGCAGGGCGTCGTGGGTATGGCCGGTCAGGACGACATCGATGCCGGGGACGCGCGAGGCGAGCTTGCGGTCGACGTCGAAGCCGTTGTGGGAAAGAAGCACGACGAGCTCGGCGCCCTCGCCGCGCGCCTCCTGCACATGGGCGGCGATATCCTCCTCGCGGATGCCGAAGGACCAGGTGGGTATCATCCAGCGCGGATTGGCGATCGGCGTATAGGGGAAGGCCTGGCCGATCACGGCGACCTTGACGCCGCCGCGCTCGAACATCTGCATGGGCGGGAAGGCCGGCTCGTTCCATTCGGTGTCGTAGATGTTGGAGCCGAGGAAGGGGAAGGGCAGGGCCTCAATCGCCTCCTGAACGCGCTCCATGCCGTAGGTGAACTCCCAATGGCCGGTCATGGCGTCGGGCGAAAGCGCGTTCATGACCTCGATCATGTCGGCGCCCTTGGTGGCGTTGGCGGTGTAGCTGCCCTGCCAGGTGTCGCCGCCGTCCAGAAGCAGCATGTTGTCGCCGCGCTCGGCGCGGATGCGCTTGACGACGGTGGCGACGCGGTCGAGCCCGCCCATCCTGCCGTAGGTCTGCGCCAAGGCGACGAAATCCTCGTAGGTAAGGGCGTAAGCCTCCGGCGAGCCGGGCTCGATGTCGTAGAGCTTGAGGAAATCGGCACCGGTCACATGCGGCGGCAGGCCGGCCACCTCGCCGGCGCCGAGATTGACGGAAGGCTCGCGGAAATAGACCGGCTTCAACTGGGCGTGCAGATCGGTGATGTGCACCAGCGTGACGTTGCCGTAGGCGGGCATGGCCAGGAGGCTCTCCTCGCTGAGTCCCTGCTGGGCCATGACGCGCGACCAGCGCCCCGCAACACCGCTGCCGAGGATCGCTCCGGTGGCGGTCGCGGCCATGAGAAATTCGCGTCGTGAGAACATGTTACCTTCCGCTGCGGCCGGGGCTGCCATGGCGGCGCGCCGGCCTTGGTCTCCTCTTCCCCTTCTCGCCGCGCCGGACGCAGGGTCCGCGGCAAGCGAGAAGCGCGGCGGGCTCGCCGCCGCGCCTTGTTCGGGCGTTACTGGCGCACCGCCGGCGTCTCGATGGAAAGACCCGTGCCGCGCCAGGTGACGTAGACCTCCAGCGCCATCAGATCGTCGGAGAAGGCCTTGGGCTGTTCGGCGCGGGTGTCGCGGATGCAACCGCGGAAGCGGTTGTGCAGCGAGACCATATTCGCCTGCTTCAGCCGATAGGTGGGAAAGCCGTTGACGTTGCCCTGGCTGAGATGATCGGCGCGGATGTAATTGCCGTTATAGTTCTCGTGGCAGGTGGCGCAGGCGAGGTTGAGCTGCCCCATGCGCAGATAGTAGCGCTCCTTGCCGCGCTCCCACCATTGTTGCATCTCGCCTTCGCTGAGATCGATCTGCATGGGCATGCCGAGCGACTGATGCTTGACGAAGGTGACGAGCGCCTTCTGGTCGGGATCGTCGAACTTGTAGGGCTCGGCCTGCATGTTGCTGACGCGGCAATCGTTGATCTGAAGCTCCAGGTTGAAGGGCTTGCCGGCCGCCGCGTTCCATTTGGGATAGTGTGCGCCGACGCCCTTCATGGAGGCGGAGGCATCCTCGTGGCAGGAGGCGCAGGACTTGCCGGCCTCGCCCTCCACGGTGTTCCATACCTCTTCGCCCCGCTGCGTGTAGAGCATGCCCGGGTTCTGGAAGGTGTCGGCCTCCAGGGCGCGGGTCTCGTCGGTCCGGTAGTGCCAGCCGGAGATGACCTCGTCGAAGGGATGGCCCTCCGGCGCCTTGACGCGGGTGACCATCTCCAATTCGCCGTCGATGACCAGCGTGTCGTCGACCGGATCGGAATGCGCCGGGCCGACGGCAGCGAGGCCGACGGCCAGCGCGAGGGTGGCCGCAAGGCCAGTTTTCGCGTTGTTCAAGACATTTCCTCCCGTTGTGCCGACAGGTTCATTGCCCGCCAGTCATCGTCTTGCCGTCACTTCACTTCGATGGCGGCTTCCGTGCTGTAGACGCTGCCGTCGTCATCGACCCATTCGAAGGCGAAGGTGCCGCTCTTCTCCACTTTTGCGGCGAACTCGAAATAGGGGTTGGCCGAGATCGCCGGCTCAATGTCGCAGGAGAAGACCGGCACGCCATCGAAAGTGCAGGTGAAGGAGTTGATGATCCTGCGCGGAATGGTGTTGCCGTCCTGATCGCGGCGCTGACCCGATTCCATTTCGTGGCTGATCAGCGTCTTGATGGTGACGACCTCGCCAGGAGATGCCGTCTTCGGCACTTTGACGCGCGGTTTTGGTGTGGCCATGGCTTAAATTCCTCTTCTCGATCAGCCGCCGCAGCCGCCGATGGTGACCTTGACTTCCTTCTTGTCCATGAAGACCGAGCCGTCGCTCATCTTGGCGATGGCGATGACGTTCTGCGTCTTGGCGAGGCGCATGCGGGTGGTGGCCGTCGCATCGCCGCTCATCGGCGTGAAGTGGAAGGTAGCCACCCCCGGATTGGGATTGCCCTCCGCCAGGATCGTCACCTCGGTGACGTGATCCTCGTCCGTCATCGGGCTCTCCACAAAGACGGAAACCGGCACGGTGTTGCCGTTCTCGGCGATCTCCGGAGCCGTCAGCGTGATGCGGCCGGTGGCGGGGCTGGCGCCGCCGGTGAACTCGGCCATCGCCTTCTCGGTTTCCGCGGGGCCGGCCAAGGCCGGTCCGGCGCGGCTTGCGGCGAAAGCCAGGATCGCGGCGCCGGCGGAGAGCCTCAGCGCTTCGCGTCGCGTCAGGTTCATCGTGTTCTCCTCGTCAGTGGCACTAGTTTGGGTCCTTGGTCAGCGTGGTGAGGTAGGCGACCACGTCCTCCACCTGCTGCGCCGTCAGGATGCGCTCGCCCTGGAACGGCTCGGCGACGTCGACGCCGACCTTGAGCGTGTAAAATCCCGGCATGATGGTCTGGTCGCCGAACATCATCTTGGCGTCGACCAGAATGGCGCGCAGCTGCTCGGGCGCCCAGCGATTGGCGACGCCATCGAGCGTGGGGCCGACGTCGCCCTGGAAGGGGTGCTCGGACATGTCAGAGACGGTGTGGCAGGCAAGGCAGTTGCCGAGCTTCCTGTCGGCGAGGATCTTGCGGCCAGTGTCCGGATCTCCCGGCACCCCCGTCATCGATGTCTCCGCCGTCGCGTCCGACGCCGTCTGGGCGCCGGCGGGGATCGACATCGGCAAGCAAGCCCCAAAGGCTGCAAGCCCGATTTTCAGCATCCTGTTCATCTCGACCGCGTTCCTCCCGTGGCTTTGCCGGTTGCTCCGGCTTCTAGTGCAGGATGCAGCCTAGCCATCGCGGGGCTTCTCATCAATGTGAAAATATAATTATTTGCATATATGACATATGGCCCTGCTTTCGTTTAGTTTTTCCAGTTCTACTCGGCTTCCAGGCGGCCGGCTTCGCGCAACTCCATGATGATGCGGGCGTGGTATTTCTGGAAGTGCTCCTCGCCTTCGTAGCCCTTCTCGTTGACCCAGCGGAACATGTTGAGGAAGGTCCATTTGCTGAAGGCGCCGGGCATCACGGCGACGGCGGCATCGCGCACCGAAACGCCCTCCGGCACCTCATCGGGCAGAAACACGACGGTCGGCGTGAAGACGTAGCCCCATTTGCGCGCGGCGGTCTTCTCCGTCAGAACCTCGCCGTCGAGATCGGTGACCTCCTCGTCGCCGAACATGTTGTACTGCACGACCTTGAAGTTCTCGCGGATGTAATCGGCCACCTCCGGGTCGGCGAGAAGCTCCTCATGCATCTTGCGGCAGTAGATGCAGCCGCGCTGCTCGAAGACGATGGCCAGGCGCTTGCCCTCGTCATTGGCGGTCTCGATGTCCTCGGCGATGTCGCGGAAGGTGATGGAAAACCAATTCTGCTTGTGCAGACCGTCATCGCCGATTTCCACCGCATGGGCGGGAAGAAGGGCCGCCAGCGCCAGCATGGCGAAGGCGGTGAAGGTGTGTTTGAGCATGAGCTTTCCTCCCATTGTCGTTGGCGTCGTATTGGCGGCGTTCGTCTTGGCGGCTCAGCCAATTTGCGAGAAGGCCGGAAAAGTTTCCAGAAGCCAGTAAGATATCGCCGACATCTGTCCGGTGACGAACAGGATGCCGGTGAATACCAGAAGGCCGCCCATGGCTTTCTCCACGGTCGCCATATGGCGGCGGAAGCGCATGGCCCAGCCGAGAAAGCGGCTGGCGAAGAGCGCTGCAAGAATGAAGGGGATGCCGATGCCGAGGGCGTAGACGCCCAGGAGCAGGGCGCCGCGAAGGGTGGTCTCGGTGGAGCCGGCGACGAAGAGGATCGCCGCCAGCACCGGGCCGACGCAGGGCGTCCAGCCGAAGGCGAAGGCAAGACCCATGATATAGGAGCCGATGAGCCCCGCCGGCTTCTTGTCCACGTTGACGCGCGCCTCGCGGTACAAAAGCCCGATGCGGAAGACGCCGAGAAAGTGCAGGCCCATGATGATGATGATGACGCCGGCGATGATGGCCAGCGTATCGAAGTAGCGGGCAAGCGTCTGGCCGACGAAGCTCGCCGTGGCGCCGAGCGCGACGAAGACCGTGGTAAAGCCCAGCACGAACGTGATCGCCGCCAGGACGATGCGCCGCCCCGTGCCGGGCGCCACGTCCTCGCCCCGGAGCTGATCGAGGCTGACGCCCGCCAGGTAGCAGAGATAGGGCGGCACGATCGGCAAGACGCAGGGCGAGACGAAAGACAGGAAGCCTGCTATGAATGCGGCTCCAATCGAGACTTCGAGCATTCCTCCCCCATCATCGGATTATGTGACGCGCCATCGGGCCGCAGCGCGTTTGAAGGTATGGAGTGGAAGTATTCAGAAATTTCTATATATTGCAATCAGCAATTCGACGGAGCAATCGCCGCGGCCTTGCCGGCGGCCTGCCAACAGGGACGCGATGCGCATCATCTCCACGTTCTTCCTCCTTGCCTTGCTCGCCATCGGCCAGGCGGGGGCGAGCGAGCTCATCATGCTTCAGCGGCCCGGCTGCGTGTGGTGCGAGCGCTGGCATGCGGAGATCGGACCGGCCTACGCCAAGACGGAGGAAGGCCGGCGCGCGCCCATTCGTTTCGTGGATATCAGTGGGGGATGGCCGCAGGAGCTAGCCGAGATCGACCGCGAGGTGGTGACGCCGACCTTCATCCTGTTGCAGGACGGGGCGGAAGTGGCGCGCATGCGCGGCTATCCGGGCGAAGCCTTCTTCTGGCCCCTCTTCGCCGAAATGCTGGACAAACTGACGACGGAGGAGGCTGCCATGTAGCTCCGGCCATTGCGGCCAGGGCGGATGGCACTATTGTCGCCCATCGAATTCAGCATTTGACGGCAGAACTTACGGGCGCGCCGCGCAGGCGACGCGAGGCAGGTATTTTGAGATGACAGAAGCGCAGGCGCGATCGCTGCAAACCGTCACGCGGCTGAAGCCGCCCAAGGACCGCTCCGAGCTGGAGGAGCTGGTGGGGCAGGCACGGCAGGCGAGCGACCTGCTGAAAGCGCTGTCGCATGAAACGCGGCTTCTCATCCTCTGCCTTCTCTCCGACGGCGAGAAATCCGTCTCCGAGCTGGAAGACATCCTCACCATGCCGCAGGCCGCCGTCTCCCAGCAGCTGGCCAGGCTGCGCTTCGACCGCCTGGTGAGCACGCGGCGGGACGGGCGGATGATCTTCTACCGTATCGCCGACGAGGAAGTGTCGCAGATCATCGGGGCGCTCTACGATCTCTTCTGCCGGCCTGTGATGGAGAAGAACGAGGGCTGAGGCGAGACGCTTTCGTCCATTTGCCTCACACCCTTACGGCGCGTAGCATAGCCTCGTTAACAACCGCCGGGCGATCGGCGGACGGGGAGATGCGCATGGGCGGGCTGGACGCGCAGATCTGGCTGCCGCTGGTCGGCGTCGGAGCCGGAATCGTACTCGGCTATGTGGCGCGGGTGAGCCGCTTCTGCACGCTCTCGGCGCTGGAGCGCTACTGGTATGCCGCAGACGGAACCGGGCTCAGGACCTGGGTGCTGGCGGCGGCGACGGCGCTGATCGCCACGCAGGCGGCGATCTTTCTCGGCCTCGTGGAGCTGTCGCAGAGCTTCTATCTGTCGCCCACCTTCGGGCTGACGGGCGCCATCGGCGGCGGGCTTCTCTTCGGCTTCGGCATGGCGCTCGTCGGCACCTGCGGCTTCGGCGCGGTCATCCGCCTCGGCGGGGGGAGCCTGCGCTCGCTGGTGGTGCTGACGGCGCTCGGGCTGGCGGCGCTGGCCACGCAACGCGGCATCGTCGGCCAGGCGCGCATCCGCCTTGTCGACAATTGGGCGCTGGACCTTTCCTTCGCCGGCGACCAGTCGCTCGGCAGCCTCGCCTCGGCGCTGACGGGAATGGATCTGCGGCTGGCGGTCGCCGTCATGGCGGCGCTGGCGCTGCTCGCCTTCGTCTTCGGCGAGCGCAGCTACTGGCGCAAGCCGCGCCAGATCCTCGCCGGCACGGCGATCGGGCTCGTCATCGCCTTCGGCTGGCTGGCGACCAGTCTGGCGGCGACGCAGGCTTTCGGGCCGGTGCAACTTGAGGCCGGCTCCTTCGTCGTGCCGGTGGGCGATACGATCCTGCAGGTGGTGACCTATACCGGCACCTTGCCCGATTACGGCATCGGCCTCGTCGTCGGCACCCTGGCCGGCGCGGCGCTCGGCGCCTGGCATCGGCATGATGTGCGCTGGGAAGCCTGCGACGACGCGCGCGAGCTCGGCCGGCATCTTCTCGGCGGCACGCTCATGGGTATCGGCGGCGTCGCCGCGCTGGGATGCACCATCGGCCAGGGCGTCACGGCGGTCTCGGTGCTCGCCGTCTCCGCGCCCATCGTCATGGTCTCCATCGCACTCGGGGCGCGGATGGGGCTCGGATGGCTGCTGGAGGGCTCGCCGCTCGCCCCCTTCCGCTCGCACCCCAAGCTGCCGGCCGAATAGGCCTTAAGAGGCTCTAGGCGGCGGGCACGAAGCGGTAGGCGCCGTCCTTGCGCTCGGCCGTGCCGATGCCAGGCTCCGGCAGGTGGTAGCCGACGATGCGCATGCGGTCCGTGGCGATGCGCTCCAGAAGCGATTTGCGGGTCGCGGCCCCCATCTGCGGGTCCTGGTCGGTGCCGGAAGGCCAGTCCGGCCGCTCGAAGGAGAAGAGGTGGTTGGTGAGCGCGTCGCCGGTGACCAGCAGGCTGTCGCCGCCGCCATGGATGACGTAGGAGGTGTGGCCGGGCGTATGGCCGAAAGTGGCCAAAGCCTCGATACCCAAGGGCAACTCGTCGCCGGGCCTGACCAGGGTGACGAAATCCTCAATGGCGGCGAGGCGGTTCTGCGCCCCGACAACGAAGCTCTTGCGCGCCTCCGGGGTGGCCGCCAGCGTGCCCTCGTCGCGCCAATAGGCCCATTCGTCCTGCGGCATCCAATGCGTCGCCTCGGCGAAGAGCGGCTCGTCGAAATCGTCGAGCACGCCCCACAGATGATCCGGATGGCAATGGGTGAAGACGACGTCGGTGACTTCGGAAGGATCGATCCCGGCGGCCTCGAGCGCGGAAGGCAACGCGCCCGCCGTATCCTGAAAGCGCGGGCCGGAACCGGCGTCGAAGAGGATGAGCCGGTCGCCGCCGCGCAAAAGCGTGACGTTGAGCGGCGGCTTTAGCGCATCGGTCGGCAGGCCGTGCGGCGCGAACAGGGCCTCGATTTCCTCCTTGGTCGTCTGCGGCAGGACGAAATCCATCGGCAGGGTGAGATGCCCATCGGAGAGAACGCTCACCTCCAGCTCGCCGAGCGGCAGGCCGGTCGCGGCGAAGAGGGGGCGAGGGCGAAGGCCGAATCCGGCCAGGGCGAGGGCCGCGGCTGCGGTCATCACGTCGCGGCGGGTGGCACCCTTGGCTCCAGTCATCGGCAATCCTCCCTTTTCACGAAACATATGCATATTTATATGAATTCTCACCGCCATCTTGACCAACGTCAATGCGGGGGGCCGCAGCCTGCCGAAGATGCGCCCGGCTTCGGCCCGCAAGGCGGGTCTCGTTGCGCGGGTTTGGCTTTCACGGAAGGCGGCCGATGGACCTCCATTTCTTCCTGGACAGGTTTTCCGAACCCTGGATACTCGCCGGGGGCGGGCTCGTCGTCGGCCTCGTCTTCGGTGCTTTTGCCCAGCAGAGCCGCTTTTGCCTGCGCGCTGCCGCGATCGAGTTCTCGCATGGCAGCGTAGGCCCGCGGCTGGCGGTCTGGCTGCTCGCCTTCTCCTCGGCCGTGCTCGGCACGCAGCTTCTCATCGCCAGCGATCTGGCCAATCTCTCCGAAGCGCGCCAACTCGCCTCGCCGCAGAGCCTGGCCGGGGCGGCCATCGGCGGGCTGATGTTCGGCGCCGGGATGATCCTGTCGCGCGGTTGCGCAAGCCGGCTCCTGGTGCTTTCGGCGACGGGGAATCTGCGGGCGCTCCTCTCCGGCCTCGTCTTCGCCGTGGTGGCGCAGGCGAGCCTGCGCGGCTTCCTCAAGCCGGCGCGCGAATGGATCGCGGCCACCTTCACCACCGCCGATATCGGCGGCAACGATCTGCTGGCCTTTCTCGGCATGTCGCGGGCGGTGGCGATCGGGCTGTGCCTGCTATGGCTTGCGGCCGGCATCTATGTCGCCGTGCGCTCGCGCGCCGGCTGGTGGCGCAGCATCGCCGCGCTCGGCGTCGGGCTCGCCATACCGCTCGCCTGGTGGTTCACCGATTCCATGTCGCGCCAGGCCTTCGATCCGGTGCAGGTGGAGGGCGTCACCTTCACCGGGCCATCGGCGGACACCTTGATGCTGTTCCTGTCGCCGCCGGGGACCCTCCTGGATTTCGATGTCGGCCTCGTGCCCGGCGTGTTCCTCGGTTCCTTCCTCGCCGCCTTGTTGACGCGCGAGCTGCAGATCCAGGGCTTTCAGGACGGCCTGTCGATGCGCCGCTATCTTCTCGGCGCGGCGCTGATGGGCTTCGGCGGTATGCTGGCCGGCGGCTGCGCCGTGGGGGCGGGCGTGACCGGCGCCTCCGTCATCGCTCTGACGGCCTGGGTGACGCTCTCGGCGATCTGGCTGTCGGCCATCGTCACCGATCGGCTGGTGGACGGGCGCAAGCCGCAAGCGGCCGTTTCGGGCGCCACCAGCGGCATGCCGGTCTGAGGCCGAAAAGCTTCAACCAGTCAGGGCCTTGAGGCGTCGGCCGGCTTTCCGCGAAGGCCTTCTTACACAGTGCGTGGCGAAAGCGCGCAGGCCCAAGATACCGCCTTGATCTCTTCCGTTCCTTATAATATGACTTTCAAAGTCATGTAATTTATCGGCGCGGATGCGGCGTTGCCGCGCCCTTCGCTGCGAACGGAAAGGAAGGGGCTATGGGAAGAGGCAGGCGAGTTCTTGGAGCGGCGTTCGCCGCGGTGGCGGCGACCATGCTGGCGGGACAGGCGGCGGCGCATACGCCGCTCTTTTCCTGTTACGACAACGGCGACGGCACGGTGCTGTGCGAGGGCGGTTTCTCCGACGGCGCCTCGGCGGCGAACGTGCCGGTGCTGGTCAAGGATGCGGGCGGCGGCGTCGTCGTGGAAGGCAAGCTGGACGCCAACAGCGAGTTCGAGTTCGACAAGCCGGAAGGCGATTACTCCGTCAGCTTTGAGGGCGGCGAGGGGCACCATATCGAGATCCCCGGCGCGGAGATCGTCGAATGAGCCCCCGTAACGGCAGCATCGCGACAGCGATGACGGTGAAAACCGCTTTCGCCGCCGCAGCCTTCGCGGCACTTGTCGCCGCTTCGCCGGCGCAGGCGCATTTCCAGCTCCTCTACACGCCGCAAGTGAACCTCGCCAAGCCGGGCGAAGTGCCGCTGAAGATGGTCTTCTGGCACCCGATGGAGAACGGCCATGTCATGGATATGGGCGAGCCGGAGGCGTTCTTCCTGGTCTTCAAGGGTGAGAGGCAGGATCTCTCGGAGGCGCTGACGCCGATCACCTTCAAGGGCGCGCAGAACGAGGCGAAGGCCTATTCGGCGAGCGTGCCGGTGAAGCGCAACGGCGACTATATCCTCGCCCTCGTTCCCGCCCCCTATTACGAGGAGAGCGAGGATATCTTCATCCAGCAGCTCACCAAATCCTACCTCAACAAGGGCGGCATCCCGACGGGCTGGAGCGAGCCGGTCGGCCTGGCGACAGAGATCGTGCCGCTCAACAAGCCGACCAACCTCATCGCCGGCTCCAGCTTCTCCGGCGTGCTTCTGTCGGAGGGTGAGCCGGTGCCGGGCGCGGAAATCGAGGTGGAGTACATGGCCGCCGAGCCGGATATGGAGGCCGACACGGCCGGGGCGGCCACCGTCTCGCCGATGCCGGGCGGGGCGATCGTGGCGGTGACGGATGCGAACGGCGTCTTCACCTTCGGCATCCCGAAGGCCGGGTTCTGGGGCTTCGCGGCCCTCGGCAGCGGGCCGATGAACGAGCACGAGGGCAAGGAACTTTCGCAAGACGCGGTGATCTGGGTGCGCGCCCACGATTTGAAGTGATCGCCGCCGGCCGCCGACCTGCCGGTCGGCGGCCTCTGCAACCTTTTGCGGAGACAAGCGATGAAGGGCAGGTTCTTGGAGGGAGGTCGCCGGCGCCGCCGTGCTGGCTGGGGCAAGGGCGTCTGGGGCAAGGGCGGCTGGGGCCGAGGTGGCTGGGGCCGAGGTGGCTGGGGAAGGGACGGCGGGCCGGGAAAGGGCGTCTGCGCGCATTGTCTCAACGATCTGGCGCCGGGCATGACCTGCCGGATCGCCCGCCTTCACGGCTGCGGCGCCATCCGTCAGCGTCTCATCGATCTCGGCCTCGTCTACGGCACGGAGGTGACGCTCATCCGCGCCGCGCCGCTCAACGACCCGATCGCCATCCGCGTCGGCGATGCGGTGCTGACGGTGCGCCGGGCGGAGGCGGCGACCATCGAGGTGGTCTGTGTCTGAGGGCGGCCGGCGCATCCTCGTGGCGCTCGCCGGCCAGCAGAACGCCGGCAAGTCGACGCTGTTCAACGCCCTGACCGGCGTTTCCCAGCACATCGCCAATTACCCCGGCGTCACCGTCGACAAGAAGAGTGGCGCCTATCGCGAGCATGGCGCTCGGGTGGAGGTGGTCGACCTTCCCGGCACCTACAGCCTCACCTGCTTTTCGCCGGAGGAGCGCGTCGTGCGGCGTTTTTTGGAGGAGGAGCGGCCGGAGGTCGTCGTCAACGTCCTCGATGCCTCCAATCTGCGCCGCGGCCTCTGCCTCACCTTGCAGCTGATCGAGCTCGGGCAGCCGCTCGTCCTCGTTCTCAACATGATGGATGTCGCCGAGCGGCGCGGCCTCGCCATCGATCTCGGCGCGCTGGCGCAAAGGCTCGGCGTGCCTGTGGTCGCCGCCATCGGGCGCAAGGGCGTCGGCTGCGAGGAGCTGCGCCAGGCGATAAGGCGCGTGGCGGCCGAGCCACGGCCCTCTCGCCTGCGGCTCGACTATGGCGAGGCGGAGCCGGCGCTGGAGCGCATCGAGGCGGCGCTCGCCGCGCGGCCCGAACTCGGCGCCGCAAAGAGGCGCGGCCTTGCCGTGAAGCTGCTGGAGGGCGACGGCGAGACGGAGCGCCTTGCCGCAAAGACCGCCGGCGCGGATGCCCTGCTTGCCGAGATAAGGGCGGCGCGGGCGGAGCGGGAGGCGGCGAGCAGCGGCGCCATCGGCGATGGCATCGCCGCGACCCGCGACCGCTTCGCCGGCGAGACGGTCGCAGCCGCCGTCACGGAACGGCGCAAGGGTCATGTCTCCGTCACCGAGCGCGTCGACCGTGTCATCCTCAACCGGCTCCTGGCGCCGGTCTTCCTCGTCCTCGTCGTGTGGGGAATCTACGAGCTCTCCATCGTCCAGGGCTACGAACTGACCAAGGTGACCTGGCCGTTCCTGGCCTCGGCGCGCAACTTCGCCGCCGCCATCCTGCCGGATGCGGGCTTTCTCTACGATCCGCAGCTACGCGCGCTCGGCCTGTGGATGGTCGATTCGGCCAATACGCTGCTCAACTACGTGCCGATCTTCCTCATCCTCTTCGCGCTGATCGCGATCTTGGAGGATTCCGGCTACATGGCCCGGATCGCCTTCATCCTCGACCGCATCCTGCACCGCTTCGGCCTGCACGGGCAGTCGACGCTGCCCTTCATCCTCGCCGGGGTCTTCGCCGGCGGCTGCGCCGTGCCGGGGGTGATGGCGACCAAGGGCATTCCCGACGAGCGTGCGCGGCTCGCCACCATCCTCACCGTGCCGTTCATGAACTGTCTGGCAAAGGTGCCGCTCTACACGCTGCTCATCAACATCTACTTCGCCGAGGCGAAGGGGCTGGTGCTGTTCTACCTCTCCACCATCACCATCCTGGCGGCGCTGCTCGTCGCCAAGCTCCTCTCCGTCTCGGTGCTGCGCCACAAGGAGACGGCGCCCTTCGTCATGGAGCTGCCGCGCTACCACCTGCCGACGGTGACCGGCGTGCTGCGGCGCTCGCTGGAGCGTACCTGGCTCTACATCAAGAAGGTCGGGACGGTGGTCATCGCCGTCTCCGTGATCGTCTACGCGCTGTTGCAGTTTCCCGGCCTGCCGGCGGAGCGCCAGGCCTTTTACGAAGCGCGGGCGGAGGCGGCGATCGCGGAATTCTTCGAGGCGATGCGCGGCAATTCGCTCGCCGCCGCCGTGCCCGACCAGAGGGCGCTGACCGACCTCGTCAACGTCTATACCGCCTATCGGGCGGAGAAGCTGAACGCGCAGGGCGCCGAGGCTTCCAAGGCCGTCGACGCCCGCTACGAGGAACGCCACGCCGATTTCTATCCCTTCCTGAAGCGCTCGCGCGAGGCCGATGCGCGCGCCGCCGCCGGCGCGCTGAAGAGCCTGGCGCAGGAGCGCAAGACGCTGCGGCGGCAAATGCGCGAGGAGCGCATCGTCAACAGCCTTCTCGGCCGCGTCGGCCGCGGGCTGGAGCCGGTGACGGCCTATGCGGGCTTCGACTGGAAAATCAACGTGGCGCTTCTATCCTCCTTCGCCGCGCGCGAGAGCTCGGTGGCGACGCTCGGCGTGCTCTTCCAGCAGGAGGAAGGGCAAAGCGACACGCTGGAGAGCCGCATGGGGGCGGAGCAGCGCGCCGCGGGTTATTCGGCGCTCGGCGCGGTGGCCCTGATGCTCTTCTTCGCGCTCTATCCGCCCTGTCTGGCGACGACGATCATGGTGCGCGTGCAGACGCAATCCTATGGCTGGATGCTGTTTTCCATCGTCTTTCCGACGCTGCTCGGGCTCGGCGTGGCGAGCGCCGTCTTCACGCTCGGCGGCGTCTTCAAGCTCTCCGGGCTGGAAGCACTGAGCCTGACCTACGCCGCGGCACTCCTCGCGGTGCTGGCCGTCGGGCTCTTGAAGCGACCCTTCGGCAAGGCGCTGCCGCCGCCCGGCATCCCTGCGCAAAGGAGCACCATGTCATGAACGTGCCAACGGACAAGGTTCTCGCCGAGGCGCCGGCGATCGATGTCGGCGCGGAGGCGGCGAGCGGCGGGCTGGAATGGCTCCTCGTCGGCGCCATCTTCGTTCTGGCTCTCATCTTCCTTCTGCGCCGCTTCGTGCAGCGCAAGGGCGGCTGCGTCTCGGCCAAGAGCTGCGCGGAATGCAACGCCGGCTGCATCGCCAGCGGCGTCGGCGCCTACGATACCTTGCGCGGCATTGCGCCCGGGCCGGCGGCCAGCGAGGCGAGGGGAAAAGACCGGCCCGAGCGCAACGTCTGAACCGCTCTCAGCCGCGCTCCACGGCGAGGGCGGCCCCATCGAGGATTTCGGCCAGACGGCGCACCTCCTCATCCGAAAGCGGACCGTGCGCCTGGCGCAGGCGCAGCGCCAGCTTCAGGTTTTCCATCGCGCGCACGATCTCCGGCGCAGGCCCGCCGCCGTGATTGGCGTGGACCTGGCGCATGCGCGAAAAGACCGCCTCCACGGCGTGGCGGCGCTCCTGCAGCCAGGCCTTGCCTTCCTCGGTGACGAAATAGAGCTTCTTGCCGCCGTCCTCCTCGACGCGCGCCTGGCCGAGTTCCTCCAGAAGGCTGAGATTGGGATAGATCACGCCCGGGCTCGGGCTGTAGGAGCCGGCGAGCCGCTCCTCGATCTCCTTAATGATCTCATAGCCGTGGCGCGGCCGCTCCGCGATCAGCGCCAGCACCACCAGGCGCAGTTCGCCATGGTCGAAGATGCGGCCGGAACGGCGCCAGCCGCGCCCGCGCCCCCGGCCGCCACCGCAACCGCGGCCGCGACCACCACCCTTGCCAGAGCAGAGCCCCGCATCCGCCCAGCCTGCGTCATCATGTTCCATCGTTCTGGTTCCGAGTAGTTTCGATATGTCTGGTATTCGATATATCGAAATGCTATCTCAAGCAAGACCACACATGGCCGCTCCCCGCCATCCGCCTTGTCTACCCTCCGGGGCGGGATGGTCGGGACGGATGCGGCCCGCAGGGCCGGCTCATCCGGCGGCGCGCCATTCAAGGAGGATTTGATGTCGTCATATCTCTATCCCACAACAGGGCTCGAGATTCCCCCCGAGCAGGCACCCGAGGAGGGGCAAGAGCCGAGCCGCCGCGATTTTCTCATTGTCGCGACCGGCGCTCTTGCCGCCGTCGGCGGCGCCGTCACGCTGTGGCCGTTCATCGACCAGATGAACCCCGACGCCTCGGCGCTGGCGCTGGCCTCCATCGAAGTCGATATCTCCGGCATGGAGCGCGGCCAGTCGATTACCGTGATGTGGCGCGGCAAGCCGGTCTTCGTGCGCTACCGTACCGCGGAGGAGGTCGAGGCTTCCCGCTCCACGCCGCTCAGCGAGCTGAAGGACCCGATCGCCCGCAACGAGAACCTGCCGCCGGATGCGCCGGCGAGCGATGAGAACCGTGCCGCGGCCGGGCACGGGGATTTCCTGGTGATGGTCGGTATCTGCACGCATCTCGGCTGCGTGCCGCTGGGCGAGGCGGGCGATTACAACGGCTGGTTCTGCCCCTGCCACGGCTCGGTCTACGATACCTCCGGGCGCATCCGCTCCGGGCCGGCGCCGGAGAACATGCTGATTCCGCCGATGGACTTTCCGGAGGAGCATACGCTGGTGATCGGCTGATCATCGGCCGGTCGGGGCGCTCGCCGCAGCCGGCCGGCGCGCCCGTCACCCGCCGCTGCCTTCAGCCTCCACGTAGCGGCGGGTGACGGCGCTGCGGATGCGTCTGCGGCTTTCGCGCGCGTCGATGCCGGTATCGGCTTCAATCGCCTGCGTCTCATGCGCCAGCGCCTCGTCGCGGATGACATGGCGGAACCAGGCCGAATAGTCGCCGGCGCGCAGATGGTGCTCCCAGGTCGCATCGTCGACGCCTTCGGCGAGCTTGAGGAACTGGCCGAGATTGCGTGCCGGCAGGTTGAGCCGGCGCTGCGGGCCGCGGAAATAGAAGCTGTGCCATGCGCCGACATCGCCGGCGGCGTATTTGCCCCGGTGGCGATGATGGCGCTGGCGAGGCGATGCCACCCGCACGCGCCGGGGCTCCTTGCCGGAACGCAGATCCCAGAACAGAATCTCGTTCTCGCGCCGGGTCCCTTTCGGCAGGGGAGCCGGCAGGCCGAGGACTTCGGCGAGGCGCTTCAGCGTCTCGTCCGCCTTGCCGCCGAAGGCGAGGGCGATATCGACGCGGCGCAGCGCCGAGGCGGCGAGGAGATCCGGGCTGACGGTGACGAAGATCGTCGCCGGCAAGCCTTCCAGAGCCTCATGCATGTCCCCGGCGGTGGAAGGCAGGACGTGGTGGGCCTCGTCGAGGAGGATCCATTGCGGGCGGCCGCTCCGGGCCTTCAGCTCGGCGACCGGCGGCAGCAGCTCGGCGAAGAGCGCCTGCCTTTCCTCGCGCGGCAGGGCGAGGGCGTTGACGACGACGTTGACGCCGGTCTCGCGCAACAGCTTCGCCGCCTCGGCCGCCGCGGGCGGGGTGTTGCGCTCGCCGACGCCGACGGCATTCTGGAGCCCTTCGTAATCGCCTTCCGGGTCGAAGACGCAGAATTCGAAATCCCGCTCCGCCATGCGCTCGGTCAGAAGCGTGGCGAATTGCGACTTGCCGGCGCCCGAGGCGCCGGCGAGGAGGGTGCAGCTTTGCGGAGGCAGGAAGATCTCCTCGCCGTCCTCGCCAGTGCCGACGAGAAGGCCGTGCCGCGCCGTCGGCACCATGGCGATATCCTTCGCCATCAGCTCCTCGATCAGCTCCGCGACGCCGCGACCGTGGTCGCCTGAGAGCACCAGATCGGCCTCTTCCTTCAGCGCCGGCAGGGCGTTGGCGACGGCCGCGGCGCAGCCGCAGGCGCTCAGGAAGGCATGGTCGTTCTGCGCATCGCCGACGGCGACGGTATTGTGGCGGGAGATGTCGAGCTCGGCGAGCGCCGCCTTCAGCCCGCTCGCCTTGTTGACGCCCGGCGGCAGGACCATGACGGCGCCCTTGTTGAAGGTGATCTGCAGCTCCAGGCCCAACTCGTGAATGGCTTCCAGGACGGTCTTTTCGTGCGGCTCCCAGGTGGCGAGGATGGAATGGCCGACGGAAATCGGCTCAACTCCGCGCCGCATCAGACGCTCGACCAGGGCGGGCGAGGGAGGCGGGGCGATGGGCCGCTCGCGGCCGGTGGCAGGATCGTAGACGACGGCCCCGTTCTCCACGACGACGCGGTCGAACAGGTCGAGCTCGGCAAAGGCGTGGCGCAGATCGGCCAGCTCGCGGCCGGTGACGAGAAAGAGCCGGCGCCCGCCCTCCTTCAGGCGGCGCAGGGCGGCAAGGGTGTCGGCCATGACGGCGCCGTGCTCGGCGAGCGTGCCGTCGTAATCGGCGGCAAGAGCGAGGAAATACATCGGGGCCCTTCTCCTTGCATCGGCGTGTGTCTTGCCTCCGCGGCCATCGCTTGGCGGAGGACTATAACAAGCCGATGGCGGCGGCCGCGACGGCGATGCCGATAAGGGCGACGAGGCTGGCAAGGCCGACCGCAAGGCCGACGCGGCGGCCGCCGAGAAAGGCGGCGATGGCGGCCTTGGAGACGGTGTTGACGGCGACGGAGACGAGCACGGCCTGAACGGCGGTGACGTCGGCGAGCGTCGATTTCGACATCTGCACCATGGAGATGGTGACGGCGTCGACATCGGCGAGGCCGGAGATGGCGGCGATGGCGATGACGCCTTCATCGCCGAACTCCTGCAGGACGATGCCGACCGACAGCATGATCACGGCGAGAATGGCGGCGAGCCGCAGCGTCGTGCCGATATCCAGCGGATTGGCGATAGCAAGCTCGGCGCCGGCAGGCGCGCTGCGCCCGGAGGCGAGCAGCGCCGCGCCGAGCGTCAGCGCTCCGCCGCTGACAAGCAGGGCGGGCAGGATGAGAGGAAGCAACGCGGCGTTGAGCGCCGCCGCAAAGACGCCGACGCGTGCCGTCATGACGATGGAGGAGACGAGAATGCCGGCGCTGAGAAGGCGCCAGGTACCGGGCCGCTCCCGCGCCATGCGCGCGAAGGTCACGGTGGTGGCGGTGGAGGAGGCGAGGCCGCCGGCCGTCGCCGTCATCATCAGGCCGAGCCGGCTGCCGAATACCTTCATCGCCACGTAGCCGCCGAAGGATATCGCCGCGATGAGGATGGCCAGAAGCCAGATCTGATAAGGATTGATGGCGTCCCAGGGATCGACGGTGCGGTTCGGCAGGAAGGGAAGGAGGAGAAAGGTCATCGCCACGAGGATGAGGACCGCCCGAACCTCCTCCCAGGTGAGCCGGGCAATCCAGCGATGCAGGGGCTCGCGCAGCGCCAGAAGCAGGGCGGCGGCAACGGCGGAGGCCGCCGCGATGCGCTGGTCGCCCGCCACCGCCAGCGCCCCGAGAACGAAGGTGACGAGGCCGGCGACGACCGTCGTCACGCTGAAATGCCCTTCGTCCCTTGCCTGCAGCCAGTGGAAGGAGACGAAGGCGAGGGAAAAGCCGAAAAAGGCAAAACCGATGAAGAGCCCGCCGAGCACCTCCGCGAGGGCGGCCGAGATGCCGCCGAGAAGGCCGGAGAGGGCGAAGGTGCGGAAGCCCGCGGCGCGTTTTTGATCCTCCGCCCGGCGCGTCTTCCAGCCGCGCTCCAGTCCGATCAGAACCCCGATCGCCAGCGCCGCGGTAAGGCGCAGGAGGAGCTCCATCTCACTCATCACGGCCGATCCGCATCGTGCAACGCCCCCAATTCCGGCAAGGATGCGTCCTGGTGCCGAGGCGGGGCGCTGATCCAGATCAAGGCCGGCGCGGCGCCAGGCGCAGTTCGTCCCCGGCGGCGCAGCGGCGGTGGCGCGAGCGGCCCGGAAGGGGCTAGGAACACGATCATGACCCCATCTTCGCACGGTCCTCGGTGATGTTTCTCGTCTGCGGCGAGGCGCTTTTCGATCTCTACGGCAGCGAGAGCGAAGCGAGCCTTGTCTTCGAGGCGCGCATGGGCGGCTCGCCCTTCAACCTTGCCGTCGGGCTGGCGCGGCTCGGCCAGGATTGCGCGCTTCTGACAGGGCTGTCGAGCGACGCGCTCGGCGAGCGGCTGAGCCAGGCGCTGCGCCGCGAAGGCGTCGATGGCCGCTATCTTCGCCGCCGGCAGGCGCCGACGACGCTCAGCCTGGTCGAGCTGACGCCCGGTGGGGCGCCGGCCTACGCCTTCTATGGCGAGAGGGCCGCCGACCGGCAGCTTGTTGCGGAGGATTTGCCGGCGCTCGGCGCAGAGGTCTGGGGCATTCATGCCGGCTCCTTCTCGCTCGTCGCCGAGCCGGTCGGCTCCAGCCTGCTCCTGCAGCATCGGCGCGAGGCGGGACGGCGCCTTCTGACGCTCGACCCCAATGTGCGGCCGACGGCGGAGCCGGATCTCGATGTGTGGCGGCGCCGGGTCTTCGACTTCCTCGCCGTCAGCGATGTGGTCAAGGCGAGCGAGGAGGATGTGGCGCTTCTCTATCCCGGGATAGGTGCGGGAGAGGTGGCGCGAAGCTGGCTTGAGGCCGGGGTGGGCCTCGTCGTCGTCACGCGCGGGGCAGAGGGCGCGGAAGCCTATGGCGGCTTCGGCCGGATCGCGGCGGCTGCGCCCAAGGTCGACGTCGCCGATAGCGTCGGGGCGGGGGACGCCTTCATGGCCGCCCTCATCGCCGGGCTGGCGGAACGCGGCGTCAGGTGCCGAGCGGCGCTGGCGAAGATGGGCGCGGAGGAGGTTCTGGAGCTTACCGCCTTCGCGGCGGCGGCGGGCGCCGCGACCTGCGGGCGGCGGGGAGCCGACCTGCCGCGGCGCGGCGAGATCGAGGGAAGCGGCTAAGCGCCGGGCGCCTCAGCTCTTGCGGCCGGCTTTGGTGCGGGCCGCGGCCGCCTCGAGGAGATGGCTCTCAAGCGCCTTGGCGGCGCCGCCGAGCAGCGCCGAATCGCGGCGCATGATGCACAGGCGGCGCATCGCCCAATCGTCGGAGAGCGGACGCCCGTCGATACGGTAAACCTTGACGAAGCGGGTGACGCCGCTCTCGCGGATGAAGCCGATGCCGAGCCCGGCCTCCACCAGACGCCGCAGCGAATCGTGGCGCGTCACCTCGAAATGCTTGCGGATGGGATGGTCGATCATGGCGGCGGCGTTGACGATCATGGCCTCGATGGAGGCGCCGCCGGCAAGCGAGATGATGTCGTGCTGCAGGGTGTCGGCGAAGGCGATCTTTTCCTCAGCGCGACGCCCCTCGAACAGGGAGTGGCCGCGCGGGCCGATGACCCAGACCGGATCGTCGGCGTAATCGTGCCGCTCCAGATCGGCGGGAATTTGATGATCGGCGCTGATGCCGAGATCGCACAGACCGTCGGCGACCATGCGCACGGCCTCGCGATGGGCGCGCTCCATCAGCATGACATGGACGAGCGGATGGTGCTTTTCGAACGAGCGGAGATCGTCGGCGAGAGGGCCGGCGAGCGCGGCGGAGACGACGGAAAGGCGCACCTCGCCGCGCGTGCCTTCGGCGAATTCGGCAAGATCGGCGGTGAAGCCGTCCGTCAGTTCGACGATACGGCGCGCCCGCTCAATGACCGCTTCGCCGACAGCGGTCGGCACCACGCCGCGGTTGCTGCGGGCGAAGATCGGAAAGCCGATCTCCGCCTCCAGATCGGAAATGCGCTTGCTGACGGCCGAAGCGGCCATGCCGAGCTGATCGCCGGCAGAAGCGATGCTGCCGGTATGCTGCACCGCAAGGACGCAGCGCAGCGACAGGACGTCGAGCCGTCGCAAGCGCCCGCGCGCCGATCAGCGCGTCGTCGGCTTGGCCGCGCGGGAGAGACGCTCCAGCGCGTTGTCCGGCAGGCGGTTCTCCGCCTCCGCCTCGGCGGCCAGCTGACAAGAGGTATGGAAGACGGACATGAAGGTCGCGATCGACCGCCCGAAGCGCGCCAGAGAGGCGCCGAGATTGGGCAGGAGATGCGGTGTTTCGTGGTGCAACCGGGTTGCCATCGTGTGTGCTCCTAGGTGGTGCGTTGACCAGGACATAGGCTTCGTTTTGGCATCGCACAATGGCAGATATGGAAGGGCTGCCATCGAAAATCGCGATGGCTCTTCGCCGCGCGCCGAAATGGCGCAAAGGCGCGAGGCGCTGCCTATCGGCGGTTGCGTCAGCCGTCTGTAAATCGCTAAAAAGGTGCAAAAAGAAGGGGATGGCAGCCGCGCCTGCGACGCCAGGCCTCATCGCCCTCTAGACGGTGGCGGCGGGCGCCTCGCTGCGCTCGGCCTGCGTCGCGGTGACGGCGATCATGTGCAGGACGTCCTCGGCGCTGCAGCCGCGCGAGAGGTCGTTGGCCGGCTGGCGGAGCCCCTGCAGGATGGGCCCGATGGCGAGCGCGCCGCCGAGCCGCTCGGCGATCTTGTAGCCGAGATTGCCGGCATCGAGGTTGGGAAAGACGAAGACATTGGCCTGGCCGGCGACGGCAGAGCCCTGCGCCTTGCGCTCGGCGATGGCCGGCACGAAGGCGGCGTCGAATTGCAGCTCGCCGTCGATGGCGATGTCGGGGGCCGCGGTGCGGGCAAGCGCCGTGGCCTCCACCACCTTGCTGACATGGCCGTGGCGGGCGCTGCCGGCGGTGGAGAAGGAGAGCATGGCAACGCGCGGCGTCTGGCCAAGCACCGTCTTGCAGGAATGCGCCGATTGCAGCGCGATCTCGGCAAGCTCGGCGGCGCTCGGATCCACCACCAGGCCGCAATCGGCGAAGATGAGGGCGCCCTTCCTGGCGTGATGCTCGGCGCAGAAGAGCATCAGGAAGAAGCTGGAGACGAGATGGCGGCCGGGCTCCATGCCGATGATCTGCAAGGCGGCGCGCACCGTGTCGGCGGTGGTGTGGACGGCGCCGGCAAGGGTGCCGTCGGCATAGCCTTGGCGTACCAGGAGGGCGGCGTAGTTGAGCGGCTCGCGGACCTTCTGGCGCGCCTCCTCCGCGCTCACCCCTTTGTGGCGGCGGAGTTCGGCATAGGCCTCGGCGAATTCCTCAAGCAGCGGGGAGGTTTGCGGATCGTGGATGTCGAAACCGTCGGGGTCGCCCCCCGCATCGCGGATCTGCGCGCGCACGATATCCGGCCTGCCGACTAAAATGACGTCGGCGACGCCCTCGCGCACGGCGCGCACGGCGCCTTCGGCGATGCGCGCATCCTCGCCCTCGGCGAGCGCGATGGTCCGGCGGCTCTGCGAGGCCTTGGCCAGGATGTCGCGCAGCGGTTTCATCGTCCCTCGCTCGTCCTCCCTGTGCAAGCGAAGCACGGGCGGCGCCGGGGCGCCGCCCGGCCGGCCGTCACACGGCCTCCTGCTCGCGCGTATCGGCGGGGTCTATGCCGGCAACCTCCACCGGCTTCTTCATGGCGTCGCGGCGGAAGGGCTCGCCGAGCTCCTGGTTGAGAACCGCCTCGATGAAGGTGGTCTCGCCCTTGGCCTGCCGCTCGATCGCCTCGTGCAGGGCGTGGGTCAGCTCTTCCATGGTGCGGGCGGTGACGCCGACAAGGCCGCAGCCCTCGGCCACCTTGGCGTAGGACAGATGCGGGTCGAGCTCGGTGCCGACGAAATTGTCGTCGAACCACAGCGTCGTGTTGCGCTTTTCCGCGCCCCACTGGTAGTTGCGGAAGACGACCATGGTGATCGCCGGCCATTCCTCGCGCCCGATCGCCGTCATCTCGTTCATGGAGATGCCGAAGGCGCCGTCGCCGGCAAAGCCGACCACCGGCGTGTCGGGGGAGCCGATCTTGGCGCCGATGATCGCCGGAAAGCCGTAGCCGCAGGGGCCGAAAAGGCCGGGCGCCAGGTATTTCCGCCCCACATCGAAATCCGGATAGGCGTTGCCGATGGCGCAGTTGTTGCCGATATCGGTGGAGATGACGGCCTCGCGCGGCAGGGCCTGCTGGATCGCCCGCCAGGCCATCCTGGGGCTCATCCGGTCCGGCTCGCGGTCCCTGGCGCGCTCGTTCCAATCGGTGCCGGGATCGTCGTCCTCGTGATCCATGGAAGAAAGCTGCTGGCGCCAGCGCGAGCGCGTCTCGGCGATGAGGTCGCGCCGCTCCTGGCGCCGGTGGTCGCCGGCGCCGGCGTCGAGGCCGGCGAGGATGGCCTCGGCGACCTTCCTGGCGTCGCCCTGGATGCCGACGGCGACCTTCTTGGTCAGCCCGATGCGGTCGGCGTTGATGTCGACCTGGATGAGCCTGGCGTCCTTCGGCCAGTAATCGATGCCGTAGCCGGGCAGCGTGGAGAAGGGGTTGAGGCGGGTGCCAAGGGCCAGCACCACATCCGCCTTGGCAATCAGCTCCATCGCCGCCTTGGAGCCGTTGTAGCCGAGCGGGCCGACGGCGAGCGGATGATGGCCCGGGAAGGCGTCGTTGTGCTGGTAGTTGCAGCAGACCGGCGCGTCGAGGCGCTCGGCGAGCTCGCGCGAGGCGTCGATGGCGCCCGCCAGCACCACGCCGGCACCGTTGAGGATCACCGGGAACTTCGCCTCCGACAAGAGCTTCGCCGCCTGCGCGATCGCCTTTTCGCCGCCCGCAGGCCGCTCCAGGCGGACGATCTGCGGCAGTTCGATGTCGATGACCTGGGTCCAGTAATCGCGCGGCACGTTGATCTGCGCCGGGCCGGAGGAACGCCAGGCCTTCTCGATGACGCGGTTCAGAACCTCGGCGATGCGGGAAGGATCGCGCACCTCCTCCTGATAGGCGACGCAATCCTTGAACAGCGCCATCTGCTCCATCTCCTGGAAGCCGCCCTGGCCAATGGTCTTGTTGGCCGCCTGGGGCGTCACCAGAAGCATCGGCGTGTGGTTCCAGTAGGCAGTCTTGACGGCGGTGACGAAGTTGGTGATGCCGGGCCCGTTCTGGGCGATGCACATGCCCATCTTGCCGGTGGCGCGGGTGTAGCCGTCGCACATATAGCCGGCGTTGCACTCATGGGCGCAGTCCCAGAAGGTGATGCCGGCCTTGGGGAAGAGGTCGGAGATCGGCATCATCGCCGAGCCGATGATGCCGAAGGCCTGGCGGATGCCATGCATCTGCAGGACTTTGATAAACGCTTCTTCCGTTGTCATCTTCATGTCTGGCAAACCCTTTCACGCGTTCCTTCAAGGCGCGCGGGGGAACCGGCGCGCCGCTTGTCCTTTTTCTGGCTCCTTCGCTCAGGCCGCCTTCAACAGGCCCGGCGTCTCACTCGGTACGTCGGCGACGGCGACACCGGCCGCTTCCAGGGCGCGCCGCTTGGAGGCGTAGTCGCCCTTGCCGCCGGAGACGATGGCGCCGGCATGGCCCATCTTCTTCCCCGGCGGCGAGGCGCGCCCAGCGATGAAGGCGGCCACGGGCTTTGCCATGCCGCTGGCGTATTCGGCCGCTTCCTCCTCGGCCGATCCGCCGATCTCGCCACAAATGACCACCGCGTCGGTGCCCTCGTCCTCATCCAGGAACTGGAGCGCCTCGCGCGGCGTCGTGCCGATCATCGGATCGCCGCCGACGCCATAGAAGACGGAGACGCCCATGCCGGCTTGGACCAGATTGAGACAGAGGAGAGTGCCAAGGCTGCCGGAGCGCGAGATGACGCCGACGCGGCCCGGCTTGAAGACGCGCTCGTTGAAGGCCGGCATGATGCCGGCGAAGCTCTCGCCCGGCGTGACGAGGCCGGCCGTGTTCGGCCCGACGATGCGCGCTCCGCTCGCCTTGGCCGCGGCATGCATCTCCATGACGTCGTGGGAGGGGATGTGCTCCGTCAGGCAGACGATGAGCCTGGCGCCGGCCTCGCAGGCGTCGATGGCCGCCGCCCGGGCGCCCATCGGCGGCACGAACATCAGCGCCACGTCGAAGGGCTCTGCTGCCGCCGCCTCGCGAGCGCTGGCGAAGACCGGCCGGCCGAGATGTTCCGTGCCGGCCTTTCGCGGATTGACGCCGGCGACGACGTCGGCGCCGTAATCGATCATGGCCTCCGTCCAGAAGGTGCCCTGCTTGCCGGTCATGCCCTGAACGAGGATTTTGTGATGCTTGCGCAAGATCATGCCGCGGCCTCCCGCGCGGCGGCCACAGCCTGACGCACCGCGTCGTCCATGAGGTCGGCCGGCTTGATGCCGAGCTCGCGCTCCACCAGCGCCACCGCCTCTTCCTCGCCCGTGCCGTGGATGGTGAAGAAGACCGGTATGTCCGGGTCAAGCGCCTTCCAGGCCTTGACCACGCCGTCGGCCATGACGTCGGTGCGGGCGAAGGCGCCGCAGAAATTGACCAAGAGGCTGCGGATATCGGGGTTCTTCAACAGGATGGAGAGCGCCACCTCGGCCTTGGTATAGGCCTCGCCGCCGATCTCCAGGAAATTGGCCGGCTCGCCGCCGAAATGGGTGATGGCGTCCATCGTCGTCATCGTCAGGCCGGCGCCGTTGGCCAGGACGCCGACGGAGCCGGAGAGCTCGATGTATTTGAGGCCGGCGGCGGCGGCCTCCGCCTCCAGCGCCGTCGTCTTCGGCGGGGCGGCCTTCTTCGCCAGCTCTTCCTGGCGCGGCGCGGCGGCATCGTCGAGGGTGAGCTTGCAGTCGAGGGCGACGAGCTTGCCGTCGGCGGTGAGGCAGAGGGGATTGATCTCAACGAGCTCGGCGTCGACCTTGCGGTAGAGGGCGTAGAGCTTCGTCAGCACCTCGGCGACGGCGGCCTCGGCCCCGTCGAGCCCGAGGCCTTCCAGCCCCGCCTTCGCCGCTTCCAGCGACAGGCCCTCGTTGATGTCGACCGGAATGCGGCGCATGGCGTCGGGGTCGCGTTCGGCCGCCTCTTCGACGTCCATGCCGCCCATGCGGGAAAAGAGAACCACCGGATTGCGCGCGGCGGTGTCGTCGAGAACAGCGGCGTAGAATTCGCGGGCGATCGGCACCTGTGCCTCCACCAGCAGGCGCTCTATCGGCCAGCCGTCGATCACCATGCCGAGAATGGCCTCGGCGTAGCGCGCAGCTTCCTCGGGGCTCGCGGCGAGCTTGATGCCGCCGGCCTTGCCGCGCTTGCCGGTCGGGGCCTGCGCCTTGACCACGCAGGGACCGATCGCCTCGGCGGCGGCCGCCGCTTCCCGCGGCGTGGCGACGAGACGGCCCTTCGGCGTTTCGATGCCGGCTTCGTTCAAGAGCGGCTTGGCCGCGTGTTCCTCAAAGTTCATGTTCGCTCTCAAGCCCCGTATTTCTTCCAATAGGCGCCGAAGAGCTCCTCTTCGGACGGCTTGTCCTCGGCAATCGTGGTGACGAGGTGGGTGACGTTGATGAAATGGCGGACATTGAGGTTCTCCGAGATGGAGTTGTTCGCCCAGGTGCCGCCGCCCATCGACAGGGTGAAGGGCAGGCAATTCTCGAAACTGCCGCCATTGCCGAAGGTATGGGCCTGGTTGACGAGGACCCGCACCACGTCGGTGCTCGCCGCCAGCTCGTGCGGGCGCTGCGGGTCGGCGGTGTGGATGCCGACGGAATGGCCCTTGCCCTTCACCTCCAGGATGGCGCGCACGATGCGCCTGGCGTCCTCAAAGTCGCTGGCGCGGTAGACGGTGAGGACGAGGGAGAGCTTCTCGTCGGCGAAGGAGTTCCGCCCGCCGACCTCATCCTCCTCCACCATGAAGAAGCGGGCCCTCTTGGCCTCCTCCGGCAGGCCCATCGCCTCGGCGCTGACATCGGCGTCCTTGGCGATGACATGGCGGTTGAGATGGCCGTCCTGCCACAGGGTGGCGGCGATCTTGGCCTTCTCCCCCGGCGAGGCGCGCCAACCGCCGACGCGCTGCAGCGCGGCCATCGCCTCCTCGTAGACGGCATCGAGGATGACGACGGAGTTTTCCGAAGAGCAGGAGGTGGCGTTGTCGAAGACCTTGGAGGCGCAGATTTTCTCGGCCGCGTCGTCAAGGTCGGCGGTCTCGTCGACGATGACGGGCACGTTGCCGGCGCCGACGCCGATCGCCACCTTGCCGGAGCGCATGGCGCGCTGCACGTTGTTCTGGCTGCCGGTGACGACGACGAGATCGGCGCGCTCCATCAGCGCCTGCGTCGATTCCTTGGAGACGGGCGCGGGCAGGATCTGCACCAGATCCTCCGGATGGCCGCATTTCGCCAGCTCCCGGCGCATCAGCTCGACGGTCCGCGCCGTGGTCTTGGCGCCGGCGGGGGAGGGGGCGATGATGACGGCGTTGCCGCCTTTCAGCGCCATCATCGCCTTGTTGACCGGCGTCGCGGCGGGATTGGTGGAGGGGCAGATGGCGGCCACGACGCCCACCGGCTTGCCGTATTTGACAAGGCCGCGCTCCGGAGCCTCCTCGATGATGCCGACGGTCTTCGCGCGCATCAGGTCGCGCAGCGTGCCGAATGTCTTGCGGGTGTTCTTGACGATTTTGGAGTCCACGTCGCCAAGCCCCGTATCGGCGACGGCGAGCTCGGCGAGAAGGCGGGCATGCTCCGGCTTGTAGATCGACCAGGCGAGCGCGGTGACCGCCTCGTCGACGCGCGCCTGGTCATCGTTCTCGTAGGCGTCCATGGCGCGCCGGGCCCGCGCCAGAAGCTCGGTGACGACCTGCACGGGGTCATCGCGTAGGGGAACGGTCTTGGTTGCGGTGGCCACGTATCTTTCTCCTTCGTCTGTCGCGAAAGGCTCCGGCTCCGTCAGTCCAGGAGCGCTTTCTGGATCTCCTTGCCGCGGATCTCGCTGACGATGCTGGTGACGATCGCCGCCAGGCCGAGCAGGATGAGGATTGCCGCGATCGGCCGCTCGAAGAAGCCGAGCAGGTTGAAGTCCATGAGCTGCATGGATTTGGCGAAGGCGGATTCGCCGAGCTTGCCGAGGATGAGGCCGAGGACGATGCCGGCGGCCGAATAGCCGGTGGCGCGCAGGAAGTATCCGACGACGCCGGCCAGAAACATCACCCAGACATCGATCATCAGGTTGCGCAGGCCGAAGGCGCCGACGGTCGCCAGCATGAGGATGCCGGGCGCCAGCCAGCGGAAGGGAATGCGCAGGATATGGACGACGGTCTTGGTCTGCACCCAGCCAAGGCCGATGATGGCGACATTGGCCCAGAACATCGCCGCGAAGGTGACCCAGACGAGATCGCTGGAATTGATGAAGATGAGCGGCCCGGGCTCCATGCCGTGGATCTGGAAGATGCCCATGATCATCGCCGTCAGCGCGCCGCCCGGCAGGCCGAGGGCGAGAAGCGGGATCATCGCGGCGCCGGTGGCGGAATTGTTGGCGGTCTCGGAGGCGACGACGCCCTCCAGCTCGCCCTTGCCGAAATTCTTGCCATTCTTCGACCAGCGCTGCGCCTGGCTGTAGCCGAGGAAGGCGGCGAGGGTGGCGCCGATGCCCGGCAGAACGCCGGAGAAGAAGCCGATGACGATGGAGCGCAGCATGGTGAAGCGCACGCGCCAGAACTCGGCCAGGCTGGGAAAGTCGAGTGCCGCCTTGGGACGCTCGCGCGTGCCCTTGGAGATGTTGATGGACTGGGCGAGCACCTCGGAGACGGCGAAGAAGCCGAGGATCATCGGGATGAAGTGGATGCCGGCGGACAAATAGTAGGACTGGTATTGAAGCCCGAAGAAGGAACCCTCGTTGAAGCGCGGCACGCCGGCCACCGGATCGGTGCCGACGGTGGCGATGAGCAGCCCGGCGAAGACGGACAGCCAGCCCTTCCACAAGGTCTTGGCGCCGATGGAGGCGGAGACGGCGAGGCCGAAGAAGATCAGCGCGAAGATTTCCGGCGGCCCAAAGGAACGGATGGCGAAGCTGGCGACGAGGCCGGTCGCCGTCATCATCAAAATCGCCGAGGCGACACCGCCGACGGCCGAGCACATGACGGCGGCGCCGATCGCCTTGCCCGCCTCGCCCTTCTGCGTCATCGGATAGCCGTCGAAGCAGGTCGGAGCGTTTTCCGGCGCGCCAGGGATGTTGAACAAGATGGCGGTGATGGCGCCGCCGAAGACGCCGGCGCAGTAGATGACGGAAAACAGCATCACCGCCTCGGTCGGGTCCATGGTGGCGGTGAAGGGCAGGAGCACGGCGCCGAGCGTCAGCATGTTGACGCCCGGAATGGCGCCGAAAAGCATGCCGCCGACAAGGCCGAGGGCGAAGATGAGACTGGTGTGAAAGCTGCCGAAAAGGGCGAGCGTGCCGCCGAAGAAAAGGTCCATGGCGCGCCCCTAGAGCCCGGTGCGCGCGATGGCGATGATCGCGTTGTTGAACTCGTAGAAGCCGTCGAGGCGGCCGTTGGGCAGCGCCACATAGAAGAAGCGCGTGAAGATGAGCAGAATGAGGATGTAGACGATGCCGGTGACGCCCGCGATCACCAGTGGCGAGCGTACCTCCAGCAGCAGAAGAAGGGCGACGATGAAAACCGGCGTGGCGACGTAAAAGCCGATCAGCGGCGTGACGTAGAGATAGACAAAGGGCAGGACGAAGATCGCCGCGCGCTGCGCCAGACGGTGGCCACCGTCCTGGGTGGCGGCGCCGGTGGCGGAGGACGGCTCTTCGGCCTCCTCGCCGCGGCCGGCGAGCTTATAGACGAGCTGGCAGGTGGCGCCGAGGGCGATCAAGAGGCAGATGGCGCGCGGCCAGCCGGTGGCGCCGAAAGAGAAGTTGGCGATGTCCTCGTCGAAGAAGCGGGTCTGGGAGTAGGCCAAGCCCGCGATCGCCATCCAGATCAGCCACTCGATGACGGGCCCGCTATGACTTGCGAGCGTTGCGGGCGAATTTCCGGCACCCGAACGAGCATTGCTCAACTTCGTTTCCTCCTTGTCGTCGCACAGGCATAAGAAAAGCCGGCAGAGCGCATGCCCCGCCGGCTTCTTTCCCGCTCGCTCAGTTGCTCATTTCGGCGAATTTTTCCTTGTAGGTCTGAGCGGCGTTGTTGATCAGCTCCACCGCGCCCTCGCGATCGCGATAGGAATCGATCACGTCCATGAACTTGTCCTTGTTGAAGTTCTGGAAGCTCTCGGTGTTGAAGCCCGCCTCGCAGACGGCCTCCAGGTAAGCGACGCGATCCTCAGGCGTGCCGGCCTTGACGTAGAAGCCGCGGAAGCGGGTCAGCGGCTCGAACTCGGCGCCCACCTCGCGGATGGTCGGGGTGTCGGAGAAGAGTTCCGGACGCTCGTTGAGGAAGGTGACGATCGGCTTCATCTGGCCGGCCTCGAGGAAGTTGCGCACGTCGCCGGGCTGCTCGAAGAGAGCGTCGACATGGCCGCCGATCAGGGCGCCATAGCGCTCGGCGGGCTTGTCGAAGGAAATCTGCTTGGTCTCGATGCCGACCACTTCCTCCAACTGGTCCATGCTGATGCGCTCCATCGACTTGGCCTTGCCGACATTGGCGATGGAGACCTCGCCCGGATTGTCCTTGGCGTAGGCGACGAAGCTCTCCCAATCGGAGAAGCGCTCGTCGTCGCTGCGGATATAGAGCTGGTTGAAGGTGATCTGCGCCATGCATAGCGGGATCCAATCCTCAGCCGGATTTTCCCTGATCTCGCCGGAAGCATAGGCGGAGACGGCATCGTCGATGGCTTCCATGATGGTGTAGCCGTCGGCGCGCGCCAGCATGAAGTCGGGGATGGCCGCCGTGCCGCCGCCGCCGGGCTTGTTGACGACCTGGAAGCTGAGGTCGGAGACTTCCTCCATGGCGCTCGCCATGGCGCGGGTCAGCTGATCGGAGCCGCCGCCGGCGCCGTAGGGCACGATGATGGTGATGGGGCGATCGCCAAATCCGTCCGGCTTGGCCATTTCCTGCGCGATAGCCGAGCCGGCCGTCAGGGCCAGCAGACAGCCGCCGGCAATCGCAGCCCGCGATAGAATGCTCGTCATTGGAGCTCCTCCCTGTTGAGCCGCTTGTTCTTGGCGCGGCCTAATTGTTGAATTTTGATGCTAACAAGGGTTTGTCCCTCCGAGGAAGTGGAAAAACTTGGTATTAAATTCAGAATTCGTGAAGAAAGGGACGGGATGTCCATTCGACAATGCCGGGCGGTGCGCGCCATCGCCGATCACGGCTCCTTCGCCGCCGCCGCAAGGCGTCTCAACATCACCCAATCGGCCATCAGCATGCAGGTGACGAGCTTTGAGGAACGCCTCGGCGTGACGCTCTTCGACCGCACGCATCGTCCGCCGCGGCTGACGGAGGCCGGACGCCTCGTGCTCGCCCATGCCCGCGCCATCGTCGGCGAATACGACGCCATGCTGGAGGCCTTGTCGGAGGATTACGCGCATGGCGGCGCGCTGAGGATCGGCGTCATCCCGACGGTGCTCACCAGCCTGCTGCCGGCGGCGCTGATGGTGCTGCGCAATCGCGGCGCGACGGCGCCGACGGTGACGGTGACCTCGGCGCTTTCGGGAGACCTCGCCACCTCCGTGGAGCATGGCGAGCTCGATGCGGCGCTCATCCACCGGCCGAAGGAGCTGCGGCCGGGCCTTGTCTGGCGCGAGATCAAGCGCCAGAAGATCGTCGTCATCGCGCCGGGCAGCACGCGCGAGCCGGACCTTGCCACGCTGTTCGCCGCCCAGCCCTATATCCGCTTCAACCGCGCCGCCTGGGTGGCGCCCCTCATCGAGCGACGGCTGAAGGAGATGGGCCTGGAGCCCAACACCACCGCCGAGTTGCAATCGATCGACGCCATTCGGCTCCTCGTCGGCCTCGGCTTCGGATTTTCGATCATCCCCTCCGTCACCGACGGGGCCGACGATCCCTCGCTGCGCATGATGGAGTTCGGCGATCCGCCGCTCTACCGCACCATCGGCTTCGTCATGCATGCCTCGCTCGCCGAAAGGCCGGTGGCCCGCATCGTCGGGGACGCCTTTGAGAAGGCGGCGCATCATCAATCGTCTTGAAAAACGAAACGATTCTGATCATTTTCCCGGCCCCACAGCCCGGAAAGGCCCGGAATGCTCTCGCGACAACAGCCGTCCGACCAGGCGTCGATCGCGCGGATCGAGCTCTATCGGCTGCATGTGCCGCTGAAGGTGCCCTATCGGCTCGCCTTCGGGCCGCAGCACGGCTTCGACTGCGTGCTGGTCAAGGTGACGGACCGGGAAGGCCGGTCCGGCTGGGGAGAGGCGACGCTCCTGCCCGGCTACACCGAAGAGACGGCGCAAAGCGCCTTTGCCCTGGCCTCGGAGATCGCCCCCTATCTCATCGGCTGCGCCGGCGATGAGGCCGAGCGCAGGATCGCGCACCTGCCGGCGAAGCTTTCCTTCACCGCCTGCGCGCTGCGAACGGCGCTGGAGCAGACCGCCGAGCATCCGATTCTGGGCACCGCCGGGCGGGCGCGGCTTCTCGGCGCCATCAACGAAAAGCCGGAAAACCGGGCGGCGCTGGAGGCGGAGATCGAACGCCTCATCGGCGAGGGCTACACCACCTTGAAGATGAAGGCCGGCTTCGATTTGGAGCGCGACCTTGCGGCGGTGGCGCTCGTTCAGGAAATCGTCGCCGGACGCGCCATGCTGCGCATCGACGCCAATCAGGGCTTTACGCGCGAGGAGGGCGTCGCTTTCGCCGCGGGCGTGGCGCCGGAGGGGGTGGAACTCATCGAGCAACCCTGCCAGGCGAGGGACTGGGAGGCGGCGGTGGCGGTGAAGCGGGCGGCCAAGGCGCCGGTGATGCTGGATGAATCCATCTACGGGCTCGCCGATATCCAGCGCGCGGCCGAGCTCGGCTGCGCCGACTTCATCAAGCTGAAGCTCATGAAGATGGCGGGGCTCGACCGGCTGATCGAGGGGCTGGCGATGATCCGCGCCTGCGGCATGCAGCCGGTGCTCGGCAATGGCGTGGCCACCGATCTCGGTTGCTGGATGGAGGCGGCCGTGGCCGCCGTGCATATCGACAATGCCGGCGAGATGAACGGCTTTTTGCGCGTCGTCGACGGCATCATGGACCCACCTTTGCTCGCCGAGGGGCCGGAAATCCTCCTCGACGGGAGGCGGCGTGTGCCCGATCCCGACAAGCTTGCCGCCTATAAGGTCGCCGAGGCTCAATTCGCCTGAGGCAGGGGCCGCGCGGCAAGGCGCGTCAGCAGAAGGGTTGCGGTGCCGGCAAGCGTGGCGGCAAACGCGAAACCGCCCCAATAGGCGCCGACGAGCATCGTCGCGGAAGCGAAGAGGCCCGGCCCGAAAATGCCGCCGAGGAAGACGAAGGTCATGGTGCCGGCCGTCGCCGCGCCGACCTCGCTCGGTTCCGCCGTCGCCGCCACTTCGGCGAGATAGACGCCGTTCCAGCTGAAGGCGCCGGTGGCGAGCACAATGAGAGAAGCGGCGAGGGGCAGGAAACCCAGCTGAAGAACCCCGCCGGCGGCGAGAGCGCAGATGAGTGCGGCGGCGGTCATGACGAGCGCCGTGGCGCGCAGGACCGGGCCGCCGCCCAGCCGGTCGGCAAGCGCGCCGAGGCCGATGCGCAGGGCGATGCTCGCCGCCATGGCGAGCGAGAAGGCGATGCCGGCGCGGTGGAGGCCGGCATCGGAGGTCCCCACCAGGAAGGTGACGAAGACGGCGGAGAGCGCGAACTGGATGCTGGCGAGGCAGGCGGCGACGACGGCGAGCAGCCGCAGCGACGGTTCGCGGGCGATGAGGCGCAGCGGCGTCAACGGGCTGGCGGCGGCAAGGCCGGTGCGATGCGCATCGAGGCGCGCGCGCCAGGGCTGGACGGCGAGCGCAAGCGCAAGGCAGATGCCGGCCATGGCGAAGAGCGCCACGTTCCAGCCGAAACGGGCGGCAAGAAAGGGCAGGAGGATGCCCGCCGTGGCGCCGCCGATCGGCACGGCCGTCTGCTTGATGGAGAAGAGGAAGCCGCGGCGGCTCGGCGGCGTCACCGCCAGAAGCAGGCTGGAGCTTGCCGGATTGCCCGGACCGTAGGCGAAGCCGATGAGAAGGGCGCCGAGAGCGATGCCGGCGAGCGTGCCGGTGCCGGAGACGAGAAGCGCCAGCGCGGCGATGGCGGCGAGCGCCTGGCTGAGGCGTACCGAGCCATGGCTGGCGATGAAGCGCGGCGCCATTTGACCCGATATCAGGGCGCCGATAAAGACGAGCGAGGTGTAATAGCCGACAAGTTCCGGTCGGAAATGGAGCGCCTCGGTCATCTGTGGCGCCAGGACCGGCACGGCGAGCGAAGCCGCCACCACCGCGGCCTGGGTCACCAGCATGACGATCAGCGCCGAGAGGGTCATGGCCCCCGCCAGAAAGAGACGAGCGTGATGGCGCAGGAGACGGGCGAAAGGGACGAGCCGCGCTCCGCCAGCGCCGTCAGCAAGGCGTTCAGGCTCCTGGAAATCCTCGCCGCGGCGGAGGAGCCGCTGCCGCTCCACGAGCTGGCGAGCCGCGCCGGCATGCCGAAACCCTCAGCGCTGCGCATGCTGGCGCAGCTCGAGGCGTGCGGCACGGTCAAGCGCGACCTCACCGGCAAGCGCTACGCGGTGGGCGAGACCCTGGCCGCGCTCGCCTCCACGACGATTGCCACGCTGGCGCGCCAGGGCAGCGCGCGCGACATCCTGCGCGGGCTTGTCGCCCGTACCGGAGAGACCTGCAATCTCGGCGTCCTGGAAGGCGACAAAATCCTCTATCTGGAGCGGGTGGAATGCGAGGAGCCGCTGCGGCTGCATCTTGGCGCCGGCTCGCGAGTGCCGCTGCATGCCACGGCCGTCGGCAAGCTTTTCCTCGCGCTTCTGCCGGAGGAAAAGCGGCGGCTGCTGCTGGAGGGGCTGGCAATGCCGAAGCTGACGGCCAAGACGCTGACCCGCAAGGCGCTGGAAGCGCAGCTGCCGGAGATCGCCCGCGCCGGGGTGTCGCTCAATCTGGAAGAGGCGAATATCGGCGTCATCGGCGTCGCCGTGCCGGTGCTGGACCGGCGGGGCCGGATGATGGCGGGGCTCGCCATCCATGCGCCGATTTCGCGCTTCGGCGAGGAAAGGGCGCGCGCCAGCGTGCCTGCCTTGCGCGAGGCAGCGGCGCAGATCGCCGCGAGCTTTAAGACGGGGACGCGGTGAGCTCACGCGATCTCCAATAACAGCTTGCCGCGCGTGGTACGGTTCTCCAAGGCGCGGTGCGCCTCGGCCGCCGCCTCGAGCGGGAAGGTGCGGTCGATGACGACATTGAGGCGGCCGGAGCGCAACATGGCGAAGAGATCGGCGGCGCGCCCGGCGATCTCCTCCGCGCTCGCCATGTAATCGGCAAGGTGCGGACGGGTGAAGAAGACCGAGCCGGCCTCGGCGAGCTCCAAAGGCTCGATGCTTTCCACCGCGCCGGAGGCGCCGCCGAAGAGGATGCAGGTGCCGCGGCGCCTCAGGCTGCGCAGGCTCCCTGCAATGGTGTTGCGGCCGACGCCGTCATAGACGACGGCAACGCCCTCGCCGCCGGTCAGCTCCATCACGCGCTCACGGAAATCCTCCTTGCGGTAGAGGATCGCATGGTCGGCGCCGCGGGCCCTGGCGATCTCCGCCTTGTCCTCGCTGCCGACGGTCGCCAGCACTTCGGCGCCGCGCGCCTTGGCGAGTTGCACCAGAAGCTGGCCGACGCCGCCGGCGGCGGCATGGACGAGGCAGCGCTCGCCCGGCCGCAGAGGGTAGGCGGAATGGGTGAGATAATGTGCCGTCATGCCCTGCAGCATCAGCGCGGCGGCCGCCTCGTCGGAAATATCGTCGGGAAGCCGGGCGAGGCGCCAGGCGGGCACGGCGATGAAATCGGCATAGCTGCCGCGGGCGAGCGAGAAGGCGACGCGCTCGCCGGCGCAAAGCCCTTCGACCCCCTCGCCGATGGCCTCCACCGTGCCCGCTCCCTCCATGCCCAGCACCATGGGCAGCGGCGTCTTGTAGGTATCGGAGCGTTTGTAGACGCCGGAGCGCATGTAGACGTCGATGTAATTGACGCCGGCGCGCCTCAGCCGGAGAAGCGCCTCGCCCGGTCCAGGGCGCGGCGGCTCCACGCTTAGGGCCTCGATCGCATCGGCTCCGCCGAATGCCCTCACGCCCATCGCGCGCATGCGACCTCCTCTCCAGTTTACGCAATGTATCGTTTCAATTTTTCACGTTAGTGCAAAGGCGCGCAGGGGCACAACCGCTCGCATTGGCTTGAGAAGAATTCCAAGAAACGATACGCTTCGTTCCGTTTTTCGATGTTTCAGGCGGGAGGCGTCATGCCGCTGATCGATACCGATGTCCATGAGAGCTTCGCCGGGGTGAAGGATCTCGTGCCCTATCTGAAGCCGCCCTACAAAGACTGGATCGCCGCCGGCGCCTGGCGCGGCTTCAGCCAGCCCTTCGCCTATACCTCGCCCGGCAACGGCAACCGCGCCGACGTTACCAACCCCGACGGCTCGGCCTCGGTTTCCGATCCGGCGCTGATCAAGCGCGACGTGCTCGACGCCTACGACGTCACCTATGCGCTTCTGACCGGCTACTTCTATCCGACGGGCCTGAAGATGCAGTACGGCCTCGCCTCGGCGATGGCGGCCGCCTACAACGACATGGTCGCGGAGAAATGGCTCTCCTTCGACGACCGCCTGCGCGGCTCCATCCAGGTGAACGCCCGCGATCCTGAGGCCGCGGCGCGCGAAATCGATCGCATGGCGACGCATCCGGCGATGGTGCAGGTGATGCTGCCGGTGGTCGACGACATCGCCTACGGCCATCCCTACTACCGGCCGATTTTTGCGGCCGCCGACCGCAACGACCTCGTCGTCGCCTTCCACCACACCGTCTTCGCCGAAGGGCCCTACGGGATGGGCCTCAGCTATATGGAGCGGCATTCGCTCATCCCGCTGGCCATCATGGGGCAGGTGATCAGCATCATTCTCAACGGGGTGTTCGACGCCTTCCCGAAGCTGCGTTTCATCATGCTGGAAGGCGGCTTTTCCTGGCTGCCGCATGTGATGTGGCGGATGGACCGGGAATACCGCCAGGGCAGGGTGGAGGTGCCGTGGATCAAGAAGCTGCCGAGCCAGCATGCGCGCGAGCGGCTGCGCCTGGCAACGCAGCCGAGCGAGGATATCAGCAACGAAGCGTTCTTGAAGGTTGTCGACCTCATCGGCACGGACGAGTTGCTCGTCTTCGCCACCGACTATCCGCATTTCGATTTCGACGACCCCGACGCGGCCGTGCCGAAAGGCCTGCCGGAGGAATTGCGCCAGAAGATTTTGTGGAAGAACGCGGCGAGCCTTTACGGCTTCGACGTTCCGGGCGCGGGCGCCGTCGCGGAGGCGGCGGAATGAGCGCGGCGACACGCTACGATGTCTGCGCGGCGGAGGAGGTGAGGGTCGGGGCGCTGACGCCGGTGCCCTTTGGGCGCGCCACGCTGGTTCTGACGCGGCTTCCCTGCGGCAGCCTGAGGGCGCTCGCCGGGCGCTGCCCGCATCAGGGCGCGGCGCTCCAGTTCGGTTGCGTGACCGGGCTGATGGAGGGCGAGTGCGACGGCGCGATAGCGGAGAGCCGGGCCGGCGAAGTGCTGCGCTGCCCCTGGCACGGCTTCGAGTTCGACCTAGCCAGCGGAGAGCCGGTGGTGGCGCCGCCGGCGGCGAGGCGCATGCGGCTGCGCTTCTTCGATGTCAGCGAAGAGGCCGGGCGCGTCATCGTCAGCAAGTAGACGAGCGCCTCAGGCGAGGTCCAGCATCTCGGCGACGAGCCGGCCCGTGGCGATCTGCCGATAGCCGGCTTCCACGAAGCAATAGCCGGAAAAGGCGAGAAGGCCGAGCGCCGTCAGAACGAACAAAATGCCGCCGAAGGGCAGATTCTGAATGGCGACGAGCGCGTCCTCAAGACCGGGGGCGCTGGTGGCGTCGTAGATGCCGCCCGCATAGAAGGCGAGGACGCCGATCACCACGAAAATCAGTCCGCGGGCGATAAGGCCGAAGGAGCAGACGGGCTTCAGGAAGGGCGCGCTGCCGGGCTCAAAGACGATGTACTTCTCGTAGCCGGCGCGCCAGCCCTTGGCGATGTGTGCAAGGCCGACGCCGATCGGCACCAGCGACAGGGCCAGCGCCGCCCAGCGCCCGCCCTTGTGGCCGAACAGCCATTGCAGCCAGCCGCTTGTGGGATCACCCGAACCGCCGCCGGAGCCGCCGGAGCCGCCGGAGCCGCCGATGGCGACGATGAGGCTGACGACGAAGACGGCGAGCGCAAGGTGGATGACGCCGCTGAAGAAGAGGGCAAGACGGATGACGAGCGCCCTCGGATCGGTGCCGTGGCGGTCAAGATCGGCCAGCGACTGGGCGAAGCGCCAGAGCGCGAAGGCGACGAGACCGAGGCCCAGAAGGGAGACGAGAAGGCTGCCGAAGGGCTGGCCCAGCAAGGTGCGCAGAGCACCATGCGTGCCTTCGGTGCTGCCGGCGCCGATGGCGGCGAGAAAGGCGAGGCCGCCGACGAGCAGATAGACCATGCCGCGCGCCGCATAGCCGGCGCGCGCGCCCCATTTCAGCCTTCGCGATATCTCCGTGCCGATGGCGTCTCTCCCTGCAAGGTTGAGGCAACGCCGGGCCATCGGGGCGGTTCCGCGGCGCGCCGCCGGCGCGCCGGGCCAGGCACGGCGGCCGGGCGGCAAACTCCAAGTCCTATAGATGAATGTTGCCGATCATCGCGGCTTCGGCGCCACGCCTGCAGTCGACCGCACCGCTCTATCCTGCGAGACAAGCTCGATTTTGCGAGGAAAGAGACGAAGTTTGACACAACCGTGCGGGCCTGTCGCGCAGAGGCGAGGGCGACAAGTAGAATTTCCTATAGAGGAATTGACATGACGGTCGTCGTGCGTAACCTGAAAAGGTTCCCATTCCCTCAGAGGACTGAGAACAGGGAGGCAGCATGAAAGATAAGGCCGCGAGCCATAAGCTGCTTGAAAACACCGCATCGACCGCCAAGCACCGGCTGATTTCCGACCGATTGCTGAGCGAGATCGAGGTGGGCAAGTGGCGTCCGGGCGATCAGCTGCCTTCCGAGGAGCAACTCGCCGCCGATACGCAGGCAAGCCTCGGAACCGTGCAGCGGGCCCTGCGGAACCTCGTGGAGATGGGCGTGGTGGAGCGCCATCACGGGCGCGGCACCTTCGTGTGCGGGGCGCGGGCGCCGGAACGGCATCTGACGCATTTCCGCTTTCTCGCCGAAGGCGGCAAGCAACTCCTGCCGGTCTATTTCAACATCCTCGACATCGACACGATCGAGGAAACCGGGCCCTGGCAGGACTTCCTCAAGGAGAGCGAGGGGCGCTTCGTGCGCATCCGCCGCATCGCCTCCATCAACCACGAATTCGAGGCCTTCAGCGAGGTCTATCTGCCGGCCGAGCGTTTCGCCGGCGTGGCACGCATGAAGCGCGCCATGCTCGACGGCGTGTCCATCCGCGACATGCTCGCCGAGCGCTTCAACGCCCCCACCATCAAGATCCGCCAGACGATGCTGTGCCAGGCGCTGCCGCCGCGCGTGACGCGCCTCATCGGCGTGCCGGCCGGCCAGTACGGCATCGTCTGGTCGATCGGCGCGATGAGCTACCGCGACGCGCCGATCACCTGGCAGCGCATCTTCCTGCCGCCGAGCGACCGGGTCCTGGAGATCGCGCCCGGTCCGGCCTTCGAGATGGCGACGAAAGCTGCAAGCAACTGAGAAGGCCCTGGGCCCAAAAACGAGAGCAGGCAAGGCGAGCCTGCCGAGAATGCCCGACCCGCCGTGCCGGCGGTTCCCACAGCCTGCAAGAGGAGAAATTGCAATGAGTTCTTCCCATCCGCTGCGCCTTGGCTCCGGCCTGACGCGGCGCCTCGCCATCCTCGCCGGTGCCGCCCTCATCGCCTCCGCCTCGCTCGGCGGGGCGCTCGCCCAGGACATGCCGGAGATGGAGCTGAAATTCGGGCATCCCTATAACGAGGATCACCCGCTGGCGAAGGGCGCGCAGCGTTTCGCCGACACCGTGGCGGAGCGCAGCGGCGGTAAGCTCACCGTCACCGTCTATCCCAACAGCACCATCGGCTCCTCGCGCGACCTGGTGGAGGCGATGCAGATCGGCGTCGTCGATTTCGCCCTGGTGCCAACGACGAATGTGGCGAGCTTCTATGCGCCGCTCGACATCTTCTATCTGCCCTTCCTCTTCCGCGACCGCGAGCATGCCTACGCCGTCTCCGACGGGCCGGTCGGCCAGAAGCTCTACGCCGATATGCTGGATAAGATCGGCATCCGCACGCTGGCCATGTTCGAGAGCGGCTTTCGCACCATCACCACCCGCGACAAGAAGATCGAGAAGCCGGACGACATGAAGGGCGTCAAGTTCCGCGTCGTCAACAACCCGCTCAACCTCGCCACCTTCAAGGCCCTCGGCGCCAATCCGACGCCGATGGCGCTGTCGGAGGTCTTCACCGGCCTGCAGCAGGGCACCGTCGACGGCCAGGACAACCCGATCGGCAACGTCAAGGCCTTCGGTTTCGACAAGGTGCAGGACTACATCACCCTCTCCAATCACCAATGGGCCGGCATCATGTTCCTGGCCGACGAGAAGATGTGGCAGGAGCAGCCGGAAAACGTGCGGGCCCTGTTCCAGGAAGCGGCGCTGGAAGCCCAGGAATGGGAGCGCAAGGCGCTCAACGAGCAGGAGGGCGAGTATCTGAAGGAGATGCAGGCGAACGGCATGACCGTGACGCGCCTTTCGCCGGAACAGAGCAAGGCCTTCCAGGACGCCATGGCGCCGGTCTGGGAGGAGTACCGCGCCAAGCTCGGCGAGGAGCTCATCCAGAGCGCGGTCGAGGCGAAATAGCGGGCCGTCGCCCGGCCGGCTCAGCGGAGACAATCCTATGGCGCTCCTTCGCAGGCTCTTCGACCTCTCCGAGGTGGCCCTGGCGGCGATCTGCGTCGTCATGCTGGCGGTGATGGTGGCGCTCGGCATCGCCACCGTCTTCTTCCGCTTCGTCCTGGAAAGCTCGCTCGCCTTCCCCGAGGAGCTCATCCGCTACCTCTTCGTGTGGATGATCTTCCTGGGGGCGGCGATCGCGCTGAGGCGCGGCGCGCATGCGGCGATCGGCGTCTTCGTCTCTCACCTGCCGAGGCCCTTCCAATACGCCGCCCTCTACCTTGCCGCGGCGGTGAGCGCCGGCTTCTTCATGGTGCTCTTCGTCAAGGGCATCGCCCTATCCAGGCGGGTGGTGCCGCAGATATCGCCGGCGCTGGAAGTCTCCATGGCATGGGTCTATGCGGCCGTGCCGGTCGGAGCCGCCTTCATGCTCCTCTACACGCTGGAATCCTTCCTCAAGCAGCGGCGGATGACGGTGGCGGAGCTGGAACGGGCGGGAAGCTAGCTTGACATTCTCATCCCCCCTGCCGGCGGCTCGTGCCGGCGACAGCCCCGAAGGCCTCACCGCATGACGACGACAGCCATCTTCCTGGTGCTGCTCGGCCTGATGTCGATCCGCACCTCGATCGCCGTCTCGCTCGGCATGGCGAGCCTCGTCGGCCTGCTGCTCAGCGGCATCGACCTGGAGATTATCGTGCAGCGGATGGTCGCCACCAACAATTCCTTCCCGCTTCTGGCCATCCCCTTCTTCATCCTGGCCGGCGAGATCATGTCGACGGGGGGCATGTCGCGCCGCCTCGTCGATTTCGCCGGCTCGCTGGTTGGGCATCTGCGCGGTGGGCTGGGGGCGGTGGCCATCCTCGGCTCCTCCTTCTTCGCCGCGCTCTCGGGTTCCAACGCAGCCACCGTGGCGGCCATCGGCGGGGTGATGAACCAGCCGATGGCGGAAAAGGGCTACCGGCCGGCCTATACCGCCTCCACCATCGCGGCGGCGGGCGTGACCGGCATGATCATCCCGCCGAGCATCCTGCTCATCCTTTACGGCGTCGTCACCGGCGTCTCCATCGCCGACCTTTTCCTGGCCGGCGTCGGGCCGGGCATCCTCATTTGCCTCAGCCTGCTGTTCCTCAACTGGTTCATCACCCGGCGCGAGAATGTGGAGAAGGTGCCCTTCCAGGGCATTGGCGAGATCTTCCGCACCTTCCGCGCCGCGATCCGACCGCTGCTCATGCCGGTCATCATCCTTTCCGGCATCTATGGCGGCGTGTTCACGCCGACGGAGGCTGCCGTGGTGGCCGTCGGCTATGGCCTTTTGGCCAGCTTTCTCTTCGGCGAGCTCACCTTCGCCTCGCTCTACCGCGCCTTTCTGCGCGCTGTCGTCTCCTCCGCCGTCGTCATGTTCATCATGAACTGCGCCGGCGTCTTCGCCTGGCTCATCACCATCAACCAGATACCGCAGGGCATCTCCGCCTTCCTCGCCTCTGCGACGGCGAGCCCTCTAGTCTACCTCCTCTTCGTCAATCTGTTCCTGATCTTCGTCGGCTGTCTGATGAATGCGGCCGCGGCGATCGTCATCTTCACCTCCATCCTCTATCCGGCGGCGATGAGCTTCGGCATCGACCCGGTGCTGTTCGGCATCATCATGGCGGTGAACCTGTCGATCGGCACGGTGACGCCGCCGCTCGGCGTCGACCTGTTCATCGCCTCGGCGATCACCAAGGTCTCCATGGAGCGGATCGTGGCGGTGATCTGGCCCTATGTCCTCATCCTCATCGTCGATCTTCTTCTCATCACCTACTTCCCGCCGATCTCCACCTTCCTGGTGAACGTCTTCAAGTGAGCCCGGTCAACGCGACCGCCATCGATGCGGGCGGGCGCCGCGCCGCCGCCCGCAAGCCCAGCAAGAGGTCTTAAGCCAAGTGACAGAGAAAACCGCCGAGAGCCGACAAGCCCGCCCCTGGGAGGAGATGGATAGCGGCGTCATCCGCCACCCGATCCCGGTCGACCAACTCGGCCATGCCAGGATCGAGCCGGCCGGCGCCTTTACGGCCGGCTCCTATGCCTCCTTCACGCTGACCTATACGGCCGGCACCTTCGGTATCGACGATTCCGGCAGCCTGCGCGTCTGCTTCCGCTTCGCCTCCGACCAGGGCAACCCGCAATTCGACGATCCCGCCGGCGCCAATTACTGCACGGTGGAGGCCTCCAACGGCGCCGTCCTGCAAGTGCGGTGGGATCCCAAGGGCAATGTCCGCCCCTGGGACCGCACGTTGTGGATCAAGGTCGTGAAGGGCTATCTGAAGGAAGGCGACCAGATCGTCATTCGCTTCGGCGTCACCGACCATGGCGGGAAGGGCATGCGGCTGCAGACCTTCTGCGAGGACACCTTCGAGTTCCGCGTCCTCGTCGATCCCATCGCCACCTTCAACTTCCAGACCCTGCCGGAACAGCCTGCGATCGCCATCGTGCCGGACGCACCGGAGCGCTACGTGGCGGTGCTGCCGACGCGGCGGCGGCCAGGCGAGAAGTTCTCTCTGAAGGTGAAGGGCGAGGACAAATGGGGTAATCCCTCCGACCGCTGCGATGCCGTGCTGACGGTGGAGGCGAGCAGCAAGATCGACGGGCTGCCTGACGCCATCGAGATGAAGCCCGGCCCGTTCGCGTTCGAGCTCGAAGGCCTTTCGGTCGCCGAGCCGGGCGAGGTTTCCGTGTGCCTCAAGGACGCAGCGGGCCGGCTCGTGGCGGAGACCAATCCGCTTGTCGTGGAGGATGTGCGCCTCATCCATTTCTGGGGCGATCTGCACGGCCAGTCGGAGGAGACGATCGGCACCGGCTCGGCGCGCGCCTATTTCGCTTTCGCCCGCGACCGCGCCTTCGTCGACGCCTGCGGCCATCAGGGCAACGACTTCCAGATCAGCGACGCATTCTGGGCCGAGCTCGGGCGCATCACCCGGGAGTTCGACGCGCCGGGCAGCTTCATCGCCCTGCCGGGCTACGAATGGTCCGGCAACACCGCGCTCGGCGGCGACCGCAACGTTTTCTTCCCGGTCGAGGACCGGATCATCCGCCGGTCCTCGCACGCCCTCATCGAGGATCGGGCGACGGCAAAATACGATTGCACGACGGCCGGCGAGCTTTTCGAGGCGTTCGCGGAGGCGGGCGAGTTCGACGTCGTGTGCTTTGCCCATTGCGGCGGGCGCTACGCCGATATCGGGATCGCCCATGACGGGCGGTTCGAGAAATCGGTGGAGGTGCACTCCTCCTGGGGCAGCTTCGAATGGCTTTTGCACGACGCGTTCGCCTTCGGCTACCGCGTCGGCGTCGTGTGCAATTCCGACGGCCACAAAGGCCGGCCGGGGGCAAGCTACCCCGGCGCCGGCAAGTTCGGCGCCATCGGCGGGCTAACCTGCTATCTGATGGAGGAGCTGTCGCGGCCGGCGCTGCTCGACTGCCTCGCCAAGCGCCGCCACTACGGCACCACGGGCGGACCGTGCGGGCGGCCGGTGATCGACCTCAAAGCCAGCTTCAGCGAGGAGGGCACGCTCTATCACGACGATCCGGCGCTCGGCCCGGCCGAGGGCAGACCGGCGCGCGAGGCGCTGATGGGCGACATCGTGCATCTGCCCGCGGGCGAGCTCGAACTCTCCGTGTCCATCGCCGCGAACTCCTCGGTGGAGCGCGTCGACATCTTCAACGGCAGGGAGCTGGTTGAGACGGTGCGCCCCTACGGAGAGAAGGATCTGGGCCCCCGCATCCGTCTTCTGTGGGAAGGCGCGGAATATCGCGGCCGCTTCCGCGAGGTGATCTGGGACGGCACGGCGCGCTTTGAGGGCAACCGCATCCTCTCCGCAAGGCCGGTCAATTTCCTCAACCGCGACAAGAGCCTGGTGCAGGAAGGGCCGGACAAGCTCTCCTGGAAGGCGCTGACGACCGGCAATTTCGGCGGTTTCGACGTCGATCTGGAAAGCGGCGAGGCGGGGGGTCTCAGCCTGAAGACGCCGCTTATCTCCTTCGACCTGCCGCTCGCCGAGATCGGCTACGAGGACAAGGTCTTTGATGCCTCCGGCGAGCTGCCGCGCTTCGTCACCGTCTTCCGGCTGCCGGCCGAGAACGCGCATCGCCATCTTGCCTTCACCCGCAAGGTGGCGCTCAGCGAGAAGGGCGACAACGCCGTCTATATCCGCCTGACGCTGGAGGACGGCACCCGCGCCTGGACGAGCCCGATCTACCTTTATCGCTGAGTAGGCTTCGCCCGCCCCTGCCGGGCCGGGACTATTCGGCTTCGGCGAGGCGGGCGAGGAAGGCGGCGAGCACCCGGCATTTGCCCTCCAGGCTCGCCACCTCGATATATTCCTCGTCGCTATGGGCGCGGGCGCCATGGGCGCCGAGCCCGTCGAGGGTCGGGGTGCCGGCGGCGGCGGTCAGATTGCCGTCGGAGGCGCCGCCGGTCTCGGCCGTGGCGAGCGGGTAGCCGACCTCCTCGGCGACCGCCTGCATCTTCTCCACATAGGCGGCCGCCGCCGGGCTCAGCTCCATCGGCGGACGATGGAAGCCGCCGGAAAGGCGGGTCCTGGTGCCCGGCACGTAGGCGATGCGCACCGCCGCCTCGATGCCGGCAGTGACGCGGGCCTGCTCCTCGGCGTCGGTGACGCGGCAATCGACCGAAAGCGTGGTGCGGCCGGGCACGACATAGGGCTTGGTGCCGCCCCGGATGACGCCGGGCGTCACCGTGGTGCCGGCGGTCTCCTCGTTGAGGGCGTTGATCGCCAAGACCTTATAGGCGGCCTCCACGATGGCGTTGATGCCGTTCTCCGGCTCCGCCCCCGCATGAGCCTCGCGGCCGGTAATCTCCAGCTGGAAGATGGCGACGCCCTTGCGGGCGACGGCGATGGCAGGGCCTTGCCGCCCCGGCTCCAGGACAAGAGCAAGGTCGTGGCGCCTCGCTTCCCTCTCGATCAGCTTGCGCGAGGCCGGCGAGCCGATCTCCTCGTCGCTGTTGAAGATGAAGGTGACTGGCAGCGGCACCTCGCCGAGCGCCTCTCGTAGCGCCTGAAGGGCGAATAGGCCGATGGCGAGGCCCCCCTTCATGTCGAGCACGCCGCAGCCGGTGGCGCGGCCCCCGTGGACGCGGAAGGGGCGCTCGGCCGTGGTGCCGGCGGCGTAGACGGTGTCGAAATGGCCGACCATCAGAATGCGCGGGCTCTTGCCCTTGCTCTCCAAGCGGCACACGCGGTTGTCGGCGAAATCGCTCTGCTTGTCGCGCCGGCAGGTCATGCCGAGGCTTTCCGCCTTCTGTTGCAGAATATCGCCGACGCGGTCGGTGAGCTCCTTGTCCTCCGTCGGGGAATCGAGATTGACGATTTCCTCCAGGAAGGAGACGAGTTCCGGCTGAAGCGCCTTCACGGCGCCGGTGATGGCCTCAAGCTGCATCTTGTGCCCTCGCCAGGGATTTGAAGCGGAAACGAAGACTGCCATCCTCGCCGCGGCTCAGGAAGAGGCTGCCGCGCCATTTGCCATCCTCGCGCACGGGAAAATCCTCGCGGAAATGCGCCCCGCGGCTTTCGGTGCGGGCCGCGGCGGCGGCCAGCGACAGCTCCGCGGTCGCCGCCAGGGAGAGAAGCTCGTGCCAGGGCCGTTGGGCCTTGAGGCTTGCCGGGCGGGCGGCGGCCATCTCCTCGCGGAGCGCGCGCACCTCGTGGAGCCCGGTCTGCAGCGCCTTTTCGTTGCGGATGATGCCGAGGCTGCGGTCGGCGATGCGGCGGAGACGGGCGAGCTCGTCGGCAAGACGGGTTTCGTGAAGATCGCCGTCGCCGCCGAGCCGGGCCCTCTCCTCGCGCAAAGCCGCCTCGATGGGTGCGGCCTTCGGCGCGCGAGCCTTCTTGGCGGCGTCGCGCCCGGCCCTGGCGCCGAAGACCTGGGTCTCCGGCAGGGCGTTGGAGTTGAGGCGATTGGCGCCGTGGATGCCGCCCGCCACCTCGCCGGCGGCATAGAGCCCGTCGATGCTGGCGCGGCCCTGCGCGTCGACGGCGACGCCGCCCATCCAGTAATGCGCTTCCGGGGCGACGATGAAGGGGTAGCCGCGGTAGTCGATGTCCAGCTTGGCGAGATACTTCACCAGCTTGGGGTTGGAGCGGGCGAAATCCTCCTCGCCGAGCGGCGAGAGGTCGAGGCGCGCGCCGCCCTTCACGCCGCGGCCGGCGCGGATCTCGTTGAAGATGCCGCGGGCGGCGACGTCGCGGGTGGTGATTTCGGCGCCGTCCGGATTGAAGGCCTGCATGAAGCGCTCGCCGGCCGCGTTGTAGAGCCTGGCGCCGAGGACGAAGGTGGAGGGCTGCACCGACACCCGCGCTTTGTCGAAGGGGTCGATGCAGCGCCAGGGATAGAATTGGACGAACTCCATATCGCGCAGCGCCGCCCCGGCCGAGGCGGCAAGGGCGAAGCCGTCGCCGGTGACGTCGTTGGGGTTGCTGGTGACGGAAAAGAGCCGGCCCGCCCCGCCGGTCGCAAGGAGGACGGCGCCGGCGGCGATGCCGAGAAGCTCGCCCGTCTTCTGGTCGAGGGCCAGGGCGCCGGCGATGCCGGCATCGCCGAGAACGAGCCGGGTGACCATGAGGTTTTCCAGCGCCGTGATGCCGGCCTCGCGCGCCCTTTCGGCGAGCGGCAGCGTCAAATCCGTGCCGAGATGGTTCGGGGTGAGGAGGACGCGGGCGCGCGAATGGTCGCCGCTCGGCGACAGGCGGAAGCCGCCGTCCTCGCGCAGGAAATGCCCGCCGAAGCCTTCCAGAGACAAGGCCTCGGCCGCCGCCTCGCCGCAAAGGGCGGCAACCAGCGCCGGCTCGCCGATATCGGCGCCGCCGGCAAGCGTGTCGGCGGCGTGGCAGGCGGGGCTGTCGCCGGTTCCCTCCAGCGCGGCGGCGTAGCCGGCGGTGGTCATGGCGGAGGCGCCGCTCTTGCCGAGCTTACCCTTGACGGCCAGCGTGACGCTGGCACCGGCGGCGCGCGCGGCGATGGCGGCGCGAAGCGCGGCAAGGCCGCCGCCGACGATGAGGATATCCGTCTTGAGGATGTCGCCCGCCATTGCCGTCCCCCTATCGCCTTTGCCGCCTCAGCACCGGGCGAGCTCGCGCGGGGCGGAGGTGAGCGCCTCCACGCCGGTCTCGGTGACGAGCACGGTGTGGGAGAAGCCAAGGCCCGCCTTGCCGTAGAGACGCAGCGCGATGGGGATGTGGAAGGTCATGCCCGGCTCCAGCACCGTCGGGTCGTCTTCCTTGAGGCTGGCGATGGCCCCCTCCACCCAGCTGGAGAAGCCGATGCCGACGGAATAGCCGGCGCGCTTGCGGTAGTTCTCCCAGAGGCCTTCGCGGACGATGATGTCGCGCGCGGCGCGGTCGACCTCGGCGGAGGTGGCGCCCGGCTTCACCGCGGCGATAGCTGCCTGAAGGGCCTCCAGGCAGACCTTCGCCATCCTGTCGACTTCCGGCGAGGCATCGCCGACGACGGCGCCGCTCATCAAGGGGGCGTAGTAGCGGTTATAGACGCCGGACAATTCGATGAGCACCGCGTCGCCCTGGCGGAGCGTGCGGCGCATATAGCAGGTATGGGGGATGCCGGAGCGCTCGCCGGTGGTGACGATCGGATCGCGGGTGAGGTATTCCGAACCGGCGCAGGTCATGGCGTCAAAGGCGGCCGCGGCGATGTCGTTGTCGGTATGGCCCTCGACGATCTGCGCAATCGCCGCTTCCGTCCCGATGTCGGAGAGGCGGGCCGCCTCGCGCATATAGGCGATCTCCTCTGCCGATTTCTTCGCCCGGCAAGGCTCCACCAGGCCGGAGCCGTCGACGAGGCGGGGCAGCGCCGCCGTCAGCTTGAGATAGGTGGCGACCTGGAAGAAATAGCTTTTCTGCTCCACACCGACCGTGCCCGCCGCGAGGCCGCGGCTCTCAAGCTCGCGCAGGGTGACGGCGACGGGGTCCTCGGTGTCGTCCCAGGCGACGATGTCGGTCACCCAGGCGTAGCGATAGGCGAGCATCGTCTCCAGGTAGCGCAGGATGAGGAAGGGCTCGCCCTCAAGCGGCACGACGAGAAGCTGGTAATTGTGGAAGCCGAAGGTCTGGTAGCCGGAGACGTAATAGATGTTCTCCGGACCGGCGAGCATCAGGGCGTCGACACCGCGCTTTGCCATCTCATTGCGCAAAGCGGCGAGGCGGCCATCATATTCCTCCATTGAGAAGAACAGCTCTTTTTCGATCTTGTCGAAGGGCATCGGCGGGTCCTGGCGCTGTCAGGCGGGAAGGGGGCGTGCGGGCGTCGGAGCGGGTCCGTGCAGGCGCAGGGCTTCCTGCGCAGAGAGCAGGCGCACGCCGCGTGCCTCGGCGTGACGCAGGAAGGCAATCGCCTGCCTGCGCCAGGTCGGATCGGCGATGCCGAAGCCGTGGGCGAGGAAGTTGACGAGCTCGGGTCGGCCGCGCGCGGCGCCGCGCGCGGAAATGGCGTCAAGGACGCGGATGAGACCGGCAAGATCCGTGCGCTCGTTGAAGAGGTAGTTGCGGTCAAGCTCGGCGTTCTCGCCGTCCCAGCCGAGCGGCACTTCCAGGACCGGCAGGCCCTTTCTGGAAAAGAAGTCCGGCTCGGCGGCGGCAGCTGGCCAGTCGATGGAACGGCGCTTGTCGAAAAGGCCCGGCCCGGCGGAAAGATCGAGACCTATTCCCGCCTCGGCGAGGATCGCGGGAAGGGCGGGATGGAAGGAGAAGCTGCCGGAGCGGAAGGCGGCGAGGGGGATCTGCGCGGCGCGGGCGCGTTGCAGCGAGGCGGCAATGACCTGCCGCAGATGCTTCTCGTCGTCGTAGAAGGTGGTGCCGTTGGCGCGCTCCTCATGCGGATGCAGCGCCAGCGCCAGGCCCGCCGCCACAAGGCGCCGCCAGATCGCCGGATAGGGGCCCTGGAAGAAGTCGCTGCGGTAGCGCGGGCTAGTATGCAAGGTGACGACGGCGCGCCCGCCCGTCTCGGCGACCGCGACGTCATGGATCGTCTCAAGGCGGGTGCGCATCAGCGTCGCGTCGGGCGGCGCGGTGCTGGCGGAAGCGGGATAGAAGCCCTTGCCGCCGCCTGCCTCGCTCGGCGGGTCGGCGTCGATCAGCCAGATGAGATGCACCTCGCCCATCGCCGCCTCAGCCTGGCGGGAAGTCGGCGATGGGGGTCAGCGCGGCCTCGTCGACATCGATGCCGAAGCCGGGCGCGTCCGGCAGAACCATGGCGCCGCCTTCCACCTTGAGGCCGGTGAAGGGCTGGGCGGCGACGCGCTGATAGCCCCAGAGCTCGCAGGAAAAGGGGTTTGCGGCGGCGGCGCAGTTGAGGCCCGCCGCCGTCGCCAGCATGCCCTCGTCCATCTGGCCGATCATGTAGGGCATGCCGGCCGCCTCGGCGGTGGCGATCATGCCCATCAGCCGGCGGATGCCGCCGGCCTTGCAGAGCTTGAAATGGAAGCCGTCGACGGCGCGGGTCTCAATCAGGCGCAGAAGCTCCTGCGGCGTGCCGCAGGATTCGTCGGCGATGACCGGGGCGGCGACCGCCTCCTTCACCGCGCGCATGCCGGCAAGGTCTCCGGCGGCCACCGGCTGCTCAATCCAGGCAAGATCGAAGCGCTCAAGAAGCCGCAGCGCTCCGATCGCCTCTTTAGGTCGCCAGCCCTGATTGGCGTCGACGGCAAGAAGCGCGTCCTTGCCGGCCGGGTGGTCGTCGAGGACCCGGCGGATGGCTTCCAGGCGCGCCAGGTCGCGCTGCACCGGGCGCAAGGCGACGCGCACCTTGATCTTGGTGACGCCGGCATCGAGATAGCGCCTCGCCTGGTTCGCCGCTTCCTCTGGCGGGCAGAAGGGCAGGGTGCCGTGGAAGCGGATGCGCCGCGCCGTGCCGCCGCCAAGAAGCGCCTGCACCGGCACGCCGAGCCGCCTGGCGATGACGTCGTGCAGGGCTACATCGACGACGGCCTTGGCGGTGGCATTGCCGAGGATCGCCTTGTCCATGAAGGCCAGCACGTCGGCGAGGCTGGCAAGGCGGGCCTCAAGCAGGCGCGGCGCGAGCACCTCCGTCAGCGCGGCGAGGACGCGGCCCGGCGTCTCGCCGGTGACATAGGGAACGTTGCCGCGCATCTCGCCCCAGCCGGCGATGCCGTCCGCATCGGTCAGCTTGACGAGGATCTCCTGGAGGCGGTCGATACGGCCGGAGGAGGCGTGCTCGAAGGGCTCGGCCAGGGCGAGGTCGGCGCGGAAGATTTCGATGCGCGCGATCGGGGCGGGGCTCATTTGCCGCCGCCGAGAAACTTGAAGACGCCGACGGTGCGGTCGAGCGCCACGAAGAGGACGACGCCAGCCAGCGCCAGCATGAAGGAGATGGCAGGGATCGCCGGGGTCATGCCGCCCACATACATGCGCTGGAACATCTCCACCGGCAGGGTGCGCTCGCCGATGGAAGACAGGAAGAGCGCCATCGTGACGTTGTTGAAGGAGAGGATGAAGGTGAAGATGAAGGCCGCGATCATGCCGGTCTTGAGCTGCGGTGCGATCACCTCGGCGAAGGTCCGCGAGGGGCCGGCGCCGAGGATGGCGCTGCTCCATTCCAGCCGCTTGTCGAGCGAGGTGACGCTGACCAGCACCGTGCGGAAGGCGAAGGGTATGGTGATGATGAGATGGGCGACGACGAGGCCGAGGAAGGTCTCCGCCAGACCAAGTTTCTCGAAATAGACCAGCAGCGCCAGGACGAGGACGATCTGCGGGATCATCTTGGGCCCGATGATGAGCGTTTCCATCGCCGTCTGGCCGTAGAGACGGCCGCGCTCGATGGCGAAGGCGCAGGGCAGGCTGATGGCGACGGCGGCGATGGCGGCGGTCAGGGCGAGGACGAAGCTGCGCAGGATGGATTGGACCAGCAACTCGTCCTGGAAGGTGGCGAGGAACCATTGCAGGCTGAGCCCCTCGGGCGGGAAGCGGATGATCCCGGCGGAAGTCAGCGCCACCGGCAGGCTGATGAGGACCGGGGCGGCCATCAGCGCAACGACGAGATAGACGAAGATGCGCAAGGCGAGCATCACACCATCTCCCATTCGCCGCGCCGCGTCAGCCGGTTGGTGAGGGCGATGAAGGCATAGGTGATCACCGCCACGACGATGAGCAGCAGAAAGGCGAGCGCGGAAGCCATCGGCCAGTTGAGAAGCTCGCTGGCGAAGGAGAAGATCGACAGCGGGATGACCTGGGCGCGCGGGCCGGCGATGAGGATCGGCACCAGATAGGAGGAAACGGAGAGCGAGAAGACCAGGATGGCGCTCGCCACGATGCCCGGCATGGTGAGCGGCAGAAGCACGGTGCGCAGGATCTGGAAATTGGAGGCGCCGGCGATGCGCGCGGCGGCGATCTTGTCCGCCGGCACGTGCTGCAGCGAGGAGACGAGGATGAGGATGGCGAAGGGCAGATGCTCCCAGGTGAGCACGGCGACAAGCGCCCAGAAGCTCCTCAGCCAGCGCAGCGGCCCGTCGATGAGGCCGAGCGCGGTCAGCGCCTGCTGAAAGACTCCGAAGGGCAGAAGCAGGATGTACCAGCCGAGGATGCCGACGATGACGTTGACGAAGATCGGCAGAATGCAGGCGACGGAGATGAGGGTGCGCTCCCAGCCGCTGGTGCGCGAGAGATAGAAGGCGACGGCGTAGCCGATGAGAAGGGCAAAGACGGTGCTGTAGACGCCGAGCTGCACGGAGTTCCACATCATCTGCAGATAGAAGGGATCGCCGAGGATCTTGGCGTAGTTGGCGAGGGTGAACTCGCCCGCCTCGCCGCGCGGCCCGCCGGTGAAGGGCGCAAAGCTCACCGACAGAAGATCGATGAGCGGGATGACGAAAAAGACGACGAGCAGAAAAAGCAGCGGCGCCAGAAAGGCGAACCAGCCAAGACGCAGGCGCCGGCGCGGCGGGGTCTCGCCGGGCAGGACGCCACCGGCACTCGTCACGTCCCGGCCTCCGTTTCCTCGGGCGCGTTGAGCGCGATGACGCTCGCCTTGGGAACGACGATCTCGGCGGCCTCGCCGCGCCGAAAAACGCGGCCGTCCGGCTGGGGCAGCGCCAGAAGATGGATTTGCGCATCGCCGGCGGAAAGCTCGTAGGTGATCGAACTGCCCTTGAAGATGCGGTCGGTGACTTTCGCGCTCCAGCGGCCCGCCTCGGCGGCATCGGCTCCGCCCGGCTGGGAACCGGCAGCGGCGATGGCGAGCGATTCCGGACGCAGCGCGATCACCGCCTCGCCGCCTTCGCGCCACCAGGGCGCGGCGGGGGCGACGAGCGACAAGGGGCCGATGGCGAGCTTCGCCTCGCCGGCCGACAACGCCTCCACTCTCGCCGTCAGAACATTGGCGTCGCCGACGAAGGTGCAGACGAAGCTGGTGCGCGGATCGGCATAGACGTTCATCGGCGTGTCGATGCGCTCAATGCGCCCACCGCGCATCACCGCGATGCGGTCCGACATGACAAGCGCCTCTTCCTGGCTGTGGGTGACGAGAAGGGTCGTCACGCCGAGGCGCTCGTGAATGCGCTTCAGCTCCACCTGCATCTCCTTGCGCAGAGCCGCGTCGAGATTGGAGAGAGGCTCGTCGAGGAGGAGTAGGTCGGGCTCGGTGACGAGCGCGCGGGCGAGCGCCACGCGCTGCTGCATGCCGCCGGAGAGCTGGGAGGGGAACTTCGTTTCGGTGCCGGGCAGGCGGACGAGATCGAGCATCTCGCCGACACGCCGGCGGAGGGTCGTCTTGTCTCCGGTGCCGGCCATGCGCAGGCCGTAGGCGATGTTGTCGGCGACGCTCATATGCGGAAACAGCGCCCAGGACTGGAAGACCATGCCAAGGCGCCGGCGCTGCGGCGGCAGGTCGTTGGCGATGATGCCGCGCAGGCAGACGGTGCCGGTGTCGGGCGCGAGGAGACCGGCGACGATGTTGAGCGAGGTGCTCTTGCCGCAGCCGGAGGGGCCGAGCAGGGTCAGAAACTCGCCCTCGGCGATCTGAAGGTTGAGATCCTTCAGGACGGGGAGGGCCTGGAAGGACTTGCTGACGTTGTGCATGCGCAGGATCGGCCGGGCGGCCGCTTCCGGCGCCGATGACCGGGGCTCGTTCAAAGCCGGGGCGCCGGCGCCCGGCGCCTGCCGCGCCTGTGTGTCCGGGCGAGCAAGGCCGGTCAGAGGAGAGCGCAAGGCGGCCGTCTTCGTGGATGGCATCTTTCGGCCCCGGATATCATGCGAGCTGCGGGCAAGGGACCCGGCCGATTGTCCGGCCGGGCCGTTTGTCAGGCGCGGCTATTGCATCTCGCGCTGCCACCTCTCGATCCATTCGGGGCGGTGCTTGGCGATCTCGCGCCAGTCGAAATTGACCAGCTTGTCGAAGTCGTTCGGGCCGAGGTCCATGTTCTGCCTGTCCTCGTCCGACAAGGCTTCCCAGGCCGCCGGCAGGGGGCTGGCGAGGCCGCCATTCTTGATGCGCTGCAGCTGGAAGTCCTCGCTGTAATAGAGATTGAGGTACTCGTAGGCGGCATCCTCGCAGGGGGCGCCCTTGACCAGGGAGACGCCGCCGCCGACGAGCGGCCCGCCTTCCTCGGGCATCACCCAGCGCAGCGGCAGGCCCTGGGCGCGCAGCGCCGGCGCCATGTTGGAGCCGGTCGTGCCCATCCAAACCTCGCCGAGCTGCATCAGATTGGAGAGCTCGGAAGACCAGGTGTGGACGGTGTGCATGTTGTCCATCAGCGATTTGGCCTTGTCGAAGCCGGCCTCAATGTCGCTCTCGCCGCCGCCTTGCATCTTCGACCATTGGACGAGGGCGGCGGTGCCCCAGGTGCTGGCGGGGGCGGTGATGGAGATGCGGCCCTTCAGCTCCGGGCGCGACAGGTCCTCCCATGAGGTGGGGGGCGGGATGTCGTTCTTCTCAAACTCCTCCGCGTTGTAGAGAAGGCCGACGCCGATGACATTGGTGGCGAGGATGTTGGTCTCGCCCTCCGGCGTCTTGGTATAGGCCCAGTCGTAGAGGTTTTGCGCGTTCGGCGCGCGCGACAGGTCGATGGGCGTGCACAGGCCCTGGTCGCAGGCGGCGATGCCGACGGCGACGTCCCAATGGGCGATGGTGATGCGCGGCTGCGGCATCTGGGCGGAGATGCGCTCCACCATATTGGCCGAGCCGATGGCTTCGGCGACGAGGTCGACGCCGGTCGCCTCCTTCAGCCGCGGGGCGATGTAGTCCATCACATCCTCGCGGTGGTTCGGCGAAATACTGAGAAAGACCTGCATTTCGGTGCAGGCGTCCTGGGCCTTGGCCGGCGCTATGGAGCCGGTGGCGGCTGCGAGGGCCGCGGTGGCAACAATGGCAGTAGCGATCTTCATCGTGACACCCCTCTCGGTGGCTTATGCCTTTATTCCCGCAGATATTTAACGGCAGGCCGGACAGGCCTGTCCAGAGAGATTTTGCATTTTATTGAGCAAATGCGCCAATCAATGTACGTTGCCGCGGTCGTGTTCGCGGTCGAGACGGGACGATTCGACGGTTGCTCGGCCGGCAAGCGGAAGCGACGAAAATGCTTCACAAGTAGAGTATTATTTCACGCATCTAATGCATATTTCTTTGTCGTGGCTTGCGTAAAACAAGAGCTTCTGCTCACCGATTGGGCGGAAATATGCTTCCTGGAGTGGCGGCCGGCCCATCGGGAGGGCAGGAAATGAATTGTACTAAAATCGTAAATTAATACAATGAATGATGCCGATGCCGGCGGCGCGCTCGGCTAACGGTCCGAGCGCGGCGAGGCCCGGGGACCGTCGAGCTGGGCGGCCTCGCCAGCAAGAACAGCGACAATGCGCCCCGCGATCTCCTCCGCCGTGCCTCGCAGAGCGGCTTGCGAGGAGCCGGCGATATGCGGCGTCAGGATGCAATTGGGGGCGCGCAGCAGCGGGCAATCCTTCCGCATGCCTTCCTGCGCGAAGACATCGAGGCCGGCGCCGGCGAGCCGGCCCTGCCTCAGCGCGTCGGCCAGCGCCGCCTCGTCGAGGAGATCGCCGCGTGCCGTGTTGAGGAGGATGGCGCCGGGGCGCATCGCACGGAGTTCTCCTTGCCCGATCATGCCGCGCGTGGCCGGACGCAAGGTCCGGTGCAGGCTGACGATATCGGCTTCGGCGAGGAGGGCGTGGAGGGAGGCGGCGCGGCGAAAACCGGCAGCTTCGATCTCGCCCTCGCCGGCGCTGTCGCTGAGGACCAGCACCTTCATGGCGAAACCGGCCCGGCCGATCGCGGCAACGCGCCGGCCGATGCCGCCGAAGCCGACGACGCCGAGCACCTTGCCGGCGAGGTCGCCAATGGAGGCGTGGTGCTTGAAGGCGAAATCGCCGCGCCGCGCGGCGGCATCGGCGGCGGCAAGCCGCTTGGCAAGGGCGAGCATCAAGGCGAAGACGTGCTCGGCCACCGCCTGGCGGTTGGCCTCCGGCGAATTGACCACGGCGATGCCAAGGCGGGTGGCGTGCGCCACGTCGATGGCGTCGGTGCCGACGCCATGCGAGCCGATCACCTTAAGGCGCGGTGCCCGGTCCATCGCCTGCGCGGCAAGGCCGAAGCCACGGGTGATGACGGCATCGGCCTCGGCGATCTCGGCGGCGACGATTTCCGCCTCGGGGCGCGTTGCAAGGCGCACCGCAATCCCGGCCGCCTCAAGACGCTCGATGCCTGCCGGGTGGATCGGCTCGGTGAGGAGGCAAAGGCTCATGGCATCGCCCGCATTTGGCCCCCGCCGTTCAGAGGATCGAGCGGCCCCTGCCGCCGTCGATGGCAAGGGTGGAGCCGGTCATGAAGCCGGCCTTGCGGGAGGCGACGAAGGCGACGAGCTCGGCGAACTCCTCAGCCGTGCCGATGCGCTTCAACGGCATGTCGCCGGCGATGCTTGCCGTCGCCTCTGCCCGCGACAGGCGCTCCTGGCGCATCAAGGCGTCGATGCGGGCGGCGACGCGGCCGGTGTCGAAATAGCCCGGCGCGACAGAGTTGACGCGGATGTTCTCGCCGGCATGAGCCTGCGACAAGGTCTTGGCGAGCCCGGCCACGCCAAGGCGCATGGTGGTGGAAAGAAGCAGATGCGGCGGCGGCTCGCGGATGGTGGCGGAGGTGAGGAAGACGATGTCGCCGCCGCCGGCCTGGCGCAGCAGGGGCAGGGCGCCGCGGCTGAGGCGTACCGCGCTCATCAAAAGGAGCTGGAAGGCTTCCTGCCAGGCCGCCTCGTCAAGCTCCTCCAGGCCGCCATAGGCGATATGGCCGGAATTGACGATAAGGATGTCGATACGGCCGAAGCGCTCGGCGATATCGGCGAGGAAGCGCTCGATATCGGGCCCGCAGGCGAGGTCGGCCGCAACCGCCAGGACCTCGCCGCCGAGGCCCTCAAGCCCGGCGCGCGCCTCGGCGAGCGGACCGGCGCTGCGCGCGCAGATCGCCAGACGGCAGCCCTCGCGGGCGAGGCGCTCCGCGCAGGCATAGCCGAGGCCCCGGCTTGCCGCCGTCACCACCGCCACCTTGCCGTGAAGACCGAGATCCATGCCGTCGCTCCTTCACGCGATCCGCGCCACGCCCTCGGCCAGAAGCCGGGTGGCGGCGGCGAAATCGTCCATCTCCATCGCCTCGTCGGGATTGTGGCTGCCGTTGCGGTTGCGCACGAAGAGCATCAGGCTCGGCACGCCGGCGCCGGCGAAGGTGGCGGCGTCGTGGCCGGCACCGCTCGGCATGACGAAGCGCTCCAGGCCGAGCGCGTCCTTGGCCGTCAGGAAAGTCTGTATGAGCGTTCTATCCATGAGGGCCGGGGTGGAGCCGGTCGGCGGCCCGGTGTCGATGCGCACCCCGTGCTCGGCCGCCACCTCGTCGACATGGCGGTGGGCGAGGGCGCGCGCCGTCTCCAGCGTCTTCGCCTCGTGGCTGCGTATATCAAGCGACAGGCTGACCTCGCCGGCGATCTTGCTGAAGGCATGCTGGGCCGGGTCGGTGTAGAACTGGCCGAAGGTGAGGGTGAGGTCGCGCCCCTCAGCCTCCAGGCGCAGCCATTCGCGGTGAAGGCGGGTGACGAGATCGGCGGCGGCGACCACCGCGTCGTGGCGGTACGCGCGCGGCACGGCGCCGGAATGGGCGTATTCGCCGAGAACGCGCATCTGCCGATAGCGGAAGGAGCCGCGGATCCCGTCGACGAGGGCGACGGGCCGGTCCGCCTCAATCAGCACCGGCCCCTGCTCGATATGCAGCTCGACATAGGCGCGGATCGTCTCCGGCCGGATCTGCGGCACGCCGGCGGCGACCTCCTGCGGCCGCAGGCCGAGATCGCGCATATGCTCGGCAAGGCTGCTGCCGGTATCGGAGCGCGCAAGCTCCAGCGCCTCGGGCGGCAGCAGGCCGAGCGCCATCCTGGAGCCGATATAGGAGAAGGGGAACCAGTTGCTCTCCTCCGCGCGCAGGGCGAGGACGGCAAGGTCGTCGGCGAGGCTGCAGCCCGCCCGGCTCCAGGCGGCGGCGATGGCAAGACCGGCGAACACGCCGGCGGCGCCGTCGTAATTGCCGCCCATCGGGACCGAATCGAGATGCGAGCCGAGCAGGATCGTCCGCCCCGTCGCGCCGTGGCCGGGAAGGGTGAGATAGAGATTGCCGCCGGCGTCGACGTGCTTTCGCAGCCCCGCCGCCTCCCCCTCGGCGGCGACGAGATCATGGGCGCATTGCTCGCCTTCGCCGAAGGCGGCGCGGGTGACGCCGCGCCCGTCGGCCGTCTGACGGCGCAGGCGCTCGAAGAGGCGCTCGGCGAGGCCGATATCGGGCTCCGGCGCGGTGGCGCCAGGCACCGCCGCGGCGGTCGGGATGCCGGCGCCGCCGCCCACCGCCTCAGACCTCGACCAGATCGCGCGCGATGGCGCTGAGGGTGCGCGGCGCGCCGTCGCGCACAAGCACCGTCTCACTGACGGCGACGGTGAACTTGTTGTAGGCGCGCAAGGTGATCGGCACATGGAAGGCCATGCCCGGCTGGAGCGGCACGTCGACGCCGCGGAAGAGGCTGAGAATATTGCCCTCGCCCCAATCGGGGGCGAAGGAGATGCCCATGCTGTAGCCGCTGCGCTTGCGGTAGCCCTCCGTATAGCCGGCCCTGTCGACGACCCTCTGCACGGCGTTGTGCACATCGGCGCAGCTGTTGCCGGGGCGCAGCTCGTCGATCGCCGCCTGAAGGCCCTCGGCGCAGACCTTGTACATGTCGCGGGCAAGCTCGGGCACCTTGCCGACGGCGACGGTGCGGAAGAGGGCGGCGTGGTAGCGGTTGTAGCTGGCGGCCGTCTCCAGGACCGCGATGTCGCCGGGCTCGATGCGCCGGCGCAGCCAGGTGGTGTGCGGAATGCCGGAGCGCGGGCCTGAGGTGACGAAGGGCTCCATGCCGACATATTCGGAGCCGGCGGCGATCGCCGCGCCCATGATGGCGGCGGCGATGTCGTTCTCGCTGGCACCGGCGAGGGTGGCGGCCAGGCCCGCCCGCATGCCGGCATCGTTGGCGCGGCCGGCCTCCTCCAGCTGGGCGATTTCCAGCGCCGACTTCACCCGGCGCAGCGGCTCCACCAGGCCGCTGCCGTCAAGGAGCGGGCCGCATTCTTCGACGAGGCGCTCGTAGAGAGCGACGGTGAGGAACCAGGCATTGCGATCGATGCCGACCTTCCTGCCGAGCCAGCCGCGCTCTCTCAGGGCGGCGGCAAGCGCCTCGGCGGGCGCCACGTCGTCGGCATAGCCGGAAATGTCGGCGAGGAAGGTCTTGAGGCGCGCATTCATCGCTTCCAGGCCGCGCAGGACGAGGAAGGGGGCGCCGGAGGCCGGCACGCAAAGCGCCTGGAAAGTGTAGTAACCGGGCGTCTGCTGGCCGCAGAGATAAAAGATGTTCTCCGCCCCGCACAGAACCAGGAGGTCGAGGCCGCGTTCGGCCATCGCCTCGCGCAGGGCGCCGAGGCGCCGCTCGTACTCCTCTGGCGGGAAGACGGATTCGGCGCCCTGCGGCACCTCCTTCATGAGCTCGGCAAGTTCGCTAGAGGGCACGGAAAGCTCCTATGTGCGCGGCATGGCGGGAGATTTGACGACCTTTCATCCGATAAATTGTATCAAGATGTTGTAATCGTGCAATTTGGCTCGAATCGATAACGGGTAGAGGTTGTAATTTGAGCTTTTCGATATGTGCGTGTCGATGCCTTTCAAATTGCTCGCGGCGCGTCGCCTTGGCAATTGCGGGAAAAAATGGGAGCGTATATCCAGGGTAGAATCTTCTATTCAGGGGCGAAAGTCTCACCTGCGAGGAAACGAATGGCTCCGCAAAAGAGGGCGAAACACAACCGAAGCGGTCCCGACAGCCGGTACGTTCTTGCCAATCAGATTCTGGATATCGTGCGCGACCGCCGCCTGGAGAAAGACGAGCGGCTGGCGGAGGTGGCGCTTGCGGAGCAACTCGGCGTGTCGCGCACGCCGGTTCGCGCCGCGCTGAAACTCCTGGCGCGCGAAGGCATCGTGCTCGCCCGCCCCAATCAGGGCTTCTCGCTCCAGAAGGGCTGGACGGAGCTGAAAAGCACCATCCTGGCGGCGCCCAGCAGCAGCGAGGACGAGCTTTATTTGAAGATCATCGGCGGGCGGCTTGACGGCACCATCCCCAAAAGCGTCACCCAGGCGAGCCTTCTGGAGCAATTCGACGTTAGTCGCGCGGTCTTGCTGCGCACGCTCTCGCGCATGGCCGAAGAAGGGCTCGTCACCAAGAACAAGGGCCGCGGCTGGACCTTCCTGCCGGCCATCGACACGGCCGTGGCGCTCAGGAACAGCTACGATTTCCGCCTGGTGGTGGAGCCGGCCGTCTTCGAGCTGGAGACCTTCGAGATCAACATGGTGGCGCTCGATCGCGCCCGCTCGCGACATCTGTGGCTGTTGGAGCAGGGCGACGACCTCAACGCCACCAGCCAGCAATTGTTCGAGGTCGACGCGCAGTTCCACGAGATGATCATGGGCTTTGCCAATAACAGCTTCTTCCTGCAGGTGGTGCAGCACCAGAACCGCTTGCGGCGGCTCCTGGAATACCAGGGCTATTGGGATCTGCGGCGGGTGCGCACCTGGGTGAGCGAGCATCTGGAGATCCTCGACGCGCTCTATGCGCAGGATCTGAAGAAGGCGGCGGAGCGGATGCGCAAGCATCTTGGCAACGCCTATAGCGCCGCGGTGAAGCTCGGGGTCGCCAAGGGCTCGGAGAGCGCCGGCCGCAAGGGCGAGCGCCGGCCCGCGCGGCGGAGCGTCAAGACGCAGCAGGCGGTCGCCGGCGGCCGAACCTGACGACATTCGCGGCCCGGCGCGAGGCCGCCCGCCGTGGCTTGACAGGCGCCGGCGGCGTTGTACCGTCTGCGCAATAAAGCACAATTCGGCGGGAGCTCCCTATCAGGAGAAGCGGTCCGCCGGCGGCGGGGCTCCGATACGGGGTCGGGCACGGTGCGGCTCGAAGGGGGAGGCATGGCGGAAGAGCTCGATGCGGCACGCATGAAGGGCGATCTCGCCCGGCTGGTGGCCATCGACACGCAGAACCCGCCCGGCCGCGAACGGGAGGGCGCGGCGTTTGTCGCCGATCTCCTGCGCGCGGCGGGATACGAGGTCACGCTCGACGAATTCCGACCCGGCCGCAGCAATGTCGTGGCGCGGCTTGCCAACGGCGCCGGGCCCAGCCTTGCCTTCAACACCCATATCGACGTCGTGCCGGCGGGCGAGGGCTGGAGCGATCCGCCCCTCAAGCTGACGGAGCGCGAGGGGCGCCTTTACGGCCGCGGCGCCTGCGACGCCAAGGGACCGCTCGTTGCCATGGTGGAGGCGATGCGGATGCTGGCGGGCGAACGCGCGAGTTGGAGCGGCACGCTCATCGGCGTCTTCGTCGCCGACGAGGAGGTGGCGAGCGCCGGCGCCCGGCATTTCGCCGCCGGCGCGCCGCGCATCGACTATGCCGTCATCGGCGAGCCGACCGGCAACGCCACGGTGATCGCCCATAAGGGCAGCATGCGGCCGATCGTGCGCGTGCACGGCGTCTCGGCGCATTCCGGCACGCCCGATCTCGGCACCAACGCCATCTTCCAGGCCGGGCGCCTCCTGCCTCTCATCGAGGCCTTCCACCACGACGTGGTGCGTCATCGGGCGCATCCGCTGGTCGGCCAGGCGAGCCTGACGGTGACGCGGATGAATGGCGGCGTCGCCGACAATGTGGTGCCCGATCGCTGCGAGATGATGCTCGACCGAAGGCTGGTTCCCGGCGAGGACGAGGAGACGGCGAAAGCGGAGATCGCCGAGCTTCTGGTGAAGGCCGAAAAGAGCGAGGGCATCCGCGCGGAAATCGTGGAGTGGCGTCCGACGACCGGCGGGGCGGCGGAAACCGATCCCGGCGAGCCCATCGTCGCCGCCAGCCTTGCGGCCGGCCGCCGCCATGGCGCCAAGGTCCTGGAGCCGCTCGGTTTCGCCGGCGGCTGCGACCTGGTGCATTTCAATGCCATCGGCGCCAGGGGCGTCGTCGTCGGGCCAGGCTCCATCGCCGCCGCGCACAAGCCGGACGAGTTCGTCCCCATTGAGGAGTTCGTCGCCGCCGCGCGCATCTATCGCGACATCGCAGCCGCCATGCTTTGCGGCAGCCCAGCAAGAGCTTCTTGAAGCTTTGGCCCGCCGGCCCGGCGGGAAAACGAAGGATTGCGACATGAAGGATATCGCCGAGAGCCAGGAAAGACTGAAGGGCCTTTTCAATATCGCCGTCACGCCCTTTGCCGATGACGGGACGATCGACTTTTCCGCGCTTGAGGAAAATCTCGGCCGGGTCATCGACCTTGGCTATGACGGCATCCTCATCGGCGGCACCTATGGCGAGTTTCCGACGATGCGCCTTGAGGAGCGCGCCGAGCTCTTTGGCCGGGTGATGGAGCTCGTCGGAGACCGGCTGCCGGTGATGCTGTGCACGGCCGATTCCGATCCGCGGGCGGTGGGCGAACTGACCGAGCTCGCCAGCTCGCTCGGCGGCGCGCCGATGGTGACGGCGCCCTATGTCTCGGAAGTGACGGAGGACCAGATCGTCGCCTTCTTTCAGGCGATGGCGCCGCGCTCGCGCACCGGCATCGTCATCTACAACGCGCCGGGCATCGGCATCACCCTGTCGCCGGGCGTGCTGGAGCGCCTTGCCGAAATCGACGGCATCGTCGCCCTCAAGCAGGGCGATCTGTCGCCGACGGCCATCGACGTCCTCGCCAGCCGCCTGAACGGCCGGCTGCGGCTTTTCTGCGCCTCCGACCTGGCCTTCCTGGGACCGCTCAGCGCCGGCTTCGACGGGCTGAGCTCCACCAATAGCTGCGCCTTCCCCGAACTGATCCGGGCCGCCTATGCGGCGCTCGCAGCGGACGAGGCGGCGCGCGCGGGCGAGTTGCAGCGCCTTTGGTATCCGTTTCGCGCCATGGCGCGGCGCCACGGCCAGCCGCAGAGCACCAAGGCGGCGATGAATCTGCGGGGCTTTCGCGGTGGGCGGGTGCGCCCGCCGCTGCGCGACCTGGATGCGGGGGCAAGGCAAGAACTGGCGCCGGTCGTGGCCGCCATCGCGGAAGCCTCCGCCGGTATCGGCCGCAGCAACGCGGCCTGAGGGAGCGATAAGATGGATCTGGGAATCGGCGGCAAGACGGCGCTGGTGCTCGGCGCCGGCGGCGGGCTCGGCGGCGCCATCGCCACGACCCTGGCGGAGGAGGGGGCCAAGGTGGCCCTTGCCGACCACAGCGAAGATACGGCGAAGGCGCATGCGGAGGCGATCGAAAGGGTGGGCGGCACGGCCATGGCGCTCTCCTGGGAGCTCGCCGATCTCGCCGCGATCGACGCCAAGGCGCGGAAGGTGGAAGAAGCGCTCGGGCCCGTCGATATCCTCGTCAACATCACCGGCGGGCCGCCGCCGACGCCGGCCGCCGGCAACGAGACGGAGCTGTGGCGCAGCGAGTTCGAGGCGATGATCCTATCCGTCATCGCCATCACCGACCGGGTGCTGCCGGGCATGCGCGCGCGGGGCTGGGGCCGCATCGTCACCAGCGCCTCCTCCGGCGTCGTCTCGCCGATCCCCAATCTGGGCATCTCCAACGCCCTTCGAATGACGCTTCTCGGCTGGTCGAAGACCCTGGCACGGGAAGTGGCGGGCGAGGGGGTGACGGCCAATATCGTGGTGCCCGGCCGCATCGCCACGAAAAGGGTGCGCTTTCTCGACGAGAAAAAGGCCGAGCGGGAGGGCCGCACGCCCGAAGAGGTGGAAAGGGCGAGCCTTGCCGCCATTCCGGCCGGGCGCTACGGCGAGCCGCGCGAATACGCCGATGCCGTCGCCTTCCTGGCCAGCAAGCGCGCCGCCTATATCACCGGCTCGATCCTGCGCGTCGACGGTGGCCTCATCGCCAGCATCTGAAGGCGCGCGGGGCCGCGCCAGCGCGGCCTCGCCGGCGAGGCGCGTCTTGTGCCGGCGGGGCAGAGCCTCAGCCTGAGGCGGCGTGGCTCGGGGTTTCCTGCTGGTGCCCCTGGGAGCGACGGATGCGCCCCAGAAGACCCCGCCCGGACATCAGGAACGGCATGGGGTCGCTCATCCAGAAGACCGGGAACACCTGCGGCAACGCCATAAGGCTGCGCAGCCAGCCCAGGAACGACAATTCCCCGCGCCGGCGCAGCTGGAGGAAGGCGAGAAAATCGCGGGGAGGGCTGACCATGCCCAGCCGGGGATTGAACTTTGTCTGAAGGGGCATCCGCTGACCGGTCAGATAGCGATAAAGAACCCAGTCGATGGACAGCCCCGATCGCACCACGAGCTCGTGGCCGGCGACAAACCTTGTGTTGTTCTCGATGACCTTCAGGATGCCGTCGCGCGGGTCGCGCTTGAACTCCACCTGGCCGATCCCGCGGAAGCCGATCCCGGCGAGAAACCGGCGGCTCGCCTCGGCGACCTCCGGAACGTCGTCGGTGCGGTGGGAGGTGGCGCCGCCGCGATTGGTCGGGTAGCGCCGCACGATGCGCTTGGTGAAATGGTAGAGGTATTCGCCGTCCTTATCGATATAGGTGTAGTAGCTGCACAGGAGGTTGTCCGGGCCAGGGATCATCTCCACGATCATCACCTCCTGGCCGGCTTCCCATGCCTGGCGGACGCGCGCGCGCAGCTCCTCGACGCCGTCTTCCACGATGAACAGCTTGCGGCCGAAGATGCGGGCGAAGTGATGCGAATGGAGGGGCTTGACCATCGCCGGAAAGCGGACGTGGCCGAGGGCCTCCTCCAGATCCGCCTCGGTCTTCACCTTCCAGAACTCCGGCACTCCGACGCCGACCGACCTGGCCATCTCCAGCGTCTTCTGCTTGTCGAGCATGGCGAGATGCATCTGCGGATCGAAATCGTCGAGAATGTATCTTTGCGCCAGCTCGTCGCGGTGCTTGCACACGAATTCGATAGCCTCGTCGTTGCAGGCAAAGACAATATGCCCTTCGAATTCGTGCCCGCGCAGAAGCGTGTCTTCCCAGAATCTGAGTGGCGCGACGTCCTCCGGGACGGGCACGGAACGGTGGCAGTGCCGGGAATACATGCCGAGGCAGTTCGGCGGACCGCTGACGGAAACGCGCACGCCGTAACGTGCGAGATTGCGAACGACGGAGAGCGTGTTCTCCCGGCCGCCGAGGCAAAGGACCGGGGTGGAGGTGTCAATGCTCATGAACGAGGGAATCCGATGGGGTGAGGGGTTCGCCTACGATGGCCTCGAAATAGGAACGCTCCAACTCGGCGGCGCTCTCCAAGCTGCTGCGGCTCAGCATCGCCTCGCGGGCGCGCCTGCCGACCTGCGGGTCGAAGTTCTCCAAGACCCATGAAAGCCTTTCCGCGATGGCTTCGGCATCGAAACCCTCGGTCAGATAACCCGTCACGCCGTCGGTAATGAGCTCGCAGGCCCCGTCGGTCGGGGTGCAGATGCAGATGAGACCGGCGCCCATGGCCTCGATCAGCGATTTCGGCATGCCCTCGCGCGTGGAGCACAGAACGCAGAAGGTGTAACGGCTGTAGAGGGCGAGGAGTTCATGATTTGGAACGACGCCCTTGAAATTGACGCGCGCAGCCTCGCGCTTCGCCAAGGCGCGAAGCTCTTCATCCAGCGATCCGCGCCCGTAAAGGTCGACCTCGACATCAAGCTTCGCGCTGGCGCGGATGAGGGCCTCGATGTTCTTCACCGGCTCCAGCCGGCCGACATAGAGGATAGGAAGATCGCGGCTGTAGGCCTGGACCGGATCGCAATGCGCCATGTCGATATAGCTCGGAAGCAAGTTGATCTGCGCCTTCGAGGAATAGCGCCGATAGTAACCCTGCATGACGGAGGACGAGACGACCGTCATGTCGGAAAAGCGCACCAGCAGGAACTCGATGACGGAGGCGAGCCAGTATTTGAGCGTGGCGTTCTCCGAACGGAAGCGCACGGAGAGCGGATAGCCGAGCCTGAACAGCAAGGGCCGCCGAAAGAGCGCCTTGGCGATGAGGGCGGTCCAGGAGCCGGTCACCTGCGCGGTCTTGTAGGCCGTCGCGCGCGCCAAGACCTTCCTGTGAACGAGCGGCCCGAGCAAAGAGTAGAAGAGGGCGCTGAAAGGGCCGCGCCAAGACGCGGGCGGCGCCAGGACATGCAGCCGCGGATGGACTTCGCCCTTCTCTTGCAGGGCTTGCAGGTCCTGCGGGTCGTCCCGGCCGTACATGAACCAATAGACGTCGTCGAACGTGCCGTCGGCGATCAAGCGCTCGTAAATCGCCATGTTGCGCAAGAGCAGCCCAAAACGCTGGCCCCGCTCGATGGTCGCCCCGAACTCGGTGAACAGCACGAGGCTTCGTCCTGCGCGCGCCATCTCGTTGCAACTCCTGCGTGCTGGTCCTGGCGAGAAGAGCAACTCGCGGCTCGGTGGCTATTTGGTCGTGGTCGTGTCGTAGGCGGCGAGCCGCGCCGATGCGGGCGCGGCGGGGGCGGGGGAGGGGTTGGTTGCGGCCGCATGGGAGTTATCGCGCTGCCCGGCGGAAGGACCGGCCGATCTGCGGCCGCGGCGAAGCAGCGTCTGGGCTTGCGTCAGAAGCCATCGCGGGATGGACACGTAGTGGTATTCGAGCCGCCTGGTGCCGCCGAAGCCTTCCTTGAAACGGGCGATGCCGCGGATTTCCGGATCGGGGCTCTCGGGGCGGTAGCCACCGAAGTCGTAGGTTTGAAAGCCTTCCTCGCGGAAAAGCATCATGCAGCGGTGATGCAGCAGGCGGTTCGCCCGCCCCAAGAAATTCCGCTTCGCCGTATCCTCCTGAGAGCGGAAGGTGGAGACGGAATGCAGGAGCCGTGCCCGCTTTGCCTCCCGGTCGCAGATATAGCTGTGCATCGCCAGCCACTTATCTTCAAAGAGCGCGCCGAAGGCCCGGATGTCGGTGTTCCATCCCTTGGGCCGCTTGCCCAATTGCGGGCGCCCGATCGCGCCGGTGATGGCGTTGTAAAAGCCGGCATATTCCTCGTAATCGCTGATCGGGGAAACGATGACGCCGTCTCTGCGCGCCCGCTTGATGTGGGAGGCCGGGGTCTTGGAGATGGCCGCGTTGATGTCCTCTTCCGATTGACGCAGATCGATGAGAAGGGTCGGAAACGTTTCCCGGATGAAGAGAGGATGGAAGCTAGAACTTCCGCACTGGTAGAACTTGCTAAGAGTGAGGGCTTGAACAGACCTTGGCGCGGGGGCGAACCAAATGTCGTGTTTGGTCAGCGCGCCCTTACGTTCGGATAAAACCAGCATCACAGCCCCCAATAGGCTCGGTTACTACACCATGCGCCTTGCCCCACCGCACAGATCAAGCTCGCTTTGAGCAAGCAAGTTGCCCCAGCGGTACCGTCTTTTCAAGGTGACTGAGGTTGCGCTGAACCTAGGTTGTAGGCGTCAATCTCCGCCCGGCAAGAGGTGCCAGGTTACCGCCATCTATAGTTTTCAATTGGCCGAAAGGCTGTTGGTAGAGTATGCATTCGGACCGCCCTGGCATCAGATGAACCAGCGGCCAACCAGGCAGCGCGCCGAGAGTGCGCCCGCCGCGCAAGGGACGGAGGTCGGACTGAGCGATGCTCCGATATCGGCTGATCGCCGAGGATCGATCCCGGGACGCCGCCGCTCCGCGGACGGCGCTCCGGGGCAGCGGCTTTTTGGTTTCATGGTAAACGACGTCGCCGGCTTTCTCCGCATGCCGCTTGCGGCGACGCGAGGGTGTCGGGCGCAAGCCTTGCGGCAGGTCGCATGGCGGCCGGAGCGGCGCCCGGGACCGTTTCGTTTTCCTCAGCCTCTCGGGATGCGGGCGCCGTGAGCTTGTCTGTCGAACAGGGCTGGATGGGACGCCTTAAGTCCTTCGCCTGGTACACGATGTCCAATGCCCCGTGGGCGCTCGGGACGTCGCTGGCTCCCGGCCTTTCGAACTATATCACCATCCTCATCATCGCCTGGCTGGTGGATCTGGAGGCGGCGGGACGGTTTCGGATCTTCCTGTCGATCGTCGGGTTGCTGTCGCTGTTCTCGCTGGAGGACACCAGCAAGATCGTCATCCGCTACGTGCTCAAGGGCCACGAGGAGGTCTTCCGGCCTCTCCTGCTGCATCGCATGCGGTGGTCGTTGATCGGCGTCGTGCTCGGCCTGGGCGTCAGCGCCTATCTTTTTGCCAAGGACAATCCGCTGGCGCCGGCGATCCTCGTCGCCTCGTTCTGGATTCCGATCCGCGCGCCGACCGAGATGTACGAGCAGATCAACCAGGCGCGAGGCTGGTTCCGGCTGAACTGCTTTCTCACGTCCTTCAAGTACACGCTGATCGCGCTCACCGCGCTGTTCATGCTGAGCGTCGGGTTCTCGGAGATCGATTTCTTCATCGCAGGCCTTTCCCTGCACTGTATCGTGAACATGATCTATCTCTCCCGCTACCGGGACCTGTTCGTGCGCTCAGACGACTATCCCAAGGAGATTTTTCGCGAGAGCAACCATCTCAGCGTCAGCGGCGCGCCCAACCTGCTCCTGGAGCACGCCGACAAGTTCCTCGTCGCCTATCTGTTCGATCTGGATACGCTGGCGGTCTACACGATCGCGATCTCCACGGGGCGGCTGTTGCTCAATCTGGTGAAGCCGACCCTCACCATCTATTTCAGCCGGCTTTCGCGGCTTGAGCCGACCGCGATGCAGATGAGCGTCGCCTTCGTGGCCATGACGGCGGTGGGCGTGGCCGTCGCGGTTCTGTCCAAATACTATTTCATGGAAGTGCTGCCGGGATTCTACGAGACCGCCTATCCGATTTCCTTCGTCATCTTCGCCGGGATGGGCATCTACAGCGTCGGCGTGTTGGCGCAGTATTCCTCCATCTTCTTCAGGGACGGGCGGATCGAGGTCCCGGTCTATTCCAACCTGGCGCGCTTCGGTATCACCGGCGCCTATATGGCGATCCTGGCGATCCGGCCGGGCGAATGGACCTTGCTGCTGTTGGCGGCCTCCTATCCGCTGCGCGAGGCCGTGACGCTGTTCACCAACCGGTATTTCCGCATGCGCCTGGCCAAGAAGGCGCAACAGGCGCCGGAATTGCAGACCGCCGAACAGGGCGAGCGGGTTTCCTGAGGCTCCGGCGCCGGAGGTCGGCCGGGCGAGGGCGGGCGCAAACGCGGCGCAGGGTGTCGCGGGCTGCAAGGCGCGGATGCGCCGGCGCCGTTGCCGGCCTCAACCGTATTCGCGCAGCCCATCGATCACGAAGGTCTCGCCGCTGTAATCGAGGTGATGGCAGCCATTGATGCCAGGGGCGAAATCGGGCTCGATGCGGCGGAGGAGCCGCTCCGAATAGGTCTTGGGGCTGAGCTCGGTCACCTCCATGATCGACAGGGCCGAACCGTAGCTGAAGGAATTGTCCTGGGCGAAACGCAGCAATCTGCCGCTGCGCCTGCTCACCCTGCCGCCGTTGCGCGCCAGGCGGGCATCGACGACGACCGGGTTCCAGGCATGCGGGACGAGTTCCTTCAGCTCAGGGGAGTCGATCTGAAAGACGTGCAGCTCCGAATTGTGGTCGTTGAAGGTGTCGGTGCCCATATTGGTGAAGAGCCACCATTGGCCGTCGACCTCAACGATGCTGCTATCGGCGCAATTGGTGCCTTCCAGCGCGGTATGGCGCATCTCCCATCGCAGCGGGAAGTCGACGCATTCCCAGACCTCCAGACGCCGCCGCGAACTGGTCTCCGGGATCATCAGAAGCCGGCCCTCGTGCTCCATGACGAAAGGGAAGGAAAGATGGTCGCCGCCGCCCATGACGTCCCCGAGATAGGAAAAGCCCCCATCGGGCCCGAGGCGGCCGACGCAGAGCTTGCCCTTGCGGGTCTCGTAGACGAAGCTCTCGTAGAAGATGTAGATGCCGTCGTCGCCCTTGGCGCGGTAGAGAAACGGGTCGGCCCAATATTCTCCCGCGGTCGGGCGAATCTCGCGCAGCTTGGCAAGGTCGGCGCTCAAAAAATCGCCCTCGCCGACAAACAGCGACCAGGAATTGTAGCGCATCCGGGCGAAGCGGCGCGCATGCTTGTAGGTCATCATGCCGTAATTGCGGCCGACAGCGCCGAGATAGGCCAATAGATCCGCGTTGGTGATGCGAGAGGGCGTGCTCGCGGCGGCCTGGACGCCGGATGCGCCGGTCACGCCGGGCTCGGCCTGGCTCGCCGCCCCGACGAGGAGGCGCCGCACTTCCCGTTGCACCAGAGCGGCGCTCTTCTCGGCAAGAAAATCCCGGTTCTCGCTAAAGGATTTGCGGGTCTGGAAGAAAGCGCGGGCGGCGGCCTCCTCCCGCCCGTCCGCGCCGATCCTCGCGAGCACGATTTCCGACACGCCGTTGCGTGCGCGGATATCCCAGAAGCCAATCGGGCCGCCGGCGCCCTCGGCGGCGCGAGGCGGGCCGAGCCGCCACATGCCATGGCGTGCCAGCCGCGCCAGGCGCGGCGGGGCGGACCGGCTGAGATCGAGGATGAGATCAAGGCTCGGATCCGCCTTGGAAGGCTCGCCCTGCGGGGCGGCAAGCTCACAGCTCGGCAGGGAGGGGAGCGGCGCGCGCCGCCTGCGCGCCGCCCGGGCGCGCGGCAGGATCTGCGCCTCGGCCTTGCCGATCCTTTCCAGGAGCTTGGATGTCGCGCCGTTGTGCGGCGGGCCGCCTTGCGCCTCCGCCGGGCCCTGCGAGGGCGGCAGGGGCGCGAGCATGAGCTCCACTTGCGGATCCTGCTGGAGCCGACGCGCCACGGCGGCGACGGCTGGGAACGCCTCTTGCGGGCGGTCGACAAGAAGAGCGATCTTGAATTTCCCGGTTGCCACCAAGTCTACCTTTCCGGATCGGCGCGGTTACGATGGGCGCCTAAGCAGGGCAAGCTTCCCGCATGGTCGGCGAGCCACGTTTGGCTGTATAGGGGCGCGCCGCGACGCAGCCAAGCGACCGTCAAAAGTGTCAGGCGCATTGCCTCTTCAATTGACGCTGCCACAGGGCTAAGCTCCTGGCGGGCGAGCACGCATCGCTTCGCCGTCGCTATTGCAGCAGGCGCCGCTTGACGTGATCCATTACCTCAAACTCCTCTATATCGCCGTCATCGGCACTTACACGCTGTTCGGCCATTGGAACGTGGTCCTGCCGGTGCGCGCGGCGCTCGTCATGTTCCTGCTTCTTATGCTCTTCGTCTGCGTGCACAACGCCTTCATCGAATTCGTGGTGAAGAGAGCCGGCCTCATCCTGGTCATCATCTCGATCTCGGCAATCGGGATCTTCGTGACCAGTCTGAACGGCAAGGGTTTCGACATCCTGCTCGAATACACCTTGCGCAACGGCGTGCAGCCGCTGGCCATTTTGATGAGCAGCTATCTCATGGCCCAGTTCGCCGGGCCGATGTTCGTCGTCAGAACATTTCTTTTCTTTGCCGGGCTTACGGGCGTCTTCGCCATCTTCCAGGCCGTCGGCTTCGATTTCGCCTGGCAGGCGCGCGAATGGCTGGCCAGCTTTCAGGATCATGAGCCGGCGCTGCGCTCCTATATCGCCGCGCGCGTGCGCCCCTTCGGCCTGTCGCTGACGCCGATCGTCTTCTCCTATCATATCGCCGCCGCCTATGTGGTGGTGCAGATGATCTATGAGCGCGGGCTCATCGGATCGCGCGTCTATTTCGCGCTCACCCTGGGCAACCTCGCCATCGCGGCGGCCAACGGCACGCGCTCGCTGCTGCTCGGGATCCTCATCGCCGCGGTGCTGCGCGAGGTGGTGAAGATGCGGGTGAAATCGCTCCTCACCCTGGCGGTCGTGGGCCTTATATGCGGAGCGGGGCTGGTGATCCTGCAGAACTACGATTCCCGGGTCGTCAGCTTCGACGATGAATCGGCTCTTGGGCGCTTCACGCTCTACCAGTTCGGTCTTCGCCTGGCGGCCGATTTCCCCTTCGGCCTCGGCTGGTCGGCGGATGTCGGGGAATATGCATCCTTCTACTGGGAATATGTGGCGACCGGCGTCAACGCCGAAGCGATCTTCCGCCTTGACGTTCACAATGCCTATCTGAACTTCTTTCTCACCTACGGTCTACTCGGGACTATCGTCATCGTCGCTTGCTTCCTGATCGACCCGCCGCGATTCATGCACATCATCTGGATTTTCTTCGCGTATTTCATTCATGGATTCTTCCACAATAACGGGGTGTTTCTCGGCGATTATTTCGTCTGGGTCGCCTTCGGGCTCTATCTGTGGCTCTACCAGCCGGCGGAGGCGGGAGCGCCGGCGCGAAGCCGCGTGCCAGCCGTCTCCCCCTCCAGGTAAGCGCTGCCCCCAGAGGCGCGGGCGGGGCGAATACTTGCATTTTTACCAGATCAGGATTCCGCTCCCGCGTCCGTCTCGACAGCGCCAGAGTGGAACGGTAACGTGACTGCTCTTTCAGCAAAGGAATATCCCGTGGCGCAGAAGCCGAAATCAGCCGAAATGCTACCGGGTCCAGGGTTCCGGATCCGCAAGACAATTGAGAGGCCGCCTGCCGAGCTCGTCGCGCGTTATCGCGAGTTCGATACAACTGACGTTTCCGATCAGATGAACCGCATGTACACGATGTCACCCGACATTCACCGGATGACATTGGAGAAGGATCGGATCGTCGGCACTGCCTTAACGGTCAAGGTGTTTCCCGGCGACAACCTTATGGTTCACAAGGCGCTGGATGTCGCCCAGCCGGGCGACGTGGTGGTGGTCGATACGAGCAGCAGCGGCAACAACGCGGTCGTTGGAGACACAATTGCCAACAAGGCCATGCATCGCGGCATCGTGGCGTTCATCGTCGACGGGCTGGTGCGGGACATCACCGCCGTCCGCGAAGTGGGCCTGCCGATGTTCGCGAGAGGCTTCACGCCGTTCGGGCCATTGCATCGCGGCCCCGGCGAACTCGGCTACAGCGTCAGCTGCGGCGGCGTCGTCGTCGATCCTGGCGATATCATCGTCGCCGACGACAATGGCGTGGTGGTGGTGCGCAAGGGCTTCGCCAACGAAATCCTCGATCGTCTCGATGCCAACCGCGTGCAGATGCGGGACTATCTGGAGGATGTGAAGCGCGGCATCTTCTCCAACAAATGGGTCGACGACCAGCTCGGCGCCGACAAATGCCATTTCGACGATTGATGCCGGGCGCGGGAGCCGGATCTCGGTCCCTCCGGCGCGCAAAGCGATGAATCTGCAATCCCTGGCAGCGAAGCATTCCGGCAAGCTGCTCAGTGTAGGGGATTTGGGCTACAACCTTCAGCTCCTGCGCTTCTCGGGGCTGCGCAGGACGTTCTACGAGGATTTGTGGCGCAAGGCCGCCGACGCGACGGGATGTGAGCTGACGCCGACCGGCTATGGCTATCTCAGAGTGCAGCGCGGTACGCTCGTCACCTTCGTGGAGCGCCACCGCGTCATGCTCGACGACCACCTGACGCTGAACATCATGGGCAACAAGGCCATCACGCATGGCCTCCTGCGCGAGAAGGGTATCCGCGTCCCGCAATGCCGCGAGTTCACGCTGCGAAGCCTCGGCGTCGCGGAGGCGTTCCTGGAGGAGCATGGCGGTCCGCTGGTAGTGAAGCCCGTGGGCGGGACCGGCGGCGGTCGCGGGGTCACGACCTCGGTGCGCAGCAAGGGCGCGCTACGGCGCGCGGCGCTCCTGGCGGCCCGCTACCATCCGCGCATGCTGGCCGAAGAGCAGGTGGAGGGGGCGTCCTATCGCCTGCTGTATCTGGACGGGCGGTTTCTCGATGCGGTGCGGCGCGATCCCCCCCATCTCACTGGCGATGGCCGCAAGAGCGTGCGCCAGCTCATCCGGCAGGAGAACAAGCGACGCCTGAGCGAGCAGCCGGTCTCGGCTCTCAGCCCGCTGAGGGCGGACGCCGACTGCGCCTTCGAGCTTGGCGCGCAGTCGCTCTCCTTGAGCGCCAGGGTGGAGGCCGGCAGACGCTTTCGGGTCAAGCGGATACCGAACGAGAACGTCGCCGCCGAAAATCACAACGTTCGGGGCGAGGTGCACCCAGAACTTATCGCCATGGGCGGCAAGCTTGCCGGCGATCTCGGCGTGCGCTTTGCCGGTCTCGATGTCATCGCGCAGGACATCTCGGCGCTGCCGGCAGAGGGCGACATCTATGTCAACGAGGTGAACACGACGCCGGGTTTGCACCATCACTATCTCATCGCGGAGCAGGAACGGGTCGTGCCGGTGGCTGAAATCCTCCTCAACCATCTATTTTCCACCGAGCAGGGTGTCATTCGGCTGTAGAAAAGAAAGAGGCGGGAAGAAAGGGTCGTCCATTGGTGGAGACGAGACAAGAAGAGGCGCTCACCGGGGCTGTGGGTGCCGAGGCGCTGCACGGCTTCGTGCGCGACCTCCTGCTCGCACATGGCGTGGATGCCGAACAGGCGGAGGCGGTGGCGCGGGTGACGGTCTGGGGAGAGATGGTCGGGCGCCCCAACTACGGCGTGGAGCGGCTGAAGATCCTCCTGAAGCGCGTCGGCCAAGGCTTGATCTCCTGCCCTTGCGATTTCCGTCTTCAGCGCACCTCTGAGGCCACCTCCGTCATCGACGGGGCAGGCGGTTTCGGCCATTTTCTCGGCGAAATGGCGATGCGGCACGCTATCGAGCTGGCCGATGCGTGCGGGGTGGCGGCGGTCGGCGTGCGCGACAGCAATTTCTTCGGGGCCGCCGGCTACTACCCCAATCTGGCGGCCGAGAAGGGCATGATCGGGCTCGCCTTCAGCAACTCGCCGCCGAACGTTGTCGCCCATGGCGGACGCCAGCCGGTGCTGGGCACCAACCCGCTCGCCTTCGCAGCGCCGATGCGCCAGGGCCGCAACCTCCTCGTCGACATGTCGAGCGCGGCGGCGGCCGCCTCGACCATGCGCGAGCTTGCCCGCAAAGGCGCCCGGCTTCCGGAGGGCTGGAGCGTCGACAGCACGGGAGCTCCCACGACAGATCCGGCTGAGGCGCTGAAAGGCTCCATGATGCCGATGGCGGGCGCCAAGGGCTTTTCCTTGTCGCTGATGGTGGAGATCCTCGCCGCCGTCCTGACGGGCGCCGGTTTCTCCCACCAGGTCGGCTCCATGTATCGGGACCATGCGCGCAGAGGCAACAACGGCCATTTCTTCATTGCGCTCAATGTCTTGGCGTTTATGCCGCTGGAGAGCTTCCTGGCGCGCATGGACGAGCTCGCCGAGGCCGTATCGGCCTCCGGTGCCGGCCAGGAGGTACGCCTGCCGGGCGCCGCCCGGTGGGATGCGCGGGAGGCCAACGCGAAGGGCGGCATCAAGATCGACGCCGGGGTTGCCGGGGACCTTGCCGCGCTTGCCGCCCCGCACGGCCTCAGCCCCCCATGGGCCTAGGTGGCGGGGAGGGTTCGCAGGGGCCGAGATCGTGGGGGCCGAGATCGTGGGGGCCGAGATCGTCGGGGCCGAGATCGTCGGGGCCGAGATCGTCGCAAGGCGCATCGGCCTGAAGGCCGACTTCCTCCGGCGCCACACCGGGTAAGCAGGCGGATGAGGTTGTGCGCAAGGAGGGACATGCGTAGTTCATTTCCGCGGCGGCGCGCGTGGCCGCTCAATCGGCGCGCGCCTGGCCGGCCTCGATCTCCTCGCCCTGGACATCTCGGCGGCGCCGGCGGAGGTTGACGGTCACGTCAACGGGGTGAGCACGGCCTCAGGCCCGTGTGATCATCTTCATCGAGCGGTGCCGGAACGGGTCGTGCCGGTCGCCGCCATCCTCCTCAGCCATCTCTTGTCCAGGAAGCAGGGCGTCATCCCACTGTAGGAAAGAAAGAGGCGGCTGTAGGAAAGAAAGAGGCGAGAAGAAAGGGTCGTCGTTTGGTGGAGACGAGACAGGAAAGGCAATCCGTCGGGGCTGTCAGCGCCGAAGGCCTTCGCGCCTTCGTGCGCGACATCGCGCTTGCGCATGGCGTGGACGCCGAACAAGCCGAGGCGGTGGCGCGGGTGATGGTCTGGGCGGAGATGGTCGGGCGCCCGAACCAGGGCGTGGAGCGGCTGAAGGTCCTCTTGGAGCGGGTCGGCCAGGGCTTGATTTCCTGCCCCTGCCGCTTTCGTCTCAACAGCACCTCCGCGGCCACCGCCGTGATCGACGGTGCCGGCGGCTTCGGCCACTTTCTCGGCGAAGTGGCGATGCGGCACGCCATGGAGCTGGCGGATGCGTCGGGGGTGGCGGCGGTCGGCGTGCGCGACAGCAACTTTCTCGCCGCTGCCGGCTACTACGCCAATCTGGCGGCCGAAAGAGGCATGATCGGCTTTGCCTTCAGCAATTCCTTCCCCAAGGTCGTCGCCCATGGCGGGCGCCAGCCGGTGCTGGGCACCAATCCGCTCGCCTTCGCCGCGCCGATGCGCCAGGGCCGCAACCTCCTCGTCGACATGTCGAGCTCGGCCGCGGCCGCCTCCTCGGTGCGCGAGCTTGCCCGCAAGGGCGGCCAGCTTCCGGAGGGCTGGAGCGTCGACATGACGGGAGCTCCCACGAGAGATCCGGCTGAGGCGCTGAAAGGCGTCATGTTGCCGATGGCCGGCGCCAAGGGCTTTTCCCTGTCGCTGATGGTGGAGGTCCTCGCCGGCGTCCTGACGGGCGCGGGAGTCTCCCACGGGGTCGGCTCCATGTATCGCGATTTCACGCGGGCCGGGGACAACGGCCATTTCTTCATCGCGCTCAATGTCTTGGCGTTTATGCCGCTGGAGAGCTTCCTGGCGCGCATGGACGAGCTCGCCGAGGCCGTATCAGCCTCCGGTGCCGGCCAGGAGGTGCGCCTGCCGGGCGCGGCCCGCTGGCAGGCCTTTGAGGAGAATGCCGCGCGGGGCATCGAACTCGACCCGGACATCGCCGACGAGCTCGTCGCGCTGGCCGGCCCGCACGGCATTCGCGCCCCATGGGCGTGAACGCGGCGGAGCGTGAGCGCGATTGAAAGCGGGCGCGGGAGCGAAAGCGGCCGCGAGGAGAACGCCGGCAGCAGGCGCCTCAGCCGGACAGGTCGGCGCCGTTCAGCACCACGCCGGACATCTTCAGCGACAGGATCGATGCAAGATGCGTGGAGCGTTCCACATCGGCGAGCGAGGACTTGCCGGCGCGCAGAACCAGGATGGCGGAATCGACCGCATCCAGCAAAAGACGGGCTTCCACATCCTGAAGCAGCGAGCCGCCGTCCACGATGATGAGATCGTAGCGGTCGCGAAGCTGCGACAACACCTTGCGGAGCCTGTCGCTTCCCAGAAGCTCCGACGCCCTTTGACCGTCGATGCGCGCGGGCGCCGGCAGGATGGCAAGCGTCTCAAGGCCCGAGGCGGCGACGATCGCGTCCTCCGGCTTGCAGGTGGCATCCAAGACGTCGGCGATGGACCGCTCGCGGCCGGAGGCCATCAGCCGCGACAGGGTCGGCTCGCGCAGGTCGCAATCGACGAGCAGCACCCGGCGCCCGGTCTGGGCCAGGTAATAGCCGAGATTGGCGGTCGTCGTCGTCTTCCCGTCGCCCTTCCTGGGCGAGGCCATGGCCACCACGGCGTCCTCGGCGGTATGGCGCAGATCGAGGAGCGTATGGGCCAGGAGGAAGATCGACTGCCCGTAGTTGGAGGCCGGATCGCGCAACAGGTGATCGTGGCGCGAGCTGCCCCAGCCGGCGCGAATGCGCGGCAGCGGGGCGAGGAGCTTGAGGTTGAGCCTTTGCTCCACATCCTCCGGGGTCCACAGGGAGCCGGCCAGATGGTCGCGCAAGATGGCGCCCGTCAGGCCAATGCCGAGTCCGCCGACGAGGGCCACGAGCAGGGTTAGCTTGGTGTTGGGGCTGGAGGGCTCAAGCGGCGGGGAGGCGGGTTCCACCATGCGGATATCCGGATAGAGGAGGCTTTCCGCCACCCGCGTCTCCTTCAGCCGGGCGAGAAGCGATTCATAAAGGTCGCGCGATGCCTTGGCCTCGCGCTCCAGATCGGAGAGGCGGATTTGCTGGCCGCTGCGCTCGTAGACCAGCTGCTTCATGGCATTGAAGTTTTCCTCAAGGATCCTCACCCGGGTCTGCGCGACGTCGGATTCGTAGCGGGCATTCTCCACCAGTCGCGCGGTCTCCTCGGCGATGGCGCCGCGGATATCGTCAAGCTCCGATTGGGCGATCTCGATGCGGTAGTCGGATTCGCCGAATTCGCGCTTCAGCGAACCGATCCGGCGCACGATCTCGCTTTCCTGGCGCTTCAGATCGCGCACGACCTGCGAATCGAGCACCCGACCGATGAAGGATGCGTCGCCGCCCTCCTCGGCGATCATCTCCACCTGACGCAGCTCGGCCCGCCGCGCCGCGGCGTCGGTCTCCGCCTCGTTCAGGCGCACCAGCATGTCGCTCAACTGCCGGTCGGCGATGGGAACGTCGCCGACGGCGGCAAGATCGTGCCGCTGCCGGAAGCTCTGAATGGCCTGCTCGCGCGCCAGGACCTGCTGGCGCAGCTCCTCCACGCGCTCGTTGAGAGCGGAAGTGGCGTCCCTTGCCGAAGCGAGCTGCGTCTCGCGCTGGTCGTCGAGATATTCCTGCACGACGCCGTTGGCGATGCGCGCCGCCTGGTTCGGATCCTCGTCCGTGGCGCTCACCAGGATGAGGAGCGAAAGGCCCTTGCGCCGGACGCTCAGGCTTTCCTCGAACTGCTTGTAGAGAGAGGTGGGAATGGCGTCTTCCGCCGCCGTCTCCTCGCCCTCGCCAGCCTCACTCTCGCCCGCGGCCGGCGTTGCCGGGCTGTCGGCCTCCGCGGGTGCCGCCGTCCTGAAGAAGCCGAGCAGGGAGGCGATCGGGCCGGGCGTCGGCGGGGGGCCCGCCGCAAGGTCGAGACGCTTGATCACCCGCTCGGCGATACGCTGGGATTGCAGCAGCTCGACCTGGCTGTCCATCACCGGCCCGATCATGTAGGGCCCGGCATCGAGCCCGGGCACGACCGCCTCGTTGCGCAGGATTCTGGGCTTTTGCAGCTCGACGATCAGCTCGGCGGTCGAGGTGTATTCGGTCGGCGCGGCCGAAAGATAGGCGATCGCCAGCGCGAGGGTGCCGATGAGAGGAAGCGCCACAATCAGCTTCTGGCGACGAAGCGCCGCCAAGATGCGCGTCAGATCGAGCGCTTCCCTGTCTTGGGAAATCTGTGGGAAACGGGTGTGCGGGAGATGCACGACATCCTGATCACGCCGTTCAACCCGCCCCTCACCATGCACGTTCATCGCCGGCGTCTCTTCGATCCTATGTTCCATGCCCCCCCGGGCATTCCTCGGCTTCCTGTTATGAGCCGGCTTCTTGTTATGAGGCGAGGCGGTTGGGCTCCTCGCGCGAGCCTCTGACGGCATGCCGCCACCGGGAGGCCCGTTCCCCGGCGGTTCCAATCCTACATAGTATTGTATCCTGCGAAACAGTTCTTTGATAGAGGCGGCGAGCATCGGCCGGTCCAGCGCGATCGCTAGGGCGTGGGGGGCGAAACAATTCGCCTTCTTCGTCTCATCCGCGCCTTGTCCGCGCGTGCAAGAACTGCTTGTGCGACCCGCCTCGAACGGGCGCCTCTAGCACAGGCGGCCCTATGCCGCGCAGGCACGCCATCGCCTTGTTTGAAAAGGCCCCTCCCCACCGATCCGGGACATACCCGAGCCGCCTTTTTGCATTGTCATCTTCGCCGTCCGGCAAGACCGCGCCGCTTGATACCACGAAGTCCGCTTCAGCTTCGACGGATTATGCGTCTCGGCCCGCCTGGACTTGCCAATTTGCTTAAGACGAGACGCGGGGCGACGGATTCGGCAGGTTGTTTAGAAGCAATCTTCTTTCTTTCTCGCGACTCAGTTAACGTTGCGTTAGGCAGGGGAAGACGATCATGGCGAAATCATATCCGATCGACTTCGGTGAGGCAGTGCTTCTCGTCTGGCGACACGAAATCGTCAGTGCAAACCGACCGGGCAGGGGCGATGACGGCACAAGAGGCGATTTCTCGCTCGCCGGTGCCGTGCGGCTCGTCTGCGAGACCTGGCCGGCGAGCGCACGCGACGATGCCTGCATCTTCCGGTGCGACGGCTCGCTTCTTCGCGGCGCGGACATCCTCGCGCTTTACCGGCGGCGCGATTTTCCTCACATGCGCGGGCCGCAGGAGCGGGTGCCCATCGGGCGAGGACCGGGCAAGACGCGGCGGCCGGCGCGCGCCGGGGCCAGCGGCAGAACGCAGAAGAAGATGCTCGCCTGAGGCTTTTTGCGGCGCCAATCCTCTCCCTCTTAGGGCCTACCTAGGGCCTGTCGCACAATTTCCGGCGGTTCGTTTGGGCGGCAAGGGGGTGGCGCTCTCGGCCGCTTAAGCCGCTTAAGCCGCTGGGGGGGGCGGTTTTTTCGGCGCGATCGGCGGATTTAGGGTGCAGTCAGAACGTCAAAGCCGTTTATCGTCCGAAGACGAAGGCAAGGGCCGCCAGGATGATCGGGGCTCGACGGGCGGCAGGGCGCCGCTCAGTTGCGCACCCGCGGCAGCTGCGGGCGGGCCGTCGGCGGGTTGAGAACGCCTTCCAGCGGCACGTCCTGGCAGTTGATATCGAGATCGTCGCAGGCCGCCTGGCGGGCGCTCCGGTTCTGCTGGCCGGAAACGTCCTCTTCCAGGTCGCCGTCGTCGCTGGCGCCCGGCTTCTGAGCGCCGGCTCCAGGCTGGGGCACGGTCAGGGAACCGGCGCCGGGCTGGGGCCGCGCCTTGGGAGAGATTTGCTGGACATCGATGGATGAGGATTGCGCCAAACCGAGGGTCGGCCCAACCAAGCTGGCGGTCGCCGCCAGCGCCAGCAGCAGACGCATCGTCACATCATGCCTCCCTGATGCCGCTGCGATCTCCGCAGGAACGCCCGCCGGATCGCGATGCGCAGCGCCAAACCCCTGCGCGAAATCCCCCCACACCGCGTTGCCGCACGCGGCTCCTGGCCGCTACGTAACACGGACCGAACAGGTGGAAGGATAGCACGGCACAGGTCGAGCGCAAGTAAAAGGCGCTTATTCCTCATACATTTCCAAGAGGTGTCGGCGCGGGGGAGGGCCGGCAACCGGAAGCTGCAAGACGGCGCGCAGGCCCGGCTCGCCATCTTCCAGGCGTAGCGTGCCGCCGTGAAAACGGGCGATGGCGAGGACGAGGTTGAGGCCAAGGCCGGTGCCGGGCCGGGAGCGGCTGGTATCGAGCCGCACGAAGCGCTGCAGCACGCGCTCGCGATCGGCGGGGGCGATGCCGGTGCCGCAATCCATCACCCGGACCTCGGCTTCATTCCCCTTCACGCGCACATCGACGACCACCTCCGGGGTTTCGCCGGGTTTGCGTTCGCTGGCCGGCGCGGCGCCGTATTTGAGGGCGTTGTCGACGAGATTGGCGAGGGCCTGGAAGATGAGATTGCGGGCGCCGCGCACCGTGACAGGCTCCATATGGCCGGCCTTGAGAACCACCTCCTCGTCCTCGGCCAGGGGCTCGTAAAGCTCCAGCACGTCCTGCACCAAGTCGCCGAGCTCCAGATCGTCCATGGCCAGCTCGGTCGAGCCGGCCTCCAGCCGGGCGATGGAAAGCAGCATATTGAAGGTGGAGATGAGATCGTCCGTTTCCTCCAGCGCCGCCTCGATGGTCTCGCGATAGGTGTCCTGGTCGCCGCTCTGGATGGCCGATTCCAGCCGCTGGCGCATGCGCGTCAGGGGCGTCTTGAGGTCGTGGGCGATATTGTCGGAGACCTCCTTCAGGCCGTTCATCAGCTTTTCGATGCGCTCCAACATCAGATTGAGATTTTCGGCGAGACGGTCCAGCTCGTCGCCGGAGCCGGCGATCGGCAGGCGGCGGTTCATATGCCCGCGCATGATGGAGCGGCTGATCAAGGTGGCCTGGTCGACGCGGCGCAGGATGTTGCGGCCCGTCCCCCAGCCGACGATGACGCCGACCAGCACCATGACGGCGAGCGTCCAGGCGACCGTGGCGCCGACGAGGCGCTGGTAGATGCGCCGGTCCTCAATATCGCGGCCGACGAGAAGACGGGTGTCGTCGGGCAGGCGGAAGACGCTGGCGAGCGCCAGCCGCTCGTCGCCATCGGGATCGGAATAGAGGAATTCGGTCCGCCCGATGGCGTTCCACACTTCCGGGCGCAGGGCCGAGACATTGCCGGCGAGAAGGCGGCCGGATTCGTCGGCGAGCATATAAAGGCGCGTGCCGGGGGCGCTGCTGCGCTTGGCGACGGTTTCGGCGAGGCGGCGAATGCCGCCGCTGCTGTATTGCTCGGCGAGGCCGCGGATCTCCGCCTCGATGGTCTCCTGTAGCTGGTACTGGAGGATGATCTGGGTGCGGTAATAGATGTAGCCGATGGAAAGGACCGCCGTCAGGCTGAAGCAGACCACGAAGGTCAGCGACAGGCGGAAGGTCGTGGAGCGCAGGAAGCGGGCGAAGCGCGCGGCGCGCGAGGGCGGGCGCAGGCGCTCCAGGGCGCTGTCGGGGGCCTTGCCGGAGCCTGCGATGGAGGCCCGCGAAGCCGGGTGGGTCTTTTGCATTCGGGCCTGTCCCTTGCCGAAGCGCCGGCGTCCGGCGCGCCCGCCGCGCGGTGCGCACCATAATCGCGCTGCAGGCGCGCGCAAACCGGCTGGCGAATCGGGCCGGACCGAAAGAGCGCCCAGAAGGCCGGCTATCGGGGCGAGATTCGCTCCCCGTTTGTCGGTACCTCCTTAGCAGATCAATGCAATCGTCATGTTCCGGACGGGGCCGAACGGCGCGGAAAGGCAGTTTTCCGGGCGGTTCTAGTGTCTGAAAAACTTGACTTTTCCGGCGATATTAACCCTCGAAAGATTCCATTCGAATCGAATCTTGCCTTTCCGAACATGAACGATTATTAATGAACCGTTACCAGGAAAGGGGCCCCCCGGAATCGGACGGGTTCAATGCCGACACAAGGCTTTAAGGCCCGTCCGAGGGCTGCCCCATAGTGTGGAGCTAGGAATCATGAAAAAGCTGCTTCTCTCAGCAGGCGTGCTCGCCTTGATGACGGGCGCCGCCGCCGCGCAGGACAACGACGCCTTTACCCTGCAGATCGGCAACGACAACCTCTCGGCCACCGGCCAGTTCGGCCAGTACAACGATGCCGGAACCATCCAGCTCGGCGACGACAACTTCTCCGCCACGCTGCAGATCGGCGACAAGAACGACGCCGGCACCATCCAGGTGCAGGGCTCCTCCTCTGCGGCCTTTGCTGCCGCGGCTGAGGCAGGCACCAACGCCTCTGTCACCGCTCAGGTCGGCGAGGATAACGGCGCGCTCACGCTGCAAAGCACGGGCGATGCCGGGGCCGCCGCTTTCGCGGCTGCTGGTTCGGGCGACAACAGCTCGCTCACCGTCCAGGACGGCGACGACAACCGCGCCCTGACCGTGCAGCGCACGGGTGACGCGGGTGCTGCCGGGGTTGCAGCCGCAGGCTCCGGCGACAACAGCTCGGCCACCTTCCAGGAAGGCAATCGCAACGCCGCCGTCACCGTGCAGCAGACGGGCGCTGCGGTCGCTGCCGGGTTTGCAGCCGCAGGCTCCGGCGACAACAGCTCGCTCACCGTGCAGGACGGCAACGACAACTTCGCCGGCACCTTCCAGGGCACGGGCCCGGCCATCGCTGCGTTCCGAAGTGTCGACAGCACGGCCGGCAACAGCGCCTATACGATGCAGTTCGGCGACGGCAATGCGTCCTTGACCGGCCAGTACTCGATCGGCGCGGGTGACGACAACAGTGCCGGCACGCTGCAGATCGGCGACGACAACCTCGCCCTCACCGGCCAGGTCGGCAACGGCAACGATTCCGACACCTGGCAACTCGGCGTGGACAACTTCTCCGGCACGCTGCAGCTCGGCGTCGACAACAACGCCTTCACCCTGCAGGCCGGCAGCGGCAACGGCTCTCTGACCGCGCAGTTCGGCTCTGGCCACAACTCGGCCACGATCCAGGCCGGCAGCGGCAACAGCTCCGTGACGGTGCAGTCCGACTAACGTGACATTCGGGTTCCGGGGCGCTTTGCCCCGGGACCCTTCTGGCTCGGTTCCGGCGGTGGGGGCACCGGAGGAAGCGTCGCCTTTCTCCATTCCGCCGTCGGATCCGGAGCTTTTGATCTCGTGAGAAGATGGGGGATGCAGTGCGTCGCCCGCCCGTATCGTTCGCCTTGCCGGCCGGCCTCATCAGCGCGTTCCTGCTGACAACCGACATGGCTAGCGGACAAAGCGAAGCGCTTTCCTGTTCCGTCACGGCGGAACGCCAGGACAGCCTCGTGCGGATCTCCGGCAAGGTCGAAGGACCGGGAAACACCGCCGGGAGATACAGGCTCCTCACCACGGTCAAAGGCTCCAGCGGCCAGTCGTTATCGTCGCAATCAGGAGCATTTGCCATCGACGAAGAAGGTGTTGCGACCGTCGGTAACTTCGTTTTCTCCGTCTCGCCCGATAGCCGCTTCGAAGCGGAGCTGAGGGTCGAAGCCGGAGCGGAAAGCACCACCTGCCGCATTGTATCGGATCCGGATGCTGGGGATCCGGAAGCTGGCCCCGACGAAGGCATTCGCCTTTAGGCTCGGGCCGTCCTTCCCAACCTGGCCCCACCCCGGCAAGGTTCGCAAGTCGGATCAGGTAAGCGGTTTCTTCCTCGTCGAACATGAGCGGCAAGGCTTCTGCGGGAGACAGGAGCAGACCGATGTTCAAGAACAGAAAGCGTGTTCTGGCGGCGCTGCCGCTGCTGGCGCTTATGGCCTATCCGCTGAGCGGCGGATCCGCCGGCGCCGAAACGCTCACCTCCGTATCGCAAATCGCCGGAATTCCCCTTGCCGCGGTGACCTCGCAAGGCGGCCCCGATGCGGGCGTTCTCGCCCGGCGCGGCAGCCGCAGCCTGGTCGTGCAGCGCGGCAACAACAACCAGGCGGGCTCGGCCATCGTCAGCAGCCCCGGCAGCGTCAGCGCGCAGTTCCAATACGGCAACGGCAACACCTCGGCCGTCGGCGTCTTCGGCGGGGCGCGCAATGCCGTCCTTGACGTGCAGAACGGTAACGGCCTGGTGTCGAACGTGCTTCTGCTCGGCTCGGTGGGATCGGCCGTGATCAGCGCGCCAAGCGCGCGGGATTCCCGCCCGGTCGCCGTCATCGGCGGGAGAGGGGTGATCGTCATCCGCAAATAGGCGCAGGCGGCGCTTGCGGAACGGTCCTCCGTCTTCCCTCCCTGGAGGTGATGACGGTCGTTAAGTAGAAGTAAGTATCACATAGGTGCGGCTTGTTTTCTCTCGCGGGCGTGTCTTGGGGTGTTTTCACGCGCATGCTTTGGCGAGAAATACTGGTTAATTGTTTAACCTGTAGAGTGTCCGACTGCGCATATTTACCTTAATCAAATCAATTGTCTGTTAGTTCGTGGATTTTATGTATTTTTTGTTGCAATTAAACTCAAAGATTACCAAACTGTAACGGAACGTTAATTGCGACATCGAGGCACCCATGTCGGTTACCGAGCAATCCGAAGCGAGGCCGCAGCCTCTGCCAGTCGTTCGACCGGCACGGCATCCCGGCACGGTTCCGGCGAGCAAGAGCAGCCGGCGAACCACCTTCCTGCGTCTCGTCAAATCCGGTCCTTCAACCTCGCAGCGCACGCATGCGGCGCCGAGGCCGGCCTATCTGGCGACGAAGCGTGGCATGGACATCGTTCTGGCCTCGCTCGCCCTTGTGGTGCTGTCGCCGTTCCTTCTCACCATCGCGCTCTTCATCCGCGGCTCCAGCCCGGGGCCGGCGATCTTCACCCAGATCCGCACCGGGCGCGGGCGCCAGCCGTTCCGCATCTATAAGTTCCGCACCATGTTCAGCGACCGCTGCGACGCGGCCGGCATCAAGCAGACCGTGGAGGGCGACTGCCGGGTCACCGCGCTGGGCAGCCTCCTGCGCCGCACGAATATCGACGAGCTGCCGCAGCTCCTCAACGTCATCAAGGGCGACATGTCCCTGGTGGGGCCGCGGCCGCACGTGCCCGGCATGCTGGCCGGCGGCATCGCCTACGAAGAGCTGGTGGCGCATTACCACGACCGCCACATCGTGCGCCCGGGCCTGACCGGGCTCGCCCAGGCGGAAGGCTTTCGCGGGCCGACGGTGGATATCTGGCGCGCCCGCAGGCGCATCGAATACGATCTTGAATACGTGGCGCACATGTCCTTGTGGCTCGACATCAAGATCATCTGCAAAACGCTTTGGGGGGAGCTGCGTCGAGGGAGCGGCTTCTGATGGAAACCAATGTGGAAATCCCGCGGCTAAAGGCGGAGCACGCCTATCGCCGCCTGGCGGCCGAGCCGCTGCCGCAAAGGCGCGGCCCGGCGCCGCTTCCAAGCCTTGAGAACCTGCGCATCGGCGTCATCGGCCTCGGCTATGTCGGCCTGCCGGTGGCGGTCGCCTTCGGGCGCGCCTTCCCGGTCATCGGCTACGACATCAATCGCCGGCGCATCGAGGAGCTGAGCAAGGGGCACGACGCCACCCGCGAAGTCACCGCCGCGGATCTGGCGGAGGCGGAGCGGCTGACCTTCTGCGACAACGAGGCGGCCCTGCGCGCCTGCAATTTCTATATCGTCTCCGTCCCAACCCCCATCGACCAGGCCAAGCGGCCCGATACGACGGCCCTGGAGCGCGCCAGCGCCGCCGTCGGACGGGTGCTCTCGGAGGGCGACGTCGTCGTCTACGAATCCACCGTCTATCCGGGGGCGACGGAGGAGGTCTGCGTTCCCATCCTGGAGCGGGAATCGGGCAAGACCTTCAATGAGGGCTTCTTCGTCGGCTATTCGCCGGAGCGCATCAATCCGGGCGACCGGGAGCACCGGCTGGAGACCATCGTCAAGGTCACCTCCGGCTCCACGCCGGACGCGGCCGATCTCGTCGACCGGGCCTATGCCAGCATCATCTCCGCCGGCACGCACAAGGTCAGCTCCATCCGCGCGGCGGAGGCGGCCAAGGTGATCGAGAACATCCAGCGGGACGTCAACATCGCGCTCGTCAACGAGCTCGCCATGCTGTTCAAGATCTTGCAGCTCGACACGATGGAAGTGCTGCAAGCGGCCGGGACGAAGTGGAACTTCCACCCCTATGCGCCCGGCCTCGTCGGCGGGCACTGCATCGGCGTCGACCCCTATTACCTCACCTACAAGGCGCAGTCGGTCGGCTTCCACACCGATGTCATCCTGGCCGGGCGCCGGGTGAACGACAATATGGCGGTGTTCGTGGCGAGCGACCTGTTGCGCGCCATGCTGGCGAAGAAGATCGATGTCGGGCGCGCGCGCGTGCTCGTCGCCGGCTTCACCTTCAAGGAGAACTGCCCCGACCTGCGCAACACGCAGGTGGCCGTTCTGGCGCGCGAAATCGCGACATTCTGCGGCGAGGTGGCGATCCACGATCCCTTCGCCGACAGCGAGGAAGCGGAACGGGAATACGGGCTCAGCGTGCATCGCGAGCTGCCGGAGGGGCCCTTCGATTGCATCGTCTTCGCCGTCAAGCACGACGAGCTGAAGAGCCTCTTGGAGCATCCGAGCGCCGATCTTCTCGCCGAGGGCGGCTTCATCTACGATTTGAAGGGCGCGCTGGGGCCGGCAGAGGGGGTGCTGCGGCTGTAGCGATGGCATATGCGTGAAGCTCTGACGAGAGCGGTCCGGTTCTCCAGCAGCCCGCTCCCGGGACCAGCCGGCAAGGCGCTACGCTACACGCTGACACATGCGCCATGGACGCTGCTGGCCTCGCTCTCGGCGGGGCTGTCGAACTACATCATCCTTCTCATCCTCTCCGCGCATTACGGGCTGGCGGCCGCCGGCCAGTTCCGCCTGCTGCTGTCGCTCGCCAGCATCCTCAGCCTTTTCTGCCTCAAGGAGAGCGGCAAGGTGCTGTTGCGCTCCCTCATCACGGGCGTGGAGGGCGTGGCGCGGGCGCTTCTCGTCCACCGGCTGAGATGGGCGCTCGCAGGAAGCGCGGCGGGCCTCGTCCTGGCGGCTTTCCTGGCGGCGAGGGGCGCGGCGAGGGGCGAGGATCTCGCCCTGCCTCTTCTCGCGCTCGCCCTTCTTCTGCCGGCCATCTTTCCGCCGGACATCTACGCCCAGATCAACCAGGCGCGGCGCGACTTTCGGCGCAACGCCATCCTCTCGGTCGGCAAATATTCGGCGCTGACGGCGGCGGTGGCGGTCGTCGCCGCGATGGGCATGGCGCTGCCCGATGTGCTGGCTCTCTACGTCGTCGCGCTGGCGGCGCTCCAGAACCTGTTTTTGTTCCTGCATCGCGGCGAGATGGAGAAGCGTCCCTCCCGGGAGGTGGCGCGCGAGGCGTGCCGGGAATCGCTGCAGCTCAGCAGCAGCGCCGTGCTGCCGGCGCTGGCGGGGCAGGCGGACAAGCTTCTGATTTCCTATTTCCTCGGTCTGGAGGCGCTGGGTCTTTACACGATCGGCATCTCCACGGGGCGCCTGGTGCTCAATCTGGTGCGGCCCAACCTGTCCATCTACATACCCGTCTTCGTGAAGAAGCCGGTTCCCGACCTTTATCTCGGCCTGCTCTTCCTGCTGATGACGGCCGTCGGCATCGTATGCGCGGCCCTCGCCTATGGCTATTTCCACCTCGTCCTCGGGCCGGACTATATCGACGCCTATCCCTATGCGGCGGTGCTCCTGGTCGGTCTCGGCGCCTTCGCGGCGGGCACGCTCGCCTATTACTCGGCCGTCTATCATGCGGAGACCAAGGTGGCGGTCGCCGTGCGGGCAAACCTCATTCAGGCCGTCGCAATCATCGCCTATCTCGGCGGCGCCCTCCTGTGGGGGGGCGAGCACGTGCTCCTACTCTTTGCGCTTTCCTATCCGTTGCGCGAGCTGGTGAAGCTGGTCGCGATCCGCGGATTGGGGAGGGGCCAGCGGCTTCAGACGGCGCCGGCGTAAGGCCTATCCCTTGATGCCGCGCATGGCGCCGGCATCGCGGCGGTGGCGATGGGCGCACAGCGGATGTCGTCACAGGCAGGGAAGGGCGCGCAACTTGCGGCGGGCAAAGGCCGCCCGGCCGGCTGCCTTATTGGCGCATGCGCGGAAGCTGACGCTTGCGGGCGCCGCCCGTCCAGCTCGATATCTTGCCGATCGGCCTGGCTTCGGAGGACGTGGCCTGTCGCGCCGCGTTGCGCTCGCCGGAGGCGGCGCTCGGCACGGGCCCGGAGCGCGATCCGGGCGTGGGGAACGTCTCCTCGGGCATTTCGGTCCGGTTCAGGCCGAGAAGCGCATGCGCCGCCACGGCGATGCCGGCGGCGATGCCGAAAGCCATCACCGAAGCGCCCGTCATCATCAGAACGAACAGGGTCGGCGCATTGAGCATGACAATGGCCAGCGTCGCCGCCGTGAGCGGCACGACAAAGGCGAGCGCGCAGATTCCCGCGGCCGTCAAATACCAGCCGGCCAGGAATCCGAGCGTGCAACTGCCGAATGTGATGACGAGAATCATGCCCACCCATGCAGGTTGACCCCACCATCGTTAAGGTCGCGTTATCATTGTGAGGCATTTGTGGCACAGGGTGGAAAAAGAGGAGAAGTGGCGAAAACGGGTTTCCACCGCCGCCTTTCTTCCTGGCGCGTGACATTTTTGCAGCGCGCGCAGGCGATTGCCGCAAGGTCGCCGGCTGCCCGGCGCCTTGCAAGCGGGGCGCGAGGCGGCCCCGATTGGGGCGGCGCGAGAGCGCCGGGCGCGCCGGGAAAGCGGGAAACTGAGGCTCAGCCGGAGCCGCCGGGGCCCGCGAAACGCACCTGCAGCACGTCGCCCGGGCAAAGCGGCGTCACCTGCGTGGCTTGCTGCCAGCTCTCCTTCTCGCCGCTTGCGCGCAGCACCGCATAGCTCATCGTCGGCGCCGCGATCGCGGCCGTTTCGCCGCCGCTGAGGTCGTTGAGGTCCTGCAGGATGCGCTCCGAATAATACAGCGCCAGCTCGGTCGCGGCGATCTTGTCCGCCGTGGCGTTGATCTCGTCCTGCAGGGAGACGGCGCTGGTGGATTTGTACAGCGCCTTGGCGCGCTCGATTTCGGCGCGATTTTGCTTGGAGCGGGCGATGCGGGCCGAAACTTCCATGCCCTCGGCCTCCAGATTGGCCACCACCCGCTGCATGGTGAAGAGCTGCGAGCGGGGGCTGAGGCCGCGATCGCTGAGCTGTTCGATCGGGGCCATTTCCTCGCGCGCATAGCGCGTCTGTTCCGCGATGCTCTCCAGCTTCTTCTCCAGCGCGGTGATCTCCTCGCTAAGCAGCTCCAGCACCGCTTCCCGGCCCTCGATCTCGCTGTTGCGGGCGTTGCCGCGCTCTTCCATGATGCGGCGCTCGGCGGCGATGAGCTCGTCGATCTCGGCGTTGGTGGCGAGCTGGCGCAGCCGCTGCGGGACCTCAATCATCGCCGATTGCGCCTGCTCGGCCTCCAAGCGGGCAAAGCGCGTCAAGGCGCGCTTGAGCTCGGCACGGGCCTGGCCCAGCCGGGCCGCCTCCCGCGTGACCTCGATCGTGTTGCCGGCGCGCACGCCAGGGCGGAAGAAGCCGCCGCTCAAAGCCACGGCCTGAAGGACGGTGATGCCGGGCGTGTAGGGATAGGAGCCCGGGCGATCGACCTCGCCGATGACGAAGAGAGGCCGGCGCTCGGATATCTCGGCGCTGACATGGACGGGGCGCGACCATACCGCTTCGAGGCGCTGCGCCAGGAGCTGCTCGAAGGATTGAACGGATTTGCCCTGAACGTCCAGCTCACCAATGGTGGGAAAGGAAATCCGCCCATCGGCGCGGACCTGATAGACCCTGGAAAGATCCTCGCGCTGATAGATCGTCACCATCATATGATCGCCGGGCCCAAGGTTGCCGCAGCCGGGCTGATCTTGGCCGGTCACCGCCTGCTTGGCCGGCAGTTGCGATGCCCGCTCAAGCGATTGCTGGGCGGCGGCGCCGGTCACCGACAGGCTGGCGGCGAAACAGACGCCGGCGATCACCACGAAAGCATCCCTAGACATCACGGCTGCTGGCCTCGCTCTGTCAGCTTCTTTCCGGTGCGACACATTTTATCTGGCGCTCGCCGCCGCCTCGGAAAGCTGCGCACGTGTTTCACTGCATTCCGGCGTTGCCGGACCGCCCACCCTGCGATGCTCCAGGCATAGAAACACTTCCAGATTGGATTTTCCAGCGAGCTCGGAAGCCGCGAAGGGTTGCTTGGGGATGCGAACCTCTCGTCGCTGGCCTTCGGTGGCGACGGGCGCCTCCGGCGGCATGTCGACGATACGGCCATCGCCGGAAATGACGCCGTCGACGATGCGCGCATCGACAGCGTCGCGTTCGCCCGGCCGCGAGCCGGCGAAGGAAAGCACGTAATCGGGCACCTGCGAGGATGGCATCACCTCCCAACCGCCCGCGCGCGCGGGCGGCGAGGGGGCGAGCCACTGGCCGGGCAGGCCGAGCCGCGGGAGGCTGCCTTCGCGCCCGCAGCATGGATTGTCCTGCGCGAAGATAACCGCGTCGGGCGATTCCATGGGGAAAGGCTCCGGCAATCCCAGTGCCATCACCCGCGAGTGGGTGTCCGGCCCGGCCCAGACGACGTTGCCGATGAAGGCGGCGCGAACCGAAGGGCCTCCATAGATATGCATCGCCGCCAGGCCGGGATTGTAGATGAGATTGTTCGCAACGACGGCGCTGGCGCGGCTGCTCACGACCGGATTGCGATAGAGATTGCTGGCGAAGAGGTTGCCGACGACCTCCACATCCTCCACGGCCTGGCCGATCAGAAGCCCCATGGAGTGCGTGCCCTTCGGGTGGCCCGCATTGCGCAGACCCTCGGCGATCAGCGAATTGCGAATGGTAACCTTGCGCAGCGTCTCGCCCCACAGGCCCAGATTCTCGTCGACGCCCCAGGTGAGGCTGACATTCTCCAGGCGAATATCGCGTGCGGGCGTATCGCAGTCGGCGCAGGGGCCGACGCTGATCGCGTCTCGGCCTTCGTTCATGGCCGGATCGTCGGCGGGACCGGGCCGGATCGCCAGATGCTGGACGACGATGTCGTGCGCGGAGATGCGCAGCTTGCCATTGGTAATGGTGATGCCCGGCGGTGGCGCCGTCTGTCCGGCCAGGGTGAGGTAGGGCACGTCGAGGCGCAGGTCCGACTGCAGCGTGATCGTGCCCGACACCTCGAACACCACGATGCGAGGAGCCTCGCCCTCAAGGGCGGCGCGGAGCGAGCCCTCGCCCGAATCCTCCAGATTGGTGACGCGCACAATCGTCGTGCCGGGGACGAGCCCGCCCTCGGTCGCGGTTCCGGCGAGCGGCAACTCGTCCTGCGCCGCCGCAAGCCCGCCGCCAAGAGCGAATGCCGCCAGGCAGACAGGCCATCTCAGGGAGAAACGGTGCCGGAGGCGTCTTTGCGCCCGAATGCGAGCTTCCGGAAAGGAAATCGCGCGGGGCATCGTCATGGCCATCGGTTCGCTTCTCATTCGGCTGGGGTGATATCAACAGCGCTCGCGGCGGGAGCGGGCCGGAAGCCGCCCGGGCGCAATCCTCGATAGATCGCCTCGGTCTGCTCAAAAACCTGCTGCCATGTCGGGAACGAATGGGAGGCCAGGCGGAATCTCTCCGGCGCCTCCAGCGCCTCGGCCATGCGCCGCGCAAGTGCCGCCACGTCGCCGACGGGGAAATAATTGTCGGGGCTGAGCCGCATCTGACGGTTGGCGGGGATGTCGCTGACGAGGAGCGGGCGGCCGTAGCCGATGGCTTCCAGGATGGCGTTGGAGAGCCCTTCGTGCCGCGAGGTGCTGACATAGAGGGCGCAATTGGCATAGAGCGCCGCCAGGAGCGAGCGGTCCAGCCGGCCGAGGAAGCGGATGCGCGGCGAGGCGCGCTGCAACAGGCGCTCCGCATAGCCCTTCTCGTCCGCGCCTCCGACGATGACCAGCTTGGTAGCCTTGTCGTTCTGCCTCTCAAGGGCGTCGATGAGGGTGTCGAAGTCCTTATCGACCGTCAGCCGGCCCACCGAAAGGACATAGCGCGTGCCGGCGAGGCCCTGACGCTTCAAATAGGCCTCCGATTGCTCGGAGACTTGCGGCACGTCGACCCCGTTGAGGATGACATCGACGGCGCGCAAACCGTATTGCTGCTGAAGGATCCCACGGTAATGCTCGGAGACGCAGATGACGTGATCGGCAAGGCGCATCTGTTTCTCGCACACCCGGAAGGCCCAGCGGCCAACGAGCCCCCACTTCTTGTGCTGGCCATCCGCCGATCCGTAGCGCAGCACCGTCGTCAGCCCGGCAAGCCGGTAAAGAAACAGGAACAGGGCGGAGTTGGAGCCCTGCAAATGCACAATCCGCGGGCGGGTGAAAACGGCGTAGAGGCATGCCAGGAAATGATAGATGAGCTTGTCGGTTCCCGCGACGTTGAGCGTCGGCAAGGCCTTCAGCCTGACGCCGCGATAGGACTTGCCGCGCAAGCAGCCCTTCACCCCGAGCAGCGTCACCGCATAGCCGGTCTCGGCGAAGCGCGGGAACACCATGGCGGCATGTTTCTCCGCGCCGCCTTCCGCGTCGGGTATGCCTCGGGCTCCGACAACCAAGATATCCGTCACCATAACCTCCCCCTGGCCGTCCCGCCGGGGCGGGAGGGCCAAGACGCTTGTCAGGCAGCTTCGATCACATGAGCGAAGCGGGGGATTATCCAGACTAGTAGTTTTGATAGTCCTGGACGGTTAAGGACGCGTTGCCGCTGCCAAACTGGGCCGTGCCGGAATTGTTGTGCGTTCCCTTTTGCGCCGTCAGAGCGACGTTATGGCTGCCCAATGCTTGCAGGGTCAGCGCGACATTGTCGTGCTTTGCCTGCGCGGTGATGGCGAGATTTTCGTCACCCAGCAATTGCATGGTCAAGGACGCGTTGCGGTCGCCGTTCTGCGCCGTGACGCCAATATTGCCGTCGCCCGCCTGGATGGTCGCCGAAAGATTCTCTTGATCCAACTGCGTCGTGGCGGCGTAGTTGCCATCGCCGAACTGCGCGGTGACCGCGATATCGTGATAGCCCCACTGGCCGGTTGCCGAGACGTTGCCCTGGCCGACCTGGAACGTGCCGGCCGCATGGTCGGTGCCCTTCTGAACGGTGATGGAGGCGTTGCCGGTGGCGGCGGAGACCTCGAAACCGGCAGGACCGAGGCCGACCTTCGCCGAATTGCCGTCGACGCTGGCGCGCGCCTTCCAGTTGGAATCCTCCTGACGCGCGCCGGCATAGGCGCCGCCCGGGCTGATCTGGACGATCGCCACGCCGCTGGACGTGTCTGAGGTGCTGAAGGTCTGAGCCCATGCCGGCGCAGCCGACAGGGCGAGCAGACTCGCTGACAATGCGAGGAATCTCATAGTTTTCTAGCTCCCAACTGCGTGAAACCTCAGAATTTCCGCGGTTTCAGCCTTTGTGGATGGACCCTGGTAACGCTTTATTAATACCTCCTCTGCGCGATCGGGAGCAAGGACAAAACCGCTCGATTGCGTGCAATCGTTAACGTCGCCGGCCAGAACGCAGGCGATGCGGCCGCGGCAGGCGCGTTTATCTGCAACGATGATCATGCCCTCCGATATCGGGCGAGCCGTCCTTGCAACTCCGCTCTCCGAAATCACAAGGCTCGTGCGAGAACTTGCCTTTGCATGCCGGAAGGCGCGGCTTGGCTGTCCTGCGTTGGGACAAGGAGCGCTGGAGACAGAAAATCCGCGTATCTGGCCGCGACGATCATCTGACGAGGCGCCGGAAACGGACGATCTTGCGATAACGATCCAGTAATCCCCCGATGTCAGACTTCGATTGACATTAGGGCGATGTCGATCGCCGGGGGATTGAGGAGAAGGCGTCGTGCAAAAGTATCGTTTTCCACAGGCTATACAGGCAGCCGCCGTCGCGTTGCCGCTGTTTTCCGCATTCGCGCCGGCGATGGCAGACAGCACGATCGCGCAAGTTCCGAGCGCTCTCGGCGGTTCGCTGGAGCAAGTACCGCCGGTGGCGAAATCCATCGGCTCTTTTGCCGCCGCGTTCGAAGATACGCTGGAGAGCGGATTGGCCCTGGTGCCGACGACCGCCGATACCTCCAATGGCAGTGCCATCGTGCAGCGTGGCTACCGAAATTTCGCCGCCACGCAGCAAACGGGCGCGGGCAATCTTAGCCTGACAATGCAGGCCGGCTCGCACCATCTGGCGCTGGTAAGTCAGACGGGCAGGGGGAACGGCTCAGCGATCTTCCAGAGGGGCTCGCGCAACGCGGCCGCCGTCATTCAGAGCGGTGGCGGCAATCGTGCCCTGGTCATTCAGGAATAGCGCCGGCGCCCGTTCTTGATGCATCTGAAGGTGCACGCATTCGCTCGGGGGAGCGCAGCTTGTTCACGCGTATTGGCACGATCCCGAATCTGGTTGCGCCGGTGTGGCCAAGAGAGCGCACCAGCAAGCTTACGGTGTTCTTGCAGCGACTTCGTGCCAAGCGTTTGCGAGGTCTGTTGCACGTCTGCAATAGCGCGAGGTCAGGCATTCCTCTAGGTGTAAGCTCAATCCGGCGAGCCGGCTTTGTCTCAGACAAGTCTGTCGGCATCGCGCCGCACGTTCGAAAAGATGGTAACGCGGAGGATATAACATGAGGCGCAGACGGAGCCTGGCCGCTTTGGCTATGTTCAGCTGCCTGAGCGGTGCTTTCGGCATAGCGACGATCCCTGCACCGGCCGGTGCCAGCGAGATCACCTTTCGCTTTACCAACCCGGCTTTCGGCGGAAATCCACTGATCGACGAGTTTCTGCTCGGAACCGCCGATCGGCAGAACCAGTACGGCGAAAGCGGTGGTGGCGGGGGCGGCGACTTCCCCGACATCAATTTCCCCGACATCAATGTCGGCAATTCAGGGGGCGGTGGCGACACGATCATCATCGTCCCGGGCGGGGGCGGTGTCGTAACGCCCTAATCGTCCGTTCGTCAGAAGTAGCGAGTTCCAAAACTCCTGCTCCTCCAAGACCGCGGCCGTCTCAAGATGTCTTTGAGCGCCTGAAACCAGGGAGGGTGCTGTGCCTATTCGGAAATCTTACCTCATATTGGCGGCTGCTGGACTCGCAGTTGCCGGTTGTACACCTGGTGCGAGTGGCGACATTATGACGACGCCCGCCCAGCTTATCGCAGCAACGCAAATGACGTCGGTTCTGGAAGATCTTCCGCCTCCGGCATCGCGTGTCGACGTTGCCGTCTATGCTTACAAAGATCTTACCGGCCAGCATAAGCCGAACGAGAATTTTGCACAGTTTTCCCGGGCCGTGACCCAGGGCCCGGATGCGATCCTGGTCGACGTGCTCAAAGACGCCGGCAACGGCTCCTGGTTCTCCGTCGTGGAGCGGGCCGGACTGACCAACCTCATTCAGGAACGCCGCATCATCGAGGCAGAGCGCCGGCGCTTCTTCGGCAACAATGCGCCCGGACTGCCGGCGTTGCGCTTCGCCGGCATGCTGCTTGAGGGCGGTATCGTCAGCTACGACACCAACCTGATGACCGGCGGCGCAGGGGCGCGCTTCCTCGGCATGGGCGGCAGCACCGAATATCGGCGCGATATCGTCACCGTGTCGCTGCGCGCCGTCAGCGTCAGCACCGGCGAGGTTCTCGCCTCCGTGACGACCACCAAGACCATCTATTCCGTCGGGCTGAGCGGCCAGGCATTCCGCTACGTGGCGATCGATGAGATTCTGGAGATCGAGGCGGGCGTGTCGCGCAACGAGATCGTCGGCCTTTCCGTGCGCCAGGCTATCGAACTCGCCGTCTACTCGCTCGTCATGGAAGGGGCGGAGCGTGGGCTGTGGCAGTTCCAGACGCCGCAAATCCATGCGCAGCAGCTGGCTGAGTACCGCGCAAGGTTCGAGAACCCGAACCCTTATGACCGGCGCCTGGTCGACGGCAAGGTGGCCGAGGCGCCCTCCGCGGGAACGAGCGAACTGGCGGCGAGCGAGGCATCGAGCTCCAAGGTCGTCGTGGCCAGCGCGGCAGGCGCCTCGCAGGCGGCCAAGGTCACGCCGGCCGTCGCCAGCGCGAGCCAGACGCCGAAGCCGGCCCAGACGGCTTCCAGCTCTGCATCCAGCTCTTCGGTGGTTTCGGCCAGCTCGCAGCCTGCCAAGCCCGCGGCAGCCGCGCCCGCCAAGCAGCAGGCCGCCAAGCAGCAGGTCGCCAAGCAGCAGGTCGTGGCCACGCCGCCCAAGCCAGCCACCACCAGCAAGCCGCAGACCGCTTCTGCGGCGGCGCCCAAAACGGCCAGCACCGGCAAGCCGCAGGCTACGGCTTCGGCCGCGGCCAAGCCGGGATCGATCTACGGAACGGACCTGGTGGGTACTCCAGAGCCGCTAAGCGTGCGCGATGCGGCAGGCTCCGACGGTGTCGCGAGCACCAGCCGGTTCACCTACAATCAGGCGGTTCTGGATCACGCCAGCGGCTCTTAGACGAGCTCCAAATTAAACCCAGCATGCGGCCGGGCGGCAGGATCATTCCGCCCGGCCTTCGCTTTGCGTGAACGGCCATCGCCGCTGCGCCTTGCGCATGGCCGGAAGCGGATTTATTCATATTTAGAATATGTTAACTTTGCCGCGGCAAATCGAATGGCGATGAAACGCCGCATCGGCTTTTTTCGCGATATGGTCGACTTTACCAAAAATTAACTACCTTACGTGGCTTCGATGGGCTATCGGTAGGCCACTGTATCCAACCGATTCGAATGCGGCAAAAATGGCGTCTTAAGAGTCGGCGAGTTGTGTTTGCCCCTCCCTTTGCTCCTAGCTCCCACACCCTGGTAACACGTGGGCGGGAGGGGCAAGCACCCCACCTCCAGATACATTCGCTATCCCAGATATATCGTCTATCTCTGTCCTTGCCTTAACGGGTCGAAGGCGCATAGGCGCGCGCGAGTCTCTTGCGTGCATGCGTGGGCCGGTTGTGAAGGTGGGACGAGGCCTTGGAGCATCGACGGAGCTTTGACGGCGGTGTCTGCGCAAGGCTCGGGCCATGACCGCAGATCGCTTGAGGCGGCATGTCGCGCGGCAGACCTGAGATAGGGTTGCCTGGGTCCGTCTCCGCGAGGACGGTTCGAGGCGCAGCAGGCCGCGCCTTGCGGCCCGGCGATACCGTCCCGCTGGCAGAGGTGACCGTCTCTGGCGAGCCCTCGCCGGAGAGGATTGCGGTACGCCGTTGGAGAAATGCCGGCGCGCGTATGGGAGCGGGATGAATGCCGGCGACGCGGACCGGCGCGGGACCGGCGGCGCCTTGGCGCTCAGCCGGTGGCCGCCAGTTGCGGCTCGGCCCAGGCGACGAGGATGTCGGGATCGGCGGCAAGCTCCGTGGCGAGACCGCCTGAGAATTCCAGGAACGAGGCGTGCGAGAGCGCATTGACGCCCGCCAGAACCGGTATGCCGAGCGACAGGGCTTCGGCCATGACGTCGCGAAAGCCGCGACCCTGCTCCTCCAGCTTGCCGAACTTGTTCAGGATCAGCAGATCCGCGCCTGAGGAAAGCCGGGCCGCGGTGTCGCTGACGCAGGCCTCCAGCGCGCCGGGATCAAGACGGCAGCCGCGCGCGCCGGCGCCGAGCTTTTGCGAGATGGGGCGTGTGGGACCGTCAGGCAAAACACGCAGGGCCATGTCGCAGGGATGACGCGCCCTGTATCGCTCCGGGGCCTCTTCCACGGTCCCGATGCAGCGCATGCCGCGCGCCTGAAGGCGCTCGGCGAGGACGAAGAAGGCCGCGGCCGTATCGCCCGGCTCGTGCGCGAAGACGTAAGCCAACCGCATGGCGATGCTCACTCGTCGTAGGCGCGTCCCCGCCCGCTCGGTCGCGGGCGGGGACGGGCTTTGTTTCAGCCGTTGGCGGGGGTGTTGAACACCTTCACCTCGGGAAGCTCGCCGGTGAACTTTTCCAGATCGGCCAGCACGGTATGGCCGCAATTGGCCTGTGCCAGCTTGGAGGTGCCGAGATCGGGCGAGAGGGCGTTGACGTCACCGTAGGCGCAAAGGGCGTTCTCGGCGCCGGGCTCGACGGGGTCGTACCAGCCGCCCTCGTTGACGCGGATGACGCCGGGGCGGATGGCGTCGGTGACGACGGCTCCGGCCAGTATCTGGCCGCGATCGTTGAAGATGCGAACCACATCGCCGTCGGCGATGCCGCGGGCCTCAGCGTCTTGCGGATGGATGAGACAGGGCTCGCGGCCGGCGACCGCATAGGTCTCGCGCAGCTTCGTGCCGCAGAGCTGCGAGTGCAGACGCCCGTTCGGGTGGCTGGTCGCCACATGCAGCGGATAGGATGCGCCGGGCCCGTCGAGGCGCTCGATCGGCTCCATCCAGGTGGGATGCGGCGGGCAGTCGTCATAGCCCATCTTCTCGATGTTGCGCGAGTAGATCTCGATGAGGCCGGTCGGCGTGCCGAGCGGTTCCAGGAGCGGGTCTTCGCGGAAATCGGCGTAGCGGACGAAGGAACGACCGGCATCGGAGACCGGAAATTCCACAAAGCCCTCTTCCCAGAAATCATCGAAGGCCGGGATGGAGATGCCGCGCGCCTCGGCCTGCTCCTCGGCCGATTTGTAGAATTCGCGCAGCCATTCCATCTCGTTCTTGCCTTCCGTGAAGGCCTCCTTGGCGCCCAGGCGATCGGCGAGCTCGACGAAGATATCGAAATCGCTGCGCGCCTCGTACATGGGCTCGACGATCCTCCGCATGGCAATGATGGCCTTGAGCGAATAGTCGCCATACTGCTCCATGTCGTTGCGCTCGTAGGAGGTCGTCGCCGGCAGCACGATATCGGCATGGCGGGCCGTCGCGGTCCACTGGAAGTCCTGCACGACAACGGTTTCCAGCTTGCGCCACGCCTTGACCATGCGGTTGCGGTCCTGGTGATGGGCGAAGGGATTGCCGCCGACCCAATAGGTCATGCGCGTATCGGGGTAGGTCTCGCTCTTGCCGTTGAAGTCGAAGGAAGCGCCGGGGTTCTCCAGCATGTCGACGATGCGGGCGACGGGGATGGAGGCGGCGCCGCTGGCGGTCAGCCAGGCCGCGCCCTCCACCGCCTTGCCGCCGTCGGAAATGCCCGGAAGGACGGGGCCGTCCGCCGCTGGCGAGCCGCCGTTGGAATAGTGGTAGGACAGACCGAAGCCGCCGCCCGGAAGGCCGATCTGGCCGAGCATCGCCGCCAGCGTCACCAGCATCCAGTGACGCTGCTCGCCGCCATGCTGGCGCTGCAGCGACCAGCCGCTGGCGAGCATGGTGCGGCTCTGGGCGAAACGGCGGGCGAGGTCGCGGATGGTCTGCGCATCCAGCCCGCTGATCTCGGCCGCCCAGTCCGCGGTCTTGGGCGTGCCGTCGCTCTCGCCGGTCAGATAGGGCAGGAAGCGATCGAAGCCGGAGGTGTATTCGTCGAGGAAGTCCTGGTCGTGCAGGCCCTCCTCGTAGAGCGTGTGGGCCATGCCGAGCATGATGGCCACGTCGGTCTGCGGCCGCGGCGCGATCCATTCGGCCTTGTCGCCGAAGAACTCGCAGCTCTCCGTGCGAACCGGATCGATGAAGATAACGGGCTTGCCGGTTTCCTTGAAGGCCTGCAGGCCCTCATAGGCGCCATGATCGGGAATGAGCCAGCCGATCTGGTTGGTGACCACCGGATCGGCGCCCCAGAACACCAGCAGGTCGGTGTGTTCGGCGACGACGGGCCATGCCGTCTGCTGCTCGTAGACCTCCAGCCGGCCGACGACGTGCGGCATGATGATCTGGCTCGCCCCGGTGGAATAGTCGCCGGAGCTGTTGACGTAGCCGATGCCCGCGACGTTGAACATGCGCCGCATCAGGCTCTGGCAATTGTGCAGCTTGCCCGGGCTCTTCCAGCCATAGGAGCCCGCGAAGATGCCGGTGGGACCGTGTTCCTCGCCCACACGCTTGATTTCCTTGACGATCAGCTCAAGCGCTTCGTCCCAGCTGACGCGCACGAAATCATCGCGCCCGCGCGTCTCCGGGGCGGCGCCGGGACCGTTCTCCAGATAGGCGCGGCGCACCATCGGGTATTTGATCCGGGTCGGGGAATAGACGGAGTCAAGCACGCCCTCCAGCTGGTGGCTGGGGAAGGGATCACGCTCCCAGCCGCGGATGGCGGTCCAGCGACCGTCTTCCACCGTGGCCCGGAAAGCGCCCCAATGGGAGCCGCTCAGCACCTCGCCGGAGGCCTGCGCGCGCGCCGTGCCCGAGGTGAGAATGGTGGGGAAAAGCGCGCCGAGCGCGGCCGCGGCCGTGCCGGTCTCCAAGAAACGACGCCGGGTCATTCCATTGGTGCGTCTTGTGGGTGTCGATGTGCTCATCTTCGTCCTCTTTCAACTTGGACTGAATCGGTTCAGTGCCGGCGATCTTCGGTCTCGGCTGCACGCAGCCGCGTCAGATCGGCGGTGCAGAATGCGGCCGCGCCGCCGGCGGCGGTGGCGTAGAAGGCCGCGCGCGGGGATTGGGCACAGCGCGCGGCGAAGGCGTCGATCCACGGCGCGATGTGGCGCGCCAGGAAGTCGGCCTGCGCGTCTTCGCCATGGGTCTCCACCAGATGCGCCATGACGGAGAGCGCCACGGCGATGTGGTCCGGCGGCTCGTGCAGGTCCGCCGCCAGGGTGAGACCGAGCCGTTGCAGCTCCTTCTCAATCGCGCCGGCTTGCGCCTGCATCATCCGGCCGGATGCATTCAGGTAAAAGGAGGCGCAGGGCGGGGCGCTTCGACGCCCGCCCACGCCGTGGAACAGATGGGCGAACTCGCCGGCGAGATCACGCGCCGTGGCCACAGGTTCGCGATCCGCCGAGGCCAGGCGGGCGAGAGCCTCGGCCAAGGGGGCAAGGCCGGGAAGCGCCCCCAAGGCGGCGAGGAGCTCCGCGCCCTCGCGGCTGCCATAGGCGCAGAGCGCTTCGGGCGAGGGCTCGCAGGCAAAAAGGCCGGCGAGCCAGCGATAGGCGGCGGCCCGCGCGGCCGGCCCAGCCGCGGCCGGGCCAGCCGTGGCCGGGGAAGCCGTGGCCGGGGAAGGGGCGGCCAAGGGAGTGAGGTCAGCCGTCATGGCTGACCTCCTCCACCACGTCGCTCGCATGCATCTGCAGGTATTTCTGCAGCATGCGCGTCTGATCCTTGTCGAGGGTGATGAAGCGCTCCATGGAATCGAGCACGCCGATCCACTGATTGGCGAGATGGCCCTCCGGCTCGTGCAGGGAGTGGCAGGTGGAGCAGCTTGCGACGTGCATTTCGCCGGCATAGTCCCAAAGACGCTGACGGTCGGCGATCAGCCCGCCGGGCTGGACGTAGAGATCCAGGCTGACGCGATGCCAGGTCAGGTCCGTGTCCTCGTCGACGATCGTGTCGTGCCGCTCTATCGCCTCGACGGCATCCGGGCGGAAGGCGCCCTGGAATATCCGGCGGCCCTTGAGGGCGTAGATGACGCGATCCGCGCCGTCCTGCTGCCAGCCGTTCAGCCGCACCTTGAGCGCCTCATCGCCGCGTTCCAGCACCTCCAGGCCGGTTGCCGGCAGCAACGAGCCGGCGCCGCGTCCGCCTTCGGCGGCATCCTCGGCCGTCATAAAGGCCGGCAGCGTGGCGATGGTGTAGACGGTGCCCGCCTCCGAAGGGGCGGCCGCGGCCAGCGCAACGATGTCTTCCCAGGCCTTCTTGTAGCCCGTCGACAGGTCCGGCATCTTGTGCGCGATGCCCTTGTGGCAGGAGATGCAGGTCTCGCCTTGGGTATGCGCCTGCTGCATCTGCTTTGCGGCCTCCGCCGACTGCTTGGAGAAATCCATCGCCTCGAAGGAGTGGCAGTTGCGGCATTCGCGCGAATCGCTCGCCTCCATCGCGGCCCAGACGCGCTGGGCGAGTTCGGCACGATGGGCTTCGAACTTCTCGGGTGTGTCGATGGTCCCGGCGAAGTGGTGGTAGAGCTCGCGCGTGGCGTAGATCTTGCGAACGGTCTTGTGCACCCACGGGTCCGGCACGTGGCAATCGGAACAGCCGGCGCGCACACCGGAAGCGTTCTTGTAGTGTACGGTTTGCTTGTATTCCTGATAGACGTTGTCCTGCATCTCGTGGCAGGTGATGCAGAACTCCGTCGTGTTGGTGGCTTCCATCGCGGTGTTGAAACCGCCCCAGAAAATGATGCCGCCGAACCCGCCCAGCACCAGGAGCACGCCGAGCCCGATCGTCGTGCTCGGCCGCCAGAACCACGCCCAAAGTTGACGCATTGAGGGCTCTTCCTTCTGATCAAACGAGTGTCAGGGAGGGTTTACGGCGGCGATGTAAACTGGCTTCTCGCCGCCATTGAACGGGATGCAAAACTATGTAAACCGACTGCAAACGTCGCGGGGGCGCAGAGGGTTAGGCGATTGGCGGAGCAGCATCACATCCTTGTCGTGGAGGATGATCCCGTCGCTCGCACCGCGGTCCTGTCGTATTTCCAATCGGCCGGCTACCGCGTCAGCGAGGCGGAGGACGGCGAGACCATGTGGAAGGCGTTGGACCGCTCGCCGATCGACCTCATCATGCTCGACATCTCGCTTCCGGGCGAGGACGGGTTCGCGCTGTTGCGCGAGCTACGCCGCAACTCCGAGGTCGCGGTGATCATCGTGACAGCCCGCAAGGAGAGCATCGATTGCGTCCTGGGGCTCGAACTGGGCGCCAACGACTATGTGACCAAGCCGTTCAATCCGCGCGAATTGCTGGCCCGAGCCAAGAACGTCATCCGGCTCACCCGCGCCGCGCGTGAGGCCGGCGTCGGCGAAAGAAGCCTCCGATTCGGCGACTGGACGCTCGACCGCAGGTCGCGCCGGCTCACGGCCAGTTCCGGGGAGGATAAGGCGCTGACGCGCGCCGAATTCGATCTGCTCGACCTCTTGGCCAACAATGCCGGACGCGCGATGACCCGCGATATCCTGCTGGACCATGTCAGCCATCGCGATGCGGCGCCGTTCGACCGAACCATCGACGTCCTGGTGGGACGCCTAAGGCGGAAGATCGAGGACGATCCCAAGGATCCCAGGCGGCTCATCACCATACACGGCGTGGGCTACATGTTCGTCGCCGACTGACACGCTTAGAGCGCGACGGCCTGGACTGGCTCACGCCCGCTCGGTCACGTCGGAGCCGGGCTGTTCGGCCACCAGGCGGCGCAAGGCTTGGCAGGCGTCGTCAATCTCCCGGCGCAGTTCCGCCACCATGGCGTGAAGCTCCGCCGGCAGTGGCGATCGGCCCGCCGCCTGCTCCGCCTTGCCCGCGGCCTCGGCAAGGCGCGTCAGCCCGATGATGGAGGCGCCGCCGCGTATGCCGTGGGCGACACGGGCAAGGGTCTGTGCGTCGTTTGTCCTCGTCACCTCCTTCAGCGCCGCGCAATACCGGCTGCGCTCGCCCAGAAAGGCGTTCATGAGCCGGTTCGCGCCGCTCTTGCCCAAGGCGGCACGGTGGCCATCCATGACCTTGATATCGAGCACGGACACAACAGCGCCCGGCGCGGCTGGCGAAGCGATCGGCGCCGGGCCGCCTTCCATGGCGGCGCGCATGGCCGCGCGAAGTGCCTCGGAAGTGAAGGGCTTGGCCAAGAATGCGTTCGCGCCCGCCTCGGCGGCGGCGCGCGCCGCTTCTTCGCGGCCGTCGGCGGTGGTCAGCACGATCGGGGTTTGACGCAACCTTAGAGCCGTGCCGGCGCGAATGCGCCGGACGGCCTCAAGCCCGCTCATGCCCGCCATGCGGACATCCATCACCACCAGGTCGTAGGCGGTCCGCTCCAGCCGCTCAAGGCCCGCTTCGGCGGTCTCGACACGATCGACGGCGTGGCCGTCGGCGGACAGAAGTCCCTCGTAGACCAGAGCGTTGACGGCGTTGTCCTCCACTAGAAGGATGTGCGCCGGCGGCAATGCTGCGCGCCTCGATCTCAAGCTGGCGGCGCGGCCCGGCATGGCCTCGCCGCCGGCGGCTTCGACCGGACAGTCGAGCGTGAAAACGGAGCCGCCTTCCGGCCCCGCTTCAAGGTCCAGTCGTGCGCCGAGGCTTTCGGCCAGCCTTCGGCAAATGGCCAGGCCGAGCCCGGTGCCACCCGGATGGCTGCGATGCGCGTCGGCGTGCTGAACGAAGGGCTCGAAGATGCGATCGCGCATGCCGGCGGGAATGCCCGGCCCGGTATCGGCGACGGAGAAGCACAGCCCGCGCCGGCTGGGCCGCACGGAGAGCCGCACCGTTCCCTTGTCGGTGAACTTGACGGCATTGCCGGTCAGATTGAGAAGAATGCGGCGGAGCTTGGCCTGATCGACCCTGGTGACGGCTGGGCAGTCCGACGCGATCTGCGTGTGGAGGCGGATGCCCTTTCGCCGGCACTGGCCTTCGAAAACCGCGGCGATCTGGTCGACAAGCTGCCGCGGGACGACATCGCAAACGTCCGACACCAGCGCACCGGATTCCAGGCGCGTATAGTCGAGCACGTCCTCCACGAGGTCCATCAACACCTCGCCGGAGGTTTGCAGTCCCTCTACGAGCTGTAGCTGGCGGGCGTCGAGCTCGGTGGCCTGCAGAAGCTCCGTCAGACCGAGCAAGCCGTTGATCGGCGTGCGCACCTCATGGCTCATCGTGGCCAGGAAAGCCGACTTGGCATGGTTGGCCGCGTCGGCGGCACGCTCGGCCGCGCGGATCTCGGTGATGTCGGAGAGGATGACGACCCAACCGGCAAACTTCTCGCTGACATCGAGCATGCGCTGCGTTCGCACGTGGAAATCGCGTCGGCCGCGCCGTGTCTCAATGCGGATCTCGGTCTCCGCATCGCCGCCGGTCTTTGCGAGCAGGTCGGCGATCTGTCGCTCGAAGGGCTGGCCCTGACCGTCGGCGTAATAGCCGCGGCCAGGTATGGCGCCGGCGTCAAAAAGCTGGCCGGCGGCGTGATTGCTGTTGATCGGATGCCCGGCCTCGTCCAGCAGGATCACCGGTTCGTTGAGACTCTCGAAGATCGTCAGATAGCGGTTCTTCTCGCGCGTCAGGATGCGGTTCACCTCGGCGGAGCGGCGCAGAGCCTGGGTGGGTGTCACCTCCTCCCAGACGGAAAGGAAGGCTATTTCGGCGGCATCGAAGCAGGCATCGATGAAGCGCGCGTAGCGCCGACGCGCCGCCGGCACCGCCCCTTGCTCCTCCAGGAGGTCGTGAAAAGCGGCGCGATAGTGCTTCAGCAGACCGACGAACTGGGAAATCGGGATGCCCCGATCGTGATGGGCGGCCGCTTCGGCTACGGCGAATCGACGGAAGGGGTTCGCCGCGGGATCGGCGGTGCGCGAGACGACGGGAGGCCATTCGCCCCGCTCGATGAGCACGACCATCGGCTCCGACAGGCCCTGGACGGAGACTTGCCACGGTCGCAGCAAGGTGGAGCTGAGCGCGGCATAGCCGTGGCGTTTGGCGTAGTGCAGCGTGCGCTCCACCAGCCATGCCTGGCGGCTTTCGATCAGATGGCTCAGTTCCAGCATGTGTCGCATCAAGGGATTGCAAGGCGCGGTCGGGAGGGCAGGGGCCGGTCAGTCGATGCGGCCCTTGGCCAACCTATGGTGCGTAGAAGCAAGCCACGACGGTGGCGTCAACGCCTATCGGGGAGAGTTTTCGCGCAACCTTCTCCGGGCCTTGGTTCGGCAGAGGCGACTGAAAGCGGTCCGGTGGCTAGCGCGGGAAGAGAAAGACGGCGCCGGCCCGCGCGCCGAAACCATCCGGCCCGCTGCTCGGGCTTTCGACCCAGTAGCGGGCGCCGAGCTGGAACTGCACCTTCTGAGCCCCGATCGACGTCAGCTTGGAGACCACAAGGTTGACCGGGATCGCCCAGTCTTCCGTTTCCCAATTGTACGTGGATTCGGAGTTGAGCGAGAAGGTCCAGGCGCTCGGCGTCGTGTAGGAGATGAAGGGCTGCAGAAAAGTGGCGCTCACATCGGCCCGCCCGTTGGGACCGGCGAGCGACCATAGGTGGTTGGCGAGCGCGCCGTAGGTCCACGGCCCCGCCTGGGCGAGGACGACGCCCGTCGGTCCGACACTGAGCTTGCCCGTGCCGAGGAGCTCGTCGGTGCCGGTCGGAAGGCCGATCACCGGGCCGACGCCCCAGGTGATGTTGCCAAGGCCCGTTTCCAATGGCGCGCTCGGCGAGAAGAACAGGCTTTGCGTGACGTCGCCGACCCCGAACTGCGTTCCGGAGGCGCCGGCGATGTCATCCTGCAAGATGACGGGCGTGATCGTTCGCGAGATGACGTTCCAGCTCTCGTTGAGCGAGAACGGGATCACCGGCTGGATGTTGACGAAGGCTCTGTCCCCGTCGGCGGGCCCGTATCCGGTGTCATAGTTGAACTGGAAGGGGACGGAGATCAGCGAGGAGACCGGGTTCGCCAGCTGCTTGGCGAGGTCCACGTTTTCGTCCTGCGCTCTGGCTTCGGCGCCGACAAGCGCGAGCGAGCAAGCGATGAGGGAGATCGCGGTAAGTCTGGAGCGCATAACGTCTTCTTCCTCCCGAAACTTGTTCCGGACAGATTGACGATGAAATCGATTCCGAATTTTCGCAAGTGAAGTCATGCTCATATCAATATTCATGTATTTTAAACTTCCAGTAGTTGCCGTCAGGCCACACTATCTTCCAGTCCTTCGCCATGTCGACGACCGTCCAGCCATTCGCCGCCGCGTCGCCGGGCGCCTTGGCGTCAAATCCTTTTGGCCTCGTATCGGCCGTGGCCTTGGGTCGGCCTCGCTCTTGGGGGGCGCGAAAGAAGCATCCCCGGACGTTCGTCTGCGTCGCGGCGACGTGATGTCCACCGGGCGCGGGCGCACTCATGATCGGCATCTGAATGACTGCGCTCCGGGGCCTGCTCGGCCGAGGCAGCGAAAGCAACCCGCACGGGCGCGACATCCAAGGCGAAGGCGCGCCGGCATTTGGCCAGGCAAAAACTGAGCCGCAACAGCGTTCCCCCCTTAACCGGTCAGCCCCGTCGTTACCCAGGAGCGTAGGACGCCCGCCACTCATTTTGCGCCGCTGGGCCGAGGAGCGAATATCAAATGACGACGCCGACCGCTACCGCCGCGAGCCCTTGGCAGCACGCCTGCCCCGAGCGAGCGGGAGTGCGGCGAGCGTGCGCTCTCTAGGGGCGCTGCCGAGGTCGGATTGCCGCTGCGCCCGATCGGGGACCGGCACTTCTACATCCCGCAAGCCGCTCTAAAGTCCTTTCTCGGGGCAAAGCGTGCGCCCTAGCAGAAAGACGTCATCAAACCATGCAAGGCGGGCAACGTTTGACCGGTCGGGCAAAAAACGCGGAAGGTGCCGGCTTGATGCGTTGCCAGGACACGGGAATTGGCAGCGAGGACGCTCGGCCGTTCGTCGACAAAGGGGCAGAAGATGACCCAGGCAGCCATCGGCTTTGGCACCCAGATCCGAAGGTCTCCGTATTTCGACGCGACCATACGCTGGGGCGCCAAGGCGTTCTCCGTCTACAACCATATGTATATTCCGCGTGACTTCGGCGATCCGGAGCAGAACTTCTGGAACCTCGTGAACGACGCGATCCTGTGCGACGTCGCGGTTGAGAGGCAGGTCGAAATCACCGGACCGGACGCCGCGGAATTCGTGCAGATGCTGACGCCCCGCAATCTGTCGAAGATGGCCGTCGGGCAGTGCAAATACATCCTGATCACCAATGCCGACGGCGGTATCTTGAACGATCCGGTGCTGCTGCGGCTCGGGGAAGACCACTTCTGGATATCGCTTTCCGACAGCGACATCCTGCTCTGGGCGCAGGGCGTGGCCGTACATTCCGGCATGGATGTCACGATCCGCGAGCCGGACGTTTCGCCGCTGCAGTTGCAGGGCCCGAAATCGGGAAAGGTGATGGAGGCCCTGTTCGGCGAAGGCATCGCGGAGCTGCGCTACTACTGGCTGCGCGAGGCGGAGCTTGCCGGCATTCCGCTCCTCATCTCGCGCACGGGCTGGTCCAGCGAGCTCGGCTACGAGCTGTATCTGCGGGACGGATCGAGAGGCGACGAGCTTTGGGAGCGGATCATGGCGGCCGGGACGCCGTTGGGTCTGAAGCCCGGCCACACCTCGACCATTCGGCGCGTGGAGGGCGCCATGCTCTCCTACCACGCCGACGCAGACATCCACACGAACCCGTTCGAGCTGGGCTTCGACAGACTGGTCGATCTGGAGATGCCGGCCGACTTCATCGGAAAAGCAGCGCTGCGCCGTATTCGCGAGAACGGGGTCAGTCGCCGACAAGTCGGCCTGCACATTGAGGCGCCGCCGCTGAAGGAGCCCAATGCGACGTTCTGGGCCGTCAGCAAGAACGGAGCCGTCGTCGGCAAGGTCACATCGGCCGTCCATTCACCGCGGCTGAAACAAAACATCGCGCTGGCCATGGTCTCGCCGAGCCTTGCCGAGCTGGGTACGCAAGTCGATGTGGAGCTGCCGTCCGGGTCTGCGCCGGCGGTCGTTGTGGAGCGGCCGTTCTTCGATCCCAAGAAGAAGATTGCCGCCGCCTGAGCGAAAACCAGCCATCCAGTTGGGGGATCGAGCCGCGGCTTGAGGGAAGCGAGCCTTGGCTTGACGACGATTTGGGAGGCGAAGAAACCGGACCGCCCGATCGACCGACGCAGCAAAAACGAAGCGTCCAAAGCGATTAATCAACTTCTACAAGCTGGAAACAAACGCAATTTTTTACTATGGGCAATCCGTTTTGGCAGCCAAAACACGATCTCCCTCCTCAATGGAGGGGACATATAACAAGAGCACGATCTAAGTAACGAGTCCGGGGGCGGGAAGCATACGCTTTCCAAGTAATCGCAGCGTTGCGACGTTAGGGAACCGCGACGTAGCGACTTGAGCATCCGCCGCCATGCTAGGCGGGTGACAGAGCACTCCTGGCCGTGACGAAGACGAACACGAACTGGGAGGAAGCTTACCATGATACGTCTCTTTCCTGACGCGAACTGGACACGGCCAATGCGCGCCCTGCTGGCGCTGGCGGTGATTGGCGCCCTCGGCATCGGTATGGCGGGGATTTTGCCCGCCTTTGCCCAGGAGGACGGCGAGGCAGACCAATCCAACACCACGACGGGGATGTCGCCCGCCACTGAAGCCGACGACGATGAAGAAAACGACGAAGGCGACGAAGACGAAGACGAAGACGAAGACGAAGACGAAGAAGACCAATCCAGCAATCCCCTGACCGGCCTTGAAGCCTACTACCAGAAGCTGGATAGCGAGCCGGCCTATGCCAGCAGCCTTGAGGCAGCCGTGGCCAAGCTGGTGCAGAACCGCGACATCGCCATCCCCTACGACTACATCGCTACGCTGATGCGCATCCCCAACGCCTTCGGTGAGGGCGCGGCCTGCGTCGTCTGCCACTCTTCAAGCGATCCGGAGCACAGCTACCGGGGCCTGGACCTGACCACGTGCGAGGGCATCAAGACCGGCTCCACCGAGCCGCCGGCACGGCCTCTTTTCGAGCCCGGCAACGCCGCGGAAAGCCTGTTGCAGCGGCGCCTGCGCGACAACCGCATGCCGTATGGCGTGGCGTTCGACGCGCCGACCGACACCTCCCACATCCGCGCCATCGAGACCTGGATCGACGACGGCGCCAACAATGACGAGTTCTTCCAGCAGGAGGTGCTTCCCCTGTTCGAGGATCCGCGGGCCTTCGGCGGCTTGCTGGCCTGTACGGAATGCCACCTTTCCAACCAGGAACCCCCCAGCTTCCACGAGCTGGATCTGACAAGCTACGAGGGCATCATGCTGGGCGCCGATTCCGTCGCCAAAGCCGAGGAGGGATTGCCGCCCGTGCCGATCGTGGTTCCGGGCGACGCAGCGGCGTCTCGCCTTTACCAGCGCCTGACGGAGAACCGCATGCCGGCCGGGATCGAGCCGAGCGAGAACCGCGACCATCCGAACATCCAGATCATGATGCAATGGATCGACCAGGGGGCGAGTTGCGACTGAGCCGCCGGGTGATCTGCGCGGGGAGGGGTGGCGCATGTCGCCCCTCCCGCCGGGCCGTCCTCTGGGGTCTTGCCGCCCTCGGCGCGAGCGGCTTTTCCGGCCGCGGTGCGGCGCGGGCGGCGAGCGGGGCCTCAGCGCTCACGGTGGCGTGGCGCGGGACGACCGACAACAGGACGCTGGCGCCGGCGGCGTTCCAAGATGGCCGGGTTCTTCTCGCCGGCGAGGCGGCGGCGGAAGCCTGGAAGCTCGACGGCACCCGAGCCTGGCGCAGGGCCCTTCCGACCGCCGCGCACTTCGCGCCGCGCCTGGGCCGGGACCGCGTTGCGATTGTCGGTCGAAAGGGACTTTCCGTCCTGGACGCGGCGGACGGCAGCCTCGCATGGCAGGCGGCGCCGCGCGAGGCCTTCGGGGCGCCCCTTGTCGACGAGGGCCGGCTGTATCTCGGCGACGGGCCGGACCTGGCATCGTTTTCCATGGCCGACGGCACATCTCTGTGGCGCCATTCCATCGAGGGCGGAGCCAAGATCCACTACGCTCCCACGGCACGGGCGGGCACCTTGTATGTGGGCGCCGGCGACGGTCGCCTGACAGCGCTTGAGGCTGCGACGGGCCGGGTGCGGTGGTCCGTCGACCGCGCCGCGAACTGGCAGTATCTGCGGCAGATGGCGGTGACGGCCGATGGCGGCGTTCTGGTTGCCGGTGGCTACGAGGACGAGGTTTTCGGCCTGGATCCCGCCGACGGGGCTATCCTTTGGCGCTTCGACGCCGGCAACTTCGTCAACAGCCAGCTCGTCTACGACGGCGACGTCTATTTCTGGTCGCCCACCGGCTGGGTGATCGGCCTCGACGCTCGCACGGGTGAGCGCCGCTGGCGCACCCGCACGCATCGTTTCGGGGCCGACGGCGGCACCGATTGGAGCGCCATCATGGCCGAGATCCGGGCTTCCGGTCCGTGGTTGTGGGTCCTGGACATGAACTCCCGGTTGCATGTGCTGGAACGGGCGGGGGGACGCGAGGTGGCAACGCTCGACCTGCCCTTCCGCACCCGCCCGTTCGTCACACCGACCGCCGACCCCGCACAATTGGTGTTTGGAACCTATAACGGCGAAGTCGCGGTGGTCCGGGTTTCGGGCCTGCCCGGTAGCGGCTCCGCACAATGACGACGCACGCCCAGTCGCGCTCGCTCGGTACCGCCACCCCCATCCGTTTCTGACAGCAATTCTCACGGCGACCTTCACGGCTGCCCCCGCCTGCAAGCGTGGCCACCGGACCGCGCGGACCTGACAGCCCGCTGACAGGATCGGTCAGGCGTCTGTCAGCACAGCTATGGCACGGCACCTCCTGTACCGCCGCAGTTTCAGCCGCGTGCCCTCAAGGAGGACCCCCTCATGTGCAAGCCCTTCGTCGCCGCCGCTGCGCTCGCGCTTCTCGTCAGCAGCCCCGTCCTGGCGTCCTCTGATGCGCCAAAGGGGACCGACGCCCCCCGCTCAGAATGGATGAGCAAGGCTAAGATCGCCAAGCTCATCATGAACCGGGACCTCACGGTGACCTGTGTTGCCGCCGAGGAGAGCGTCTACGAGGTTGAAGCCACCGCGGCCAACGGAAACGAGCTTGAGCTCTACGTCCACCCGCTGAGCGGCGAGATTCTCAGGCAGTCGCCAGCCAAGTGAGGTCGGCACCCACAGCTGCGCCGTCGCTGAAGGAGCCCAGCACGGCGTTCTGGGCCGTCAGCAGGAACGGAGCCGTCGTCGGCGAGGTCAGGCGCCGGTTCGATCCCGGTCGCGTATGGTGATGGCGGGCAACGCGCGATGAAAACGCGAACTATTCCCTCGCTATAGCGCTATGATCGGGCGAGTTTTGTCAATCATTGCCCGGGCGTTGGGGATTGACACCATGGCCATTACATATTACGTAACGCGTAATTGATCTCATTGTAGACGGGTCATGCGCCGACGCTATGATACAGTCCTTCAGTTGTCGCGAGACCGAAGCGCTGTTCAGGCGTAAGCGTTCGCGACGATTCGGTGCCATTGAGCGACAAGCAAGGCGTAAGTTGCTGATGCTTGATGCCGCCGGCGTCTTGGACGATTTGCGGCGCCCCCCTGGCAATCGTTTGGAGGCGCTGCGCGGGGACAGGGCTGGAGCTCATTCCATTCGGATTAACGACCAATGGCGGCTTTGCTTTGTCTGGACGCAAGAGGGGCCGCAAGAAGTGGAGATTGTGGATTATCACTAGCCCTTCCGAGGGCATCGCGCACGATGGGCAAGCCTGCTTAGGCTGGAAGAGGCCCGCGGAGCTGGGCAAGGAGGCCCGAACGCGACATGACGACGAATTATGATCCTATCCATCCCGGGGAGATTCTCGACAAGGAATTCCTTGAGCCACTCGGCGTGAGCGCATCGGAACTAGCTCGCACGATTCACGTGCCGACCAACCGCGTCACCCGACTCATCCGTGGTCAGGCTGCCGTAACTCCGAACACTGCGCTGCGTCTGGCGCGCGCTCTACGCACCACGCCCGAGTTTTGGCTCAATTTGCAATTGCGCTTCGACCTCGACATGGCCAGCGACGCAGGAGAGTCTTTAGACGATATCGCCCCTATCGTCGCAGCTTAAGGTCAGCCTACGAAGCGAAGTTCGGCGGGCTTGCAAAGAGCTGAGGCGGCGGAGGTGGTACAGTTTAAGGTAACAGGGTCCGGAAGCCGCAACGTGCGGTAGAACATAAAGTAGGAACGGCCGCGAACGGCGTTCGCACTTATGTTCCAGAGTGGCGGAGGGGGTGGGATTCGAACCCACGGTACGCTCACGCGCACAACGGTTTTCGAGACCGCCCCGTTCGACCACTCCGGCACCCCTCCGTGGGTAAATGGCGCGAGGCGCGCCGTATCTACGCATCGCCGGCGCCGCTGACAAGGCCCTGTGCACCCGTCGCGCCCGTGCGCGCGGCATCGCCGCAAAAAAGGGGTCGGCGCTCGTTCGCGGCTTTCCCGCAGCTTTGCCGGCCGCCCGGCCGTTGTGCAAACGGCCACCTCGCGGCTATCGATAGGGCGCGGCTATCGATAGGGCGCGGCTATCGATAGGGCAACGGGCATCGCAGCGACGGGGCGGAAACGAACATGGACTTCACCATCTCCTCCAGGATCGAGGATTTTCGCACGCGCATCGCCGCCTTCGTCGAGGAGCACATCCTGCCGCTGGAGGCCGACAGGGCCTCCTTCGACGCGCAGGAGAACATCCGCCGCGACCTTTTGCAGGAGCTGCGCGCCAAAGCGCGCGCGGAGGGCCTCTGGTGCCTGCAATTGAAGCCGGAAAACGGCGGCCAGGGGCTCGGGCGGGTCGGCATGGCGGTCTGCTACGAGGAGATGAACCGCTCCATCTTCGGGCCGGTCACCTTCAATTGCGCCGCGCCCGACGACGGCAACATGATGCTCCTGGAGGCGGCCGGCACGAAGGCGCAGAAGGAGTGGTGGCTGAAGCCCGTCATGGAGGGCAGGGCGCGCTCCTCCTTCGCCATGACGGAGCCGCATCCGGGCGGCGGCTCCGACCCATCCATGATGCAGACGACGGCGCAAAGGCGCGGCGACAGCTATGTCATTACGGGCCGCAAATGGTTCGCCACCGGGGCGGCGGAGGCGGAAAGGTTCATCGTCGTGGCACGAACCTCCGAGGATCCGCGCCGCGGGCTGACGGCCTTCCTCTTCGATGCCGACCAGCCGGGATGGCGGATCGACCGGCGCATCGAAATCCTCGGGCCGGAGGAGCATGGCGGGCATTGCGAACTGGTCTTCGAGGGGCTGGAAGTGCCGGCGGAAAACGTTCTGCTGGAGGAGGGCAGGGGGCTGAAGGTGACGCAGATGCGGCTCGGGCCGGCGCGCCTGACCCATTGCATGCGCTGGCTCGGCCTTGCCAAGCGCTGCGTGGAGATCGCCCGCGACTATGCGGAGCGCCGGCACGGCTTCGGCATGCGTCTTGCCGACCGGGAAAGCGTGCAGATGATGCTCGGCGATCTCGCCTACCGCATCGAGATCGGCCGGCTTCTGGTGATGAAGGCGGCCTGGGAGCTCGACCGCGGCGGCTTTGCCCGCAAGGAGGTCTCGATGGCCAAGATCCATGTCGCCAATCTCCTGCATGCGGCGGCCGACACCGCCATCCAGATCAACGGCGCGCGCGGCTATTCCAAGGATACGGTGCTGGAATGGATCTACCGCTATGCGCGGCAGGCGCGGCTGGTCGACGGCGCCGACGAGGTGCACAAGATGGTGCTGCACCGGCTCCTGCAAGCGGAGGATCGCAGCTTCTGGTCCTGGGATGTCGCATGAGGGCGCCATGAGGGCGGGCCGAAGCGCGGCAATCGATTTCGATGTCGCCGCGCTGCGCGCCTATCTGCAGGAGCTGTTCGCCGACAAGACAGGCGAGACGCAGGTGGAACGCGTCGCCGGCGGTCAGTCGAACCCCACCTATTTCGTCGATTTCGGCCGCCGCCGCCTGGTTTTGCGCAAGAAGCCGGTCGGCGACATCCTGCCGGGCGCGCATGCGATCGAGCGCGAATTCCGGGTGATGAAGGCGCTCGGGCCGACGGATGTCCCGGTGCCGGAGGTCTTGGCGCTGTGCGAGGACAGCTCGGTCCTCGGCACGCCCTTCTATCTGATGCGGCGGCTCGAAGGCCGGGTGTTCCACGATTGCGCGCTTCCCGGGCTCAGCCCTGAGGCGCGGCGCGCCATCTATCTTGCCATGGCGGAAGCCCTGGCGCGGCTGCACGCCGTCGATCCGGCGGAGCTCGGGCTCGGCGACTTCGGTCCGCCCGGCAATTACTTCGAGCGCCAGTTCCGGCGCTGGTCGCGGCAATACGCGCAATCGCCGGGCGAGCGCATCGCCGCCCTCGACGAGGTTTGCCAATGGCTTGCGCAGAACATGCCGCCCGAGGAGGAACGGCGCGCCATCGCCCATGGCGACTTCCGGCTCGGCAATCTCATGTTCCATCCGCAAAGGGCGGAGGTCATCGGCATCCTCGACTGGGAGCTGGCGACGCTCGGCCATCCCCTGGCGGATCTCGGCTTTGCCTGCATCGCCTGGCGCAGCGCGCCGGAGGAATATGGCGGCCTGTTGGGGCTCGACCTGGCGGCGCTCGGCATTCCTTGCGAGAAGGCGTTCGTGGCGCATTATTTCGCGCATGCGGCGCCGACCTCGCCGCTCGGGCGCTTCCACGTCGTCTTCGCGCTCTTTCGCTTCGCGGTCATCTTCGTGGGCATCGCCGAGCGGGCAAGGACGGGGACGGCCGCCGCCCACAACGCGCGCGAGGTGGCGCCGCTTGCGGCGAAGTTCGCCGAGCGGGCGAGACAGGCGATGCTGGCGTCCTGAAAGGGAAAGGCCTAACCAGGGCAGGGCCTAACCAGGGCAGGGCCTTGACTTCGCCGAGATCATGGGCCATCTCGCGGGCAACCGGCGTGGGCCAAGCCCGCGCCTTTCTCCGTTCAGCTCCTTTAAGGGGCCTTCGGAGCAACCGGTCAGACTGAACAAAAAGCCGATCCGGCGGGGCCTAAAGCGCCGTCAGGGCGGGATCGAACACGAGGCAGCAATGTTCGCAGTCATCAGAACCGGCGGCAAGCAATACCGCGTCGCCGCCGAAAGCGTTCTTGAAGTGGAAAGACTCGCCGGCGAGGCGGGCGATACCGTCACCTTCGACGACGTGCTCATGCTCGGCGGCGAGGGCGAGCCGAAGATCGGCTCCCCGCTGGTCAGCGGCGCGTCGGTCGCGGCGGAGATCGTGGAGCAGAAGCGCGGCCGCAAGATCATCATCTTCAAGAAGCGCCGGCGGCAGAATTCGCGGCGCAAGAACGGCCACCGCCAGGAATATACGCTGGTGCGGGTCACCGAGATCCTGACCGACGGCAAGAAGCCGTCCGCCGCCAAGAAGGCCGCGCCGAAGAAGGCGGAGAAGGAAGAGGCGCCGAAGGCTGCCGCGCCGGCCGCCGAAGAGGCTGCGCCGAAGAAGAAGGCGGCCAAGGCGTCGGAAACCTCCGCCAAGGCGGAACCGAAGGCGGAAGAGGCCGGTGCGCTGTTCAAGGCCCCGGAGGGTCCGGCGGACGATTTGAAGAAGCTGCCCGGCGTCGGGCCGGCGATGGAGAAGAAGCTGAACGCGGTCGGCGTTACCCGCTACGACCAGATCGCCGGCTTTTCCAAGGACGACCTTCAGCGCCTCGACGAGGAGCTGAAGCTGAAGGGCAAGGCGGAGAGCGAGGACTGGGTCGGTCAGGCCAAGGCGCTCGCCGACGAGACGAAGGAGTAACGAGAAATGGCGCACAAAAAGGCAGGCGGCTCCTCCCGCAACGGTCGCGATACCGCCGGCAGGCGCCTTGGCGTGAAGAAGTTCGGCGGCGAGAGCGTTCTGGCCGGCAACATCATCGTGCGCCAGCGCGGCACCCGCTGGCATCCGGGCCAGAATGTCGGGCTCGGCAAGGACCATACGATCTTCGCGCTGACGGAAGGCAAGGTTGAGTTCCATAAGGGCCTCAAAGGGCGCACCTATGTGTCGGTGCTGCCGCCGCAGGAGGCTGCCGAATAGCCGCCCTGGCGCGGCCTCCCGCCGATCCAAGCGAAACGACAGAAAAGGGGAAGCGGGCAACTGCTTCCCCTTTTCGATTCCGGTGCTCCATCCATGTCCGCCGCAGAACCTCAGATCCGAACTGAACGTCTTGTCCTGGTGCCGACGGCGCCGGAGCATGCGGCGGCGCTTCATGAGCTGAAGAACGATTTTGAGGTGGTGCGCATGCTGGCCAACGTTCCCTGGCCGCTTTCCGTCGATCCTGGCCTGCCGCACCAATTGCCCGGGCTTACCCATTTCGCCATCCTTGCGAAGGAAGGACCGGTCGGCGAGATCACCTTCAAGCATCCCGGCTCGGGCGCGCCGCCGCGCGCCATGCCGAGGCTCGGCTATTGGATCGGCAGGCGCTTTTGGGGGCGCGGCTATGCCACGGAGGCGCTCGACGCCATCGTCGCGGCCGCGTTCCTTGAGCCCGGCTTTGCCGGCAAGGACTTCCCGGAACGGCTCGGCGCCGGCGTCTTTACCGACAATCCGGCCTCGCGGCGGGTGTTGGAGAAGCTCGGCTTTTCCCGCGCCGGAGGTTACCTGCTGCACGCCGTGCCCCGGCATGCGGAGGTGGAGGTCGACGACATGCAGATGACGCGCGCCGCGTTTCTGGCACGGCATGGCGCGCCGGAGGCGCTGGTATGAAGTTCCTCGACGAGGCCAAGGTCTATATCCGCTCCGGCGATGGCGGGCCTGGGGCCGTCTCCTTCCGGCGAGAGAAATATATCGAGTTCGGCGGTCCCGACGGCGGCGATGGCGGGCGCGGCGGCGACGTCTGGGTGGAGGCCGTGGACGGGCTCAACACCCTCATCGACTATCGCTATCAGCAGCATTTCAAGGCCGAGAAGGGCGGCCACGGCATGGGGCGCAACCGCACCGGCGCCGGCGGCAAGGATAGCGTCCTGAAGGTGCCCGTCGGCACCCAGGTCTATGCGGAGGACAAGGAAACACTGCTTGCCGATCTCGACCGGCTGGGCGCGCGGGTGAAGCTCGCCGGCGGCGGCAATGGCGGTTTCGGCAACACGCATTTCAAGAGCTCGGTCAACCAGGCCCCGAGACGCGCCAATCCCGGGCTGCCGGGCCAGGAGATGTGGGTGTGGCTGCGGCTGAAGCTGATCGCCGATATCGGCCTTGTTGGCCTGCCCAATGCCGGCAAGTCGACCTTCCTTGCCCGCGTGACGGCGGCCAAGCCGAAGATCGCCGATTATCCCTTCACCACGCTTCACCCCAATCTCGGCATGGTGCGCCACAAGGGGCGGGATTTCGTGCTGGCCGACATACCCGGCCTCATCGAGGGCGCGCATGAGGGCGCGGGCATCGGCGACCGCTTCCTCGGCCATATCGAGCGCTGCGGCGCGCTCGTGCATCTCGTCGACGTCACCGGCGATGCGGCGAGCGCCTATGAGACGGTGCGCGCCGAGCTCGCCGCCTATGGTCACGGCCTTGCCGAAAAGCCGGAAATCCTCGTCCTCTCGCGCACCGATCTGGTGAGCGAGGCGGAGCTGGCGGAAACGAAGAAGGCGCTCGGCGAGGCCGCCGGCAAGGTGCCTCTGGCGGCCTCCGCAGCGACGGGAGCGGGGATGGAGGCGGTGCTCGATGCCTGCCTGAAGCTTCTGCCCGGGCGGGTCGGCACGCAGACGGAAGAGGAAAGCCAAGCGGGCGGCTGGAGCCCGTTATCGTGAGGCGGCGATGACGAAGCTTGCGCGCTACCGACGGATTGTCGTCAAGGTCGGCTCCTCGCTGCTTGTCGAGCGCGGCGGCGACGTCAGGAGGGAATGGCTCGATTCGCTCGCCGCGGACATCGCCGATCTGGCGGCGGCGGGGGCGGATTGCCTCGTCGTCTCCTCCGGCGCCATCGCGCTCGGGCGTGCCCGGCTCGGCCTGGCGGGAAGAAAACTGAAGCTGGAAGAGGCGCAGGCGGCCGCCGCCATCGGCCAGATCGGCCTGTCGCGCGCCTGGGCGGAGGTCTTGCAGGCGCGCTCCATCCACGCCGCGCAGGTGCTCTTGACGCTCGGCGATACGGAGGAGCGGCGGCGCTATCTCAACGCCCGCGCCACCTTGACGACGCTGCTTTCGCTCAAGGCCGTGCCGGTGATCAACGAGAACGACACGGTGGCCACCAACGAGATCCGCTACGGCGACAACGACCGGCTGGCGGCGCGCGTCGCGGCGATGGTCGGCGCCGATTGCCTGGTTCTCCTTTCCGATGTCGACGGGCTCTATTCGGCCCCGCCGGCGCAGGCGAAGGACGCCAGGCTCATCCGCGAGGTGCCGCAGATCACCGCCGAGATCGAGGCGATGGCGGGCGATGCCGGCTCGGAGTTGTCGCGCGGGGGCATGCGCACCAAGATCGAGGCCGGCAAGATCGCGGTCGCCGCCGGCGCGGCGATGGTGATCGCCTCCGGCCACCATCTCAATCCCTTGAAGCGCGTCGCCGAAGGCGCTCCCTCGACGCTCTTCCGCCCGCAGACGACGCCCGCCTCGGCACGCAAGGCCTGGATCGCCGGGCATCTGGAGCCGAAGGGCTCGCTCTTCCTCGATGCGGGCGCGGTGAAGGCGCTGGGTGCCGGCCGCTCGCTCCTGCCGGCAGGTGTCACGGGTCATTCCGGCCGCTTCCAGCGCGGCGATACGGTGATGCTTCTCGATCCCGCCGGCGGGGAGATCGGCCGCGGCATCGTCGCTTACGACGCGGAGGAGGCGGCGCAGATCATCGGCCGGCAATCGAAGGAGATCGCCGCCATTCTCGGCTATACCCGCCGTCCGGCGCTGGTGCACCGCGACGACATGGTGCTACGCGAGCCGGCGAAGGGGGAGGCGTAAGACATGAGCGGCCTTGTGGAGCCTGCGCGCCCCGCGCTATCACCTAGTGGAAGCCTATGGAGAGGAAGATGAGCGTCGTTGCGCTGAAGACGGATGGTGACACCGCCGCGCTGATGGCCGAGATCGGCCGCCGCGCCCGGGCGGCCGCGCGACCGTTGGCGCTCGCTTCCGCCGCGACGAAGCTCAAGGCGCTCCTTGCCATGGCCGAGGCGATCCGCCGGAACGTGGAGCCGATCCTGGAGGCGAACGCGCTCGACATGCAGCGCGGCGAGGCGCAGGGCCTGTCATCGGCGATGCTCGACCGGTTGCGGCTCGATGCGGGCCGGGTGGAGGCGATCGCGGCAAGCGTGGAGGCTATTGCAGAGCTTGCCGATCCCGTCGGCGACGTCACTGCCTCCTGGACGCGGCCGAACGGCCTTGCGATCGAGCGCGTCAGGACGCCGCTCGGCGTCATCGGCGTCATCTATGAGAGCCGGCCGAACGTCACCGCCGATGCCGGCGCGCTGTGCCTGAAGGCCGGCAACGCCGTGATTTTGCGCGGCGGCTCCGATTCCACCGAAAGTTCCGCCGCCATCCACGCCTGCCTGGTGGAGGGGCTGAGGGCGGCCGGCCTGCCGGAAGACGCCATCCAGCGCGTGCCTACCCGCGACCGTGCGGCCGTCGGCGAGATGCTCACCGGCCTTTCCGGCAATGTCGACGTCATCGTGCCGCGCGGCGGCCGCTCGCTGGTGGAAAGGGTGCAGAACGAGGCGCGCGTGCCCGTCTTCGCCCATCTGGAGGGCGTCTGCCATGTCTATATCCATGCAGGCGCCGATCTGGAGATGGCCAAGGACGTCGTCCTCAACTCCAAGCTCAGACGCACCGGCATTTGCGGCGCCGCCGAGACGCTCCTCATCGACCGGGCGGTCGTCGATACGCATCTGCAGCCGATCCTGACGGCGCTCGCCGAGGGCGGCTGCGAAATCCGCGGCGATGCGGAGGTTGTCGCCCGCTTTGCCGGCGCCGTGCCGGCCAGCGAGGAGGACTGGCCGAAGGAATATCTCGCCGCCATCATCGCGGTGAAGGTCGTGGACGGGTTGGAAGAGGCGTTGGAGCATATCGCCAGCTACAGCTCCGGCCATACCGAGGCGATCGTCACGAGCGACGAAGAAGCGGCGCGTCGCTTCCTGTCGGTCGTCGATTCGGCCATCGTGCTGCACAACGCCTCCACGCAATTCGCCGATGGCGGGGAGTTCGGCATGGGCGCGGAAATCGGCATTGCCACGGGGCGCATGCATGCCCGCGGGCCGGTGGGCGTGGAGCAGTTGACGAGCTTCAAATACTGCGTCCACGGCGCCGGACAGACCCGGACGTGACGGCAGCAGGCGCGCAGGGTTGAACCAGGCCACAAGGTCGAGCCGTGTCTTTGCCGGCCTGCCCCCGCACGGGGCGGGCCAGCGCATCGGCCTTTACGGCGGCTCCTTCAATCCGCCGCATGAAGGTCACCGGCAGACGAGCCTGAAGGCGCTCTATCGCCTGAAGCTCGATGCCGTCTGGTGGCTGGTCACGCCAGGCAATCCGCTGAAGGAGGCGCAAGGGCTGAAGCCGCTTTCAGAGCGCATGCGGGCGGCGGCCGAGCTGGCGGCGCATCCGCGTTTCTTCATCACCGGCATCGAGGCGCGTTGGCGTTTGCGCTACACGGCGGACTTTCTCACGCGCCTCACGGCGCGGCTTCCGGCGACGCGCTTCGTCTGGATCATGGGCAGCGACAATCTTCAGGGCTTCCACCGCTGGGAAGACTGGAACGAGATCGCCGCCACCGTGCCGATCGCGGTGGTGCCGAGACCTCAGTCGCTCACCGCGCTGCTTTCCTCCCGCGCCGCCGTCGCCCTTCGTCGCTACCGTTTGCCGACCATCTTCGCGCCCTTGCTGGCCGATTGCGTGCCGCCGGCCTATATCGTGCTTGACGGACCGCGTACCGGCGCCTCGTCGACGGCGTTGCGCATCGGCGCGGAATGAAGATGGCAGCGTGGCGCTGGCGCCACATTTGCCGGCAAGACGAAATGTCCGGCAGAATGGACTTGAAACTGTCACAGTCGCGTTTCTATGTTTGTCACGTGACATTGGGTCACTTGGGAGTTTTGCAGAAGGATTCGGAAGCTCCCTTATTCGGCTAGGAAGGAAAGAGGGTTCTACTCCTGACTACAAGCCAAGCGGAGGCGAGCATTCACATGCTTCAGCCTCAGACAGCTCAGGCAGGCGCCGGCCCGGTTCCGGCGGATGAGCTGCACACGATCCTCGCCAGCCTCGAAGACGCGAAGGCGGAGGATGTCGTCACCATCGACATTGCCGGCAAATCGGCCCTTGGGGACCACATGGTGGTCGCCTCCGGGCGCTCGCATCGGCATGTGGGTGCGATCGCCGACCGGGTGATCCAGGATCTGAAGGCGCGCGGCGAGAACGTCCCTCGGGTGGAGGGGCTGCCGCATTGCGATTGGGTCCTGATCGATACCGGCGACGTGATCGTCCACGTCTTCCGACCGGAAGTGCGCGACTTCTACAATATCGAGAAGATGTGGTCGGCGGAGCCTTATTCGGAGCGCCGCGCCAACAGCTAGCTGTCGATGCGCTTGCTGATCCTTGCGGTGGGCCGGATGAAGTCCGGCCCAGAGGGCGAACTTGCGGCGCGCTATCTGGAACGCGTGCGCAAAGCCGACAGAAGCGTCGGCATCGCCGGCGTGGAGCTGAAGGAGATCGCCGAATCGCGGGCCGACCGCCCAGCCGAACGCAAGCGAGAGGAAGCGGCGGCGCTGCGCAAGCTGATCGGCGCGCATGGCTTCGTCGCTCTCGATGAGACGGGCGAGGACATCACCTCGGAGGCGTTCTCGGCCCTGATCGGCCGGCAGGCGGATGAAGGCGCCCAGCTCCTTGCCTTCGTCATTGGCGGGCCCGACGGGCTCGATGCGGCGCTGAGGCAAGAGGCGGCCGCCTGCATCGCCTTCGGGAGGATGACCTGGCCGCATAAGATCGCCCGCGTGATGCTCGCCGAGCAGCTCTATCGGGCTGTGACCATCCTTTCCGGGCATCCCTACCACCGGGAGTGAAGGTCGCCGCTGTCGCCTGGCCCGGCAGAAAAACTTGGCCTTGGTAGGGTCGCAACTGGCATTGTGGAAGCCGTGACGAATCACGTTGCAACACATCGGCCCCGCCGTCTCGTCAGCTATCTCGCCGGCCTGGCGCTCGTCGCCGCGATGGCGATCGGGGGTGCCGGCGCCAGCGAGAGCGATGTGGCGGAAGAGGCGAGGGGTGCCAGCGAGAGCCTCGCCGAGCCGGCACCGTCCTCCGCGGAGGCGCGCGCCAGGGCGCGGCAGGCGGAGCTGGAGGCGGTGCGCCGTTCCATCCTGGTCTCAGAGAAGCGCCAGGAGCAGCTGCGCCGCGAAATCGAGGCGGTGGAAGCCGACCGGGCGCGGCTGAGCGGCGAGCTCATCGCCACGGCCCAGCGGCTGAGGCGGGCGGAAAACGGCATCGCGGAGGCGGAGACCCGGCTTGACCGGCTGATCGCCAACGAGGAGGGCCTGCGCCGCTCGCTGGAGGCGCGCCGGGAAGTGCTGGCGGAGGTGCTGGGCGCCCTGCAGCGGATGGGCCGCACGCCGCCGCCGCCGATCCTGTCGCGCCCGGAGGACGCGCTGGCGGCCATTCGCGGCTCCATCCTGGCCGGCGCCGTCCTGCCGGATATCCGCGTTGAGGCCGAAGCGCTCGCGGCCGACCTTGCCGAGCTCACCCAACTGAAGGCCCGGATCGAGGAAGAGCACGAGGAATTGAAGAGGCAATATGCGGCGCTCGGCGAGGAGCAGACGCGCATCAACCTCCTGGTGGAATCGAAGCGCTCGGAGCATCAGCGCACCGAGGCCGCGCTCGCGGCAGAGCAGGGCAAGGCGGCCGAGCTAGCGGAAAGCGCGGAGAGCCTGGAAGGCCTTATCGCCTCGCTGGAAGAGGAGGTTGAGGCGGCGGCGCGGGCGGCGGAGGAAGCGCGCCGGGCCGAGGAAGCGCGGCGGGAAAAGACGCCGGAGGAAAGACAGCGCGCTCTTCAGGACACCTCGCGCCTGGCGCCGGCGATCGAGTTCGCCAAGGCGCGCGGCCTTCTGCCGCTGCCGGCGGCCGGCAGCGTGCTGACCCGCTACGGCGAGGTCGACGAGCTCGGCTCACATGCCGAGGGCGTCTCCATCGCCACCCGCAACGGGGCGCGCGTGGTCTCGCCCGCCGATGGCTGGGTCGTCTATGCGGGTCCTTTCCGCACCTACGGGCAAGTCTTGATCCTTAATGTCGGCAGCGGGTATCATATTGTTCTGGCTGGCCTTGAGAAGATTGACGTCGCCCTTGGCCAGTTTGTACTGACGGGCGAGCCGGTTGCGACAATGGGTGCTCAACGCCTTGCAAGCATAGGCAATGTTGACCACACTTCGGCCCAGCCCATCTTATATGTCGAGTTCCGTAAGGACGGTCACTCGATCGATCCCGATCCCTGGTGGGATCGGAGCGGAGAGCAAGAGGTTCGAGGATGATGCGCAAAATGGGTCTCGTCGCCGCGGGCGCCCTCGTCGGCGCGCTCGCCATGAGCGCCGTGGTTCAGGTCGGGCAGAACGGCTCGGCGACCGCCGCGTCGTCCGAGACCTATCGCCAACTCAATCTGTTCGGAGACGTCTTTGAGCGAGTGCGGGCCGATTACGTCGAAGAGCCCGCGGAAGCCGATCTCATCGAATCGGCCATCGACGGCATGCTCACCTCGCTCGACCCGCATTCCAGCTATCTGAACCCGGACGATTTCCGCGACATGCAGGTGCAGACGCGCGGCGAGTTCGGCGGCCTCGGCATCGAGGTCACCATGGAGGACGATCTCGTCAAGGTGGTGACGCCGATCGAGGACACGCCGGCCGATCGGGCGGGTATCCTGCCCGGCGACGTCATCACCCATCTCGACGACGAGCCGATCGCCGGCCTGTCGCTGCGCGAGGCGGTCGACAAGATGCGCGGCCCGGTCAACTCGCCGATCACGCTGACGGTGCGCCGCGAGAGCGCCGACGCGCCGGTGAAGATCAAGATCGTGCGCGATATCATCCAGGTGCGCTCGGTGCGCGAGAAGGCACACGAGGATGTCGGCTATATCCGCATCAGCCAGTTCAACGAGCAGACCAGCGAAGGGCTGGACGATGCGTTCGCCAAGATCTCCAAGGAGATCCCGGAAGACGAGCTGAAGGGATACATCCTCGACCTTCGCAACAATCCCGGCGGGCTTCTGGACCAGGCGATCGCCGTCTCCGATGCCTTCCTGGACCGCGGCGAGATCGTCTCCACGCGCGGGCGCAAGTCGGACGACGTGCAGCGGGCCACAGCCCGCTCCGGCGACAAGGCGAGCGGCAAGCCGGTGATCGTGCTTCTCAACGGCGGCTCCGCCTCGGCCTCTGAAATCGTCGCCGGTGCCTTGCAGGACCATCGCCGCGCCACGGTGATCGGGACGCGCTCCTTCGGCAAGGGATCGGTGCAGACCATCATCCCGCTGGGGCGCAACGGCGCCATTCGCCTGACCACGGCGCGCTACTACACGCCTTCCGGCCGCTCCATCCAGGCCAAGGGCATCGAGCCGGATGTGGAGGTGACGCAGGAACTGCCGGAGGAGCTGAAAGGCCGCGAAGAGACGACCGGCGAGGCCAAGCTGCGCGGGCATCTTTCCAGCGAAGACGGCGATGAGACCGAGGTCTCGGCATCCTCCGCCTATGTGCCGCCGGAGGAAGAGGACGACAAGCAGCTGCAATACGCGCTCGACCTTCTGCGCGGCATCCAGGTCAACAACATGTTCCCGCCGGACCCCTCGCAGGGTATACCTAACTAAGCGATTCGGCGGGGCACAGGCCCCGCCTGCCAAGCCGATCCGGCGGGGTTGATGGCGGCAGACGACCTCAATTCCCCATTGAAGCGCAAGACGCGGCCGCCCCGTAAAGGGCGGCTTGGCGTCTTCGTTTACGCGCCCATTGCGCTTGCTTTCGGGGCCCTCGTCACCGGGCTGGTGTGGACGGCGCTCGTCGACGATCCCGATGGCGGGCGCGCCGTCGCCGTGGCGCATCTGGGCGAAGACGCCCCGGCGACGACCGGCAGTATCGGCGATCCGATTGCGGCGGCGCGTGCCCGCGCCCTTCAGGCGCCCGGCTGGAGGATGGGCGGTGAAGGCGCCGCAAGCGGGATCGCAGGCGAGGGCGAGAACGCCAGCGCGGCACCCGATCCAGCCGAGCCGCAGACCGATTTCCAGCGCATGCAGGCGATGCTGCAGCAGGCGCCGCGGCAGGCCGGAGGCGCCACTTCCGGGCCTTTGCCTGAGCTCTTGGAGGCATCCGCCCATGGGCCGCTGCCGCGTATCGGCGAGGACGGCACCTTGCCCCGGCAGGCCTATGCGCGGGCGGCCAGCCTTGCGCCGGACCGCCCGAACATCGCCATCATCGTCGGCGGGCTCGGCCTCAGCCAGACCGGCACGCAACGCGCCGTGCGCGACCTCGATCCGGCGGTGACGCTCGCCTTCGCACCGACCGGGGCGAGCCTGAAGCGCTGGGCGGAAATGGCGCGCGATGAAGGGCACGAACTGCTGATTCAGGCGCCGATGGAGCCTTTCGGCTATCCGAGCGTCAATCCGGGAGAGCGAACGCTTCTCGTCTCCGCCGAAGGCGGTCGCAACGCCGACAACCTGGCCTGGATATTGAGCCGTATCGGTGCATATACCGGCGTCATGAACTATCTGGGCGGCCGCTTCTCGGCCGAGGACGAGGCCATGCGCTCGCTGCTCGCCCATCTGGGGGAGCGTGGGCTCTTCTATGTCGATGACGGCAGCGCGGAGGAAAGCGTCGCGGCACGGATCGGCGCCTCGCTCGGCACGCCCGTCGTCACGGCCGACCGGAGGCTCGATCAGGCGCGCAGCGCCGGCGAAGTGGAAAAAGCCCTTAACGAGCTGGAGATATTTGCCCGGCGTAATGGGAGAGTGGTTGCCGTGGCGCCCGCTTTCCCCTCGACCGTGGCGGCGATCGCCGCCTGGATGCCGGGGGCACGGGCGCGCGGCGTTGAATTCGTTCCCGTCAGCGCGCTGGCCGAGGAGAGGAAGTAAGCCAGTCATGATCCATCGCAACGGCTTCGGCATGCCGCCGGAGGGCTATCGTCCATGCGTCGGCCTTGCCGTCTTCAATCCGAGCGGCCTCGTCTTCATCGGGCGCCGCACGGGCGGCGAGGAAAGCGTTGCCCAGGGCTTTGCCTGGCAGATGCCGCAGGGCGGGATGGACAAGGGCGAGACCGCGCGCGAGGCGGCGTTGCGCGAGCTTTGGGAGGAGACCGGCATCCGCTCCGTCTCCGTCCTGGCGGAATCGCCGCTGTGGTGGTGCTACGACCTGCCGGAGGAGCTGTGCCGCTCGGCCTGGAAAGGCCGCTACCGCGGGCAGACGCAGAAATGGTTCGCCTTCCGCTTCGAGGGCGATGAGAGCGAGATCGATATCGGCCCGCGCGAAGGCCACGCCCAGGAATTTCTGGAATGGCGCTGGGAGCGGCTGGAACGCACGCCCGACCTGGTCATCCCCTTCAAGCGCGACGTCTACAGGCAGGTGGTCTCGGCCTTCGACCGATTTGCGGCGCTTTAGCGCTTTGCATGGTTATCAGATCGTCAATCGGTGACGATCTTGACCATCCTGCCGGCGCCCGGCGCCTCGTTCGGGCCGAGGCCATTGAGGAGCCTGAAGAGTTCCGCCTTGCGCTCCACGCCCTTCATGCGCGACGCGATGCTGGCGACGGTATCGTTCTCACCGGTGATCATGAGGTCGATGCGCAGGGGCCGCAGACGCGCCACCTCGGCGGGGCTGAGGCGGCGGAAGCTCGCCATCGTCTGAGCGAGGGCCGCGTCGATATCGCCGGCGCCGCCGCGCTCGGCGAAGATGAAGCGATAGGCTGAGCTGCCGAGACGGATGGCGCCAATGCGGAAGTTCCAGTCGCCGGCAACGGCGCTGGCGGTCGCCGCAGGCATGCCGCTCACCTCGGCCGTCTCGATCGTGCCCTCCTGCAGACCGTTGATCCAGCCGGAGGCAAGATAGGCCTCAGGGCTCTGATCCTCCTTCAGGCGCACCCCGTCGAAGCGCATCGCCGTATCGTGGCCGGCGGCGGCCAGGACCGCCTCGCGCGTATTCTCCAGCCGGTAGCGCGGCGGGACCTTGAAGGCGATGGCAAGCCGCGGATGCAGGAATTCGCGGCCGCGCACGAAGCCCTCGGAAGGATCGTCGCCGTAGATGATGCCGTCGATGGCGCGCAGATAGGGGATACGCCCTTGTTCGCCGATGCCGGGCGCTCCGAACTGGCGCGCCGCCTGCAAGGCGATCGCCCGCCGCTCCAGCGCCGCCGGATGCGAGGAAAGGAAGTTGGCCGCATCGTCCTTCTGGCCCGTGGCGGAGCGGAAGGCGGCATAGCGCTCCAGCTTGTCGAGGAAGCGCGAGGCGGCAAAGGGATCGAAGCCGGCGCGGCCGGCGATGCGGATGCCGATCCGGTCGGCCTCCACTTCCTGCTCCTGGGAGAACTGGGCGAGCGTGCGGCGCGATTTCAGCCGCGCCGATTGCCCGGCCTGGGAATCGGAGAGGACATCGGTGGCGACGCGCTCCACCAATTCGCTGGTCTCCACCCGCTGGGCGCGTTCCAGGGCGTGCTTGGCGATGACGTGGGCGATCTCGTGCGAGAGCACCGCCGCCAGCTCGGAGCGATCGTTGGCCAGCGCCAGAAGCCCGCGGGTCACATAGAGATAGCCGCCCGGCAGGGCGAAGGCGTTGGCCACCGGCGAATTGAGAACGGTCACTCGGTAGGAGCGCCCCGGCTCGTCGGAAGCGGCGACGAGGCGCTTGACGATGCCGACGGTCTCGCGCTCCACGTCCGGGTCGGAATAGGTGCCGCCATACTGGGCGATGACGCGGGCATGCTCGCGCGCGCCGATGACGTTTTCGGTCGGGGAGACGGTGGAGGGCAGGCTCGGCAGGGCAGCGACGGGGTCGACGCGCGCCGGCGCGGCCGAAGGCGCCAGCTGACAGCCCGCCAGGGTGGCAGCGAGAAGAAAAGCCGAGACGGCGGAGCGCATGGAAAGGCCCATGCGCCGAACCGGCCTGTAGATCAAGGCTTCCTTCGCCATCCTTCTAGTCATCCCCTTGCGGGCCCTTCTCGGCAATCACCTCCAGTTGCCAGGGTGCCTCCAACTCAAGCACCGGGCCCGCACGCCTCTTCAGGAAGCCGCGCAGACGCACTGTTCTGCCGGCAAGAGCGGCAAGGCCCGCCTCGTCGCCGAAAGCGGCGCGTTGAGCCCTGGCGATCTCCGCCGTGAAGTCATGCGACCAGTCTCGGCCGAAGTTCAGATAGGTACGGTAGGGCCGGTTCCCAACGGAGATGATCGTTCCCGCCACGATGACGTAACGTCCATATTGTGACGAAAGCGCGTCCGGCGCGTGAGCATTTCTGACCATTTCCGCCCTTGCCCACAGGCCCTGCCGTGCCCCGCGCGCCTCCTCCTCGGCGGCGAAGAAGCGAGCCGTGCAGGCCGGTTTCTTGTCGCCGAGACCCGCGGGAAGGGCAAGCGCCAGCCCCTGGCGCAGCAAATACTCCTGCAAGAGTGTCTCATTTCTGCCGATGAGGGCGGCGTGACGGCCGTGCCGGTCCGGCCTTTGCGACAGGCGCTCGGCCTGCAGGCCGGCCCGGGAAAGAAAGGCTTGTAAGGCGGCGAGCGCCGCGTCTTGCAGCTCTGTCTCGTTTGGGGCCAGGAGGGAGGGCGGGGCGATGCCGGCGGGCGAAAACCGCCCTTCGCCGGCGACAATCGTGCGGAAATCCTCAGCCACGGCGCCGGAGAGCACCTCGCCGGCGACTAGGCGGCAATCGGCTTGCGGGGGAGCGGCGAGGGCGAGATTGCCAAACAGCAGAAGAAGGAGAGCCGCCGCAAGGCGCACTGGGCTAGCCGCCGTTCTTCTCAGATGCTCCATGATCGCGATCTTCGGCCGCCTTGCGCATGCGCCAGGGATGAACCCAGAAATCGTAGACGACCATCGCCACGACGATGACAAGCACGGCGATGAGGTCCGGCTGGCGAACCCAATAGGCGGTGATGAACAGAAAGAGGGTAAATCCCGCCACGGCTATGAAAGCCAGGATCCTGTCCATCCAGCCCGTCATGCGGCAATCCCTTCCTCGGCGCTTTCCCGGGCAAGGCGCTCCATCAGCCAGCGCGCGGTGCGCAACAGACGCCCTTCATGACCGCGCGGGCCGACCAGCTGAATGCCGAGCGGCATGCCGTTCTCGCCCTCGGCGAGCGGCAGGCTGATCGTCGGCACCCCGCACAGCGACCAAATGGTGTTGAAGACCGGATCGCCGGTCGAGGCATGGCCCTGCGGGGCTTCGCCCGGAGCGGAGGGGGTGAGGATGGCGTCGTAGCGCTCGAAGATGGCGTCGAGGCCGGCATTGAAGACCTTGCGCCAGTCGAGCGCAGAGAGATAGTCGACGGCCTTGATCTGACGCCCCTCGGCGATCGCCTCGCGCATTTGCGGGCTGAGCTGATCCCAGCCGCGCTCCGCCCAGGGACGCAGGCTGCGCGCGAAGCCGGCGAGCATCAGCCGGCGATGGGCGGGATGGGCGTTGGCGAAGGTTTCCGGCAGTGGAACCTCGTCGCATTGCTCGCCGAGCAGGGCGGCAAGCTCCTCAAGCGCCGCCTGCATGTCGGGCGCCGCCTGATCCCAGACCGGCGTTCTGACGAAGGCGAATTGCGGTTTCACCGGCGGCTTGGCGAGGGCGGTCGCCAGCATCGGGTCGTGCGCGAGGGGACGTGTCTGCGGATCGCCCGGATCGTAGCCTTGCAAAAACTCCGCCAGGAGCGCGGCATCGGGCACGGAACGCGCGAAGACGCCGAGCGTATCCAGGCATTCGGCCTGCGTGAGCCCGCCGGTGCGCGGGATGACGCCGAGACCCGGCTTGAAGCCGACGACGCCGCAATAGGAGGCCGGGCGGATCATGGAGCCGTTGGTCTGCGTGCCGATGGCGAGCGGGGCCATGCCGGCGGCGACCGCCGCCGCGGAGCCGGAGGAAGAGCCGCCCGGCGTGCGTGACGGATCGTGCGGGTTCTTCGTCTTGGAAGGCGCGAAATAGGCAAGCTCCGTCGTCACCGCCTTGCCGAGGATGACGGCGCCTTCGGCTCTGAGGCGCGAGACGACGAAGGCGTCATGGCGCGGCCGCCTGCCGGCATCGAGCTTCGTGCCGTTCTCGGTCGGCATGTCGGCGGTGTCGATGATATCCTTGACGGCGACGGGCAGGCCGTGGAGCCGCCCGAGCGGGCGGCCGCTCTTGCGCCAGGTATCGAGCCGCTCCGCCTGCTCGCGCACATAGTCCGGATCGATGAAGGCGAAGGCCTGCACCTCGCTTTCCCGCTCGGCGATGCGGGAAAGATAGGCGTCCGCCACGGAAAGGGCGCTGACCTCGCCCCTGGCGAGTGCGTCACGCGTTTCAATGGCGCTGAGCGCCTTTCTGGCCTTCATGCTCGCTCCTTAGCGGCCGTAGACGAGGTTGGGCAGCCAGTAGACGATCTCTGGGAACACATAAACCAGCACCATCGCCAGAATCACCATGGAAAGGAAGGGCATGCAGCCCTTGAAGATCTCCACCAGCTGCACGAAGGGCGGCGCTATCCCCTTCAGGTAATAGGCGGACATGGCCATGGGTGGCGTCAAGAACGACGTCTGCAGATTGAGCGCCACCAGGATGCCGAAGAACAAGGGATCGATGCCGAAATGCGGCAGGAGGGGCAGGAAGATCGGCACGAAGATGATGATGATCTCCGACCATTCCAGCGGCCAGCCCAGCAGGAAGATGATGATCTGGGCAAGGATCAGAAAGACGATGGGGGAGATGTCGAGGCTGGTGACGAAATCGGTGATGACCTTCTCGCCGCCGAGATAGGAGAAGACGGAGGAGAAGATCCACGAGCCGACGAAGAGCCAGCACACCATCGCGGAGGTGCGCACGGTGAGATAGACCGATTCCTGCAGGCGCTGCCAGGTGAGAGCACGATAGGCGATGGCCAGAAGAAGCCCGCCCAGGGCGCCGACCGCAGCCGCTTCGGAAGGCGTGGCAAGGCCGAAGAGGATCGCCCCCAGAACCGCCAGAATGAGAACCGCGAGCGGAAAGAAGGAGGTGATGAGAAGCCACAGAAGGGCAAAGCCGGAGATCTGATCATCCTCGCGCTCCGGGCGCGGCGCGATCTTCGGGTCGAGCCAGGCGCGGCCGATGACGTAGACGACATAAAGGCCGGCAAGCAGCAGTCCCGGCAAAAGCGCGCCCGCATAAAGCCGCACGATGGAGACGCCCGAGGTCGCCGCATAGACGATGAGCATGATGGAGGGCGGGATGAGGATGCCGAGCGTGCCGCCGGCGCAGATGACGCCGGAGGCGAAGCTGGTGTTGTAGCGGGCATTCAGCATCGCCGGGAAGGCGAGAAGGCCCATCAGCGTGACCACCGCGCCGACGATGCCGGTGGCGGTGGCAAAGAGCGCGCAGGTGATGAGCGCGGCCACGGCCATGGAGCCGGGAATGCGCCGGGCGGCGATCTGCAGCGTGGAGAACAGCCGGTCGACGATGTTCGCCCGCTCCACGATATAGCCCATGAAAAGGAACAGCGGCACCGCCGTCAGGACGTCGTTCGACATGACCGAATAGGTCTGATTGACGAACAGATCGAAGACGCGGTTGTTGAGAAAGCCGCCGATCCAGGTCTCCACCTGGGTGAAGAGATCGGCACCGTCGGCGACCGCCCGATCGAAGGCGCGCCATTGCCGGTCCGCGTCGAAATAGGCGTAGTAGCCGAAGGCCACGCCGAGCGCCATCAGCGTGAAGGCGATGGGAAAGCCCAGCATGATGATGAGGATGAAGATGCCGAGCATGGCGACGGCGATCTGGGGCTCGGTCATGTGCGCTCGTCCGTGCCGCCGCCGCGCGGCCTGCCCTTGTCGTCATCGGCCGGCGGGTTGAAATCCTGCCGCTTCTGCTTGGCCGGAAGAACGATGTCGACCGCCTCGGTGCCATGGTGGAGGATTTCGCGCTCATGCTCCTTGATGAGCTGCGTCTCCAATTCCTCCACATCCTCCTCGCGCTGCGGCCAGGCGCCGGTGCGAATGCACAAAATGCAGCGGAAAACCTGGGCGATGCCCTGGAGAAAGAGGAGAATCCCGGCGGCGACGATGATGAGCTTGAAATGGAAGATCGGCACGTTGGCCGGGCTCATGACGCTGACTTCCAGATAGCCCAGCGAGCGCGAGGCGTATTTCCAGCCGGCGAAGATGAGGGCGAGGATGCCGGGAAAGAAGAAGATGAAGTAGAGCACCAGCTCAACGGTGGCCTGCGTGCGCGGCCTCCACAGCCGGTAGACGACGTCGCCACGCACATGCCCGTCGCGCGACAGGGTGTAGGCGCCGCCCATCATGAACAGCGCGCCATACATCATGTAGGAGATGTCGAAGGCCCAGGCGGTCGGATCGCGCAGCACGTAGCGCACAAAGACCTCGTAGCCGACGCCGAAGCTCATGACGAGAATCGACCATGCGAAAGCCTTGCCGAACCAGGTCGAGACCTTATCGGCGAAGCGGATATAGGCTTCCATGAGAAAACCAGTTGTCCTGAAGGGGGTGAAGAGCGGCTAGGCGCCGCTCTTCGTGCCGTGGATCAGCTGTCCAGCTTGCCCGGGAAGTAGTGGTTGTAGGCGAGCTTATAGTCGGCCTGGTTCATCAGGCTGTAGAAGGCGACCCGCTCGGACCATTCCTTCTGGCTGTCGACCACCTTCTTGAAGAAGGCGTCCTGGGTGAGGTCCTGAAGCACCGTGTCCCAGGATTCAAGCTGCGCCTCCATGATGGCTTGCGGCGTGCGATGGACGTTGACGCCGTCCTCGCTCATCAGCGCCTGCAAGTCCTTGGAGTACTGGTCCATGGCAAGGCCGTAATTGGCGGTGTTGGCCGCCTCGGCAGCGTATTCCAGGATCGCCTGCAGATCGGAATCGAGGGATTCGTAGAGATCCTTGTTGACGATGATCTCGAAGAACTCCGCCGCCTGATGGTAGGAGCCGAGCATGTAGTGCTTGGACACGTCCTGGGCGCCGAAGCGACGGTCGGAGGTCGGGTTGTTGAACTCGAAAGCCTCGATGACGCCACGTTCCAGCGCCGGAACGATTTCGCCGCCGGGAAGCTGGGTGACGGAAAGGCCCATGCCCTGCATGATGTCGGTGGCCAGGCCGACCGTGCGGTACTTCAGCCCCTGCATCTGGTCGGCGGAGGTGATCTCGTCCTTGAACCAGCCGAGCGGCTGGGTCGGCATCGGCAGGGCGAAGAAGCCGACGACGTTGAGGCCGAGGATATCCTGAACCAGCTCGGCATAGAGCTCCTTGCCGCCGCCGAAGTGAATCCAGGCGAGAATCTGCGAGGCGTCGGCGCCGAAGACCGGGCCGGTGCCGAAGAGCGAGGCGGCCTTGTTCTTGCCGTACCAATAGGCGGTCACGGTGTGGGCGGCATCGAGAACGCCGTCGGCGACCGCATCCTGCACCTGGAAGGCCTGAACGACGGCGCCGGCGGGAAGCAGATCCACCGTCAGCCGCCCGCCGGACATGGCCTCGACGCGATCAGCATATTGCTTGGCCATCTCCTGGAAGATGTCGGAGGAAGGCCAGGAGGATTGCATCTTCAGCGTCATGGTCTCCTGGGCGGAGACGATGGCGGGCGTGGCGAGCGCGCCTGCCGCAGCGCCGGCGGCAAGCCCGCCGGTCTTCAGGAACGAGCGGCGTGAGACAGGTTTCTTCGTTTCGGACATTCGTTTCCTCCCGTTTTGTGATGGCCCGATTGAATAGGCTCATTGTTATGTCTCTATCTGAGCGCTTAACGCAGCAAAGTTCAAGCAGGGCGCGTGCGGAAGAAGAGACGATCCGGTCACAGGAGGGTGAGAGCGGCGGGCAGACCCCGCCGCCGGGCGACAACACCGCTTTCCCGCCGGCTCTCACGCAGCTTTCGATCACCTTGGGCGCGGCCGGCCCGCGCTTGCGGGCTTGTCGCGCCGGGAGCGAGCGGCTAGGTAATTCGGCTAAGACGGGTCGGCGCGAAGCTCGGCCGGAAAACCGCCAGCCGGCGCGTCGGCACGGCCCCGTAGCTCAGCAGGATAGAGCATCAGATTCCTAATCTGAGGGTCGCAGGTTCGAATCCTGCCGGGGTCGCCATTTTCTGCAGGGTCCATACCGGGGACATGGTTTACAGCTGATACCGGAGAGATAGTTTACACTTTCTCCGGGGCGAATGGGTTGGGCGCTGGTTCGACGCGGCCGTTTTCCCTGTCAAAGAATCCCAGCTCATCGTCGATGAAGCTGGCGAGCCAGATCTCCTCGTCGAGCTCTCGGAGGCCGAAGATTTGGCCGGCGAAGAAAAACCCCGGACCTGCGGTCTGCGGCGTACCGACCACTAAGCGGAGCGCGGGACATTCATAACTTCGGCGATGCCGCGCCTGCCGCCCGACGGCCTCCGCGAAGATGCGGCCGGCGGCGTCGGGCCGGGCGGTCGCCTCATGGCTGCGACTGCTGGCTCTTGAACAGGGAGGGTGATGTTCCAGTCTGCGCAGCGAAGGCGCGGGCGAAATTGGCGGGTGTCGAATAGCCAACTTCGGCAGCGACGTTCGTCACGGACATGCCCGGCAGAGCCAGCAACTCGCAAGCGCGTTCAGTCATCACGGCTCGTGCGAGATTTCGGTAGGACATGTTCTCAGATGCGAGCGCTCGCTGAAGCGTTCTCGGGCCAAGATCGAGCGCTTCGGCAACCGTCTCCAGATCGGGCCGGCCTTCGCCCAGCCGTAAACGTATCAACTCGCGCACGAGCTCGATCGTGGTCCGCGGCGGGCTACGGCGCCGATCCCGCACGACGTCGCGAAGCGTCACCGATGCGCACGTCGCGCGGCGCGGACGAGGCGTGAGGAGAAGATCTCGGGATACCGGGAAGGCGACGCAGCCCTTTCCAAGGCGCACATCGCATCCAAAGGCGTGTTCGATGAGCCATCGTTGCGGCCTTGCGGCGATGTCGAGCGCCAGCCAGTCCGGGCTCCAGTCTCGGCCAAGAAAAGAGCGCGGGATACTGCGCATGACCGCCGCCGCGACGAAGGCGACGTCGTCGTAGCCGGGTCCTCCCGCATCGGCGAAGCGATAGGCGAAGAGCAGGTCGTCGGCGCGTGGAATGAGGGCCAGCCAGTCCCCGCTGGCGTGGAGGTAGACCGTTTCGAGCGCGCGATTCATCGCCTCGCCTAGCGTCGCTCCGCCAAGCACGTAGTCGCCCCAGCTGCCGTAATCGGTCACCGAAAGATGCGGCGCCGCGAGCAGGCCTATGTCCTGGCTGCCGAGCGCATCGCTTGCGCCGGCGACGAAGGACTTTAGAGCGGCTTGCGGGATGTAGAAGTCCCGCTCCTCGATCAGGCGCAGCGGCAGTCCGGCGCCCGCGAAGACCTGGTGGAGGGCGCGCTCGCCGCACTCCCGCTCGATAAGAGCGGGCATGCTGCCGAGGGTTCTGGCGGTAATAGTCGGCGTCGTCATCCGCTATTCACTCCTCGGCCCAGTGTCGCAAAATGAGTGGCGGGCGTCATCCGCTCTTGGATAGCAACGAAGCTAACCGGTTCAGGGAGGACGCTGATGCGGATCAGTTTCTACTTATCCAGAGGCCGGCGCGCCTTCGCCTTGGCTTTTGCGCCCGTGCTGGTTGCTTTCGCTGCATGGGCCGAGCAGGCCCCAGACTACGCCGCGGATGTTCCGCCCGGGCTCTTGACGCCGAACGAAGTTCAGACCGATTTCCTAGGGGAGCTGCGCTTCTTTGACGGCATGCCGTTGCCCGAGACGGCGGAGCGCCTCTACGACTATCTCGACTTCCATCGGGGGGTGGAGACCTTCCACACCGGGATGCCGGCCGCTTCCGTCTATGCGATCATCGAGGGGCTGCGTGCCGAGGGCGTGGAGCCCGGCGACCTCGGCATCTTCGAAGAGCTGCTCGATGCGCGCTCGCTGTTCCTGACGCCGAACACAACCTCGCTCTACGCTTGGGGGGCGATCGACCTGACGGATGGCCCCGTCGTGATGGAGGTGCCTCCGGGTGTCCTCGGCATGGTGAACGACGCCTATTTCCGCTACGTGGTCGATCTGGGCAAGGCGGGGCCGGACGCGGGCGCGGGAGGGGCGTATCTCTTTCTGCCACCGGGTCACACGGGAGATACGCCCGACGGCTACCACGTCGTTGAGACGCAGACCAATTTTCACGAGTTCTTCTTTCGCGGGAGCGTGACCGACGGTGATACCGCCGCCGCCGCCCAGGCTATCAAGGATGCGTTCCGGCAATATCGGCTGGCCGAGGCGGATGCGCCGGGCGAGCAGAAATTCGTCAACCTGTCCGGCCGGCAGATGAACACGATCCATTCCAACGACATGAGTTTCTTCGAAGAACTCAATGCCGCCGTGCAGCGCGAGCCCGACGGCGCCTTCCCACCGGAGATCGCCGGGCAATGGGCGGCCGTCGGCATTCGCAGGGGGCGGGACTTCGCGCCCGACGAGCGGATGCGCGCGATCCTGGAAGATGCGGTGAAGGTCGGCAACGCCACCGCCCGGGCACTCAATTTCGCGCCGCGCGCTCTGCGCTTCGATTTCTACGAGGATCGTCAGTGGTGGTCGCCCTTCGCCGGCGGCAGTCACGAATTCCTCGACGGCGCGGTGCGCATGATCGACGACCGGATCATGTTTCACTACTACGCTACCGGCATCACCCCGGCGATGGTCCTGCCGAAACCGGGCACCGGCTCGGCCTACGAGGTCGCCAACACCGACGCGGCTGGCGACTATCTCCACGGCGGGCGCAGCTATTCGCTGACGCTGCCCGCACCGATCCCGGCGGGCGATTTCTGGTCCCTGGTGGTCTATTCGGGCCAGACGCGCTCGATCCTGGAGACCGACCAGAAGCTCGCCGGTCTTGACAGCACGCTCGACGGCGTCGCGCCGAACGCGGATGGCTCCTACACGATCTGGTTCGGCCCCGAGGCCCCCGAGGGCCGGGAAGGCAACTGGATCCAGACCATGCCCGACAAGAGCTACTCGGTGATCTTGCGCCTCTATGCACCCCTCCAGCCCTGGTTCGACAAGACGTGGAAGCCGGGCGACTTCCAACCGGAGAATTGATGATGAAGATTACCGCCTACGCTGCGGCGCTTATCCTGATCGCCGCCTTCGGCGCCTGGGCGCAAGAGCCGGTGACGCTCGACAGCTACGCCCGGGCGGAATCGGACGAGCAGATGAAGAGCTATGTCGACAGCTATGACAGCTTCGGCAAGTTCGACCATTTCCGCGAACTCTACGACGTCAACAACCAGATCACCATTCGCGGCAATCGCGACACGCTCTACTCCGTCGCCGTGTTCGATCTTAGCGAGCCGTTGACGATCACGATGCCGGAAGTGGGCGACCGGTATCAATCGCTCCTGCTCGTCAGCCAGAATCACGATATTTTCCCCGGCATCTACGAGGCCGGCGAGCATGAGATCACGCAGGACAAGATCGGTACGCGCTATGTTTTCGCCATCGTGCGGACCTTCGCCGACCCCAACGATCCGGTCGATATGGACGCCGCCAGGCAAGCGCAAGACGATCTGCTCGTGACGCAGGCCGATCCGGGCACGCTGGACCTGCCGGAGTGGGACACCGACCGGATGCGCGAGATGCGCGACGCGCTCAACCTGCTCGGGGGCGAGGTCGAGAACACCGCGCCCTTCTTCGGCATGAAGCAGGATGTGAGGCAACTTGACCAAATGCTCGGCGTCGCCTGCTGCTGGGGCGGCTTCCGTGCCGAAGACGCGAACTACCTCAGCTTCGCGCCCGAGGCGAACGACGGCAAGACCCCCCATGCGCTCACGGTCAGCGACGTGCCGGTGGACGGATTCTGGTCGGTCACGCTCTATGATGCGGAGGGGTTCATGCCGCTCAACGATGCTGGCGTCTATTCCTACAACAACGTGACCGCCGAAGCGAACGACGACGGCAGCACCACGATTCACTTCGGCGCCTGCGAGGACGGCCGGCCGAACTGCCTGCCCATCGTGGAGGGCTGGAACTACCTGGTGCGTCTCTATCGCCCGCGCGAAGAGATCCTCGACGGAAGCTGGAGCTTTCCACCCGCGACGCCGATGGAGTGATCAGAGACTTGAGAGAGCAGGCGGCGGCTGGTGCCCGCGCCAGCCCCTCTGATCCTATTTTCTCTGCTTTAGAACGTTGGACCGCGGTCCCGTCCTCTCCGCCATTTTACTACCCGCTCACCCAGCGCGTCAGGAAATAGCCGGCGAGGGCGGAAAAGCCGGTGAGGCAGGTTCCCCAGACGACATCGACGATCGTCACGGAGACCGGCCAGTTCTTCAGCGTGGCGAGGTTGGTCATGTCGTAGGTGCCGTAGGCGACGAAGCCGAGGAGGGCGCCGGCGACGAGCGCCGTTGTCCAGGAGCCGGAGACGAGCGCCGGCCAGACGGCGAAGTAGACGAGACCGCCGACATAGACGAGATAGAAGAGGCCGGCGACGGCGAAATTCGGCCGCTCCGCCATCAATTCGCCCAGCCGGTCCTTGTAGAAGGTGCCGCCCATCTGGCTCAGCCAGACATAATCGATGCCGAAGAAGACGATCGCGGTCATCAGATAGGCAATAATCGTTTTCGGCATGGGGCTCTCCTTGTGTGAGGTTTGGCTTCGCTGGAACGGGCGGTGCCCGGTGCAAGGTTATAGGTCCGCAGATGACGGCGGCGAGGGGGGTAAGACGCCCTTCAGGCTTGGGGGGGCGCCGCCGCGGCTGGAAAAATTCCTGCCGGCGAAATCCCGTGCGTCTTCCCCTTCGTAGAGAAGGCGTTACTTTTGCGCCGAAAGAGGGGAGAACCAATGAGCGGAACGCTTCGGCCCGCAGAGCCGGGCCGGCGGATGGCGGTGATCGGTTCCGGCATCGCCGGGCTTTCGGCCGCCTGGCTGTTGAGCCAGCGCCACGAGGTGGTGCTCTACGAGGCCGAGAGCCGGCCGGGCGGGCACAGCAACACGGTGGAGCTGCCGGAAAAGGGACTGTCGGTCGATACCGGCTTCATCGTCTACAACGAGCTCAATTATCCCAATCTGGTGGCGCTGTTCGCCCATCTTGGCGTCGCCACCGAGCCCTCCGACATGTCGCTTGCGGTCTCGCTCCACGGCGGGCGCGTGGAATATTGCGGCAGCGGGCTCAACGGTCTCATCGGCCGGCGCGGCAATATCGTCAGCCCGCGCTTTTGGGCGATGCTGAAGGATCTCACGCGCTTTTATCGGGAGGCGCCCTCGCTGCTGGGGGCGGGAAGGACGGAGAGCCTGACGCTCGCGGAGTATCTCGAAGAGGGGCGCTACGGCGCCGCCTTCGTGGAGGACCATCTCTTGCCGATGGCCGGCGCCATCTGGTCGGCGAGCCCGGCGGAGATCGGTGCCTTCCCGGCGCTCGCCTTCGTGCGCTTCTTTCACAGCCACGGCCTGCTTCTGCTTTCCGGCCGGCCGCCCTGGCGCACCGTCAGCGGCGGCAGCCGGCGCTATGTGGAGCGCATTGTGGCCGATAGCGGCGCCGAGCTGAGGGGCGGCACGAAGGTGGCCGAGGTCACGCGCAAGGAGGACGGCGTCACGGTGAGGGACGAAGCGGGCCATGCCGACTTCTTCGACGCGGCGGTGATCGCCACCCATGCCGACCAGGCCCTGGCGCTGCTTGGCGACGCCGATCCGGTGGAATGGACCAGCCTCAGCGCCTTCCGATATTCGGCAAATCGCGCCGTCCTTCACCAGGACGAGGCGCTGATGCCGACAAGGCGGCGCGTCTGGTCGAGCTGGAACGTCATCGATGACCGGCTGAAAGGCGAACGGTGGGGCGACGACGGGCGGGGCGGCGAGGACAGACCGCTTTCCGTCACCTATTGGATGAACCGCCTGCAGAACCTTCCGCCCGCCCATCCGCTCTTCGTCAGCCTCAATCCGCCGCGGCCGGTCAGGGCCGACAGGACAATCGCCGCGTTCGACTACACCCACCCGGTCTTCGATCAGGCGGCGATCGCCGCGCAGGCCGATCTCTGGCGCCTGCAAGGAAGGCGGCGGACCTATTTCGCCGGTTCCTATTTCGGCTACGGCTTCCACGAGGACGCGCTGCAGGCGGGGCTCGCGGCGGCCGAGGCGGCGGGTGGCGTGCGCCGTCCCTGGAAGGTGGCGGATGAGTCTGGCCGGATCAGCCTTTCGCCCCATCTGTTAGCCGCGGAATGAGTGACGCATCTGCCTTCTATGCCGGCACCGTGGTGCATACGCGCCTGAAGCCGCGCCGACATCGGCTCAGCTACCGGGTGTTCTCGCTGCTCGTCGATCTCGACGAGCTGCCGGCGCTCGACAAGAAACTGCGCCTGTTCGGCCATGACCGGCGGGCCGTCTTCAGCTTTTTCGAGGCCGATCACGGCGACGGGCAGCCCGGGCGGCTGAAGGCCTGGGTGCGCGAGCGGCTGGAAGAGGCCGATATCGAGACCGGCGGGCCGGTGCGCGTTCTGGTCTATCCGCGTCTCTTCGGCTACGTCTTCAACCCGCTTACCGTCTATTTCTGCCATGCCGCTTCGGGCCGGCTGGCGGGCATCCTCTACGAGGTCAGCAACACCTTCGGCGAGAGGCGCACCTATGTGATTCCGGTGGCGGGGGAGGGGCGCACGGTCGAGCAGGCATGCGACAAGCTTCTCTATGTCTCGCCCTTCATCCCGATGGAATGCCGCTACCGCTTCACCGTCGAGCCGCCGGGCGAGCGGGTGTCGGTGCGCATCGGCGAGGAGGACGAAGAGGGCCCGCTGCTCGTCGCCGCCTTCACCGGAGCGCGCCGGCCGCTGAGCGACGCTGTTCTGGCGCGGGCGCTGATCGCCTATCCGTTGATGACACTGAAGGTCATCGGCGCCATTCATTTCGAGGCTTTGCGGCTATGGTGGAAAGGCGTGCCCGTCTTCCGGCATGCTCCGGCGCCCGAGCGAATCGCCACGACAATTGTACGGTATGACAAGGAACAGGGGGGAAAAGCCTGATGAGCCATGCGGAGGAACGATCCATTGCGCGCCAGCGGCTTGTCGATCGGCCCTGGCAGCGCCTTGCCCGGCTGATCGCCTCCGGAACGCGCAAGGGTGAGCTCGCCGTACATTTTCCGGACGGCACGGTCTATCGCGCCGTTGGCCGCGAGGACGGCCCTTCGGCGGCCATCCACATTCATAGCGGGCGCCTCGTCTCACGCCTCGTCGTCGGCGGAGCCATGGGGCTTGCCGAATCGTATATCGCCAACGAGTGGTCCTCGCCGGATCTCGCCGACTTTCTGGAATTCGCGCTGGTCAACGATCCGATCGACGGGCCGGCGCTGGCGCTGTCGCGCGTCAAGGAATGGGGCGACCGGCTCTGGCATTTGAAGCGCGCCAATACGCGCAAGGGCTCCAAGCGCAACATCGCCGCCCATTACGATCTCGGCAACGAGTTCTACGCCGCCTGGCTCGACGCGACGATGACCTATTCGGCGGCGCTCTTCACCGAGCCGCAGATGACGATGGAGGCGGCGCAGCGGGCGAAATACGCCCGTATCGCCGATGTTCTGGAGCTGAGGCCCGGCGACAGGGTGCTGGAGATCGGCTGCGGCTGGGGCGGCTTTGCCGAATTCGCCGCCGGCGAGCGCGGCTGCCACGTCACCGGCCTGACGCTTTCGCAACGCCAGGCCCAATGGGCCAGGGAGCGGCTCGCGGCCGCGGGGCTCGCCGATGGCGCCGAGATCCGCCTGGAAGATTACCGCGACGCGGGCGGGCGTTACGACAAGATCGTCTCCATCGAGATGTTCGAGGCCGTCGGCGAGGCGCATTGGCCGGATTACTTCGCCGTTCTCGGCCGACGCCTGAAACGCGGCGGGCAGGCGCTCGTCCAGACGATCACGCTCGACCATATCCGCTTTCTGGACTACCGGCGGCGGGTGGATTTCATCCAGCGCTATATCTTTCCCGGCGGCCTGTTGCCCTCGCGGGAAGTCTTCGAGACGAGGGCGCGCGAGGCTGGGTTCTTCATCGCCGACGCCTTCTTCTTCGGCCACGATTACGCCGAGACGCTGCTGCGCTGGGAAAAGGCGTTCCTCGCCGGCTGGCCGGAAATCGAGAAGCTCGGCTTCGACGAGCGTTTCCGCCGGCTGTGGCGCTACTATCTCAATTACTGCATCGTCGGCTTTCGCGACGGACGCCTGGATGTCGGCCAGTTCCTCTTGGAGCGTCGATAGGGGACCAGTCAGCGCCGGCGCAGCATCTGGCGGGTGACGTCGAAGAAAAGCGGATAGGGCAGGAGCCGCAGAAGCTTCATCGTCAGCGCCATCTGCCAGGGAAAGACGATCTCGAAGCGCTTCTTTTCAAGCCCGGCCACGATGGCGTCGACCGCCTTCTCGGTGGAGACGATGAAGGGCATCGGGAAATCGTTGGTCTCCGTCATCGGCGTGTCGACGAAGCCGGGATTGATGACGCTGAGGGTGACGCCCTTGCGGCCAAGGTCCGGATGGAGCGATTCGCACATATTGATGAGCGCCGCCTTGCTGGCGCCATAGGCGGCGGCGCGCGGCAGGCCGACATAGCCGGCGACGGAAGCGACGACGGCGATGTGGCCCGCGCGGCGCTCCAGAAAGCGGGGAATGACGGCTCCCAGGCCGTTCACGGCGCCAAGCACATTGACGTCGATCGTCTTGCGGAAGGCTTCCAGGGAGAATTCCTTGGCGGTGAAGGGGGTGAAGGTGCCGGCATTGAGAACGACGAGGTCGACCGGGCCGATGGCGCGCTCGACAGCTTGCATCGCCTCCTCATTGGCGTGCGGCTCCGTCACGTCCAGCGGGATAGCGTGGATCGAGCCTTGGAGGGCTTGCGCCTCGCGTGCCAGCGCTTCCAGCTTCTGCGCGCTCCTGGCGCTTACAGCAACGCTCCATCCCTGCCCGGCAAGACGCAGGGCGAGCGCGCGGCCGATGCCGGTGCTCGCCCCGGTGATCCAGGCGCGCTTTCCCGCCTGCGATCGGCCCGGTGCCGCCGTTTCCTCCATCTTGGCTTCCTTTGCTCCTGGTGTGAGGTTGGTCGTCAGGACGGAACCTGTCGCAAGACCGGCAAAGGGCAATGGCAAGGTGTTGCAGCTGTGCTTCAGTCTCGGGCTCATGCGTCTTGAGCTTCTGGCGATGCCGATCGTGCCGGCCTAGAACCTTTTGAGGAGCAAAGCTGGCCCAATTGCCGTAGGGCAACGTCAGAAGGGGCGGGAGGAGGAAGTGGTACGCGATCGCAAGGAACTGGTGCGGCTCGCCAACGAAGAAGCGCAGGTACAGGCCAAGCGCATCTTGCGCTGCGCACGCTTCGGCGCCCTTGCCGTTCTTGACCCTGAGAGCGGCCATCCGCTGGCAAGCCGCACGGCGCTGGCGACGGATATGGACGGCGCGCCGATCATCCTCATCTCCGAGCTGGCCATCCACCGCCAGGCTCTCGACGCCGATCCGCGCTGCTCGCTCCTTGTCGGCGAGCCGGGAAGGGGCGATCCGCTGGCCCATCCCCGCCTCAGCCTCGTCGGCACGGCGCGGCGCATCGAAAAGCGCACCGAGGAGCATGTGCGCATCCGCCGGCGCTATCTCGCGCGCCAGCCGAAGGCCGGGCTCTACGTGGATTTCGGCGATTTCTCCTTCTTCCGCATCGAGCCGGAGCGGGCCGACCTCAATGGCGGCTTCGGCAAGGCTTTCTATCTGGAGCGCCGGCAGTTGCTCGTGGCGCGGGGGCCGGTCGCGGCGCTGGAGGCCTTCGAAGAGGGGGCGGTGCATCACATGAACATCGATCATGCCGATGCGATCGCGCTCTATGCGCGGGTCCTGTGCAAGGTGAAGGAGCCGAAAGAAGGCTGGCAGATCGCCACGCTCGATCCGGAAGGGCTCGATCTCGTCGCCGGGGACAAGGTGGTGCGGCTCGCCTTTCCGAAGACGGTGGAAAGCGTGGAGGAATATCGGCCGATGCTGGTGCGGCTGACGAAAGAGGCGCGCGACAAGGACACGGCAGCGAGCGTCGGCTGATCCGGTGTCAGCGCCGAGTTAGCGACAGGCCGCGCACAGCCCCTTGATCTCCAGCGTCGTGCGGGCCGGCAGGAAATCGTGCCTTCGCGTCCAGGCGCCGATCTGCTTCTGGAGGGCGGGGTCGGAGAATTCGGTGACCTTGCCGCAGGCCTCGCAGATGGCGAAGGCGACCGTCTCGCCGGCATGCTCGGCATGATGGGAGCAGGCCACGAAGGCGTTCAGCGTCTCTATGCGGTGGACGAGCTTCATCTCGGTAAGCTTGTCGAGGGCGCGGTAGACCTGCAGCGGCGCGCGCAGCCCCTCGCCGCGCAATTCGTCGAGGATCTGATAGGCGCTGAGCGGCCCGTCGACGCGCAAAAGCGTGCCGAGGACGAGCTCTTGGTTGCGGGTGAGATCCGGCGCCGCGCTCATCGGCGGGGGCCCGCGACGCCGCCCGCAATGCGCCAGGGCGCGGGCAGGAGGCTGAGGAGAAAGACGACAAGCGCCGCCACCACGATGGAAGGGCCGGAGGGCGTGTCGAAGCTGAGCGAGCCGAAAAGGCCGGCGAGGACGGCAACGACGCCTATGGCGGAGGCGAGAAACGCCATCGCCTCCGGGGTTTTGGCGAAGCGGCGCGCGGTGGCGGCCGGAATGATGAGCAGCGAGGTGATGAGAAGGATGCCGACGATCTTCATGGCGGCGGCGATGATGCCGGCCATGAGGAGCATGAAGACGAGACGGGCGCGCTCCGCGGCAAGGCCTTCGGCAAGGGCGATTTCCTCGCTGACGGAGCCGGCGAGCAAGGGCCGCCAGATGAGCAGAAGGAGGCCAAGGGCGAGCGCGCCAGCACCCCAGATGACGGCGAGGTCGAGGCGCGAAACGGCTAGGATGTCGCCGAAGAGATAGCCGGTGAGGTCGACCCGCACCCAGGTCATCAAGGCGATGATGACGAGGCCGAGGGCAAGGGTGGAATGGGAAAGGATGCCAAGGAGAGCGTCGGCTGGCAGGGCGCCGCGGCGCGACAAGGCCAGGAGGCCGAGCGAGACGGAAGCGGCCACGGCAAAGACGCCGAGCGTCAAATCGATGTCGAAGAGGATCGCCAGGGCGACGCCCAGAAGCGCCGAATGGGCCATGGTGTCGCCGAAATAGGCCATGCGGCGCCAGACGACGAAACAGCCGAGGGGGCCGGCGATGAGGGCGACGCCGATGCCGGCGAGAAGCGCGCGGGCGAAGAAGTCGTCAAGCATTGCCGCCTCCGCAGCAGGAGGAGGCGCCCTTATCGGACGTCTCGGCCGAGGCGAACGGCACCACGTCGCCGTGCAGGTCGTGGGCATGGGCGTGATGGTGCCGGTAGACCGCCAGCGCCTCGGCGGCCCGCGGCCCGAAGAGCTGGCGATAGGATTCGCTGGCGGCGACGAGTTCGGGCGAGCCTGAGCAGCAGACATGGCCGTTGAGACAGACGACGCGGTCGGTTTCCGCCATGACCAGATGGAGATCGTGCGAGATCAGGAGGACGCCGCAGGAAAGGCGCTCGCGGATTTCGCCGATGAGGCGGTAAAGGGCGATCTCGCCGGCAAAGTCGACGCCTTGCACCGGCTCGTCGAGCACCAGGAGGTCGGGCCGGCGGACGATGGCGCGGGCGATGAGAACGCGCTGGAACTCGCCGCCCGACAGGCTTTGCAGCGCGGCATCGGCGAGATGGGCGACGCCGGTGGCGGCGAGCGCCTGGCGCATCTCCTCGTCGGGGGTGCGGCCGGTCAGCGTCATGAAACGCTTCACCGTCAGCGGCATCGTCCAATCGATGGCAAGGCGCTGCGGCACATAGCCGACGGCGAGGCCGGGCTTGCGGCGCACCTCGCCCTCATCCGGCTTGACGATGCCGAGGATCGCCTTGGCGCTCGTCGTCTTGCCGCCGCCGTTGGGGCCGATGAGCGTGACGATCTCGCCGCGCGCGACGGACAGATCGACGCCGCGCACCAGCCAGCGGTCGCCGCGCCTTATGCCGAGGCCGGTGGCCTCGGCGAGCGCCTGCCTGGCATCGGCGGTGGTCGGGGCGTGCATTGTGGGGTCCTTCGCTGTTGCGCTCCGGTATGCCGAATGTTATACCGTTACGCAATATGTAATGTAATAACGTATCAAGGTGGCAGGTATGAGATTTGGCACTGAATCCCCGGGGGCGCGCTGGACGGGGGCGGCCCGGTTACGGCGGTGGCATGGTTGCGCTCTGGCGGCCGGCTTCAGCATCGCAATGGCGAGTACCGCGGCTGCCGCGCCGAAAGTGATGGTGACCATCAAGCCGGTGCATTCGCTGGTTGCTGGGGTGATGGAGGGCGTCGGCAGTCCCGATCTGCTGATATCGGGCGCCGGCTCGCCGCATGGCTATGCCTTGAAGCCGTCGGAGGCGCGCGCGCTGCAGGAGGCCGAGGTCGTTGTCTGGGTCGGGCCGGAGCTGGAAGCCTTTCTCGCCGAGCCGCTGGAAACGCTTGCCCATGACGCGCGCACGGTGGAGCTTTTCGATGCGCCCGGCGTCCTCCACCTGCCGGTACGCGAGGGCGGAGCTTTCGAGCGGCACGCGCATGCGGAAGAAGGCGAGGCCGACCACGCTCACGAGGCCGAGCACGACCACGAGGCGGAGCACGATGATGAGGCGGAGCACGACCACGAGGCGGAGCACGACCACGAGGCGGAGCATGCGCACGGGGCCGAGGACGCGCATCTTTGGCTGGATCCGGTGAATGCAGGTGCGATGGTGCGGACAATCGCGGCCGCGCTCTCGGAGGAGGATCCGGAAAACGCCGAACGCTATGCAGCCAACGCCGAAGCGCTGGAGGCCCGGCTCGACGCGCTGACGGAAGAGCTCGCGGAAGCGCTGCGGCCGGTCAAGGATCGGCCTTTCATCGTCTTCCACGACGCCTTTCAGTATCTGGAGCATCGTTTCGGCCTTGCCGCCGCAGGCACCATCACGGTCAGCCCGGAGATCGCGCCGAGCGTCCAGCGCGTCTCCGAGATCAGGGAGAAGATCGCGACGCTTGATGCCGTCTGCGTCTTCGCCGAACCGCAATTCGCACCCAAAATCATCGCCACCGTGAGCGAGGGAACGCAGGCGAAGGCGGGCACGCTCGATCCGCTCGGCGCCGATCTTGCGGCCGGGCCGGCGCTCTATTTCGAGCTGATGCGCGGCAACGCCGAAGCGCTCCAGCAATGCCTGGCGACGCCATAGCCACGGCGCTTGCGGCTGGCAGAGCTCGGCCGCCAATATTGTCTATACAAATAAATCGGTGGCGGCGTGCGTCGCCGCCGCGTTTTTGCCGGCAAGCGCGATAGGGGCCGTTCGGACGATGCGCGCCCTTGCCGCACCTCTGGTGCGCTGCTAGCGTCGTTTTGTTCCGATCAAGCGGTGAATGTCGGGCAAAACACGGTATTATGCAGGATTTCGCAGAGGCATTCGGAGAGGCGTTTCGGCTCGTCGCCTCGCTCGACGGTAATCTTGCCGAGATCGTCGTTCTATCGCTCCAGGTCAGCCTGGCGGCGGTCGTGGCGGCGGCTATCGTCGGCCTGCCGCTCGGCGCGGCGCTCGCCGTCGCCCGCTTTCCCGGCAGGGGCGCGGTGATCGTCGTCCTCAACGCGCTGATGGGGCTGCCGCCGGTCGTGGTCGGCCTTTCAGTCTACCTCATCTTGTCGCGTGCCGGGCCGCTCGGCGTTCTCGACCTTCTCTACACGCCGACGGCGATGATCATCGCGCAGACAGTGCTGGTGACGCCGATCATCGCCGCGCTGGCCCGCCAGACGGTGGCGGATCTCAAGGTGGAATACGAGGACCAGCTGCGCGTCTTCGGCATCGGTCCCTGGGGCGCGGTGACGACGCTGCTCTGGGACGCCCGCTTCAGCCTCGCCACCGCCATGCTGGCCGGCTTCGGGCGGGCGATCGCGGAAGTCGGCGCCGTCATCATCGTCGGCGGCAACATCAACCATGTCACGCGGGTGATGACGACGACGATCGCGCTGGAGACATCCAAGGGCAATCTGGCGCTTGCGCTGGGTCTCGGCATCATTCTCGTGACCATCGCGATTGCCGTGAACGTGGCCGTCGCGTCGATGCGCGGCACGGCGGTGCGCTCCGCCTATGGCTGAGGCGGGGCTGAGGTTGGAGCGCGCGGCGCCGAGGCCGCTGGCGGGCGAGGCCAACGCCCAGGCGCCGGTGCGCCCGGTGGTGGGCGAGAAGATTCGTATCGAGCGTGGCGGGCGCTTGCTCCTCAGCGTCGAAGAGATCGTGGTCGGCCGGCCCGGCATCACGGCGATTATGGGGCCGAACGGGGCCGGCAAGACGCTTCTGCTGCGCTGCCTTGCGGGGCTGAAGGTTCCCGATAGCGGGCTGGTGAGCTGGGCGGGCCTGCCGCCCGACCGGGCGCGCGCCTTGCGCCTCGGCTTCGTCTTTCAGAAGCCGGTGCTGCTGCGCCGCTCCGCGCTCGCCAATCTCGTCTATGCGCTGAAGGCGGCCGGGCTTTCCGGCGGCGAGGCGCGGCGGCGGGCACAGGCGGCGCTGGAGGCGGCGCGTCTTGCCGATCTTGCCCGGTCGCCCGCAAGGCTTCTTTCCGGCGGCGAGCAGCAGCGCCTTGCCTTGGCGCGCGCCCTGTCGCTTGACCCCGATATCCTCTTTCTCGACGAGCCGACCGCCAGCTTGGACCCGTCCTCCACCGCCGCCATCGAAGCGATGGTTGGCAAGGCGGCGGCGAGGGGCACCGCCTGCATCCTGATCAGCCACGATATCGGTCAGGCGCGGCGGCTCGCCGACGAGGTGATCTTCATGGCCGAGGGCCACATTGCGGAGCGGGCGCCCGCGAGCCGCTTCTTCGACGCGCCGGCAAGCCCTGAGGCACGCGCCTATCTCGGCGGCGAGATCCTCGTCCGAGACGGCTCATGGAACAGTGAAGAGGGAAAGCGATGAGAGCATTTCACCGCATTGGCCGCATCATCGGCGGAGCGCTGCTTCTGGTGGCGCTGGCGGGCGGCGCCTCGGCGCAGGATTATATCGTCGTTCAATCCACCACCTCGACGCAAAATTCCGGGCTTTTGGAGCATCTCCTTCCCACCTTCCAGGCGCGGACGGGCACGCAGGTGCGGGTCGTGGCGGTCGGCACCGGCCAGGCGATCAAGAACGCGCAGAATTGCGACGGCGACGTTCTGCTCGTGCATGCCAAGCCGGCCGAGGAGAGGTTCGTCGCCGAAGGCTATGGCGTGAAGCGCTTCGACCTCATGTACAACGATTTCGTCATCGTCGGGCCGAAAGCCGATGCGGCCGGCGTTTCGGGCATGAAGGATGCACCGGCGGCGCTGAAGAGGATCGCCGAGGCAAACGCCGCCTTTGCCTCGCGCGGCGACGATTCCGGCACGCACAAGAAAGAGCTGTCGCTCTGGCAGGGGAGCGGCGTCGACCTGGCGGCCGCCTCCGGCTCCTGGTACCGCGAGACCGGCTCCGGCATGGGCGCGACGCTGAACACGGCGGCGGCGATGAACGCCTATACGATGACGGACCGGGCGACCTGGATCGCGCATCAGAACAAGGGCGAGCTGGACGTGCTCGTGGAGGGCGATGAGAGGCTCTTCAACCAGTACGGCGTCATCCTCGTCAGCGCCGAGACATGTCCGAGCGTGAAGAGCGATCTCGGCCAGGCATTCATCGACTGGCTCCTCTCCGCAGAGGGGCAGGCGGCCATCGCCGCCTATAAGGTGGACGGCCAGCAGCTCTTCTTTCCCAATGCCGAGCCGCGCTGAGGCCGGGCGCTGCGCAGGAGCCGAGTTCTAGGCGCCGTTGTAGTGGACCTTGCCAAGGCCGCTCACATCGTAGCCGCCGAGTTCTTCGGCGCGGCGGCGAAAGGCCTCGCCGCGGGTGAAGGCGAAGAGCCTTTGCATCGGTTCGCCGAAGTAATCGCGGCGTCTGACGGCGATATCGTAGCGCTCCCTCGCCAGCGGTAGGAAGGCGAGGCCGTATTGCGCCGCCACCGCGCGGATGGCAAGGCCGGCATCGGCGGCGCCCGTGGCCACGGCCTGGGCGACATCGGCTTCGCTACGCGCCGGCGGGTCCGGGAAAAGAAGCCTATCGCGGAGCCCCGGCACGGCGGCGGCGAGCGCATCGAAGAGCCTGCGGCTGCCCGAGCCCTGCTGGCGGCGGGCGATGCGCCGGCCGGGCAGGTCGGCGAGGCCGGCGACGGGAGAGGGGCTTTCTTTCGGCAGGACAAGGCCCTGTTCGCGCCATGCCCATTCCAGAAGCACAATCGGCTCCATCGGCATGACCTCGATGAGCGCGGCGGCATTTGCGGAGGCAAGCGAGGCTTCGGGCGCCGTGGCGCGAGGGATCGGCGCATCCCCCGCCACGTCCGGCAAGTGCATGCCGCAGGCCAGAGCCTTGCCCGCGGCGAACCGCTCCAGGCCGTCGAGGCTGCCGTCGAAATAGGTCGCCAGCTCCGTGCCCGCCTCGCGCAAGGCCCAGTCCAGCAGCGGATCGTGACTGCCGGCCAGAACGGCGGGAGGGGGAGCGATCTCCGTCAACTGCGGGCCGTATTCGGTGCTGCGTCGCAGCCATGCCGTCACGGCTTCGCGCGGGAAGATGAACTTGCCGGTGACGCGCACCACCGGCAGGGCATTCTCGGCGACCAGCTCGTAGACCTTGCGTTCCTTGATGCGCAGCAGCTCGGCCAGCTCGCGGGTCGTAAGATATTCCTGCATGTCCCGCCTATGCCGCATCCTTGGCATGGAAGGAAGAGCTCTGCCAGGCGGCAAGCAGCTCGGCGCTGTGGGATAAACGGCACGCAATTCGACACGAATTGCGGCGATATTCGCGGCCGAAATCAGGCTATTAGAGTATCAAACAATACAAATATTCTATATTCCAATTTTCAATGCGTCATCCGCATCCTTGTTTATGCAAACATATAAAATATAGGGAAGTATGAAATTATGAATGTAGCATTCCGTTTACGCTAGAGCAAAACAGTTCAATTTCGAGGGCTTTCCTAGGGAATTGGTCATTTTGGATGGGAATCATCGCCACGTCCGTTCTGATCAAGGGCCTTTGTCGTGTCTGAGAGTGCTGCGACGATTTTGCGTCCTCGGTGGCCAGTCTCGCCGATTGTCGCCGGCAGCGGCGAGATCCCGGCGCCGGGGCCGTCCCTTTTCGATCAGGATGTGATCGGTGTTGCCCAGCTGAGCTGCGCGCAGGAGAGTATCCTTCGCTGCAACCGGCGCTTCGCCGAGATGCTCGGCCATGAGCGTGAGAGCGTTGTCGGTGCTGAGAAAATATTCGATGGATGGGAAAGCGCGGAGGGGCGCTGGTCGGAACAACTTGCCGCGCTCGCCTCAGGCGAGATCGACGGCTTCGCCGTCGAAATGCATATGAATGCGGGCGAGCAGCCCGATATCTGGCTGAGCCTGCAAGCCACCATGGCGACGCCGCTCGAAGGCGGCGGGCGCGCCTTTATCCTCATCGCCAACGATATCAGCGATCACAAGCGCATGGCCAAGGCGCTGCGCGAGGCGGAGACGAAGTTCCGCGACATCTACGAAAACATCTCAGAGGGCGTCTATCGTTCCTCGCCCGACGGCAGACAGCTTGCCGCCAATCCCTCTCTGGTGCGCCTCAACGGCTATTACAGCGAAGAGGAAATGCTGGCGAGCGTGCGCGATATCGGCAGGGAATGGTATGTCGATCCGCACCGGCGCGCGGAGTTTCAGAGGATTCTGTTCGAGAAGGGCCGGGTGGAAGGCTTCATCTCCGAAATCTATCGTCACAAGACCCGCGAGCGTATCTGGGTGGAAGAAAACGCCCGGCTGGTGCGCGACGAAACCAGCGGCGAGCCGCTTTATTTCGAAGGCACCGTGCGCGAAGTGACGGCCACGGTGCAGCAGCTCATGCTGCATGACCGGCTGCAGAAGATCGGCGCGGTCATTTGCGCCTGTCCCTTCCAGTTCCGCCTGCATCCGGACGGGCATATGGCGATGCCCTATGCCGGGCTCGGGCTGCAACCTCTCTTCGGCGTGGCGCCGGAGACCGTGCGCGAGGACGCTTCGGACCTGCTCGCGCGCGTGCACGAGGAGGATCACCCCAAACTGGAGCAGAGCCTTGCCCGCTCGGCCGCGCGCATGACGCCCTGGATCCTGGAATTTCGCGTCAACCATCCCGAACGCGGAACGATCTGGATTTCCGGCCGGGCCGTCCCCGATCGGGAAGGCGACGGCTCGATCCTCTGGCACGGCTTCATTTCCGACGTCACGGCCCTGAAGTCGAGCGAGCGGCAGATCTACGAGCTTGCCTATTTCGATTCGCTGACGGGGCTTCCCAACCGGCAGATGCTGCGCGACCGGCTGAACATGGCGCTCGCCTCCAGCCGGCGCAAAGGCGATTACGGCTCGCTCCTGTTCATCGATCTCGATAATTTCAAGCTGATCAACGACACCTACGGCCACGATGTCGGCGACCTCCTGCTTGTCAGCATCGCCCAAAGGCTGCGCCATTGCCTGCGCGAGACGGATACGGTGGCACGGCTCGGCGGCGACGAATTCGTGGTCCTGTTGCCGGATCTCGGCGATTGCCCGCGCGAGGCCAGCGAAAACGCGGAGGCGGTCGCGCGCAAGGTGCTGCAGGCAATCGACCAGCCCTGCCTGCTCAACGGCAAGAGATTTCAGACGACCTGCAGCGTCGGCCTGACGCTGGTGGAGGGAACCTGCTCCAGCTCCGACGAGGTTCTGAAGCGGGCCGATCTTGCCATGTACGAGGCCAAGGGAGCGGGACGCAACGCGCTGCGCTTCTTTTCTCCGCAGATGCAGAAGGTCGTCATCCGGCGGGTGGAGGCGGTGACGGAGCTGCGCCGGGCACTCGACCATGACGCGATCGGCTTTCGCATTCAGGGGCAATACGACGCCGATGGGCATTGCCGCGGGGCGGAGCTCTTGGCGCATTGGCAACGGGACCGGGCCACATCCATGCCGGCGGAGGAACTGGCGGTGCTGGCGGAGGAAGGCGGTCTTGGCGAATCACTCAGCCGCTGCCTGATGAAGGAGGCATGCCGCATCCTCCAGCGCTGGGCCGGCGATCCGGTGCTCGGCCAGCTTGTGCTGGCGGTCAATATCAGTCCCCGCCTGCTCAGCGAGCCGGGCCTGGCGCGCTATGTCGTGCAACTGCTTCAGGAGAGCGGCGTCGATCCCAGTCGAATCAAGCTGGAGCTGCCGGAAGCGGCGCTCGGGCACGATCTCGACGTTGCCGCCCAGAAAATGGGAAGGCTCAGAAAGATCGGCGTGCGCTTCAGCCTGAGCGAATTCACCACCGGCCTGACGGCGCTCAGCAGCAAGGACATGCTGCCTTTTGACGAGCTGAAGATCGCTCCAAGCCATGTGCACGCGATAGGATCGGAAGAAGGCGGCCTGGCTCTGGCGCGCACGATCCTGCGAATCGCCCGCGGCATGAACCTCAACGTGACTGCCGCCGGAATTCGGTCGCAAGCGCAGGTGGACGTGCTTGCCGAAGGCGGGTGCGGTCTCTTCCAGGGAGACTTTCTGGCAGCCTCGGCACCGCTTGCCTCGTTCGAAGAGACACTTCAGCAATCGATCGCCGACCGATCGCGCTCTCCTCGCGGCCCATGCGACGCGCAGGAAGCGAGGCCATAGCGCCACACGCGGCCCTTGCAGCGAGCGGGACGTTCATTGGAGCGGATCGCGTTTACCAGATACCGGCCTGAAAAGCGGCGAATTTCCGGTGCCTGCGGGCGTCGTGGCAATTGTGCAACATCGTTTGGCAAAGGGCGGCGTGGCCCCAATCTGATATTGCCTGTGCAAGGCGGATGCATAGTGTGGCCTCAGGCAGCCATGAGGCAGCCCACTTCTTCGCAAGGAGAAGGTTGAGGGCGGGGGTCACCAGCCGCGGTAACCGGAGCCAGAAAGGCGAAGGGCCAAGGATCTGAAAAGCCCCGGCTCATGCAACTTGGACTGGAGGTCTACTATGAAACTCAAGAGCCTACTCTTCGGCTCGGCGGCTGCCGTGATGGCCGTCACCGGGGCGCAGGCCGCCGATCTGCCGGTCGCGGAGCCGGTCGATTATGTGCGGATCTGCGATGCTTTCGGCACCGGCTTCTACTACATCCCGGGCACCGACACCTGCTTGAAGGTCGGCGGCCGGGTGCGTGTGGAAATGCACTGGGTCAGCAGCGACCCGCAGAACCGGAGCTTCAACTCCTACACCAGCCGTGCTCGTGGCTACGTGCGTCTCGACGCCCGTAACCAGACCGATTTCGGCCTGCTGCGTGCCTATGTGAGCATGTACCAGACGGTTGGCCCGGCCAACTCCACGCTGGTCGGCACGGCCAGCAACTACTCCGGCACGGGCCCGAATCTGGAGAACGCGTTCCTCCAGATCTCGAACGACATGGGCACCTTCACCTTCGGTCATGCCTCCTCGTTCTTCGACTTCTGGGGCACCTATGCCTGGAACACCCGGATCGGCATGGACGACAACACGACCGAGCAGACGTTGATGGCTTACACCTTCAACGTGGGCAACGGCGTGTCGGCCACCCTGTCGTTTGAAGATCCGTCTTCCGGCGGTCGCCGCTCGAGCCTCGTCGCCGACGGCATCTACGGCGGTCAGCGGTATCCGGACGTGGTCGCCAACATCCGTGTCGACCAGGGCTGGGGCTCTGCGCAGATCATGGGTGTTCTGCACGACGTGCGTGCATCTGGCCCGGGCGCCGCGGCTTCCGAGCTCGGCTGGGCGATCGGCGCCGGCCTGACGGTCGGTGTGCCGGGCACGGCCTTCGAGTTCTCCGGCCAGGCCGGTTACTCTGAGGGCGCTGTTGCCTACCTGCTCAGCGGTTCGGGCGGTTACGGCGGCATCGTCGCTGGCCCGCTCACCGACGGCTTCTGGTCGCCGGCCACCGGCCTGAGCCTGACGGACGCCTGGATGGTCCGTGCCGGCGTCTCGGCTGAGTTCGCCAGCGCCTGGACGGCGTCGATCTCGGCCTCTTACGAGGACATCGACCATCCGACGGCTCTCGGCGCGGCTGCAGACTACGATCTGTGGGGCGTTGCGGGTAACATCGCTTGGGCTCCGGTGTCTGGCTTCTTCATGGGTGTTGAAGCCTCTTACGCCAACGTCGACTTCGGTGCCGGCGGCGTGGACACCGACGCTTGGGGCCTGATGGTTCGCGGTCAGCGCACCTTCTAATCGCCCAAAAGCGATCGAACTCCAGGAAGGCCCGGCCCAGCGCCGGGCCTTCTTTTTTGCCTTGAGGAAAGGCGTTGGCGCCAGGCCGGACACCGATATCGGCGGCTGTGTCGAGGCAGGCGCTCATCCCGCCGGCAAGGCGGGGCGCGCGCAACGGTGGGGCGCGGGCAAAGGCAGATCGAGCGCCGATCCAGAGCGCGCTCGTCGCGAACGGTCCGCCTCGTGCTCGAATTGGAGCGCGTCCCTCACGCGCTGAAACGCTTCAGACGGCGGGGCTATGCTCGTCGCAGCGGCGCGCGAAGGCGGCCAGTCGATTGAGCGTCGGCGCATCGCGCAGGAGCGGGGCGTGGCCCTGGCCGGACACGGTCAGCCGTTCCATCGCGGGATGCAGGCGCGCCATCTCATCCACGACGGCCGGGCTGAGCAGATCGGAATTGGCGCCGCGCACCGACAGGACCGGCACGCTCCGCAGGCTGGCGAATTGCGGCCAGAGCGTCGGGATGGCGTCCTCCAGATCAAGGTTATGCACGGTCTTCAGGAGGTTGGGGTCGAAATAGGGCGAAAGCTTCCCGTCCCGTTCAACGAACATCGCCTCGGTGAAGGCCTTCCAATCCTCGTCGCTCACTTCGGTAAAGGTGCGGCCGTTGATCTGGCGCACCATCTCCTCGGCTTCCGCCCAGCTGCGCGGCGCTCGCATGCGACCGAGATAGTTCTTGATGCGGGCAAGGCCGGTACCCTCGATCTTCGGGCCGATGTCGTTGAGGACGACGCCTGCCAGAAGCTTCGGACGAAGGGCGGCGAGGACCATGGCCACGAGCCCGCCGCGCGAGGTGCCGACGACGATAGCCCGCTCCATGCCGAGCGCCGTCGTCACGGCCATGACGTCCGCCGCCTCCACCATCGGATGGTAGTTGCGCCAGTGCGGATCGGCGGCGGAGAGGCCGCGGCCGCGGAAATCGAGCGCGGCCACCGTTCGCGGGGTTTCGCGATGGCTGGCGAAGAAGCGGGCGAGCTTGTCGAAATCGAGGGAATTGCGCGACAGGCCGGGAAGGCAGAGGAGAGGCAGACGCTCCGCGTGCCATTCGCCGTAAAGGCGCAGGCCGAGCTTCAACCCGTCCTGGGCGCGCACATAGACGATCCGTTCCGTGACGCTTTGCTCCGCCGCGTTCTTTCCAGCGCTCATATCCTTCCCCGAGCCATGGCAGGGCAATAGCGGATTCCGCCCGCGGTTCAAGGATGCTGGCTGTGGCGGCAGGCGAGCGGGAGCGTTGACGCGGCTTTAGCGCGCCGGCTCGCCATGGGCGAGATCGGCGGTGATGGTCAGGGCGTGGCCGAGGCGGCTGCGATAGGCTTGCAGGTTCTCCATCACCTTCTGAACGTAGTTGCGCGTCTCGTCGAAGGGGATGCGCTCCACCCAATCCACCGGATCGGTCGTGGCGCCGCGCGGATCGCCATAGCGTTTCACCCAGTCGATGGCGCGCCCCGGCCCGGCATTGTAGCCGACGAAGGTCATCACATAGGAACCGCGCAGATTGGTCAGCAGCTCGTCGAGATGGGCGGCGCCGAGGGTGGCGTTGTAGGCCGCGTCGGAAGAAAGCCTGACCAGCGAGAAGGGCAGGCCGATCTGGCGGGCCGTGTAGCGGGCGGTCGCGGGCATGAACTGCATCAGGCCGCGGGCTCCGACGTGGCTGGTGGCGGAGGCATTGAAGGCGCTCTCCTGCTTGGAGACGGCATAAAGCAGTGCCCGGTCGACGCCTTGTGGCCGCTGGATGCCGGTCGGCACGACAATCAGCGGGGCTCTCAGGGCGCCGACATCGACGCCGTTGGCATCGGCGCGCGAGGCGGCAAGCATGCCGTATTGCGGCTCGCCGATACGTCGGGCCAGGGTGTCGAGGAGGGCAAGCTCGCCCGGGCTCTCAAGCTTGTCGCCCAGCGCCAGGAAGAAGGGGCGGGTGCGGAAAGTGTGGTCGGCCGCGGCGAGACGCTTGATGGCCTGCACCTCCGCGCGGGCGGCGAAGCGCAGGCGGTCGAGCGCCGATGGGCGCGGCCGCATCTCAAGTCCCGTATGGATGAGATCAAGCTCTTCGCGCGCCAATTGCCCGTAATAGGCGGCGCCGTGGGTGGCCGCCCGGCCGTAGGCCTGCCTGGCGGTCTGCGTAGCGCCCGCCGCCGCGTGCGCCCGCCCGAGCCAGTAATAGCCGCGCGCGATGGAACGCGGAAGGGTGGCGACGGCGACGATGCGGGCGAAATGGCCGCGCGCCGCCCGGGGCGAATCAAGATAGCGCAGGGCCAGCCAGCCGGCGTGGAACTCCGCCTCCACGATTTCTTTGGGCGAGGTTGCCGCATGGGTGGCGGCGACCGAATAGGCGAGCGCAGGATAGCCGTCATCCAGAAGAGCGCGGGCCAAATCCTTGCGCAGCTCCCACCAGCGATCGGCGTCGCCGAGCTCCGAGGCCTTGCGGGTGACGAGGCCCAGGCGCAGAGCCGCGTCGAGGTTGTCCCCGTCGCGGTAAAGCATCAAGACGCGGGCATATTCGAAAGCCGGCTCGTCGCGGAACCGGTCCTTCAGCGCCATCAATTGCGACTCGCTGCCCTTGCGCCGTGCAATGACGGCGCTGACGGCCCGCGCAAGCTGATCGTAGCCGGGCCCGATCGCCTGGCCGACGGTGATGGCCTCGCTGCCGCGCCGATGCAGAAGCAGGCGGCGGAAGCGGAAAAGATGGTCCTCCTTGGAGAGCGCGGCGCCGTACTGTGCCAGGATATGCGCCACGAGGGAGGAGCGCAGATTCTCCTCGCGCCACAGGCGCCGGACGATGGGGCGGCTGCGGCCGGTGTCACCCGTCTCCGCCAAGGCATCGGCGAACTTGACCCAGCCGTCGTTGCTCATGGGACGTCGTCCGGCGAAGTAATCGCGCACTGCAGCATCGCCGGGGCCGGAGCGCAGGAAGGCCTGCTCGGCGCGCAGGCGCAGAAGCTCCGGCTCGGGCCAGTCCGGGTGACGTTCCAGAACCTCCTCGATGGCCGCCGCGGAAAGGCCGGAGACCGGCGCGCGAGCGACGAACCAGGCGACAAGCTCGCGGTCGAACTCGCTCGGGATTTCGGCGTTGAAGGTGAGCGCGCTCGTATAGGCGTCGGCGGTGACCAGATCGAGCCCACGCTTCAAGAGCGTGGCGTCGGCGAAACCGTAAGGCGGGCGATCGTTCTTGATGCGGGCAAGGCGCTCGGCGGCAGCGCCGTCCGGCTGCGGCCGCGGCCGTGGGACGAAGAAGGCGATGTCCGTGGACGGCTCGGCGGCGGGCTCCGTCGTCTTCTCCGGCGCGTCGACAGGTGCGGCGGAGGCCAGTTTCGTTTCGCCCGTGGGGGCGGAACCTTCTGCCTGGGCGTTGTCCGGCGCATCGGCGGTATCGTCGACCCGCGCGGTCTGCTCCACACCCTCCTCGCTGCCCTCCTCGCTGCCCGGCGCGCGCGCTTCGGCGGCGCCGACAGGCTCCGTGGCGCCGGCAGTCTCGCTGTCGGTCTTTGCCTTTGCTGCCTCTGGGCTCTCAGCTTCCGCCGGGCCGGCGGCAAGATCGGTCTGCCCGGCATCGTCTTTTGCGGGCCGCGAGCGGGGGAGGTTGTCGGCGGTCTCGTTCGCCGCCGGGCGCGCCTTGGGAAGGGTATGCGGCGCTCCGGCCGTCAGAGCAGGACCGGCCGCCAGCGCCGCCAGCCCGATGGCCGCCGGTGCGAGAAGAAGAAGGCAAGCGCCGAGCCTCGTCAGCGATGCCGCGGATTTCGTTTTCGCCGAGCTCAAATCGTTCAGGCTCTCGTCAGTCATTGCCCCGACTGATAGGCGGCGAGGGCAGCGCTTGCTCTTGACGGGGCGCGCCACTATCGTCCGCCGCCACAGTGAAAGGCAGAATTTTTGGGCCAAGTTATGTTCAAGGGGTCAATCACCGCCCTGGTGACGCCGATGCGGGACGGCGCGCTCGATGAAGAAGCGCTCGCCGCCTTCATCGAATGGCAGATCGACGAGGGCAGCCATGGCTTCGTGCCGGTCGGCACGACGGGCGAATCGCCGACGCTCTCGCATCACGAGCACAAACGCGTGGTGGAGATCTGCGTGAAGACGGTCGGCGGCCGCGTGCCGGTGATCGCCGGGGCCGGCTCCAACAATACGCGTGAGGCGATCGAGCTTGCCGAGCACGCCGAAAGCGCCGGCGCCGATGCCGTGCTCGTCGTCACGCCCTATTACAACAAGCCCAGCCAGAAAGGCCTCTACGCGCATTTCAAGGCCGTGGCGGACGCCATCTCCGTCCCCATCGTCATCTACAACATCCCGCCGCGCTCCGTGATCGATATGAGCGTGGAGACGATGAAGGCGCTTTTCGACGATTGCGACAATATCGTCGGCGTCAAGGACGCGACCGCCAATCTGGCGCGCGCCAGCATGCAGCGGCAGATTATCGGGGAGGGCTTCAACCAGCTTTCCGGCGAGGATGCGACGGCACTCGGCTTCATGGCGCATGGCGGGCATGGCTGCATTTCCGTCACCGCCAATGTCGCCCCGAAGCTGTGCGCGGAGTTTCAGCAAGCCTGCATGAGCGGCGATTTCGCCGGGGCTCTCACCTACCAGGACCGGCTGATGCCGCTGCACCGCGCCCTGTTCCTGGAGCCGAGCCCGGCACCGACGAAATACGCGCTCTCCATCCTCGGCAAGATGCGCGAGGAGGTGCGCTCGCCGATCACCACGATAGGCGAGGAGACGCAGCGCGAGGTCAAGGACGCGCTGCGCCATGCGGGGCTGCTCAACTAGCGATGGCCAAAGCCGAGACGAACCGCAAGCTTGTCGCCGACAATCGCCGCGCCCGCTTCGATTACGAGATCGGCGAGACCTTCGAGGCCGGGCTGCAGCTCGTCGGCACCGAAGTGAAGAGCCTGCGCCAGAACAAGGCGAATATCGCCGAATCCTATGTCAGCCCGGAGGGCGGGGAAATCTGGCTGATCAACGCCAACATCCCCGAATATCTGCAGGCGAACCAGTTCAACCACGAGCCGAGGCGCAAACGCCGTCTGCTCCTGCACCAGCGCGAGATCGACAAGCTCGCCCAGGGCGTGGAGCGCGAGGGCATGACGATCGTGCCGCTGAAGCTCTATTTCAACGCCCGCGGCATCGCCAAGCTGGAGATCGCCCTGGCCAAGGGCAAGAAGGCTCACGACAAGCGCGAAACGGAGAAGAAGCGCGACTGGCAGCGGGAGAAGTCGCGTCTGTTGAAGGAACTGGGGTAGGCCGGAAACCTCGCTCGGCTCGCGCAGATCCGTCGCGCCACGCGGCGCGCGGACGGACGCTGACATCGGATGGCAGGGCAGGCTCTCACGGAGGGGGCGATGGTCAAGATTGCGATCGCGAAAGGGCGCGGCTTCGTCCGCACCTACCTGCCGGAACTGATCTACGGCGCCAATAACGGTATCGTCACGACCCTGGCCATCGTCTCCGGGGTGACGGGCGCCAACCTCTCCTCCAAGGTGGTGCTGATCCTCGGCTTCGCCAACCTGCTGGCGGACGGTTTCTCCATGGGCGCCAGCAACGTTCTGTCGGAGCGCTCGCGGCCGGAGCGCGAAAGGCAGACCTCGCTCAAGGACGCCTATCGGCATGGCGCCGCCACCACGGGCGGCTTCGTGGCGGCCGGATTGCTGCCGCTGCTCGCCTATCTCTTGCCCTGGTTCGAAGGCGTGCGCTTTGCGGCGGCCTGCGCCCTGGCGGGCGGCGCGCTCTTCGCCATCGGCGCGGCGCGGGCGCTGTTCACCGAGCAGGGCTGGCGCGTCTCCGGCTTGGAGATGCTGCTGCTTGGCGGGCTTGCGGCGGTCGTCGCCTACATTGTCGGCGCGATCGGTGCCTTTCTCATCGGCGAGCAGAACGCGCTGCTCCCCTGAAGGGCGGGCGGAAAGGGAGAGACCGGACGAGCGCGCCCCTTACCGCTCGGCGGAGAAATGCTCCTTCAGATAGCCGAGGACGGTGCGCTTCGTTTGCTCGTCCTGCGAGGGCATGCCCTGCTCCTCCTGCATCCAGCGCCAGAGATAGTCCCAGCGTGCGTCCGTCAGGCGTTGCTGGGTCACGATGCGGATCGAATGGCAGGCAGTGCACAGATAGTAGGTGGTTTCCGCGCCGGGCGCGTCGGGGAGCCCTCCGAGCTCCGGATTGCCTTCCGGGGCTTGTCTTTGGGGCCTTTCAGTCGTGCTCGTGCGCGGCTGCATCGGATTGAAGCTCGGCATGGCGCTCTGGGCGAGGAGGAGCGGAGGCGCCGGCTCGGCGAAGGCAGTGTGCGAGCCGATGCCGGTCACGAGAAGAAGGGCCAGCCACACAAGCGGGCGAGGGGCGATCGGCATGCCGTGTTTTTGGGAGGCAATGAAGGAGGGCAGGCCACGCCTTTCGGCGTGACCCGCAGGTCGGTCAGCTGGCAAGAAGTGCAATCCGGTGGATCATGTTGTTGGCGTAGCCGCGCGGATTCCATCCGGGCGTTACCGCCGGCTGCATCGCGCCATCCTTGTCGGTCGCTCTCGCCCAGACCTCGTAATAGCCCTTCTCCGGCGGGGTCACCTTGGCGCGCCAGCGCTGCCAGGCGTATTTGTTGGGCGGGGGATCAAGCTCGGCCTCCTGCCAGGTCTGACCGAAATCGAGCGAGACATGCATGGCAGCCACATCGCCGTTGCCGGCCCAGGCATGGCCGCGCACCGCGGCCGGCTCGCCGGCCGTCACCTCGGTCCCCGTCTCAGGGTTGGTGATCAGCGACTTCACCGGCATGACGGTGAGGATTTCCATATCCTCCTCCGGCACCTCGGTGCCCGGCGCGACGGGATAGGCCGGCAGGCGATAGGAATAGCCGCCCATCTTGGCGCCGTCATGCACCTGGTCGCGCACCCAGATGCGGGTGAGGAATTTCTGCGAAGCCGAGCCCGGATAGCCCGGAATGACCAGCCGGATCGGAAAGCCGTGCAGTGCCGGCATATCCTCGCCGTTCATCGCCCAGGCGATCAGGCATTCGGCCTCCATCGCCTTGTCGATCGGCACGCCGCGAGAGATCGGAACCTTGTCCGGATCGCCGGACAAATGCACGTCGTTGCCAAAGTGGCCGGTATAGACGGCCGAGGACTTCACGCCGGCCTTGGCGAGCACGTCCTTGAGGCGCACGCCCGTCCATTCGGGGCAGCCGACCGCGCCAGTGGTCCACTGGTTTCCCGAGGCGCCCGGATCGAAGAAAGCGCGACCATTGCCGCCGCATTCCAGGACGAGCTGCAAGGTGACGTTCTCGAAGTCGTTGCGCAGATCGTCGAGGCTGAGCTGAAGCGGATTTTCCACCTCGCCCTCGACCGTCAGCTCCCATCCCTCGGCGTTGCCGTCGAGGGCGCTCTGCGGGATGAGGCCGTTGGAGCGGATGAACATGCGCGAATAGGGCGTCACGTCGGCATCGAGGAGATGCGCCGGCGTCTCCGCGTTCAGCGGGCGATCGTTGAGAAGGGTGAGACCGTCCTTGCCGTTCATCAGGTCCATGCCGCTGTCCTGCGCGAAGGCGGAAGGCATCAGGCCGGAGGGGAAGTTGCGGTGGAAGGGTATCGCCGTGCCAAGAGCGGCACCGAGCGCGGCAAGGCCGGCGCGGCGCAGAAAGCCCCGCCGATCGGGGTAGGGGACGCGGCCGAAAATCACCCTCTCGGCCGTTTCCGGATTCTCCTCGTAGGCCTTGCGAATGTCGGTCAAGCTCGGCGCGCGGTCCGCCTGGCCCATTCTTTCGCGAATAGCCATTCGTTCCTCCCTGGCATCAGCCTGTTTTTTTTCGTTGAGCACCCCTAAGAGTAGCGGCACCAGCTAACGTGGCAAGATGTCGCATGCGGAAAAACGTATGCGGGCCGCGATGTCCTCGCGCAGGGATGCGAGCGGTGTCAGCTGCGGCCGAGATCGGCCGAAATGCGCCGAAAGACGGCGCGGAACATCTCTTCGGTCAGAACGCCAGTGTTCGTGTTGTAGCGCGAGCAATGGTAGCTGTCGTAGAGGGGGATCTCGTCCAGCCGGTGCACGGCGCCATGGGCGAAGGGCGCATCCCTCAGCCTGGCGCCGAGAGCCTTGACCACGCTGTCATGGGCGATGCGGCCAAGTGCCAAAATGCCCTTGAGGCGGGGATTGGCATCGATCGTGGCGCTCAGGAACGGGCGGCAGGTGTTGATCTCCCCGCTCGCCGGCTTGTTCTGCGGCGGCACGCACCGCACCGCGTTGGTGACGGCGGCATCTTTCAGGACGAGGCCGTCATTCGGATCGGCGCGGTAATCGCCTTGCGCGAAGCCGAACTCAATCAATGTCGCGTAAAGAAGATCGCCGGCGAAATCGCCTGTGAACGGCCGGCCGGTACGGTTGGCGCCACGCAGGCCGGGAGCGAGCCCGACGATGAGGAGCGATGCGTCCGCCGGCCCGAAGGTCGGCACCGGGGCGTTGAACCAGTCGGGCTCCTTGGCGCGCCATTCCTCGCGGAACTCAACGAGCCGCGGGCAGAGCGGGCAATCGGGCGAAGGCTCTGTCGCGGCAGCTTGCGAATGCGGGGCGGCAGAGGAAATCGGCATGCAGGGCTCGCGATGGACGGCTCAGGGCGGAAATCGGAGGGCCGTTCTGTCACCGATCCGCCAGCTCGTCATCCTCCTCGTCGTAATATTCCTCGTACTCCTCCTCGTCCTCCAGCTCATCCTCGCGTTGGGTGCGGGCGGTGCGTGGCGGACCCTGGCGGCCGAATTCCTCCTCCATATCGGCGAGCTCCAGGAAATGATCGGCCTGACGGCGCAGCTCGTCGGCAATCATCGGCGGCTGCGATTTGAGGGTGGAGGCGACGGTCACCTTCTTGCCCTTGCGCTGGAGGGCCTCCACCAGATAGCGGAAGTCGCCGTCGCCGGAGAAGATGACGAAATGGTCGATATGCTCGGCCGCCTCCATGGCGTCGACGGCAAGCTCGATATCCATGTTGCCTTTCACCTTGCGCCGCCCTTGCGCGTCGGTGAACTCTTTCAGCGGCTTGGTGACGACGCGGTAGCCGTTATAGTCCAGCCAATCGATAAGCGGCCGGATGGAGGAGTATTCCTGGTCTTCCGCCAGCGCCGTATAATACACAGCCCGCAAGACATACGCTTTCTCGCGGAAGCTCTTTAAAAGGCGGCGATAGTCAATGTCGAAGCCGAGCGAGCGCGAAGTCGCATAGAGATTGGCTCCGTCCAGGAAGAGGGCGACCTTTTCGCGCGCATCCAGCATGGCAAACTCCTGACGATTATAGTTTTGTCAAAATTCGGGCGAATCAAGCGCCGTACTTTTCGGGCTATGACAGAGATTCGGCACTTTCAAGGCGATGCGCGGACGACACCTTGCGAGGCTGTTGAAAAGCGCCTAAGGAGGGCCAAATCCCGAACTGAATGTATCAAGGAGCTTGATCCATGGCGCGCGTCACCGTGGAAGATTGCGTCGACAAGGTCGACAACAGGTTCGAGCTCGTGCTTCTGGCGGCGCACCGCTCGCGCATGATTTCGAACGGCTCGCCGCTGACCATCGACCGCGACAACGACAAGAATCCGGTCGTGGCTCTGCGCGAGATCGCCGACGAGACCATCTCGCCGGAGGATCTGCAGGAAGACCTCATCCATTCGCTGCAGAAGTTCGTCGAGGTCGACGAGCCGGAGCCGGCGCCGGAGGAGATCGAGGCGGAGAGCAATGCCGGCGCGGACGAGGTGACCTTCGACAGGATGAGCGAAGAGGAGCTGTTGCGCGGCCTGGAAAGCCTCGATCCGCCGGAGCGGCGCGACGACTGAGGCTGCTTTTGCGCTAGCTGTGCGTGTCGTAGGGCCCGCCCGCGACGCCTAGCCCCGCCCCGGCGGGGCTTTTTGCGTCTTTCTCAGATGCGCTCAGGCTTTCGTAAGCCTATATCTGCAAGCATATATGGGAGATTCTTGAAGCCTTGCAGGCGCAACGTCGATGATGCGTCAATACGAACTCGTGGAGCGGGTCGCGGCCTATAATCCCGCTGTCGACGAGGAGCTGTTAAACCGGGCCTATGTCTATGCCATGCAGAAGCATGGCACCCAGAAGCGTGCCTCGGGCGATCCTTACTTTTCGCACCCTTTGGAAGTCGCGGCGATCATCACCGATCTGCGCCTCGACGATGCTTCCGTCGCCGTCGCGCTTCTGCACGACACGATCGAAGATACCAGCGCCACACGCGACGAAATCGCCACGCTCTTCGGCAAGGAGATTGCCAAGCTCGTCGACGGGCTGACCAAGATCGATCGGCTGGACCTCGTCTCGCGCGAGGCGCGTCAGGCTGAAAGCCTCAGAAAGCTGCTCCTGGCGGTCTCCGACGACATCCGTGTGCTCCTCGTCAAGCTCGCCGACCGGCTGCACAATATGCGCACCATCGAATGGGTGCCGGAGAACAAGCGCGGGCGCATCGCCGAGGAGACGATGGAAATCTATGCCCCGCTTGCCGGGCGCATGGGCATGCAGGCGGTGCGCGAGGAGCTGGAGGATCTTTCCTTCCGGGCGCTGTTTCCCGATGCCTATACGACGATCGCCGGCAAGCTAGCCGATCTCAGAAAACGCACCGGCAGCGATATCGAGACCATCCAGGAGGCGCTTCGCCAGCGGTTGCTTGAAGCCGGCATTCATGCGGAGATCCGCGGACGCCAGAAGCGGCCCTATTCGATCTTCTCCAAGATGCAGAAGAAGGCGCTCGGCTTTGAGCAGCTCTCCGATATCTTCGGCTTCCGTATCTTTTTGTCCGATCTCGGCGATTGCTACCGGGCGCTCGGCGCCATGCACACCGCCTGGCCGATGGTGCCGGGCCGCTTCAAGGATTACATCTCCACGCCCAAGCAGAACGGCTATCAATCGCTGCACACCACCGTCGTCGGGCCGGAGAAGCAGCGCGTGGAGCTGCAGCTGAGAACCTGGGATATGGACCGGGTGGCGGAATACGGCATCGCCGCCCATCCGCTCTACAAGGACGGGATCGCCGCCGACAAGGAGCGGCTGGCGCGCGAATCCTCCGCCTATGCCTGGCTACGGCAGACGGTGGAGCATATCGCCCATGGCGATGCGCCGGAGGAGTTCCTGGAGAACACCAAGCTGGAGCTCTTCCAGGACCAGGTCTTCTGCTTCACGCCCAAGGGCCGGCTGATCGCCTTGCCGCGCGGGGCGACGCCCATCGATTTCGCCTATGCCGTGCATACCGATATCGGCGATACCTGCGTCGGCGCCAAGGTGAACGGCAAGCTGACGCCGCTGGTGACGCCGCTGGAAAACGGCGACGAGGTGGAAATCATGCGCTCCGACGCGCAGCGACCGCCGCCGGCCTGGGAATCGGTCGTCGTCACCGGCAAGGCCAGAGCCGCCATCCGCCGCGCCACGCGCGCTCATGCCAGAAAGCAATATGCCGGCCTTGGCCGCCACATCCTGCACCGCGCCTTCGAGAAGCTCGGCGAGCCCTGGTCGGACGTGCATCTGAAGGAATACGGGCCGCGTTTCGGCTTCGACGACGCGGAGGATCTGCTGGTGGCTATCGGCCGGGGCAAATTCAGCGCCGAGGAGGTGATGTCAGCCCTCTTCCCCGGACGGGCGGGAGGCGAGGATGCCAATGGCAGGCGCCGCAGCGGCTGGATCGAGACAGCCCGCTCCAGCCTCGATTTTCACCTTCCCGGCCGAAGCCGCCGCGGCAGAAGCGGCGCGGAGCAAAGGGCAGACGGCAAGGCGCTGCCGATCCGCGGCACCGGCGGCGACATGCCGGTGCGTTTCGCGCCGGAAGGAGGCGCCCTTCCCGGAGACCGCATCGTCGGCATTCTGACCCCGGGCGAGGGCATCACCATCTATCCGATCCAGTCGCCGGCGCTGAAGGTCTTCGACAACGAACCGGATCGCTGGGTGGATGTGCGTTGGGACATCCCGGACGATTCGACCGAGCGCTTTCCGGTTCGAATCCGCGTCTCGGCCATCAACGAGCCCGGCTCGCTCGCCGAGATCGCCGATGCGATCGGACGTAGCGAGGGCAATATCGACAACCTCAGGATGCTGGAGCGCGGACGCGATTTCACAGAGCTTGAAATCGACGTGGAAGTCTGGAACCTCAAGCATCTGAACCACATCATGCGCACTTTGAGGGCGCGTTCCGTGATCAGCGGCGTCTCACGCGTCAATGGCTGATACAAGCTCCTTCAAGAGCGTGTCGATGACAGGATCTCGGTGATCGCGCCACATGCTGTTCAAGCGACGGGAAACAGAAGCCTTGCACCATCGCCTCAGGGTGATGTTGTGGCCGCGTTCCAGTTGGCGGCGCTCCTTCCTTTACTTCATCAAACGCATCCTGCGCCTCTCGGCGACGCCGCACGCCATCGCCGCGGGGGTGGCGGCCGGCGTCTTCACCTCCTTCACGCCTTTCCTGGGGCTGCATTTCGTCATCTCCTTCGCCATCGCCTGGGTGATCGGCGGCAATCTTCTCGCAGCCGCGCTCGGCACCGCGGTCGGCAACCCGCTCACCTTCCCCTTCATCTTCGCGGCGACCTATAAGCTCGGGCATTTCATCTGGCGCGGCGAACACCAGATGCCGCCGCCGCATCTCGGCAATTACCTTGTCGAAAAATCCTTCGAGCAGCTGATGCCGCTCCTCAAGCCAATGACCATCGGCGGCATCCCGCTCGGCCTCATGGCCGGTCTCATCAGCTATACCGTCGTCTACAAGATGGTGGCGGCCTACCAGGCCGCGCGCAAGGAGCGCTTTGCACTGCGCCGCCAGCCGGACGCAACCGGCGAACCCCAGCAGGATCGCCCCAGCCTGAAAGGCATTCAATGAGCGAAGAACTCCGCCTCGGCATCAACATCGACCACGTTGCCACGGTGCGCAACGCGCGCGGGGGGGATCATCCGGACCCCCTGCGGGCGGCCAAGCTTGCCGAAGCGTCCGGAGCCGACGGCATCACCGCGCATCTGCGCGAGGATCGTCGACATATCCGCGACGATGACATCGCCCGGCTGATGCAGGAGATCTCGCTGCCGCTCAATCTGGAGATGGCGGCGACAGACGAGATGCTGCAGATCGCGCTGCGCCACGGCCCGCACGCCGCCTGCATCGTGCCGGAGCGGCGCGAGGAGCGCACGACGGAAGGCGGGCTCGACGCCGCCGGGGGGATCGACAAGCTCCGCCCGATCGTGGCGCGGCTCGGCGAGCGGGGGGTGCGCGTCTCGCTCTTCATCGAGGCGGAGGAGCGCCAGCTCGACGCGGCCGCGGCGCTCGGGGCACCGGTGGTGGAGCTGCATACCGGCCGCTTCTGCGATCTCGGGCGCGAGGGCGACAAGGCCGGGGCGGAGCGCGAGCGGGCCCGCATCGCGGAGATGGCGCGCTACGGCGCGTCGATTGGGCTTGAGGTCCATGCCGGGCACGGGCTCGGTTACGACAACGTGCAGCCGATCGCCGCGATCGCGGAAATCCGCGAGCTCAATATCGGCCATTATCTCGTCGGCGAGGCGATTTTCGTCGGACTTGAAGCCAGCGTTCAGGAGATGCGCCGGCTGATGGACGAGGCGCGAGAGATAGCCGGCGCGGCGGCATGATCATCGGCTTCGGTTCCGATCTCATCGATATCCGCCGGGTGGAGCGGACGCTGGAGCGCTTCGGCGAGCGCTTCGTGGCGCGCGTCTTCACCGAGGTGGAACAGAGAAAATCGGAGCGGCGGCGCATGCGCGCCGCGTCCTACGCCAAGCGCTTCGCGGCCAAGGAAGCCTGCTCCAAGGCGCTTGGAACAGGCTTGCGACAGGGCGTCTTCTGGCGCGATATGGGCGTCGTCAACCTGCCTTCCGGCAAGCCGACGATGCTCTTGACCGGCGGGGCCGCCGAGGCGCTCGCCCGCATTACGCCGCACGGGCACGATACGCTCATCCACCTGACCATCACCGATGATGGGCCGCTCGCCCAGGCGATGGTGCTGATTGAGGCGGTTGAACGCCGGTAGAGAACACGGATCGCGGGCGCCGCAATGCCGCCTCAAAGCCAGAATTAATGCCGCGCACGGGCGTGCGGCGTTGCAGGCGATGGTCGCGCCCGCTAAACCCCCGGGCAACACCCTAGGATGGAGCCATGAGCGTGGCGGAACGAGACGCCGATTCTGAGAAGGACGGCGGGAAAAAAGCCAAGAAGGCGAAGTCGGGCGGAGGCATCGGGGAGACGCTGAAGGTCGTCATCCAGGCGCTGATCATCGCGCTGCTTTTCCGCACTTTCCTGTATCACCCCTTCAACATTCCCTCCGGCTCGATGATGCCGACGCTGCTCGTCGGCGACTATCTGTTCGTGTCGAAGTTCAGCTACGGCTATTCGCGCTATTCCTTCCCGGTCGACCTCTCCTTCATCAAGGGGCGGGTCTGGGAAGGCGAGGGGCCGCAGCGCGGCGATATCGCCGTCTTCCGACTGCCGCGCGATCCGGGCACCGACTACATCAAGCGGGTGATCGGCATGCCCGGCGACAGGATCCAGATGCGCAACGGCCTGCTCTACATCAACGACGAGCCCGTGGAGCGCGAGCGCGTCGAAGATTACGCGGGCGCGAACGCCTTCGGGCAGGAGATTGAGGTCGCGCAATACCGCGAGACGCTGCCGAACGGCGTCAGCTATATGACGCTCGATCTCACTCAGAACGGCGAGAAGGACAATACGGGCGTCTACGAGGTGCCCGATGACCACTATTTCATGATGGGCGACAACCGGGACAATTCCTCCGACAGCCGCTTCCTCAACTTCGTCGGCTACGTGCCGGAGGAAAATTTCGTCGGCCGCGCGGAGGTGATCTTCTTCTCCGTCGACGAGGAGACGCATGTCTGGGAGTTCTGGCGCTGGCCATGGAGCCTTCGCTACGATCGCCTGTTCGAGGGGCTATGAGCGGCAAGGCCTCGCTGGCGCAGCTGCAGGAGCGGATCGGTCATCATTTCACGCGCCCAGAGCTTCTTGCCCGCGCCCTGACCCATGCCAGCGCCATCGGCGACGATAAGCGCGGCGATCCGCTGACCACCTACGAGCGGCTGGAATTCTTGGGCGACCGCGTGCTCGGTCTCGTCATCGCCGACCTGTTGATCGAGGAATATCCGCAGGCGCCGGAGGGCGAGCTGTCGCGCCGCCTCGCCCGTCTCGTCAATCGCGACACCTGCGCGGCCGTGGCTGAGGAGATGCGGCTCGGAGAGCATTATCGGGTGGGCGAGAGCCTGGCAAAGGCCAATGCCCGCACCGCCAAGTCGCTGATGGCCGATACCTGCGAATCGGTCATCGGGGCGATCTTTCGCGATGCCGGGTTGGAGGCGGCGCAGAGCACCATCCATCGGTTCTGGGCAAGCCGCGTGAAGCAGATGCAGGGGCCGCTGCGCGACGCCAAGACCGAGCTGCAGGAATGGGCCCACCGCAAGGGCCTGCCGACGCCGCGCTACGAGGAGACCGGGCGCAGCGGGCCCGACCATGCGCCGCAGTTTATCGTCAGGGTCGTCATGGAAGGGGCCGAAGGAGAGACCGCCAGCGGAGCTTCCAAGCGCGAGGCCGAGCATGCGGCCGCCGCGGCAATCTTGAGGCGCGAAGGTGTGTGGTCGTGATGGAAAAGGCGGAAGCATCAGTGTCAGAGGATGAGACGAAGACGACGGAAAAACCGACGCGGGCGGGCTTCGTCGCCCTGATCGGGGCCACGAATGCCGGCAAGTCGACGCTTCTCAACCAGCTCGTCGGCAGCAAGGTGGCGATCGTCACCCACAAGGTGCAGACGACGCGCAGCGTCATCCGCGGCATCGCCATGCACGACGATGCGCAGATCATCTTTCTCGACACGCCCGGCATCTTCGCCCCGAAGAAGCGGCTGGAGAAGGCGATGGTGACGAGCGCCTGGTCCTCGGCGGCCGATGCCGACGTCCTCGCCGTGCTCATCGATGCCCGCGCCGGCCTGGAGGGTGGGGCGCTCGCCATCTTGGACCGGCTTCAGGAGAGCGGCGCGCCGGCGCAAAAGCGCGTGCTCATCCTCAACAAGATCGATCTCGTCAAGCGCGAGACCCTTCTGGCTCTGGCGGCGGAGGCGAATGCCCGCCTTTCCTTCGCGCAGACCTTCATGGTTTCCGCACTCACCGGCGACGGGATCGGCGATCTTCTGAACTATTTCGCCGGGGAGATGCCGCAGAGCCCCTACCTCTACCCGGAAGACCAGGTCTCCGACATCCCGATGCGCTCTCTCGCCGCGGAGGTGACGCGCGAGAAGCTGATGCTGCGCCTGCACCAGGAAGTGCCCTATGCGGCGACGGTGGAGACGGAAAGCTGGGAGGAGAAGAAGGACGGCTCGGTCAGGATCAGCCAGGTCATCTACGTGGCGCGCGAGAGCCAGCGCAAGATCGTGCTCGGCAAGGACGGGGAAACGATCAAGGCGATCTCCATCGCGGCGAGGCGCGAATTGCACCATATGCTGGGTCGCAAGGTGCACCTCTTTCTCTTCGTCAAGGTGCGCGGGCGCTGGGCGGACGACCCGGAGCGCTACCGTGAGATGGGGCTGGAATTCCCGCGCTAGCGGCGAAACAGGCAGGGCTGGTGCAAAGGTTCGATTGCCCTTGGCGACGAGGCAGTGCTAGGCGGCCCGCAACTTCACTTTCATTTTCGAGGCCTCACCCATGGACCTGACGCAGATTCCCGTCGGCAAGAATCCGCCGCGCGACATCAACGCCATCATCGAAATCCCCTATGGCGGGGTGCCGGTGAAGTACGAGCTCGACAAGAAATCGGGCGCCCTGCTCGTCGACCGCTTCCTGCATACGGCGATGTTCTATCCCGGCAATTACGGCTTCATCCCGCATACGCTCTCGCCCGATGGCGATCCTTGCGACATCCTCGTCGTCAGCCAGGTTCCGGTGGTGGCCGGCGCTGTCATCCGCTGCCGGCCGGTCGGCGCCCTCGTCATGGAAGACGAATCGGGCGGCGATGAAAAGATCATCGCCGTACCGGTCGACAAGCTGCATCCCTTCTATACGGGGGTGAGGAGCTTTGAGGATCTGCCGATGATCATGTGCGAGCAGATCGCCCATTTCTTCCAGCACTATAAGGATCTGGAAAAGGGCAAATGGGTGAATATGGGCCGCTGGCACGGCGTGGCGGAGGCCGAGCAGCTGGTCATCGACGCGATCGAACGCGGCAAGGAGGCCTGAGCTGCGGGTTTCTCGGCGGCATGGGATTTTTGCCTATGACATGGGCGGGCCGCGAACTCGCCACCTCCCCCTCGAGGGGGGAGGTCACCGCCGAGCAAAGCGAGCGCGGTGGCAGGGGGTGAAAACCGCTCGCTCGGGGCTTTCCGTTCCACCCCACCCCGGCCCTCCGGGCCGACCCTCCCCCTCAAGGGGAGGGTGGGTGCCTGCAGCACGGCCGTGTTTTCCCAAACGCAATTGCCCCTGCCGTTGAGGGGGAGGAAGGCCGCGGGTCGCCGTACCGGTGCGCCAGATGGGATGGCCCTGCCATACTGCCGCAGGGAAGGGGGATCCTTTCAGGTGCATTGGCGTTTTTCGTCCTTTCGTCCGGATGCGATCGTGCTATTTCCGTACGGCGGTTTTGCTACTTCTTACCAGCGTTCTCCGCTAAGCCATTTCTGATGGAATGGTCGGAGCCAGGCATCGTTCTTTCCACCCGCCGTCACGGCGAGGCCGACGTCATCCTGGAGGCAATGACGCTCGGCCGCGGCCGGCATCTCGGCCTCGTCAAGGGCGGGCGCTCGCGCCGGCTGAGACCGGCGCTGCAGCCCGGCAACACGCTCCAGCTCACCTGGCGGGCGCGGCTCAGCGAGCATCTGGGCAATTTTCGCCCCGAGCCGGTGGTGGAGCGCGCCGGCGCCATCATGGCGGACCGCGGCGGGACCTATCTCATTCAGGTTTTGGCGGCCCATCTCAGGATGCTGCCGGAGCGCGACCCGCATCCGGCGCTGCACGAGGCGCTGAAGGCGCTTCTGGACTTGGCGCTCGCCGGTGGCTTTGCGCCGCGCGCCATGGCGGAAGGCGTGGTGCGCTTTGAGATCCTCTTTCTGGAGGAGATGGGGGTCGGGCTCGACCTATCGGCCTGCGCGGCGACGGGCCTGGCGGAGGAGCTCGTCTATGTCTCGCCGAAATCGGGGCGCGCCGTCAGCCGCCAGGCCGGGGCCGCCTACGACAACCGGCTGCTCCGCCTGCCCGCCTTTCTGGCGCAGGAGGGGGAAAGCGCAGCGCCGGGTATGGGCGAGCTCGCAGAAGGATTTCGCCTCACCGGCCTCTTTCTGGAGCGGCACGTCTTTTCCCCGAGGGATCTGCCGATGCCGCCGATGCGTACGGCCTTCATAAGGACGGTGCTTGGTGGCGCCTGAGACCTCGAAATTTCATCCCGACAAGCTAAAGTCGCGCCAACCGAGGGAGGCATCTATGAAGATCACGTGGCTTGGCCATTCCGCGTTCCGGCTCGATTTCGCCGACAAGGCGGTGATGATCGACCCGTTCCTTTCAGGCTCGCCCGTTTTTGAGGGCGGTCCCCTGGAGGCGGCGAAGGGGGCGACGCATGTCCTGCTCACCCATGGGCATGACGACCATACCGGCGACACGGTGGAGATCTGCAAGGCGACGGGAGCGCAGCTTGTCTCCTCGTTCGAGGTTTGCATGTATCTCGCCGGCCAGGGTGTGGACGGCAACAACGTCAATCCCGGCAATCACGGCGGCACGGTGGATTGCGGCGGCTTCACCGTCTCGTTCACCGATGCGGTTCATTCCTCTTCCGCCATGGTGGATGGCAGGCCCGTCTATCTCGGCAATCCGATGGGCCTCGTCGTCAAGGCGCCGGGCGAGAAGGTGCTCTACCACATGGGCGATACCGCCATCTTCGGCGACATGGCGCTCGTGCATGAGATCCATCAGCCGGAAATCGGTATCGTGCCCATCGGCGACCGCTTCACCATGGGCGGGGACACCGCGGCGCTCGCCTGCAAGCGCTTCTTCGAATTCTCCGCCATCCTGCCTTGCCATTATCGCACCTTCCCCATCATCGATCAGACGCCGGACCGCTTCCTGGCGGCGATGGGTGAGGATGCCGGCAAAGTGCATGTGCCGGAGGTCGGCGAGACGGTCGAGGTCTAGGAACCGGCAGGATGGCGGTTGCCCCGGGCGGCAACCGCCCGCCTCTCGCCGGCAAGCCGTTGCCGGGCCGGCGCCGCGGGTCTATAGCGGGCGCCGAAAAAAGGGGTTCCGATGTCCGTCGATTCATCCACCGTCAAGCGCGTGGCGCATCTGGCACGCATCAAGGTCACCGACGAGGAGGCGGAGGCGCTGCGCGGCGAGCTCAACGCCATCCTCGGCTTCGTGGAGCAGTTGAACGAGGTCGATGTGACGGGCGTGGAGCCGATGACCTCGGTCACGGCGATGCGGTTGAAAGCGCGCTCCGACGAGGTGACCGACGGCGGCAAGGCGGCCGCCATCCTTACCAATGCGCCGGTGAGCGAGGACGGCTATTTCCTCGTCCCCAAAGTCGTCGAATGAAGCCGGCGCGCCGTCCTTCACGTATTTTGACAAAGGCGCTTTCAAGCTTCGCGAAGCGCCGTTCCGATTGAGCCGATCCGACATGACCGACCTGACCTGCCTGACGATCGCCGAAATCGGCGAGGGCCTTGCCGTCAAAGACTTCTCCGCCCTGGAGCTGACGGATGCCTATCTTGCCGCCATCGAGGGCGGCAACGGCGCGCTCAACGCCTATGTGGCCGTGACGCCGGAGAAGGCGCGAGAGATGGCCAAGGCCTCCGACACACGCATCACCAAGGGCGAGGCGGGCCTGCTTGAAGGCGTGCCGCTCGGCATCAAGGACCTCTTCTGCACCGAGGGCGTGCATTCGCAGGCCGGCTCGCACATCCTCGACGGCTTCAAGCCGACCTACGAATCGACGGTGACGGCCAATCTGTGGGCCGACGGGGCCGTCATGCTCGGCAAGCTCAATATGGACGAGTTCGCCATGGGCTCCTCCAACGAGACATCCCATTACGGGCCGGTCGTCAGTCCTTGGCGCGCCAGGGGCTCCAACATGGCGCTGGTGCCGGGCGGCTCGTCCGGCGGCTCGGCGGCGGCGGTGGCGGCCAGGCTTTGCGCCGGGGCGACGGCGACCGATACGGGCGGCTCCATCCGCCAGCCGGCCGCCTTCACGGGGACCGTCGGCATCAAGCCGACCTATGGGCGCTGCTCGCGCTGGGGCATCGTCGCCTTCGCCTCCTCGCTCGACCAGGCCGGGCCCATTGCCCGCACGGTGAAGGATGCGGCGATCCTGATGAAGTCCATGGCCTCCATCGATCCGAAGGATTCCACCTCCGCCGACATGGAGGTGCCGGACTATCCGGCCGTGGTCGGTCAGAGCGTCAAGGGCATGAAGATCGGCATTCCCAAGGAATACCGCGTTGAAGGCATGCCGGAGGAGATCGAGGCGCTGTGGCACAAGGGTGCCGAATGGTATCGCGACGCCGGCGCGGAGATCGTCGAAGTGTCGCTGCCGCATACCAAATACGCGCTGCCCGCCTATTACATCGTCGCCCCGGCGGAGGCCTCCTCCAACCTCGCCCGCTATGACGGCGTGCGCTACGGCCTCAGGGTCGATGGCGAGGACATCATCGACATGTACGAGAAGACGCGCGCCGCCGGCTTCGGCCGCGAGGTGAAGCGGCGCGTCATGATCGGCACCTATGTGCTGTCGGCCGGCTATTACGACGCCTACTACCTTCGGGCGCAGAAGGTGCGCACCCTCATCAAGCGGGACTTCGAGGAGGTGTTCGAGGCCGGTGTCGACGCCATCCTGACGCCGGCGACGCCCTCGGCCGCCTTCGGCGTCGCCGACGAGGATATGGCCGCCGATCCGGTGAAAATGTATCTCAACGACGTCTTCACCGTGACGGTGAACATGGCCGGCCTTCCCGGCATCGCCGTGCCGGCCGGGCTCGACGAAAAGGGTCTGCCGCTCGGCCTGCAGCTCATCGGCCGGCCCTTCGACGAGGCGGGGCTTTTCAAGGCCGCGCAGATCATCGAGGATGCGGCGGGGTCTTTCGCGCCAGATAGATGGTGGTGAGTATGGCACGCCAAAACATCTCCTCCGCAAGCCCGTTTGAGCCGATGATCGGCTTCTCGCGGGCGGTCAGGATCGGCAACCGCGTCATCATCGGCGGCACCGCGCCGGTCGGACCGGACGGCAAGAATGTCGGCGTCGGCGATGCCGCCGCGCAGACGCGGCGCTGCGTGGAGATCGCCCGCATCGCGCTGGAAGAGGCGGGAGCGAGCCTTTCCGACGTGGTGCGCACGAGGATGTTCCTCACCCGCCGGCAGGACTGGGAGGCGGTCGGGCGCGCCCATGGCGAGGCCTTCGGCGACATTCGTCCGGCGGCGACGATGGTGGTCGTCTCCGGCCTCATCGAGCCCGATTGGCTGGTGGAGATAGAGTTCGAGGCCGAGCTCGCCGGCTGAGCCGCTTCTACTGAAGCTTCGACAGCCCGCCGCGCGGGCCGACGACATGGCCGCTCATCTCCGATCCGGCGTCCTCCGGCAGGCGCAGGAAGAAGACGATCGACAGGGCCGAGACGAGGGCGACGCCGAAGAAGGCGAAGTGGAAGTCGGCAAGCCGGAGCGCTCCGCCATGCAGCGACATGGAAAGCTCCAGAAACGTTCCGCCGATGGCCACGCCCAGCGCCAGGGAAACCTGCTGCGCCGCCGCCCACAGGCTGGTCGCCTGGCTCATGCGCGCCGGCGAGATATCGGCGAAGGCGAGCGCATTGAGCGAAGTGAATTGCAGCGAGCGGGCAAAGCCGCCGGCAAGAAGCAGCGCCATCATCAACAGGACGGGGGTCGCGTCGGTGAAGAAGCCGATCACGGCGAGGAAGCCGGCGCCGATGAGGGCGTTGACGACGAGCACCGGCCGGAAACCGAGGCGCTTCAATATCGGCTTGGCGGCGAACTTCATGACGAGCGCTCCGGCGGCGCCGGTGAAGGTGATGAGCCCGCTTTCAAACGGCGTCAGGCCGAAGGAAAGCTGCAGCATCAGCGGCAGGAGGAAGGGCATGGCCCCGACGCCGATCCTGAACAGCGTGGCGCCGCCGAGGCTGAGGCCGAAAGAGGGCGTGCGCATGAGGCGAAGATCGATGATCGGATGCATGGTGCGGCGCGTATGCGCCAGATAAGCGAGCGCCGCGGCGCCGCCGGCGACGACCATCGCCTGCCAGGCAAGGGCCGGCAGGACGCCGAGACTGGCGACGGAAGAGCCGAAGACAAGTCCCGATGTGGCGATGCCGATGAGCACGACGCCGAGCGAATCGAGGGGGCGCGGCTCGATCGCTTTCAGATCCGGCACGAAGCGTAGCGCCAGGAAGATGCCGACGATGCCGATCGGGATGTTGATGAGAAAGATCCAGTGCCAGGAGAAATAGGTGGTGATGAAGCCGCCGACCGGCGGGCCGGAAATGGGGCCCAGCAAAGCGGGGATAGAGAACCAGGCCATGGCGGTGACGAATTCGCGCTTTTCCACCGTGCGCATGATGACGAGGCGCCCGACCGGGGTCATCATCGCGCCGCCCATGCCCTGCAAGAAGCGGGCGCCGACGAAGCCCATCAGGGATTCGGCCGTGGCGCAGGCCAGCGAGCCCGCCATGAAGACGATGATGGCCGCCGTGAAGACGCGGCGCGCCCCAAAACGATCCGCCGCCCAGCCGGAAACCGGGATGAAGATCGCCAGCGACAAGAGATAGACGGTGAGCGCCAGCTTCAGCGCGATCGGCGAGGTGCCGATATCGGCGGCGATCGCGGGCAGCGAGGTGGCGATCATCGTCGCGTCCATATTCTCCATGAAGAGGGCGACGGCGACGATGAGCGGAACGAGACGGCTGGCCGGCATGGGACGGATGGCTGGGCGGGGGCGGAAATGGGACAGCATCCTCATCCCGCCTTTTTTGCCCCGAGGCAATCACCTTGCCGGCCTGCCAGGACGCGTCAGCCATGCATGCGGCGCATCCGCCGCGCCTGATCTCTGAGGCAGCAGACCCAGCGATATGGCGCGCTCGCAGACGTCTCAGAGCTTGCGATGCTCGGGGAGCGGCTCGGTCATCTTCGGGTGCAACCGGATGGGCACAGATCATAAAATGATGAGCGGGCGGAGATGGAGCATGCCCTACGCAAGGCGTTCGCCCGCGTATCCCCCAGGCTCGCTCACATCCCGCCCGCTCTGGCCCCCACCGGAGCCCGGCGCCGGCGCTTCGTCCCTCAGGCGCGAAGCGCGTCGCGCACGCCCGGCCGGCGCACGGCCTGCCAGGCGTTCAAACTACCGCTCTCAGAAGCGTCCTCGCCGTCATCCTCGTTCAGTGTCGCAGAGAGCGCCTGTAGAATATTGAGGTTCGGGCAGAAGGTCGGCGTCTCGCCGAGATCGGTCTCGGCCAGATACGCTTCGCATGGAGCAACCGCTTCGCAGGTGATGCAGCGGCCGAGCGCGTTGCGCGTCTCGCTCTCGCCGTAGAAGCGCGTGACGTCTCTCGGCTCCAGCGCGTAGCGCGCCATCATCCGCCGCATTCTGTCGAGGTGTTCCAGATAGCGCTTCTTCAGGCCCGTCACGGTTTCTGCCCTCTCGCTTCAGATCGGGCGAAACTATGGCCGGACGCGCAAGTTGCGACCTTGATCAGGATCAAGTCTGTCCGGCATGTGCACAAGGGCGCTAAGCTTGTGTTCACCATGGGCAGAATTTCGTCGGGAACCTGTTCTCCGATTAGGACTTTTTAATCTGATTTTGTCTCAAAATGCGGCAATCGGACCATGCCATGGGGGATGAGATGAGCAAGGATAACTGGCGCGCTGCACGGCAGATGGTCGCGGTCGTGGCGCTTTCGGCGGCCGCGATCGGGATTCTCGCCGCCGGGGTTTCAGCCTCCAGGGCTGCCGATCTCTACGTGCCTCAGCAGGAGGTTTACCGGCCCGCGCCCGCACCCGTGGCCTGCCCTATCGGGGGCCAGACCGTGACCTTCTACGACCGTCAAGGGCATCCGACCGCGCCGGCCCGCACCCCCTATTTCTACTGCGCCACCGGTGAGACCTTCCTGCCCGGCGATATTCCGCCGCCGCCCGAATATTGCTGCCTCTAGGAGGAGAGAAGCCGCGCAGGCGGCCATAAACGACGTGCCGCGAGGCGCGCGCCACCTTGCCAGGGCCGGGCTCTCCTGGCTCTTTTCTTTGGTGGCCTGCGGGTCGGGCGTACCCGGCCCTTTTCTTTGACGGAAGGCGTGGTCTATAGCGGGCCGAAGACAGGAGCTTCCCGCAGATGATCGCCGAGACGCGCAACACCAATCCGAAAAACCTCGTCGCCGGAGCGACCGGCGACTGGGAAATCGTCATCGGCATGGAGGTGCATGCGCAGGTCTCCTCCAAGGCCAAGCTCTTCTCGGGCGCCTCCACCGCCTTCGGCGGCGAGCCGAACGATCATGTCAGCCTCGTCGACGCGGCGATGCCTGGCATGCTGCCGGTCATCAACGAGGAATGCGTCGCTCAGGCGGTGCGCACCGGCCTCGGGCTCAAGGCGAAGATCAACCATCGCTCGGTTTTCGCCCGCAAGAACTATTTCTATCCGGACCTGCCGCAGGGCTATCAGATCTCGCAATACGACCAGCCGATTGTCGGCGAGGGCGAGATGCTGGTGGAAATCGGCCCGGACAAGAACGGTGAGTTCGAGGAGATCCGCGTCGGCATCGAGCGGCTGCATCTGGAGCAGGATGCGGGAAAGTCACTGCATGACCAGCACGACGAGATGAGCTTCGTCGATCTCAACCGTTCCGGCGTGGCGCTGATGGAGATCGTGTCGAAGCCTGATCTGCGCTCCTCCGAAGAGGCGAAGGCCTATCTCACCAAGCTGAGGACCATTCTGCGCTACCTGAAGACGTCGGATGCGGACATGGATAAGGGCAATCTTCGGGCCGACATCAACGTCTCGGTGCGCCGGCCGGGCGAGGCCTTCGGCACGCGCTGCGAGATCAAGAACGTCAACTCCATCCGCTTCGCCGGCCAGGCGATCGAATACGAGGCACGGCGGCAGATCGGCGTCCTGGAAGATGGCGGGACGATCGAGCAGGAGACGCGGCTCTTCGATCCGAACAAGGGCGAGACCCGCTCCATGCGCTCCAAGGAAGAGGCGCATGATTACCGCTATTTCCCCGATCCGGATCTTCTGCCGCTCGAAATCGACGAGACCTATGTCCGCGAGCTTGAAGCGGAGCTGCCGGAACTGCCGGACAACCGGCGCATGCGGCTCGCCGAGCGCTACGGTCTCAGCGCCTATGACGCGGCGATCCTGACATCGGACCGGGCGATTGCCGATTACTACGAGGCGGTGGCGGAGTGCCGCGACGGCAAGCAGGCGGCCAATTGGGTGATCAACGACCTCCTCGGGGCGCTCAACAAAGACGGGCGTAGCATCGAGGCTTCGCCGGTTTCGCCGGCGCAGCTCGGTGCCATCCTCGATATGCTGAAAGAGGAAGTAATCTCCGGCAAGATCGCCAAGGACGTCTTTGAGATGGTCTATGCGGAAGGCGGCGAGCCGCGCGACATCGTGGAAAGCCGCGGGCTTAAGCAGGTGACCGATACCGGCGCCATCGAGGCGCTGGTCGATGAGGTGATCGCGGCCAATCCCGACAAAGTGGAGCAGGCGAAGGCCAAGCCGACGATGATCGGCTGGTTCGTCGGCCAGGTGATGAAGGCAAGCCAGGGCAAGGCCAATCCGCAGGCGGTCAACGCCATCCTGAAAGAGAAGATCGGCATCGAATAGCGGCCAAAGGGGCCCAAGGGGGAGTTGCCATGACCTTGAGCAGGATCCTGACGCTCGCCGCGCGCGGCTTCGGCGTCGTTGCCCTTGTCTTGGGGCTTTTTTGGTGGGCCGGATTTTACGCCGTGCCCCTGGTCGCGCACATGGCCGCCGGCTGGCTCTTCGTGCTGGCGCTTTTCGGGCTTGCGGCGATGGCGCTAACGCGCTCCACGGCCATCGCCGTCGTCGCCTTTCTGGCCGGCGCGCTCGTGCCCGCGCTCGGGCTGGCGCAGCAGCGCATGGGGCTCGGCGAGGCGCAATGGCTCCTCTGGGGCGGACATGTCGTCGTCGCCATCCTCGCTATCGGGCTGGCGGAGATGGTGGCGAAGCGCGCGCGGCCGAGTGGGGCCAACGCCTGAAGTTCTGTTGGCGCGCGCCGAATGCCGCGTCCAAAAAAACGGCCACCCCGAAGGATGGCCGTCATCGACATCAATGGGCTGAAAAGCCTACTTCTTGCCGCCCTTGCCGCCCTTGGGGTCTTTCGGGCCCGGCTTCGGAGTAGATGCCATCTCGTTCGTTCCTGAAAGCATCGGCGGTGTTGGCTTGAACCGCAATTGGCCGTGAGCACGCCGCCGAGCGCGAAGATGTTTTCTTCGGCCGATGGCGGGCGCATGGCGTCATTGCGGCGAAAACGTGGCGGCGCTGTGGTATTGCGGCGATCATCTGCTGACAACGGCTTGGAGGCGGCTTGGATACGATGAGCCCTCTTGCGATTCGCTCGGCGCGGCGGGACGACCTTCAAAGCCTCATCCGCCTTTTCGCGGCCGACAGCCTGGGCGGGCACGGGGATACCAGCGATCCGGCGCTTCTGCCGGCCTATGAGGCTGCCTTCGACGCGATTGCGGCGAGCGCGGAGGAAACGCTCTATGTCGCCGAGCGGGACGGACGGCTCGTCGGCACCTTCCAGCTCGGCCTTCGCTATTCGCTGCCGCATCGCGGCGCCCTGAAGGCTATCCTGGAGGCGGTTCAGGTCGATCCGGCGCTCCGCGGGGGTGGCATCGGCGAGGAGATGGTGCGTTTTGCCATCGCCGAGGCGCGAAAGGCCGGCGCCGTCTCCATCGCGCTCACCACGAATGTCGCGCGCGAGCGGGCGCACCGGTTCTACGAGCGGCTCGGCTTTGTCCCCACGCATCGCGGCTACAAGCTTTTCTTGGAATGAGGCCGCTCCGGCGCGCTGGCTGCTTGTGATGGGCGGCGCATCGGCCTAAAGCCGGTGCGATGAAGGCTCCCTCCGCTCAGCACGACACGCTCCTCATCGTCGATTTCGGCTCGCAGGTCACCCAGCTCATCGCCCGCCGGGTGCGCGAGGCGGGCGTCTATTCGGAAGTCGTTCCCTTCCAGAAGGCCGAGGAGGCGCTCCAGCGCCTGCGGCCGAAGGCGGTGATCCTTTCCGGCGGACCGGCGAGCACGACGGAGGCTGAGGCGCCGCGCGCGCCCCAGGCGATCTTCGAGGCGGGATTGCCGGTGCTCGGCATCTGCTATGGCGAGCAGACGATGTGCCGGCAACTCGGCGGCGAGGTGGAGCTTTCCGACCACCGCGAATTCGGCCGCGCCTTCATCGACATTCAAGACGAGACGCCGCTCTTTGCGGGCGTCTGGGAAAAGGGCAGCCGTCACCAGGTGTGGATGAGCCATGGCGACAAGGTGAGCGCCATACCGGAAGGTTTTCGGGTCATCGCCACCTCGTCCGGCGCGCCTTTCGCCGCGATCGCCGACGAGAAGCGCCGGCTCTACGGCGTGCAGTTCCACCCGGAGGTGGTGCATACGCCGGACGGAGCGCGCATCATCGCCAATTTCGCCCACAACATCGCCGGCCTGAAAGGCGACTGGACGATGGCCGCCTTCCGCGCCGAGGCCGTCGCGCGCATCCGCGAGGAGGTGGGCGAGGGGCGCGTCATCTGCGCGCTTTCCGGCGGCGTCGATTCGGCCGTCGCGGCCGTGCTTGTGCACGAGGCGGTCGGCGAGCAGCTGACCTGCATCTTCGTCGATCACGGGCTGATGCGCATGCACGAGGCGGAGGAGGTCGTCTCGCTCTTCCGCGGCCATTACAACATCCCGCTGGTGCATGTGGAGGCGGAGGAGACCTTCCTTTCCGCGCTTGAAGGAGAGGCCGACCCGGAGGCCAAGCGCAAGACCATCGGCCGGTTGTTCATCGAGGTCTTCGAGGCGGAGGCGAAGAAAATCGCCGCCGACGGGCTTGGTTCGCCCGAATTCCTCGCCCAGGGCACGCTTTATCCGGATGTGATCGAGAGCGTCTCCTTCACCGGCGGGCCCTCTGTCACCATCAAGTCGCACCACAATGTCGGCGGCCTGCCGGAGCGCATGAACCTGAAGCTGGTGGAGCCGCTCAGGATGCTCTTCAAGGATGAGGTGCGCGCGCTCGGCCGCGAACTCGGCCTGCCGCAGAGCTTCGTCGGCCGCCATCCCTTCCCGGGGCCGGGCCTTGCCATCCGCTGTCCCGGCGGCGTGACGCGCGCCAAGCTCGACATCCTTCGCAAGGCCGATGCCATCTATCTCGACGAGATCAGGAAAGCCGGCCTCTACGACGCCATCTGGCAGGCCTTCGCCGTGCTGCTTCCCGTTCAAACGGTTGGCGTCATGGGCGATGCGCGCACCTACGATTATGTCTGCGCGCTGAGAGCGGTCACCTCCGTCGACGGCATGACGGCGGATTTTTACCATTTCGACATGGATTTTCTGGGCGCTGCCGCCACCCGCATCATCAACGAGGTGAAGGGCATCAACCGGGTCGTCTACGACGTGACGTCGAAGCCCCCCGGCACGATTGAGTGGGAGTGAGGAACGTCATCATCGCCGGGGCCCGATCCGGTGAACTGAATTCAGCGCATGCCCGGAGCCTGAAGGCGAGGGCGGTTGGCGACGACAGCTGCGGAGCGATCCATGTCCGTCACCATCTACGGCATTAAGTCCTGCGACACGATGAAGAAGGCTTTCGCCTGGCTCGACAGCCAGGGCGTCGCCTACACCTTCCATGATTACAAGAAGGACGGTGTTACGCCGGAGGCGTTGCGGCGCTGGTGCGCGGCGGCCGGCTGGGAGAAGGTTTTGAACAAGGCCGGCACCACCTTCCGCAAGCTGCCCGATGACGCCAAGGCGGAGCTGAATGAGGACAAGGCTATCGCGCTGATGCTTGCGCAACCTTCGATGATCAAGCGGCCAGTTCTGGAGAACGGCGACGGGGTCGAGGTCGGCTTCAAGCCGGAGCGCTACGCCGTGCTCTTCGACCCCCGGTGATATATCCTGCCCGCCTCGCACCATGCCGGGACTGACTCCGAAAGGGGCCTGGGTGACCGCCTTGGCCGTGCCTGCCAGCGGAAATCTCGCTCGGGAAACACGATCTCGGTGTCGTGCGCTCAGACAGTGTAGAGGCAGATGGTCCCTTGCCTCGCAGCTCGGCGCAAGGGCGCGTCACGGGTGAGCCTGCCACCGTCTTGCACTCAACTCTTGTCCGCTGCGGTGAGGAGGTGGCGGACCCAGCGGGCGGCGAGCCACGTCGCCGGCAAGCCGAGGGCTGACGAGCCTAGAATGGCCGCCAGCGGGGAAAGAACCGGCAGCCCGAGCGGCTGCCACATCAGCGACAGCATGAAGAGATTGACCGCCACCGCCGCGGCGGTGAAGGGGTAAAGCAGGAGGAAGAGCTTCCAGAGCGGCGTGCCGCCGCCGGGCGAAGCGGAGCCCATGGCGCGCCTCATGCGACGACCCCGGCGGAGGCGGCATCCATCAGCGCGCCCGCGACGATTTCGCCGGCCGCCCCATGGACACCGATCGGCGCCAGCTCGGCCGGCCCCTTCACGTAACGGGTGCGCGCAAGCATCGCTCAAGGCTCCGTCTTCTTCAGGCGCATGCCGGTCTTCTTGAGGATGCGCGTGGAATAGAGGATGTCCTGGCCACGGCAGGCCGGGCCGAGGAGGCGGGCGATAACGGCGCGCTTTTCCTCCACCTCCTCGCGCCCGGCGCCGTGCAGCATGGCGAAGAGGTTGTAGGGCCAAAGCGGTAGGAACCGGGGGCGCAGGCAGCAGTGGCCGACGAAGGCGAGCGCCCCGACCTGCGGGCCGAGGCGTTCCACCTCGCTGTCGAGAACGTCCCATACGCTCACGCCGTTGGCGGGGAGGCCGAGCGCGTCGTGGTTGGGCGCCAGCGCGATACGCCGAATGACGCCGCGCGCCTGCATGGAAGCCAGCCGGTCGATCACCTCCTCTTCGCCGAGGTCGAGCCAGCGCCCGAGCTCCGCATAGGGCTCCGGCGTCAGCGGCAGGCCGGCCTGGGTGGCGGCGAGGAGCCGGCGATCGATGGCGTCGATGCTCATGCGCGCACCCCGAAACCGACGAAGAACGCGGCAAGCTCGGGGAACCTCAGGATCGCAAGCCCGCTCTCGCTCTCGATCTCGGTCGCGAGGCGGTCGATATCGTCGGCCGTCTCCACGGCGAGGACGAACCACATGTTGAGGGCGTGGCTGCGCTCGCAAGCGTGCTCCACCTCGCAACGACGGTTGAGGAGCGCGGCGACCTCCTGAAAGCGCCCGGCAGGAACCGCCATGGCGCACAGGCAGAAATCGCCGCCCATTGCGGCGGCGTCGAAAAAGGGGCCGAAGCGGGTGATGGCGCCCATCTCGCGCAGGGCGGCGATACGTTCAATCATCTCTCCTTCCGCCAGGCCGAGCGCCGCGCCGGCCGCCGCGAAGGGGCGCGAGGTCAGAGGAAAGCCCTCCTGCAGCGCGTCGAGGATGCGCCGATCGGTCTCGTCGAGCGTGTCCGGGGGAAGCGGCCAAGCGATCATATGGCGGCCTTGCGGCGATGAAGCGCCGCCTTCTGCGTGAGGCAGCGCGTGGAGAAGAGCGTTTCACGATGGGCGCCTGCGAGCTCCGGCAGTGCCGTCGCGAGGCTGGCGAAAGGCGAGGGCACCAGCTCAAGCCCGCTCAGAGCGCCCGACCTGCCCCAGTTCGGTATGCCGACGGTAGAGCCGCAGGTGATGAAGGCGTTCAGGCGGTCGTAGCCCAGCTCGCGGGTGCAAGGGAATGTCACTGGGTTTCTCCAACACGCCGGTGAGGCGCGGGAGATTGTGCGCGAGGGCGCAACGCGGCTCCTTGACTTTCGTTAGGTCCGCCGGCGCGGGCCGAGGTTGAGGCCGTTACCCCCGGAGAGCCCGTTCCGCCTCGCAGGTGGCGACGACATGACCGCCGCGCCGCGGTTTTCCCAGCGCGCGTCTTGTGGAGGCGTTCTGAACTGTCGCGGATTTCGCCAGCAGTTGACTTTGGTTAAGGCACTTCGCCCGCGCTTCCGTAAAGCTTGCGCCACGACCAATTGCGCCGCAGGGGGATTGGCCTATGCGCGAAGTCATGACCAAGAGTATGGCCCGTAATATTTTCTACGGCGGGTCGATATTCTTTATCGTTATTTTCATCGGGCTATCCGTGCATAGCCATTATTACGTCGTGACGACCTCGACCAATCGCGCCGAGCTGACCGATAGCGTCGCCGCCGGCAAGCACCTGTGGGAAAAACACGCCTGCATCAACTGCCACACGATCCTGGGCGAGGGGGCCTATTTCGCCCCGGAGCTCGGCAACGTGATGGTGCGATGGGGCGTCCAGGACGATCCGGAAGCCGCCTACGAGGCTCTGAAGGGCTGGATGCAGGCGATGCCAAGCGGCATCGAGGGCCGTCGCCAGATGCCCTTCTTCGAGCTGACCGACGAAGAATATCGCGAACTCGCCGACTTCCTTCTGTGGACGTCCAAGATCCGCACCCAGGATTGGCCGCCGAACGACGCGGGCTGAGGAGACCGTCATGAAATACCAGTCGCAGAAGATTGCGCTCGCCTACATCTACGTCGCCTTGGCGTTGTTCACGGTGCAGGTCCTGATGGGCCTTGTCCTCGGATATATCTACGTCCAGCCGAATTTCCTCTCCGAGGTCCTGCCCTTCAACATCGTGCGCATGCTGCATACCAACAGCCTGGTCGTATGGCTGCTGACGGGCTTTTTCGGCGCGGCGTATTTCCTCATCCCGGAGGAAGCGGAGCGCGAGATTCACTCCCCGGCGCTGGCCTATATCCAGCTTCTCATCCTGGTGGTGGGCACCGCGGGGGTGGTCGTCACCTATCTCTTCAACCTGTTCGAGGGCAACTTCCTGCTCGGCAAGGAAGGGCGGGAGTTCCTGGAACAGCCGAAATGGGTGAAGGTGGGCATCGTCGTCGCGGCCCTCATCTTCCTGTTCAACGTCACGATGACGGTGCTGAAGGGCCGCAAGACGGCCGTGGCGAACATTCTCCTGCTCGGCCTTTGGGGGCTCGCCCTGCTGTTCCTCTTCGCCTTCTACAACCCGGCGAACCTCGCCTTGGACAAGCAGTATTGGTGGTACGTCATCCATCTTTGGGTGGAGGGCGTGTGGGAGCTGATCATGGCCTCCATCCTGGCCTTCCTGATGCTGAAGCTCACCGGCGTCGACCGCGAGGTGGTGGAAAAGTGGCTCTACGTCATCGTCGCGACGGCCCTTTTCTCCGGCATCCTGGGCACCGGCCACCATTACTATTGGATCGGGCTGCCGGGCTACTGGCAGTGGATCGGCACCATCTTCTCGTCGCTTGAGGTCATCCCGTTCTTCGCCATGATGAGCTTTGCCTTCGTCATGGTGTGGAAAGGCCGGCGCAACCATCCCAACAAGGCGGCGCTGCTTTGGAGCCTCGGCTGCGCCACGCTCGCCTTCTTCGGCGCCGGCGTGTGGGGCTTCCTGCACACGCTGCATCCGGTGAACTACTACACCCACGGCACGCAGATCACCGCCGCGCACGGGCATCTCGCCTTCTTCGGGGCCTATGTTGCGCTCAATCTGGCGATGTTCACCTACATGATGCCGATCCTCAAAGGCCGCGATCCCTTCAACCAGGTGCTCAATATGGCCTCCTTCTGGCTGATGAGCGGCGGTATGGTCTTCATGACCGTTACCCTGACCTTCGCCGGCACCGTGCAGACGCATCTGCAGCGGGTTCTGGGCATGAACTACATGGAGGTGCAGGATCAGCTCAGCATCTTCTTCTGGATGCGCTTCGGCTCCGGCCTCGCCGTCGTTCTCGGGGTCTTCCTCTTCCTTTATGCGATCCTGGTGCCCGGCCGCGAAGTCGTGAAGCCCGGCCCCGTCGTCAGGGCCAGCACGGAGCCGGCGCAATGAACGCGCCCTTCGCGATCGGGAAGGGGGCGGACGCCCCCTTCTATCTGCCGCAAGCGGATGAGTGCGAGGTCTTCGCCACGGCCCACGCCAACCGTTTGCCGGTGCTGCTCAAAGGTCCGACCGGCTGCGGCAAGACGCGCTTCGTGACGCATATGGCGAGCCGGCTGGCGCTGCCGCTGTTCACGGTGGCCTGCCACGACGATCTTTCGGCCGCCGACCTTATCGGCCGCTATCTCTTGAAGGGCGGCGAGACGGTCTGGGTCGACGGGCCGCTGACGCGCGCCGTGCGCCAGGGCGCCATCTGCTATCTCGACGAGGTGGTGGAAGCGCGCAAGGACGTCACGGTGGTGCTGCATCCGCTCACCGACGATCGCCGTATCCTGCCGATCGACCGCACCGGCGAGGAGCTTGTGGCGGCGCCCGGCTTCATGCTCGTCGCCTCCTACAATCCCGGCTACCAGAACATCCTGAAGACGCTGAAGCCTTCCACCCGCCAGCGCTTCATCGCGGTTGAGTTCGACTTTCCGGCACCGGAGCACGAAGTGCCGGTGGTGGCACATGAAAGCGGGCTGGCGGAGGAACGGGTCAAGTCGCTGGTGCGGCTTGCCAACAAGCTGCGCGGCCTGAAGGGCCAGGATCTGGAGGAGGGCGTTTCCACGCGCCTGGTGGTCTATGCGGCGACCTTGATCGCGCAGGGCATGCCGGTCGATCGCGCCGTCCTGGCGGCGATGATCGAGCCCCTGACCGACGATGCGGAGGTCAAATGCGGGCTGCTCGATCTTGCCATGGCCGTCTATGGGTGAGGCTGGCCTTGGACAGGATCGACTTCGAGCCATGGGAACCTGAAGAAAGCGTCGGCAAACTGTGGCACGCTTTCGCCAGTCGTCTCGATGCGCCCGAGGCGCATGAGGGGGCCCGCGTCGACCTCCAAGAGGTCGCGGGACGGCTGGCAGTTCTTTTTCGCGGTCTTGGAGGCAGCCCGAGCGTCGAAGTGAAACCGGCGGCGCGCGAGCACAGCCGCCACCGGCTGTCGGCGTTGCGCCGCCTCGGCACGGAGGCGGAGCTGGTGCCGCGCGCAAGCTTCGACGGGGAGGCCTTGCGGCTTCCCGAAGCCCTCGCCGTGTTTCCGGCGCGCGAGGCGAATGTCGCCCTTTATCTGTGGCTGGCGGCGGCCGCGCCCCATGCCGCCGGTCCCTTGCGGCATGCCGATGCGCTGCAAGGCGATCTGGCGGCGATCGCTTCCGCCCTTGCCACGAGGCGGGCGACGCTCGCCGCAGCGCCCGGCCTTGCCGCGCTTCACCGCGATCTCAGCGCCGCCTGTGTCGCGCTCCGGCCGCGGCGCGATCTTCCCGCCTGCGAACGCGCCGTTGAGACGCTCATTCGCCATCTTCTCGGCGAAGGCGAGGAGCCGGACGGCGCCGCCGGCGACATGCTCGCCGCCTGCCGCGCCGGCGATATCGGCGGCTTTCGCGCGCCGCGCGGCTACCGCCCCTTCCTGCCGGTGCCGATGTGGATCGAGGTTCGCCCGCTGACGCGCTCGGCGCCGAGCGAGGTGGAGAGCCGGCCCGCCGAAGGCACGCCGGAAGAAGGCGAGAGCGGCGTCAAGCGGGCCCGCCGGCAGCGCTCGGAGCAGGCGGAGCGCAAGGACAGCTTCATCCTGCACAAATTCGAGGCGATCCTGAGCTGGGCGGAGTTCATCAACCTGAACCGGCGGATCGAGGACGACGAGCACGACAACGCCAGGAAGGCCGCCGACGATCAGGACGAGATCGGGCTCGGCCAGGTTTCCAAGGCGCCGGCCACGCTCCTCAAGCTGCATCTCGACCTGGCGCCGGAAGACGTCGACAGGGACGCCCTTTCCGACACCTTCACCTATCCGGAATGGGATGCGCGCGCCGGCGCCTATCTGCCGGCCCATGTCAGAGTGCTGGCAAGCCTCGTGGAGCCGGACGAGAGCGCGCCTTGCCCGCCTGAGGATATCGCCGCAGCCCGGCGCATCCGCACGGTCAGGCGGCAGTTCGAGGCGCTGCGGCCGGGACGGGTGCAGAGCGCCGGGCATCTTGACGGCGAGGAGCTCGACATGGAGGCGGCGGTGCGCTCGCGCGCCGAGATGTCGGCGACAGGCTTCGCCAGCGAACGGGTCTGGCGGCAGAGCCGGCCGCAGGCGCGCAGTCTGGCCGTCTCCATCCTCCTCGACGTTTCGCGCTCCACCGAGAGCGCGGTCTGCGGGCGTTCGGTGATCGATATCGAGCGCGAAGCCCTGACGGCGCTTGCCTGGGGGCTGGAGGCCTGCGGCGACGACTTCGCCATCAACGCCTTTTCCTCGCTGAGGCGCGAGCGGGTCTATGTGCTTGCTTGCAAGACCTTCGCGGAGCCGATGGGCGAGCGGGTGGAGGCGCGCATCGCCGCCCTCAGACCCGGCTTCTACACCCGCCTCGGCGCCGCCATGCGGCATGCCTCGGCCGAGCTCGCGGCACAGGACAAGAAGCGCCGGCTCCTCATCGTCATCACCGACGGCAAGCCCAACGACCTCGACCATTACGAGGGCCGGCACGGCATCGAGGACAGCGCCATGGCGGTGCGCGAGGCGCGGCGGGCCGGGCACGCGGTCTTCGGCATCACCGTCGACCGCGATGCCAAGGCCTGGTTCGCGCGCCTTTTCGGCCGCGGCGGCTATGCGCAGATTTCCCATCCCGACCGCCTGACCAGCGCCCTGCCGGAAATCTACCGGCATCTGGTCGGGGCATGAGCGCGCCCCCGCAGGGCCTGGCCGCGGAGCCTTTGGAGCAGCTGCCCGGCGATTTGATGATGTGGGTGCTGATCGTCTCCGAGCTCCTGGTCTTCGGGGCGGGGCTTGCCGCCTTCCTCAGCGTGCGGCTCTCCGACCCGGCCGGCTTTGCGGACGCGCAGGACCAACTGCACCGCGCCGCCGCCGGCGTGAACACGCTCGTGCTGGTCACCTCCGGCTTCTTCGCCGCCCGGGCGAGCCGGGCCTGCCTTGCCGGGCGGCCGCGGCAGGTGCGGGCGCTGCTTGCGCTCGCCATGGCGTTGGGCGGCGTCTTCCTTTTGGTGAAGGGCCTGGAATACGCCGAGGCGATCGGCGCCGGGCTTTTCCTGGAGACCCATCCCTTCTTCACCTTCTACTATCTGCTCACCGGCTTTCACGCCGCGCATGTCCTCGCCGGGATCGTTATCCTCAGCCTCGTCGGCTGGAAGGCGAGCCCCCAAAATCTGGAGGTCGGCACCGCCTTCTGGCACATGGTCGACCTCGTCTGGGTGATCCTTTTTCCGGTCATCTACCTGTTGCGCTGAGCGATGCGGCAGGACCCGCTTCTTCGCGCCTGGACCTGGCTCATGGCGCTTTGCCTTGCCTCCACGCTCCTGGCGATGGCGGTGGAAGGCGGGCGCCCGGCAGGCATGCTCGCCATCCCCGGCATCGCCATCCTCGTCCTGGCCTGGCTCAAGGCGCGGTTGATCCTGGCCGCCTATCTCGGTCTTGCCGCCGCGCCGTTCTGGCGACGCGGCTTTGAGATCGCGCTCGCGGCCTACGGGCTGCTGCTGGCGGCGCTTTATCTCATCCCGGCGGTCTACGGCCTGGGTTGAGGCAAGGCGAAGAGAGAGGCGATGAGGGCTCCGGCGCCGCCCATGGCGCTGTGCGAAGGCTTCAGGGCGCCCGGTTCCAGGCCAGGGCCGGATCCTCCAGCGCGTAATGGCGCAGCGCGTCGATATCGGCGATGCTGGCGTGGTTCTGACGGATGGTGACGCCGTGCTTGCGGAGCTTGACGAAGGCGCGCGACAGGCTCTCCGGCTGCAGCCCCAGGCGGCCGGCGATCAACGCCTTGTCGTAGGGAAGCATGACGGTGCAGCTTCCCGCCTCGCCATCGCAGAGCTGAAGCAGGAACTCCGCCACGCGCTGGGCGCCGGTCTGCGCTTTGAGCTGTTCGATCTGCGCGACCAGCTGGTGCAAATGGGCGAAGGTGGCGGACAAGATCGCAATGGCGATTTCCGGCTTGTCGAAGATGAGGCGGAAGAAGGCCGAAGCCTCGATGCGCATCAGGGTGCAATCGGAGGCGGCCTCGGCGCAGACGGGGTAGACATCGTTGCGGAAGGCGACGGCTTCGCCGAAGCTGCTGGCCTTGGTGAAAACGCCGACAATGACCTCGCTGCCCTGCGGGGCGATGCGGAAGAGCTTCACCCAGCCTTCGGCGACGATATAGATCGCGGCGGCGTGCTCGCCTTGCAGGAATATCGTGGCGCCGCGAGCAAACTCGCATATCCGCGCGCCGGCGATCAGCGTCTCGCGGGCTTCTTCAGGAACCGTCGAAAGGAGAAGCGATTGGCGCGCGATGGCGACGTGGTCGGGTGTCATCGCCCCGCCTGCGCCGCGCCATAGTTCAATCGTGGCGCAAGGAGCGGGCCGCAGGCGCAAGAACCCGCTCCATGGCACGCGCGAGCTGCGCTCCGTCGACGCCGGAGCGCCGCCTGCAGACCGTTCGCCCTGTGGCGGCCATCGTCCATTCTCCTCAGTTCCTTTTTCCGGCCCGGAGGAAGCGAGCCCCAAGCGGTGAGCGTGGCAACGAAGAGCATCGTTTCCAACGCTCTAGCAGTCGCGGAGGTCGGAGAGGAGCTTGGCACCCGGACAGTCCCAAACGCAAGCAGGCAAAGCCATCACGGCGCGGATCGGGGCGCGGCGCGCCGGGCGGGCAAGCGGCCATCGCCGGCGTCCGAACCTTAAAAATTTTAGGTCAAAAATTAAAACGTTTAGTATTTGCTTTGCGCGATGAATCTTTCAAATAATCCTTTTAAATCAGCGATTTAAATATTGTCTTGACATGGAATTATTCGTAACACTACGATGAAATTAAATCGTTTAATGTTTGAGGTCGAGGCGGGCATCGTGTCCGGCGAAGAGACAGGCAGACAAGGATCACGCGAGCCGGCGGCGTCGGCGAAAGGCCGTCGGCGCGCGACCATTCGCGATGTCGCACGCGCCTGCGGCGTCTCCACCGCGACGGTCTCCAATGCGCTCGCCGGCAAGCCGCATGTGAAGGCGCAGACGCGCGAGGCGGTGGAGCGCGCCGCGGTGGAGCTCGGCTACCGCCCTTCCGCCGCCGCGCGCGGCCTCAGCTCGCGAACCGGCCGGACCTGGTCCGTCGGGCTGGTGGTCGGCGATATCGAGAACCCCGTGGTGCCCAAGATCGTCCGCGGGGCCGAAGAGATCCTGTGGGCCAACCGCACCAGCCTCGTCCTGTGCAACACCGATTTCCAGCAGGACAAGAAGATGGCCTATGTCCGCGCCCTGATCGATCGCGACATCGATGGCCTCATCCTGGTCTCGCACATCTTCAACGACATGGAAGCGCGGGCCATCAGCCTTTCGGACCTGCCCCTGGTTACCGTCAATCGGATGAACGATCAGTGGCAGGCCGATTATGTGGGGATCGACAACGCGGCCGGCACGCGCGCGGCGGTCGACTATCTGACCGGCCTCGGGCACCGGCGCATCGGCTACATCAAGGGGCTGAACACCTCCACCGCCGCGCAGGCAAGGTTCGACGGATACTTGAGCGGCATCGCCGCGGCAGGCGGCGATACCGACCCGGCGCTGGTGATCCAGGGCGACTACACCCAGGAATCGGGGGCGATCGCCGCACGGCAGTTCATGGCGCTTTCCGACCGGCCGACGGCGATCGTGGCCGGCAACGATCTCATGGCGCTCGGCGTGTTGGGGGCGCTGCGCGACTTGGACATCGCGGTTCCGAACGAGGTGTCCGTCATCGGCTTCGACGACATCCATATGTCGGCCCACCCCCTCATCAATCTGACGACGGTGCATTTCCCGCAGCACGAGACGGGGGCCATGGCCGCGCGTCTTTTGCTGCGCCGCATCAACGAAGGGCCCGACGATTTGCCGAGATCGGTGGTCCTGCCGCCGCAGCTCATCGTGCGCGGGAGCGCCGGCGTGCCGCCGCGGCGGCGCTGAGCGGCACGCGCCCTATCGCAACTTGAAATCGAGACATACTGGAGAGCGTTCGATGCATGTGCGGAGTACCGAAAAACGGCACTCGATTGTGGAGGGTAGCGTCGCCCACAGGCTCGCCGGGGCGCTGCGCCGGCACGGGGTCGAGGTGATTTTCGGGCAGAGCATTCCCGCCGCGCTGTGCGTCGTGGCGCCCGAATTCGGCCTGCGCCAAATCGGCTACCGCACCGAGAACGCCGGCGCGGCGATGGCCGATGCCTATGCCCGGCTCAGCGGCAAGGTGCCGGTGGTCATCGGTCAGAACGGCCCCGCCGCGACGCTTCTGGTCGCCGGATTGGCCGAGGCGCTGAAAGCGTCGATCCCGGTGGTCGCCATCGTCCAGGACGTGCACCGCAAGCAGGTCGACCGCAACGCCTTCCAGGAGCTCGACCATCTGGACCTGTTCAAGGGCGCGGCCAAATGGGTGAGGCGGGTGAGCGAAGCCGATCGCGTCGAGGATTACGTCGACATGGCCTTCACCGCGGCCGCCTCCGGCCGGCCGGGCCCGGCCGTCCTCGTCGTGCCGATCGACATGTTCCTGGAAACGCCGCAGGCCGTCACCCCGCGCCGCGCCAGCCTCGGCCATTTTCCTCTGGATCGGACGGTGGCCGAGCCGCAGGCGATCGCCAAGGCGGCCGATCTCCTGGCGGGAGCGCGCGCGCCGCTGGTGATCGCGGGCGGGGGTATCCACGCCTCCGGCGCCGCCGATGTCTTGGCCGCGCTGCAGGAGAGCGCCGGCCTGCCGGTCGCCACCACGGTGATGGGCAAGGGCGCCGTCGACGAAACCCATCCGCTGTCGGTCGGCGTGGTCGGCTATTTCATGGGCACGAGAGGGCGCACGCGCCATCTGCGCTCGATGGTGAGCGAGGCCGACGTGGTGTTTCTCGTCGGCAACCGGACCAATCAGAACGGCACCGACAGCTGGAGCCTCTATCCGCCGGACGCGACCTACATCCATCTGGATATCGACGGCCAGGAGATCGGCCGCAACTACGAGGCGGATGTGCGCCTCCTCGGCGATGCGCGCGCCACGCTGGAGGCGCTGAAGGAAGCGCTCGGCGGATGCGATCTGTCCAAGCGCCAGGCGGCGCGGGCCGATGTGGAGAAGAAGATCGCCGCCGGCCATGCCGCCTACGAGAAGGAGCTGGCCGACACGCTGGATCTGGACCAGTCGCCGCTGCGCCCGGAGCGGCTGATGCGCGATCTCGATGCGCGGCTGACCCCCGACACCATCGTCGTCTCGGACGCCAGCTATTCCTCCATCTGGGTGGCGAACTTCCTGGTCGCGCGCAAGGCCGGGATGCGCTTCGTGACGCCGCGCGGCCTGGCCGGGCTCGGCTGGGGGCTGCCCTACGCCATCGGGGCGAAGGTGGCGCGGCCGGGCGCGCCGGTTTTCTGCCTGGTCGGCGATGGCGGCTTCGCCCATGTCTGGGGCGAGCTGGAGACGGCCAGGCGCATGCGCACCCCCGTCGTCGTCGCGGTGCTGAACAATCAAATCCTCGGCTACGAGAAGCACGCCGAGAAGACGATGTTCAACGACTACTCCGATTCCTGCGACTTTGAGCCGGTCGACCATGCGGCGATCGCCCGGGCCTGCGGCTGCAACGGGGTCACGGTGGAGCGCGCGGCCGATTTCGCGCCCGCTTTGGAAGCCGCCCTGGCCGCCGATGAAGTCACGGTGATCGACGTCATCACCGATGAGCGCGCCTATCCGCCCGTCACCATCTTCGAGGGAAAGGACAGCCTGAACAGCTAAGCCGCTCTTTCGAAAAATCCGGCTCGATCTGGACGTCCCGTTGTCTTTGCCGGCGCGCCGGCGGGGCAGCGAACCGTCCCGTACTGCCCCGAAAAGTCCCGTTGTGAGGAAAGTGCCTTGCCCATGAAGAAACTGATGAACGATCCCGAGAACTACGTCGAGGAGATGCTCGACGGGCTCGTGGCCGCGCATCCCTCGCTGTGCCGCGAGGGGCGGGTCGTGCGGCGCGCATCCGGCTCGCCGCAAGGGCGCGTCGGCATCGCCTCGGGCGGCGGATCGGGACATCTGCCCCTGTTCACCGGCTATGTCGGGCCCGGCCTTCTGGACAGCTGCGCCATCGGCAACGTCTTCGAAGGCCCCAATGTCCAGAGCTGCGAAGAGGCCATCCGGGCCGCCGATGGCGGCCGGGGCGTCCTGTGCCTTTACGGCAATTACGGCGGCGACCGGATGAACTTCGACATGGCCTGCGACCTCCTGGCGGAGGACGGGATCGCCACCGCCACGGTTCTCGGCACCGACGACATCGCCAGCGCCGATGCCGCGCAGGCGGAAAAGCGGCGCGGCGTCGCCGGGCTCATCTACGCCTACAAGACGGCCGGAGCGGCAGCCGCGACGGGCGCGGAACTGGAGGCGGTGGCCGCGATCGCGACCCGAACCGTCGCGCGCACCCGCACCATCGGCCTTGCCCTTTCCTCCTGCCAGCTGCCGACGGCGGAAAAGCCGACCTTCACGCTCGGCGAGGACGAGATCGAGATGGGCATGGGCATTCATGGCGAGCCCGGCCTGTGGCGCGACCGGATGCGCCCGGCGGACGCGCTTTGTGCGGAGATGATCGAGCGGCTGCTCGCAGAAGCCCCGGCCGATGCCGGCAAGCGCGTCTCCATCCTGGTGAACGGCCTCGGCGCGACGCCGCTGGAGGAGCTCTTCATCGTCTACCGATGCGCGGCGCAGAAGCTGGAAGCCGCGGGGTTTTCCATCGAGCGTCCCCTGGTCGGGCCCTTCGTGACCTCCATGGAGATGGCCGGCGTTTCCATCAGCCTGTGCTTCCTGGATGACGAGCTCGCCGGTTTTCTTGCCGCCCCGGCCGAATGCCCGTTCTGGAGGGTGCCGTGAGCGGGCTCGCGGTCGCCGACCTCGCGGTTGCTCTGGCGCGGCTGCGCGATCGCGCGGACATGCTGGAAGCCCGGTTGAACGAAGCCGACGCCAAGCTGGGCGACGGCGACACCGGCAGCATGGTCGCCCGCGTCGTGGAGCGGATGGCCGAGGTCGACCTTTCCACCCAAGACGATGTCGGACAGGCCTTCGGCCAGCTGGCCCGCGCCGCGAGCGCGGCGACCGGTTCCAGCCTTGGAACGCTGCTGGCGACGGCGTTGCTGACCGCCGCGCGCGAGAGCCGGGGCAGCGAGGCTTTGCCGTGGTCGCAGATCTCCGCGCTTTGCGCCGCGGCGCGCGACGCCATGGCCGCGCGCGGCCGGGCCTCTCTTGGCGAGAAGACGGTGCTCGACGGGCTGGATGGCCTGGCGCAGGCCCTGGACGGGCTGGACGAGCCGGCCGCGATGCAGGCCGCCGCGCGGGAGGCGATGACCTCGACGCTGGATGCGTTTCGCGACCGGCCCTGCCAGGTCGGGCGGGCGCGGCTTTTCGCCGAACGCAGCGTCGGCCTGGACGATCCCGGCATGCTCGCCCTGGCGCTGATGGTCGATGTCGCGCTGCCGGCCGGCGAGCCGGGCGCGGGCGAGACGACGAGAGATGTGGCGCGCTGAAAGGAAGCGAAGAGTGAGCGAGAAGATTTTCCCCAGTTACGAGAACGTCATCCTCGACGAGGAGATACGCGCCCGCGTCACGGTCGACGACCATTACATCAACAGCCTTGCCTTCGCGCTCGACGATTACCGCGACTGGTACCGGGACGGCGGTGGCGATTTCGCCCAGCCGATCGCGCCCAGCGAGGGCATCGCCAAGGATCTGGTGGCGCTGTTTCTTGAGCGCTACGACCCGAACGCCGTCGTCGGCCTGCATCAGAAGGAAGAGATCTTCTTCTACAACCCGGCGCCGCGGGGCAGCACGCTGAATTTCGTCGGCAAGTACACCGACAAATACATGAAGCGTGGCAAGGGCTACACCGTCTTCGATACCTATGCGGAGGACGAATTCGGCACGCGCATCGTGCGCCAGATCAGCACCGAGATCATGCGCGTGCCGGACAATGTGCGGCTGGGAAGCGGCGAGGGCAAGCCGACCGGCGACAAGGTCGAGCCCCATTGGCCGGCCGAGCGCGCGGTGGCGGCGCGCTGGAACGAGGGGCTGGAAGAAGGCACGCCGATCGCGCCGGTCCGGAAGGTCGCCCGGCAGGACCAGATGACCGTCTTCTCGCAGGGCGGCAAGAACTACCACAATATTCACACGGACGACAATTTCGCGAAGGAAGCGGGATTTCCGACGACGCTTGCTCAGGGCATGCAAACCACATGCTGGGCGGCGGGGATGTTGTCGAATTTATTCGGGAAGTCGTGGTTAACGGGCGGGTGGATCAAGATGATCTACCTGAAACCTGTCTTCTGGAAGGACGTCGTGACCGCGCGCGCGGTGATCAAGTCCATCGACAGGGACGCTCGCGAGGTCGCTCTCGACGTTTGGATCGAGAACGAGGAAGGCGCCATCACCTCGGTGGGATGGGCCAAATGCCGGGTGTGAGCCCGGTCGTCGGACAGCAAAGTCGAAAAGGGAGAATGTCCATGAGACAGGATGCGAGAACATCGAGCGGGTTGATGGCGATGGCGCTCGCCGCGGTGGTCGTGGGAAGCGCCACGATGCCGGCGGAGGCCGCCACCTACACCATCCGGCTGTCGAACCTTTACCCGGAGAACCATCCCATGTGCGTGCAGACGCACAACTTCGCGTCCTACGTGGAGGAGGGGACCAACGGCGATATCGACGTGCAGGTCTTCTGCAACAACCAGCTCGGCAACGAGCGCGAGGCGTCGGAGGGCGTGCGCCGCGGCACGCTGGAAATGGTCATGAGCGGCGGCGGCGGCCTCGGCCGCTTCATCCAGGAATTCTACATGCTGGAGGTGCCGTTCCTTTATCCCAAGATGGAGGACATCAACGTCGTCACCTGGGAGCTGATCGACGACATCAACGCCCTGGCCAACGACAAGGGCTACGAGATCCTCGGCTTCGGCTATGAGGGGCCGCGCAACATCAATTCGGTGGAATCCTTCAACACCCTGGAGGAGATGAAGGACTACAAGCTGCGCATTCCCGAGGCGCCGATGTATGTCGGCATGGCGCGCGCGCTTGGCGCCGTGCCCACGCCGACGGCGTTCACGGAGGCCTATACCTCGCTGCAGACGGGCGTCGCCGACGGCATGGAATCGGGGCCCAGCACCACCTACAACAACAAGTTCTTCGAGGTGGCGCCCTACTATGTGCAGACGCAGCACATCGTGAATCCCTGCTACCTGGCCATCAATCTCGACTACTTCCAGGCGCTGCCGGAGGAGTATCAGCAGGTCCTGCGCGACGCCGGCAAGCGCTCCACCGACATCATGCTCGGCGACGTGCTGGCCTCCAACGACGAGGTCCTGGCGACGATGAAGGAAGAGGGGCTGACCGTGGTGGAGCTGGCGCCGGGCGAGGCGGAGAAGTTCCGCGCCGTCCTTGAACCCTTCGCCGACGAATACGCCGAAAGCATCGGGCCGGGCGCGGTCGATCTGCTCGCCAAGGCGCGGGCGGTCCTGGCGACGCAGTAAGCCTTGTTGCGGGCGGCGGCGGGCGCGTTCCCGCCGCCGTGCCGACGCGCGCCGATGCCGCCGGCCGTGAGCCGCGGCAAGCGCACGGAAGGGAGCGGAGACCTTGTCCTACATTGTGCGAATCCTGAAGCCGGTGATCGTGCTGTTGTTCCTGGCGATGACCGCGGTCACCTTCGCCGCGACGCTGGCACGTCTTTTTCCCTTCCTGCCCAGCGTCTACTGGGCCGGCGAGGTGAGCCGCTACCTCAACTTCTGGATCACCTGCCTTGGCATCGGCGTCGCCCTGCATCTGGGCACGCATTTCAGCATGACGATGGTTCGCGACGTGCTGCCGCCGCTGCAGCGCCGCCTGGCCACCGCCATCTGCCATATCGGCGTGCTCATCCTGGCGGGCATCCTCATCCATTACGGGATCCAGATGATCCAGTGGAACTTCGACCAGCTCTCCGCGGCGATGCAATTGCCGATGTCCTACGTCTACGCGGCGATACCGATCTGCGGGGCGCTGATGATCCTTGAAACGGTGCCGGCCCTGGTGCGCGTCCTGCTCAACAGGGAACCGGAGGACGAAGGCGGACAGCTGCTGCCATGATGATCGCGATCTTATTTCTGTGCTTCTTCGGGCTGTTGGTGTTGGGCATGCCGATTGCCTTCGCCATCGCCGTGTCCTCGATGCTGATCATCGCCATCGACCCGACGCTGATCGCCTATATCGTGACCTCCAAGTTCTTCGCCGGAATCGATTCCTTCACGCTGCTGGCCATTCCCTTCTTCATCTTCGCCGGCGAGCTGTGCACCGCGAGCGGCCTGACGGCGCGCATCGTCAAGCTCGCCGACGTGCTCGTCGGACGCTTCTTCCGGGTCGGGCTCGCCTATGTGAACGTTCTGTCCAGCATGATCTTCGCCGGCGTGTCGGGATCCATCACCGCCGATAGCGCGGCGATGGGCTCGCTGCTCATCCCGTCGATGAAGAAGGCGGGCTACGACGCCGATTACGCGGTCGCCGTCACGGCGACCTCCGGCACCATCGGCGCGCTGATCCCGCCCAGCATTCTGATGGTGCTTTACGGGTCGCTGACCAATCTGTCGGTCGGCCAGCTCTTCCTCGGCGGCATGATCCCAGGCATCCTGTTCGGCCTCGCCTTGATCACCGTCTCCTACATCGTCGGCCGGGTCAGAGGTTACGACTTCCGGGTGTCCGATTTTTCGCGGCCAGACGATCAGCCCTATTGGAAGGAATTGCTGCTTGCGGTGCGCGGCGCGTCCATCGCGCTGATCATTCCGCTCATCATCGTCGGCGGTATCGTCGGCGGCTTCGCCACGCCGACGGAGGCGGGCGTGTTGGCGGTGGCCTGCGCGCTGGTGGCGGGCCTGTTCTTCTATCGCACGCTCACCTGGGGCAATATCTACGACGTGGCCTATCGCACCGCCATCCTCACCGCGGTGGTGATGGCGATCATCGGCTTTTCGACGCTGTTCTCCGACATCCTGACGCGCAACGACTTCCAGAACTGGCTGCTCGGCAATCTGGCGCTCATCAGCGACAACCGGTTCGTCTATTTCGCCCTCATCCTGCTGCTTCTGTTCGTCCTCGGCTTCGTGCTCGACGTCACAGCGATGCTGATCATGTTCGGCGCGCCCTTGGCCGCGATCGGCGTCAGCCTCGGCTTCGATCCCATCCATTACGGTGTCATCATCGTGATGGTCTCTCTCATCGGGGCGTGCACGCCGCCGGTCGGCACGCTGCTTCTCATCGGCTGCAGTATCGCCGACATTCCCCTGACACGCGCCATCGGGACCGTGTCCTGGTTCGTGGGGGCGCTGTTGCTGGTGTGCCTGTTCCTGATGTTCGTCCCGGAGGCCATCACCTGGCTCCCAAGCCTGGTGTTCGGGCGCTGACGAACGCCGCCTTTCCTGTTTCGCGACAATTACGGATGCAACGATGCAAGCTTTGCATGGTCTGAAAGTGCTCGACCTGTCCCGCTATATCGCAGGGCCCAATTGCGGCATGATCCTCGGCGATATGGGGGCCGACGTCATCAAGGTGGAGAGCCCCGGCCGGGGCGAGGAAACCCGGCTGCTTCCGCCCCGCAAGGGCGAGCACGGGATCTACACGCTGGTCTACAATCGCAACAAGCGGGCGATCACCCTCAACTTCCGCAGCCCGGACGGACAGAAGCTGCTGCGCGAGCTCATTGCCGAGGCCGACATCGTCATCGAGAACTTCCGGCCCGGAACGCTGGAAAAGATGGGATGCGATTGGGAGACGCTGCGCGCGCTCAACGAACGTCTCATCCTGTTGCGGGTCTCCGGCTACGGTCAGACGGGACCGTGGAGCGCCCGTCCGTGCTTCGACGCGATCGCCCAGGCCGGCAGCGGGCTGATGGAACTGACGGGGGAAGAGGACGGCAAGCCGCTCCCCGCCGGGACCTTCATCGTCGACTATCTGACGTCGCTTTACGGCTGCATCGGCATCCTGTCGGCCGTCGAGGCGCGGCACGGCACCGGCAAGGGGCAGTTGATCGACCTTGCCATGCTCGATTGCACCATCTCGCTCCTGATGACGGCGCTGCCGGAATACGCCTTGACGGGGCACGAACTGACCCGCGTCGGCAGCCGCGACCGCTACTCCACGCCGGCCAACAACTTCCAGTGCAAGGATGGCCGCTGGGTGCATATCAACGCCGGCAGCGACAGCCTGTTTCCAAGGCTCGCCGCGGCCATCGGGCAGAACCATCTGCTCCAGGACCCCGCCTTTGCCTCCAATAGCGAGCGGCTTGGCCGTATCGAGGAGGTCGAGGCCATCGTCTCGGCCTGGACCGGCCGCCATACGGTGGAGGAAGTCGTGAAGCGGATGGACGAGGCCGGCATTCCCTGCGCGCGCGTCGATACGATCGCGGAGGTGTTCCACAACGAGCAGCTGAAAGCGCGCGACCAGATCATGGAGGTCACCAATCCGGCCTATGGCACGCTGAAGATGGCCGGAATACCGATCAAGCTGTCGGAGACGCCCGGGACCTTGCGTCACGCGCCCCCCGTCGTGGGTCAGCACACGGACGAGGTTCTGCACGACTGGCTGGGCTACGATCCGACGCGGATCGCCGCTCTGCGCGAGGCGAACGCCATCTGAGCCAGGAAGGGTGGCGGGGCTCGCGCGCGCGGCCCCCCCAAGCTCATCGCGGCCAGAGCGGGTGGTGGTCGTCGATGACGAAGCGATGGGTATGGCGCAGCGGGTGGTGGCGGTGGCGCCCCGTTCCCGTCTGCGACCAGACGAGGCCGGCGGCGTGATGGTCATCATCGCCCGGCCCATGGGTGTGCTCCATCTCGGCGTGTTCGTGCTCGATCTCCTCCGGATCGTGGCGAGGCCAGACGAGCAAGGCGACGGAGGTGCCGATGGCCGCGATCACGGCGAGGATGGCGAAGGTGTTCTCCAGCCCCAGGCGCGCACCGAGCCAGCCGGCGGCGGGATAGGCGAAGAGCCAGCAGGCGTGAGAGAGCGCGAACTGCGCCGCAAACAGCGCCGGACGGTCCTGCGCGTGGGAGGAGCGGCGCAAGAGAATGCCCGCCGGCGTCTGCACCAGCGAGGCGCCGGCGCCGAGCACAGCCCATAGTGCGAGCGTCGGCCCGTAGCCGCCTGTGGCACCGGCCATCATCAGCGCCGCCGGCAGGATCAAACCGCCCGTCACCATCACCGGGCGCGGCTCAAGGCGTGCCAACAGGCGCGGCAGGATAAGCGCGACCAGGATGGAGCCGGCGCCATAGGCGGCGAAGAACAGCGCGACATCGGCGTTGGAGCCGCCGAAACCGTCGCGGACGATGACCACCGTGTTGACGATGACCATGGCGCCGGCCGCCGAGACGGCGGCGCTGAGCGCCAGAAGCCCGCGCAAGCGCGGCGTGCGCAGATAGATCCAGGCGCCGCGCGTCACGCGCGCGGCGAAGCTGCGCTCCTCCACGCGGCCGAACGCCGGCAAGGCCACCGATACGACGAGCGCCGCGGAGATGAGAAAGCCGATGGCGTTGCCCACGAACAACCAGTGGAAGCTGAGAACGGTGAGCAGGAGCCCGGCCAGAAGGGGGCTTAGCAGCGCTTCAAGGTCGTAGGCGAGCCGGGAAAGCGACAAGGCTTCGGTATAGGCTTTCTCGTCGGCAAGCACGTCGGGGATGGTCGCCTGGAAGGTGGGCGTGAAGGCGGCGGAGAAGGACTGAAACAGGAAGACCAGAAGGTAGATCTGCCAGATTTCGGTGACGAAGGGCAGAAACAGCACCATGGCGGCGCGCAGAAGGTCGAGCGAGACCAACAAAGCCCGCCGCGGCAGCATGCCGGCGAGAGCGCCGGCGATGGGCGATAGGCCGACATAGGCGAGCATCTTGACGGTGAAGGCGATGCCGAGGACGAGCCCGGCATCGGCGCCGGCGAGCTCGTAGGCGAGAAGGCCGAGCGCCACCGTCGTCAGCCCGGTGCCGAGGAGGGAAAGCACCTGTGCGGCGAAGAGGTGCCGGTAGGTGCGGTTGGAGAGAACGCTCAGCACGCTGTCTTCACCTCTGCCGCTTGGGTATCGCGTCGCCCAGCCGCCATCAAGACCGATGTCGTCGCGCAACAGCGGCGTCTGTCGGCGCCCGACCATGAACCGGTCGGGCGCCCTTGCGCCGACGCTATTGCGCCGGAACGAGGCGGGGCGGAGCCGCCGCGGAGCTTGTCTGCGGCTCTGCCGGCATCGGCGCCGTGAAGCGGCGAAGGCGCAAGGCGTTGGCGAGAACGAAGACGCTCGACAGCGCCATGGCGGCGGCGGCGAGGATGGGCGAAAGCAGCAGCCCGAAGAAAGGATAGAGCACGCCCGCGGCCACCGGGATGAGCGCGGTGTTGTAGGCGAATGCCCAGAACAGGTTCTGGCGGATGTTCCTCAGCGTCGCCTGGGACAGCGCGATGGCGTTCGGCACGCCTTTGAGGCTGCCGGAAACGAGCACCACGTCGGCGGCTTCGATGGCGACATCGGTGCCGGTGCCGATGGCAAGTCCGATATCGGCCTCCGCCAGCGCCGGCGCGTCGTTGATGCCGTCGCCGACGAAGGCGAGCGTGCCGTGCTCGGCCTTGAGGCGCCTTACCGCGTCGACCTTGCCGCCGGGCAGCACCTCGGCCACCACCTCGTCGATGCCGAGCCGGCGCGCGATAGCGTCGGCGGTGCGACGGTTGTCGCCGGTGATCATCGCGACCTTGAGGCCGAGATCGTGCAGGGCCGCGATCGCCTCCGGCGTCGTCTCCTTCACCGGATCGGCCACGGCGAGAATGGCGGCGAGCCTGCCGCCAATGGCGGCGTAGAGCGGCGTCTTGCCTTCATCGGCCAGCCGGTCGGCGGTCTTGGCGAAGACATCGACATCGTGGGAGAGCCTTGCCATGTAGCGGTCGGCGCCGATCTCCACGCGCAGCTCCTCCACCTGGCCCGCGACGCCGAAGCCGGTCTGCGAGCCGAAGTCGGTGACCTGCGGCAGGTGGAGGCCATCGGCCTCTGCCGCCTCCACGATGGCGCGCGCGATCGGGTGCTCGGACTTGGCTTCCACCGCGGCAATCCGCGCAAGCACATCGCGCCGGTCGAACCCCTCGCTCAGCTCAAGATCGGTGAGAACCGGGCGGCCCTCCGTCAACGTGCCCGTCTTGTCGAGCGCCACCGCGCGCGCTTGCTTCAGCGTTTGCAGAGCCTCGCCCTTGCGGAACAGGATGCCAATCTCCGCGCCCCGGCCCGTGCCGACCATGATGGAGGTCGGGGTGGCAAGCCCCATGGCGCAGGGGCAGGCGATGATCAAAACGGCGACGGCGTTGACGAGGCCGAAGGTGAGCGCCGGCTCCGGCCCCCAGACCATCCACACGAGGAAGGTCAGCGCCGCGACGGTCATGACCACCGGCACGAACCACAGCGTCACCCGGTCGACCAGAGCCTGGATCGGCAGCTTGGAGCCCTGCGCTTCCTCCACCATGCGGATGATCTGGGCGAGCATGGTGTCGGCGCCCACCGCCGTGGCGGTGAAGGCGAGCGCGCCGGTCTGGTTGACCGTGCCGCCGACCACGGTCGCGCCCGGCTCCTTGGCGACCGGCACCGGCTCGCCGGTGATCATGGATTCGTCGATATAGCTCGCCCCCTCGATCACCTCGCCATCGACCGGCACCCGCTCGCCGGGGCGGATCTCGACCACGTCGCCGGGTTCCACTTCGGCGACGGCGATCTCAGAGACCGCGCCCTTGCGGCGCACCCGGGCGGTCTTCACCTGCAGGCCGGCGAGCCGCTTGATGGCCTCCGACGTGCGGCCCTTGGCGCGCGCCTCCAGATAGCGCCCGAGGAGGATCAGCGTGACGATGACGGCGGCCGCCTCATAGTAGACGTTGACCGTTCCCTGCGGCAGCAGGGCGGGGGCGAAGGTTGCCACCAGGGAATAGAGGAAGGCGGCCGAGGTGCCGACGGCCACGAGGCTGTTCATGTCCGGCGCGCCGCGCAACAGCGCCGGAAAGCCGTGGCTGTAGAAGCGGATGCCCGGCACGGCGAGGACGAAAAGCGTGAAGGCGAACTGAATATACCAATTGGTTTGCATGCCGATGGTGGAGACGATCCATGCATGCATGCCGGGCACGATCTTGGCGCCCATCTCCAGCGCGAAGACGGGCAGGGTCGCCAGCGCGGCGAGCAAGACGTCGCGCTTCAGGCGCGCTTCTTCGGCATCCTTGCGCGCGCTCGCCTCGGCCCGTTCCTCGGCGCCGGTGGCAACCGGGCTTGCCTGGTAACCGGCGGCGCCGAGCGCGGCGACCAAGGCATCGATATCGGCCCGACCTTTGACGAGAGCCCGCTCGGCGGCGAGGTTGACGCTCGCCTCGGTGACGCCTGGAACCTCCTTCAGGGCCTTCTCCACGCGGCCGACACAGGACGCGCAGGACATGCCGGAGACGGCGAGCTCCACGGAGCCGGCAGGCACGGCATAGCCAGCCTTCTCCACGGCCTCCACCAGCGCCCTGCGGTCGATTGGCTCCGTCAGCGCCACCTCGGCGCTCTCGGTCGCCAGGTTGACATGGGCCGCCGCCACGCCGGGGACCGCCTTCAGCGCCTTCTCCACCCGTCCGACGCAGGAGGCGCAACTCATGCCTTCGATGGGCAGGGTCACTCTTTCGGCAGGGCTGATCTTCACGGGTGCGTTCATCGCGCTTTCCTCGGTACATCTTGCTCGGGGAAAGGTGGGGCTTCCAACGACTGGAAGGTCAAGAGCGAGGCGGAGAGATTTTTCGGCCTTGACCTGCCAACGCCGGCAAAGCGCATCTGCGGGCGATCTGGAACGGAAAAGGAGGTTCCCATGCTTTTCCATATCGAGAAGATGGCTTGCCGCGGTTGCGTCGAGAGCGTGAGCGAGGCGATCCGTTCGCTGGACGGAGCCGCCAAGATCGTAGCCGATCTGCAAGCGCGGACGGTGGAGGTGCAATCGGATATGCCGCGGCAGGTGATCGAGACGGTGCTGAAGAAGGCGGGATATCCTGCCCAGCCCGTAGCCTGAGGCCAGGCAGGCGGCGGGCCGGCGAGGCCGCTGCGGCACGCCGGCTCAGGCGCTCGGGACGCTTGCGAGCGGCAGGTCGAGCGTGAAGGTGGAGCCGAGACCCTGCTTGCTCTTGAAGGTCAGATCGCCGCCGAGGATGCGGGCAAGACGGCGAGAGAGGTAAAGACCCATGCCAACGCCATAGGCGCCGGTGGCCGTGCTGGCGCGAAAGAAGGGCTGAAACAGCCGCTCCTTCTCCTCGTCCGGAATGCCGATGCCTCGATCTTCGATGGCGATGCGCAGCCGTTCGCCGTGCCGCCGCACGCGGACCGCAACCGGCTCCGTGCGTGGCGAGTAGGCCAGGGCGTTGGCGAGGAGGTTGGCGATGATCTGATGCACGAGCAGCGGGTCGCTGGTGAGATTGGTGGGAACGTCGTCGCCGATGTCGATCGTGATGGTGCGGTCCGGCCGGGCCTCAAGCTGGCGCTCGCGGGCGGTCTTGAACTCGACGGCGAGATTGAATTCCCGCTGTTTTATATGCATTTGGCCGGCGTCGAGCTTCATGGAATCGAGCGTTGCCTGCATCAGCTCCGTCAGGCTTTTGACGCTTGCGCGGGTGCGTTGGGCGCGCTCGGCGATCTCCGCACGGGACATCGCCTCGCCCTTGCGCAGGATGCGCTGCATGGAGGCGTCGATGACCGATAAGGGCGTGCGGAACTGATGGGAGACGAGGGCGACGAAGCTGCGATAGGCCTCGCGGATTTCCTTCTCGCGCAGCAGCGACATCTGCGCGCGCTGCTTGGCGCCCAGGGCGGCCAGCATGCGCCCGGAAATGAAGGCACCGAGCGTCAGGATGATGGCGACCGCAAGGATCACCTGCAGGATCGCGGCGTGCTGGCGGTCGAGCTGCGCGCCCGTCTCGTCCCAATGGGCGACCATGGCGCGGTTGGCGGCCAGGCCGAGCTCGCGCGCCAGCTCCCCCAGGAGATCGTGGAGATACTCGCCTTCTGCCGGACCGGCGGCGAGAACGTCAGCCTCGCGGGTTTCGACCTCGCGTGAGAGGCGCCTGATCGGCGCAAGCTGTCCCAGATCGTCGAGATAGCGACGCTGCGGCCCCTCCATGAGAAGGGTCAGGCGGCTGAGGAGCACGTCGTAGCGCAGCCCGAGCGTGTCGGCCTCCTCCGCCTCCAGACGTGCCCGGGCGAGGGCGAGGTCGAGCTGCTGGGCGGCGAGCTGGGCCTGCGCGATCGTCCAGAGCATGTTGTCGCCCGCCTGCGCGCGCAGCGCCTGCTCGGTGCTCCACAGGCGCCACAGGGCGAAGACAAGAAGACCGGTGAAGAGGACGATGGCGGCGAGGCTGAAGGGATGCGCGAAGACGCCGCCCCGCAGTTTCATCTCACCTCCAGGCGATTGAGCTGCCATACCCAGCGGTAATCGTAACGCAGGTCCTGAAGCTCGGCGTGGTCGTCGCGGGGATAGACGATCCACAAGGGGCCCTTGTCGCGCGGCTGCAAGAGCTCGCCGTCGATATGCGTCGCCACGACGACATCGAAGCGGGCGAAGTCGGAGAGCGGAATGTCGATCTGGTAATCGTTGAGGGCGCTTGCCCTCAACGTCGTCCCCTGCGCCCCCAGCAAGGCCAGAAGGTCGCGCATGTAAAAGCCCCTGAAATGACGCACGCCATCGGTCACCACCGTCGAGGTCCGCAGCTTCGTGGAGGGAAGGCTCTCCAGCATGGCGCGATCGAAGACGGCCCTGCCGTCGCGGTTGGTGCGTTGGATGTCTCCCACGACCTCCAGAAGAACCTCGCCGGCCGGCTCCTCCAGAACCTCCGCCTCCGCTCCGCGCGAGGGCGCGAGGCCCGCCAGGAGGATGAGGAAAGCGGCGATGAGGAACGGCGCCAAGACGAACGGCGCAGGGAGGGGAACGCCCGCAAGGTTGGACGTGCGGTTCATGCTAGCCACACCTTTGGCTTGGGTTTTCTCAAGCGCGCTTTGCAGCCCCCCGCGCGGGCCCCGTCCTTTCCGACGGGGACGGCGCCATCCTATTTGGATAGGTCACCCTTTCAAGCACCAAGACAGTGGAAGGATGAGAAGATGTTGGGCCGAGACAAGAGGCGGACGCGCTTGCGCAGCATGTGCGCCGCTGGACTTGCCGCGCTGGTGACGTGCGGCGTGGCCTGGGCGGAGGCCGACGGGCCGGATGCCTGGCGCGTCGTCGATGTGGGAGCCGGCGATGCGCTCAACATGCGTATGGGTCCGGGGACCCAATACCCCGTGATCGGCGAGTTCTCTCATGATGCGCGCGGGCTCTTGCAGGTCACCTGCGTACCTTTGATGACGCCGGAGCACTATTTCCGGATGAGCGAGGCCGAACGTGCCGCCCTGCCGCCGCGCTGGTGCTTGATGCAAAGCCCCGATTACAGCCGCAAGGGCTGGGTGGCGCAACGCTTTCTGGAACCTGATTATGGGGCGGAGAGGGTGCCCCCGGCGGCGACGGAGGACATCGCCGATAAGGCGGAACGGCTGGTGCGGCGGCTTTACGACGATCATCTGCGCGCCTTGAGCGACAGCTTCACAGGCCCACTGCATCCGGCGCGCGCCGGCGCCTTCTTCGCCGCGCCGCTCGTCGCGGCCATCGCGCGCGGCGAGCTGGAGGCCGGCCCGCTCTTCGATGCGCAGGACAGCGACGTCACCGATTTGCGCGTCGCGCTGGACGAGGCGCAGCCAATGTATCGTGGCCTCATCACCGTCAACGTCGATTTTCGCAATTTCGGCCAGCCGCGCCGGGCAATCGTGCGCCTGCGCGCCCAGAACGGCGAACCGCGGGTTATCCGTGTCGAGCATGAGGCTTGGAGCTTCCAATAGGCCTCGCCCCAAGACCCGCCGGCCGCGTGGCAGCCGGCGGGGCATGTGTCGTCCCGCGCCGGGCGTTCCTATTCGACGCTGACGGTCACCCGGCTGAGCACCTTGCGCTCGCCGATATCCAGCAGACGGAACTCGTAAAAGCCCGGCTCATCGGGAAGGGTGAAGCTCAGCGCCGCCTCGGCCGCCTTCTTGGCGTCGATCCAGGTGAAATCGGCCTGGTCGGCGCGCGCAAGGGCGATGCGCCGATCGCCGTCGCCATCGGCGCTCCAACCGACCTGCACCGTCTCGCCCGGCGCCCCGGATTGCGGGGCCTGAAGCGAACCGCCGTCGTTGAGCGGCGCGTTCTCTTCCACCACCTCCAGGGTGTGCCGGGCAAGCGTCCTTTTGCCTTCGGCAAGGACGTAACGAACCTCGTAGAGCCCGGTTTGCCCCGGCGCGGGAAGGTCAGCCTCGCTGCTCCCGCCGACACGGACGTAATCGCCATTGGCGCCTTCCTCCGAGCCCATCGGAACAATGGTCACATAATCCCGCGTATGGGGCGGGGTACCCGACCAGGCCATGCGGATATCGGTGCCAGCGCGGACGGTGTCCGGCCCGCTCAGCTCGATATCGGCTTCCACGATCTCGATCTCGGCCGAGGCGAGCGTCCGCCTCCCTTCCTCAAGCACATAGCGCACCTCGTAGAGCCCGGCCGCGGCGGGCGCCGTGAGCGTGCCTTCGGTCTTGTCGCCGACACGCGCGTAGCTGTCGTAAGCACCTTCCTCGGCGCCCATCGGCACGATGGTGACGAAGTCGCGCGGATGGATGGAGCGCGACCATTGCACCGGAAAGAGCGAGCCGACGACGGCGCTCTGCGGCGCCCGGACGGAGGCCTCGGCCTCCAGGATCTCGATCTCGGCCGAGGCGAGCGTCCGCCTCCCTTCATCGAGCACATAGCGCACCTCGTAAAGGCCGGGCTCGGCCGGCGCCGTGAGCGTAGCTTCGGCCTGGTCGCCAACCCGCTTGTGCGCGCCGTACTCGCCTTCCGCGGCGCCCATCGGGACGATGGTGACGAAATCGCGCGGATGAACGGCGTGCGACCAGGAAACCGCAAAGTTCTCGCCGGCCATGGCGCTCTCGGCAGCGTCCACCGACGTCTCCGCCGCCACCACCTGGATCTCGGCGGAAGCCGCCGTGGCGCGCCCTTCCTCGATCACATAGCGCACTTCGTAGAGACCCGTCTCGGCAGCGGCCCGAAGGCTGCCTTCACTGTCGTCGCCCACGCGCGCGTAGTTCCCATACCCGCCTTCCTTCGCGCCCATGGGCACGATGGTCACGAAATCGCGCGGCTGCTGGTCGGTTGTCTCCCAGGAAACGTCGAAGGCGGCGCCGGTGACGACGCTTTCGGGCGTCTTGAGGGTCACGCTCGACGTCGGCTCAGGCTTCGGCGCAGGCGCGCTCCCCGGCTTGGGCGCCGCCACCGCGGTTGCGACCTCGCTCAACGCCGCGCCGAGCTCGGCGGCGTTGCCGGCGGCGACGAAGCGGCCGCCGGTGCGTTCGGCGAGGCATGCGACCGCGGCCTGATCCTCGCCCGAAAGGTCGAAACCGACGACATGGGCGGTGAAGTTCACTCCCATCTGCGCCAGTTCGCCGGCGAGCGCACAGGGATCGCGCCGACAGCTCTCGATGCCGTCGGTGATGAGAACGATGGTGGCCGGATTGTCGCGATAGGCGAGGGCCTCGGCGGCCTTTTCCACGGCGCTCGCCAGCGGCGTCTTGCCTTTCGGAGACATGCTGGCCACCTTCGCCATGAAGGCGTCGCGGTCAAACGGGCCGGGGGCGATGAGCGTCTCGATATCGCTGCAATCGCCCTCGCGGCGATGGCCGTAAGCCATCAGGCCGACATTGCTGTCCTGCGTCCAGTCGCCGATGAGGCTTCCCATGGCGTTGCGGGCAATCTCGATCTTGGCGGTGCCGTCGATCTGGCCCCACATGGAGTTTGAGCCGTCGAAGACCACCATGACGTCCTCGGCGGCCGTGGCCCCGCCGGCGCACAGCATCAAGGCGCCGGCAAGTAGGAATCTGGCCTTTTGCATAATCCACCTTCTCGTTGGAATTCTCGATGAGGGATGCCGGCCGCGAAGGCCGCTAGAGCCTGCTGGCCCAAGGTTGAAGAAGGTCTAGGCGGCGCGCGCCGACGATGAGGGTTCGTCCGAGGCGGCATGTCCGCCCGCCGCGGTCGCCTTCTGTTTTAGCGTGCGGTACTTGGCGGAGAGATTCTCCAGCTTGGCGTCCCAGGCCGGGTCCGGCGACTGGCCCTCGATGGTCTTGAAATAGACCTGCATCATGCAGGTGATGGCGAAGGGCTCCAGAAGCGCGGCCTTGACGCTCCAGGCAAAGAGCAGGGCAAAGACCATGGCGCCGGCCGACCAGCCGCCGGGGATGAGGTAGACCGCCAAACCGGCCGGAGCCAGCATCGCCAGGAAGACCAGGAAGGAAAGACCATAGACGATCAACGCCAGCCAAGCGGCGTTCTTCAGCATCGGCTTGTAGTTCTGCCCATAGAGGACGAGGCCGGTGCGCGCCGCTTCCCAGGCATTGCTGGAACGCGTGCGCATCGCATAGGCGAGGATGACCTCGTCGACGAAGCCGACGGCGATTTTCAGGAAGGCATGGAGGACGGTCACCAATTGCCGTGCGCCGGGGATCGGCAGAATTGTCGTCAGACCCTGGATGAGGCCGGTGACAGCCTTCAGCACGCCCTTGACGAGCTGATCGATGGCGAAAAGCACACTGGTCTGGGCGAAGCGCTCCGTCACTTCGGCGCGGGCATGGGCGACCTGCGAGCGCCCGTGCGGCATCGCTCTGCCATCGAGAAGCTCGACCAGAACGGCGATATGGCCGGCCTTGACGATGTAGAGGGTGTATTCGCGCAGGAAATACATGACGGCGCCGACGACGGCGAGCCCGGCCATGCCGCCCCAGAAGGTCGCCCCGGCGCGGAAGCCTTCGTCGCCGAAGCCGCCTATTCCCCAGCCGACGCCGGCGCCGATCCCGGTCATCAGCACATAGGCGAGGGTGACGCCGAAATAGACCGCCATGCGCAAGAAGATGAAGGGCGAGGTGCGCGCCATCAATCCGAGGGCGCGCCGGATCGAAAAGTCCCACATGAAGGCAATCTCCGCAGCTTCCAGCTTCGCCCGCCTCGTCTAGTCGGCGCTGGCGCGCCCGTCCCCGTTCGAACGGAGGGGGTGGAAGGGTCGCGGCTGCGGCATTGCCTGCGGATGCGGCCTTGAGCCGATTTGCGATGCGCCTGGAGAGAGGACGGCGATGACCACGAAACGAGCGGCGCCGGGACGTGGCGGGCTTATCCTATGCGTGGAGGACGAGCCGGATCTGCGCGCCGATATCATCGAGGAGCTGCGCGCTTCCGGCCATGAGGCGATCGGGGCCGATGACGGTCGTGGCGCGCTGGAGATCCTGAAGAATGTCCGGCCGGATCTCATCCTTTGCGACATCAGCATGCCGGGCATGAACGGCTACGAGTTGCTCGACCTCGTGCGCACCCGCCGGGGCGACCTGGATGACGTGCCGTTCGTTTTTCTGACCGCGCTCAACGAACGCGCCGAGGTGATCTCGGGAAAGCGGGCGGGGGCCGACGACTATCTCGTCAAGCCGATCGATTTCGACCTCATGCTGGCCAGCATCGAGGCGCGGATCGCCCAGGCGCGGCGGATACGGGCGCAGCATCGCGAGCGGGAGGAAGCGGCGGGGTCCGCCTTCGGCAGCCTCCTCAACGGCATGACGACGGAGGTGCTCGACCTCCTCAGCTTCGGGGTCGTGCTGGCCGACGGGGAGGGACAGGTGGCTTTCGCCAATGCCTTCGCGCGGACGCTGGAGGCGGAAGGCGGTGGTCTTTGCTTGCGTGGAGGACTGCGGGCGGGGACGGCGGAAGAGACGCGGCAGCTGCGCGCGATCGTTGCGCAGACGGTCGAGGCCGCGGAGCGGGGAGAGGACCGCATGCAGGGCATGACGCTGCGAGGCGGCGAGGGCGCCGGCGAGGTCATGCTGGTGATCTGCTCGCTTCCCGGCCGCGAGGCCGGCGAGGGGCGGCCTGCCATGTCGGCGATCTTCCTGGCCGATGCGACGCGTCGTCCCGAGCCGCCGGAGCATATGCTGGCCTCGCTGTTCGGCCTGACGCCCGCCGAGGCGCAGGTGGCGCACAGGCTGGTGCGCGGGCGGCGCAGCGCCGATATCGCCAGCGACCTTGGCATCAGCCAGACGACGGTCGCCTTTCATCTGCGCAACCTCTTCGAGAAGACCGGCACGCGCCGCCAGGTCGATCTCGTCGCGCTCATCATGCGCAGCTTCGCGGTCCTGCGGTAGCCAGCGCCCGCTTCGCGGCGTCTCTTGGCCGATGCCTCTATCGCGCTGCGCCTCTCTTCCTGTCGCGCGCCTTTAGAAGACCAAAACGGAACCGGCTCCATCAAGGGGCGCCAAGCTTCAGCGCAAAAAGCGCTAGCGGCGGTGCTTGGGGGGAATGGCGAGCACGTCCATCTGCGCGTGCCTGAAGACCTCCTCCGCGACGCTGCCGAGGAGGAGCCTTTCCAGGCCGCTCTTGCCCTGGGTTCCGACGACGATGAGGCCGGCTTCGCTCTCCTCGGCCGCGTTGAGGATTTCGCGCGCCGGGGTGGAAGCGTCGTGGCGCAGGATGTGCTCGGCGAAGACGACATCCAAGTCGCCGAGAAACGCGGCGAGCTGGCGCGCCGCGCCTTCTGCCTCGCTGTCCAGGTAGCGCTGCTTTTCCTCCTTCGGGATGGAATGGCTGGCAAGGCCGAGGGCAGGGAGAGAGAAGACGTGGACGATCGAGGTTCGGGCCGAGCCCGGCATGCGCAAGGACAGGTAGCGCTTGATCGCGTCGCGCGAGGCGTCGGAGAGATCGGTCGTCACGAGGGCGTTGCGGTAGGGGCCGGCCGGGGGCGAATTGGCCATCAGCACCGGACAGGTGACGGTGCGGATGGTGCGTTCGGCGGTGGTGCCGACGAAGATGTCGCGCAGCGCCTGACGGCGGTGCGGCCCGATGACGAGAAGGTCCGGCTCACGCTCCCAGGTCGCCTCCACGATGCCGGCAAAGGGCGCGCCGAAAATCACCTGGGTGTCGCATCTGATGCCGTCCATCTCCCGCAGCGTCGCCGATTGCTCGTCGAGCAGCTGCGAGGCGGCCTCGCGCTCGGCCTCCACGATGCGGGCCGGCTGGTCGTCATCGACCACATGCACCAGGCACAGCCCGGCTCCCGCCTGCCTGGCGAGCAGGCTCGCCCGGCGCAGGGCCCGATCCGACCGTTCGGAGAAATCGGTCGCGACCAGGATGCTCTTCATGGCTTCCACCTTTCTCGATCGAGGCGCCGCCGGACGCCTCGCCGCCATGCGCCAAATTGCTGCAAACACTATCTGAAATGTGCAGATCACACTACAATGAGGCAAAGGAGCTCAAACGACGCCGAAGGCCGCTGGTGATGGTCGACGAGCACTACAAGACGGTGAAGGAAGTGGCCGATCTCCTGAAGGTGAGCGAGGCGACCGTGCGGCGATGGATCAAGGCGCGCGAGCTGCGCGCCATCGATATAGGCAAGGGATGGCGCATCGGATCGCGCGATCTGGACGCCTTCCTGCAGGGGCACGCGACGAGGCCGGCGCAGGACACCGGAGGTGGCCTGGCGTTGCCAGGTGAAGCGGCCGGGCAATCCGGTTTCTTAGGTCAGAAAGGAGACAGGCCGGCACGCTGATGGAAGTGATCGTTCAGTCCGCGTTCGGAGAGGTCGCGGCCCTCCTGGTGATGGCCGCCGTCATCGGCTTCATCGGCATCATCCTGCGCCAGCCGCTCATCGTCAGCTTCATCGCGGTCGGGCTGATCGCCGGGCCGTCGGCCTTCGACGTGGTGCGCTCCGACGCGCAGATCGGCCTGTTGTCGGAGCTCGGCATCGCCGTGCTTCTCTTCCTCGTCGGCATCAAGCTGGACGTGAAGCTCATCCGCTCGCTGGGCGGGGTGTCGCTGTTGACCGGCCTCGGCCAGGTCGCCTTCACCTCCGTCTTCGGTTATCTCATCGGCTTGGCGCTCGGGCTCGGCCATGTCACCAGCCTCTACGTCGCGGTGGCGCTGACGTTCTCCTCCACCATCATCATCGTCAAGCTTCTCTCCGACAAGCGCGAGATCGATTCTCTGCACGGCCAGATCGCCCTCGGCTTCCTCATCGTGCAGGATTTGGTGGTCGTGCTGGCGATGATCGTGCTGTCGGCCATCGGCATCGGCGCGGCGGGCGAAGATGGCGGCGCCGGCTCGGCGCTCACCGTGCTCGCCTCCGGCGTTGCCATGGTCGGCCTCGTCATCGTGTTCGTGCGCTATGTCGCCAATCCCTTGACGGAGACGCTGGCGCGGGCGCCGGAGCTTCTGGTGATCTTCGCCATCGCGCAGGCGGCGATCTTCGCCGCGATCGGCGATGTGGCGGGTCTGGGCAAGGAGGTCGGAGGGCTTATGGCGGGCGTCTCGCTCGCCTCCACACCCTATCGCGAAACGATCTCAGCGCGGCTTGCGCCGCTGCGCGACTTCCTGCTGCTGTTCTTCTTCATCGCCCTCGGGGCGACGCTGGATCTTTCTCTGCTCGGCGCGCATGTGCCCGGCGCCATCGTCTTCTCGCTCTTCGTGCTCATCGGCAATCCGCTTATCGTCCTCGCCATCATGGGGGCCATGGGCTACCGCAAGCGCACCGGCTTCCTGGCGGGTCTGACGGTGGCGCAGATCAGCGAGTTCTCGCTCATCTTCGTCGCCATGGGCGTCTCGCTGGGGCATGTGGGGGAAGATGCGCTGGGGCTGGTGACGATGGTCGGCCTGGTGACGATCGCCGCCTCCACCTACATGATCACCTATTCCCACCGGCTCTACGCCGTCTTCGAGCCGCTGCTCGGCGTCTTTGAGCGCAAGGGCACGCCGCGCGAGCCGGGCGAGGCGGGCGCGCATGTCAGGGGCGACTACGATGTCGTCATCTTCGGCCTCGGCCGTTTCGGCACCGCCATCGGCCTGCGCCTGAAGAAGCGCGGCGTGCGGGTGCTGGGCGTCGATTTCAATCCGCTGGCGGTGCGCCGCTGGCGCGAGCTCGGCCTCGACACCGAGTACGGCGACGCGACGGACCCGGAATTCGTCGCCGAACTGCCGCTGGCGCAGGCCGAATGGCTCGTCTCCACCGTGCCTATCCATCCGACCGGGCTCAGCCACGAGGATACGCGCATGACGCTCATCCAGCTTGCGCGCAGCGCCGGTTTCGCCGGCCGGGTGGTGGTGACCTCGCACAGCGCCAAGGACACGGAGGACCTGTTCGGGGCCGGCGCCAACATGGTGCTGGAGCCCTTCCAGGACGCGGCCGACCGGGCCGTGGAACTGCTGTGCGGCGGCCAGGAGGAGAGCCGGACCGAGATCCCGGAAATCGCCTCGGAGGAGAAGCAGGCATCGTGAGCCGCCTTCTCATGCCAAGCGCGACATGAACGAGACCTCCATGACAACCGATCCGCCGCGGCCCCCCTTTCACGCCCTTGCCATCGGCGATGTCCTGGCGAGGATAGAGAGCTCTCCCGCGGGGCTCAGCGCCGAGGAAGCCCGTCGCCGGCTTGCCGAGCACGGCCCCAACCGCCTGCCGGAGCCGGCCAAACGCAGCCCCATCCTTCGCTTCCTCAGCCAATTCCACAACGTTCTCATCTATGTGCTGATCGTTGCGGCGGCGGTGACGGCGGGGCTGCAGCATTGGGTGGATACCGGCGTCATCCTGGCGGTCGTTCTGGTCAATGCGGTGATCGGCTTCGTGCAGGAGGGCCGCGCCGAAGAAGCGATGGAGGCAATAAGGGGGATGCTGGCGCCGCGATCGGCGGTGCTGAGGGACGGAAGCCGGCAGAGCGTCGACGCCGCCGAGCTGGTGCCGGGCGATGTCGTGCTCCTGGAGGCGGGCGACCGCGTGCCGGCGGATCTGCGGCTCATCGAGGCGCGCGGTCTGAAGGCGGAGGAGGCGATCCTCACCGGCGAATCCGTTCCCGTCGACAAGGCGACGGGAGCGGTCGCGGAGGCGGCGGCGCTGGGCGACCGTGCCTCGATCATGTTCAGCGGCACGCTCGTCGCCGCGGGCGCCGGGCGCGGCACCGTCGTGGCGACGGGGGCGGCGACCGAGATCGGGCGGATCAGCGGGCTGCTCGCCACCGTGGAGACCTTGACGACGCCGCTGGTGCGCCAGATGGACGTCTTCGCCCGCTGGCTGACGGTTTTCATCCTTCTGGTGGCGCTCAGCCTTCTGGCCTACGGCTATTTCGTCGGCCACATGCCTTTCGCCGAGCTCTTCATGGCGGTGGTGGGGCTTTCGGTGGCGGCTATCCCGGAAGGCCTGCCGGCGGTGCTGACCATCACGCTTGCCGTCGGCGTGCAGGCGATGGCGCGGCGCAACGCCATCGTGCGCCGGCTGCCGGCCATCGAGACGCTGGGCTCGGTCTCGGTGATCTGCTCCGACAAGACCGGCACGCTCACGCGCAACGAGATGATGGCGGCGACGCTGGCGGCGGCCGGGCGGCTCTACAGCGTGGAGGGTCGCGGCTACGCGCCCGAAGGACGGGTGCGCCGCGAAGCGGGCGAAGCGGAGGCGGCCGAGGACACGGTGCTGGGCGAGCTCGCCCGCGCCGCGGCGCTCTGCAACGACGCCGTGCTGCATGGGCAGGCGGAAGGCTGGCGCGTGGAGGGCGACCCGATGGAGGGCGCGCTGATGGCGCTCGCGGGCAAGATCACGGGGGAGGGGGCGGAGCCCTTCGCCGGCTGGGCCCGGACCGACGCCATCCCCTTCGACGCGGCGCATCGCTACATGGCGGTGCTGCATCACGACCATGAGGGCCACGCCGCCATCCATGTCAAAGGCGCGCCGGAGGCGGTGCTGGCGATGTGCGCCGACCAGCGCGCCGGCGAGGGCGGCAGGGAGCCGCTCGATGCCAAGTATTGGTATGCCATGGTGGAGCGCCTCGCCGGCGAGGGCCAGCGCGTCATCGCGGTCGCGGTGCGCGCCGTTGCGCCCGAGCAGACGGTGCTCAACACATCCGATCTGCAGGGCCAGCTCACGTTGATCGGCCTCGTCGGTCTCATCGATCCGCCGCGCCCGGAGGCGATCAAGGCCGTGGCGGAATGCCATTCGGCCGGTATCCGGGTGAAGATGATCACCGGCGATCATGCCGCCACGGCCCGCGCCATCGCCGCGGAGATCGGGCTCAAAAACGCCGAGCGCGTCCTGACCGGCGCCGATATCGAGGCGATGGACGATGGCGCGCTTTCCGAGGCGGCCGTCTCCACCGATATCTTCGCCCGCACCTCGCCGGCCCACAAGCTTCGCCTGGTGACGGCGCTGCAATCGCGCGGCCTCACCGTGGCGATGACCGGCGACGGGGTGAACGACGCGCCGGCGCTGAAGCGCGCCGATGCCGGCATCGCCATGGGCCGCAAGGGCAGCGAGGCGGCCAAGGAAGCCGCCGAACTGGTGCTGGCCGACGACAATTTCGCCTCCATCGCCGCCGCCGTGCGCGAGGGCCGCACCGTCTACGACAACATCACCAAGGTCATCAGCTGGACGCTGCCCACCAATGCGGGCGAGGCGTTGACCATCGTCGTGGCGCTGTTTGCCGGCATGGCGCTGCCGATCACGGCGGTGCAGATCCTGTGGGTGAACCTGATTACCGCCGTCACGCTGGGACTGGCGCTCGCCTTCGAGCCCTCGGAGCGCGGCACGATGCGCCGTCCACCACGCCCGCGCGAGGAGCCGCTTCTGACCGGCGTCCTCGTCTGGCACATCGTCTTCGTCTCCGGGCTGTTCCTCATCGCCGTCTTCGGCATCTACGCCTATGCGCTCGACCGGGGCTATCCGACGATGCTGGCGCAGACCATGGCGATGAACACGCTGGTGGTGCTGGAGATCTTCCACCTCTTCTTCATTCGCAACATTCACAGCGCCTCGCTGACCTTCGCCGCGGCGAAGGGCACCAGGGTCGTGTGGGCCTGCGTTCTGACGGTCACCGCGGCGCAATTCGCCATCACCTACCTGCCGCCGGGCCAGGCGATCCTCGGCACCGCCGCCGTGCCGCTATGGGACGGCGTGCTGATCGTCGCCGTGGGCGCCGTCTTCTTCATGCTGATCGAGACGGAAAAGCAGATGCGCCTCGCTTTCCGGCGTCCTTCGGCGGGGCGCGCGACGCAGGCGGGCGGCGGCTAGCCGGCTCCCATACGAGATTTGTACGGCCGGCCCGGCTCCGCAGCGCCCGGGGCGAGGCCGATCTGTGCATGCGGGCGGAGCCCCCGCATGCGCCTGCCATTCGGCGGGAGCTGCGAGGAGGATTTCGCCGATCCCGGCGACTGCGACGCGCCGCCGCGCCGGCGCGAGTGATCGCCCTTATTGACAGTATGCTGCGTTAATGACAGTGTGCTGTCATGAAAGATCATCCAGCCTATCCTTTTCAGCACCCCACGGACGCCATGATCCTGGAGGTCTTCCGCTTGAACGGCGCGCTGATCGCGGCCGGCGACGAACTGGTGAAGCCGCTCGGCCTCACCAGCGCGCGCTGGCAGGTCATGGGCTCCGTGGCGCAGGGGCGGGGGGAGTCTCCGGTCGCCCAGCTCGCCCGCAATATGGGTCTTGCCCGCCAATCGGTGCAGCGCGTCGTCGACGATCTCGTCGCTGCGGGGATTTTCGAGCTTGCCCCCAATCCCAACCACAAGCGCGCCAAGCTGGTCCGTTTCACGCCGGACGGCATGGCGCTGTTCGACAAGGCGACGGCGTTGTGGGCGCCCTTCGCCGAAGCGCTGGCGGCCGAGGCGGAGCCCGGCGAGCTGGCGCGCTTCACCGATCTTCTCGCGCGGCTGCGTGCTCGCCTGGAGCACGGGCCAAACCATGGAGGCGAAACATGATCCGTACCATTCATCCGATCGCAGGAATTGCCGCGTTCCTCATCATCCTGGTCTTCTGGACTTCCACGGTCGCCGTGGAGATCGGCGGCGATGCCGGCGCCATCCTGGCGGTGAAGACCGGCATCCTCTGGGGCATGCTCGCCCTCATCCCGGCCATGGCCATCGTCGGCGGGACCGGCTTTCGGCTCGGGGGGAAATGGCGGCATCCGCGCATCCTCGCCAAGAAGAAGCGCATGCCGGTGATCGCCCTCAACGGCCTTCTCATCCTGGTGCCGTCGGCCTTCTTCCTGCAAAGCCGTGCCGCGGCCGGCGATTTCTCCGGCGCCTTCGTCGCCGTGCAGGCGCTGGAGCTTGTGGCCGGCGCGGTCAACCTGGCCTTGATCGGCCTATCCATCCGCGACGGCCTTGCGGTTGGAAGGAAGGCATCGGCGAAGGCCGTCTAAGGCCCGCACGCTTTCGCGATCGCCAGCCGCCCCGGAGGAACGTCACCGCGCCGGGGCGGCTTTGTGCGTGCGGATATGGGCGGATTGCCGGCGGCCGGGAGCCGCCGGAGGGAAGGCGAGGTCAGGCGGCGGCGACCGCCCGCGGCGCCTGGCCCTGTGTCAGGCTGTAGAGGGAGCGCTGCTGGGCGACGGGGGCGAAGCTCGTGGTCACCCCGACGACCGTCTCCGCGCCGCCGAGAACGAGATAGCCATCCGGCTTCAGGTTCTTGGCGATGCGCGACAGGATGTCGGCCTTGGTGGCAAGGTCGAAATAGATGAGCACGTTGCGGCAGAAGACGATGTCGAATGCCCCGAGCGCGGAGAAGTTGCTGAGCAGATTGAGGCTGCGGAAATGCACCATCTGGCGCAGCTCCGGCGCGATCTGCCAGTCATCGCCCTGCTTCTTGAAATATTTCAGCAGGAGCTGGACGGGCATGCCGCGCTGCACCTCGAACTGGCTGTAAAGCCCGGCGCGGGCGCGCTTCAGCATTTCCTGGGAGAGGTCGGTGGCGACGATCTCGACCTTGCGGCCGGCGATGGCGGCGGCCTCCTCGCGTAGCAGGATGGCGAGCGAGTAAGGCTCCTGCCCGGAAGAGGCGGCCGCGCACCAGATGCGGATCGGCTGGTCCACCGAGCGCTTGCGCAGCAATGTCGGCAGCATCAGCGCGCGGAAGGCCTCGAAAGGCGTCTTGTCGCGGAAAAAGGAGGATTCGTTCGTCGTCATGGCGTCGACGATGGCCTCCTCCAGCGCCGTGGCGCCGGGCCGGCGCAGACGCTCCGCCAGCGCCCCCAGATTGGAAACCCCGAAGGTGTTGGCGATCGGCAGAAGACGCGCTTCCAACAGATATCCCTTGTCCTCGCCGAGGACGAGGCCGGACCGCTGCTTCAGGAACCTTTGGAAAAAGGCGAAATCATCAGGAGAAATCATCAGTGTGAACCCGAAAGCAATCGAACGACCCGGCCGCCGAGATCGGCAATGGGCCAGATTTCCGCGCAGGCGCCGGCCTCGACCGTGGCGCCCGGCATGCCCCAGACGACGCTGGAGCGCTCATCCTGGACGAGCACGTTGCCACCGGCATCGGCGACGCTGACAGCGCCCTTGGCGCCGTCGCTGCCCATTCCGGTCAAGACCAGCGCAAGCGTGCCCGCGCCGTAGATTTCGGCCGCGGAGGCGAACATCGGATCGACCGCAGGCTTGCAGAAATTGATCGGCGGCGCGTCCGAGAGGCGCAGGACGACGGAGCTGCCGGAACGGGCGAGCAGCATGTGCCTGCCGCCCGGGGCGACATAGATGCGGCCCGGCAGGGCGACCTCCCCGTCCTTGGCCTCGGCGGCCGTGCGGCTGGAGGCCTTGCTGAGATGCTCGGCCAGGATGGCGGTGAAGGTGGGCGGCATATGCTGGGTCAGGAAGACCGGCACATGGGCGAGGACAGGCCCGACGGCACCCAGAAGCTGGGTGAGTGCCTGGGGACCGCCGGTCGACGAGCCGATGAGAAGCGCCTTGACGGGCCGTCTGGCGAGGGGGCGCAGCCTCGGCTTGGCCGGGGCGGGCGCGGCCTGGACGGGCGCGGGGGAGGCTGCCCGCGGCCGGGCCGCGGCGGGTGCGCCGGGGTTGCGGCGGGCGCGGCTGTGGACGCCCGCGCCAAGGCTGCGCACCTTGGCGAGAAGGTCGCGCCGGAAATCGGTGGCGCTCAACAGGCCGTTGGTGGAATCGGGCTTGGGCACATAATCGGAGGCGCCCAGGGTGAGGGCGCGAATGCTGACCTCCGCCCCGCGCCGGGTGAGCGTGGAAGCCATGATGACGGCGGTGCCCGGCCGCGCCTTCAGAATGAGCGGCAGGGCCGTCAGACCGTCCATCTCCGGCATCTCAATGTCGAGGATGACGACATCGGGCTTGGAGCGGGCGACATCCTCCGCCGCGCGCCGGCCGTTGGAATGCGTGGCGACGACGGCCAGACCGGTCTCCTCGCCGATCCAGCGGGTGACGATGCCGCGGATGAAGGCCGAATCGTCGACCACCATCACGCGGATCGCCGCGTCGCGGCCCGCCACATCGGCCCGCCGGGCGCCGCAGGAGGCAGCGGGGCTGCTCATGCGGCGGCCTTCAGCACGCCGACGGCTTCCAGCTTCTCGCGCAGGATTTCGGCGTCATAGGGTTTCATGATGTATTCGTCGGCGCCGCCCTCCAGCGCCGCCGCGATATGATCGAGGTCGTTCTCCGTGGTGCAGAAGATGACCCGCGGCGCGGCGCCGTCCTCCCGCTGGCGCAGGGCGCGCAGGAAATCGGGGCCGCTGGCGACCGGCATGTTCCAGTCCAGCAGGATGGCATCGGGCATCGCCTCCGCGCAGCGATCCATGGCGGCCGCCCCGTTTTCCGCTTCCCGGACCTCAATGGAAAGATCTTCCAGCATGCGGCGTGCGACCTTGCGCACGACCGAGGAGTCATCGACGACGAGACAGGTTGTCATGGGTCTATTCCTGACATGGCGATTTTGCAGGCCCAGGGCGCCAGGGTGCCCTAGGCGGCGAGACGGGTGGTGATGCCGGCCAGAACGGCTTCAACGTCAAGGACGAGAAGCAATTCACCGGAGATGCGGTGCACGCCCTCCACCATCTCCGCCCAGCGCGGGTCGAGATTGGGCGGGCAAGGCTCGCGCGTCGCCGCATCGATGGCCAGCACCTCGCCAACCTCGTCGATGAGCAGGCCGTAGGATTCCGACTTGTACTCAATGCCGACCGCCATCTTGTGGCCCTCCGAAACGGCCGGCAGGCCGAGAAGCCGGTGCAGGTCGATCGTCGTGACGATGCGCCCGCGCAGGTTCAGCACGCCCTCCACCTCCGGCGGCGCCAGCGGCACGCGGGTGACCTGCTCGGGAACGAAGACCTCGTGCACCGCCGCGATCGGCAGACCGAAGAGCTGACCGCCGATATGAACGGTGACGAACTGGTTTTCGGTGGCAGGCTTGCCGCTCGTCTCGTTGCTCTTGCTCATGCGGCTTCTCCATATGAGGTGTTGCACTCACGAAGGGCTGCGATCAGGCCGGCGCGATCCAGCTTGCCGAGGCAACGGTCGAAGCCGGTCATGCGAGACCTTTCGGAATTGGAAGGCAGCGAGGCGCCGGTGACGGCCATCAAGGTGACGTCGCCGATATCGGGCAGGTCGCGGACCGCTTCGGCGAAGCTGCGCCCGTCCGGGCCGGCCTGGTCGATATCGGCCATGATCATGTCGAAGCGCAGTCCGGAGCCAAGCAGCGACAGGGCTTCTTCCTGGCTGGCGCAGGCATGCACGTCGTAGCCGGCGCCACGCAGCATCGGCTGAACCATGTTGCGGTAGAAGGGGTTGGCGTCGACGAAGAGCACCCGGCCAGCGTGATGGCCTTCCATCTTGCCGAGCCGCTCGCCGAAGGCGATCGAGAGGAAATAGGCGATATCGAGCACTTCCGTCGCCTTGCCGGCGAGAACGGCGCTGCCGAGCATGCCAGGCGTCTCGCAGGGCAGTTCGATGTTCAGAGGCTCTTCCACGAAATCGACGATCTCGTCGACGACGAGGCCCATCGTGTGGCCGTTGTCGGAGAAGATGAGCATCGGCTGCGTGCCTTCGGCGCGCGGCGTCATCCTCTCATCGGCGTAGACGAGCGGAATGAGGTCGCCGCGATAATGCAGGATCGGCCGTCCGCCGGAGAGCTCGACCTTGTCGACCTCGAACTCTTCCAATCGCGTAACCAGCGACAGCGGCACGGCCTTCGGTTCCTGCGAACCGGCGCGGAAGACGAGCATGGAGACCTTGGCCTCGGCGTCGCCGGGAAGCGCCGCGGTCTCCGAGGCCGCCTGGCTCGCCGTCGATTCAATCGTCGTGGCCGCCGCCTGGGCGACCCCGTTCGGGTCGACGATCATGATGACGGTGCCGTCGCCGAGGATGGTGGAGCCGGAGAACATGCCGATATGGCGCAGCATCGAGGACATCGGCTTCACGACGATCTCCTCGGTATGGAAGACCGCGTCGACGATGACGCCGAAGGTGCGATTGCCGACCTGCATGACGGCGATGAAGCCGTCCTCCACGGTGCTCTCTTCCTGTTCGCTGGCATGGCCGAGCAGACGGCCGAGATGCACGACCGGAAGCAGCTTGTCGCGCAGGCGCAGGACCGGCGCCTCCTTGATGCGCTCGATGCGGTGCTCAGAGCCGGGCTGAATGCGCACCAGCTCCACGACGGCGAGCTGCGGGATGGCCAGGCGCTCGCGGGCGACCTCCACGATGAGCGCCGGCACGATGGCGAGCGTCAGCGGGATCTTGATGACGAAAGTGGAGCCCTTGCCGTCGGCGGAGCGCACGTCGACATTGCCGCCGATGAGCTCGATATTGGAGCGCACCACGTCCATGCCGACGCCGCGGCCGGAGACATTCGTCACCTTGTCGGCGGTGGAGAAGCCGGCATGGAAGACGAAGCGGTGGATCTGGCTGTCAGGCATCTTGGCCAGTTCGGCCTCGCTGGCCAGATTCTTCTCCGCCGCCTTGGCGCGGATGCGATCGGTGTTGAGGCCGCGCCCGTCATCGGCGATCTCGATGATGATGTGGCCGCCCTCGTGGAAGGCGGAAAGGCGGATGGTGCCTTTCTCCGGCTTGCCCGCCGCCCGTCGCTCCGCCGCGCTTTCAAGGCCGTGATCGGCCGAATTGCGGACCATATGGGTGAGGGGGTCCTTGATGAGATCGAGGACCTGGCGGTCGAGCTCGGTATCGGCGCCGGCCATCTCAAGCTCGATCTGCTTGCCCAGATCCTGGGCCAGATCGCGCACGATGCGCGGCAGCTTCTGCCAGGCATGGCCGATCGGCTGCATGCGCGTGCGCATGACGCCTTCCTGTAGCTCGGCGGTGACCGTCGACAGGCGCTGGAGCGAGACCTTGAAGTCGGAATCCTCCTGCCGGCGAGCGATCTCCATCAGCTGATTGCGCGTCAGCACCAGCTCCGAGACCATGGTCATCAGATTCTCCAGGACATCGAGATTGACCCGGATCGATTGGTTGGAGACGTTATTGGCGGCAGCCGCGGCGGAGGCTTCATTGCCGGCAGCTTTCGGCGCATCCGGCTCGGCAGGCTTCTGCGGCTCTGCCGCTGCCGGCGCGCTCGGGGCCTGCGTTCGCGCGGCCGGCTCGTCCGGCGCGGCGGTCGATGTGCTCTTGCGTCCCTTGCCGCGGGCCGGCTTGGGCGTTTCGATCTCCACCTCCGTCTCGCGGAACATCCTTTCCAGCTCGTCGAGGGGGACCTCGCCCGGCAAGAGCGGGCGTTCCAGAACCTGCGGCACGAGCTCGCCGACCGTCACCTGCGGCTCGGCGGCCTCGGCCGTCTCGGCATTGGCCATGGCCTCCAAGAGCGCGATGAGATCGGCGTCGGAGCCCTCCGGCTCCGTGCCGCCGCTGGCTTCCAGCTTGGCGAGGATCTCCTTGATGCGATCTATTGTCTGCAGAACCAGACTGACGGCCTCCGGCGTGACGGGCACGCCCTGACGGAACTTGTCCATCAAGGTCTCGGCAGCATGCGCCAGCGTCGCAAGACGTGGCAGCCCGATAAAGCCGCAGGTGCCCTTGATGGTGTGCACCAGGCGGAAGATGTTGTTGAGGATATTGGCGTTGTTCGGCTCCCGCTCGAACTTGACGAGCTCGGCGTCGGCGACGTCCAGGCTCTCATTCGTCTCGGTCAGGAACTCGCGTAGAAGTTCGTCCATGCTCTTCTCCGGCGGAATATCGCGGCAGCAGCTTCTGGCGGCGTTCGCTTAAGATCGCTCTCTTGGCGAACCGTTCTGGATTACGTCGCCGATCTTGCACGTAGCTGACGAGGCCGTTCGAACGGCCTCGCCCGGTCATGTTCGGTGGTCCGCCCAGCGCGCGGCTCAGGCGGCGCGGACCCTTTCGATGAAGGCGTCGACCTGGGTTCTGAGGCCGAGGGCCTGATCGTTGAGGTGGTTGGCGGCGGTGACGATCTCGGAGGAGGCGAGGCCGGTATCCTTGGCGGCCTTGTTGACGCCGGCGATGTTGGTGGAGACCTCCTGGGTGCCCTGGGCGGCCTGCTGGACGTTCTGGGCGATCTCGCCGGTGGCCGCGCCCTGCTCCTCCACGGAGGAGGCGACGGTGGCGGAGATCTCGTCGATCTTCTTGATGGTGCCGGAGATGTTCTCGATCGCCTGAACCACCTCGGAGGTGGCGTCCTGGACGGCGCCGATCTGCTGGGAGATCTCGTCGGTGGCCTTGGAGGTCTGCTCGGCGAGCGTCTTCACCTCCATGGCGACGACGGCAAAGCCCTTGCCGGCCTCGCCGGCGCGCGCCGCCTCGATGGTGGCGTTGAGGGCCAGAAGGTTGGTCTGGGCGGCGATGTCGGTGATGAGGTTGACCACCTGGCCGATGCGCTGAGCGCTGGAGGAAAGGCCACGCACCACCTCCACGGTGGAGGAGGCCTGCCCGGTGGCCTCGCCGGCGACGGAGGTGGCCATGGAGACCTGCTGGCCGATCTCGCGGACGGAGGCGGCGAGCTCCTCGGCGGCGGAGGCGACGGTCTGGACGTTGCTGGTGGCCTGCTCGGAGGCGGCGGCGACGACGGTCGATTGCTGGTTGGTCTCCTCGGCCGCGGCGCTCATGGTGGCGGCGCTGTCCTTCAGCTGGGCGATGGCGGTGGAGACGCTCTCCACGATGCTGGAGACCTGGGCGTCGAAATCGTCGGCAAGGGCGTGCATGGCGCGGCGCTTGTCTTCCTCCGCGCGGGCCGCCTGCTCCACCTGATCCTGGCGCAGGCGCTCCGCTTCCTTCAGCTCGGCGAGAAGCTGTTCGGTCGTACCCCAGAGCTCGCCAACCTCGTCCTTGGAGCGCTGAGCTTCCAGCTCCACCGCCAAATCGCCCGCACCGATCCGTTTCAAGGCGTCCGTGACGCGCAAAAGCGGGCGGCTGATCTGGCGGTTGCCAATCAGCGTGGCGATGCCCACGCCCAGGAGAAGGCCGATGAGGGTGACGGTCACGATCACCGTCGTCATGCGCTCCGAAATGCCTTGCATCTCGACGCGCAGGGGCTCCAGCCGCGCGTAGAGATCCTGGGTGAAGGCATCGACGTCGGCCTGCAGCGCCTTGCGGTTCGCCCGGTTCAGCTCGTTGTTGCCCTGGGCGTTGGCCGCGGAGGGCGAAACTTCGGTGCCAAGGCGCGCCGTCTCGGTGCGGAACTGGCGGAACTCCGCCAATTTCGCCAGCAGACCCTCATAGGCTTGGCTCTGGGCCGCATCCTCCAGAAACAGGCGCACTTCGGCGGCAGTCGCGTCCAGCGAATCCAGGCTTTCCATCATGCCGGCGGCGAAACGCTCGGCGTTCGCCGTATGGCCGGCCATGTAGACGCCGCGCGTATCCATCACCACCTTGGAGATGAGGCCGTTCACCTTCTCCATGCGGATGGCCATCTCCGCCTGTCGCTCGTAGGCGGCCTCCAATTCGTTGGTCTTCTGCAAGGCGTAGACACCGATACCGCCGGCGACCAGCCCGGCGAGACCAACAAGCGCAACGATCGAATGGATTTTCGCGCTGATCTTCATCTCAAGCTCCTCACTGCGTGGCGCAAGAGGCAAGGTCGCTCGCCTCTTGGGTCAGCTCGTCCGAAGGAAGGACGGCTGCGTCAGACAAGGAGTCGTTAGAGTCAACGGCTTGCGCGTAGCTGGCGCCGTCGTCGCCCGCAAATTGCGTGCCTTGCGAAGGGCGCGACAACGCGCATGGCCGGCCTCGCAAGGGCGAGGCCGGCTGGCGGATGTGCGGACTTTGGGGAATAGGGGCGGGCGTCCGCTTCAAGGAGCGGAGCGATTTGCCGCAAGCCTTCTCGCGGCGGGCGGCAGACCTATGCGCCGGCGCGGCGCCGCCGGCAGGCGGCGGGCCTTTGGAAAACCGGCGCCGCCGGCAGGCGGCGGGCCTTGGAGAAATCGGCGCCGCGGGCAGGCGGCGGGCCTTGGAGAAGAACGGGGCCTGGGAGGGAGCTTCGAGGGCTACTTCTGCAAGTCGCGGTGCTCGGCGTAGTTGATCTCCTCCACCAGGATGGTCTTCACCACGTCGGGGCCGAGGCGTTCGTTGACGTTGTCCTTGATGTTGGCGATGAGCTTGTCGAGGTTGTACTTCGCCAACTGGCCGAACTCGACCTTGCCGTTGTTGTAGAATTCGCGGAACACCTCGTCCGTGACGAAGGGCTCCGGCTCCACCGAAAGCTTGCTCAGCGCCGCCGCGTCCGCGGTGAAGGCGAGCCGGGCCAGCACGTAGCCTTCCACGCGCCCGTCGGTGATCATCGGGATGGCCAGTGGCTCCAGCTTGCGCGTCTCAAGCCCGCCGAGATAGCTCTCCTCAACGGGCGGCTTGACGTCGGCCTTCCATTGCGCGGCGAAGAAGGAGGCAAGGAGGGCGATGACGCAAGCCCACAACCCCGTCGCGATCGTCTTGATCATGCCGTCAGCGCGCCGCGCGGAGAATAGGTGCCGTCGGATTCGGCCTCGTGAATCGTCGTGGAGATGATCCCGGCGACGTGGCGGACCGCAGTGATGTTGGTTTCCAGGAGCTCGGAGTTGCGCGACAGCTTCTCGCGCAGGCGCAGGATCGCGCCCTTGGCGTCCGTGCCGATGGCGGTGGCCGGGACGGCGCGGGCGACGCGGGTCAACTCCAGAAGCGCGCGGCTCTTGCGGTGATTGATATTGCCGAGGTCGATCTCGCGTCGCTCGGCGAGGGCGGCGTTCTCCTCATCGATCAGGGCCTCTAAGCGCTTCAGCGCCGTGGTCAGCGCGACGCCGGGGGCAGGGTCGGAGGGGAGGGGGGAAGTCTGTCTCATTGCCAATGTCTCAGATCAGGCCGGCGGTGTCGGGCGCGGCGGTTTGGGGGGCGGCTTCGGCGTCCTCGCGCTGGAGCTGGCCGGCGATGCCGACGCCGCCGGCATCGGCGATCTGGCGGGCGATCTGCTCGGCGAGCATGGAGCGCCAGATCTCGCCAGCCGATCCGCTGCCGAAGACGGCAGGGGCGTTGGAGGGCATCATCGTCTGCACGAAGCTCGTCAGCACCATGGCTTCAAAGTCCTGATAGGCCGCGGCGCTGGCGGGCGGTGGTGCGGTGCCGCTCGTGCCGGAGGTGAGCGCCGTGGAATTGGCAAGGCGCGTCACCGCCGAACCGGAATCGACCGGAAGCTGCAAGAGCGGCCGCGCAGCGCCGCTTACGCCGGCGGACTGCGAGCCGGGTCGCATCAGGGCATCGAAAGCCTCGCCGGCTTCGGCCCGCGTCGCCGTGGAGGCGCCGGCGGAGCGAAGCTCCGTCAGGCGCTGCGTCGCCTCCTTGTAGCGCGCCGGATCGGCCGCCCGGGCAACGTCGAGAACGATATCGGAGGGAGGGCTGATAGCCATGAGGCACCTGCAAAATCTAGGTCCGCCATGGCGGAACATGGCCGAGCGGGCTTACCTGGAGCTTGCGTCGCGGCGATGCGCGAAGGTCTCCATGACCGACTGGAACTCGCGCTTCTCCCGGTGCGTGCGCGCTTCCTTGTCGACGCGCTCCGACAAACGCTCGGCCGTCTTCACGGAGCGGGCTTGCTCCAGCAGCTTTTCGCTCTGCGCCGCTTCCTCGCGCGCCAGCCGGGCGGCCTCGATGGAGAGCCGATTGAGGCGCCGGGTGAGGGAATCGGCGAAAAGAGCCTGAAAGTCGCTCGGCTGGTTCAACGTCTCCACCAGCGCCACCTGCTCCTTTCCCAGCTCCGCGCCGCGGCGGGCGAGGTTGGCGAGCTTCCATTCCTCGATCTGGTGCATCTTGCGGCGCACCTCCAGAATGCGCGCGATCTTCTTGCGGCGATCCTGCATGGTCTATCCGTTGGTCAGCCAGACGCCGAAAGCGTCGATGAAGTTCGCCATGAACTCCGTCAGCGTCACCATCAGGAGGATGAGGCCGCCGGCCGTCACGAAGGGCATGGCGATGAAGTAGACCGGGATCTGCGGGCTCAGCTTGTTGGTGATGCCGATCGCCAGGTTGATGATGACGGAATAGATGATGAACGGACTGCCGATCCGCAGCGCCAGGAAGAACGTGTCGGCAAGCTGATCGGTGACGCCGATGAGGCCGGCCTGCACATCGAAGCCGCGCGCGGGCGCCAGCGTGGAATAGGAATCCACCAGTCCGCCGAGCAGCAGCCAGTGCTGGTCGGTGACGAACATGATGGTGATCGCCGTCAGGGAGAAAAGCGAGGCGACCGGCGGCACCTGCTCGTTGTCGTCGATGCCGAGGCCCGGCATGACGGCAAGGCTCATGGCCTGGCTGGCGGCGACGGCGATGAATTGCAGGGCGGCGAAGAAAAGGCGTCCCAAGAGCCCGATCATGAAGCCGAGCATGAGCTCAGAGCCAATGGCGCCGAGAAGCTCGCCCGGGCTGCCGCCCGCCACCAGCGGCCGCACCGTCTCCACCAAGAGCGGCGAAAGGGCAAGGCTCACCGACAGGGCGACGAAGAGGCGGATGCGCATGGGAATGCGCGTGGAGGAGAAGCCGGGCATCAGCATCAGGCAGGCGCCGATGCGGCAGAAGATCAGGAAGACGGCCAGAACGGTTTCTGAACCGATGGCGCTCACGAGATCGATCCGAGCGACTTGATCTCAATGCCGCGGGCGATCTCCAGATGCGACAGGACCGGCAGGGACGGGAACATCCGCTCCACGATCATGCGCACATAGATGCGCGCCTCCGGCGCGGTGACGAGGACGAGCCCGTCCGTCTCCGCCATGCGGGCGCGAATCACCTCGGCCGCCTGACCGGCGAATTCCTCCACCAGGCGCGGGTCGATGTCGAATTCCACGACCTCGCCCTTGGCGTCGCGCTTCAGGGCCTGATGGAAATCCAGATCCCAGCGGCTGCCGAGGCGCAGGACGTTGAGCACGCCCGCCTTGGCGAGATCGCCGCAGATCTGCTGCGCCATGCGCATGCGCACATGCTCGGCGATCTGCTCGGCGCGGCGCGCATGCGGCACGATCTCGGCGACGGCTTCCAGGATGAGATTGAGGTTGCGCACCGAGACGCGCTCGGCCAGGAGCAGCTTCAAGACCGCCTGCAGGCCCGAATAGGTGATCTGGCTCGGGCAGATATCCTCCATCAGGCGCTTGTATTCCGGCTCCAGCCGATCGATCAGGGCGCGCACGTCCTTGTAGGAGAGAAGCTGGGCGAGGTTGTTGCGGATGACCTCGCTGACATGCGTCAGCACGACGGAGAGATTGTCGATGGGCGCGAAGCCTTCGCGCTTCACCTCGCTGGCGAAGGCGTCGGAAATCCACATCGCCTTCATGCCGAAGGCCGGCTCGCGCACCTCATCGCCCGGAACGTCCGGCTTCTGGGCATCGCCGGTCACCACCAGGAGCTCGCCGATGCGCATCTCCTGGCTGGCGAAGACGGCGCCGTGGATGCGGATCTCGTAGCTCTTGGAGGGCAGGTTCAGGCTCTCCGTCAGCTTGATCTCGGGAACCACGAAACCGTATTGCTGCGCGAATTTGCGCCGCATGCGCGCCACGCGATGGGCGATCTCGGAAGGATCGCGCAGGATCTGCGCGGCGAGTTGCTTGCCGATGGCGAGCTCGATCTCGTGCGTCTTCAGCGATTCCTGGACGGAGTTCTGCGCCTCGTATTCGGCCTGGCGCTTTTCCTCCTCGGCCTTCTCTTCCTGGAGCCTGCGCCGGGCTTCCTGCTGGCGGGGGATGGAATAGCCGACGAAGGCGAGGAAGCCGCCGAGCGCGGCGAAGGGAACGAGCGGCATGCCGGGCACCAGAGCCAGCACCACCATCAGTCCCGCCGCCACCATCAGGGCGCGCGGATAGGCGCCGAGCTGGCCGAAGACCGCCGCCTCCGCGGAGCCGCGCGTGCCGCCCTTGGAGACCAGGAGGCCCGCCGCCAAGGAGACGATGAGGGCGGGGATCTGGGCCACCAGGCCGTCGCCGACGGACAGGCGGGTGAAGATGTCGGCCGCCTCCGAAAGCGGCATGTCGTGGCGCGTCGTGCCGATGATGATGCCGCCGAAGATATTGACGGCGATGGTGATGAGGCTGGCGATGGCCTCGCCGCGGACGAATTTGGAGGCGCCGTCCATGGAGCCGAAGAAGGCGCTCTCCTCCTCCAGCTCGCGGCGGCGGCGCTGGGCCTCCTTGTCGTCGATGAGGCCGGCGGAGAGATCGGCGTCGATGGCCATCTGCTTGCCGGGGATGGCATCGAGGGTGAAGCGGGCCCCGACCTCGGCGATGCGCGTCGCGCCCTTGGTGATGACCAGGAAGTTCACCGTCACCAGAATGAGGAAGACGACGATGCCGATGACGAAATCGCCGCTCATGACGAAGCGGGAGAAGCCGTTGATGATGTGCCCGGCCGCCATCACGCCCTCGTCGCCATCGGCGAGGATCAGGCGGGTGGTGGCGATGCCGAGGGCAAGGCGCAGCACCGTGGCGATCAAAAGAACCGTCGGAAAGGCGGAGAATTCCAGCGGCTTTTCGATCCACAGCGCCACCATCAGGATCAGCACCGAGAAGGCGATGGAGATGGCCAGGCCGAAATCGATGAGGAAAGTCGGGATCGGCAGGAAGAGGACCGTCAGCATGGCGATGATGAGCGCCGCAAAGCCGACATCGCGACTCGACTTGCGGCCCTCCGCCATCCCGGGGACGACATAGGTGTCGGCCATCTTTACCCCTTTACCCGTCCTGGCGCCGGCATTGCGGCGCTAGAAGCCGCTGCCGATGCGCCCGTACACCTCGTTGGTGAAAGCGAAGATCTGGGCGCCGATGAATGGTGCGCTGACCGCCGTCATCAACAGGATCACCAGGATCTTCGGGATGAAGGTGAGGGTGACTTCCTGAATCTGGGTCAGCGCCTGGAAGAGCGCGATGCCGATGCCGACCAGCATGGCCGCCCCGACCGCCGGGCCGGAGGCGGCGATGATGGTCCAGATGGCGCCGCGCACGATCTCGAATGCATCAGCCTCGTTCATGTCAGCTGATGATGGTGCCGGCTCCGATCTCCAGCTCGGAGCCGTCGGCGAGGCTGGCCACCAGGCCGCCGGTGGTGATGCGCACGGAGACGACATCGCCGGTGACGGTGCCGTCGCCGGAGGTGACGGTGCGGCCGATGATCTGGTTGGCCTGCTCCACCGCCGAGGCGGTGAGAAGGCTGTCGAGCTTGGAATTGGTGGCGATCGACTGCTCGACCTGCGAGAAGCTCGCAAGCTGGGCCATGTATTGGGTGGAATCCATCGGCTTGGTCGGATCCTGGGTCTTCAGCTGCGTCACCAGGAGCTTCAGGAAAGCGTTGTAATCGGTACTCGGCGAGGGGCCGGGCGAGGAGGAGGCTCCTTGCGCCGCCGCGGGAGCGCCGGTTACGCCTGCGGTAGAGGTCATCGTCGCTAATCCCTTGCTGGCGTTTCTCGTTGGCTGGCCTAGGCGGCTTCGGCTTCCGCTTCCGCGCCGCCGGACAGGACGGCCGTCTCGGCCGGAAACAGGGCGCGGATGTTGCGTAGCGCCTCGAAGCTGCGGCCGCGCTCCACCAGATCGGCCACCTCGGCGAGGCCGGCCTGGATCTGACGGCTGTTGAAGGCTTTGCAGAGCGGGCCGTGCATCTGCCGGAAGAGATCGCGGGCGCTGTCGGCCGAACCGGGATCGATCAGCATCGTCTGCACGACGAAGTAGAGCTGGCGCAGCGGCGTCGTGGTCTCGTTGGCCTGAATGACGTGGTTGTCGAGCAGGAAGGTCGCGTCGTTCAGGAGCTCCAGCGTCACCTTGCGGTCGACGCGCAGAACGGCACCGTTGACGAAGATCCGCTGGCCCGGCCGCAGGGAGATGTGCATGGCTCTTACCTCAATCCGTTCCGGATGCTCTGGTTGACCTCGATAAGCGCCTTGAAGGTGCGCGAGGGATCGTTCAGGACGCGGTCGGCCTCGCGGATCACCCAGATTCCGATGGAAATGAGGTCGGCGCGAAGCTGCTCGGCCAGGCCGTTCTGCGGATCGGCGAGATCGGCAATGAGGAAGTTCCACAGCTTCTGAATGTAGCGGATCGCCTCTATCGCCTCCGGTGAGTTGGGGCCGCGCGTATCGGCGACGCTCAGCAATTGGAGCGCCTCGTCGAGGGCGAGTTGCTCGCGCTCGCGGCTCTGGTCGCCCGATTCGTTCAGGATTTCTGCGTAAGAAAAGGTGTACATATTCCCCTTATCCCATCATCAGGCGTAGTTTATCATGCTGAGCTTCAGTATTCTCGATGTCAGTGCGTAGGACATCTCAAGCTGGGTGGTAAGTGAATCGAAGCGAACCTTTGCCTCGATCGGGTCCACGCCCTCCAGTACATCGATGTTGCGCGTGATGACGTCCTCCTCCGTCTGCATGCGCTGCGTGGCCGCCTCCAATCGGGCCTCGGCAAAGCCGATGCGGCTTTGCATATGACCGAGATGGAAAACCGCCTCGCCGAGAGCCTCGCTGGCCTTGGCGACGACGACATCGAGGGTCGCCGCCGGCAATTTCCCCGCGCCCAAATCGGCCACCATGGAGTAGGCCATGGCGAGCTTGCGCAGGGCTGGATCATTGGCGTTGGCGGAGATGGAAATCCTCTCCTCCGGCGAGATGCGCACCTGGGTGTCGGTGCTGGAGGCGGACGACCAGTCCGTCGTCCAGGCCGGATCGTCGAAGAGCGCGGCGAAGTCGTTCTCCAGGAAGGCCGTCATGGCGGCCGGCGTGATGGAGGCGACCGCCGGATCGTCCTGCGGATTGGGCATGGCAATGCCGAAGGCGGTTGCAAAAGCGTTGTCGAGCGCGGCCTTCGGGGCGCCCTGATAATCGGCAAGCGGGCGCGTGCCGGAATTGATGCCGCCGAGGAGATATTGCTCGCCGGCGACCGAATTGGCCATCTGCAGGAAGCCGTTCAGTCCGTCGCGGGCGCTCTGCTGAAGCTGAGCGACGGTCTGCGAGGCATCCTGCGCCGACACCACCTCTTGGAGGAAGCTGTTGGCGCCGGCAAGCAGCGAATCGAGCGTGACCTGGGTGCGGCTCAGACGTCCGGCGACGATGGCGTTCGTGTCGAGATGCCCCTTCAGAGCCGACAATTCGTGGCGAAGGGTGAGGGTGCGGCCCGTCTGTGTGCCAAGCTCCAATCCCATATCGGCGTGCCGGGCGGTGGAGACTTCCGTGCCCACCTTGGATATTTGCGCCTGGAGCGTCGGCAGGGAGGCGCGCAGATTGCTGGCGAGCGCATAGGTCGAAACGAAGGTGGTCTTCATGGCTCTTATCTCACATTGGCCATGAGCGTATCGAAGAGCTCGCCGATGACGCCGAAGAGCTTGGAGGCGGCCGCGTAGCTGCGCTCCAGTTGCAGCTGCAGGGCGTATTCGTCGTCGAGATTGACGCCGGTGGCGTTGGAAAGCGCATCGGAGGAGCGCGAGAGAAGGATCTGCTGATATTGCAGGTCGTTCGTTACCGATTGGCGATTGCCCTCCAGCCAGCCGGCGGAGGAGGCGGAGAAGTCCAGGAGGCTCTGCCCGGCCTCCAGCCGGCTCGTCGCATCGAAGCCGCGCGCCGCCGTCAGCTCGCCGGCGAGGCTTTCCAGACGCTCAAAATAGCCGGCGGCGGCGGATGCGTTGTAGACATAGTCGGCGCCGTTGACGCCACCGTCGCGCAGCAGCGTGAGACTGCCGCCAGCCATCGGATCGGCCAGCGGATTGACCTTGAAGCTATCGGCAAGGCCGGCAACGCGCGTGCTGCTCACCGGGACGGCCGGCCCGCCGGCCCAGGTGAAGAGGCCGGCGGCATCCGGGGCGCCGCCGCCGGTCTGGTCGCTTTCGGCGAAGGCTTCCACCAGGCCGCGCGCTATCTCGTCGATCTGTGCCTCGTAGGTGCCGGCCACGTCGTCGCGAAGCTGGGTTAATCCGTAGAGCGCACCGCTGCGGATCGGCATGGTGGCGCCGTCCCCGGTCACCTGTACGCCATCGATGACGACGGCGTTGCCGGGCGCGCCGGGAGAAAGCACCGAGGAGGGCTGGAAGGTGACCGAGCGCGGGCGTGTCTCAAACAGCGTGACGCCGCTATCGGTGTAGATCACCATGTCGTTGTTCTTGCGCGTGACGACGGAGACGCCGATCTCCTCGGAGATCTGGGCCAGGACGGCATCGCGCTGATCGAGCGCGTCGGAGATGTCGGATCCGGCGAAACTGCCCTGCACGACCTGCCGGTTGAGGGTCTCGAAGCGGGCGAGCAGGTTGTTGATATTGCCGACGGAATCGGCAATGCGGGCATCCGCCGACTGACGCACCTCGGCAACGGAGCGGGCGGCGTCGTTGATGCTGCCGGCAAGCTCGTTCGCCCGCATCATGACGCTCTCGGCCAGGGCGCCGGAATCGGGCTGGCTGGCATATTGCTCAAGCGCCGCGGCGAGCGCGGAAAGCCTGCCGGCGGGCGACTGAGCCTTTTCGGGATCGCCGATGGTGGCGGCGAGCCGGTCGATCCCGGCCAGGATCGCGTCCTGGCTCGAGGCCTTGGAGGTGGCGCCGAGCATGGCGAAATAAAGCGCCGAATTGCTGGCGCGCGTCACCTGCACCATGCGGGCCGAGCCGTCCGGATTGGTGACGGTCGGCGCCAGCTTGCGCGAGTAGTTGGGATCGTTCGCGCCGGCGACGTTGCGGCTCGAAACGGAAATCTGGGCGCCCGTCGCTTGCAGCGAGGAGCGCGCCGTATTCAGCGCGGCCGTCAGACCCATCGCTTTTCTACCATCCGGCGGCGAGCCGCCGTTCCCTTAAAGTTATCGCTTGAGGTTCATCAGGACTTCCAGGAGCTCAGAGCCCGTCTGGAAGACCTTGGAATTGGCCGTGTAGTCGCGCTGGGCGACGATCATTTCCGTCAGCTCGTTCGCCATATCGACGTTGGACTGCTCCAGCGCGCCGCTGACCAGGGTGCCGCGACCGGCCTCAGTGGGAAAGCCGACGCGCACATCGCCGGAATCGGGCGTCACCATGAAGACATTGCCGTTGAGGGCCTTCAACTGATCTGGCGCCGGCACGTCGGCGAGCGGCAGACGGAAGGTCGGCGTCATCGCGCCGTTGGAGTAGTTGGCGTAGACGACGCCCTCTTCGGAGATCGTCACTTTCTCCAGCGTGGCAGGCGCGTTGCCGTTCACTTCCGCATCGATGGGCGTGTAGTCGCCGGTGAGCTGGGTCGTGCCGGTGAGGTCGATGGTCGTGGCCTGGCCGTTCGGCACGGTGAAGCTCAAGGAGGTGGCGCCGTCGAGCTGGCCGTTGCCGTCGAAGGTGACATCGGTGGAGACGAGGGGGCCGGAGGAATAGGGGAAGCCGCCGCCGGCCGCGGCCGTCGACTGATCGAAGACCGCGTATTGCCAGGTATGCGGCGTGTCGCTGGTCTTGGTCATGTAGATGTCGAGGGTCACCTCGTTGCCCACGTTGTCGTAGACGATGAGGGAGGACTTCTCCGAATAGGTGGAGGTGGCGAGGTTGTCGCCGGGCGTGTCGCCGGCCACCACGGAGGCTGCGTAGGGCAGGTTGGAGGAGAGAAGACCGGCCGTGGTGGGGTTGGCGCGCATGGTCATCGCCGACATGTTGACCGGCACCAGATCGGCATAGCCGTTGAGGACCGTCGTCGGCGCGCCGCCGGAAAGGTCGTAGCCCATCAGCGTGTAGCCGGCGGCGTTGACGAGATTGCTGGAGCTGCCGTCCAGCATGAAGGAGCCGGCACGCGTCAGATACGGCGTTCCGCCCGGGTCGGTCACGACGAAGAAACCGTTACCCTGGATGGCGAGGTCGGTGTCGGAGGTGGTGTAGGAAAGCGGACCCTGGTGGCTGATCGCGTGGCGAACCTGGGTGGTGACGGCGCCGGAATTGTAGCTGCCTTGGCCGCTCTGCAGGAGCAGGCTGGAGAATTCCGCGCTGGCGCGCTTATAGCCGGTGGTGCCGCCGTTGGCGATGTTGTCGGCGACGGTGCCGAGAAGATTGGACTGGGCGTTCATGCCAGAAACGCCGGTGCGCAGGACGCCGTACAGACTCATCGCGCCAATTCCCTCTGATTGCCAGAATTGGCGCCGAGCTAACCTTGCCGAGCTTGCGCGAAGCTTTCTCCCTGGAGCCTTTGAAATCGCAGCGGGAGGGCCCGCGGCGATGCTTGCGGCACAAGGTAAAGAGCTTGTAAACGGCGTCCGTCGCGGCGCGCGGGTGCGCCGAAGGCCGTCTCCAGGGGGGCGGGCGGCCTAGCCCGGCGGCCGCAGCAGCGCGGCGAGGTCGGCGAAGGCGTCCTTCGCCGGCGGATTGGAGGGATCCTGGCGCAACGCGTCGTAGATGCGCGGCACCAGCGCCACGGCGCGGTCCAGCTCCGGGTCGGCGCCGGCCTGATAGCCGCCCATCAGCCGCAGGTCGCGCGTATCCTCGAAGCGGGCGATCAGCGTGCGCAGATTGCGCACCAATTCGCGCTGGTCGGGCTTCCAGGCAAGGTCGGCGAGGCGCGAGATGGAGCCGAGGAGGTTGATGGCCGGATAGCGCCCCTGATCGGCGATGGCGCGGTCCAGCACGATATGGCCGTCGAGGGTGCCGCGGATGGCATCGGCGACGGGATCGTTGTGATCGTCGCCGTCGATGAGGACGGCGAAAATGCCGGTGATGGCGCCGGTGCCCTCCGCGCCCGGGCCGGCGCGCTCCAAGAGTTTCGGCAAATCGGAGAAGACGCTGGGGGCATAGCCGCGGGCGACCGCCGGCTCGCCGGCGGCGAGCGCCACGTCGCGCGCGGCATGGGCGTAGCGGGTGACGGAATCGACGATGAGAAGGACGGAATCGCCACGGTCGCGGAAATATTCGGCGACCGCCATGGCCGAAAGCGGCGCCAGGCGGCGCATCATCGGTCCCTCGTCGCCGGTGGCGACGATGGTGACGGCGCGGCTGCGGTTGGCGGCAAGCGCGCCTTCCAGGAACTCGCGCACCTCGCGGCCGCGCTCGCCGACGAGAGCGACGACGACCGTGTCGAAGCTGTCGGCATGGGCGAGCATGGACAGAAGCGTCGACTTGCCGACGCCGGAGCCGGCGAAGATGCCGATACGCTGGCCCTCGCAGATCGGGGTGAAGATGTCGATGGCCTTGACGCCGGTCACCAGAGGCCGGCGCAGCCGCGCCCGCGTCATGGCGCGCGGCGGCTCGGCATCGACGGCGACGGCCTTCTCGCCATGGGCGAGGGGCCCCATGCCGTCGACCGGCTCGCCGACGGCGTTGATGACGCGGCCCTTCCAGGCGGGCAGGGGGGCGAGAGTGATGGGACCGGAACGCCAGGCGCGCGTGCCGATGCCGAAGGTCATGCGCGTCTCGAAGGGCTTGATGGTGGCGCCGCTCTCGTCGATGCGCACCACCTCGCCGATGGCGGGGCGGCCGTCGTCGCAAAAGCTGACGCGCTCGCCCAGGCGCAGGAAGGGCGACAGGCCGGAAACCCGGCAATAGGTCGGCGCGACCTCCGTGACGACGCCGCCAATGCGCAGGAGCGGCAGCTCCATGAAGGCGCTGTCGACGCTCGTCTTCAGGCGCGCAAGCGCGTGCGTGGCGCTCATCTAGCCGGCCCGTCAGCTAGGCCCGAGCTGCCGGATGGCCTGGGTCTCGGTGGATTCGCCCTCCTGAAGCGCGGAGGCGGCGCTGTCGAAGGCCCGCGTCAGCGCAATGAGCTTGGTCATCTCCAGGATGGGATTGACGTTGGCGCCCTCCACATAGCCCTGGCGAACGCCGTTGGCGGTCATGTCCTCCACCGGCTCGGCCGGCTTGGAGGGGATCACGCCGGAATTCTCAAAGCGGGCGAGCTCGGCATCCTCGGGGATGGCGAAAAGCCCGATCGCCCCGACCTGGCGGCCTTGCTGCGAGATGGCGCCGTCATTGCCGATGGAGACCTCGCCGGCGGCCGGATCGAGAATGATCGCCGAGCCGCCCGGATCGAGGACCGGATAGCCGGCGACGCTCAGAAGGTCGCCATTCTCGGCGATCTGAAAGCGCCCGTCGCGCGTGTAGACGTTGCCGGCAGGCGTCGACAGGGCGAAGAAGGCGTCGCCCTTGACGGCGACGTCGAGCGGATTGCCGGTATGGTTCACCGCGCCGGCGCGGCGCGAGATGAAGGTCTCGCCCTGGGAGGCGAAGGCCACCTCGCGCGGCCCGGCGCGCGACAGCACCGTGTCGAACTTCACTTCCTCGGCGCGGAAGCCGGCGGTGTTCATATTGGCGACGTTGTTGGCGATGGTGGCAAGACGCCGTTCCAGCGCGACCTGGCCGGAAAGCGCCACATAGATGCTGGAGGACATGGCTCACCTGCCTCCGTATTTGAGGTTCTGCAAGGTCATCACCAGGTCGAGGCCGACGGAGGGCGAGCGTGCCGGCTCAAACAGCGCCAGGATGGGCGAATAGGTCGTCTCCTGGGTGACGTCCCACATGGCGGTGAAGCGCTGCAGCAGCTTGGAGAGCTTCTCCGGGTCTTGGAGATCGGCGACGTCGAGGCGCTTTTCGATCGCCGCGGCCTGCTTGTCGATATCGGCGTTGGCCATCTCGTCGGGAAAGCCGTAGATCGTCTTGACCACCTGCCAAAGAGCCGGATCGGCTAAAAGGCTGTAGGCGGAGGTCACCTCCGGCGCGCTGCGCTGGAAATAGAGCGCCAGGCGCACGCCCTCGTTCTCCTCGCCCGCCGTCACCTCCATCGTCTGGCGCACATAGCGATCGACGACGCCCTGGCGCGCGGCGTTGGTCTGCGTCGTCGCCTCGCCGTCGCGGGCGAAGTTGAAGACCTGCGCAAATTCCTTGAAGCGCGGGTCGTTCAGGCGGTTGGCGAAGGACTTCTTGTCCTCAACGCCCTCCTCCAGAACCTTGCGGATCATGCCCTTGGCATGGGCCATGTCCTCCAGCCCGAAGGCGGTCATGGCGTAGCGGAACAGCCGGGTATCGGCGAGGAAGTCGTCGATGGAGCGGACCTCGCCGATGTTGGAGCGGTAATATTCCGTCTCCAGCTGCACGGGTCGCTCGGCCGCCGTCATCGACAGCGACCTGTCCAGATTGGCGGCGATGCGCTGATAGCTGATGTAGGTGGAGATCATTCTTCCTCCGGTCGCAGCCCATGCGACGATCCTCAACGGACCCTAGAAGGCCAAGCTTGCACGAGCCTTACGGTGCGAGCCCAAGCTTCACGCAAGCCACATGGCCGACTGACTGGGGAACGCGAAACAACCTGCCGGAGCTTCCCACGTGGCCGTTATCCTCGGCTTGGTCATCGGAATCGGTTCGCTGCTCGGTGGCTTCATGGCCATGGGCGGCCATGTCGGCGTGATCTGGCAGCCCTGGGAATACGTCATCATCATCGGCATCGCGCTCGGTACCTTCATCATCGCCAACACCATGGCGGTCATCAAAGACGCCGGCGCCGGCATCATGGAGGCGATGAAGGGCACGGCGCCGAAGCGGGCGGATTATCTCGGCCTTCTCAGCCTCCTCTTCGCCCTGATGCGCGATCTGCGCTCGCGGCCGCGCAACGAGGTGGAGGCGCATATCGACGATCCGGCGAATTCGGCGCTCTTCCAGCACTTTCCGACGATTTTGAAGGACAAGGAGCTGACGCAGTATATCTGCGACTACGTGCGGCTCATCATCATCGGCAATGCACGCTCGCACGAGATCGAGGCTCTGATGGAGCAGGAGATCTCGACCATCAAGAAGCACAAGACGAAGTCGTCCGGCTCGCTGTCGACCGTCGCCGAAGCGCTGCCGGCGATCGGCATCTGCGCGGCCGTGCTCGGCGTGGTGAAGGCGATGGGCGCCATCGATCAATCGCCGGAAATCCTCGGCAGCTATATCGGCTCGGCGCTGATCGGCACCTTCATCGGCATCTTCGCCTCCTACGCCATCGTCTCGCCGCTGGCGCTGAAGATCAAAAGCCTGCGCGAGCAGCAGTGCCAGCCCTTCGTCATCGTCAAGCAGACGCTGATCGCCTTCATGAACGGCGCCCTGCCGCAGGTGGCGCTGGAGCATGGCCGCAAGACGATCTCCTCCAAGGAGCGTCCGACCATCGACGAGGTGGAGAGCGAGGCGATCTCCAACACCCCGTCTTCCTCCGCGGCGGCGATGCCGCAACAGAAGCAGGCAGCCTAAGCCATGAACGAAGCCTCGACCGACATTCGAGACATGCTTCTCGACGCGGCCGGCCTGTCGCTCGACAAGCTGCCGATGCTGCAGATCATCTTCGACCGCATGGCCACCTTTTCGGCCGACAATCTGCGGCATCTGGCGGCCTCGCAGGCCTATTACTCCCTCTCCAACGTGGAGAGCGGGCGCATCGGCGATATCCTGGAGCGCTACGAGATGACGGCGATCGCCGGTATCTTCCACGCCCCGACATGGGACAACCACATCATCGTCGGCTTCGATCGCGACTTCATCTTCTCCATGGTGGAGATCCTCTTCGGCGCCGATGGCTCCGAGCCGCCGATCGACGACGACCGCTCCTTCTCCACCATCGAGCTGCGCATCGCCGAGATGCTCTTCGAGCTGGCCGGCAAGGCGCTGCAATCCTCCTTCGCGCTCGTCTCGGACGCGCCCTTCAAGCTGGAGCGACTTGAAACGCGCATGGACTTCGCCGTCATCGGCCGCCGCAACAACATGGCGGTGGTGGCGAACTTCCTGCTGCAGGCGCTGGGACGGGGCGGAGAGATGTTCGTCATCATCCCGCAATCGGCGCTGACGCCGATGCGCCAGGTGCTGTCGCGCGTCATCTCCGGCGAATCCAATGTCGTCGATCCGGCCTGGTCGAAGCAAATCCGCAACGAGGTGGAGAAGACCGCCGTGCCGCTGCGCGCCGTCATGGAGGAGCGCATGATCGATCTGGGGGACGTGGCCGACTTCAAGGTCGGGCAGGTGATCGAGCTGCAGGCCGGCCCGCGCAGCCGCATCAAGCTGGAGAGTAACGACCAGCCGCTGTTCTGGTGCGAGCTGGGACAGGCGGAGGGCGCCTACACGTTGCGCGTCGAAGAAGCTTTCGATCCAGAACAGGAGTTCCTCAATGATATTCTCGCTCGTTGAGCTTCTGCTCCTGGCGGCGCTGGTCGTCACCAGCCTGGCGGTGGTGACGCTGCATCGCCGGCTGAAGCGCCTGGATGCCTATCACGCCGATTACCAGCGCGTCCTCGCCGAGACCGCCGAGGCGCTCGGCGCGGCGCGCGAGGCCGTGGCGCGCCTCAACGGAGACGGCCAGAACATCGCAATGCTGCTCGGCCAGCGCATCGATGCGGCAAGCGCCCTGGTCGAGCGCATCGACCATCGCATCGGCGAGGCCTCGCCCATGCACGCAACGCCGCGCGGCGGCAGCCTGCACGCCTGACCCTGCACGCCTGACCCTGCACGCCTGACATTGAGCCCGGAGACAAAGATGGCGACCAATCCCGTCAAAGACATGCAAGACGAGATCAGCGAGAGCCTGACGCAAGAAGAGACGAGCGCGGGCCTGGCGGAAGGCGAGGAGGCCTATCAGGCCGAGGCCGCCGCACGCTCGCGCGATACCTTCGGCTCGCGCCGCAATCTCGGCTCCGTCCTGCGCATTCCCGTCCAGATGCAGGTCGTTCTCGGCTCCGCCACGATGCCGGTCGCGAACCTGATGAAACTCGGCCGCGGCGCGATCGTGCCGCTCGACCACCGCGTGGGCGAGCCGGTGGAGGTCGTCGTCAACGGCCGCGTCATCGCGCGCGGCGAGGTGGTCGTCGTGGAGGACGACAATTCGCGCTTCGGCGTCTCGCTGACGGAGCTCGTCGGCCCGCCTGGCCTCGACGTCAACGGCTGAGCCTTATCGCCATGGCCTCTCCTTCCGCCAACAAGTCATTGCCGGTGCGCCGCCTGCAGGGGCCGGATCGCGTCGCGGCCCTGCTCATGACGATGGGCAAGCCGGCGGCTTCGCGGCTGATGAAGCATTTCGAGCCGGAGGAGATCAGGGTGATCACCCGCTCGGTGGCGCAGCTGAAAGCCGTGCCGCCGCAGCAGATCGAGGCCCTGATCGAAGAGTTCGCCAGCCAGTTCGCCGGCGGGGCGCAACTCTTCGGCAATGCCGGCGACGTGGAGCGGATGCTGGAGGGCGTCCTGCCGCCCGATCAGGTCGGCGAGATCATGGCGGACGTGCTCGGCAATGCCAGCCGTTCCATCTGGGACCGCATGTCGAACGTCTCAGAGAACCTCATCGCCAACTACATCATGAAAGAGCATCCGCAGACGGCGGCGCTTATCCTCTCCAAGCTGAAGCCGAGCTGCGCCGCCAAGGTGATGGGGCATCTGCCGGCCGATCTGCGCAACCAGCTGATGCGCCGCATGCTCGGCTTCAAACCGATCGTGGACGACACGATGCGCGTCATCGAGCGCGTCATCCACGAAGACTTCATGATGAACTTCTCGCGCAATATGGGCGCCGACAGCCACGCCAAGATGGCCGACATCGTCAACAAGATGGAGCGCGAGCATATGGAGAACGTGCTGGAGAGCCTGACGGAGACGCGGCCGAAATCGGCGGAGATCCTGAAGAGCCTGCTGTTCACCTTCGACGACATCGTCAAGCTGACGCCAAGGGCGCGCACGGCGCTGTTCGACCGGGCGCCGACCGACAAGGTGGTGATGGGCCTGAAGGGCACCGATCAGGAATTTCGCGAGATCATCCTCTCCTCGCTCTCCTCGCGGGTGCGGCGCATGGTGGAGCAGGAGCTGGCGAGCGGGGAGCCTTCCTCGCAGCGCGAAGTCGCCGAGGCGCGACGCTCCATCACCGATCTGGCGCTCGACATGGCCGGCAAGGGCGAAATCGAGCTGAATTCCGACGGCGAGGAAGACGCCTACGTCATGTAGGCGTGAGCAGTCATGTCGGAGCAACCGGACAAGGAAAGCAAGACAGAGGAACCGACCGAGAAGAAAATCGCCGACGCGATCGAGAAGGGCAACACACCGCATTCCACCGAGGCGACCGTCTTTGCCTCCATGCTCGCGATCCTGACCATATTGGGCCTGTTCATCGAAAGCCGAACCTCGGAACTGACGAATGTGCTGATGCACTTCCTCGACGATCCGGGTGGCTTCTCGCTGACGACCGGGACGGAGGCCAACCTGCTGCTATGGCGTATCGCCTACGAGAGCGGCAAAACGGTGCTCCCGGCCATCGTCGTGCTGATGCTCTTCGGCGTGGCGGGTTCTCTGTTTCAGAACACGCCGAGCCTGGTGCTGGAGCGCATCAAGCCGAAATGGTCGCGCATCAGCCCGAAATCCGGCTGGCAGAAGATCTTCAGCAAGCAAGGCCAGGTGGAATTCGCCAAAGCGTTGTTCAAATTCTGCGCCGTAGGCTTCGTCTCAGCCCTCATCATCAAAGCGGATCAGAGCGCCTTGATAAGTGCCATGTACACCGATGCCACACAAATGCCGGCGCTGATCCTGGCGATCTCGGTGCGGCTCGTGGCCACGATCTGCGTGGCGACGATCGTACTGGTGGCCGCCGATCTCGTCTGGTCGCGGGTGCGCTGGCGCACCGATCTCAGAATGACGAAGCACGAGGTGAAGGAAGAGTTCAAGCAGGCCGAGGGCGATCCCATCGTCAAGGCGCGCTTGCGCTCCATCGCCCGCCAGCGGGCCCGCAACCGCATGATGGCCGCGGTGCCGCAGGCGACGCTCGTCATCACCAACCCGACCCATTTCGCCGTCGCCATCCGCTACGACCGGCAGGAGGGCGGAGCGCCGATGGTGCTTGCCAAGGGCGCCGATCTGGTGGCGCTGAAAATCCGCGAAATCGCGACGGCGCACGAGGTTCCGATCATCGAGGACAAGCCGCTCGCCCGCGCTCTCTACAGCGCGGTCGAGGTCGACCAATGGATTCCGGCCGAGTTCTATCTCGCCGTCGCAAAGCTTCTTCATTACATCTATGCGCGGGAAACCCATGCAGTACGCTGACGATCCTTTCGTCCTGCAAAAGGTGGACGATAACATCCATCACTTCGTCGCCTGCGAACGCCTTCTGGGGGAGACCTTGAAGCCGTTCATGGCCGAGATCTATCTCGTCAATTGCGGGATCATGGCCTCCTATATCTTCTCCAGAGCGGAGGCGAACGTCCGCGATATCGTCGATTCCTCCACCGAAGCCCTGCGCCGGCCCGAATTGGTGCGCTACGGCCGCAAGGCGGTGGTGGAGGTCGACAGGAAGCGCCGCATCGCCATCACGCTCGGCATGGAGTTCGTGCACGATTCCCTGACGGCGCAGTTCGACCTGGTTTTCAACCGCGACTTCGTCGGCATCGATATCCTCGGCATTTCCTATCGGCGCCCGCCCGAAATGCTGGAGGAGAGCTACAACCTCTTCGCGCGCGCCGTCGCCGATCTCTCCAGGACCGACGCCTGAGGACCGGCGCCGCCAGGGCAGGGGAAAACACCAGCTTCATGCAAGGCAGGGCCTCTAGCTTGGCCTCCGTCGAGCTCAACGGAGGACCCAATTGGAGCCCGTCCACCTTTTCGACCTAGCGGCGCGCCATGCGCAGTGGGCATCCATCCGCCAGACGGTTATCAGCGGGAATGTCGCGAACGCCGACACGCCCGGCTTTGCCGCGCGGGATATCGAGCCGTTCAAGAACGTGCTCGATTCCACCCATCTTCGGATGACGCAGACCTCGCCGCGCCATCTGGACATTTCCGGCTCGCCCTTCGGCACCGGCAGCACCGTCCGCGAAGATACGTGGGCCGTCAATTATTCCGGAAATACCGTCAGTCTTGACGAAGAAATGGTCAAGGCCGGGGAAGTCAATCGAGCCTATATGTTGAACAACAGCATCGTCCGCTCCTTCCATCGCATGTTCCTGGCCAGCGTCAGGGGAGGCATGTGATGGATCCGCTCTCGGGCGCCTCGCAAATCTCCGCCGCCGGGCTGCGCGCCCAGGCGACGCGCCTGCGCGTGGTGTCGGAAAATATCGCCAACGCGCAGTCGACCGGCTCCACGCCCGGCGCCGACCCCTATGTGCGCAAGACCATCGCCTTTGAAACCGTGCTCGACCGCACCACGGACGCGGCCGGTGTGCGGGTGAAGACGATCGGCGCCGACAACGCACCCTTCCGTATCGAGCACGACCCCGACCATCCGGCCGCCGATGCGAACGGGGACGTGAAGATGCCGAACGTCAACATGCTGATCGAGATGGCCGACATGCGCGAGGCGACCCGGTCCTACGAGGCCAATCTGCAGATGATGAAGCAGGTTCGCGCCATGGTCAGCGCCACCATCGACCTTCTGAGGAGTTCATGATGGTCAGTCCCGTCACTTCCATTTCCGGGCTCGTCAGCCCGACTTCCACGGTCGGCGCCATCCGCGAGCCTTCCGCCTCCGCCGTGGGCCAGGCGGCCGCCGGCGATTTCGGCAGCGTTCTGGCCAATCTGTCCAGCGACGCCGTCTCGACCCTGAAGGCGGGCGAGGCCACCGCGATTTCGGGCATCCAGGGGCAGGCCTCCGTTCAGGAGGTGGTGCAGACCATCATGGCGGCAGAGCAGACGCTGCAGGCGGCGATCGCCATCCGCGACAAAGTCGTCTCCGCCTATCAAGAAATCTCCCGGATGCAGATCTAAGGAGCCAATAAGATGAGAGCGCTCGCCATCGCGGCGACCGGCATGGCTGCGCAGCAGACCAATGTCGAGGTCATCGCCAACAACATCGCCAACATCAACACGACCTCGTTCAAGCGCGCCCGCGCGGAGTTCTCCGACCTGCTCTACCAGACCGACCGCGCGGCCGGCGTGCCCAATGCGGGCGGCGGCAATCCGGTTCCGGAAGGCACGCGCATCGGCCTTGGCACCAGGACGCTCGGCGTGCGCAACCTGCATCTGCAGGGGCCGCTGGAGCAGACGGGCAACCCGCTCGACCTCGCCATCAACGGCCGCGGCTGGTTCCAGATCACCAATCCGGCCGGCGAGACGCTCTATACGCGCGCCGGTTCCTTCAACAAGGGCCCCAACGGCGAGCTGGTGACGATCGACGGCTATATCGTGGAGCCGGCGATCAACTTCCCGGCCGACACGATCGACATCTCCATCAACGAATCGGGCGAGATCTACGCCCAGGTCGCCGGCCAGGCGGAGCCTCAGCTGCTCGGTCAGCTGACGCTGGTCAACTTCGCCAACGATGCCGGCCTGGAGCCGCTCGGCAACAACCTCTATCGCGAGACCGTCGCCTCCGGCGCGCCGACGGAAGGCACGGCCGCCGATACCGGCTTCGGCAAGATCCATCAGCGCTATCTGGAGGGCTCCAACGTCGATCCGGTCAAGGAGCTGACGGAGCTCATCTCCGCCCAGCGCGCCTACGAGATGAACTCCAAGATCATCCAGGCGGCCGACGAGATGTCCTCCACCGTTTCCAAGGGCATCCGGTGAGAATGACGATGCGGCGGGCCGTCGGCCTCTTGCGCAGTTTTGCCGGGCGGGCGCCGGGGCGCGCCGGCATGGCGCTGGCGCTGGCGCTCGCTCTTGCCCTCGGCGCCAAGGGCGCGGCGGCGCAGCAGGCCGCGCAGCCGCAATACGACCTTCTGCCGGTGCCGACCGTGACCATCTATCCCGGCCAGATCATCGGCGCGGACATGATCCACGAGCTGCATTTCCTGCCGCAGACGCGCTCGCGCTTTCCCATCGTCGACAATCCGCATGCGCTGCTCGGCAAGGTGGCCAAGCGCACCCTCATCGCCGACCGGCTGATCCCGGCCAACGCGGTGGGAGAGCCGGAGCTGGTGACGCGCGGCGCGCTCACCACCGCCCGCTACAATTCCGGGACGCTCTCCATGAGCGCCGCCGTGGTGGCGCTGGAGAGCGGGGCGCTGGGGCAGCTCATCCGCGTGCGCAACGTCGATTCCGGACAGGTCATCGCCGGTGTCGTGCAAGCGGATGGCAGCGTGCGCGTGGGCCTTCGATGAGACGAACCCTGGCCATCGCCGCCACGCTCAGCCTCCTCGCCGTTCCGGCGATGGCGGCCGATCTGGCGCATGCTTCCGGCAGCACGCCCTATGTCCAGGTGAGCGGCGGCACGACGCGCATCAAGGATATTTCGAGCGTTCAGGGCGTGCGCGAGAACATGCTCATCGGCTACGGGCTCGTCATCGGCCTGCAGGGCACCGGCGACACGATGCGCAACGCTCCCTACACGGAACAGGCGCTGCAATCGATGCTCGATCAGATGGGGGTGAATGTGCGCGGCATTCCGCTGCGCGGGCGCAACGTGGCCGCCGTCACCGTCACCGCCAATCTGCCGCCCTTCGCCGGGCCGGGCTCGGAAATCGACGTCAACGTCGCCTCCATCGGCGATGCCACCTCGCTGAAGGGCGGCACGCTGTTGATGACGCCGCTGATGGGCCCCGACGAGGAGGTCTATGCGGTGGCGCAGGGGCCGGTCGCGGTGTCGGGCCTGACGGTGCAGGGTCAGGCGGAGACGCTGACCCAGGGCGTGCCGACGGTGGGGCGCATCCCCAACGGCGCCATCATGGAGCGTGCCGTCGGCGGGGGGATGGAACAGCTCAACGAGCTCGTCCTCGTTCTCACCAACCCCGATTTCAAGACGGCGGTGCAGATCACCGATGCCGTCAACGCCTTCTCGCAGCAGCGCTTCGGCCGCGCACTGGCGATGGAGCGCGACCTGCGCAGCGTCGTCGTCAAGCGGCCCTCCAATATCTCCGCCGCCCGGCTTCTCAGCGAGATCGGCGATCTCGCCGTGACGCCGGACACGCCGGCCCGCGTCGTCGTCGATCAGCGCACGGGCACGGTGGTGATCGGCGAGGAGGTGCAGATCTCAACGGTGGCGCTGACGCATGGCAACCTGACGGTGCGGGTCACCGAATTCCCGCAGGTCTCGCAGCCGGCGCCCTTCTCCGACGGCGTGACGGTCGTCACGCCCGCCTCGCAGGTCGATGCGGAGGAGCAGGACGGTCGCCTTGCGGTCGTCGGCGGCACCGATCTGCAGGAACTCGTCCAAGGTCTCAACCAGATCGGCCTGAAGCCCACCGACATCATCGCCATCCTGCAGGCGATCAAGACGTCCGGCGCGCTGCAGGCCGAGCTCATCGTTCAATAGCCGCCAGGGCGGCTTCGGGAACAAGGCGGCTTCACATGCCCCACGCGGTCCGCATCGTTACGAGCTCGATACTCCTTTCGGCAGGGCTGGCTGCAATCCTCGCCGGCGTCACGGGCGCCGGGGCGCAGGAGGCCGCGCCCGCGCCGGAAGCCGCCGTTGAGGCTCCGGCACGTCTTGAGGCCGCAACCTCCATGCCGGCGAGCGCGCCGAGCGCCGATATGCTGGAGCGCTCCATGCAGGTTGAGCCGGGCGTCGACGACAATGCGCGCAAATACTGCGTCAACATCGCCGATGCGGCCGCCGATGCGCGCTTTGCGCGGCAGACGGAAGCGCTGAAGGCGCTGGAGGCGCAAATCAACAAGCGCATCGAGGCGCTGGAAGCCAAGCGCGCCGAGTACGAGGAATGGCTGACGCGGCGCGAGGAGTTCCTGCGCAAGGCTGACGAAAGCGTCGTGGCGATATTTACCCAGATGCGCCCCGATGCGGCTTCGCAGCAGATGGCGCTGATGCCGATCGAGGCGGCCGCCGCCATCCTGGTGAAGCTCAAGCCTCGGGTCGCCAGCGCGATCTTGAACGAGATGAACCCGACGACGGCGGCGCAACTCACGGGCACGATGGTGGGGCTCGCCCGGCCCAGCGACGAAGCGAAGACGCCAGGATGAGATATCTCGCACTTGCCGCCGTCCTTCTCGCGACCGCCGGCTGCGCCAACCACGACAACCTTCTTACCGGGCCGTCTCTCAGCCCGGTCGGCGAGGGCCTCGTCGCCGAGCGCGCGCCGCTGCCGGTCAGCTACCAGGAGCAGGAACGGACAACCTTCCAGTCGCTCTGGTCGAGCAAGGACCCGAACCTTTTTACCGACCGCAAGGCCAAGAGCGTCGGCGACGTGGTGACGGTCATCATCCAGATCAACGACAAGGCGCAGTTCGACAACGCCACGGAGCGTTCGCGCAAGTCCAACTCCTCGCTCGGCCTCAGCGCCGCGCTCGGCTGGGCGGGCTTCGGCTTGTCCGGCGATGCCGGCGACATCTCCGGCAATCTCGACATCGATTCTGAGACCTCCACGGAGGGCGAGGGCACCATCGACCGCTCAGAGAAGCTGCGCCTTCAGATCGCGGCGGTGGTCGTGGAGGAGCTGCCGAACGGCAATCTGGTGATCAGCGGATCGCAGGAAGTGATGGTCAACAAGGAGGTGCGCGTGCTCAAAATCGCCGGCATCGTGCGTCCGACCGACATCTCCACGGACAATTCCGTCTCCTACGAGAAGATCGCCGAGGCGCGCATCGCCTATGGCGGCCGCGGCCGGGTCTCCGACATGCAGCAGCCCGCCTGGGGGCAGCGCATCTACGACAAGGCGGTGCCGTACTGATGAGCACGCAGGAAGACAAGCTGGCGAACGAAGCGGAGGAGGCCGCCAACGCTCCGGGAACGGAGGATGGCGAGGCCGAGACATCCGGCAAGGGCGGCAAGGGCGGCAAGGGCGGCATCCTTGCGACGCTCCTCGCCTTCCTCGTGGTGACGCTGGTCGCGGCGGGGGCCGGCGGCGGCATCGGCATCTATCTCGCCGGCGCCATCGAGGAGACGGTGAGCGCCAAGCTCAAGGAGAAGGCGCAGGATGCCGGCAAGCCGGCGCTTCGCTACACCGGCGATATGGTCATGCAGCCCATCGAGCCGGTGGTCACCAACCTGGCCGAGCCGCAGAATGTCTGGATCCGGCTCGATACGGCGATGGTCTTTGCCAACGGAGCCTTGCGCGAGCCGCAGGTGACGGCGGCGGAGATCCGCCAGGACATCGTCGCCTATATGCGCACCATTCCCTTGAAGCAGCTGGAAGGGGCGAGCGCGCTGCAGCATCTGCGCGACGATCTTAACGAACGTGTGGCGATCCGCACCAATGGCGAGGTCAGCGAACTCGTCATCGTGTCGATGGTCGTGCAGTGACTTCCGGGCGCCGGTCCGTGGCCGGCGAGGTGGGATGATGAGAAGCGTCCTTGCGGGCCTCGCGCTCGTTTTCGTTCTTTCCGGCGTCGCGGAGGCACAGCTCGCGGAAGACCTGGCGAGCCTGATACCGGAGGGAGACGCCTCCGCAAGCGGGCGCATCGTCCAGCTGGTGGCGCTCTTGACCGTGCTTTCGGTCGCGCCCGGCCTGCTCATCATGGTGACGAGCTTCACGCGCTTCATCATCGCGCTGTCGTTCCTGCGCTCGGGCCTGGGATTGCAGGGCACGCCCGGCAATCTGGTGCTCATCAGCCTGGCGCTCTTCATGACCTTCTACGTCATGGGGCCGACCTTCGAGCGGGCCTGGGAAGAGGGCGTGAAGCCGCTGACGGAAAACCAGATCACCGAGGCGGAGGCGTTCGAGCGCATCACCGAGCCCTTCCGCGAATTCATGGTGGCGCAGGTGCGCCCGAAGGACCTGCAGCTCTTCGCCGACCTTGCCGCCAGCGATGCGGCGCGGCCGGATGATGCGGCCCTTGCCGCGCCTCCGACGGAGCTTGAGGATGAGGCGGGGGAAGTGGCGCTCGTGGCGGCCGATGTGCCTTTGCGCGTGCTGGTGCCGGCCTTCATGATCTCCGAACTCAGGCGAGGCTTTGAGATCGGCTTCCTCATCGTGCTGCCGTTCCTGGTGATCGACATGATCGTGGCGACGTTGGTGATGTCGATGGGCATGATGATGATGCCGCCGGCCGTCATCGCGCTGCCCTTCAAGATCCTCTTCTTCGTTCTCATCGACGGCTGGAATCTACTGGTGGGCGGCCTGGTGCGGTCGTTCTTCTGAAGCGATTCACCTTTCGCTCATCATGACGGCATCGCCGATGACCGGCGCCGCGCTTGGCAAGCGCAGGGCAAGCTAGTTGGTTTCAAGAACGCATGATCCAATACGGAGGGGCTAACGATCATGCTTTCAAGTTTTCGCTTTCGACTAGGCCACAAGATATTTGCCATCATTGCCCTCAGCTTCGCAGGGCTCCTTGCCACGGCTCTGTTTCAGCTCTTTGAGCTCAGCAAGGCCCTGGAGCAGCAGAAGGGGGTGGAGCTCTCCCACCTCACGCAGATGGCCGTCAGCATCGCGGCGGAAGAAGAGGCGGCGGCCCGGCGCGGCGAGATTTCCCTGCAAGATGCGAAGGCGAACGCCGCCCGCCGCATCGGCACGCTGCGCTACGGCAAGGGAGATTACATCTTCATCAATCAGAGCGACGGGTTGATGGTGATGCATCCCAAGGCCGAGCTCATCGGCAGCAACTCCAATCTTCTCAAGGATCCGAGCGGGCGGCACTTCTTCACCGACATGGTGAAGACGGTGAAGGAGAAGGGCAGCGGTTATGTGTCCTACCATTGGCCGAAGCCCGGCTTGGAGGCCCCGCAGCCCAAGCTCTCCTATGTGGAGGGCTTCAAGCCGTTCGACTGGATCGTGGGGACCGGCGTCTATATCGACGACCTGAAGGCCCAGACCTGGGCTTCCGCCAAGCTGGTGCTGGCGATCACCGGCCTTATCCTCGCCGTCGTGGCCGGCGTCTGCGTCGTCGTCGCGCAGCGCATCTCCAAGGCGATGCGCGGCACGACGGCGGCCATGAACGAGCTCGCCGAAGGCAATTTCGACGTCGTGCTGCCGGGCCTGGAGCGCGGCGACGAAGTGGGCGAGATCGCCCGCGCCGTGGAGCTCTTCAAGGAAAAGGCGATCGAGACGGCGCGCCTGGAAGCGCAGGAGCGGGAGAGGAAATCGCGCGAGGCGGCGGCGGAGCGCACGGCCGAGATGCACCGGCTCGCAGATATGTTCGAGAACGCCGTCGGCGAAGTGACGGACAGCGTTTCCTCGGCCGCCACCGAACTGGAAGCCTCGGCGGGAACCATGGCGGAGACGGCCGAGCATACCCAGCAGCTCTCCACCACCGTCGCCAGCATCTCGGAACAGACATCGGCCAATGTCCAGTCGGTCGCCTCGGCGGCGGAGGAGCTCGGCGCATCGGTCGGCGAGATCAGCCGTCAGGTGCAAGAGAGCGCCAAGGTGGCGAACGCGGCGGTGACCCAGGCCGGCAACGCCAATCAGCGCGTGAGCGAACTGGCCGATGCCGCGCAGCGGGTCGGCGCCGTCGTCAACCTCATCAACGCCATCGCCGAACAGACCAATCTCCTGGCGCTGAACGCGACCATCGAGGCGGCGCGCGCCGGAGAAGCCGGCAAGGGCTTCGCGGTCGTGGCCATGGAGGTGAAGACGCTGGCCGCCCAGACCGCCAAGGCCACGGAGGAGATCGTCGAGCAGATCACCTCCATGCAATTGGCGACCGGGGAGGCGGAGAAATCCATCCGCTCCATCGACGAGACGATCGCGCGCATGTCGGAAATCTCCGAGGCCGTGGCGGCCGCCGCCGAGCAGCAATATGTCGCCACGCGCGAGATCGCCGAAAACGTCCAGGAGGCCGCGCAGGGGACCGCCCAGGTCGCGACCAACATCACCGATGTGAGCAACGGCGCCGGCGAGACCGGCGCCGCCTCCGCCCAGGTGCTGACCTCCGCGCGCTCGCTGGCGGCGGAGAGCGGCAGGCTAAAGCAGGAGCTGGACCGGTTCCTGGTGACGGTGCGCGCCGCCTGAGCGGCAAGGCATCATCGAACAACAGACGGTGGGCATTGAGACGGCGGGCATTGCCCCGCCGTCTACGCTTTCGGGCACCTTCTTCGGCCTTGCCCGCGCCGGGAAAAGGCCGCCCGCGCAAGGATGCGCGCAGACTTTCTTCGCCGCCGGTGAAAAAACCTCGCGCTGGTAAGCTTTGCGCAAGCTTTGTCTGCGAGGTTGCACCACATGGCAGGTTGGCTGCCCCGAAAGACGGGCAGAGCGGTCGCGCAAGGCGCCGCGGAACCAAAGGCATGATGCCGTCCTGCCATACCGGTGCAAGCCCGGTATGTCCCGATCAACAGCGTCAAACCTGAGATAGAAGGGACATTTTCATGTCTAGCCTTATCACCAACACGTCTTCCATGGTTGCCCTGCAGACCCTGCGGGGCATCAACTCGCAGCTGGACCAGACCAACAACCGCGTCTCGACCGGCCTGCGCGTGAACTCCGCTTCCGACAACGCCGCCTATTGGTCGCTGGCAACGACCACGCGCTCCGACAACGGCGCGCTCGGCGCCGTCAAGGACGCCCTCGGCCTTGGCAAGGCTTCCGTCGATGTGGCCAATACCGGTCTCGACAACGTCCGTGACGCTCTGCAGAAGATCAAGGAGAAGCTCGTCACGGCGGCCGCTCCGGACACCGACCGCGCCAAGCTGCAGACGGAAATCACCAGCCTCATCAACCAGATGAAGAATACGGCCGACAGCTCCGTCATCAGCGGCGGCAACTGGCTCTCGGTCGATTCCGGCGGCGCCGGCTTCAACGCCAGCAAGGAGATCGTCGCCTCCTTCTCGCGCACCGGCACCACGGTGACCGTCGACACCATTTCCGTCGATATCAGCAAGGTGAAGCTCTATGATGCCGCCGACCAGTCCGGCATCATCGACAAGGACCGCACCTCCGGCGGTTCCACCATCGCCGTCTCGGGTATCGACATCAGCGCCCTTACGGGTAGCGCGGCCGACCTGACGACGATCTCCGAATATACCGCGATCGTGGATGAGGCTCTGCTCGACCTGACCGACGCTTCCACGCAGCTCGGTGCCGTCACCAGCCGGATCGGGTCGCAGGAGAGCTTCGTGAAGGCCCTCATCGACGCCAATGACCGGGCCATCGGCGCGCTGGTCGACGCCGATATGGAGGAAGAGTCCACCCGGCTGAAGGCGCTGCAGACGCAGCAGCAGCTGGCAATCCAGTCGCTGGGCATCGCCAACTCCTCCAGCCAGAACATCCTGTCGCTCTTCAGGAACTAACGCCTAGAGCTCCTTGAGCAGCTTTCGCGCCACGCCCACTAGGCGCGAAAGGGAAAGCCACGCTTCCCGCCGGGAGCGTGGCTTTCTGTTACGCAACGCTGAGGCAAGCTTGGCAGGCCAAACCTTGTCTCCAGTTGGCGCGTAAGAAGAGGTGGGCATGGCCGGCCGCGAGCAGATGGAGAGGCTGTGGGCAAGTCTTGCCGGACTTGGCGGGAGGCGCCTTGCCGCCCTCGGGCTGATCGGCGCGACGGTGCTCCTGGCCATCGCGATCGGTGCCTATTACCTCAGTCAGCCAGAGCGCGAGACGCTCTATACCGGGCTTAGCCGCGAGGATGTCGCGCAGCTCGGCCAGGTCCTGACCGAAAGCGGCATCGCCTTCGACGTCAGCGCCGACGGCTCGGCCGTGCTCGTGGGCTATGGCGACACGGCGCGGGCGCGCATGATCCTCGCCGAGAAGGGCCTGCCGCGCAGCGGCAATTCCGGCTACGAGCTGTTCAACGAGCTCGGCTCCTTCGGCCTGACCTCCTTCATGCAGGACGTTACCCGCGTGCGGGCGCTGGAGGGCGAGCTCGCCCGCACCATCCAGACCATGGACGGGATCAAGGCGGCGCGCGTGCATCTCGTCATGCCGGACCGGGCGTCCTTCCGGCGCGATCAGCAGGAGGCCTCCGCTTCCGTCGTCATCCGCACCTCGCTGGCGGACGATGCCCGGCCCGCCCAGGCCATCCGCCATCTCGTGGCATCGGCCATTCCGGGGATGAAGGCGGGCTCCGTCACGGTCCTCAACACCAACGGCGAGGTGCTGGCCTCCGGCGACGATCCGACGACCTCGGGCGGCAACCGGCTTGCCGCGCTGGAGCAGCGCGTCGACCGGGAGATCGAGGAAAAGATCCGCCGCACGCTGACGCCCTATCTCGGCCTGGAGAATTTCCAGGTCAGCGTGGCGGCGCAGCTCAACACCGACCGAACCTCCGTCAGCCAGGTGGTCTTCGACCCCGATTCGCGGGTGGAGCGCTCGGTGCGCGTGGTCAAGGAAACCGGGGCGACGGAAAACCGAAGCATGGAATCGGCCACCTCCGTGCAGCAGAACATCCCCATCGAGCAGATGAACGATGCGGCCGGCACCAATTCCAGCGAGCAGAACGAGCGGCGCGAGGAGCTGACCAACTATGAGATCTCCTCCAAGCGGATCGAGACCGTGCAGCAGGGATTTCGCATCGAGAACCTGTCGATCGCCGTCCTGGTGAACGATGCCAGGCTATCGGCCGGGGAAGGCGATGCCGCCATTCCGGTGGAGACCCAGCTGATGGAGATCGAGCAGCTCGTGCGTTCGGCCGCCGGCGTGGACATGGAACGCGGCGACCAGCTGAAGGTGGCCGCCGTGCCCTTCACCGCGCCCGGCGGCGACATGGAGCCGGTGCCGGGGCCGGGGATCGGCGACGTGCTGACGCGCCAGATCGGCACGATGATCAATGCCGGCGCCATCCTGGCCATGGCGGTGCTGCTCATCCTCTTCGGGCTGCGGCCGGCCATCAAGTCGGTGCTGAGCCGGCCGATGCCGGAGATGGCGGCCGGCATGCTCGGCGCGCCGCAGGAAGCGGGCGCCGCACAGGCCCTTGAAGCGGGAACGCCGGGCCAGAGTGTTGCCGGCGAGCTGCCGACCAACGAGCACGTCAATCTCATCGAGGATCTCACGTCGAAGATGAACCGGACCCCACAGAAGCGGCTGGAGCAGATCGTGGAGTTCGACGAGGAGCAGGCCGCGGCCATTCTGCGGCAATGGATGCGGGCTGAGGGAGCGTGAGCATGAACGCCTTGGCCCGTGTCCTGCCAGCCTTCGAGGCGGAGCCCGTCGAGCCGCCGACGCTCGCGGCCGTCTTTCGCGCGCACAAGTCGGAGGAGGACGACGAGCGGCTGAAGAAGGCGGAGGCCGAAGGCTATGCGCGCGGCCTGGCGCAAGCGCGCGCAGAGATCGATGCGGCGCTGGAAAAGGCGCGGCGCCAAGAAGATATACGCCTTGGCGAAGCGAGATCGCGTTGGGCCGAAGAAGAGGGCGCGCGGCTCGGCGAGGTCATGCAAACGGCCATCGCCGAGATGCAGGCCGCGTTGTCGCAGGCGGCCGCCGGGGTGCTCCTGCCTTTGGCGGAAAAAGCGCTGGCGGAGCGGGCGGCGGAGGATCTCGCCAAGGCGATAGCCGTCCTCCTGGCGCAGGAGGGCGAGAAGCTGGTGCGCCTGACCGGGCCGAAGGACCTGTTGGAGGCCGTAGGCCGCCGCCTCGGCGAGCAGGCGGGGGCGATCGAGTTCAAGACCTCCAAAACGCCGGATGCGCGGCTGGTCGCCGGCTCCACCGTGATGGAGACGCAGCTTCAGGCCTGGGGCGCGCGGCTGTCGGAAGCTGCCGGAGAGGTCGAAGATGGCTGACCAGGAGCATCCCGAACTCATCATCGTGCGCCGCTACGAGGAGGAGGAGCACGAAACCCACTCCAGCGCCTGGAAGGTCGCGCATGCCGACTTCATGACGGCGATGATGGCCTTCTTCCTCATCATGTGGCTGATCAATGTCACGGACGACCAGATGAAGAAGTCGATCGCCGACTACTTCAATCCGGTGCGCCTGTCGGCGAGCGTGACGGAAGAAAAAGGTCTCGTCGATGAGGAGAAGGTGCGAAACGACGGCTCCGATCCGATCGGCAAGGTAGAGCCAACCGAAGGCCCGGAGAGCGAAAGCCAGCTGCAGGTGGAGGGCGGCACGCAGACCGTTACGGAGGCCGGCGGCACTTCCGAGCGCTCAACGCCCGCCATCAAGGGAGGCTTCGACGCCAGCGATGCCGCCGCGGAACGCGCCGCCTTCAGCGATCCCTATGCGGTTCTCGCCAAGCTGGCCGCGGAGGTGAAGCCGCTGTCTCAATCGGCGGTTCCCGATACGCCCATCGGCGAGGTCGGCGAGCCGGGCGTGCCCGGCCATGAAGCCTATCGCGATCCCTTCGATCCGATCTACTGGCAGATGACGGCGACCGATAGCGCGCGCACCACCGATCCGAGCCCCAGGGACCGGGCGGAGACGGTGCCCGATCGCGGCCTTCCAGACGCCATCGCGCGGCGTCCTTTCACCGAGGGCGAGGCGCGTGAGATGGCGTCGCCATCGGCGTCCGCTTCCGGGGCCGGGGAGGACGGCGAAGTCACCTCGGAGGAAATCGCCAAGGCAAACGCGATCGAAGAGGCGCTCGATGCGGCCCTCAAGGAGAGCCTCGCCGGGGCCGAGCTGCCGAATGTGGAAGTGAAGGCGACGAGCGAGGGCATCCTCATCAGCCTCACCGACGAGATGGACTACAGCATGTTCGAGATCGGCTCGGCGATCCCCAAGCCGGCCGTCGTGGTGGCCATGGAGGAGGTGGCGGAGGTGCTGGCGGGCTGGCCGGGCAACATCGTCGTGCGCGGCTTCACCGATGGACGGCCCTTTCGCTCGGAGACCTACGACAACTGGCGGCTTTCCACGGCGCGCGCGCATATGGCCTATTACATGCTGACCCGTGGCAGCCTGCCGGATCAGCGCATCCGCAAGATCGAGGGCTTTGCCGACCGCAATCTGAAGAACCCGGCCGACCCCAACGCTGCGGAAAACCGCCGGATCGAGATTCTGTTGCAGGAGCACGAGGCGTGAGGCCGCTTCCTGCCGCAACGGGCATGGCGCTTCTTCTCGCCCTCGCCGGCCAGCCCGCCGTCGCAGGCGAGCCCTTGCAGCTTCTGCCGCCAGGCATGGTTGGCGAAGGACAGACGCCGACGCCGCCTTCGCCCGCGTCATCGGCGACACCCAGCCTTGCGGCCCCGGCGCTGCCTCGCCCGGAGCCTTTCCGTGCCGAGCGGCAGGCCGAGCTGGCGGCGCCCAACCTGCCGCGGGCGCGGCCCCAAATCGATATCGCAGCAAGTCGGAAAGTCGCCGCCGGCCGCGACATCGCCGCCGGCCCGCCATCCCCGGCCGATCGGCCCGCGCTCACCGATGAAGACAGCGCCGGCCGCGAGGCGCCCGCCGACGGGGCGGAGAGGCCGGGCAAAGCGGTCGCCTCGTCTTCGCCGGCGGGGGGATCGCAGGCGATGAACGACCTCATCGCCTCGGTTCTGCCCGCATCGGAGAGCGCGCAAGGCGAAGCGGCGGAGCCCGCTGGCGAAACGGCGCAAGCTCTTGGCGGCGCGGCAGGGACCGAAGGCTCTCGCCGGGCCTCCTCTCGCCCCAATGCGGTGCGGGTCATCGCCGGCGGGATCTCGCCGCATGCCGGCGGCGACGGCAAGACGCTGGCGCGGCCTTTGCGACCGCGCGAGGAGGAGCGTATCGCCGAGGCGCGCAAGCTGGCCCTGGCGCGGGCCTTCCAGAAGCCGACGAGCAGTTTCTTCCGCGCCCCCGACCTGGCGCCTGCAGCGCCGGCAGCGAGGACGGAAGTCTTCGTTCCCTTCTACGAGCCGGTACCCGACGCGATCATGATCGAGGAAGCCATGACCGGCAGCATCGCCTTGTCGGGGGACAAGCCGGAGCATGCGGAGGGCGACGAGTATCAGCCGCTGGCGATGCCGACACGGCCGGGCTCGCGCACGCCGCGTGATCTGGTGCAGAGGCTGCAGCGGCTGCAGGACGAAATCGCGCAAGGCTCCACCAGCGCCTTCGCGGCCCAGCGATCCCTGCTCGACGAGATCGGCGATGCGCTGGAAGCGGCGCCGGAGGAGACCTGGCAGGATCCGCGCAACGCCGAGGCGCTGGTGACCTATGTGCTGAGCGGGGGCAATCCGAACCTGTTGCGCACGCTGCTGGCCAAGGAGCCGCTGCCGGCGCTGGACGAAAGGCTGATGCGCGGGGCGCTCGCCTATGTCAAAGGTCGCGGCGAGGAAGCGCGGGCCTTTTTGAGGGACATCGACCCGAACCGCTTCGCCGGCAGCATGGGCAGCCAGGTGGCGATCGCGCAGGCGGCGCTCGCCCTGCCGGAGGATCCGGGACGGGCGGCGCGCCATCTCGACATGGCGCGGCTTCTGGCGCCGGGCACGCTCGCGGAGGAGGCCGCGATCCGCCGCGAAATCCTGGTGCTGGCGCAGATGGAGGATACGGAGCGCTTCCAGACGCTTTCCCGTCAATACATGCAGCGCTTCCGCCATTCCGTCTATGCCGGCAATTTCCGCCAGCGCTTCGCCGCGGCGCTGACGCGTATGAGCTTCATGGACGATCCCAAGCAATTCCCGCGGCTCGACGAAATTCTCGCCGAGATGGAGGCCGATGCGCGCCTTGAGCTCTACCTGGTCATCGCCAGGGCTCTGGTCGTGCAGGCCAAGTCGGCCCCCGCCAAGCTCGCGGCCATGCGCGTGCTCGACCTCGCCGAAACCGGGTCGGTGGAAGAGCAGCAGGCGCTGCTTTACCGCGCCGCGGCTTCGGTGACGGTGGCGGAGGAGCTGGAGGCGGGGCTTGCCGACCTGAGGAAGGTGCAGCTCGCCGCCCTGCCGCAGGCCGATCGCGAGCTTTTCGACGTGGTGGACGTGACGGCCGAGCTGATACGCACGGCGGCGGAGCCGCAAAGGGCGGCCAATGCCCTTGCGGCCGCAGATGGCGCCGCCGAGGGCGAGATACCGTCCGGCGAGGCCTCGGCTTCGCAGGCGGCTGTGATGGCGCGCGCGCAGGAGGCGATCAAGCTCGCCGACGCGCTGCTCGGAGAGGCGCGATGAACGGGATCAATTTCTTGCCGGCGGCGGCCCTGCCGCGTGCCGAGCGCGCCAAGTCGGGCCCGATGAGCGGGGAAGCGGCAGGAGAGGGCGCGCCGAAGGATGCGTTCCTGAAGCTTCTTCAGCAATTGCCGGCCGGCCCTGAAGGGGCAAAGCCCGACGGCATGCCCTCGCAGGCGGCGATGGAGGAAGGCGAGGGCAGCGCGCAGGATGCGGCGCGGGGACAGGGCGAGGAAGCCGTCGAGGTTCTCGCGGTCGCGGCCGCGGCGGGCGCGACGGCGGCAGGCGAAGGCGGCAAGGACGTCAAACTTGCGGACTTCCTGCGCTTGCCGCTCGACGCCAAGCCGCCGAGCGAAAAGCCCGCCGCCATCGGCACGGAGATGCGCGCCAGCGCCAGTCAGGCGCAAGAGGTTGCCAGCAAGTCGCCGCTGCGCTTTACCGTTGCGGAAAGCAAAACGCATTTCGCGCCCGTCTTCGAGGCGGCGCGGATTGCGGGCGAGGCGGGTGCGAAGCTTTCCGCTCGACAGGCCGAAGGCATCGCCGCGGCCGCCGGTGGCGAAGCGGAGCAAGGCGCAAGGCCGTTGGAAAACGGCCTGCGCGGCGAAGCCGCGCGCGCGCCGGCCGCGGTGCGTGGCGGAGAGAGCCTTGCACCGGCGGCTGCCGCGACGAACGGCGAGAAAGCGCGCGGCGATGCGCCAAGCGGGGAGAGGAAGAACCGGGATCCCGGCGTCGTCACCCCCTCGTCGACGCCGGGCGAGAAGACGGGAAGTGTCGAAGCGGCCTTGCCCAAGGAGCCGGTTCCTGCGGCAAACGGGCCTGCGCTGGCCTCCTCGCAACTGGCGCGCATCGCCTCCGCGATCGGCTCGCAGATGGCGCTCACCCCGGAGATCCAGGCTCAGAGGGGGATTTCCGGCGCCCTGCCGTTTTCCCACGCCATGGCAGGGCCTGGGCCGGTCAAGAGCATCACCATCCAGCTCCATCCGGTGGAGCTTGGCAGCGTGAAGATCGAGCTGCGCCTCGGTCAGGACGGGCTCGCCGTGCGGCTGGAGGCGAGCCGGGCGGAAACGGCGCGCATGCTGCAGCAGGACAGCCAGATGCTCTCAGATATCATCCGCTCAAGCGGGCACGATCCCGATAGCATCATCATCCATAACGCGCCCTCCGATCGCGCCGCCGGGGTCGATGCCGGCCAGACGGCAGGCAACCTGCGCGCAGGCGGCCAGCCGCAAGGCGAGGCCGGGGCCGGCACGGCCTCCGGCGGGGAGCGCGAGAGCTCGGCGCGCGGGGAAGGTTTTGAGGGCCAGCGCGGACATCAGCAAGAGGCACAGGATGGGCAAGGCACAGCGGATCGCCGCGATCGCCGCGGTCTTTTCGTCTAGCCTGACGCTTGCGACAGGCGCTGTCGCGGCCGGTTCAGGAGCGGTGGGTGCCAAAGTCTGCGAGCGCGAGATGGTCGCCGCTTCCAAAGCCTACGGTATCCCGCTCGGCGTGCTCTACGCCGTCGGGCTGACGGAGACCGGGCGCAAGGGCTCCTTGCAGCCGCATGCGATGAACATCGAGGGCAGGGCCTATTACGCCAGGAGCCGGGCCGATGCGGTCAGGGAATTTCACGCCGCGCGCGCTTCCGGGGCCAAGCTTATCGATCTCGGCTGCATGCAGGTGAACCATTATTACCACGGCGAACAATTCGCCTCCGTGGCGGAGATGCTCGATCCGGGCAAGAACGTGACCTATGCGGCACGATTTCTCAACGAACTGAAGAAGCGCGAGGGAAGCTGGACCATGGCCGTCGCCCGTTACCATGCCGGGCCCGACAACGATCCGGCGCAGAAGCGCTACGTCTGCGCGGTCATCGCCAATATGGTCGCCTCCGGCTTCGGCGCCTGGACGCCGCAATCGCGCAGCTTCTGCAAGTAGCGCCGGCGCGGCGCCAACCTTTCAACAGCCTGTTAGCCCGGGCGGCGGCATGTTTCGCCGCCGCCGCAGCCTTCGCTCACCTCAGGGAAACAGGGAATCGATGTCGTCCTGGGAAACGATATCGGCGTCGGAGGAGAGGGCGGGACCGTTGAGCAGGGCATCGTCGCCTTCGCGGGTGTCGGAGACCTCGGCATCCTCGATGCGGCCCCAGATCTCCAGCATGGTGTCGATACGTCCCTCGATGAACTGCAGAAGGCCGACCACCTTGCTGATGCGCTGGCCGGTAATGTCCTGAAAATTGCAGGCCTCGAAGATGCGGATGGCTTCGGCGCGGATTTCCGCCACCTTCTGCGCGTGGGCGCCGTCAGGCTTTTCTTCCAGCTCGCGGGCGATGTCGTCGATCACCTCCGCGGCGGTGAGAATGGTGTTGGTGGCGCCCTCCGTGTCGCTCACCACGGCATCGAGCTCGTCGGCGGCGCGGTTGAAATTCCGGCCCCCGACCGCCTTGGCGTGCATGGCGGTGATTTCCGAGCGGGTTTGGTGGATGGCCTCCTGGATAACCTCCACGCCGTCCCAGAGCGTCCTTTGGCCATCCTGAGCCTCCGACACCCGGTGTACGATGGCGCGCAGCTCCTCCAGCTCGGCGAAAATCCGCTGCAGATGGACGGCAGCACCGGCCGCTTGCCCGTGAGACGGTTGGGAAGCCTGCGAGGCTGCACAGATGGGTTTGTGTATCGCCGACATGGCATGTTCCTCTGTGGGGGAGCTTTTGTGCAAGCGTATAAAACAAGTGCAAGACAGCGAAAAGATCGCCCGCCGCCGGCCTGCAAGCCTCGCGCAAGTCAAACGCATTTTAACGGTATCGAGCACGGCGGCGGCGCCGTGCATATGGAAATATTGCGTTAGTTTGCGGAGTTTTCGATGGCCCTCGACCTTTCGATGCCGATCCTGGTTGTTGACGATTACAAAACCATGATCCGCATCATCCGCAATCTTCTGAAACAACTCGGTTTCAACGACGTCGACGACGCCTGCGACGGGACGGAGGCGCTCAGCAAGATGCGCGAGCGCGATTACGGCCTGATCATCTCCGACTGGAACATGGAGCCGATGACCGGGTACGACCTTTTGAAGGAAGTACGCAACGACGGCAAATTCGCCGATATCCCGTTCATCATGGTGACCGCGGAAGCCAAGTCGGAGAATGTCGTCGCCGCCAAAAAGGCCGGTGTCAGCAACTACATCGTCAAGCCCTTCAATGCCCAGACGCTGAAGGGCAAGATCGAGGCCGTCATCCAGGCCTGACGGTCAAGACCTGGAGCCGCAGAGCCCCCAACGCTCCTGCCCGCAGCCGCACCGTTCTGTTCCCCGGCTGCTTGCGCGCAGCCGCCTTCCGGCGGCTGCGCGTCGCGCTATTGCCCGCAGCCCGTGCGTGCCCGCGCTGTCTCGGAAGAGGAATGCGATCTTTCCCTCCGGGTAACGGTTTCTTTACATACTAAATAAGTAAATATTCTATTGAATCCTTTCTGTTTTGCAGGATTTATTAACCTGTAAATTGGAGCAGAATTGCTCCGACAGTACGGGCGTTTGTTGTTGTGTGAAATGGAGTGGAAAACTAGCGTTTGCCCCTGACGTGAGGAGCGGATTTCCGCGTTTTTCTGCGGACGTCTCCTGTGTGTTGATTTTTTGTTAATGGGGCTGAGTATGTACGTGGTTGTTGATCCACGCGCCGATGTTGCAGGTGGCTTCACAGCAATGTTCAACCGTGAAGGGCGACCGGCTGTAAGCTTCGATTCGGAGGAATTCCACGACTGGCTGACCAGCGCTTCGGAAGGCGACATCGATGCCGTGCAAGGCTTCGTGCTCGGCGAGTTCGATGAGCGCGCCAACTATCCCAGCGTCATTCGAAACCGCTCGCGGGCGCCGATCATCGCCCTCAGCGACGTGCGCTCGCTGGAGCAGACGCTAGAGCTCTTCACCGCGGGCATCGACGATGTGGTTCGCAAGCCCGTCCATGTGAAAGAGATCATCGCCCGCTCCGACGCCGTGTGGCGGCGCATGAACGGTCCGAGCGCGGAAATCAGCGTGGATCGGCTGCGCATCTTCTTCGACGGTCGCGATCCGGAGATCGACGACGTGCCTCTCCCCCTGCCGCGCCGCGAACGCCATATCCTTGAATACCTGGCGAAGAACCGCACGCGCCGGGTGACCAAGACCCAGATTTTCAACGCCATCTACGGCGTGTTCAACGACGGCGTCGATGAGACGGTCGTGGAAGGGCATATCAGCAAGCTGCGCAAGAAACTGCGCATGCGGCTCGGTCACGAGGTGATCGATGCCAAGCGCTATCTCGGCTATCAGTTTATCGGCTGAGAAAACGACGAGGGCGATGCTCAGCTGAGCGCCAGACCGAGGCGCGATGCCTGGCGCTCGATGAAAGCCTTCATCCGCGAGCGGCCGGTCTCGGTGAGCCGCACGATGATGCGGCGCCTGTCGGCCTCGTCTGGAAAGCGCTCCACCAAGCCCGCATCCTGCAGATCGTCGATGCGCCTGAGCGCCGTCGTGGTGGAAACGCCGGAAGCGAGGCACAGGCTGGTGACGGAAATCCAGCGACCACTCGCCTCCGCAACCGCCAAATCCAGCAGCATCTCCCAGGCCGGATCGGAAAACAGATCGGCCTTGAAGATGGTTTGACGATCGACGCGCGCCGCGACAAGGGCGCGGAGATAATCGGGCTGGGAGGGCAACGGCTTTTCGGCCGCGCTGGCGTTGTTGATCAGCTCGAAAGCCCGGCGAACCGCGCTGGCGACCTCTTCCGGCAGGACGGGTTTTTGCAGAAAATCGACCGCGTTCAGGCGCAGGGCCGCCACCGCCCGGTCAAGCGAGGCGTTGCCGGTCAGAACGATGGCCGAAAGCGGCCGAAGACGTCTGCGCGCCGCCAACTTCTGCAACAGCTCGATGCCGTCGATCTGCGGCATTTGCAGATCGGTGATAATGACCTGCAACTCCGGGTGACGCTGCACGACCTCCAGCGCCTGGCGACCCGTGGAGGCGCGCAGCGAAGGCAGCCCCAGCGCCTCCAGACCCTCGCCAAGCTCCTCCAGAACCTCGCAATCATCGTCAACCAGGAGCAGGCGCGGCCCAACGCGGCCGAAAGGCGCGGCGTCTGTCGGATCGGCTGGCGCCGGTGCGGGTGGGGTGGAATCACTCATGGCCAATTCTTCGTCAGGGCTCATGTTGCCTGACTCGCATGAGCCACGCAAAGAATGCCTGTCCAAAGAGAATATAAAAGGACAATGAGCACGCTGGCGTGTCAGATTTAATACAGCACTATCAGGGTCTTCGTGCCAAGCCGATCCACCGACGCGGCTCTTGATCGCACCTTTGGGCGATCGCTACGGCAGGCGGCGGCGGCTCATGCCGGCGGCAATTCGGAGGTCGTTCCGGGCTCTCGCGTCAGGCGTTCCAGATCGGAGAGAATGTCGAACGGGTCCGCCGGCTTGAAGAAGATGAGATCGGCACCAAGGCTGGCCACTTCCGGGTCGGCTGCGTGGCCCGTGATGAGGGCGAAGATCCTCGGCCGCAAATAGGGCGGCAGCTGGCGCGCGAAGCTGATGAGATCGGCGCCGCTCGCTTCGTTCAGCCTCAGATCGGTCAACAGGCATTGCGGCGCAAAGCCGGCGAGCAGCGCCTTTCTGGCCGCCTCGGCGGTGCCGCAGACGAGGACCCGCCAATCGTGCCCCTGGAAGAATTCGCCGATCTCATGGGCAAGGTCGATCTCGTCATCGCAGACAATGATCGAGGCGTCATGGCTCAAGCGGCTTCCCCGATGTCGATCTGCGCCAGGGCGAGCGGCAGCGTGACGGTGAAGCGCGCACCGGCGCGGATGTTCTGTGCGGAAATATCACCGTTCATGTCGCGCACGATGTTGCGCGAGACGGAGAGCCCAAGGCCGGTTCCCTTGCCCGCGGGCTTGGTTGTGGCGAAAGGTTCAAAGATGCGCTGCATCATATGCGCGGGGATGCCGCCGGCATTGTCTTCGATGCTGATTTCCACGCAGTCTCCTCTCACCAGGCTGCGCACGGAGACGGCAGGATCGGTGCCTCCGCCACTCTCACACGCATCGCGAGCATTGACCAAAAGATTGACGATAACTTGTTCAAACATTGTCTGCTCGCCGCAGACGCTGAGCTCCACGGGCAAATCGACATCGACCTCCAGGTGGATGCCGGCTGCTCTGTACTGCTCGGCGACGAAGCTGACCGCGAGGCTGATCGATTCCTTGACGGCAAAAGGCTCCTGAAGCCGGGAGCCGAGGCGTCCGTAGCGGCGCACCTGATCGGTGATGCGCTTGACGCGCTCCACCTGGTCGGCGATGCGCGTCAGTTTGGCGCTGAGCGCCTCTCCGACCTCGCCCTTTTCGTAAAGGCGCTTGGCGTTGGCGACGGCCATGCGGATGACGGCCAGGGGCTGGTTGGCTTCGTGGGCGATGGCCGTGGCCATCTCTCCGAGGGTGGCGAGCTTGGCGGCCTGCATCACCTGTAGCTCCGCATCGCGGATCTTGGTGTTGTCGGCGAGCGCCAGAAGACGCTGGCGGCGCCCCTCCCACATCACGTCGTAGGCGGAGCCGCGCAAGGAGGAGAACTCGCCGTTCGGACGGGCAAAGGCGATGTTCATGGCCACCGCGCTGTCGCCCGGCACCGTCCTGGCGTTGCCGATGGCGGCGGAGATGAGATGCTGCCAGCCCGGATGCTTGGTATCGGCATCGACCAGATCGGCGGCGGCGTGGTTGACGAAGCTGAGCCGGCGCGTTGCCGGATCGTAAATCACGATGATCGTCGGCATCGATTCGATCACCGCGCGGAAGCTGGTCTCGCTCGCCCGCTGCGCCTCTTGCGCCTCCAGCATGTCGTCGAGGCGGCGGCGAAAGTGACGCGCCTGAACGCCGAGGAGAACGAACAGCCCGCCGCCGCACAGAAACATCAGCACGAGCGGCAAGGTGGCCACGTTGCCGGCGAGCTCGCCATCGCGCGCAAGGGCCGCCTCTTCGCTTGCGAGGGAGAGCTCCAACAGCTCTTGCAGATCGCCGCGAAGCGGGGCGAGCTCCTGGCGCCAATCGGCCAGCAGCGGGGAGGCCGCATCGGCGGTAAGGCCCGCCTGAAGCCGGTCCAGCCAGGATTGGATGCGCTCCTCATAGGCCGTGAGACGCGGCGTGAACTGCGCCATTCCCGGCAGGTTTTCGCGGTCCTGCGAGGCATGAAGGATCGGCAGGCGCGAATTGAGGGCCTCCAGGCGCAGCATCACCTCATCGAGCATCGCCCGCGAGGGGTCCGTGGCCGCCAGATCAAGCGCGGCCGCGGTTCTGACGTATTCGAGCTGCGCCTGATAGGCGGCCCAGCCGGCGGTACGGAGCGCCGTGCCGAGAAGCTGGCGCTGTGCGTTCTGGGCCAGATAGAGCATGCCCGTGGCGGCGAAGAGGCCGAGCGTGGCGGCAATCAGGGCGAGCGTGATGAGGCGTGCTTGTTTACCGCTCACGGACGTCCACCCTTTTCACCTGCCGGGCGGCGCCTGCCGGATGCAGGCTGCGCGTTGTTTTCCGCCGGCGAGCCCGGCCCAAGACACCACGAAGGCTGCACTGGCGCCGGCCGCCGGCCGATCTGCCTTTGGCGGCAGAAGTTCCTCTCTCTACGAGACTGAATGTATTGGACCGCACTTTTCTTCCGCTGCGATCGAAGAAAACCGTTAACAGAAGTAGAACTTCATATTTAACAGTTGGTTAATGCGCGTCAGCGGAGGCCGGTATGCGGCGCGAAGAGCCACTGGAGGCAGGAGGGCGCTCAAAACAAAAGACCCCGCCGGAAGCGGGGTCTTGGCATCATCCGTCGCTTGGCGTCGGAATCCTCAACGGGCGTGGCTCGCCCAGAATTCCTGCACGGTGACGCGGCCGTCCTTGTTGAAATCGGCGGCGGTGAAGCGCGCATTGCCGGAACTGGTAAATTCCTGAAGCGTGATAACACCGTCATTGTTCTGGTCGGCATCGGCGAACCGGGCTTCCTTGCGGGTGCCCGCACGCGGGCCGGTGCCGCCGCCAGGACCGAAGCTGACGGACATGAACTCCGCCTTGGTCAAAGTGCCGTCGCCGTCGCCGTCCATGGCCGCGAAGGCCATTTCGTGCCAGGCCGACGCCTCGGCCGGCGACAGCACGCCGTCGCCATCGGTGTCCAGATCCTGCATGCGCTGCATGGCGCCTTGGCCTCCGCCCATGCCCATGCCCATGCCGCGTCCCTGGCCCTGGCCCTGGCCCTGACCTTGGCCCTGACCCTGCTGCGCGGCCGCTCCAGCGACGCTGAGCGCAAGGGCAAGCGCGGTCACAGCCGCCGTGCCAGCCATACGCAGTTTCGAAACAGATGTTTTCATGTCGATCTCCATTCGATGAACTTGCCCCGCTTGGGATTGCTCAACTCCAGCGATTTGCGGAGTTGACGCCCGCCAAATGCATCGACGCGCAGTCTCGTTACTCTCCCCAGAAATGCTTGGAATCCAATCATTGCTCGGTTGTGGACCATGCCCATGCCGGGTTGGTCTCTTCTTTGTGTCTCATCCGGCCAGGAGCAGCATGCGCTGCGTTCCGGCCGGGCGGTCCGGAGCTTCGATGCGCCAAGGTCGAACAGGTCGAACAGCACCAGGATCACCTTGGCGATGATGAGAAGCCACGGAGGTTCCTTACGCCTCTCCACAGATGGGGCTCCAGTGACGGTTTGGTAATGCGCGGGTGCTGCGTCATAAGGCGCAGGCCAAGGAACGCCTGTCGATTCGCGCCGTTCTGGGGCCAATCGCGATGTCTTTCGGAGAATGCCGATGTCAGCTGCGCCGCTTTATCGCGCCCACCCTTCCATGTTCCGATCGAGCCCGCTGCTTTTCCTCGTCTGCGTGGTCACCATTCCCGTAGGCGTCGGGCTGATCGCGCTTCTCCTATGGTGGGTGAAGACGCGCACCGAGGTACTCACGATCACCGACGAGGAGGTGCAGTACCGCGTCGGCCTCTTCTCCAAGGCGGTGCGCGAATTGCGCCGAAGCTCCATTCGCTCCGTCAGCATCGACCAATCCCTCTTCGATCGCATCTTCGGGGCGGCGAAGGTGACGATCTACTCGGCGGGCGACGAGCCGGAGATCGTCGTGCATGGGCTGCCCGATCCCGCGCGGCTGCGCGAGCTCCTCTAGCCTCGATGGACCCAGAGCGAAAAAGGCTTCAAAGACCGCCGGCGACGCGGGGCAGGGCGCGCTCCGGTGCCGGCCGCAAACGGGATACGGCAAAGAGCAGCAGCGTCGAGCGCGGCACGGCCGGCGACATGGCAAGGCCGTGGCGACGCGCGGCCAGCCGGTGGCGGGTTCGGCTTGCCTCAATGGCGATGGCGAGGGCGGTCGAGGTGGTTATGGCGCTCTCCTGGAAGCTGCTTTCACGTGCTTTCCATGTGTGCGCCAGCGGGCCGAGAAGGTTCATCGGCACGTATTGGGGCGCGTTTTGGCCGCCACCTCCTTCCATTCCTCACCCGGCACGGGCGGGGACCGCCTCAGTAGCTCGTCTCGCCGCGCATGCCGGGCGAAAGCGCGTCGCCCGGCCCGCCGCCGCGTATCTGATCGAGCCAGGCGCGCACATGCTCGGCCGTGTAGGTTGCGTCTGAAAGTCTGTCCTCGGCGATGTGGCCGGTGACGTCGTCGAAGAGCGGCTCATGCGTCGTGCCGGAAAAGGCAACGGCGTCGACACCGTCGGCGGTGCCGATCTGGTAGCTCGGATCGAGGCCGTGGCCTTCATGGGCAAGGCGTAGCTGAAGCGTGTCGATGGCGGCGCCGAGCATCTGCGCGGCGGCGGTGAAATTGCGCAAAACGCCGGTGACGAAGGCTTCCGGGTGGTGGATGTCCCCGACGGAAGGAATGTGAAAGGCGCGCATGGTGATCGATCCTTCTGGCGTGTCGGCCTGGCGTGTCGGCCCTCGCTTGGCCAATGGTGCAAAGCGGGGCGAGGTTCCTGCCCGCGGCGAGCCGTCATGGAGTTGTCGGCTTGGCGAATCCGCCGGCGCCGTGCGAGAGGGGGGCCGTCGCAATGAGGAGCCGCCCCCGTGAGCCGTCTGGAAGCCGCCATCAACCGCCTGATCGCCCAGAAGACGCTGCTGGAGCACGTCGCCGACCTCATCGGCAAGACGCCGGGGCCGGTCTTCGAGCTCGGGCTCGGCAACGGGCGCACCTACGATCACCTGAGGCAGATTTTTCCGGAGCGCGAGATCTTCGCTTTCGATCAGGCGATCCGCGCCCATGCCGGCTGCATTCCCGACGCGGCGCATATGGTGGTCGGCGATATGCGCGACACGCTGCGCCTGTGCCACCCGCGTATCGCCGCCAAGCCGGTCCTCATCCATGTCGATATGGGCTCGGGCGACCCGACCGCCGATCTGGCCACGCGCGAATGGCTGTCGCCGCTGGTCGCCGATTGGGCGGCGGAAGGCGGCTATGTCGTCACCGACAGGCCGCTGCAGCTCCCCGGCTTCACGACGATCGAGCGGCCGTCGGGCGCGCCGGCTTCGCCGCATCTCGTCTATCGCCGTATGAAGGGTTGAGGCCGTCAGGAAAGAGAGCTGCGGCGCCCGCCGCAGCTCTCGCCGGCCTTCTCCGGCGCGGGGAGCCGGAGGAAAGCCAGGCTCCGATTTACGCCGCCTGCTGGTTGAGCTTCCTCTGGCCGGCGCGCGTCAGCTTGGCGTCGGCGCTCTTTTCCTCTTCCAGCGTTTCGGCCAGCTTCTTGGCGGCGTCCTTGTGGCCGAGAAGCTCTGCCCAGGCGACGAGCGTGCCGTAGCGGGCGATCTCGTAATGCTCCACCGCCTGCGCCGCGGCGGCCATGGCGGCATCGCGGGTATCGGCGTCGTCGATCTCGGACATCAGCTCCTCAGTCTCCGCGATGATGCCCTCGATCGCCGGGCATTTCTCGCCTTCCGGGCGCTCGTTGACGAGACCGAAGACGGCTTCCAGCCGGTCGACCTGGCCCTTGGTCTCTTCAAGATGCGTCTGGAACAGCTTCTTCAACTCGCTGTCGGAGGCCTTCTCGGCCATCGATGGCAGGGCCTTCACGATCTGTCTCTCGGCGAAGTAGACGTCCTTCAGCGTGTGCACAAAAAGGTCCTGTAAGCTCTTGATAGCCATGCTCTTTCTCCCTTCTCTTCGGTTCGGATGCATTCTCCGTCACAACCGAATGAAGGGGCCTTGCGTTCCGAGCGAAGCATGGCTTTTCGTTTAGCCGGCGAGGGGGAGGGGCGGCTGCAAGGGCAGGCCGGCGGAAAGGCCCGCGAAGCTTTTCGTCAGGCCGCGGTCGCCGGCGTGCTGCGCGCCTTTTCCACCAGTTCGCGGTTGCGCCGGTTCTGGGCGAGCCATTCCTCGCCGCCTCTGGTGTCGCGGATCATCTCCAGATCGGCGAGCGTCTCGTCCATATCCGGCTCGATGGCCCGGTCGGAGTAGAGCCGCCGGTCGGGGTCGCGTTTCACCTCGCGGTAGATGCGGTAATAGGAGGCGATGTTGACGGCGTAGCGCAGGTGCTTGACCACCGTTTCGGCGACGAAGCGCGGATAGAAGACGAAGGGGCTTTCGATCGGCAGGCCGGAGCGGCGATCGAGCCGATGCTTGACGCGGAAGAAGCCGCCTTCCAGCGGATGCACGCCTTCCACTTTCACCGTCAGGTAGAACCAGACGATGAGGAAAAGCTTGTTGCCCGGCCGCCCGCGCCTATGGGCGGCGGCGCGGCGGATGATCGTCTTCAGGTGGTCGCGCGAATAATAGCTGTCCCAGGCCTCCTTGTAGACCTTGTCCCATTCGCCGTCGCTCATCTTCGGATGGTGGGTGACGCGGTGGTCGAGGTCGTATTTGTTCAGATCGGGGTCCATCCACTCGCCCTTGGCGAGCATGTTTTTGTGGTCCTCCGAGCCGGGAAGCGGCGTCAAGTTGAAGAACTCCAGCAGCTCCAGCGGCAGTTCGCGCTTGATGATCTCAATGTCGCGCAGGATGGATTGGCGCGTATCGCCGGGAAAGCCGAGGATATAGCCGGCATAGGTGGTGGCGCCGTGTTCGCGCCACTTCTGCAGCATCTTGCGGTATTCGGTGATCTTGTTCTGCCGCTTCTTGGCAGCCATCAGATTGTCCGGATTGATGTTCTCCAGGCCGATGAAGACGCGCGTGGCGCCGGCTCTTACCGCCTTCTCGATGAAGTTCTCGATCTTGTGGCAGAGCGTGTCGACCTGGATGGCGAATTTGATGTCGAGGCCCTCGCCCTCACGCAGGGCGATGAGCCGGTCGAAGAAGCTCTCCCAGTGGCGGTTGCGGGCGAAATTGTCGTCGGTGATGAAGAAGCGGTCGATGCCCTGGGCGACGTTCTCGCGGATGATCGTCTCCAGGTCGTCGGCGGTGCGAAAGCGCGACTTCCTGCCCTGCACGTTGATGATGGTGCAGAAGGAGCACTGGAAGGGACAGCCGCGGCCGAGATCGAAGGAGGAGTGCGAGCCCGCCGTGTGCTTCAGATGCTTCCTGGGCAGGATGGGCGAGGGGGCGTTGGAGATGTCCGGCAGGTCGTCCATGTAGTTGTAGAGCGGCTTCAGGGCGCCGTTCCAGGCATCCTTGAAGACGATATCGAGCCGGTTCTCCTCCGCCTCGCCGGCGAAGATGGAGATGCCGAGATCCATGGCTTCGCGGATCTCCGACGGCAGTTCCGGCAGCATGGCGAGGCAGCCGGAGACATGGAAGCCGCCGATGACGACGGGGATATCGGCGGCGCGGAACTTGCGCGCGATGTCGACGGCGCGCGGGAACTGGTTCGACTGCACGCCGACAAGGCCGATCAGCGCCTTGCCGCCCTCGGCCTGCAACTGGCGGATGATCTTTTCGGGAAAGACGCGCCGGTTGGTCTCGTCATAGGTATCAAGGCGGATATCGACGCCTGTGCCCAGCACCTCGCGGCGGCGGCAATCCTCGGCAAGCCCGTTGAGGCAGGCGAGCGTGTTGGACGGGATGGCGGAGCGCACCCATTGGATCGGGTAGCCGTCGTCATCGTAGTGCGTCGGCTTGATCATGACGAAATGGAAGATGCTTTCTAGCGCCGCCATGTCGTTCGGACCCCTCTTGTCGGCGAGGCGCCCCTTCTAAACCAAAGTAACCTTTGCCGAAAGACGAGGCCGAAAGGTGCGCGCTGGCGGCGCGTGGCAGGGACCGCCGAACTCGACTAGAAGATGCGTCGGGGGGCGCTCTTGCCGCTCGCGCGCGGTTAACTTATATGTCAATTCTAGATGCTATCAGGTGCGCAAGGCTGGAAGGCCGGCTGAAGGCCGCGCGGCCTGTCGCTCCCTGGGCAGGCGAGCCGAGGGTGTTCTTGATGTGCCAGCCCTTGACGAAGGCGATCGAAACCGGGCGCGCCGGCTCTGAGGACCGCGAGCGCAAGCGCTGGGCGATGCTGGAGGCCGATATCGGCCATTTCGTCGAGGGCGGCTATGTGACGGAGGACCTTCTGAAGCAGCTGAAGCCGGCGAAATTCGAGCATTGGGAGCTGCGCAGCCGCAAGCCTCGGCCCTCGCTCAGGGTCTTCGGGCGCTTCGCGATGCCGGATGTCTTCGTCGGCACGCATGTGGTGCGCCGGGACGAACTGGGGGGAATGTGGTCGGCCCGGTTCGAGCAGGAAAAGCTCGTATGCGAGGAAATCTGGGCCGAGGCCGGCCTGCCTTCAGCGCCCTTCACCGACGCGCCGCATTTCCGCTACGAGCGCTACATCACCGACAATGCACGCCAGAGGATCGCAGTGCCATCATGAGCTATCGCTACGAGGCGGCGTTGTTCGCCGCACGCAACAGAAACCGGGTCTACGAGGCGGTGATCAAGGCGCTGGAAGAGGCCTGCGCGGAGAAAGACCTGACGCGCAAGGAACTCGCCGAGAAGATCGGGCGCAAGCCCTCGCAGATCAGCCGCTGGCTCTCCGGCCCGTCGAACTGGACGCTCGATACCGTCAGCGATCTCCTTTTCGCCATCGACGCTGAGATGGATTATGACGTCGTGCCCTTCGCGGCGCGGGCGAAGTCCAATCGCTGTCATGCCGTCGCCATGCCGTTGCGGGAAGGGGACGCGGTCTCGGTGGAGAAAGACCCGCTGGCGAACGATACGGAGGTCAATCTGCCCGACCTTCACGTGCGGATGGCGGGCTGACCTTGGCCAGGGCCCTCAAATTCGCCAACGCCATCCTTTGCGAATACGCCGCGCGCGGCGACCGCAAGAAGCATACCCTCGTCAACATCTATTCGGGCGACGTGGTGGTCCGCAGCTTTCCCGCGCGGTTGCAGTTCGGCATCTATGCGGAGTTCGTTCCGCAAAGCGAGGAGACCATCGAGCTGTCGCTCGACGTCGTTCTGGGCGAGCAAAGGCTCGCCACGATCGAGGTCGGCGTGACGAACCACAAGGCGGGCCTGCCGACGCCGATCCTGGTTTCCTCCATGCAGGTGAACGTGGAGAAGGAAGCGCGCCTGGAACTGGTGGCAAGGCGCCCCGGCTATCGAAAGACGGTGGTTCTTTCCAAGCGCATCTTCCAGGGGGCGGTGGCGGAGGTCTAAGCTCGCAGGCGCCGGGCGCGTCCGCGCGCGGCGACCCCGCCGCCTTTCAGTTCGTTCCCGATGTCGTTTCCTTCGTTCTCAAAGACCTGTCGCGGCTGCCGCGTGGCGATGCGAGATGCCGACGAGCGGCCGCTCCCATGCTGAGCATCGCCGAAATCATGGTGGTGGCGGCCGGCGCGCTTGCCGGCGGCTTCGTCACCGGGCTTGCCGGCTTCGGCACCGGGCTGGTCGCTCTCGGCTTCTGGCTGCATGTGATGGAGCCGGCCCCGGCGGCGACGCTGGTGGCGATCTGCTCGGTAGCGGCGCAGGCGCAGACCATGCCGGCGATCTGGCACGCCGTCGACCGGCACCGCATCTGGCCGATGGTCGCCGCCGGCCTTGTCGGCGTGCCGGTCGGCACGATGCTTCTCTTGCGGCTCGACATCGAGCATTTCCGGCTCGGCGTCGGGCTGTTCCTCATCGCCTTCTCCGCCTTCATGCTTTTCGGCGGGGTGCGTGCCAGCCTCAGCTGGGGCGGGCGCCTCGCCGACAGCGCCGTCGGCTTCGCCGGCGGCATCATGGGGGGAGTTGCCGGATTGTCGGCGCCGCTGCCGACCGTCTGGGCGACCTTGCGCGGCTGGCCGAAGGACGAGCGGCGCAGCGTCTTCCAGGTCTTCAATCTTGTCATCCTCGGCGCCGTCGTCGCCTGGCATCTTCTGTCAGGCCTTCCCAGGGACGGGCTTTTCGCGCTGACGCTTCTGGCGCTTCCGGGAACGGCGCTCGGCGCCTGGCTCGGCGCGATGCTCTATCGCCGGCTCAGCGATCGGCGCTTTCATCGCCTGGTGCTCGTCCTTCTGGGATTGTCGGGCATCACGCTTCTGGTGGCGGGCTGAGGCGCGGCGCCGCATCGCATCCCTTGTTCGCGTCGGGGATTCGGGCTAGCCAAAAGCCGCTCTTACACGCCGCGCTGAAGCATCGGAGGCTTTACTCGCATGCTCGTTCTCATCCTCGGTCTGATCCTGTTTCTCGGCGCACATTCGGTGCGGATCTGGAACGAGGGGCTGCGCGATCGCCTCATCGCCGAGCGCGGCGCGGGGGTGTGGAAAGGCATCTACTCGATCGTCTCCATTCTCGGCTTCGTGCTCATCGTCTGGGGCTACGGGCTGGCGCGCGAGGCGCCCATCCCGATCTGGGAGCCGCCGATCTGGACCAGGCATCTGGCGCTGCTCCTCAACGGCGCCGCCTTCGCCCTTGTGGCGCTCAACGGCTCCAAGGGCCCGGTGCGCGCCGCCGTCGGCCATCCGATGATCCTGGGCGTCAAGGTCTGGGCCTTCGCGCATCTCATCTCCAACGGCACGCTCGCCGATATCATCCTTTTCGGCTCCTTCCTGGTCTGGGCGGTGGCGGATTACGCGGCGGCGCGCCGACGCGACAAGCGCCAGGGCGTCACCTACATGGCGGGGCCATGGCGGCCGGAGCTCATCCGCATGGGTGTGGGGCTCGCCATCTGGCTCGCCTTCATCCTCTTCCTGCATCAATGGCTGATCGGCGTCGCCCCGCTCGGTTGAGCGGGGTCGGAGTGGCGCTAACCGAAGGGAGGAAGTTCGCGTGTCCCAACACAAGCCTTTGCGCCGTCTGACGGCGGTCGATATCGCCAGCCGAAAAGGCGGCGAGAAGATCGTCTCCCTGACGGCCTATCACGCCCATACGGCGAGCATCGTCGACCCTTACGTCGACTTCATCCTGGTCGGCGATTCGCTCGGCAACGTCATGCACGGGCTGGAAAACACCATTCCGGTCACGCTCGACATGATGATCTTGCAGGGCATGGCGGTGATGCGCGGCTCCAAGCGGGCGCTGGTCGTCGTCGATATGCCCTTCGGCTCCTACGAGGAGTGCCCCGAACAGGCCTTCCGCAACGCCGCCCGCATCCTCAAGGAGACGGGCGCCGGCGCGGTCAAGCTGGAGGGCGGCAAGCACATGGCGGAGACGGTCGCCTTCCTGACCCGGCGCGGCGTGCCGGTGATGGGCCATGTCGGCCTGACGCCGCAATCGATCAACACGATGGGCGGCTTCCGCGTCCAGGGGCGCAGCGAGGCGGCCCAGAAGGAACTGGAGGAGGACGCGGTGGCGATCTCCAAGGCCGGCGCCTTCGCCATCGTCATGGAAGGTATCGTGGAGCCGGTGGCAAGGCGGATCACCGAGGCGGTGCCGACGGTGACCATCGGCATCGGCGCCTCGTCAGCCTGCGACGGTCAGGTGCTCGTGCTGGAGGACATGCTCGGCCTCAACGAATGGGTGCCGAAATTCGTGCAGAAATTCGGCTCCCTGCGCGAGCATATCGAGGAGGCCGTGACGGCCTATGCGGAGGCGGTCCGCGATGAGAGCTTTCCCGGCCCCGATCATGTCTACGGCGAGAAGGTCGCCAAGGCCTGAGGCTGCGGCTCTGCCATCTGCGGCGGCCTGAGCGGTGGCGGACATTGCGCAGGCAGGGCAAAGTGGATAGGTTCCGGCGCGCTTTCCCGAGACGGCGTTTCCCCGGGCGGCGCGCTCCCATGGCGCCACACAAGACGAACGTAACGAGGCGATGACCCACGACGACCGCACCTCCGACCACTTCATCCGCGAGGTGGATGAGGAGCTCCGCCGCGAGCAGTTGAAGGGTCTTTGGGACCGCTTCGGCATTTACATCATCCTGGCCTGCGTTCTGGTCGTCGCCGTCACCGCTGGCTATCGCGGCTATATCTGGTGGCAGGGCAAGCAGGCGGCGGAGACGGGCGACCGCTATCTCTCGGCGCTCGCCTTGATCGAATCGGGCCGCGCGTCGGACGGCCGGGCGATGCTTGACGAACTGGTCGCGGAAGGCAGCGGATACGGCATGCTGGCGCGGCTGCGCCAAGCGGAGCTGGCGGCCGCGGGCGAGGATCGCGGTGCCGCGCTGGCGGCCTTCGACGCCATCGCCGACGATGCGTCGGTGCCTCAGGTGATGCGCGACCTTGCACAGGTGCGCGCGGCGCTGATCGCGCTGGATACCGGCGATCTTGACGGCGCGGGGCAAAGGGCAGAGCCGCTTAGCGAGGCTGGCAATGCCTGGCGCTATTCGGCGCGCGAGATTCTCGGCGTCGTCGCCTATTCGCGCGGCGATCTTGCCGCCGCGCGCGAGCACTTCATCTCCATCCAGACGGATGCGCAGGCGCCGCGGAGCCTCAGCCAGCGGGCGGGTCTGATGCTCGCCGTGATCGATGGTCAGCTCGGGCCGTCCGCCGGGGCGGAAGCGGGGGCGGAAGGCGCGGCTTCCGACGATCCCGACACAGAAATGACGCAATAAGGCCCTTTGGAGCCGGCGAGGATAGCGGGCGGAGCGATGACTAGGCAGACGACAATCTGGATTCGGCTGGCAAGCCTTGCGGCGCTGGCGGGCCTCGTCTCGGGATGCAGCTCGCTCGGGGCGATCAACCCGTTCTCGGAGCGCGAGGAAATCCTTCCGGGCGAGCGCTACGACGTCCTGGTGGTGGACGAGGCCAACCGCGCCGATGGCTCGCCCTCCATCGGGGCGGCGAGCAACAGCGATTGGCCGCAGCCAGGCGGCAACGCCGCCAATGCGCCGGGGCATCTGGCGCTGGCCGGCAATGCCTCGGCGACGGCCTTCCGCGCCCGGGTCTATGGGTCGGGCAAGCGCGTGGCGCGCGCTTCGGCGCCGCCCATCGTCACCGGCGGGCGCATCTTCGCCTACGATGCCGACGCTACCGTGACGGCGCTCTCCACCGGCGGCGGCAAGGCCTGGGCCGTGTCGCTGAAACCGGAGGGCGAGAAGAGCCGTTCGCCGGGCGGCGGAGTGACCTCGGCCGGCAACGTCATTCTCGCGGCCACCGGCTATGGCGAATTGGTGGCGCTCGATCCGGCGACCGGCGGGCGCGTCTGGACCTACGATCTGAGGGCGCCGGCACGCTCGGCCCCGACGGCGGCCGGCGGCAAGGCCTATGTGGTGACGCAGACCAACGTGCTGCATGCCGTCAATCTCGCCGACGGCACGGAGGCCTGGAGCTATCCCGGCATTCCGGAGAATGCCGGCGTGCTTTCCGGCGCCAGCCCGGCGGTGGTCGGCAATACGGTGATCGTGCCCTATTCGTCGGGCGAAGTGATCGCGTTCAACGCCGACAAGGGTGAGTTGCAATGGGCCGACGCGGTCATCCGCTCCACGCGTACCCTGGCCGTCTCCGGCCTTACCGACGTGGCGGCGAGCCCCGTCGTCTATGACGGCGTCGTCTACGCGACCGGCGTCTCGGGCCGGACCATCGCCGTGTCGCTGCGGACCGGCGATCGCATCTGGGAGCAGAATATCGGCGCGGCGGCGACGCCCGTCGTCTCCGGCAACGCCATCTTCCTCGTCGATTTGCAGGACAACATGGTGGCGCTCGACCGGCGGACCGGGCAGCCCTTCTGGCAGACGGCGATGCCGGTGGTGCGCAAGAAGCGCTTCTTCTCCACCTGGGTCGGGCCGGTTCTGGCCGGCGGCACGCTGTGGGCGGTTTCCAACGACAAGAAGCTTATCGGCGTCGATCCGGCGAGCGGCCAGATCACGGCCGAGCGCTCCATCCCAGATCGCGGCGTTCAGAGCCCCATCGCGGCAGGCGGGCGGCTCTATATCGTCACCGCCGACGGGTCTCTGACGGCCCTGCAATAGGCCGGCGCGTCATGGCGGTGACGCTCGCCCTTATCGGCCGGCCGAATGTCGGCAAATCGACGCTGTTCAACCGGCTGGCGGGGCAGAAGCTTGCCCTCGTCGACGACCGGCCGGGGGTGACGCGCGACCGGCGCGAGGCGCCGGCCAAGCTCGGCGATCTCGACATCGTGCTCATCGACACGGCCGGGCTGGAGGACGCTTCCAGCGAGAGCCTGCAGGGGCGCATGCGGGCGCAGACGGAGCAGGCGCTGGCCGAGGCGGACATCGCTCTTTTCATGATTGACGCGCGCGCCGGCGTGACGCCCGACGACGAGCATTTCGCACGCCTCGTGCGCGCCGCCGGCCGGCCGGTGGTGCTGGTCGCCAACAAGGCGGAGGGCAGCGCCGCCGATGCCGGGCTTCTGGAAGCCTATGCGCTCGGCTTCGGCGAGGCGGTGCCTATCTCCGCCGAGCATGGCCTCGGCATCCCCGATCTCTACGAGGCGATCGTGGGGGCGCTGGGGGAGGCGCCGGAACCGCTCGCCGATGAGGAGGCGCCCGGCGAAGAGGAAACCGCGCCGGAGCTTGCCAAGCCCATTCGGGTGGCCATCGTCGGTCAGCCGAATGCGGGAAAATCGACGCTAGTCAACCGGCTCATCGGCGAGGAGCGGCTGCTCACCGGCCCGGAAGCCGGCATCACGCGCGACGCCATCGCCGTCGACTGGCAATGGGACGGTCAACCCTTCCGGCTGATCGACACGGCGGGGCTGCGCCGCCGGGCGAAGGTCGTCGACAAGCTGGAAAAGCTCTCCGTCGGCGATGCGCTGCGGGCCATCCGCTTCGCGGAGGTGGTGATCCTCGTCATCGACGCGACGATGCCGTTCGAGAAGCAGGATCTGCAAATCGCCGATCTCGTCGCCAAGGAGGGCAGGGCGCTGGTGCTGGCGCTCAACAAATGGGACCAGGTGCGCGATCCGGCAGCGGCGCGGAGGGAGCTGGAGGCCGATCTCAACCAGACGCTGGTGCAGGTGCGCGGCGTGCCGCTGGTTCCGATCTCGGCGCTGACGGGCGCCGGCCTCGACAAGCTGATGAACGCGCTCGCTTCCGTCTACGGCATCTGGAACCGACGCGTGTCGACGGCGGCGCTCAACCGCTGGCTCGACCATCTCGTCTCGCGCCATCCCCCGCCGGCCGTCTCCGGGCGGCGGCTGAAGCTGAAATACCTCACCCAGTCGAAGACGCGCCCGCCGACCTTCTTTCTCTCCTGCTCGCGGCCGGAAGCGCTGCCGGAGGCCTATAAGCGCTATCTCGTCAACGGCCTCAGGGAGGATTTCGGGCTTTCAGGGGTACCGATACGGCTGATGACGCGCACCGCCACCAACCCTTACGCGGATGCCCGCGGCAAGGGGCCGAGCGGCGGACGCCGGGGCGGGCGCTCAGGCCGCAGCGCGAAAGCTTAAGAACTTCTTCGTCGCGAAGTCGAAGATGATGTCGCTCTTGTCGAAGTCCGGCGAGGCGAGCTCCACCAGGCTCGGCGCCAGTTCCGAGGGATGCGGCAGCGTCTCAGGATCCTCGCCCGGCATCGCCTTGGCGCGCATCTGCGTGCGCATGGGGCCGGGATTGACGATGACGACCCTGATCGGCGTGCGAGCGGTCTCGTGGGCATAGGTGCGCGCCAGCGCCTCCAGCGCCGCCTTGGAGACGGCATAGGGGCCCCAGAAGGGCTTCAGATCTTGGGCGACGCCGGAAGACAGGAAGATGACCTTGCCGGCGTCGGAGGCTTTCAGCAGCGGGTCGAGGGTGCGCAGGAGGCGCCAATTGGCGGTGACGTTGACCGCCATCACGTCGTCCCAGTCCTTGGCCTTGACATGGCCGAGCGGGGAAAGCGTGCCCAGGATGCCGGCATTGGCGAGGAGGATGTCGAGCTTTCCCCAGCGCTCGTGAATGGCCGCGCCGAGCCGGTCGATGCCCGGCCCGTCCTTGAGGTCGAGGGGCACGAGCGTGGCGGCGCCGCCAAGGCCGCGGATCTCGTCGTCGAGCTCCTCAAGCGCGCCTTGGGTGCGACCGAGGGCGACGATATGGGCGCCGGCTTGCGCCAGCGCCTTGGCGGCGAAATAGCCGATGCCGCGCGTGGCACCGGTGACGACGGCGATACGGCCTTCCAGCGGCCGGGATTGAGAAGTCATCCTGCCTCCACAAGCAGGCTTAGCTGGCGCACACCGCCCTTCTGCTCCTGATCGGTGAGGGCAGTCGGGTACTCGCCAGTAAAGCAGGCATCACAATATTGGGGCGCCAGGGCGTCGCGGCCTTCCTCGCCGACGGCGCGGTAGAGCCCGTCGATCGACAAAAAGGCGAGGCTGTCGACGCGGATGAAGTCGGTCATCTCCGCAATCGTCATGCGCGACGCAAGCAGCTTGGCCTTTTCCGGCGTATCGACGCCGTAAAAGCAAGGGTTGGTGGTGGGCGGACTGGCGATGCGCATATGCACCTCCGAGGCGCCGGCATCGCGCACCATCTCCACGATCTTCAAGGAGGTCGTGCCGCGCACGATGGAATCGTCGACGAGCACGACGCGCTTGCCCTTGAGGATGGCGGAATTGGCGTTGTGCTTCAGCTTCACGCCCATATGGCGGATGGAATCGGAGGGCTCGATGAAGGTGCGACCGACATAATGGTTGCGGATGATGCCGAGCTCGAAGGGAATGCCGCTCTCCTCCGCAAAGCCGATCGCCGCCGGATTGCCGCTGTCGGGCACCGGCACGATGAGGTCGGCATCGGCCGGCGCCTCGCGGGCGAGCTCGCGGCCGATGCGCTTGCGCGATTCGTAGATGGAGGAGCCGGCGATGACCGAATCGGGCCGGGCGAAATAGACGTGCTCGAAGATGCAGAAGCGCGGCTTCATCTGTGGGAAGGGCTTGATGGAATCGATGCCGTGCTCGGTGACGACGACCATCTCGCCGGGCTCCACCTCGCGTACCAGGCGGGCGCCGATAATGTCGAGGGCGCAGGTCTCGGAGGCCAGCACATGGGCGCCGTCGAGATCGCCGAGAAGCAGCGGGCGCACGCCGAGCGGATCGCGGCAGCCGATCATCTTCTTCTCCGACAGCGCCACCAGCGAATAGGCGCCCTCGATCTGCAACAGCGCCTCGATCAGCCGCTCCACCAGCGGCACTCTGCGGCTGGTGGCGATGAGATGGATGATGGTCTCGGTGTCGGAGGTCGACTGGAAGATGGAGCCGCGCTTCTGCAGGTCGCGCTGCAAGGTGCGGGCATTGGTGATGTTGCCGTTATGAGCAACGGCGAAACCGCCGCCGACGAATTCGGCGAACATCGGCTGGACGTTGCGCAGGACCGGGGCGCCGGTGGTGGAATAGCGGTTATGGCCGATGGCGTTGTCGCCGGCGAGCCGGCCAATGACGGAGGGCTTGGTGAAGTTGTCGCCGACGAGGCCGATATGGCGCTCCACATGGAACTGGCGTCCGTCATAGGAGATGATGCCGGCGGCCTCCTGGCCGCGATGCTGCAGCGCGTGCAGGCCGAGAGCGGTCAGGGCGGCGGCCTCGGCGTGGCCGTAGATGCCGAAAACGCCGCATTCCTCGTGGAAGCCGTCTGCGCCCGCCACGTCGAAGGGATGCGTATAGAGATTGAGCATGGCTATTGCGAGAGCTGGCGGCTGAGGGCGTTCTGGTCGTCGGCGTCATAGCCACCGGCGGCGTCGCCAGAGGATTGCGGCTGGCCCTGACGCTCGGCGTCGAGCTGGCGGAAGCGTTCGATGATTTCCGCCTCCGGGTCCTCCGGCAGAACGTTCATCAAATCCTCGCCCATGGCGTCGAGCCAGGGCTTGGAGCGCGCCTCGCCGATCCACTCCGGCTGATTGTCCGGAGAGATGAAGAAGTTGAGGAAAAGCACGGCGATGACGACGAGGAGCAGCCCGCGCGCGGCGCCGAACAAAAAGCCGAAGGTGCGGTCGAGCGGCCCGGCCTTGGAATCGAGGATGAAGTCGGAAATGCGCATCGTCACCAGGGAGACGACGATGAGGGTGAGGAAGAAGATACCGGCGACGGTGACGACCATGGCGATGGTGCGATCGTCGACGTAGCCTTGCGTAAAGGGCAGCACATCCTGCCAGAACATGTAGGTGACGATGGCCGCGATCACCCAGGAGGCGATGGAGAAGACCTCGCGGGTGAAGCCGCGGATCATGGCGAGCATCGCCGAGATGAACATGACCAGGATGAGCACGCCGTCGAGAAGCGTTATCGGCATGAAGGACAGCCTCCTGAAGCGCCGCAGCCGGCGTGGCGCTCATGCATTCTTGGTCAACTCTGTCATCTCGCGTTCAGGCCCTAGCCGGCAATCGCCTCGGCCCGTGCGGCGAAGGCGGCCACCATATCGGTCAAGCTCGCGATCTTGTCCAGAGCCAGCCCCGTCTTTGCGTCATCGCTGCCTGCTGCCGGCAGAAAAGCCTTGCGAAAGCCCAGTTTCTCCGCCTCTTTCAGCCGCGCGGCCGCTTGCGGCACGGCGCGGATTGTGCCCGACAGGCTGACCTCGCCGAAATAGATGGTCTCCGGCGGGCTCGCAACCCCGAGGCGCGAGGAGATGAGCGCCGCCGCAACGGCAAGGTCGGCCGCCGGCTCGGCCAGCCGCAAGCCGCCCGCGACGTTGAGATAGACATCAAAAGGGCCGAAAGCGAGGCCGCAGCGCGCCTCCAGCACGGCGAGCAGCATGGCGAGCCGGCTCGGATCCCAGCCGACGACGGCGCGCCGCGGCGTGGCGAGCCCGGAAGCGGAGACCAGGGCCTGAACTTCGACCAATAACGGCCGCGTTCCTTCCATGCCGGCGAAAATGGCGGTGCCGGGATTATGCGCCTCGCGCTCGCCGATGAAGAGGTCGGAGGGATTGGCGACTTCCTTCAGCCCGTCGCCGGTCATCTCAAAGACGCCGATCTCGGCGGCGGGGCCGAAGCGGTTCTTCACCGCCCGCAGAAGACGGAAGCGGTGGCCGGCATCGCCCTCGAAATAAAGCACGGCATCGACCATGTGCTCCACCACGCGCGGGCCGGCGATCTGCCCGTCCTTGGTGACATGGCCGACGAGGATGACCACGGCGCCCGTCGCCTTGGCGAAGCGGATGAGGTTCTGGGCGGCAAGGCGCACCTGCGTCACCGTGCCGGGCGCGCTCTCGGCAAGGTCGGTCCACATCGTCTGCACCGAATCGACGATGACGATATCGACCCGCGGGCCCGCCTTCAGCGTGGCGAGGATATCCTCCACATGCGTCTCGGCGGCGAGCTCGACCGGTGCGGAGGCGACGCCCAGGCGCTCGGCGCGAAGGCGCACCTGATCGACGGCCTCCTCGCCGGAGACATAGACGACGCGCCGGCCGCAAGCGGCGAGGGCGGCGGCCGATTGCAGAAGAAGGGTCGACTTGCCGATGCCCGGATCGCCGCCGACGAGAAGGGCGGAGGCCGGCACGAAGCCGCCGCCGGTCACCCGGTCGAGCTCGGCGATGCCGCTCTCAAGCCGGGGCGGGCTTTCCGTCTTGCCGGAAAGGGCGTGCAGCGACACCACGACGCCGCGGCCGGCCGCCGTCGCGGCGGGAAGGGCGGGGCCCTCCTCCTGGAGCGTGTTCCATTCCCCGCAGGCATCGCAGCGCCCCTGCCAGCGCGAGGCGACCGCGCCGCAATTGGCGCAGACGAACTGGCTCTTGGCCTTGGCCATCAGCCTTCCTGTCCAACATAGCGGCGGCAGGCGCGGCGCGAGAGGCCGGTCAGAAGCTCATAGGCGATGGTGCCGGCATGACGGGCGACGGCATTGATGTCGATATTGGGCCCGAAGAGCTCGGCCCAGCGCCCGGGCGCGGCAAGGCCTTGCGGCAGATCGGTGACGTCGACGGCGATGAGGTCCATGGAGACGCGGCCGACCAGCGGGGCGAGATGTCCCTCAATGCACACCAGCGCGCCGGAGGCGGCGTCAGAGGAGCCGGCGGCGCGCAGATAGCCGTCGGCATAGCCGGCGGCCAGGATGGCGATGCGGCTGGTGCGCTTCATGGTTTCCACCGCGCCATAGCCCACCGTGTCGCCGCGCGGGACCGTGCGCACCTGCAGAATGCGCGCTTCGGCGGTGACGACCGGGTCGGAGACGGCCTGCGGATGCGAGGCGCCGCCGTAAAGGGCGATGCCCGGGCGCACCAGATCCTGATGGAAGGTGGGGCTGAGATGGATGCCGGCGGAATTGGCGAGCGAGGCGCGGGGCAAGCGCAAGAGCGCCTTGGCCTCAAGAAAGCGCCGCAATTGCGCCTCGCTGGCGCCGTGCGCGGGCTCGTCGGCGCAGGCCAGATGGCTGAGGAGAAGGTCGACACCCTCGCCGGGTCCGCCGGAGCGGGCGAGATTTTCCGCCTCTTCGAGCGACAGGCCGAGCCGGTTCATGCCCGTATCCACATGCAGCGCCGCCTGGCCGCGCTCCTGCCATCGGCGCCAGCGCTCAACTTCGCCGAGATGGCCAAGCACAGGGCTGAGGCGATGGGCGGCGTAGAGTTCGGCGGCCTCGTGGAAGAAGCCGCCGAGCACATAGATCGGCGCCTGCGGCACGGGGCTTTCGGCAAGCGCCCGGCGCAGCGCGACGCCTTCTTCCGGCAGGGCGACGAAGAAGGTGCGCGCGCCGGCCGCGGCGAGGGCCGGACCGGCGGCGGCAATGCCGATCCCATAGGCGTCGGCCTTGACGACCGCGGCGCATTCGGCCTGCGCGGCGAGCCTTGCAAGGCGCCGCCAATTGCCGGCGAGCGCGGCAAGGTCGATGGTCAGACGAAGCCCGGCGGCTTTCTCTCTCACGGCGTTTTCCTGGTTTGCCCCGTCCTCGCCGGCCAGCCGATCGGCATCCAGCCTGGCGGCCTCAATCATAGCGCACGGGCGTGCGCTCGTCGCGCGCCAGCGAGGAGAAGCGGGTGACATCCGCCTCGAAGGCGAGCTCCACCGTGCCGGTCGGGCCGTGGCGCTGCTTGCCGATGATCACCTCGGCCTTTCCGGCGGCGCCTTCCATCTCCGCCTGCCACTTAAAGAACTCCTCCGTGCCTTCCTTCGGCTTCTTGTTCTTCAGGTAATATTCCTCGCGATAGACGAAGATGACGACGTCGGCGTCCTGCTCGATGGAGCCGGATTCGCGCAGGTCGGAGAGTTGCGGGCGCTTGTCGTCGCGCGCCTCCACCTGGCGCGAGAGCTGGGAGAGCGCCAGGACCGGCACGTTCAGCTCCTTGGCCAGCGCTTTCATGTTGGTGGTGATCTCGGTGATCTCCTGCACGCGGCTGTCGGAGGAGCGGCGGGAGGAGCTGGACAAAAGCTGCAGATAGTCGACGACGATGAGGTCGAGGCCGCGCTGGCGCTTCAGCCGCCGCGCCCGGGCCATAAGCTGCGCGATGGAGATGCCGCCGGTCTGGTCGATATAGAGCGGCATCTTCTGCATTTCCTGGGCGGCGACGACGATGCGGTCGAACTGATCCTCGTGAATGGCGCCGCGACGGATATCGGAGGAGGGCACGCCCGATTGCTCGGCGATGATACGGGTGGCGAGCTGCTCGGCCGACATTTCCAGGGAGAAGAAGCCGACGATACCGCCATCGACGGTCTTGATGGTGCCGTCATGCTGCTGCTCGCCACGCCAGGCGCGCGCGATGTTGTAGGCGATGTTGGTGGCCAGCGCCGTCTTGCCCATGCCCGGGCGGCCGGCGAGGATGATGAGGTCGGAGGGCTGCAGGCCGCCCATCAGCCGGTCCATGTCGTCGAGCCCGGTGGCCACGCCGGAAAGGTGGCCGTCGCGCTGATAGGCGGCGCCCGCCATGTCGATCGCCGTCTTCAGCGCCTCCGAAAAGCCCTGGAAGCCGCTGTCGTAGCGGCCGGTCTCGGCGAGCTCGAAGAGGGCGCGCTCGGCATCCTCGATCTGCACGCGCGGGGTCAGGTCGACCGGCGCCTCGTAGGCGACGTTAACCATATCCTCGCCGATGGTGATCAGCGAGCGGCGGATGGCCAGATCGTAGATGGTGCGGCCGTAATCGCCGGCATTGATGATGGAGGCCGCCTCGTAGGCGAGGCGGGCGAGGTATTCGGCGACGGTGATCTCGCCGACCTTCTGCTCCTCGGACAGAAAGCTCTTGATGGTCCTGGGATCGGCGACCTTGCCGAGGCGGATGAGCTGGCTCGCCGTCTCGTAGATGCGCTGATGCAGCGGGTCGAAGAAGTGCGGCGGCTCCAGGAAATCGGAGACTTTGTAGAAGGCTTCGTTGTTGATGAGGATGGCGCCGAGCAGGGCCTGCTCCACCTCCACATTGTGCGGCACCTGGCGGGGAAGAGCGGTATCGGCGGGGCGTAGGCGGGCAGCGGCGGCTGTCATCTGGGCTTTCGACTAGGGGCTTTCGGCGACTGTTCGGCGAGCCTTCCGGCTCCTTGGTTAACCATCCCTTAAGCGGCGCAATCGAAGCCAGCGAGTTGGTGCCGTCAGCTTTGAGTCTTTTCCTTGCTCGACTTGGGGAAAAGAGGCTTTTGGCCGCGATCCAGACGGAAAAGGTTGACCGTTCCAAGTTTACGGCGATTCGCCGCCTTAGGCGAACGAAATAGAAACAAAAAGGGCGCCCGGCGGGCGCCCTCGCTGGCATTGCGTCAGAAACGGCTTAGAGCTTGTCTTCCGTCTCGGCCTCTTCGGCCTCCTGGGAAAGCTCGGGCGCCAGCTCGGTCTCTTCGGGGTTCTCGAAGACCTCCTCGATGGCGAGCGCCTCCGTCTCCTCCGTCTCTTCCTCTTTCTCGACGGCGAAACGGTCGGCCGTCACGTCCTCGCCGCGGGCCTGGCGCTCCGCCTCGTCCTCGCTGCGGGCGATGTTGAGGGTGATCGGCGCCTCGACCTCCGGATGCAGCGAGATCTGGATGGGGTGCAGGCCGAGCGTCTTGATCGGCCGGTCGAGCCAGACCTGGCTGCGGGCGACGGAGAAGCCGTCCTCGCCGAGAATATCGGCGATGTCGCGGGTGGAGACGGAGCCGTAGAGCTGACCCGTCTCGCCGGCGGAGCGGATGACGATGAAGCTCTTGCCGGAAAGCTTCTCGGCGACCGCGTCGGCCTCCTTCTTGGCTTCCAGGTTGCGCGCTTCAAGGTGGGTCTTCTCGCGCTCGAAACGGGCGCGGTTGGCGTCCGTGGCACGCAGGGCCTTGCCCTTGGGCAGAAGGAAGTTGCGGGCATAGCCGTCGCGCACCTTCACCTCGTCGCCCATCTGGCCGAGCTTGGCGACGCGCTCCAGAAGAATGACTTGCATGTTTTTTCTCCTTGCTGTCCCGCCGGCACGGCGCCGGTCGGTTAGAGGCGGCCCGGAAGGACCGCCCCAGCGGGTTGAAAGCCTATTTCAGGACGTAGGGCAGAAGGCCGAGAAAGCGGGCGCGCTTGATGGCCTTGGCCAGTTCGCGCTGCTTCTTGGCGGAGACCGCGGTGATGCGCGAGGGCACGATCTTGCCGCGCTCGGAGACGTAGCGCTCTAGGAGCTTGACGTCCTTGTAGTCGATGCGCGGCGCATCCTCGCCGGAGAAGGGGCAGGATTTGCGGCGGCGGTGGAAGGGCCGACGGGTCGGCAGCTGGGCGATATCAACCATTGTCTTATGCCTCGTCGTCTCTGCGCCGCTCGCGCTCGCGGCGGCGGCGCTCGTCGCGCTCGCGCTTCTGCATCTGCACGGAGGGCTCTTCCTCGTGCTCGTCGACGCGGATGGTCATGAAGCGGATGATGTCCTCGTTGTAACGCATCTGCCGCTCCATCTCCGCCAGCACGTCGTGCGGGGCGTCGATGTTCATCAGCGCGAAATACGCCTTGCGGTTCTTGGCGATGCGGTAGGCGAGGGACTTCATGCCCCAGTTCTCCGTCTTACCGACGGAGCCACCGGCATTTTCCACCACGCCCTTGTAGTGATCCACCAGCTCGTCGACGCGCTGGCCGGACACGTCCTGGCGCACCAGGAATACATGCTCGTAAAGTGACATTGGCTTGCCTTTCATCTTACGACCCGCCGGCGCGGAGCCTCACCGAAGCCTCAGTTCCGCATGCCCCGGAAGGAGCGGAGAAAGGCTTTAATGTGCGTCTTCGAAGAGCGGAGACACCGAAAAGCGGCTTGGCTTGACAAGCCTCGAGCGCAGGATGCACACCCGTTTCCGTTCAGCCCCCGGCCGAAGCCGGTCGTATGGCGCGCTTATAGGGATTTTGCCGGTCGATGCAAGCCGGCGAGCCGAGAGGACGGCAACGCGGCCTTGCCTGTGGGCGAGAATGCACGATGCTTGCGTTGGCTGCCTCATTATCGTCCCATGCGGGCGTTTAGAGCAGCCCCGCATCCAATCCGACCCCAAGACTTGAGCGGAATTTCCCGCATGCCCTTCTCCGTTCCGCGAGCCCTCTCGCTGCCCATGCTCCTTCTTGCGGCGCTGATGGCGCTCGCGCCCCTCGCCGAGCCGGTCTCGGCGCAGTCCCTGCTGGTTCCAGGCCTGTCCGGCGGCGGCTCGGGCGAGGCTTCCGGCGAGAGCGGGGGATCGGAAGGGGCCGTCAGCAGCGAGCTCAAGGCGAAGCTCCTCGCCGATATTTTGAAGGACGATAGGGCGCGCCAGGCGCTGATCGAAGAGCTGGAACGCATCGCCGATCCGCAGGCAGCGGATTCTCAGGTCGCCGCTAGCGAAGAGCGCATCGACGAATCATTCGCGCGTCGCCTCGCCGACGGCACCAAGGCCATCGCCGAGGCGAGCTTCGGCGTGGTGGAAAAGCTCTGGCGCGACCTGACGGGCCTTGGAACCGCGGCCGCCGAAGCCGACCGGCTCGATTGGGACAGGTTGTGGGACGTGGTGCTGCGCCTGCTCGGGACGATCGCCGTCACCATCGTCAGCCTGCATGGCATGAGCTTCCTCTTGCACCGCCTGGCGGGCTTCTTGTGTCGGAAGGTCTCGGGGCCTAAAGCCGTGGTGCGCACGGTCTGTTTCGTCATCGAGACATTGGCGGACGCGCTGGCGCTCGCCATCGCCTGGACGCTCGGCTTCACCTTCGCGATCGTGGCCATCGCCTTCTTCTCGGGCGGCCGGGAGCTGCATGTGGAGCAATCGCTCTACCTCAATGCGTTCCTGATCGTCGGCGGCATCCGCATCTTGCTGCGCGCCGTGCTCGCGCCAAGGCCGCACAAGACGGCGCTGATTCCCTTCCGGGAGAACGTGACCGACTTCGCCTTTCGCCGCATTCTCTTGCTGGCGCAGCTGCTCATCTATGGCCTTGGCTTCGTCGTGCCGATGGCCAATGCCGACCTGTCCTTCCTGGTCGGCCGAGGCCTGCGTGTGCTCATCATGATCGTGGTGGCCGGCATCGCCCTCGCCTCCATCCGCGTGCTGGCGCACCGGCTGAAGATGCCCGACGACCAGCCTCCGGCAGAGGATATCGGCGGTCAGCTTCTGCGCTTCATACGGTGGGTCTGGCCGTGGCTTGCCGCCCTTTACGTGCTCGCCATCTTCGTCATCGGCGTGACGAAGCCCTATCTGCTCGTCTCTTTCGTCGGCGGGGCATCGGTGCGCACCGCCCTTGCCATCGGCATCGGCGTTGGCCTCATCCTGCTTCTCAGGCGCGCGGTCAAAGGCGGCATCCGCGTGCCGAAATGGCTGTCGCGCAATACCACCTTCCTGGAGCAACATCTCAACCGGCTGATACCGCTGCTGTTGCAGATCGCCCGGATCCTGATCGTCGTCGCGGTGCTTTTTGCCATTGTCGATGCCTGGGATGTCTTCGACACGTCCAGATGGCTGACCTCCGATACCGGAACGGAGGCGACCGCGCGCTTCGTCGCAGCGTTCATCATCGCGGGCGGCGCCTATGGGCTGTGGATTTTGACCTCCGCCTGGATCGAGCATCGGCTGAGCGGTGCGAACGGCTCCCTACCGAGCGCGCGGGCGCGCACGCTCCTGTCGCTGCTGCGCAACGCCCTGACCATCGCTCTCATCGCCATTGGCGGCATGCTGGTGCTGGCCGAGCTCGGCGTGAATATCGGCCCGCTGCTGGCCGGTGCCGGTGTTCTCGGCCTTGCCGTCGGTTTCGGCGCGCAAAAGCTGGTGCAGGACATCATCACCGGCGTCTTCATCCAGTTCGAGAATGCCATCAACGAGGGCGACGTGGTGACGGTCGCCGGCATCTCCGGCGTGGTGGAGAAGCTCACCGTGCGTTCCGTCGGCATCCGCGACCTGTCGGGCGTCTACCATATCGTGCCCTTCTCCTCCGTGGAGGCGGTGTCGAACTTCATGCGCAAGTTCGGCTATCACCTCGCCGAGATCGGCATTGCCTACCGTGAGAACGTCGCCGAAGCGAAGGAGGCGATGCGCGAGGCCTTCGAACGGTTGAAGGAGAGCGATTTTGGTACCGACATCATCGACGATTTCGAGATGCACGGCGTCGTTTCGCTGGGCGATTCGGCCGTGGTGATCCGCGCCCGCGTCAAGACGCTGCCGGGAAGCCAGTGGGCGATCGGGCGTGCCTATACGGAATACGTGAAGGAGGTCTTCGACGAACGCGGCATCGAAATCCCGTTCCCGCACCGCACGCTCTATCTCGGCACCTACAAGGACGGCAGCCACGACACCCTGCCGATCTCCGTCGCCGAACTCGGACAGGGCGGCGAGGCGCTGCCCAAGGCCGGCGAGGGCGGGTCGGCTCAGGCGGAGGGGGCGGCCGCGCCCGCCGCGCCGGAAGACGAGAAGAGCCGCCCAAAGCGCCGCCGGCCGCGGCGTCGGCGCAGCGCCGAGCCGAAGTTGCCCGAGCCCAAGCAGGATGGCGGCTATGACGACGGCGACTGAGGCCACAGAGCGCTCAAGATGGCTTGGCGGGCACGCCCCGGCGCGCGGCGGCGTTATGGCCGCGTCGCTGCGCCTTGACACTCAAGCGCGGGCATGATCACTCCGCGCGCGATTTTCTCAACGGTCGGCACGCCGCCGGCCGTCACGGCGCCTTCACCGCGCCATAGAACCTGACGACAAGGAGAGCCCATGGCCATTGTCTTCGCCTTTCCGGGGCAAGGCTCGCAGGTGGTCGGCATGGGCAAGGCCCTGGCCGAGGCCTATGCTGAGTCCCGCTCCGTCTTCGAGGAAGTGGACGACGCGCTCGGCGAGGCCCTGTCCAAGACGATTTTCGAGGGGCCGGAGGACGCGCTGACGCTGACCCGCAACGCCCAGCCGGCGCTGATGGCGGTTTCCATGGCGGCGCTGCGCGCTCTTGAGAAATACGGCATTTCGGTGCGCGAGCATGCCGATTATGTCGCCGGGCATTCGCTCGGCGAATATTCCGCGCTGGCGGCGGCCGGCAGCCTTTCCATCGGCGATTCGGCACGGCTCCTGCGTATCCGCGGCGAGGCGATGCAGCAGGCAGTGCCGGTCGGCGAGGGGGCGATGGCGGCGATTCTCGGCCTCGACGTGGAAACCGTGCGCGAGGTGGCGGACAAGGCCAGTCAGGGCGATACCTGCGAGGCGGCGAACGACAACGCGCCGGGGCAGGTGGTCGTCTCCGGCGCCAAGCGCGCCGTGGAGCGGGCGGTCGACGTGGCCAAGGCACGCGGCGCCAAGCGCGCGATGCTGTTGCCGGTTTCCGCGCCTTTCCATTGCTCGCTGATGCGCCCGGCGGCGGAGCGGATGGCCGATGCGCTCGCGGCCGTGGAGATCGAGGCGCCGGCCGTGCCGCTCATCGCCAATGTCACCGCCAGCCCGATCAGCGAGGTGGCGCAGATCCGTCGACGTTTGGTGGAGCAGGTGACGGGGATGGTGCGCTGGCGGGAATCGGTGGAATGGATGGCCGGTAACGACGTCGGCACGATGGCCGAGATCGGGGCGGGCAGGGTGCTTTCCGGCCTCGTGCGGCGCATTGCCCCGCAAATGACGACGCTCGCCGTCGGAACGCCCGAAGAGGTAGTGAAGGCGGCCGAAGCCATCGCCGCCGCCAAGCAGTAGGAAAAGGGAGAGACGATGTTCAGCCTTGAAGGAAAGCGCGCGCTCGTGACCGGAGCCAGCGGTGGCATCGGCGGGGCGATCGCGCGCGCCATGCACGCCCAGGGTGCAGTCGTCGCCCTCTCCGGCACGCGCGAAGAGGCGCTCTCCAAGCTGGCGGGCGAACTCGGCGAAAGGACGCATGTGCTTGTCGCCGATCTTGCCGATTCGGCAGCCGTCGACGCTCTCGTGGGGCGCGCGGAGGAGGCAATGGGCGGGCTGGACATCCTCGTCAACAATGCCGGCCTGACGCGCGACGGGCTCGCCATGCGCATGAAGGACGCCGATTGGGAGATCGTCATCAAGGTGAACCTGGAAGCGGCGTTCCGCCTGTCGCGCGCGGCGCTGAAGGGCATGATGCGCCAGCGCAACGGCCGCATCCTCAACATCACCTCCGTCGTCGGCGTGACCGGCAATGCCGGCCAGGCGAATTACGCCGCTTCCAAGGCCGGCCTGATCGGCATGTCGAAGGCCCTGGCGCAGGAAGTCGCCAGCCGCGGCATCACGGTCAATTGCGTGGCGCCGGGCTTCATCACCAGCGCCATGACGGACGCACTCAGCGAGAAGCAGCGCGAGGGCATTCTGGCGGCGATCCCGGCAGGCCGGCTCGGCGGAGGGGACGATATCGCCGCCACGGCGGTTTTCCTGGCGAGCGAGGAGGCCAGCTACATCACCGGACAGACGCTGCACGTGAATGGCGGCATGGCGATGATCTGAGGCCGGGACAAGCGCCTGCGACAGGCGCTTTGGACTGCTGGTCAAGGCAAACGAAACATGATAACGGACCGCCCGACCGTCCCCGTTCGAGCCCTCGTCCGCGCGGCCTTCCGGGTTTTTTGAGGGATACGGGCCGTTTTCTTAAGTCACACCAGATCAAGGCAATCGAGGAAGATGAGGCTATGAGTGAGAGCACTATCGAGGAGCGGGTGAAGAAGATCGTCGTCGAGCACCTCGGCGTTGAAGAAGAGAAGGTCACCAAGGAGGCCAGCTTCATCGACGATCTGGGCGCCGACAGCTTGGATACGGTCGAGCTGGTGATGGCTTTCGAAGAGGAGTTCGGCGTGGAAATCCCGGACGATGCCGCAGAGACCATCCTGACGGTCGGCGACGCGGTCAAATTCCTGGAAAAGAACGCTGCCTGAAAACAACCTTGCTTTCTGGAACGGTGGAATGAGGCGCGTCGTCGTTACGGGTCTCGGCATGGTCACGCCCCTAGGTTGCGGGGTGGAGGCCACGTGGTCGAGGCTTTTGGCCGGCGAGAGCGGTGCCGTGCGCATCGACAACTTCAAGGTGGACGATCTGGCCTGCCAGATCGCCTGCCGCATCCCCCGTGGGGATGGCTCTGAGGGCACCTACAATCCCGACGATTGGATGGAGCCGAAGGAGCAGCGCAAGGTCGATGAGTTCATCACCTTCTCCATGGCGGCCGCCGAGCAGGCGCTCGACGATGCCGGATGGCATCCGAGCGCCTATGAAGATCAGATTCGTTCCGGCGTTCTCATCGGCTCCGGCATCGGCGGCATCCGCGGCATCGTGGAAGGCGGCTTCATGCTGGAGGAGAAAGGACCGCGCCGAATCTCGCCCTTCTTCATCCCCGGCCGCCTCATCAACCTCGCTTCCGGCTACGTCTCCATCCGCCATCAGCTGAAGGGGCCGAACCACGCCGTGGTGACGGCCTGCTCCACCGGCGCGCATGCCATCGGCGATGCCTCGCGGCTGATCGCTCTCGGCGATGCCGACGTGATGGTGGCCGGCGGCACCGAATCGCCCTTGAACCGCGTCTCCGTGGCTGGCTTCGCCGCTTGCCGCGCCCTGTCGACCGGGTTCAACGACGAGCCCAAGCGGGCCTCGCGTCCCTACGATCGCGATCGCGACGGCTTCGTCATGGGCGAGGGCGCGGGCATCGTCGTTCTGGAAGAGCTGGAGCACGCCAAAGCGCGCGGCGCACGCATCTATGCGGAGGTCGTCGGCTATGGCATGTCGGGCGATGCCTACCACATCACTGCCCCGGCGGAGGATGGCGACGGCGCCTATCGGTGCATGGACGCGGCGCTGAAGCGGGCGGAAGTCACGCCGGAAGGCATCGATTACGTCAACGCGCACGGCACCTCCACGCCGCTCGGCGACGAGATCGAGCTGAGGGCCGTGGAACGGCTGATGGGCGCGCATTCCCCGCAGGTGACGATGTCGTCGACGAAATCGGCCATCGGCCATCTGCTCGGTGCGGCAGGGGCGGTGGAGGCGATTTTCTCCATCCTCACCATCCGCGACGGTATCGTCCCGCCGACGATCAATCTGGACAATCCCTCCGTCAACACGCCCATCGACCTCGTGCCGCATCAGGCGAAGGAGAAGAAAGTCGACGTTTGCCTGTCGAATTCCTTCGGCTTCGGCGGAACCAACGCGTCGCTGGTATTCCGCCGCTTCCATTGAGGCGGCGGCGCGCTTTCGCCATATTCGCCCTTTGTTGTCGAAGCGGCGGCGACGTGAGAAAAGCTGATAGATGACAGACGGGAACGACCTTGCGCGCGAGGACGGGTCCGACGCCAACGCCAAGCAGGCGGAGGCGGAGGATAACGGCGCGCGCGCGGGCGGGCGGCGCATCAACCCGAAAAGCCCGCGTCAGGCAATCCAGCCGGAGCCGGCGCCGCCACCGCCGCCGCGCTCGCGTCAGGCCAAGCATCCGCTGGTGGTGACGCTCAACTTCTTCATCATGATCGCCGTCCTGGGCGTGCTGTTCGTCGCCGGGGCGCTCTATTTCGGCAAACAGCGCTTCCTCGCCGAAGGCCCGCTGGAGGAGCCGAAGACGGTCTTGATCAGCCGCGGCTCCGGCGTGGAGACCATCGCGCGGCAGCTGAAGCGCAACAATGTCATCGACAACGAGCTCGTCTTCACGATGGGCGTGCGGCTCTACGATGTGGGCGGCAGCCTGCAATGGGGCGAATATCTGTTCGAGCCGCGGGTTTCCATGCGCGAGGTCATGGAAATCCTCTCCTCCGGCAAGTCGATCCTGCACTCGGTGACGATCCCGGAGGGGCTGACGAGCGCGGAGATCGTGGCGCGGCTGAAGGCCAACGAGGTGCTCGTCGGCGATATCGAGGAGATGCCGCCGGAAGGCTCGCTGCTGCCGGAGACCTACAAATTCACGCGCGGCATGACGCGCCAGCAGATCGTCGACCAGATGCGGCGGGCCCATGACCGGCTGGTGGACGAGATCTGGAGCCGGCGTCAGCCCGGCCTGCCAGTGGAGGACAAGGGCGAATTCGTCACGCTCGCCTCCATCGTGGAGAAGGAGACCGGCAAGGCGGACGAACGGCCGCGCGTCGCCGCCGTCTTCATCAACCGGCTGCAGCGCGGCATGCGCCTGCAGTCGGATCCCACCATCATCTACGGCATCTTCGGCGGCGAGGGAAAGCCGTCGGACCGGCCGATCCTTCGCTCCGACATCGATACGAAGACGGATTACAATACCTATCAGATCGACGGCCTGCCGCCGGGCCCGATCGCCAATCCGGGCCGTGCCGCCCTGGAGGCCGTCGCCAATCCTTCGCGCACCGACGATCTCTATTTCGTCGCCGACGGGACGGGCGGTCATGTCTTCGCCACCACGCTCGACGAGCACAACCGCAATGTCGCCCGCTGGCGGCGCATCGAGCGTGCGCAGCGGCAGGCGATGGAGGCGGAGCGTGCGGCCGAGCCCGCCGCGGCGCAAGAGGGAGCTGCCGCGGAGGGGGAGAACATCGAAGAAGAGATGACGGCCGGTGCCGACCCCCTGATTCCGCGCCCCCGGCCACAATAGCCCCGCAGCGCGGCGGCGCAGCTTGCAGGTCGCGCCGGCGGCCGTTACGGACGACAGCCATGAGCTCTTCTTTGCAAAGCATGACCGGCTTCGCGCGGCACGCCTTCGACGTCGACGGGGTGCGCTACGCATGGGAGCTGAAGAGCGTCAATGCGCGCGGCCTGGAAATCCGCTTCCGGCTGCCGCAGGGCTTCGACGCCCTGGAGATGGCGGCGCGCGAACAGACTCGCCGCTATCTCACGCGCGGCAGCTGTTTCTTCACCCTGGCGGAGGAGAGCGGCGGCGGCGAGGCCGGGATCGCCGTCAACGAGGCCGCGCTCACCGTCGTCGTGGCGGCGGCGAGGCGGCTTGCCGAAGCGGAAGGCATCGCGCCGGCGCGCGCTGACGGGTTGTTGGCGCTGCGCGGCGTGCTGACGCCTTCGACCGGGCCCGGGGATCCGATGGAGAGCGCTCTTGGAAAGGCGGCGCTGGCGGCGCTTGGCGACGCCGTGGCGGGGCTCGCGCAGGCGCGGCGCCAGGAGGGCGAGCGGCTGAAGGGGCATCTCGGCGATATCCTGGAGCGCATCGAAGCCCTGGTCGCTGCGGCCGAGGCGCGACTCGCGACGTTGGCGGAGCGGCTCAAGGCGCGCATCCGCGACCAGGTGGCGCTCCTTGCAGGCGAGACGCAACTCGACGAGGGCCGCCTCTATCAGGAAGCCCTCATGGCCGCCACGCGCGCCGATATCCGCGAGGAGATCGACCGGCTGAAGGCGCATACGGCGGAGGCAAGATCGCGCCTCGCGGCGGGCGGCGTCGTCGGCCGTCGCCTCGACTTCCTGGCGCAAGAGTTCAATCGCGAGGCCAATACGCTTTGCTCCAAATCCGTCGACCAGGAGACGACGGCCATCGGCCTCGATCTCAAATCGGCGATCGATCAACTCCGCGAGCAGGTACAGAATCTGGAATGAACGCCGAACCGATCCGGCTGATGCGCCGCGGCCTGATGTTCGTGTTGTCCTCGCCTTCCGGGGCGGGGAAATCGACCTTGGCGCGTCAGCTTCTGGACGCCGATGACGGCCTGGAGCTGTCGATCTCGGTGACCACGCGCCCGCGCCGGCCAAGCGAGCGGGAGGGCGTGCATTATCATTTCATCGACGAGGTGCATTTCAAGCGCATGGTGGAGCGCGGCGATCTGCTGGAATGGGCGGAGGTGCACGGCAACCATTACGGCACGCCGGTGGAGCCGGTGGAGGATGCGCTCTCGGCGGGCCGGGACGTGCTCTTCGACATCGACTGGCAGGGCACGGCGCAGATTGCCGAAAAGCTTCCCGACGATTTGGTGCGGGTGTTCGTGTTGCCGCCCTCGATGCGCGAGCTGAAAGCGCGCCTGGAGCGCCGGGCGGAAGATTCGCGCGAGACGATCGGCCGGCGGCTCGCCGGCTCGCTCGACGAGATCTCGCAATGGAGCCGCTACGACTACATCATCGTCAACGACGATCTGGAGCGGGCCTTCGAGGCGGTGCGCGGGATCTTGACCGCCGAGCGGCTGAAGCGCGATCGCGTCCTGGGTCTGCGGGCCTTCGTCGGTCAGCTTCTGGCGGAGGGCGGCGAGCTTATCGACGAACTCGGCGGCGAAGAGACGCCGCGCGCCTCTTCCTCGTAGAGCCTGGCGAGCTCCAGAAAACCTTCCACCGGGACTTCCTCGGCGCGCGACGTGGCGGCGATTCCCGCGGCCTGGAGCGCCTTCTCCGGCGCGCGGAAGGCTCGTTTGAGGCTTTGGCGCAGCATCTTGCGACGCTGGCCGAAGGCCGCCGCCGTGACGGCCTCCAGCGATGCGGGGGGAAGCTCCGCCGCATCGGTGCGCGGCTCCAGGCCGACAAGCGCGGAGGTGACCTTGGGTGGCGGGGTGAAGGCGCGCGGCGGCACCTCGAAGAGAAGGGCGCAGCGGCAGCGCCAGCCCGCCAGGACGGCGAGCCGCCCATAGGCCCTCTCGCCCGGCCGCGCCACGATGCGCTCGGCGACCTCCTTCTGGAACATCAGCGTCAGCCCCGTCCAGAAAGGCGGCCATGACGGCGCCGTCAACCAGCCGGTGAGGAGGGGGGTGGCGATATTGTAAGGCAGGTTGGAGATGATGCGCGTGTCGGATGAGTGGATGAGGGTGGGGTAGTCGACGCTGAGCGCATCGGCTTCCAAGACGGTGAGACGGCCTTCGGCGCATCGCGCCAGGTCTCCAAGCGCGGGAATGGCGCGGTGGTCGCGCTCAATCGCGACAACCCTGCGCGCGCCCTCCAAGAGCAGAGCCCGGGTGAGCCCTCCGGGACCCGGGCCGACCTCGATGACATCGGCTCCGGCGGCGCCGCCGGCGCGGGCGATGCGCCGTGTCAGATTGAGGTCGAGAAGGAAGTTCTGGCCGAGGGATTTCTGCGCCCTCAGCCCGTATGTGTCGATGACCTCACGCAGCGGCGGGAGCGCCGCGATCCGCGCCTGAAGGCTTTCCGGGCTCGCGCTCAAGCGCCGCTCGCGGCACGCCCCATCTGCGCGGCAAGGCGGATCGCGCCGATGAGGCTGGTCGGGCGCGCAAGGCCCGTGCCGGCGATCTCCAGGGCGGTGCCGTGGTCCGGCGAGGTGCGCGCAAAGGGCAGGCCGAGCGTGACGTTGACGGCCTCGTCGAAGGCGATGGCCTTGACCGGGATGAGCGCCTGGTCGTGATACATGCACAATGCCACGTCGTAATCGGCGCGGGCGGCGGCGTGAAACATGGTGTCGGCCGGCAGGGGCCCGCTCGCCACAATGCCCTCCCGGCGCAACTGCTCCACCGCGGGAGCGATGATCGTCTGCTCCTCCTTGCCGATCATGCCGCGCTCGCCGGCATGGGGATTGAGGCCCGATACGGCAAGGCGCGGCGAGGCGATGGCGAAGCGGCTCTTCAGCTCCGCCGCGGTGATGCGGGCCGTCTCCAGGATAAGGTCGGTGGTCAGCATGCTTGCCACGCTGGCGAGCGGCACATGGATGGTCACGGGCACGGTTCGAAGATCGGGCGCGGCCATCATCATCACCGGGCGGCGCTTCTCGCCGAAATATTCCTGGCCGAGATCGGCCAGGTACTCCGTGTGTCCGGGATAGGCGAAGCCGGCCGCGGCCAGAGCGTGCTTGGCGATCGGGTTGGTGACGAGGGCGCTGGCGCGCCGATCGGCGACGAGACGGGTGGCGTCGCGAATCGACGCGATGGTGATGGCGGCGTCGTCCTTGTCGAGCTCGCCCGGCTCGGCGCGGGCCTCGGGAAAGCCCGCCAGACAGGGAAAGGACATGGAGAAGGCGCGCGGCGCTTCCTCCGGGGAAACCTCGCGGACCGGGCAATCGATGCCGAGAAGGATAGCGCGCTCGGCGACATTGGCGGCCGAGCCGAGGAAGATGAAGGGCGGCAGGCGCGCATGCTCGCGCCGCGCCCAGGCGGCGATGGCGATATCGAGGCCGACGCCGGCCGGGTCTCCGATGGTGAGGGCGATCGGTCGCATCTAACGTTCGGCCTTTCCAATAAAACTGGGCGCGCGGCCCAGGGGAGCCGCGGCGCATGCGATGACGGATGAAAAGAACATGTCGGAGCCTCCGTGAGGGGTGGGGACTGCCCACGATCTGGCGAAGGGTGAAGTCAGGATACTCAATGCTGCCCGTCAGGGCAGGCGCGCAAGCCCCCTGTCGGCGCGCCAAGCCTGCGCTGCCACTTCGTCGCCGATTCCGGTAACAGTTTTTCGTCGCCACGCCGGGCGGCGGGCTTTGCTCAGCGGAATTCGATAACGGCGTCGGATTTCAAGTCGCGCAGATAGCGCCGGGCAAGAAGCTGGCCGCGCTCATTGGCCAGTTCCTGACGAATTTCCTCGGCCGCCTCCGAACTGCCGGCAACGGTACGCTTGCTGCACAGGCCGAAGACCTGGAAGCCCTCCTCCACCTGGATGGGCGACAAGGCCTTGCCGACATCGGCGCGCTTCAACTCCGCCTGGAGGTTCTCCGGGAATTGCTTCACCTCACGGCGGATATTCGGCATGACGAGGACGCCCTGCATGCCGCGGGTCTGCTCCAGCGTCTGGTCGCAACCCTTGAAGCGACCGCGAAAGGCCTCCGCTTCCCGCTTCTTTTGGGCTGCGACGCCCGTGGAGCTGTTTTCCGGCACGATGAAGACGATCGGCTGGGCTTCCCATTCCACAACGCCGCCTTCCGCTTCCAGCGGCGCTTGGCCGCCGAGGGCCTCCGCGACGTCGGTTTCGGAGATGCGCACCGTGGCCCGGAAGCGGGCGCGCACCACCTCGCCCCAGGCGATCTCGGACCGGATACGGTCTTTCAAGGTGGACGGATTGACGCCTGCCTGGCGCAGAGCCGATTCCAGGCCGGAGGGCGGCATGTTGGCGCGCTTGGCGATGGTGGCGAAGGCCTGGCTCACCTGCTGCTCGGAAGGGGTGATGTTGCGGCGCTTGGCCTCCTGCAGCTTGAGCGATTCCTCGATCAGCTCATCGACGGCCTGCTTTCTGCCGGCGCGCCCCTGCGATGTCAGGCGCAGGAACTTGGTGCGATTGGCGATGTCGTAGCTGGTGATGGGCTGGTCGTTCACCAGGATCTCGATGGAGCTTTGCGCCGTGGCGGGCGAAGCGAAGGCAACGGCAAGGCAAAGCCCCACGGCCCCAAGAAGGGCGGCGATGCGCCGACGCTTTGCAGGTAGAAACATCAAGGTCATCTCGTTCCGTTTTCGCCAGTCGTCCTAAAGCCGATCATTCGGGCATCAATTTGTTAGAAGAAGTCGAGGGGGTCATCCTCGTCCTCCGCCGTCGTCGATTGCGTGCCGAATTCGTCGAAGCTGACCTCGCTGTCGCCAAGCGTGCGTAGATTGATGCGCACGAAGAACTGACGGTTGGAGACCAGATCAGTATAGGCATCCCTGGTTTCCGAATACAGCGCCGAGAGGTTGAAGCATTCGTCGTCATAGGCCAGGCCGAGGGCGTGGCGCACGCGGGCCTTCTGGTCAATGTCGAAGACGATGCCGCCGAGCGCCGACCAATAATTGGTGACGGCGACCTGGGCGACGGCCGACACCTCCTCCTGCTCGGCGAGCCCGAGAAGCGGGACCTTGCGCCGGTAGAGATAGGTCAGCGAGCCGCTGTTGCGCCCGCGCGAGAACAAAGCCGTCGCCTCGGCGCGGTCGAGCTCCAGGTCCACTTCGTCGAAACGGCCGCGTGCGGTGAGCTTCAGTCCCTGGCCGGTATCGAGGCTGATGCGGCCGACATAATCGGAGCGGTCCGATTCAAGACCGGTGCCAAGGCCCGTGAGACCAACATCGCGCACGGCGAAGGAATTGACGCCGGCGAGCTGGAAGGACTGCCCGAACATCGCATCGAAGCTGGCGCCGTTGTTGAACAGCGCCTGATAGGTGAGGCCGATATTGGCCCTGGTGCCGCCTTCCTGACGATCGTAGCCGGAGAATTTGTCGCGCGAGAACAGGATCGTGTCGTCGAAAACGAGGCTCTGGGCATCCTCGTTCGGCAGATCGCGAATGTGCTGCTCGTTGGGGCGGGCGATAACCTGGGCGACGGGGCTGATGGTCTGGGTGACGCTCGGAGAGGCGACGAGGAACGGCCAGCGATATTCCATGCCGATCGCCGGCATGGCCCGGCCATAGGTGGTGCCGTCCGACAATTGCGGGTCCTCAGAACGCACGTCGTAGATATCCGCCTTCAGATAGGCGAAGGGCGTGAAGACCTGGCCGAGCGGGCCGATGAAATTGCGCTGCCACTGGCCATCCATGCTGGCGCGCGTGAAGGTGCCCTCCACGCCGGCGAAATAGGTCACCGGCGTGGTGTAGACGTCGGAATCGGTGCGCGTCAGGCTGGTGAGGTTGCTGTTGAGGCTCAGCTCGCCGCCGAAGAAGCGCTGATCGAAGACGTAATTGTGATCCAGGATCGGATGCACGATGGCCTGCTCGGCCTGGTAGTCGATGCCGTCATTGACCGTTTCGGGCGGATCCTCGCGCTGCACGCGGAAGGCATAGCCGCGCAGGTCGAACCAGTTCCGCTTGCTGAAGCCGTTGAGGTAGAGGGTGTTCACCACCTCCTGATCGGCCAACCCGCGGATGCTGTATTCGCGCCCGAAGGTCCGGTCGGTCGTGCCGGCGAGGCTCCAACCCCAGCTCCAGCGCGAATTGATCGCGAAGAGGCCGGAGCTGGTGATGCTGCCGCGGAAATCGCGATCTCCTGAGGTGCCGGCGGGGAAGGCGTCGCGGTCCTGCTGCAAGATGCCGGCAAGACGCACATTGTAGGAGCCGTTCATCAGCCGGTGACGCCATTCGCCCTCCGCCAGCACGCCCTGGCGGGTGAGGAAGGTGGGCGCGAAGGTGATGTCGTAATTGGGGGCGAGGTTCCAGAAATAGGGGACGGTGACGCCATAGCCGAGCGCGGCGCCAGCCCGCACACCCGGGGCGAGGAAGCCGGTCTTGCGCTTCACCGTCGGGTCGGGATGGAAGAAATAGGGCACATAGGCGACCGGCACGCCGAAGAATTCCAGCCGCGCATTGCGGTAATAGACCGTCTGATCCTGCCGATTGTGGATGATGCGCGAGGCCTTCACCTGCCACAGGGGCGGGCGGGAAGGATCGTCCTGGCACGGCTCGCAGGCGGTATAGACGCCCTGGCGGAAGACGGTGACGTTGCCTTCGCGACGCTCCGCGCTGTTGGCGGCGAAGCGGGCGCGGTCGACCGTCTGCACGTTGAGACTGTCGATAAAGCCCTCGCGGAAATCGTCGGTGATGTCGATTTCCTGGGCGACGATGACATTGCCGCCCGGCTCCTCCAGGCGGACATTGCCGGTGGCGAGAAGCCGGCCGGAGGGCTCGCGATAGGTGACGCGATCAGCTTCCAGACGATGCTCCTGGTAGAAGATCTCGACATTGCCGGCGGCCGAGACCGTGCGCGCATCGAAGTCGTAGATGAGCTCGTCTGCTTCCACCAACATACGCGCATCGGCGTCCTGCTGGGTGGCGCGGGCGCGCAGATCGAAATCCTGCGCGGCGGCTATCTGCGGCGCCAGGGAAAGCGTCACGCCCAGCGCAAGCGGAACCGACAAGACACAGCCAAGCCAAGACCGGCGCGCGACCGGAAGGGTTGCGCGCCGCAGCCTCGCCTCACAACGCTTTGGGACGGGTGTCATCCGTCCTCCTGGTACAGGAGCACCGTGGCTCCGAACAACAATGCGACAATCGCCGGCGCCCAGGCGGCGAAAGCCGGGTTCAAGATGCCGTTGCTGCCCATATCGCTAACGACCTCGGTCATGACATAAAGCAAAAAGCCCAGGCCGATGCCAGTCAGCGCGAGCTTTCCTACGCCACCGTAGCGGAAAAGCCTCAGGCTGACGGTGGCCGCCACGGCGATCATCGCCATGAGCAGCACCGGGCGCGCCAGGAGGCTGTGGAAGGCGAGGCGGAAGCGATCGGTGTTGAGGCCGGTTCTGCCGGCAGCGTCGATGAAGCGGTTGAGCGTCCAAATGGAAAGGCTCTCGGGGCGAATCAGCGTCTCGTTGATCTCCTTGGCGCTGAGCGATGTCGGCAGAAGGTAGCGGGCGAAGTGCTCCGGGGCGCCTTCGGCCGAGATGTAGCGGGCATCGCGAAAGGTCCAGCGGCCGGGGCGATAATCGGCCGAGGAGGCCGTCAGCTTGCCGCGAAAGGCTCCGCCCGGCTCGAAGAGAAAGGCCGTCACGCCGAGAAGCTGCATGGCGGTGGCATCGAAGCTCGTGGCCCGGATGATGGAGGGCCCGTCGACCCCGTCCTGGCGGAACCAGATATTGCTCCCATCGCCGGAAAGACGCGCGCCGCTGCCCAAAGCCGCTTCCGTCTGCTCGGCTCGCTCCTTCAGATAGGTGGCTGCCGGATTGACCAGGAAAGTGGAGGCGATGCCGAAGAGAAGGGCAAGCGCCATCGGCGCGGCAAGAAATCCCCACACCGAGACGCCCGCGCCACGGGCGACGACCAGCTCCAGTTTCCGCGACATGTCGAGGAGGCAGATCATGCCGGAGAACAGGAAGAGGAAGGGCAGGATATCTTCCAACAGGCCCGGCGTGCGCATCAGCGCCAGCTTGAGACCGAGAAGGGCGGAAAACTCCTCCACATCGCTGAGACGACGCAACAGCTCGACGAAATCGACGAGGAAGACGAGCGTCATCAACGCCAGGAGAATCATGGCGAAGGAGGTGAGGAACCGCCTGGCGATATAGAGCGACAGCGTGCCTGTCATGTCGCCGGCCTCTGCAGGCGCGACAGGATGGGTATGCGGGCGAGGGCGCGGCCCGCCCCGGCGGCGAGCCTGTCGAGGAAGAGTCCCAGCCGGGCGGGGATGCGCCAGCGATATCCCTGACGCAGGGCGAGCCAGGCGAGAAGGATGCCGCCGAGCGGCACGGCATAAAGCAGCGGGATGAGGCTGCGGTTGTTGGTGGCGGCCGCCAGAACCGCAAAGCCGGCGCCGCGCAAGACGAAGCCGGTGACCACGGCCATGACCATCGCATAGCCCCGATCCTGGCGGTTGGTGCGCGCGCGGCCGCAGAAAAGCAGCGCGATAAGCGCGAAGGCGATGGTGTAGAGCGGCGCGGTCAAGCGGTCGTGCAGCTCCGCGTCCCAGCGGCTGCGGTATTGCACGAAATAGGGATTGTCGGCATCGGGATTGAGAAGCTGCGTCGTCGTCAGCTCGCGCGGCTTGTAGGCCGTGGCGATGTCGGCCGCCTTGAACTGGCTGAGATCGAAACCGTAGGTCTCGAACTCCACGACGCTGACTTCGCCCTTGGCGTTGTTTTCGCGAACCAGCTCGCCATCCTTCATGATCAGGAAAGCATTGCCGCCACGCTCCAGAAGCACGCCGGACTGGGCGATGTACTGGGTCGATTCCTCCGCGTCGCGGCTGTCGCTGACGAAGATGTTGCGGAAGCTGCCGTCGGGCGCCTTCTCACGGATATGCAGGGTGAGCCCCTTGTCGACGGTGCGGAAGCCGCCATCCTTCACCAGGGTGGCGATGAGATCGGCGCGTACATGGTTGATGAGCGTGCGCAGGCCCGACAGGCTTCCCGGCGCGACATAATGATGAAGCAGCGTCGTCAACGCGAAGACGATGACGGCGAGAACCAGGACCGGCCGCGCCACCACCCGCGAGGAGGCGCCGGAGGCGGCCATGACGGGCAGCTCGCTATCGGCGTTGAGGCCGTTGAGGGTGACGGTGGCGGCGATCAGGAAGGCGATCGGCGCGATCACCTGGATGAGAGCCGGCAGGGCGAGGATGGTCATCAAGATGAACATCCAGATCGCCTGGCCCTTGGCGGTCACCACGTCGAGCTCGCGCAGGACCTGTGTCATCCACAAAGTGGCGACGAGGGCGCCCAGCACCAGCAGGAGCAATGTCAGCACCCGCCGGAAAACGTAGCGTTCCAGGAGCGGCAGACCGAAAACCGACATACTTACCTTCGTCAGGGGCAGCCGACATGCCCGTCGGCCGGCAAGCGTTAGCCACGTATGGATAAGATTTGCCCAAGAAGCGTGGTTAACGGGATTTGACCTTGACGCCTTCGCCTTCCAAGCTATCCACCCGTCAGCCAATTCCATCGCAAAAGCGGAGCATCGAGGCAACAGCATGGCCGCCAGCACGTCCATCACTTTCACAGGAGCGCAGGCCCCGCAAAAGGGCACCGCGATCTTCCTGACCGACAAGAAGCTGCAACTCGGACCCCTGGCGGCTTCGCTCGACAAGGCGAGCGGAGAGCGTTTTGCGCCCGCCGCGCGCATCAAGCAATTCGGCGGCGCGGCCCGCAAGGCGTTGGAAATCGTGGCGCCGGCGGGGGTGGAGCTGGAGAGAATCGTGTTCCTGGGCGTCGGCGACGAGGTGCCGACCGGTCGCATGGACTGGCTGCGTCTGGGCGGCGCGGCCGCCAAGCTGCTGCCGCGGGAGGGCGAGGCCAGCATCATCCTGCAGGACCCGGCGGGCGATTATCCCTCCGCCGAGGCAGCGGCGGCCTTCGCGCTGGGCATCATGCTGCGCCGCTATCGCTTCGACCGCTACAAGAGCCAGAAGAAGGACGAGGAGGAAAAGCGCGGACCGGTCAACCTCACCATCGGCGTCGCCCATCCGGAAAAGGCCGAGGCGGCATGGAAGGTCGAGGCCGCGGTCAACGAGGGGGTGGAGCTGTCGCGCGACCTCGTCAACGAGCCGGCGAACGTGCTCGGGCCGGTGGAATTCGCCAGGAAGCTGGAGGGCCTTGCGCAGAGCGGCCTGAAGGTGGAGGTGCTCGACGAGAAGGCGCTGGCGAAGCTGGGAATGAGGGCGCTACTGGGCGTCGCCCAGGGCTCTGAGCGCCCGCCGCGCGTCGTCACCCTGACCTGGAACGGCGGCAAGGCCAAGGAAAGGCCGATCGCCTTCGTCGGCAAGGGTGTCGTCTTCGATACCGGCGGCATCTCCATCAAGCCCGCCTCCGGCATGGAGGACATGAAGGGCGATATGGGCGGGGCGGCGGCCGTGGCCGGCGTCATGCTGGCGCTGGCGGCGCGCAAGGCGAAGGTGAATGCGGTCGGCATCGTCGGCCTGGTGGAGAACATGCCGGACGGCAAAGCGCAGCGGCCCGGCGATATCGTCACCTCGCTGTCGGGCAAGACGATCGAGGTGATCAACACCGACGCGGAAGGTCGCCTGGTGCTCGCCGATCTCATGACGCATATCCAGAAGACCGCCAAGCCGGAGGCGATGATCGATCTCGCCACGCTGACCGGCGCGATCATCGTGGCGCTGGGGCACCATCACGCCGGGCTTTTCGCCAATGACGACCGCCTGGCGGAGGATATCCTTCTCGCCGGCAAGGAGACGGGCGAAAGGGCCTGGCGGATGCCGCTCGGCGAGGAATACGACAAGCTCATCGATTCCAAAAACGCCGATATGAAGAATGTCGGCGGGCGCTGGGGCGGCTCCATCACGGCGGCGCAATTCCTGCAGCGCTTCGTGGAGAACGGCACCGCCTGGGCGCATCTGGACGTCGCCGGCACGGCGATGGGCTCGCCCTCCAGCGATACCAACGAATCCTGGGCCTCCGGCTATGGCGTGCGGTTGCTCGACCAGTTCGTGCGCGAGCGCTACGAGCGCGGCTCGCACTAGACGACGACATCGACGGGCAGGGGGAGGCGCGGCTGCCGGAAATCTTCTTCTACCATCTGGAGACGCGCCCGCTCGCCCGTGCCCTGCCGGACCTTCTGGAGCGTTCCTTGAAGCGCGGCTGGCGCGCCGTGGTGCAGGCGGGCGACAAGGAAAGGCTCGGCGAGCTCGACATGGCGCTGTGGACCTATGACGATGCCGGCTTCCTGCCGCATGGCACCGCCGAGGACGGACACAGCGCCCGCCAGCCCGTCTATCTGACGCAGCAAACCGACAACCCCAATGGGGCGGCGATCCGCTTTCTGACGCATGGGGCGGAGGCGGGCGAAATCGGCGGCTATGAGCGCGTCGTCTATCTCTTCGAGGCGGCGGACCCGGCGGCCATGGACTGGGCGCGGGCGGAATGGAAAAGGCTGCGGGGGGAGGGCGCCGATATTACGTATTGGCGCCAGGACCCTAGCGGACGCTGGGCGAAACAGGGCTAGGACGCCCCGGCTCAGCTGGGCTCGGTCTGGCGCTCCTCGGTGGGCGAGGGCGCTACCTTGCCGAGCGGCTCCGTCGCCTCCGAATGCGCCGCCTTCCAGTATTCCTCGATCCTGGCGCTGAGGGCCTTCGGCTTTTCCGCGCCAAGGCGGGCGCCCAAATCGAAGGCGGCGGTACGCAGAGTGCTCTGGCGCCGGTCGATGAGCGCCAGGACGAGTTCCTGAACCTTCTTCTTGCCGAAAAGCTTCGGCTCCTGCCGCAAAAGCGTGCGGTAGACGACAAGGTCGTGATCGTCGCCAAGGATGTCGGCGAGCTCTTTGGCCTCGGCCCGGCGGGCCTCGATCGGCTCCTCCCAGATTTTCCGCAGAAGCTTCAACTGGATCCAGTGGTATTTCGTGCGCTTGCGCCATTCGTGATAGACGGCCGGGTCTTCCGTTCCGGTGGCCGCCTGCATGGCTTTGCGCATGCGCTTGTAGGTCCTTGCAAGGCCCTCGGCGAGGACATGGAAATCGTCCGGGAAGGCGATCTCGGCAAGGCGGCTCTCGCCGGCGTCCAAGACGGCGAAGGTCTCCTCTACCCGCCGGTCGAGATCGCTGACCTCTTCGGCGATCCTGGCGCGGCGCTTATCCAGTCGCTGACGCACGCTGTAGAGAATGCCGTCCTCGATACGGTCGCCAAAATGGCTGGTGAGCGCGTCGTGGGTCTCAAGAAGGGCGGTGGCGTCGCGCAAACCGGAGAGCCGGCGCCCGGCATCGCGCCAGCGAGCGTTCTCGGCGGCGTAATCCTCGCCGAGGCCGGGGCGGGCGAGGCGTAAAAGGCCACGCAGCTTCTTGAAGCGCTTGCGCGCAAGATGGATGGCTTCGTGCCGGTCCTCGTCTTCCGTTTCGAGCTCCCGGCGGGCACGCCGGACCTGCTCGATGGCGGCGCTGCGCAGCTCCTCGGCGATGGAGGCGGCGGGATCGAGAGAAAAGCTCATACGTCTAAGATAGCCATGCCCGCCCTGCGGACAAGCTTGCGCTACGTCCAGTCCCGGAAGGGGTGCTGGGCGAGGGAGGCATTGGTGTAGCGCCCGTCGCCGGTGACCTCCTCGCCGAGCCAGGGTGGCGGCTCGAAGGTCTGTTTTTCGTCGGCAAGCTCGACCTCGGCCAGAACAAGACCCTCGTTGGCGCCGGAGAAGACGTCGACCTCAAAGGCGAGATCGCCGCGGCGGATGAGATGGCGCTTCTTTTCGATCAGGCGATGGGCGCATTTGGCCATGAGCTCGGTGCCGTCCTCCAGCGGGATGGCGTATTCGTACTCGTCGCGCACGACGCCGCGCCCGGTCTTGACGGTGAGATAGGCATGCTCGCCGTTGAGGATGCGCACCCGCAGGCTCGCCGTCTCGTCGTTGCACAGATAGCCCTGGCGGATATCGTGGGTATCTGAGACGGCCTGGCGCCAGCTCGCATCCGCGACGAGATATTTGCGCTCGATCTCGCGTGCCATGCTTGCAGAATACCCAGGAAAGCCGGGAGTTCCAGGCCCTTTGCGCCGCACCGCGCCGCGATCGGATATCGGCGGCGCCGGCGACGGCTGGGAATGACGCAAAAAAGGCGGGGCGTTCGTGGCGCCCCGCCCAAGCCTGAGCGAGCGATGAGCGCGGCCTGGAGACGCCGGCCCGCCCGCTCCGGGAGGTCTACTTCTTGGCGTAAAGCCGGCACCATCCGTTCGGGGCGATCGGGCTCTGCACCACCTCGCAGTCGGATGGCGGGCGGAAGTGCAAGCAATTGTCGCATCTTTCGCGGCCATTCGGGCGGGCCTGATAGCCGGCATGCTCATGTTTCGCCTTCTGGGAAACCTGAGCCGAGGCCGTCGTGGCGGAAAGGCTCGTCAGCGTCCCGGCGCAGAGCGCTCCGGCGCCCATGGCGAGAAGCGTGCGGCGCGAGAGCGGTCCGGTCTTCTTGCTGATATCGTCTGTCATGGTCAGGTGTTTCTCCCTTTGTGGTGGCTGACCGGCCCCTTCTGGCCGTTCATGACCGGTCAGCTCTGATGCCCCCTGCTTTGGCCTGGACGGTTCTCAGTTGCCCGTCGAGCCGCCCCAGCGGTAGACGAGCGATGCCATTACGGCATGCGCGTCGTAGTTGGTGTTCCAGGCGCCCATGGCGTAGCTCGTCGTCGTGCCACCCTCGACGAGGTACTGGTAGGGCGTGTCGAGATCGTCCTGCCAGTTGTCGACGCGGTTGCGTTCCCAAGCATATTTCAGCTTGAAGGTGAGATCGCCCCCCCAGCCGAAGAGATCGCCCATATCAGGGTAGTAGTTCAGCGACGCGTCGAACCGGTTGTAGTTGGTCGTCACGTTCGGGAAGGGCGAGCAGTTTGCCGGGTTGGGGCAGGGGATTGCGGCGGAGACCGCGCTCACCTGCGAATTGCCGAGAGCGATGGCGTTGTAGAGCTCCAGATCGAGGGTGCCCGGGATAATCTCGAAATTGGCGCCGGCGATGATGGTGTGGACCTGATCCGACATGTCGCTGGTCCAGCGATTGGTCATCTGCGCCGGCCCGCCGCCGGTGATCTGGCCGCCGACCATGGAGCGGTCGAAGTCCTCATACATGTAAGCGAGCATCAGGTTGGTGCCCGGGAAAAGGCTCCAGGCGAACTCCACACCGGCATTCCAGCTGTTGTCCTTGGTCAGGCCGTAATTCACCACCGGGTTGGTGAGATAATCGTCGAAGCGCAGGCCGAAGGTCGGTGTGACGGAGATGTTCTCCATCGGCCAGACCTCGAGCGAGACCTTGGCCTTGTGGCGGTCGCGGTCGGCCATGTCGAACTTGCGCATCAGCACCTGTTCCGCCTCGGTGGCGTTGGTGGGCGAGGTGCCCGGCGGGCGGCTCAGCATGGCGTCGAGGACCAGGCCGAAATCGTAGCGGTCATAGCGCCGCTGCGCATATTCATAGCTGGAGCGCAACTGGGCCTTGCCGGTGATCTGGGCATCGGCCGTCACCTTGCCGAAGAACTCGTCGGTGACGTTGGCCGCGCGGCGGTCGCGGTCCCAGCGCTCCCAGCCGATCTCGCCGCCCAGCGAGACCCGCTCATGGGCCTGCCAGTTCACCTCGGCCGAAGCGTTCTGCTTGGTGTAGGCATAGGCGAGGTTGCGCAGCCCGCCACCGGCCGGCGTCAGGGCTGCCCCGTCCGCCGTGAAATACTGGTTGATCAGCCATTCCGGCGTCTCGTTGTCGAGGTCGTAGTAGCGGTAGCGCAGCTTGCCCGTGATGTCCTCGTTGAAGCGGGTTGTCAGGACATTGTTGAAGAGCAGCGTGTTGATCTCCGCCTGGGGCGAGTTGGTCGGCAGCGGTAGAGGCGGCGCACCGGGATTGGTGGTGTAAGGGATAAGCTGCTCGTCCTGGCGCATGCTGGTGTAGTCGATGGTCGCCATGTAGCGGCTGTTCCACGGCAGATCGATGCCGGCGGTCGCGCCGACCGCATAGGCCTCGTTGTCCGGCATGGAGCTGACGCGGCCGAATTGCGGCCAGGCTACCCCGGGAGCCTGGTAATACGGGTTCTGGAAGGTGAAGGACTGATAGTCGTTCTCGTAGGTGGAGACGCGGCCGATGGCGGAGATGTTGAACTTGCCGCCCCAGGGCGTCTTGCCGGAATACTCGCCGGTGATGTTGGCGTTCTGGGTCACGTCGTCGATGGGACGCGGCATGTCCAGCCGGTGCTGGAACGGGCCGAAGAAATTCATCAAGACGCCGGCCATCTGCGTACCGTCGCGATGATCGTTCATGTAATGGGCCTTGAAGTCCCAGTTCGGCGTCGGCGTAAAGCGCTGGTCAACCGAGAAGCGGCGACGGTCGATGCCGATGTCGATCGGCCGGAGATTGGCCGCCATCGCCGCGTCGTATTGGGCGATCGTCGGCGGGCTGGCAGGAAAGGTGACCGCCGTCGTCAGGGTGTCCGTGCCGACCCCCTGCCAGATGCTCTGAGCGCTGGTGCTGTAAAGATGCGGGATCTGGTCCCAAGTGACCGTGCCATAGAGCAGGCCCGTCTTCGCCCAGTCGAAGCTGAAGCGCTGATCGTTGTTGAAGGCGTCGTCGGCGCGGAACTCGCCGAACCATTCGCCATCGGCCGATTGGGCGCCGAGGATGATCTCCGACAGGACGAAAACGGAATCCTTATCGCCGTATTCCTCCCACTTGGCGGAGCTTTCCTTGTTCGGATCGGCGATGCTCGGCACCAGCCAGGGCGCCCCCCGCTCCGGCGGCTCCTCAAGGTAGCCGCGCACGCCGAACTCAACGTAACCCCAGGTTTCCGGTGCGCGATCCTCGGCGACTGGCGCCTCCGTAGAGGTCACGTCGGCGGCCGTCGCGCCCTGCGGCAAGGTCATGCCGGCGGCAAAGAGCGCCATGCCGGCGAGCGTCAATCCGCGTTGAGCTTTCATGGCTTTGTCCCCCCGATAAAGCCCTCTCGAGCCTACTGTTAATCTCTATCCTTGCGTTGCATTCCCTGCGGCGGCCATCAGGCGGCCGCCGCGTTGTTCGTGTTTGCGCTTAGCGGTGCCAACGCCGCCCCGACGGGCTGTTGGAGCCGTGGATGTTGGTGTGGCAGTTCTGGCACGAGCTGTTGACCATGAAGCGGTTCGCGGCCGGGCCGAGCGCCGGGTTGCCGTTGTGACGGCCAGGCGTATGGCAGCGCTGGCAGAGCCGGGGCCGCATCACCACCAACAGGTTGCGGTTCATGGAGCCATGCGGCTCGTGGCAATTGAGGCAGTTCTCGCGGACCGGCGGATGCTCGAACAGGAAGGGCCCGCGCTTGTCGGCGTGACAGGTGTAGCAGGTGTCGTTCACCGTGGCGCCGCGCAGCATCTTCTCATTCGGGCCGCCATGCGGGTTGTGGCAGTCGCCGCAATCCATCTTGCCCTCGCGCATGGGCATATGCGCCGTGCGCACGGACTGGGCGCGCCTGTCCTTGTGGCACTGGAAGCAGGTGTCCATGACGTTGGTCTTGGCCAGCTGCATCTTCGGCGAGGTGCGCTTCATCACCGTGTGGCAGCTGGTGCAGGCGACGTTGCGTGTCTGGTGGGTGCTGCCCTGCCAATAGGTGCGGTCGCCCTTCTCGTGGCAGGTCAGGCAGACGGCGTTGATGTCGCTCGGCTTGGAGCGCGGGTCGTCCTTGCGGAAGGAACGGATGACGCCGGCGCCGATATCGTTGCGCCCGCCGCCATTATTGACATGCGAGGAGCCCGGCCCATGGCAGGTTTCGCATTCCATCTTGCCGACCTTCGTCGGCTGACCGGTTTCCTGGAGCCGGCCCATCATCGTGTGCTTGAACTCCTGGAAGTCTCCGGCGTGGCAGGTGCGGCAAGGCTCGGAGCCGACATAGTAGCGGCCCAGCGGATCGCCAGGCGCCGAGCGCACGAGCGCTGCCTGAGTTGCCTGCTGGGCCTTGGCGGAAGTAGAAACCGCCGGCCCGAGAAGCGCGAGCGTGATGGATGCCGACGCTGCAAGGATACTTGCAAGCGCAAAACGCTGGACGACAAGAAGCGCACGGCCGAGGCCGTCTGATCGTGCCATGTATTCCCCCCTATGCGCGCAAATGACGGTCATTCACGCGGCTTGTTCAGGCTTTTGCCTGCCTGGATGACTTTCCGCCTTGCCCAAGCGGAGAGTGATCGAAATATCTATAGTGTTAACTAATTGTCGAAGAAAACTAAACGGCCTAAAACGTATGTGTCAACGACAAAAATGCAACACAATCATGTTTGACTGGCGATTTGTGCTTTATAATTCACAATGATTACAGTTATCATTGTTAAATATAATGCTTAACGCGTTAATCGTATCAGTATTCCAGAGTTATTTTTGGAATCTTTCCACGTTATAGCTATGTTATTCGGAGTAAACGCTTTGTCGGCCTCGTGCGGGTGAGGCTCGGTTCACAGCAAGGCTCGGTCGAGGGCGAGATGGTAGCGACAGGGCCGGGGGAGGCCGCCATCCGGCGACCACGCCCGCGGGCGGCGGGCGGCAATCCGCCATCTTGAAATATGCCGGGATCAGACCCCTGTTGGCGAAGTCCGTTGCGCCTTTAGACGGCGTTCTCTTCGACGTCGATCTCTTCCAGCATGGCGCCAAGCTCGATCCAGCGCTCCTCCAGCCGCTCCAGCATGGCGGCCTTCTCGGCGCGCTTTCTGGCGTAGCGCGCGGCCCTTTCCGGATCGCCGCGGTGTAGGGCGGCATCGGCGAGGCGGTCGTCCAACTCTTCAATCTCTTTGCTGAAGACTTCGACCAAGCGTTCGCATTCTTTCATTTTCTGGCGGATCGGGGCGGCCTGCTTGCGGCGATCGGCCTGGCTCCGGCGCGCCGGTGCGGGGGCCGCGCGGTTCTCCCCGCTCTTGCGCGCGGGGCCCTCCAGCACCTCGCGCCGGTATTCCTCGATATCGCCTTCGTAAGGCCGCACCGTGCCGTTCGCCGTCAGCCAGAGACGGTCGACGGAGGCCTCGATCAGATGGCGGTCGTGGCTGATGAGGATAACGGCGCCGGAATAGTCGTTGAGGGCGTGAATCAGCGCCTCGCGGCTGTCGACGTCGAGGTGATTCGTCGGCTCGTCGAGAATCAGAAGATGCGGGCGCGACAGGGCGGCAAGCCCCATCAGGAGCCGGGCCTTCTCGCCGCCGGAAAGGTCCTTCGCCTTGGTGTCCATCTTCTGGGTGGCGAGGCCCATCTGAGCGACGCGGGATCGGAGCTGCGCCTCGGTGAGGCCGTCAAGGCGGGCGCGGACATGGTCCACGGCCGACTGGCCGGGGATAAGCTCGTCGAGCTGGTGCTGGGCGAAATAGCCGATCTTCAGCTTGTTGGAGCGCTTCAGCGTGCCCGTCTCTGGCTCCAATTGGCCGGAAATAAGCTTGGCGAAGGTCGACTTGCCGTTACCGTTGGCGCCGAGAAGGGCGATGCGGTCGTCGTCGTCGATCCTGAGATCGAGGCCCTTCAGAACCGGCGCGCCGGGCGCGTAGCCGACCGAGACCCCTTCAAGCTGCATGATCGGCGGGGCGGCCCGCTTTTCCGGCTCCGGAAAGCGGAAGGGCAGCACGGTCTCGTCGGCGATCGTCGCCACCGGCTGCAACCTTGCCAGCGCCTTGAGGCGCGACTGCGCCTGGCGGGCCTTCGATGCCTTGGCGCGGAAGCGGTCGACGAAAGCCTGCATGTGCTTGCGCTGGGCTTCCTGCTTGTCCTTCAGCTTGGCCTGCAGGGCCTGGCGCTCGGCGCGTTGGCGCTCGAAGCTGTCGTAGCCGCCGGCATAGAGCGTCAGCTTGGCCTCCGACAGATGCACGATGGAGCGCACGGCATTGTTGAGAAGGTCGCGGTCGTGGGAGATCAGGATGGCGGAATGGCGGTAGCGGGCGATGTAGCGCTCCAGCCAGAGCGCGCCTTCCAGATCGAGATAGTTGGTCGGCTCGTCGAGAAGCAGGAGATCGGGCTCTGAGAAAAGCACCGCGGCGAGCGCCACGCGCATACGCCAGCCGCCGGAAAACTCGGCGCATGGCCGGTTCTGGGCCTCGTCGTCGAACCCCAGGCCCTTCAGGATGCGCGCGGCGCGGGCCTCCGCCTCGTGTGCGCCGATCTCGGCAAGGCGCGTATGGATCTCGCCGATGCGCCCGCCCTCCTTGGCCGTCTTTGTCTCGGCCAGCAGGCGGGTGCGCTCCTCGTCGGCGGCCAGCACGGTCTGCAAGAGGGTTTCCGGTCCGCCCGGCGCCTCCTGCAGGACGCGGCCGATACGGGCGCGCTTGGGCAGGATGATCTCGCCCTCGTCGGGGGCGATGTCGCCGGCGATGGCGCGAAACAAAGTCGTCTTGCCGGTGCCGTTGCGGCCGACGAGGCCGACCTTGGAGCCCGTCGGCAGGGAGAGGCTCGCCTTGTCGATCAAGGTGCGTCCGGCGATGCGCAGCGTGAGACCAGAGAGTTGAAGCATCCGCGGGGCTTAAGCATGACGCGGCGCGCTTGCAAGCGGGGGCGGGCGCCGCCTTGTCCTCCTGGCGCCAAGTCTCTATGCCCGCACGATGCTGTCCGATCCCGCCGCCGCCTATCGTTTCACCCGGGCCATCCTTCGCGAGCCGGCGCCGAGCGTCGTCTCAGGCCTCAGGGCCGAGGATCGTGGCGATCCGAGCTTCGACAGCTTCCTTTCGGAGCATCTTGCCTATCGCGCCGCGCTTGAAGCGGCGGGGCTCAGCGTCCATGTCGAGCCGGCTCTGCCGGAACTGCCGGATTCGGTCTTCGTGGAGGATCCGGCCTTCGTCCTGCCGGAGGGGGGCGTGCTCCTGCGTATGTCGGCGCCGAGCCGCGAGGAAGAGACCGACGAGATCGCAGATGCGCTCGCCGCGTTCGTCGAGCTGACGGAACTGCAACAGGGGTATGTCGATGGTGGCGACCTCCTCTTCACCGGCAGGGAAGTGATTGCCGGGCTGTCGCGACGCACCGACGAGGAGGGGCTTCAGGCGCTTTCGCGCATTCTCGCCGATTGGGGCTATCCGCTGCGGCCGGTGGCGATGCCGGAGGGGCTGTTGCACCTGAAGACCGGCTGTGCGCTTCTCGACGAGGAGACGGTTCTGGCCGTGCCTCTGCTGGCGCGCTCGGGCGTCTTTTCCGGCTACCGCGTCGTGGAGACGCCAGAAGGCGAGGAGGCGGCCGCCAACGCGCTGCGCCTCAATGCGGTGATGCTGATCGCCTCCGGATATCGCGAGACGGCGGAGATGCTTTCCGTCATGGGTTACGAAGTGCTGACGACACCGGTCACCCAGGCGGAGCTCCTCGATGGTGGCCTCTCCTGCATGTCCATCCGCTTTTGACCGACCCTCACCGGGCGCGTTTCAGCGCCAGGAGCCCGAGATAGTGCTGCGCCACCGTGGCGGCGGCGATCGCCGTCACATCGGCATGGTCATAGGGCGGGGAGACCTCCACCACGTCGCCGCCGACGAACTTCACCCCGCCGAGGCTTGCCAGCGTCATCAGCGCCAGCGCCGATGACGGTCCGCCCGCGACCGGCGTTCCCGTGCCCGGCGCGAAGGCGGGGTCCAGGCAGTCGATATCGAAGGTGAGATAGGCCGGCGCCGCGCCGACGCGCGCTTTGATGCGCTCGGCGGCCTCGGTCGCGCTCATCGCCTGCCAGTCATAGGCGTGGATGATCTCGATGCCGCAGGTCTCCGGGGCGACCGTGCGGATGCCGATCTGGATGGAGCGCTCCGGATCGACGATGCCCTGGCGAACGGCGCGCAACACGAAGCTGCCATGGGAGAGCTGCTCGCCGTCGTCCGGCCAGGTGTCCTGATGGGCGTCGAACTGAACAAGGGCGAGCGGGCCGTGCCGTGCCGCCTGCGCTTTCAGAAGCGGCCAGGTGACGAAGTGGTCGCCGCCGAGTGCGAACAGATGCACCCCGGCGGCCACGATGCGGGCGGCCTCCGCCTCGATGGCGGCCGAGATCTTCAGCGGGTGGTGCAGCGGCAGATCGACGTCGCCATAATCGATGACGGCGAGATCCTCGAACAGCTCGATGCCGAAGGGATATTGCGGGTCGCCGTCGAAGATCGCCGAGGCTCGGCGGATCGCGGCGGGGCCGAAGCGGGCGCCGGGACGGTTGGTGACGGCGACGTCGAGCGGAACGCCAAGGATGGCCGCGTCGATGCCATAAAGATCGCGCGAATATTTGCGGCGCATGAAGGAAAGGGCGCCGGCATAGGTCGGATCGTGTGCGCCGCCTTTCAGCTCGGTGGCGCGAAAGGCGTGGTCGATGGAAGGTTTCTCGGACATGCGCCGGCTCTAGCAGGGGGCGCGCGAGCTGGCCAGTGGGCGTTCGGCTCTAGGGGAGGCGCTCGCGTATTGCGCCGGCGTTTGCCGTCGACGCTCGGCCGCTTCCGCCTCGGGCAATATCCGGTCGCACAACAAAAAGGGCGGACCGGAGGGCCCGCCCTTTCCGAAATGGCGAAAAAGAGATCGCTCAGCGCTTGGAGAACTGGAAGGACCGGCGGGCCTTTGCCTTGCCGTACTTCTTGCGCTCCACCACGCGCGGGTCGCGGGTCAGGAAGCCGACCTTCTTGAGGATGCCGCGCAGCTCCGGTTCGTAATGCGTCAGCGCCTTGGAGATGCCATGGCGCAGCGCGCCGGCCTGGCCGGAAAGGCCGCCGCCGGAGACGGTGGCCAGGATGTCGTACTGGCCGTTGCGGTCGACGACGAGGATCGGCTGCTCGATGATCATCTGCAGCACCGGACGACCGAAATACTCCGTGTAATCCTTGTCGTTGACGGTGATGCGGCCGGAGCCGGGCTTCACCCAGACGCGGGCGACGGCGTCCTTGCGCTTGCCGGTGGCATAGGCGCGGCCATGCTCGTCGAGCTTCTGCACATGCACCGGGGCTTCCGGCTGCGCCGTCTCGGCGGCGTCACCGAGTTCCGACAGATCTTGCAGTGTTTCGGCCATATCAGAACACCCTCACATTCTTCTTGGAGAGGGCGGCGACATCCAATGCCTCCGGCTGCTGCGCGGCATGCGGATGCTCCGCGCCGGCATAGACCCTCAGATTCTTCAGCTGCTTGCGGCCGAGCGGGCCGCGCGGAAGCATGCGCTCCACCGCCTTTTCCACGACGCGCTCGGGAAAGCGGCCCTCGATCAGCTTGCGCGCCGTGCGCTCCTTGATGCCGCCCGGATAGCCCGTGTGCCAGTGATACTTCTTCTGGTCGAGCTTGCGGCCGGTGAAGACCACCTTGTCGGCGTTGATGACGACGACGTTGTCGCCGTCGTCCATATGCGGCGTGAAGCTCGGCTTGTGCTTGCCCCTGAGGCGCATGGCCACGATGGAGGCAAGGCGGCCGACGACAAGGCCCTCAGCGTCGATGAGGATCCATTTCTTGTCGATCTCCGCCGCCTTCGCGGAATAGGTTTTCATTGTCGTCCTCTTTGGGAAGCCTCGCTCGGAGGCCAAGCGCGCCCTTGGCGAGAAGGCCCGTGCGCAGTCGGCGGCAGATAGGGGAGAAAATCCGCCTCTGTCAAGTCACAATATGGATGACGTGGTCTGAAAAATGACCCAAAATCAGAGGCTTGTAAAGACGGTATCATGATACCTTCGACTGATCCCGGTGCGGCGGAATGGAATAGGTGGCGGTGGCGTGGGCGACCAGATCCTCCGAACCCGGCGGAGCGATGGCGATCTCCGTCACGGCAAGGCGCTTGCCGAGCTTCAAAATGCGACAGGTTCCCAGAAGCGGTCCCGGTGGCGGCTTCCGCAAGAAGTTGATGGAAAGGTTGGTGGTGACGGCGAGCGCCACCGGGCCGATATGGGCGAGGATCGCCACATAGGCGGCAAGGTCGGAAAGGGCGAAGAGCGTCGGGCCGGAGACGGTGCCGCCGGGCCGCAAATGCGCCTCGGCCGCATCGAGGCGCATCACCGCCTCGCCCGGCCGGATTTCGGCGACCGAATAGACGCGGCCGTTCATGTGGATTTGGGGAAACTCGCGGTCGAGAAAGGCCTCAACCTCTTTCTCGCTCATCATTGGCCGAAACGTCATCTTTCCTCCCGATTGCCCTGCTGTGTGCCTCCACTAGAGTAAGAGATGAATACACCACTGCGGAAGGCAGGAGGACGCCATGGCCGAAGCTGCGGTGATCGGAAAGCGGCAACCCAGAAAGGCGTCGGCGGGAAAGACGGACGGCCCGCTGAAGGTGCAGGTCGGGTCTGGCGTCATGCGCCTGACGCTCGCCAATCCGCCGGCCAACGCGCTGTCGGAGGCGATGATCGCGGCGCTTTCCAAGGCGCAGCAAGAGGCGCATGACGAGAAGGTGCGCGTCGTCGTCGTCGCGGCCGAGGGGCGGCTCTTTTCCGGCGGGCACGACCTGAAGGAGCTCACCGCCCATCGCGGCAGGCCGGACGGGGGGCGTGCCTATTTTGAGGAGATCTTTCGGCGCTGCGCCCGAGTGATGCGCGGTTTCGCCGAGCTGGAAAAGCCGGTCATCGCCGAGGTTGGCGGGCTGGCGACGGCGGCCGGCTGCCAGCTGGTGGCGAGCTGCGACCTGGCGGTTGCCTCCAAGGAGGCCCGCTTCGGCGTCAACGGCATCGATTTCGGCCTGTTCTGCTCCACGCCGATGGTGGCACTGTCGCGCAAGGTGCCGCGATCGGTGGCGCTGGAGATGCTGATGACCGGGACGATGATCTCCGCCGAGCGGGCGCGCGAGGCCGGGCTGGTCAACCGGGTCGTGGAGCCGGAGAAGCTGCGCGAGGCAACGGACGAGCTCGTCGCGCGTATCCTGGAGCGGCCGGGCGCCGTGCTTGCCCTCGGCAAGAAGGCATTTCGACAGCAGCTCGGCATGGGGCTCGGCGAGGCCTATGACTTCGCCTCCGCCGTCATCGTCGGCAACATGATGATGGAGGAGGCGAAGGAAGGAATCGGCGCCTTCGTGGAAAAGCGCAAACCGAAATGGTGAGCGCTCGCTTGGAATCCGCGCAGCCGGCGGGGGGAGGCGGCGTGAGCGAGCCACAGTATCCGGATTCCCATATCAGCGGCATCCTAGGCGAGGTGAAGCGCATCGCCGTCGTCGGCGCTTCGGCGAAGGATGTCAGGCCGAGCTACTTCGTCGTCAAATACCTGATCGACAAGGGCTACCAGGTTTTTCCGATCAATCCCGGTATTGCCGGCAAGGAGATCCTGGGGAGAGAGGTCTACGCCTCGCTGGCTGAGGTGCCCGGCCCAGTCGACATGATCGACATTTTCCGCGCCTCCGAGGCCGTGCCCAGTATCGTCGATGAGGCGCTGGCGCTCGATCCGAAGCCGAAGGTCATCTGGATGCAGCTCGGCATCCGCCACGACGAGGCGGCGGCAAGGGCCGAGGCGGCGGGCGTCACGGTGGTGATGAACCGGTGCCCGAAGATCGAATATGGCCGCCTGTCGGGCGAGATCGGCTGGACGGGGGTGAATTCGCGCCGCGCCATCTCCTCGAAACGGCCGGTGGTGCGGGCGGGCTATCAGAACCGGGGCCTGCGCCGACCCTGAGCGTTCAGGCCTGATCTTCTTCCTGCGCCAGCGCTTCGAGCGCGGCCCCTTCGGCGCGGAAATAGACCTTGTCGACAAGGTCCATGCCGAGGCGGCCATAGAAGCGGCGCACCGGCTCGTTGTCCTCGCCGGAGCCGGTGGTGAGGTCGAGCCGCGAGGCGCCGTTCCGCATGGCAAGGCGCGCCGCCTCGCGCGTCAGCGCCTCGCCAACCTTCCGGCCTCTCGCGGCGGCGGTGACATAAAGCTCCTTCAGGAACCATGCCGGATCGAGATCGGCGCCCGGAAACATCTCATAGAGGCAGGTAAAGCCGAGCGCGTCGTTTGCTTCGCTCGCGAGGAGGATAGCGCGGCCCTCGATCGGCCTCAGGGCAGCGAGGAGGCGGGGCCGCGCGCTTTCGGAGCCGATTGCGGCGGCGCCGACATAATGGCGCTGCATCTCCAGAAAGAGAGGCAGGAGGAGGTCGATGTCGGCCTCGCCGGCGCGGCGGATATCGATGGTCATGGCCCAGAACGGGTCGTTGGAATGGCGGCCCAGTTTAGCAACTTTTCCTCCGCCGGTCGGTGCGCCGAAGAAAATCCACCTTTGCGGGGTGCCCGACTTGCCGCTAAATCCCGGCACCCATGACCGACCAAAAGGGGGAGACATGCCCGAGGATCGCACGCCAGGCTTCAACACGCTCGCCATCCATGCCGGGGCGCAGCCCGACCCTTCGACCGGATCGCGCGCCACGCCGATCTACCAGACGACCTCCTACGTCTTCGACGACGTGGACCACGCCGCATCCCTCTTCGGGCTGAAGGCCTTCGGCAACATCTATACGCGCATCATGAACCCGACGACGGCGGTGCTGGAGGAGCGCATCGCCGCGCTGGAGGGCGGCACGGCGGCGCTTGCCGTCGCCTCCGGCCATGCCGCGCAGATGGTGGTCCTGCATACCCTGATGCAGCCGGGCGATGAATTCGTCGCCGCCACAAAGCTCTACGGCGGCTCCATCAACCAGTTCGGCTATTCCTTCCAGAGCTTCGGATGGAACGTGAAATGGGCCGATACCGACAACGTGCAGAGCTTTGAGGAGGCGATCACGCCGCGCACCAAGGCGATCTTCATCGAATCGATCGCCAATCCGGGGGGCGTCGTCACCGATATCGAGGCGATCGCCGCCGTCGCCAAGCGCGCCGGCGTGCCGCTCATCGTGGACAACACGCTGGCGACGCCGTATCTGTGCCGCCCCATCGAGCACGGTGCCGACATCGTCGTGCATTCGCTGACCAAGTTCATCGGCGGGCACGGCAATTCCATGGGCGGCGTGATCGTCGACGCCGGCTCCTTCAACTGGTCGCGCGAGGGCCGCTATCCGCTCCTGTCGGAGCCGCGGCCGGAATATCACGGCCTTGTCCTGCACGAGACTTTCGGCAATTTCGCCTTCGCCATCGCCTGCCGGGTCCTCGGCCTGCGCGATCTCGGGCCCGCTATCTCGCCCTTCAACGCCTTCCTCATCCTCACCGGCATCGAGACGCTGCCGCTCAGGATGCAGCGCCATTGCGACAATGCGCTGAAGGTCGCTGAATGGCTCGCCGGGCGCGCGGAAGTCTCTTGGGTCTCTTATGCGGGGCTGCCGGGCGACCGCTATCACAACCTTGCCAAGAAATATTGCCCGAAGGGCACCGGCGCGGTGCTGACCTTCGGGCTGGAGGGCGGCTACGATGCCGGCGTGAAGCTGGTGGAGGGCGTGGAGCTCTTCTCCCACCTCGCCAATATCGGCGATACGCGCTCGCTCATCATCCATCCGGCTTCCACGACGCACAGCCAGCTTTCGGAAGACCAGCGGCGGGCGGCCGGCGCCGGCTCCGACGTGGTGCGGCTTTCGGTCGGCATCGAAGATGCCGAAGACATTATCGCCGATCTGGAGCAGGGGCTTCAGGGGGCCGCTTAGCGAAATCGCGCGGACGATCGCCGCTCCCAGCTTTGCCCCAGTTTTAACTGGCGCAAGCGTCTTGCATAGGCCGGACAATAGCGTCCGCCTTGCTACCTTGCCAAAGGCTAGAACAAAAAGTAAACATTGTCATGTGGGTGCGTCTGACGATCGCTAGAGGATTATTGACGTCTAGACGTCAATTTTGGTAACATAGGTTGTCTACAGGGGGTTTGCATGCGCCGCGCGCCGGGAAGCGTGAGAGATGCGATTATAGGATACTTGGCTGCGGCCGAAAGCGCTTCGCTCGGGGAAATCCGGGAAGCGGTTGCGCTTGAGCTTGGCGATGTCGCGGCGTCCTCGATCCGATCGTATATCAACCTCAACACGCCGCAGCTTTTCGAGCGCACAGCGCGCGGGCACTACCGACTGCATAACGGGCATAACGGCCATGCGAATGGAGGGAAGGCCAAGGCCAATCAGACTTATGCGCTCGGCAAGGCGACACTGGTGCATGCCGACTGTTTCGACTGGCTGCGCAATTGCGAGCCACGTTCGATTCACGCCGTCGTGACGGACCCTCCATACGGATTGCTTGAATACACTGAAAGTGAACAGGAAAAGCTCCGACGTGGGAATTGCGGCGGCGTGTGGCGCATTCCCCCTTCCTTTGACGGTCACAAGCGTTCCCCGCTGCCCCGCTTTACCGTACTGAACGAAGGTGCGCATGCGGCGCTGCGTGACTTCTTTCTGGAGTTCGGCAGGCTTGTCCTTCGAGCGACGGTGCCAGGGGCTAATGTCATGGTCGCGAGCAATCCCTTGCTCGCGCATTTGGTCGCAGGGGCGATGACACAGGCCGGGCTGGAATTGCGCGGCAACGTCATTCGTCTGGTGATGACGATGCGAGGCGGCGATCGGCCGAAGAACGCCCATTTGGAGTTTCCGGATGTTAGCGTTATGCCGCGTTCGATGTTCGAACCCTGGGTCGTGCTGCGTCACCCGCTGGATGGTCGCGTGCAGGACAACCTGCGAAAATGGAGAACGGGGGGCTTTCGTCGCATCTCGGCAGACAAGCCTTTCGGCGACGTGATCAAGTCAAACCCGACACCCATTGGCGAGAAACGTATTGCGCCGCATCCATCCTTGAAGCCGCAGGCGTTTCTGCGGCGTCTTGTCTACGCCTCGTTGCCTTTGGGCGAGGGGGTTATACTCGATCCGTTCGCTGGCTCCGGCTCGACACTCGCTGCCGCTAACGCGGTCGGCTGTCACAGCATCGGGGTCGAGAAAGATGCGGCCTATGTCACGATGGCACGACGGGTCGTAGTTAAGCTCGCCAAGCTATCGGTCGAGCAGATAGATCCAGTTTGACCGGAGCTTTTGCACGCCGGCGCGGTCGAGTGTTGCCGTGCGTGTTCCCAGCTCGCCGCGCCGGTTCTTACGGAAATCCGCTTCCGTGACGTGGGCAAGATAGACTTCCGTGAACCGCATGGGAGCGCGGTTCCTGGCTGGCTCAGTTTCATGATCGGTTTGGTAGACAAAAACGCACATGTGCTGCTCGCGCGCGCCATGAGTATCGACCGCGCCGCCCGGCTTGCGCGTACTCTTGATCTCGACGCCTTGGATGCCGGATTTCACGGAGTTGTTCGGATAGACCCCTTGCACAAGCAGATCAGGGTGGCCGTTGAAGTGCTTATTCTCGACCAATGAGCGCGCGTGCTTGGCCATAGATGCCGTCAGCATGTCAGAGACCATGCCTGACATCGCTGCGGGGCGAAGCATGTCATCAAGACGGTGCAGGCCACGCTGCAAAAGCAGCGAATTTACATCGTAAAAGAAATCGTAGGCGTCCTGCATGGCGATCTCAAAATCCTTGAGTCGCAGTTGATACGGTAGAACGGCATCGGAGTTGAATTTCGCGGTATCGACCGTCTGACGATGCATAACAAAAGCGATTCCCCCATTGGTTCTATGAGTAGGAGGATATCCGGAATCGTCCAGCAAAAATATCTGGCTGACGAAAATTCGCGCTGTCTTGGCTGCAATCACGAGCTTGCAGAAATACAAAGGGCAAAGCCACGGCCCCGCCCTTTGTATTTCAGGTGCTGGCTATGGCGTCAGCCGACGATCTCGTTGCCGGAAAACCACTGGGCGATCTCCATGGCGGCCGTCTCAGGCGCGTCGGAGCCGTGTACGGAATTTTCCTGGACGTTGTTGGCGAACGCCTTGCGGATGGTGCCGTCGGCGGCGTTCTCCGGGTTGGTCGCGCCCATCACCTCGCGGTATTTGGCGATGGCATTATCGCCCTCCAGCACCTGCACGACGACCGGGCCGGAGATCATGAAATCGACGAGCTCGCCGAAGAAGGGCCGCTCCTTGTGGACGGCGTAGAAGGTCTCGGCCTGATCGCGGGTCATCCTCAGGCGCTTCTGCGCCACGATCCTGAGGCCCGCCTCCTCGATCATGGCGTTGATGGCGCCGGTGAGATTGCGGGCGGTGGCGTCCGGCTTGATGATGGAGAAGGTGCGTTCAAGCGCCATGTTCGGTGGTTTCCTTGCGTATGAGAGGATGAAAGTCGCCGGCTCTATAGCGGCGGCGCCGATTTCGCTCAACCGGGCCAAACGCGCCATAGCCGCCTTCGATCAGGCGGCGTGCGGCGCCGCCCTGGCCGGTCCGTGCCAGGCGGCGATCTTGGCGGCGAGGTCGCGGAACTGCGCCGCCCCCGGATGCGAATGGCGCCAGGCAAGGCCGATGCGCCGCTTCGGGCCGGGCTCGGGGAAGGGCAGGAGCCTGACGCGCTCCGAAACCTCATTCGTCTCTGTGAAGAGGCCTGGCAAGAGCGAGATGCCGGCGCCGCTTTCGATCAGTTCGATCACGGTCGCAAGGTTGGTCACCGAAAGCTCCTCGGCCGATGGCGGAATGCGGCAGAAGGCGAGGATTTGATCGCGCATGCAATGGCCCTCCTCCAACAGGATGAGATCCTGGCCCGACAGGCCCTGAAGATCTGCGGGCGACTTTCTGGCAAGAGGACCCTCGGCCGGAACGGCGAGCCGGAACGGGTCCTGGAAGAGCTCAGCCGTCTCCAGACGCTCCTCGCCAAGGGGCAGGGAGGCGAGGATGCAGTCGAGCCGGTCGGCGAGAAGTTCGGCGACCAGCCGCTCGGTGATGGTCTCGCGCAGACGCACCCGCATCTGGGGCAGCGCCTGCCTCAGAAACGGCAGAAGACGCGGCAACAGATAAGGGCCGACGGAGGGAATGACGCCTAAACGCAAAGGGCCGGCAAGCGGGCCCCGATAGCGCTCCGAAAGGCCCTCGATCTCGTGCACGAGAGCGAGCACCCTGGCGCCGCGCTCGGCCACCTCCTGGCCGAAGCGGGTGAGCCGCGCGCCGCTCGGACGGCGCTCAATCAGTGTCTCGCCGAGGTCATCCTCCAGCTCGCGGATCTGCGCCGACAGCGCCGGCTGGGTGACGCCGACCCGCCGGGCGGCGCGGCCGAAATGCTCGGTCTCGGAGAGGGCCTGAAGATAGCGGAGCTGGCGAAGGGTGAGCATGGTTGCCGTCGATAAGGAAAAGCAATCGTCGTTGTTAGGAATAACAATTAGACATTATGGTGGCCAGCCACATATGAACGGTTCCAATCTACAAGCGAGACGTCGGAGGCATACGATGAGCAAGAACAGACGGCCCACCTTGACAACCACGGCGGGCGCGCCGGTTCCTTCCAACCAGGATTCCCTTTCCGCCGGCGAGCGCGGCCCGCTGTTGATGCAAGATTACCAGCTTATCGAGAAGCTGGCGCATCAGAACCGCGAGCGCATTCCCGAGCGCACCGTCCACGCCAAGGGCTGGGGCGCGCATGGCGTTCTGAAGATCACCGGCGATATCTCCAAATATACCAAGGCGAAGTGCCTGCAGCCGGGCGCCGAGACGCCGATGCTGGCGCGCTTTTCCACCGTCGCCGGCGAGCTCGGCGCGGCGGATGCGGAGCGCGACGTGCGCGGCTTTGCGCTGAAGTTTTACACCGAGGACGGCAACTGGGACCTCGTGGGCAACAACACGCCGGTCTTCTTCGTGCGCGACCCTTACAGGTTCCCGGACTTCATCCACACGCAGAAGCGGCATCCGAAGACCAATATGCGCTCGCCGACGGCGATGTGGGACTTCTGGTCGCTGTCGCCGGAGAGCCTGCATCAGGTGACGATCCTGATGTCGGATCGCGGCCTGCCGATCTCGCCGATGCATATGAACGGCTACGGCTCGCACACCTATTCGTTGTGGAACGACAAGGGCGAGCGGTTCTGGGTGAAGTTCCACTTCAAGACCGAGCAGGGCCACAAGCACCACACCAATGCGGAGGCCGAGGAGGTCGTCGGCAAGACGCGCGAGAGCTTCCAGGAGACGCTCTACAACGCTATCGAAAACGGTGAATATCCGCGCTGGAAAATGCAGATCCAGGTGATGGCGGAAAAGGATGCGGAGACCTGCGCCTTCAACCCGTTCGACCTCACCAAGGTCTGGCCGCATGGCGACTATCCGCCGATCGATGTCGGCACTTTCGAACTCAACCGGAACCCGGAAAATTACTTCGCCGAGATCGAGAACGCCGCCTTCTCGCCCTCCAACATCGTGCCGGGCATTTCCTGGTCGCCGGACAAGATGCTGCAGGCGCGCATCTTCTCCTATGCCGACGCGCACCGCTACCGGCTCGGCACGCATTACGAGCAGATCCCGGTCAACCGTCCGAAATGCCCGATGCATCACTACCACAAGGACGGCGAGATGAACGTCTATGGCGGTATCGCGACGGGCAATGCGAACGCCTATTACGAGCCGAATTCCTTCCAGGGCCCGGTGGAGGCGCCGGCCGCGCAGGAGCCGCCGCTGAGGGTCGACGGCAACGCCGATCGCTACGACCATCGCCAAGGCCACGACGATTACAGCCAGGTGCGCGTCCTCTTCGAACGCGTCCTGGAGGCCGATGAGAAGGAGCGGCTGTTCGACAACATCGCCGGAACCTGGCTCGACGTGCCGGAAGAGATCTGCGAGCGTCAGCTTGCCGAGTTCAAGAAGGTGCATCCCGATTACGAGGCGGGCGTGCGCCGCGCCTGGGAGAAGGTGAAGGCGGAAGGCCGCTACAAGCCGAACGCGGCGCCGATTTCCGAGGAGACGCCGCAAGTGGCCGCCGAATAGGCCATTGCGCCATCAGCTTGCCCCGCCTTCGGGCGGGGCGAAGGCCGCGGGAAGCCCCCCTTCCGCGGCCTTCATCTTTTTGGGCACGTGTTGCGTCGGCGAGACCTCAGCCCGCCCGCATCTCTCGAGCGAGCGCAGCCATCAGGTCGGCCGCCGGCATTTGGCGGGCGAGCGGCGCACCCTGGCCGGCCCATTGCGCCGCGTAACCGCTCTGGCCGGCCTTTGCCGCGGCGGCGGCGATCGCCTTGGCGGCGTCGTAGGCGATCGGGTAGGCGGGGATGTCGTGGGGGGCGGCGTCTTGCAGCAGCTCCGTGAGGCGCGTGGGCAGGCTGCGCGCCGGCCGGCCGGAGAGGGCGCGCGTCACGATTGTGCGCTCGGCCGCCTCGCTGAGAAGCGCGGCGCGGAAATCGGCGTTCGCCGCCGATTCCGGGCAGGCGATGAAGGCGGTTCCGAGCTGCGCCGCCGCGGCACCGAGACGAAGCGCGGCGGCGATGCCGGCTCCGTCCATGATGCCGCCGGCGGCAATCACCGGGATATCGAGCCTCTCCGCCAGAAGGCGCGTCAGGGCGAGGGTCCCGAGCTTCGCATCGGGCCCGTTCTCGTCGAAGACGCCGCGATGGCCGCCCGCCTCGAAACCCTGCGCCACCACGGCGTCGATGCCGGCGGCGACGATGACGCGGCCCTCCGCAAGGCTGGTCGCGGTGGCGATGAGGAAGATGCCGGCCTCTTTAAGCGCGGCGATCGTTTCGGTCGACGGCAGCCCGAAATGGAAGCTCACCACCTTGGGGCGCTGCTGAAGGAGAAGGGCGAGCCTATCCTCATCCCCCAGAAAGCTCGTGTAGATCTCGCCGATCGCGGCCGGCGGCTCGGCGCCGAAACGTGAAAATTCAGGGGCAAGGCGCGTTAGCCAGGCCGCTTCCAGGGCCGGGTCGGCCTTCGCCGGTCGGTGGCAGAAGAGATTGACGTTGAAGGCGCGGTTGGTGGCGGCAGATGTTGCCGCGATCGCCTCGCTGGCGGCTTTGGCTCCGGCCGCGCCGATGGCGATGGAACCGAGCCCGCCGGCATTGCAGACGGCCGCCGCCAGAGCCGGCGTGGAAACGCCTGCCATCGGCGCCTGGATGATCGGGTGCTCAAGGCCGAGCCGTTCAACGAGGCGGCGATCGAATTTGCGTGGCATCTTGCGGGCTCCTTCGTGATGGGCGGCCCATCCAAGGCGAGGCTGCCCGTCACCGCAAGCGCCGGCCGGCTTGCGGCGCCCTGGTCGGGGGGCGGCCCCCTAAGCGTTGAGGTCGGCGCGGTGCGTCAGGCGCGAACCGCGCTTGCCCGCCAGGGCCGCCTTCTTCCAACGTCAGCGCGAACACGCCGGCATTGAAGATGGGAAAGCTGGAGGCGCTTCATGGCGCTTCGTCGGCTTCGGGCGTCGACGCGGGATCGGCCTCCTTGGCGCCCTGCGGGGCATAATCGGCGAGAAAGGCGGCGATGTTGGCAGATGGTAGAGGGCGGCTGATCAGATAGCCCTGGGCCTGTGTGCAACCTGCCTCGACGAGGTGTTGCAGCTGCTCGGTGGTCTCCACGCCTTCGGCGATCGTGGCCATGCGAAGGCTCCTGCCGAGCGAGGCGGCGGCGCGCACGATCGCCATGCCGCTGCCGTCCTGCAGCATGGCGTGCACGAAGCTCTGGTCGATCTTGAGCGCGTCGAAGGGAAAGCTGCGCAGATAGGAAAGGGAAGAATAGCCGGTGCCGAAATCGTCCATGGAGATGCGCACGCCCAGCTCCTTCACCTGACGGAGCGTGGCGAGCGCGGCCTCGTTGTCGCCGATGAAGATGCTTTCGGTGATCTCCAGCTCCAGCCTGCTCGGTGCAAGGCCGCTTGCCGCAAGGGCCGAGATAACCTGCTGGACAAAGCCGGGACGGGCGATTTGCGCGGCGGAGACGTTGACGGCGATGCCATATGGCTTGTGCCATGATGCGGCCTCGCGGCAGGCGGTGCGTAGCACCCAGTCCCCAATCGGCAGGATGAGGCCGATCTCTTCCGCCAGAGGAATGAAATCAAGCGGTGAGACGACGCCGCGCCCGGCACTGTGCCAACGCAGCAGCGCCTCGAAGCCGCGTATCTGCCGGGAGCCGAGATGGCATTGCGGTTGATAGACCAGCTCGAATTCGCGCAAGGCGAGGGCGTGGCGAAGATCGAGCTCCAAAGCCCGGCGCTCGACGATGCGTTGCTGCATCGCGTCCTTGTAGAAGCAGTAGCTGCCCGGCTTGGTGCACTTGATGCGCGACATCGCCAGGATGGCCTTCTTCAGAAGCGGCTCGGCGTCCGTCTTGGCGTTGCTCGCAAGGGCGATGCCGATGCTGGCGCTGATGTTGATGAGATGTCCTTCGACCAGGTAGGAGCGGCCGAGCAGGTCGACGAGCCGCATCGCCAGGTTGTCCGCCGTCCGAGGCTGTTCGCCGCGGGCGATGAGGATGGCGAATTCGTCGTCGCCGATGCGCGCGGCAAAGTCGCCTTCTTCCAAGATCGAACGGATGCGGTCCGCCACCGTCTTGAGGAGGACGTTGCCGGTTTCGTGGCCAAGCGCCTCGTTGACCGCGTTGAAGCGGTCGAGATTGATGGCCAGTAGCGCCATCTCGGCCGGCTCGTTGTCGCTCGCCTGGGCGAAGTTGCGCAGGCGCTCGCGCAACCAAGAGCGGTTTGGAAGGCCGGTCAAATCGTCGGTCAATGCCGCGCGGCTGGCATCGTGCTGTCGCTCCGGCCCCGACGTGACGTTGTGCGCCGTCACGAGGCTCCCCATGGGCAGGGCAGCCAGATCGACACAGAAGGTGCGCCCGTCGGAAAGGCCGAGATGGTGGCTGCGATGGTGCTCGCCGGAGCATTGGAACGCGCCTGTCAGGGCCCGCAGCCGGCTCAGCGCATCCTTGCTGTCCAAGGACGCGGTGAACGCCTCGTTGGCGAGGAGAAGTTGACCCTGGCGACCAAGGATAGCGGCGGGCAATGCGACTTGCTTGAAGGCGAGAAGGGCAAGCTCTGCAGGGCTCGCGCCGGGCTCCGGCGCCTCGACGGCCGGATTGCTAATCCACTGGAGAGCCATAGCTCATTTGTCTTATCGCTTCTTCATTTGCACGCATCCCGGACGCAGGGAGATTGCCGAGCGTTGCCGGCTGGGCCCTGCGCAACCGGAGATAGCTTGGTGCGCGAACCTTGCTCGAAGCTTTCCCGTCTTCGTGGGGTGGACAGAAGTCGCGATCGTGGAACGGCCCCCAACGGACCGGATCAATCCTCGCCCAGGATGCGGTCTTCTTTCGCCCGCCGGGCGCGGCGAAGATGGCGTAGAGCGCTGTCGATGGTGCGGCCGAAGCGCACCTCCGGCGGGCGCACGCCATGCGTGAAGAGGGTGCGGCGGACGGTGGGAGAAGTCCCGGTGATAAAACATTCCACACCCGCCGCCTTTGCCTTGCGGGCGGCGCCGGCGATGGTGTTGGCGGCGGTGGAATCGAGCAGCGGCACGGCGGAGAAATCCAGGATGAAGGCCTTGCGGTGGTCGGCGATGCGGTCGAGCACGGCGCCGACGGTGGAGGCAGCGCCGAAGAAGAAGGCACCTGAGATGCGGTAGATGACGACGTCCGGATCGCTGGCGAGGCTTGGGTCGTAGGGCGTACGTGCGATGCTGGTGTCGGCGATGTCGGGCGCCACCAGGGGCGTCTGGTATTCCACCGTCAGCGCCTGCGACATGCGGTGGATGAAGATGAGCGCGCCGAGGGCGAAGCCGATGACGATACCTTCCGTCAAATCCCGGAAGACGGTGATGAGGAAGGTCGCCATCAGCACCAGCGCCTCGCCGCGCGAAGCTTTGATGAGGGCGACGAAAGCGTGCTTTTCCACCATGTTCCAGGCGACGAGGACGAGTACACCCGCCAACGCCGCCAGCGGGATGTAGCTTGCCAGGGGCGCGGCAAGGAGCATGAAGACGAGCAGGAAGACAGCGTGCGCCATGCCGGCGACGGGCCCGCGTGCCCCAGCGCGCACATTGGTGGCGGTGCGGGCAATGGTGCCGGTCGCCGGCACGCCGCCGAAGAGAGCGGCGGCGATATTGGCTGTGCCTTGGGCGGCGAGCTCGCAATTGGAGCGGTGGCGCCTTCCGGTCATGCCGTCGGCGACGACAGCCGAAAGCAAGGATTCGATGGCGCCCAGAAGCGCAAACGCGGCGGCGTCGGGCAGGACGGCCTGTATCTTTGCGAGGCTGATCTCCGGCAGCTGCGGCAGCGGCAGGGCGCGCGGGATGCCGCCGAACTTGGAGCCGATCGTCTCCACCGGCAGGTCGAAGAGAAAGGCGGCGAGCGCGGTGAGCGCCACGGCAAAGAGCATGCCCGGCCAGCCAGGACGCCAGCGCTTCATCAAGACGATGACGATGATGGTCATGACGGCGAGAAGGAGCGCCAGCGGGCTTGCGGTCTCAGCGGCATCGAAGAGCGCCGGCAGTTTCTCCATGAGAGGGCCCGGCTCGGGGCCGGCGAGCGTGAGACCGAAGAAGTCCTTCAGCTGGCTCGCCAGGATGATGACGCCGATGCCGGCCGTGAAGCCGACGGTGACCGGATAGGGAATGAATTTGATGTAAGTGCCGAGCCGCAGGAAGCCCAGCGCGATCAGAAAGATGCCCGAAATCAGTGTGGCCAGAAGCAGTCCGTCGATGCCGTGGCGGGTTACGGTGGCCGCGACCAGGACAATGAAAGCGCCCGCCGGCCCGCCGATTTGAAAGCGGCTGCCGCCCAGCGCGGAGATGAGAAAGCCAGCCACGATGGCCGTATAAAGGCCGCGCTCCGGCGGAACGCCGCAGGCAATGGCAATGGCCATCGACAGGGGCAGGGCGACGATCGCCACCGTGAGGCCGGCAAGAAGGTCCGATTTCAGCGCTTGAAGGCCGTAACCTTCGCGCAGCACGGTCACGAGCTTCGGGGTGAACAGCTCCACGAAGCTGGGCGAAGGCGGCGTCAGCGGTGCCGGCTTGTTGGGGGTCGTGTCCATGGTAGGGTGCGAAAGGGGCCATGCTTAGCGGCGTGGCCGGCCGCCGCAAGGGGAATCTCGGCAAGGCTGTTCTGCGTCTTGGCGAGAATGAAGGCCGGAATTGCCTCGCTTGAACCCGCGCTCGCCCCATTTGTGCCGTGCCAGGCCGGCATTGACCGGCCCGCCCGCCGGCAATACAGCGGTGGGAGGAAACGCGGAGGATTCATGCTGAAGCTGGCAGCCGCCAACGAGGATCGGGTCAGCCTCTCCGTCCGCAAGACGATCGACATTGCGCTGACAGCCTTGAAAGAGGTGGAGGCGGAGATCGCCGAGGGTGCGCTCGGCGCGGAGATCGAGCGGGCCGTGCGCCTCATTCTCGGCCTGAAGGGCCGGGTTATGGTCTCCGGCATCGGCAAGAGCGGGCATATCGGGCGCAAGATCGCGGCGACGCTCGCCTCTACCGGCACGCCGGCGTATTTCGTCCATCCGACCGAGGCGAGCCATGGCGATCTCGGCATGATCACGCGCGAGGACGCGCTGTTCGCCATCTCCTGGTCGGGCGAGACGACGGAGCTTGCCAGCCTTTTAGCCTACGCGGAGCGCTTCGCGGTGCCGCTGATCGCGTTGACCGCGCGGCGCAACTCCACGCTCGGCGAGGCGGCGACGGAGGCGATGGTGCTGCCCAAGGTCACCGAGGCCTGTCCACACGGGCTCGCGCCGACCACCTCCACGCTCATCCAGCTTGCCGTCGGCGACGCCATCGCCATGGCGCTTCTGGAGGCGCGCGCCTTCGGGGCGCAGGACTTCAAGGTCTTTCATCCGGGCGGTCAGCTCGGAGCGCAGCTGCGCCAGGTGCATGAGATCATGCACCGCGAGCCGCAACTGCCACTCTGCGCCGTTGGCGCGGGCATGTCGGAGGCCATCCTGACAATCACCGAGAAGGGATTCGGCACCGTCGGTGTCCTCGACGCAGAAGGGCGGCTCATCGGCATCATCACCGATGGGGATATCCGCCGGCACATGGAAGACCGGCTCCTGGAAAAGCGCGTCGAGGACGTGATGACGCCGACGCCGAAGACCATCGCCCCGGATGCGCTGCTGGCCAAGGCGCTGCAGGTGATGGAGGACAAGAAGATCAACGTCCTCTTCGCCGTGGAGGATGGCCGGCCGGTCGGCATCGTGCACATGCTCGACCTTTTGCGTGCCGGAGTGGCCTAAGGCGCCTTCAACGGCTGCACAACACGGCCGCCGTTCGCTCTTAGCTCGAAGCTATGCGGCCCGCTCTTCGCGGGCGGCGCGCGCGGCAAGCGCCGCGAGCCGCTCCACTTCCGCCGGATGGGCGGCCACAGCCAGCCGCTCATGCTCGTCGAGCCAGGCCAGCGCCTCGGCCAAGTCATGCGCGTCGCCGATCTTCTTGCCGGCGCTGAGAAGATAGCGATCGGCGTCGCCGCGCTCGTTGGGCGGCGGTGGCGTCAGCCAGGCCTCATACGCCTGACGCAGCTCCGCCGAACTGGCAAGCGCAGCCAGAGCATCCTGTTCAAATCCTGGCTGGGCTTCGAGAATTTCGTCCCGGCGGCCGGCGATGCCGGGGCGCACAAGCTCCTCGGGGATGAGTAGCAGGCGCATGCGTGCAAGTCGCAGGCCGATCTTCTCGCTGGCGCTCCAGCGCGACAGGACGGGCGCGAGGACAAGGCCAAGCACGATTGGAGACAGCCATGCCAGAATCGCCGGCGAGACGAGGGCGGCGACGGCGGCAAGGACAAGGCCGAAGGCGGCGTGGCCGCGATGCGTCTTCCACAGCGCGCCCCAGGCCTCGTGAGCGCCTCTGCGGCCCTGCGGTGACCATCCCGAATCGCGCTGGCGCAGGACGTCCCAGACATGGCGCGTCTGCAGAAGCATCATGATCGGCGCATAGAGCGTGGATAGAAGGATCTCCAACACGGTACTTGCCGCAATTGCCGCGGCCCCGCCATGGCCACGCCGCAGGCGCCTGGAGAAGATGGCCCGCAACATCCCGGCGAATTTCGGCACGAAGAGGACGAAGAGCGTAAACAGGAAGAGCGCGAGCATGCGCTCCGCATCGAAGACCGGCCAGTTCGGGAAGAGCTGATAATCCTCGCCGAAATAGACCGGCGTGACGAACCTTGCCTGGACCGCCAGCACGAGCCCGACCAGGATGAGGATCAGCCAGAGCGGCGAGGCGAGATAGCTCATGATGCCGATGAGGAAATGCAGCCGCGAGGCGGTTGCCAGGCCTTTGGCGCCGATGATCTTGGAATGCTGCAGGTTGCCCTGCGCCCAGCGACGGTCGCGGATGGCCGTGGCGATCAGCGACGGCGGGCTTTCCTCCCAGGTATCCTCGATGTCGGTCGCCATCTCCACGCGGTAGCCGGCGCGGCGCAGCAGCGCCGCTTCGACGAAATCATGCGACAGGACCGGGCCACCGAATGGAGGTTTGCCGGGAAGCGGGGGGAGGCCGCAGGACGCGGCGAAGGCGCGTATGCGGATAAGGGCGTTGTGGCCCCAGTAATTGCCGTCGGAGCCCGACCAGGCGGCCATTCCCCCGGCGACGACAGGCCCATAGACGGCGCTGGCGAATTGCTGCAGCCGGGCAAAGAGGGTGTTGCCGTCGAAAAGGCGCGGCACGCTCTGCAGAAGGGCAAGGTCGGCTTCCGCCTCCAGGCGCGCGGCCATGCGCAGGACGGCCTCGGCCTCCATCAAGCTGTCGGCATCGAGCACGAGCATGAAGTCGTAACGCCCACCCCAGCGGGAGACGAAATCCTCGATGTTGCCGGCCTTCTTGGCGTGGTTGATTGGACGGCGGCGATACCAGACCGGCATGATGCCGGCGAGCCCGGCCGCCAGCCGCTCCATGGCGAGCGTTTCGCGCACCAGGCAGTCGCCTTGGTTTGAATCGGAGAGGACGAAAATCTCGAAGGCATGCGCCTGGCCGATCCGCGCCAGGTCCTCGCCCATGGCCTGAAGGCTGGCGGCGACCATATCGGCATCCTCGTTGTAGATCGGCATGACGATGGCGGTTCGGCTGCGCAGCGGCTGATCCGGCACGGGAGGGCTGGGCGTTGCGGGCGGTGAGAGCAACCCGGCAAGCGCGAAGCTGGTGGAGGCTGCGATCCAGGCGAAGGTGATAGCGAAGAAGAAGACCATCACCGCTTCCAGCGGCGTGATACCGCCGGCCGAGACGACCGCGATCATCTCGTAGAGGCCATAGGCGAAGAGGCCGGCAGCGCTCAACATGGCGATGAGGCGGGCGTGACGCGTGGCGTAGCCGTTTTTCAGCGTCGGTGTGCCTTCCGGCGCTCGCGCGAAGTCCTGCTGCGGCACGTCAAGCCGGCTGAGCGGGGGCATCGGCCCGAAGGGCCGCATTACTCTGTCATCCCTGCCCGGGTGAGGCTCGCTCATTGCGGAATCCATCGATAGAGCCAGGTCTCGCTCGCCGGGGTGTCGCCGCGCAGAAGCCGCAGACGGAATTCCGTCGGCTCGTCGGCGGGTGAGAACAGGAAGGTGGCTCTCACGCCGTCGATGGGCGGATTGGGTTGGAGGACCGGGCTTTCCACCTCGCCATGGGTGGAGGAGATTTCCAGCCGAAGGTCGTCGAGCCTCGGCTGGCCGCCACCCTCCGGCACGAAATCGAGCACATAGAGCTTGCGATCCTGGTGCAGGTTGCGGCCCCCGCGGCTCTCGGCGGCATAGAGAAAGCCCTCCGTCAGCTTCGGCCGATCGGTCCAGCGCATGCGATAGGCGAAGGTGTAAGGCGCGCCCGGCGCGATCTCGTAGGAAGGCTTCCAGAAGGCGACGATGTTGTCGTGGATCTCCAGCTCGGTGGGAATTTCCAGAAGCTGGATGGTGCCGTTCGCCCAGCTGCCGATCGGCTCCACCCAAACGGAGGGACGGCGCTCGTAATGCGCCTCCAGGTCCTGATACTCCTCAAAACGGCGCGCCCGCTGGACGAGGCCGAAGCCGCGCGGCGCCGGGTCCATGAAGGAGGAGGATTGCAGCGAAGGAAAGTTGCCGAGCGGGCGCCACAGCCATTCGTTGTTGCCCGACAGCATCTGCAAACCGTCGCTATCATGCACCTGCGGACGATAATCGTCGAAACCGGTGCGATCCAGCGGGCCGAAAAGATACATGGAAGTCAGCGGCGCCAGACCGACATGCATCAGGTTCTTGCGCGGACAAAGAGCGCCCGTCACCTCGATCACCGTATCGCGGCCCGGACGCACCAGGAAACGGTAGGCGCCGGTCGTGGAAGGGCTGTCCAGAAGGGCGAAGATGGTGAGCACCTCCTCACCCGGCTCCGGCTTGACGATGTAGAAGGCGGTGAAACGCGGGAACTCCTCACCGCTCCTCTCGCCCGTCTTCAAGGCCAGCGCGCGCGCGGAGATGCCGTAGAACTGCCCCTGACCGACGGCGCGGAAATAGGTGGCGCCCTGGAAGACGAGAAACTCGTCCCACACATCGGGACTGTTGATCGGGTTGTGGACGCGAAAACCTGAGAAGCCGAGCTCCAATCCGGCGGGCGGCTGGGGCGCGGCGCGGAAATTGAACAGCCCCGGATCGTAGAGGACGGGCCGCGCCACGCCGCCCTCCACGGTGAAGATATCGACGCGCTCCTTGAAGAGGGCGCCGCGGTGGAGGAAATCGAGCTGGAAGGCGAGACCCTCCTCGCCTCGCCACAGCCGCCGCTCGCGGTTGAACTCGATCTCGCGGAAGAGGGAATAGTCCATCTCCGCATAGCTTTGCGGCAGATCCGCGTTCGTCGGGGCCTGATAGGGCCGTTGCGACAGCGCCGCCGCCCGCTGCTTCAGCCAATCGAAGGAAAAGGCCTCCTGCGCGGCGGGAGACGCCTGTCCCTCGCCGGCGGTGCTGGAAAGAACGGCCTCGCCACGCTGCTGGGCGGCGGCCGGGGGGGCGAGGCTCGCCGTAGCGCCCGCCAGCGAAGCGAGAAGAAAGGCCCGCCTATTCATTCATGTCTCGTTGTTCCAGGACTTCGTGCGGTGGACGGATGCCGACCGTGGAAGCGCCTCTACTACAGCCGGGTTGCGGCGGCAGTGTGTTTTTTTGGCAGGCCCGCATTGCAGGCAGTGCCGAACGGATTGCGCCGGGGAGCGGGACGATCCGGCATTGCCCCCCGAGGCCGGCTCGCCTATGTGATCGGCAAATTCCCTTCCCTTCCGACGAATGGAGATCGGCGGCAATGGCGCGCCAGTTCATCTATCACATGTCCGGCCTTTCAAAGGCCTATTCCGGCGGCAAGAAGGTCCTGGATAACATCCATCTCTCCTTCTACCCGGACGCCAAGATCGGCGTTCTCGGCCCGAACGGCTCGGGCAAATCGACGCTTCTGAAGATCATGGCCGGCATCGACAAGGAGTTCACCGGCGAGGCCTGGGCCGCCGACGGGGCGCGCGTCGGCTACCTGCCGCAGGAGCCGCAGCTCGATGCGAGCAAGGACGTCAAAGGCAACGTCATGGACGGCGTGGCCGGCAAGCAGGCGATCCTCGACCGTTACAACGAACTGATGATGAACTATTCCGACGAGACGGCGGAAGAGGCGGCAAAGCTGCAGGATCAGATCGATAGCGGCAATCTCTGGGATCTCGATTCAAAGGTGGAGATGGCCATGGAGGCGCTGCGCTGCCCGCCCGGCGAGGCGGAGGTGGCGAAGCTTTCCGGCGGCGAGAAGCGCCGCGTGGCGCTGTGCAAGCTGCTTTTGGAGGAGCCCGATCTTCTGCTTCTGGACGAGCCGACCAACCATCTCGACGCGGAGACCATCGCCTGGCTGGAAAAGCACCTGGAGCTCTATCCGGGCGCCGTCCTCATCGTCACCCACGACCGCTACTTCCTCGACAACGTGACGGGCTGGATCCTGGAGCTCGACCGCGGCCGCGGCATCCCCTACCAGGGCAATTACACCGCCTATCTGGCCTCCAAGGCCAAGCGGATGAGCCAGGAGGCGCGCGAGGACGAGGCGCGCCAGAAGGTGATCGCGCGCGAACGCGAATGGATGGGCCGCTCGCCGCAGGCCCGCCAGGCCAAGTCCAAGGCGCGCATCAAGGCCTATGACGAGCTTCTGAAAGCGAATCAGGAAAGGCTGGCAAGCCGCGACGCGCAAATCGTTATTCCGCCGGGGCCGAGGCTCGGCGACGTGGCCATCGAGGCGCAGAACCTTTCCAAGGGCTATGGCGACAGGCTGCTCATCGACGGGCTTTCCTTCAAGCTGCCGCCGGGCGGCATCGTCGGCGTCATCGGCCCGAACGGCGCCGGCAAGACGACGCTGTTTCGCATGCTGACGGGACAGGAGAAGCCCGATGGGGGCGAGATCCATCTCGGCGACACGGCCGTGCTCGGCTATGTCGACCAAAGCCGCGACGACATGGACGCCAACGCTTCCGTCTGGCAGGAGATTTCCGGAGGGGCGGAGGTGATTTCGCTCGGCAAGCGGGAGATGAACTCGCGCGCCTATGTCGGCGCCTTCAACTTCAAGGGCGGCGACCAGCAAAAGCCGGTCGGCAAGCTCTCCGGCGGCGAGCGCAACCGGGTGCATCTCGCCAAGATGCTGAAATCGGGCGCCAATATCCTGCTCCTCGACGAGCCGACCAACGACCTCGATACCGAGACGCTGGCGGCGCTGGAAGAGGCGCTGGAGGATTTCGCCGGCTGCGCGGTCATCATCAGCCATGACCGCATGTTCCTGGACCGGCTCGCCACGCATATCCTCTCCTTCGAGGGCGACAGCCATGTGGAATGGTTCGAGGGCAACTTCGAGGCCTATGAGGAGGACAAGAAGCGCCGCCTCGGCGTCGACGCGGTGGAGAATCCCAGAAGGCTGAAATACAAGCCGCTGACGCGGTAGGCTCTGCCGCGGCCGCAAGCCAGCGGCCGCGGTCGCCGCGTGGGTCTAAAGCCACAGCCGCTTGCGCAGGCTGAGGAAGACGATGGCCAGGATAAGGGCGAGGTTGAGAGCGTCCAGAACCTCTTGACGCGCTTGAAGGGCGGCGAGCTCGGCGGGCGGCGGCGTGCCGCTCGCGGCCGCCTTGGCGGCGATTTCCGCCATCTCGCCGTCGATGGGCGCTGCGACGATGACGGCGCTGACGGCGAGGATCAGCACCAGGGCGAGCTTGGCGATCATCCAGCCCTGCTGGACATAGGCCATGCGCATCAAGAGAAGCCCGACGCCGGAGAGCAGCAACAGGACGACGCCGCCATAGACGAGCGGCTTCGTCAGCGCCGCCTTGGCGGCGAGCGCCCCGGCATAGGTTTCCATTCCGGCTTGGCGGTCGAGCGCAGCGGCGATGGCGAAATCGGCGAAGATGGAGCCGAGGAGGGCGGCGAGCGCAAAAAGGTGCACGAGAAGCAGGAAGATGCGCATGGGTGGCTCCGTAAGGTGCTGCGGCACCGAGAATCTGCTTTCAATGTCGTTACCAGTATTAAAGCGCTCAACTCTATGTCGTTCTCAAACTGAGATCCGTTCAGCATGCTCGAAAGATTGAAAACAAAGGGCTTCGATATTCTTGCGCTCCACCATGCGGAAGCGATCGTCACGCAGGACATGGCCGACGCGGAGAGGGAGATTGAAGAAGCTCTCCTGTCGTTCGATATCCCCGTCACCGAGATTGTGGCTGGTGGTGGCGGTGAAGCCCGTGGCACCCAGCGCCTGCGTCACGCTTTGGCAGAGCGGGGCTGGCTGAAGCGGAATATCAGCGTCAAGAAGTCTGTGCGTTGGGAAGGAATTGGCGATGAGAAGGTTGTGGCGTCGCTGTCTCACGAAATCGACCATGTGAAGGCCTTCGGCCCGTGGACCTTCGCGCTGGAGATTGAGTGGAACAATAAGGACCCATTTTTCGACCGCGACCTCGAAAACTTTAAGCGTCTACACGCAGAGGGTGCGATCTCGGTTGGGGGCCTGATCACCCGTGGCGAGAGTCTGCATACTGGCATGCGACAGCTGGTCCGTCGCTTTGCCGACGATTTCGAAATTGACGATCTCGCGGCACTGGACGTTCATGGTTACACGCCAACTTCCCGGCAACGGGGCAAGATTGAGCGTGCCGCAGCGCGATCGGGGAATTTCCGTCAAGCGTGGGTTGAGGCATTCGTCAGCGACAAATTCGGAGAGGCTACAACCCACTGGCGAAAACTTCAGGACCGAGTCACAAGAGGTGTAGGAAATCCGTGCCCTCTGGTGCTGATCGGGATTCCCGCTTCCGTAGTCAGCTTCGACTATTCAGCCGCTTCGGCGACCGATATCGACGAATTATAGCCATAGGTTTTCCATGTCGGCCGATAGCTTTCGTCGGCCTGGTCTCCCCAATAGGTCCATCCTGGCCTTGTTCCTCGTGCGAACAACTCCAGATAAGGCCCCCGCGAGCAGCTCTCTATTATGGCATATTGCTCGTCAGGCTTGCGCGAATGCTCGCGCTTCCGGGACGCCATGTAGTTCACCTGGCTGCGTCCAGGCGCCAGCGTGCGGGCGTTCTTCCCGCGCGTCCCGAAGAGCAAGATCTCAGTGACATTGCGAAAATAGAAGCCGACGCCCCGGCCGTCCGATCCACCGTCCTTGCGCACTTTGTGCCAGACGATGTTGGATTTGTAGTCAAAGCCCCATGCCTGCAGGACGCGGATGCCTTCGGGCAGCAGCGCGTTTGGCACCCACAGGTAAAGATGGGCCGGCATGGCGGTCAACTCGGCGACGGGAAGGGCGCATATCTCGTCCGTCGACATCGTGCCATAGCGCGACAGACGCCGATGTTCCGGCGCGACCTTGCCGGTTCGGTTGGTGAAACGCCAAGGCGGGTCCGCCAGCACCGTGTGAAAGTGCTTCTTTGCCTTCGGGCCAAGATCGGCGATTAGGGGATTGTGCTCAATCTGCATCGACCGCCCTCCGAAGGCGAAACTATCACGCGAACAAAATATGAACAATGAGCTTGTGGCAGGTTTGCACGATTCGGCAGGCTGCGTCTTCCGCCGCCCCCTAAAATCCCGGCAAGACCAGAACTTTCGGGCTATCCGGCAGGGTGGCGACGGAGACTTCCGTCTCAGCCGATGGGTTCATCTCCACCTGGAAATCCTCGCCGAGGCGGTCAAGGAAGCGCTGCAGGGTCGACATGCCGAAATAGTGCATCGGCAGGATGAGCCGTGCCTTCAACACCTTCAGCGTCTCCACCACGGCGTCCTGGCTCATCGTGTAGGAGCCGTCGACGGCGACCATGACGACATCGAGCTGGCCGATGACGGCAAGGTCCTCAGGCGCCAGAACATGGTGGAGATGGCCGAGATGGCCGATGCACAGATTGGCGGTCTCGAAGATGAAGATGGAATTGCCATCCGCCTCGCGAATGCCGCCCAGCGAGCGGATATCGGTCGGCACGTTGCGGATGAGGACGTCGCCGACATTGAGATAGTGGCGCGCCGGCCCGCCTTGCGGATTCCAGCCGCGCAGGACGTTCGGGATGGCCGGGTCCGGGCTGGTGGTGAAATGCGAGGTGTGGGCGTGGTTCATGGTGACGACATCGGGCGTCACGCCGCCGGCCCAGCCGTCGTAGTCGGTGGCGATGGTCACGCCTTGCGGGCTGGTGATGAGAAAGGTGGCGTGGCCGACGAAGCGGATCGCGACGCTGCCGACCTCCGGCGGGGCGAGGGAGAAGGGCTCGCCCTGGGCGGGCATGAGGGGCGGAGAGAGGCGGCGGTATTCGGCCCGAAGCGTCGGCGGGGCGCTTTGCGCAATGGCAAGGCAGCGGCTCGGCTGCGGCGCCGCATCGCCTTGTGCAAGCCAGGGTGCGGCGGCGGCCGGCGCGAGAAACAGGGCGCCGGCGAGACAGGCCGCGAGGAAGCGCGCGGCGACAGAAAGGCTGGCAACGCAGACAGGATGCATGGCGTCCTCCGGCTCTTCACAAAAAGAGTAGCGCATCGCCGCAGCGCTGCAATCGGCGAGGGGCAGCCATTCGCCGGGTAGGATCGGCGGCAAAGAACCCTACCTCTTGACCCCCCGCCCCTTGCGGGCGCCGGGCTCGCCGCGGATGCGGCCAGTCCATTCGGAATTTTCATTCGTTAGGGAAGAAAGATGCACGCCAACCTGCCGAAGCTCTTCCAGCCGATCGACCTCGGGCCGGTGCGGCTTTCCAACCGCATCGTCATGACGCCGCTGACGCGAAGCCGCGCCGACGCAGACGACGCGCCGCACGATCTGCATGTGGAATATTACCGCCAGCGCGCCTCCGCCGGTATCATCGTCGCGGAGGCCTCGCAGGTGAGCCCGCAGGGCAAGGGCTATATCGCCACGCCCGGCATCCATTCCGAACTCCAGGTGGAGCGCTGGCGGAAGGTGACGGACGCCGTGCACGCGGCCGGCGGCAGGATGTTCCTGCAGCTCTGGCATGTGGGGCGCATCTCGCATCCCGATTTGCAGCCGGACGGGGAACTGCCGGTGGCGCCCTCGGCGGTGAGGCCGCAGGCGCAGGCCTTCACGGCGGACGGCTTCAAGGACATCCCGACGCCGCGCCCGCTTGAGGCAGGCGAGCTGGCGGGCATCGTGGAGGATTACCGCCGCGCCGCCGAGAACGCCAAGCGCGCCGGCTTCGACGGCGTGGAGATCCATTCGGCGAACGGCTATCTCCTCGACCAGTTCCTGCGCGACAAGACCAACCGGCGCGAGGACGCTTATGGCGGCTCGATCGAGAACCGCATGCGCTTTCCGCTGCAGGTGGTCGACGCGGTGGTCGATGTTTTCGGGGCGGCGCGCGTCGGCATCCGCATCTCGCCCGTCAGCCCGGCCAACGATATCGCCGATTCAGACCCCGAGCCGCTGTTTGGCGCCTATGTGCGCGCGCTCTCAGAGCGCGGCCTTGTCTATCTGCATGTCATCGAAGGGGCGACGCGCGGGCCGCGGAGCGTGGAGGGCCAGTTCGACCCGGCGACGCTGAAGGCGGATTTCGCCGGCCTCTATATGGGCAATAACGGCTACGACCGGGCGCTCGCCGTCGCCGCGGTGGAGGAGGGCAGGGCCGATCTCGTCGCCTTCGGGCGGCCCTTCATCTCCAATCCCGATCTGGTGGAACGGTTGAAGCTTCAGGCGCCGCTTGCCGCCTTCGACGAGACGACCTTCTATGGCGGGGGAGAAAAGGGCTACACCGATTATCCGAGGCTGGCAGAGGGACAGCGGGCCGCGCGGGCGTGATCGCCCGGCCCCGAGGCGAAGACAAACCGCCCGCGGACTTGAAAGCGCCGCCCGCGCCGCCAGAATCGCCTGGCGCGGGTGGCGGCGAATCAGCGGGAGGAACGATGCGCTTTTCCATAATCCTGGCCGGGGCGGCAATCGGCCTTTCCCTGGCCGCGCCGGCGAGCGCCCAGCAATGCGGCGGCGATTTTTCCGCCTGGCTTGCCGGCGTGCGCCAGGAAGCGGCGGCGGCGGGCATCTCCGAGCGCGCCCTTTCGGCGCTGTCAGGCGTTGCCTACGACAAGCGCGTCATCTCGCGCGACAGGGCGCAGGGCGTCTTCACCCAGAGCTTTGCCGAATTCGCCGGGCGGATGGTCAACGATCACCGGCTGCAGAACGGCAAGGCGCTGCTGGGCAAATACGCCACGACCTTCGGCCGGATCGAGCAGCAGTTCGGCGTGCCGGGACCGGTTATTGCCTCCTTCTGGGCGCTGGAGACCGATTTCGGCGCCAATCAAGGCGATTTCGACACGTTGAGCGCGCTCGCCTCGCTCGCCTATGATTGCCGGCGCCCCGAACTCTTCCGCCCGCAGCTGATCGCGGCGCTGAGGCTTTTGGATCGCGGCGACCTCTCGCGCGGGGAGATGGTCGGCGCCTGGGCCGGGGAGCTGGGGCAAACGCAGATCCTGCCCTCAGACTATCTGGAATCGGGCGTCGATTACGACGGCGACGGACATGTGAACCTGAAAAAGAGCGTGCCGGACGTTCTGGCGACGGCCGGCAACCTGTTGCGCAAGCTCGGCTGGCGCGCCGGCGAGCCGTGGCTGCAGGAGGTCATCGTGCCGGCCGACCTGCCCTGGGCGGAAGCCGGGCTCTATACCGAGCTGCCGGTGCGCCAATGGGCCGAATGGGGGGTGAAGGCACGCGCCGGGCAATTGCCTTCGGGAAGCCTTGCCGCCTCGCTGATCTTGCCGATGGGACGCAACGGCCCGGCCTTCCTCGCCTACCCGAACTTCCATGTCTATCTGGAGTGGAACAAGTCGCTGGTCTACGCCACCACGGCCGCCTATCTGGCCACCCGCCTCGCCGGCGCGCCGCGCGTCAATATGGGAAGCGGCACCAACGGCCTGTCGGCGGCGCAGATGAAACAGCTGCAGGAAGCGCTTGCCCGGCGCGGCTACAAGGTCGGCAAGGTGGACGGCATCCTCGGCGCCATGACGCGCGATGCGGTGCGTTCGGAGCAATTGCGCCTCGGCATGCCCGCCGATGCCTGGCCGACGCCGGAGCTGTTGCAGAAGATCCGCTAGGGCGCTGGCGGCGGCGGCAAGGGCAAAGACGCGGCGGCCAGGCGCGGCCCGCCGGCCTTGGAGGCGAAGAGGATCTGGGGCTGCTGCACCAGATAAAAGACCGCGGTGGGGGTCGGATCGGTGATGTGCAGGGAAAACCGCGCCTGCCCGGCCGGATCGACATAGCCTTCAGAGAAGCGCAGCCGGTCATAGGGCTCGAAGCGGCGGTCGTGGCGGGCGAAGACGTCGGAGCCGATTTCGACGGGCAGGAGCCGACCCTGATCGAAGGACAGCCCGTCGCCATAGATGGAGGGCACGTCGCGCCGTTCCTGCAATTCCATGTCGAAGCCCGCCCAGACGCGCCCGGAGCGGTTTTCCACCACCTTGCGGATATGAACGGCGTTCCAGCGGCCGATCTGGGAGCCCGGCGGCATGCCGGGGCGGCGAATGGTGAGGGTGACCGGGCCGATGCCGAAAAGCGCCTCGCGGATGACGAAGGGATCGGCGCGCGAGCCGGCGCCGGCGACGGCGATCAGGCGGAAGCCGCCGAGCTCGTCGGAGAAGGAATAGCCGGCGGCTCGCAGCTCCTTGGCATCCGCCGGCAGGGCGAGAAGGAGGCCGGCGAGGGAGAAAACAGCAGCCCGCATGCCTCCAGCCTGACAGAGGCGCCTTCAAGCGGCAAGCGAAGGGGATTCATGCTGAGATGAACGCATTTCGGCGCCTTGGACGAACGATCGCAGCCCGGCGTGCGCGAAAATGTTGCTCGACCCGCCTGAGATGCTATCGGTAAATCGTTGAATTGCGATCTCTTCGGCGGGAACCATGCCGGGGAGGGTCGGCACGCCGCCCCGCCGCCCGGCTAAGGGAGGATGTGCGCCCCCCGGAGCCCGCCAGGAACGCGGTATGTCCGCTTCTCCCAACCCATGAAAGGGGGCCCATATGCGCATGCTGAAACGTGCCGCTCTGGCCGCGCTGTTCGCCGGGATCGCCGGCGCGGCGGGCGCACAGGACATGAAGACCTTGGCCATCACCTATATCGTCGAGCATCCGGCGCTCGACGCGGTGCGCGAGGGCGCCATCGAGGGCCTTGCCGAGGCCGGCTTCAAGGAGGGCGAGAACCTCAAGATCGTCGCCCGCAGCGCCCAGGGCAACATGGCGACGCAGGCGCAGATCGCCTCCGAATTCGCCGGCCTCAATCCCGATGTCGTCCTGGCCATCTCCACGCCCTCCGCGCAGGCGGTCAAGCACGCCATGGAAGAGACGCCGATCGTCTTCGCCGCCGTCACCGATCCGGTCGGGGCTGGCCTCGTCGACAATCGCGAGGCGCCGGGCGGCATGGTGACGGGCACCAGCGACCAGCAGCCCTATGAGCCGACGCTCGACATGATCAAGGCGCTCGTGCCGGAGACAACGCGCCTTGGCATCATCTTCAATCCGGGCGAGGCCAATGCGGTGAAGCAGATCGAGGATCTGAGAAAGGCCGTGGAGCCCTACGGATGGGAGCTGGTGGAGGCGCCGGCGGCGCAGTCGACGCTGGTGGCGGACGCCGCGCGCAGCCTGGTCGGCCGCGCCGACGCCGTGCTCCTGCCGATCGACAACACCGTCGTCTCGGTGCTGGAGGGCGTCGTCACGGTCGGCGAGCGCGCCGGACTGCCGGTCTTCGCCTCCGACGTGAATTCGGTCGATCGCGGCGCCATCGCGGCGCTCGGCTTCAACTACCGCGACATGGGCGTCCTGTCCGGCGAGATGATCGCAGAAGTGCTGAACGGCACCAAGCCGGGCGATATCCCGGTCGCCGTGTCGCAGAGCCAGGATCTTCATCTCAACGCCGCCTCGGCGGAAAAGATGGGGGTCACCATTCCTGAGGACATGCTCGCCAAGGCGAAGAAGGTCATTCGCTGACGATGAGCCTCTTCGCCTTCATAGGCGCGCTCGAAACGGGGCTGCTGTTCTCCCTCGTCGCGCTCGGGGTGTTCCTGTCGTTCCGCGTGCTCGACTTCCCCGACCTGACGGTGGACGGCAGCTTTCCTCTCGGAGCGGCGGTCGCGGCGGCCGCTCTGGCGGCCGGTGTCGACCCGTTCCTCGCCACCGGCCTCGCCATCCTCGCCGGATGGCTCGCCGGGCTCGTGACCGCGACGCTCAACGTGCGCTTCGGCATCATGAACCTGCTCGCCGGCATTTTGACGATGGTGGCGCTTTTCTCCATCAATCTCAGGATCATGGGCGGGCCGAACGTGCCGCTCTACAATGTCGATACGGTCTTCGACGTCGCCGAATCCTGGATCGATCTCGGGATGTGGACGAACGTCGTCCTCATCGGCATCTTCGCCATCGGCGCCAAGCTCATCTCCGACTGGTTCCTGAAGACGGAAATCGGCCTGGCGTTGCGCGCCAGCGGCGAGAACCCGGCCATGGCCGAGGCGCAGGGCATCGCCGTCGGGCGCATGGCGCTGATCGGCATGGCGCTCAGCAACGGCTTCGTGGCGCTGGCGGGCGCTCTGTTCGCCCAGCTTCAGGGCGTTGCCGACGTTTCCATGGGTATCGGCACCATCGTCACCGGTCTTGCCGCCCTCATCATCGGCGAGGCGATCTTGGGCCGGCGCATGGTGTTCATCGCCACGCTCGGCTGCATCATCGGGGCGCTGGTCTATCGCCTGTTCATCGCCATGTCGCTGAGCGCCGGCTTCATCGGCATCGAGCCGCAGGACCTCAATCTCGTCACCGCCATCGTCGTCGCCATCGCGGTAATCCTGTCGAAGGGACGCGCCCAGCGCAGCCGGCGCAAGGCCGCCGCCGCGCCGGCGCGCACGGTCGCCGCCAGCAAGAGGGCCGGATGATGCTGTCGCTGAAGGATGTCAGCGTGACCTTCAACGCCGGCACGCCGACCGAGGTGCGCGCGCTCAGCGATATCGATCTTGAGATCGACGAGGGCGAGTTCGTCACCGTCATCGGCTCCAACGGGGCCGGCAAGTCGACGCTCCTGTCGGCGGTGGTCGGCACGGTGCGGCCCGATGGGGGCCGGGTGTATCTCGGCGGGGAGGACGTGACGGGCTGGAAGCCGGCGAGGCGAGCCATGCATGTCGGCCGCGTCTTCCAGGAGCCGCGCCTCGGCACCTGCTCCTCGCTCTCCATCGAGGAAAATCTCGCGCTCGCGGCCTCGCGCGGCAGAAACCGCGGCCTGAAGAACGCGCTCGGCTCGCGCAAGAACCGGCAATGGCTGGCCGAGCAGGTGGCGAAGCTGGAGATCGGCCTGGAAGACCGCATGACCCAGCCGGTCGGCACGCTTTCGGGCGGGCAGCGCCAGGCGATCAGCCTGTTGATGGCGACGCTCCTGCCGATGAAGATCCTCGTCCTCGACGAGCACACGGCGGCGCTCGATCCGGGGGCCGCGGCCAAGGTGCTGGCGCTCTCCACCGAGATCGCGGAGACGCGCAAGCTGACGACGCTGATGGTGACGCATTCCATGCGCGACGCGCTTGCCGTCGGCCACCGCACCATCATGATGGATTCCGGCCGCATCGTGCTCGACTTCACCGAAGAGGAGAGGGCGAAGCTGACGGTGCAGGACCTTTCCAACCTCTTCGGCAAGGCCATCGGCAAGCAGATCGACGACGACAAGCTGATTCTGGCGTAATCGGACGAGGCGGCTGGATTTCCCGCGCAGGAGATGCCATGGCCCGAGCAAGCCCCGCGCACCAGTCCGCGGACGCCGCCCGCACGACAATGGCGGCGCTCGAAGCATTCCCATGGCTACACAAGCGGAAGAATAACCTTTGGTCTGGCAGCTTCTGATCGTTCTCTTCCTCATCCTCCTCAACGGCTTCTTCGCCATGTCGGAGCTTGCCATCGTCTCCTCGCGCGCCGTGCGGCTGCGGCAGATGGCGGAAGGGGGCAGCCGCGGCGCCCGCACCGCGCTGCGGCTCCTGGAGGATTCCACCGGATTTCTGTCCAGCGTGCAGATCGGCATCACGCTGGTGGGCATCTTCGCCGGCGCCTATGGCGGCAGCGTCTTCGCCGCGCCGCTCGCCGAAGGGCTGGAGCGCCTCTCCTTCCCGGCGCAGGCGGCGGACGAAATCGCCTTCGTGCTGGTGGTGGTGGCCATCACCTATCTGTCGCTGATAATCGGCGAGCTGGTGCCCAAGCGCATCGCGCTCACCCATGCGGAACGCATCGCCGCCCTCGTCGCCCGGCCGATGCGGCTGCTCTCCCTCTTGGCGGCCCCGGTCGTCTGGTTCCTGCGGCTATCGACGGAAGGGATGCTGCGGCTCCTGGGCGTGCGGGCGAGCGGCGACAGCCACATCACCGAGGAGGAGGTGAAGGCGCTGATCGCGGAGGGCGCGGAGGCGGGCGTCTTCGTGCCGGCCGAGCGCGACATGATCAACGGCGTCCTGCGCCTGGCCGACCGGACGGTGCGCTCCGTGATGGTGCCGCGCACGATGACGGTGACCTTATCGCTCGACCAGGACTTGGACAGGGTCCTCTCCATCATGCGCGAGAGCGGGCATTCGCGCTATCCCGTCAGCGGCCAGGATGTCGACGATCTGGCCGGCTTCGTGCATGTGAAGGACGTGCTTCCCGCCGCTCCGGGCGAAGCGCCGGCGGAGCTTGCCACCGTTCTGCAGCAGCCGCTCTATGTCGCCGAGACGCTATCGGTCCTGCGCCTGTTGGAGCTCTTTCGCTCCTCCGGCACGCATCTCGCCGTGGTCGTCGACGAATACGGCTCGTTCGAGGGCATCGTCACGCCCAACGACATCCTCACCGCCATTGCCGGCGATTTGCCGGAGCATCCGGGCGACGATGAACCGGATGCGGTGCAGCGCGAGGATGGCAGCTGGCTCCTGGACGGGGCCATCCCGGTCGACCGCCTGCAGGACGTGCTGGGGACGAGCGTGGAGCCCAAAGCGACCTTCGCGACGCTGGCGGGGCTCGTCCTCAACGAGTTGCAGCATATACCGAAGCCCGGCGAGAGCCTGCGTTGGCAGGGCTGGGTGCTGGAGGTGGTCGATCTCGACGGGCGGCGCATCGACAAGGTGCTGGCGCGGCGGGCGGAGCCGGCGCCCGAGGCGGCGCCGCAAGAGGGCTAGCGCGCTCTAATCCGCCATCGTCTCCAGCGAGGCAAAGCCCTCCGGCTTCTCGCCGGCATGGAAGGGCTTCTCCACCCTGACGACGGTATCGGGATAGAAGCCGTTGAAGCGCGTCCGCAGCGCCAGCGAATAGGCGCCGATATGGCCGATCTCGATCCAATCGCCGGTATCGATCGTCTCCGGCAGCCAGAAGGGACGCGACAGGATATCGACCGAATCGCAGGTGGCGCCGCACACCTTGAAGGGGGCGATCCTCGCCGGATCGCCGGAGCGGCGACGGCGGGCGGGATCGGGGATGAAGCGGGCGGGAAGGGTGATCTTGCCGGTCCAGGAATCCGACAAGGAGGCCCAGATGCCGTCGTTGATGTAGATGCGCTTGCCCTTCTTCAGGAGCACGCGCACGATGAGGGAGACGGAGCGGGCGACGATGACCCGGCCCGGCTCGGCAATGAGCGGCAGGTCGGAAAAGCCCCATTCGACGAGATCGGCGCGCAGCCGCTCCATGATCTCATCGAAGCTCGGCATATCCGGCTTCTTGCGACGCGGGTCGTGGCCGTAGGAGGCGGGAAAGCCGCCGCCGACATCAAGGGCCGCAAGCTCCACGCCGGCGCGCGAGCGCACCCAATCGGCCGAGGCGAGCGCCCGCTCGTAGACCTCCGGATCCTCGATCTGGCTGCCGACATGGAAGGCGAGCGCCGGCCTGAAGCCGATGCCGCTGATGCGCTGCAGGAGCTCCACGGCGTGGCCGGGCGCGGCGCCGAACTTCTTCGACAGTTCGTAGGCGGCCGAGCCCTTGGTCTGCAGGCGCACGAAGAGGGTGATGTCGGCCGGGTCGATATCGATGCCGCGCACGATCCTAAGGATCTTGGCGACCTCGTCCTCGTGGTCGAGGGCGAGGGTGCGGATGCCGTAGGTCTCCAGCGCCAGGCGGATATCGGACTGCGCCTTGACCGGATGCATGTAGAGAAGCTCGGCATCGGGCGCGGCGGCGCGGGCGGCGGCGAATTCGGCGGGGCTGGCCACATCGAAGGCCTTGACGCCGGCGCGCGCGATCTCCTCCAGGACGAAGGGCTCGCCATTGGTCTTGACGGCATAGGCCGTCTTGCCGGGAAAGGCGCCGACGAAATGGCGGGCATCTTCGGCAAGCACCGCAGGATGGAAGCAGTAGACCGGCACATCCGGTCTCATCTCCAGCGCGGCCTCGCGTGCATTGGCAAAGGTCTTGATGGTCTTGCCCCAGGCCGGAAGGAATCGCGGCCCGCGATGTAGCAGGCCGAGGCCTTGGGGCGAAGACCCTTTATCGAAGGTTATATCGCGCGGTGGCGTACCTTGCCGTTGCCCGAAGCTCTCACCGGCACGGCTTGCGGCTCACCGGCGCGCGGGCGCGGCAGCAGGAAGGCAGGGAAGGGGCTGCGCCGGCCCGGCGGCGTGCCCTCCTCGCCGTCGAGCCCCATCAGCACGGCGCTGGCGACGGCGGCGCTGCCGAAGGTGATGGCGAAGAAGACCGCCAGCAGCAGGAGCGGCAGCCAGGGGCTGGCGGCGTTCATGATGAGGGTGAAAAGGCCGCCGGTGTCGAAGGCGAAGAGGATGGCGAGGAAACTCCAGCCGATGAGCGAGCCGATCAGGGCGTGACGGACGAGGAATCGGACAAGAAAGGGCATGGCGGTTTCAATTCACCTCAGTGACGAGGCTCCCATCATGCCCGAAAGGGGGGCCGACCTCCATAGGATTTCCCCATCTGCGCCATCAAGCTTTTGGCACTGCATCAAACGATAAGCGGCTGACGCGATTCACGAAACCTGTTTGACGTTGCAGGTTTGCAACTTGCTGCGATGCGCCGCAGCGACAAAAATCGTTCCGCCGAGCATCGTTTGGCTGTAAACTTTAGTCGTAATGATGCGGGAGGCTGATCATGAGCCTGACACGATCCTTGAATACGATCGCTTTCCTGTCCGCGTTCGTCTTCATCTGCGCCATTGTGGTGGGCGCTCTGTGAGCGCGGTCAGCTGACAATCCTACAATCTAGTCGGCCGACAATCTATCTGGCTATCTGGCCGACAACCTATCTGGCGAGTAGCCTAGCCTATCTCGCGAGCAGCTTGGCAACCGGGCCCTTTCGGCCCGGTCTGGAAGCCCGGAAGCCCGGAAGCCATGTGTCGCTCGCCAGGTGCCGCCAGCCGTTTCCCGCCAGCCATGTCCCGCCAGCCATGTCCCAATGGCCATGTCCCAATGGCCATGTCCCGCTGGGGGGTGCCGCTCAGGCGGCGCGGCGGGCGGCGCTGCTGCCGCCGTTCAGACCGGCGGCGCGCAAGACCTGCGTCACCAGGCGGTGCTGGTTGAGCGTGTAGATGTGGAAGCCGGGCACGCCGCGGCGGGCCAGATCCTGCATCTGGCGGGCGCAAAGCTCCACGGCCGCCTCAAAATGCGCCTCGCCCGAAAGAGCGGCGAGGGGGCGCAGGCTGTCGGGAATGCGCGCGCCGCATTTGCCGGCGAATTTCTCCACCGAAGCGAAGCGGTTCACCGGCAACAGGCCTGGCACGATGGGGATGTCTATGCCGGCGGCGCGCACCCGGTCCCGGTAACGCTCAAAATCGTCGTTGTCGTAGAAGAACTGGGTGATGGCGCGGTCGGCGCCGGCATCCGCCTTGCGCTTCAAGATATCGAGCTCGGTCTGCCAGTTCGGGCTCTCCGGATGGCGCTCGGGATAGGCGCTGACGGAGATCTCGAAATCGGCGATGCGCTTCAGCCCGCGGATGAGGTCGGCGGTGTCGGCATAGCCTTCGCGGTGGGCGTAATAGGGCGTGCCCGGTCCCTCCGGCGGGTCGCCGCGCAGGGCGACGAAATGGGTGGCGCCGATGCGCTGGAAGGTTTCGATCGCCTCGTCGACCTCCGCGCAGGAGGCCGAAACGCAGGTCAGATGCGCGGCGACCTTCAGCTTGAGCTCGGCAATGAGCAGCTCCACGGCGGCGAAGGAGCGCTCCTTGGAGGAGCCGCCCGCGCCATAGGTGACGGAGACGAAATCGGGCGCGAAGGCGGCCAGCCGCTCCGCCGCCTGACGGAAGGTGGCGGTCTGCTCGTCGTTCTTCGGCGGGAAGAACTCGAAGGAGAGTTCCATGGCTTTGTCCTTGTCGCTCATGCCGTGCCTCCGGCGGCCGTGCCGGGCTCGTGGGCGCAATGGGCTTTCAGGGAGGTGCAAATGGTGACGGTAAGCTCCTCGGTGCCGCCTGCATGCGGCGCTAGATGTTGAAGATGCGGGGCCGCAAGGCCGGCATCGGAAAGCCAGGCCTGAAGCTGGCGGTCGGAAAAGCCGAGACGGCGATGCGCGTGCTCCTCGCGCAAGAACTCGGCATGGTGGGGGGCGAAATCGACGATGAGAAGCGTGCCGCCGGGGGCCAGAACGCGCACCGCCTCCGCGATCGCCGCCGCCGGATCGTCGAGGAAGTGCAGAACCTGGTGCAGCACCACGAGATCGAAGGCGCCGCGCGGCAGCGGCAGGGCCAAAGCGTCGCCGGAACGAAGCTGCGCCCTGGAAAGGCCGGTGCGCTCCAGATGCGCGCGCGCCAGGGAGAGCATCTGCGGCGAGCTGTCGAGGCCGGTAAGGCGCTCGGCGCGGTCGGCCAGAAGCTCCAGCATGCGGCCGGTGCCGGTGCCGATATCGAGGAGGGCGCGAAAGCGCTTCTTGCCAAGGGCGGCGCGGATCGCCTTCTCCACCTCGCCCTCCGGCACATGCAGGGAGCGCAGGCGATGCCATTCGGCCGCATGCTCGGCGAAGTAGCGCTCGGCCGCGGCCTGATTGCGGGCGCGAATGAGGGCGAGCCGGTCGCGGTCGCGGCGCAGCGAAGGCTCCTCGGCGCTCTCGGCCAGAAGCGAAAGGGCGGCGCGCGACAAAGCGGTGGCGGCGCCCTCGCCGGCGAGCCGGTAATAGACATGCGCGCCTTCCGGCGTGCGGCAGATAAGGCCGGCCTCCGTCAGGATCTTCAGGTGGCGGGAAATGCGCGGCTGCGACTGGCCGACGACCTCCACCAGCTCCTTGACCGGCCGCTCGCCCTCCGCCAGCAGGGCGAGAAGGCGAAGACGGGTCTCGTCGGCGAGCGCCTGCGCGGCGCGGGAAAGGGCGGCTAGCTCCATGTCGGCTCGGTTTTCTAGAAAGATATAAAGATAAGTTTATACGGATTGGGATGTGTGCGCAATGGCCGACATTCTCCGAACCAAGAGATGTCGGGGCGGGCGTGTCGGTGGGAAGTCGCTTGCGTCAGAACAAGCACAATCGCAGGCCGGCGTCGAGGGGCCGGCTCGCGGCAAGGGGCTGTCGCATAGGGGTGGGGCCCCGGAGGGTGGGGTGTGCGGGGCGCTCGCGGTACGCACCTCCATACACCGCTGCGGGCGCCCTGGCATGGATGGCCGGGTCAAGCCCACGGCTGTCCGGTTTAATTTTGTGGACTGAGCGCACGGTGTTGATTCTACTCGTGTTCAGACGTTTGGCGCGTCTTCCGGACGCGAGGGAGCAACACCGTGCGGCACCACAATAGCGTTTTCCACGACGTCTTGAAGCATGTTCCCTGGGGCGTGTTCGAACGGCTTGTGGACAAGCACCATGCGGACAAGCATGTGCGTCGGCTGTCGACCAAGAGCCAGTTCGTGGCCTTGCTCTATGGGCAATTGTCGGGGGCTCAGAGCCTGCGCGAGATCGTCGGCGGCCTTGAGAGCCATGCGGCCCGGCTCTACCATGTCGGAGCCAGCCCGGCTT